>CAYWWY010000004.1:22737-248834 GCA_964462525.1 uncultured Thermotogaceae bacterium
TGCCGAAGATGGCGTTACCACAAAAATCTGGACTGTGACTGTCACTGTTGAAGACTCACCTGCAAGTGATCAAGCAGAAATCCTCGCATACGGCATACCTGGACAAGATGGCGAGGCGGTCATCACATCCAACGCATCGGGAACGATCGATATTACCGTTCCTCACGGTACTGGTGTCACCACGCTAGTGGCCACATTCACACTATCACCAGGCGCAACTGCTACGGTGAATGGTACACCTCAGGTCAGTGGTACTACTTCCAATGATTTCACTGACCCAGTTACCTATACCGTTACTGCCGAAGATGGCGTTACCACAAAAATCTGGACTGTGACTGTCACTGTTGAAGACCCCTTTGAGTTTAAAATGGTCAGTGCTGCTGCTGAATGGACATCTCTAGACTTAGCCTTAACTATCACATATTCCGGTCCCATAGAAATATTTAAAGATGATGATGGCTTTGGACTCGGAGCGGATCAATTTGGATTGGCTTTCGATACCGATGGCCCAGGTGATGAGGAAGCATATTGGATTGAGATTGACGATGGCGATAACAAAAAACTAATCGTCGCGTTCTTTGGTTATCCAGACACAAATGGTGGTGAAAGAACACTAACATATGTGCAAGGTGATGATTATCCAGTCAAAAACCTAGATGGAACTGACGCGAAAACACCCGATACGCTTGAAGTGACCATTCCCAGTAGACCTACTTGTATGGTTT
Source organism: uncultured Thermotogaceae bacterium (assembly GCA_964462525.1). Classification (GTDB taxonomy): domain Bacteria; phylum Thermotogota; class Thermotogae; order MWEM01; family MWEM01; genus CAYWWY01. The sequence continues at coordinate 23,463 of CAYWWY010000004.1, forward strand.
GGGATGGTGCTACTGCCATTTGGACAGGCAATAATCTACATGTAACAGTCACCTACACAAATCATTTGAATGATCCAGCATCTTTAGGTGCTGATCAGTTTGACTTGACCTATTGGCCTGAGGGCGCTCCTGTAATAGTAAACGCGGATGAACTTCAGTGGGTTGATACCGATCCAGATAGAATCGTTCTTGTTTTTAACAACTACCCTGATACCAACAATGAAGGCGGAAACACTCCTTTGTACTACGAATCAAAAACCCATCCGTTGGAAGACGCCGAAGGTTTGGATGTGCTCACCCCAGACTCCATCGATGTTTCGGTTCCCAGCAAATAGCAACATCCTTTGCCAACAAGATCAACATTAGTAACACAGTTCGTTGGCAGAGAAAGGCGGAAAGCGTATGCGCATAAAAGGAAGAACATCATTTTGGATCTTCTCTGTCATTCTGCTGATGGCAGTGATCTTTATCGGTTGTATCGCCGAAGATCTTGTACATCCCGTTCGGATGACCGCGTATGTCGATCGAATCGATTCCGATCCTTTTTTTGGCTTTTCAGAATACCGCCTTACTGTCAATCTTCGTGGCAGCGCAGCCACAGTCGACATTTACGAAGGTGAAGAGTTTCTGGAAAGCTTGCGCGCAAGGTCAGTGATCCATCATTGGCCGTTGGTCACCGATATTGAAAGCCGATCGATCACATTGATCGCGCGAAACCACCACGGCAAAAGTCTTCGGGAGATCTCGGTCCCCTTGGATCCCGGGTCGAATGGGCTTCCCGTCAAAACAGAATCTGAATACCGTGATACAGACAACACAGGACTCTACTATAAGGCTGCAAATGTCTGGCATTTCTACTCCTTCCGCCATATGGGCGCTCAAACCGCAGCGTATCGAAGGGATATCCGAAACACGGTGCAAGTGCTTCCGTCCGATCAGAACCTTGTTCTGGTCACGGTGGGCGGGGTTCCACGCGCGTGTACGCTGGAGGGTTTTCGTGCCGATCCCGGAAATGCGCAAGCCCTTGATCTCTTTGCGCAGGACCATTTTGCTTTTCCGCAACGGGTGGTGAACTTGGGAGAACGATTTTGGTTCAATCCCCATACCCGATCCAGAATCGAACCGACTCGCATGATTCGCGCAAGCGCGTCCGGTGATGGGCAAACTCTGATCGTTGCGGTTTCCTATTCAGCCCCATTGGCAGATCAAATCCAACACGTGGATCCGAGACAATTCCACCTGGGAACAGGTGGCCAACCCCTGCAACCGGATCAGTTGGCTTTGGGAGTTGCCTCGAACCGGCTGATCCTTCGTTTTGAGCAGTCAACCCTCGAACTGGAAGACTTGCAGTCCCTATCCTATACCCAAAGCACACATACAGAACACCGCTTGAAAGACCATTCGGGTGTATTGGAGGTCCAAAGCCCGGATACGATCAGCATCACAGATGCTCAGGAATATGAACTCACGCTGGAGGCCAACCCCAATGAAGGCGGGACCCTGAACGGCGCGGGATCCTATGAACCGGGTGATTGGATAGCCCTCACCGCACAACCCAATGCGGGATTTCGCTTTGTCCGATGGACCCAGGATGGATCGTTGATCAGCAGTCAGGCAGACTTTCCCTTCACCATGCCTGCGCAACACACAACGCTGTTGGCGCACTTTGAAGAAGAAGCCGCCCAGTGCACGATCACCGCTCAATCTGATCCCGAATTGGGGGGAGAGGTACGAATCGATGATGGCGCATGGGGCATAAACCAAAGTGTAACGGTAAACAGAGCAACCCAGGTCACTCTGGTGGCTCGGGAGAATACCGGCTATACCTGGGATGGCTGGTATGATGGCGCGACAAGAGTGAGTGCCGATAAGCGCTTTTCGTTCCAGGCAACTGCCAGTAAAACGTACAGGGCTAAGTTCAACCCGGAGTCTCCGGGACCCCAACCGATCCAAGTCGGTCCACAAGCGCTGCTTGAGGAACAAGTCATTGCTTCGGGTGATGGCGGTGTTGTTCAGATCAACCAGCCGGGCCATCCTTTGCACGGTTTGGAACTGAGCGTGCCTCCGAATTCCTACGACGGTCTCAGAACTTTCCGAATCTCATCGGCCGATATTCTGGACCATGCGTTCGGAGACCGATTCAATCCGCTCACCCCTATGATCATTGTGGAGAACGGTGGCGGGTATTCAGATGAGATGATGTTGGTGGAGATTCCTGTGGTCGTGCCCGAAGACCACTTTGCCATGGCATTCCTCTATGACCCTGTGACAGGACAATTGGAAGGGATGCAATTGATTTCTGCAGAAGATGGAAAGATCCTGATCGGAACTCGCCGGTTTTCGATGTTCACTGTGACCGGTATTTCACAGGCTCTTCTGGACTCCTACATCGAACAAGGCATCCATTCAGGTTTTCAGCCGGGAGTGGACGATTTCAGTTTTGCGAACAGAGGTTCCTTTATCAGTCCGTATGGGCATTGCGCTGGACAGGCGATTGGAGCGATGTGGTACTACGCAGAAAAGAAAGCGGAGAGCGGCTCTTTGTGGGGAATGTATGACAACAATTTCGGGGATTTGAGCACGCCGGATTTCTGGCTGGATGATTCCTGGGCGTATCGGTTTTGTGCGGTGATCCAAATCAAGTTAGATTTTACCAACTTTGCGTCCACTTTCTTCGCTAACATTCAGGGCTATGTGTTGAAACAGATCGATGGAAGATGGCAGTTGGTAGAAGTTCCCGGGATCGGTGATACAGGAACAAGGAATCTTTTCGCCCTTTCTATGCTCTTGACCGGAGAACCCCAGTACATTGGAGTCCGTAACATGCAAGTTGGTGGCGGCCATGCAATGGTGGCCTATTCGGTCACACAAGACGCGATTGGTATCGCCGATCCCAATTACCCGGGAATGCGAAACAGAAAGGTGTACTATTCTGACGGTCAGTTTCAGCCCTACTCTTCTGGTGCCAATGCTGAGGATATTGCGGCGGGCCAAGGAAAACTGTATGATTGGATCCGGTTTGTGTCAAACAGGACGATGATCGACTATGGTTTGGTGGCTCCGCTTTGGGAACAGGTCCTTGATGGCACAATCGGGAATGACTTGTTCCCTGATAATTATGCGGTCCGTTTCAGAGACCCATCTACAAATGAAATACTGCCGCTTGTCGATGGGCACATCCACAATGAACCCAAACTGATCACGTGGTTGTCTGGCGAAAGAACCATCCATGTATATCGTAACCAAACCCGACTGGAAGGATCCACTACACAAATGGAAATCGATTTGGTACCGGGTGCGAACCTTCTTGGATTCGCGGTATGGGGAAGACCGCCAGCCTTACCTTTGAGGTATATTGATTTCCATTACTTCAATGTCTACTATGGATCCATCCACAATGCCACTCAAGATACATGGCATCTGAGCTTCGCCGACGCGCACGACCAAGCGGATGCCGGAGATGAAATCGTTGTGTATCCAGGAACCTATGATAGTTTCGAGATTGATAAGAGTCTTACAGTACGAAGCGCCCATGGCCCCGAAAACACAATCATCGATGGAGGTGTCATTTCGATCCAAACACCCCCATTCGAACCTGATGCGCCTGAACTGGAAATCCACATCTCGGGATTGACCATTCAAAACAGCCCTGTGTTCGGAATCCAGTGTTATGTCAACCACCCTGTTGCACTCCATATTCACGAGAACCGAATCATCAATAATCGACGGGCGGGAATTCTGATCCACCAAAATGATATACTCACAGACCGGGTTGTTCATGGGAACATATCGATCATCGGGAACACGATTCAAGGAAATCAGCTAGAGGGATCCCGGATACGTACAACTGCTGATGTGACGATTAAAGAGAATGTGATGACCGGAAATGGTTTTGCGGAAGGCTATACGGGTTCGCAATTATCTGGCATTCATGTGAGTCGAGCCAGAAAAGTCTGGATCGAGGACAACACCATTGAAGACCATCAAGGACATGGGATATACTTCTCGGATCTTCGAAGCGATCTGGACATCCTCGGCAATCGGATCCAAGACAACCATCGCGGAGGCGTGTGGTTGTATGGAACTGGAAGCCAATCGGATCCAGGGATCAATGTGACGATTTCCGATAACACCATATCCCGCAATCGCTTATTTGGTGGCCTTTCTTTGGGCTGGTCTCAGTATGAGAGCGTAGGGCAACTCACCATCACCAACAACACGATCGAGGAAAACGTGCCTCACGGAATCAGCGTGGGCGGGGATCCTTTCGATACGCAGATCATCAATAACACCGTCAAGGAAAACAGAACAGGTGACGGTGGAGCGACCGGCGGTGGAATCAGGTTTAGTTCTTCTGCGGGCACCCACGCAATCAATGAGAACGTTATTTCGTACAACTCCTCACACTGGGTAGGTGGGATCAGTATCCAATGTCCCAACTCAACCGTCACTGTCCAAGGGAACACCATCCATCACAATGCTGCACTTAATGGAGCCGGCATCAGTTTCGCCTACTGCACCGATTCAACGATCACAGTTCAAGGAAACACCATCCATCACAACGCCGCTCGTGAAAAAGGAGGCGGCATCATGGTTTACGACAATTGTGACACGATCACCTTGACTGGAAATAGCGTTCATCACAACACCGCTGGGGATGAGAACGACAACAGTCCAGGATATGGTGGTGGAGTTTATGTGCATACTGGCAGCGACGTCTTCATCACGGGAAACTCCATCTATGATAACCATGCAAAAACACGGGGAGGCGGCGTGTACGGCTGCGCATCCAATTGGGAACGCGATGCGGTTGTCACCGTGAATGGAGAATCCAGAACGGTACGCCGTCATTCGCCTCCATTTGAGGAATCGTCAAACACATACGATGGCAATACACACGGAGACCCATTCGAAGCTTGGGGACCCGGAGAAGACAATGTGTGCATAGAAGCGGGGTATGATGTGACCCTGCCCTGATGAGAATCCCATCAGGTGCTAAAAGTCAATAAATCAAGGGTGCTGGAAAAGCCCTAGGGATTGGGTTTACGATGAGGCAATCTTTGATCACAGTACAGAAAGGTGGAAAAACCTATGCGGATTAAAGGAAGAGGATTCTTCTGGGTGATTTCAATCGTGCTATTGGCGGGAGCTATCATTGTAGGTTGTATCGCCGAAGACTTTGTTCTTCCCGTTCGGATTAGCGGAAAGGTCGATCGAATCGATACTGACACCTTTTTTGCCTTTTCCGAATACCGCCTCACAATCAATCTCCGTGGAAGGGCCACGTCGGTGGAGATCTACGAAGGGGATCAACTTCTGGATACTGTGCCTGCAATGCCGGTGATCCACCTTTGGCCTTTGGTCACAGATATCGGTAGCCGGTTCATCACTTTGGTGGCCAGAAATCCCCAAGGAAAGAGCCTTCAGGAGATTACAGTTTCCTTGGAGCCCGACACAAGCTGGCTCCCCGCATCTTCCGCGCAGGAGGCCCGCGAAGCGGAAAGCGCAGGGCTCTACTACAAAGCTGGAGATATCTGGTTGTTCTACTCCTTCCCCTACATGGGATCGAAGAGCGGCGCATACCGAAGAGCGATCCGAGATGCCATACAAGGCATACCCACCCAGGAAGTCTGGGCATTGGTCACCATTGCCGGTTCTCCCTGGGTTTGCTCATTGGAAGACTTCCGAGACAACCCGGCGAATGTCATCCCGCTGGAAAACATCGAGCCTCCCGAAGCTTTTCCAGAGCGTGTTGTGGACTTTTCCCAAAAGCGATGGCTGGACCCTGCACAGTCCCAATGGCTGGATCCTGCGGAGATGGCACAAGCAACGGCTGAATCGGACGCGGAAGGAATCGCAATCACACTGACCTATACCCATCTCCTGATGCCTTCCTTGTCCCTTCTCGATCAAACCCAGTTCCGACTCACCCAGGCAGGTGAATCGGTCTTTCCCAACACAATCCATCCAGGCGCTACAGGCACGCAATTGATTCTTCAGTACGACCCACTTCCTCTAGGAGCATCTGGTATCCAAACACTTTTCTATACACAAAGCGAGGATGGAGAAAAACGCTTGAAAGACTACTCGAACCTCGTGGACGTGAAAGCCAATGACGAACAGCCAGTTGTGGTCACGCAGAAGTTGACCTTGACACTAATATCCAACCCGACAGAAAGTGGAGTCCTCTCTGGAGAGGGAGAATATCATGAGGGAGAAATGGTTGTCATCACTGCCACACCTCATGAAGGGTATTTCTTTGTAACCTGGACAATAAATGGTGAAGTGGTCAGCACAGATTCCGAACACACCTACACGATGCCGGCGCAGAATACCACCTTGGTCGCGAACTTCTTCGCTCCAGTAATGGTCCGTGTCAATAGCGGGACCTTCCAGATGGGAGATGAGGTGGGGGATCTATCGGATTGGGCTTATGCCACACCCGTACACCAGGTTACCTTGACTTACGACTACTGGATCGGTAAGTACGAAGTGACCTTCGACGAATATGACGCCTTCTGTGATGATACAGACAAAAGCGAACCCGATGACGAGGGCTGGGGAAGAGGCAACCGTCCAGTGATCAACGTAAACTGGTGGGATGCGATTGCCTTTTGCAACTGGCGTAGTGAACAGGAAGGATTGCCCGTTGCCTACCGTTTGCAAGGGGAAGAAGATGAAGGAAGCCTTTTGAATGCTGCTGGAAACGTTACAGAAGATATCACACAGGTGGTTGGGTATCGGCTGCTCACGGAAGCTGAGTTTGAGTACGCAGCAAGTGGCGGGCACAACGCAAATGATCCGAGATTCCTTTATGCAGGAAGCGACACCATTGATGAAGTGGCGTGGTATAGTGATAATTCCGATACCTACGGAGCCGGTCAGAAAACCCAACCGGTAGGCGGAAAAGATGCGAACGAACTGGGCTTGCATGATATGAACGGAAATGTGTGGGAATGGTGCCATGACTGGTGGGGGGTTTACACGCCCACAGCAAAGATCGATCCCATAGGCCCATCCACCAGTTCGGACCGTGCGGCGCGGGGCGGCAGTTGGCACAATAGTGCGGCACGCTGTAGGGTCGCTGATCGCGGCAGCGGTACTCCCGACGATCGCGACTCCGGTCTGGGCCTACGCCTCGCGAGGACAGAAGGGGTAACCAAAGCCGTCATCACAACAGAATCAAGCCCGACTACGGGAGGAGAAGTACAGATCAACCAAGGAGATTGGGATTCACAACAGAGTTTACTTGTTGAAATAGGAAGCACCGTTTCCATAGATGCGAAACCCAATGAAGGCTATCACTTTGTCAACTGGTCAAAGGATGATACAGAGATCAGCACGCATACCAACCACACCTACACCATGTCAGCCGAGAATGTGACCTTGGTGGCAAACTTTGAAGAAGTAGGAGGACCCGCGGATCCTGGTGAGATGGTCCGTGTCAATCGCGGGACCTTCCAGATGGGGGAGTGGGGAGAAGATATACCGAGTAGCAGACCCGTACACCAGGTCACCTTTACCTACGACTACTGGATTGGCAAGTACGAAGTGACCTTCGACCAGTACGACGCCTTCAGTGATGATACGGCAAGCTACAAACCCAGCGACGAGAACTGGGGAAGAGGGGACCGTCCAGTGATCCGAGTAAACTGGTGGGATGCGATTGCGTACTGCAACTGGCTCAGCGAACGAAACGGACTGGCCCGGGCCTATGACAGCAATGGCAACCTCCTGAACCGGAATGGAGAGATCACAACAGACATCACGCAAGTGGAAGGGTATCGACTGCCTACAGAAGCGGAATGGGAGTATGCCGCCTCTGGGGGACATCAAGCCCTGCCCATACCGCCGAGATTCCTTTATGCAGGAAGCGACACCATTGATGAAGTGGCATGGTATACAGGAAATTCGGATGCAGACGGAACCGGTCGGAAAACCCAACCAGTAGGCGGAAAAGACGCGAACGAACTGGGCTTGCATGACATGAGCGGAAATGCCCGGGAATGGTGTCATGACTGGTCTGGTACTTACACAAGTTCAGCAAAGACCAATCCCATAGGCCCATCCAGCGGTACGCACCGCGTCAGACGGGGCGGCAGTTGGTATGTCGAAGCGCAGCAAAGCCGAGTCGTCTACCGCAGCAGCGTAACTCCCAACACTCGCAATGCCTATCTGGGTTTCCGCATTGCGAGGACAGAAGGGGTAACCAAAGCCGTCATCACAACAGCATCAAGCCCGACTACGGGAGGAGAAGTACAGATCAACCAAGGAGATTGGGATTCACAACAGAGTTTGCTTGTTGAAATAGGAAGCCCCGTTTCCATAGACGCGAAACCCAATGAAGGTTATCTCTTTGTCAACTGGACGAAGGATGATACAGAGATCAGCACCCAAACCAGCCACACCTACACCATGCCTGCAGAAAATGTCACCCTTCTAGCCAATTTCGAAGAGTTTGGAGAACCGGTGACGATTCGGTCCAAAGCCTTTCCCAATTTCGGGGGACTGGTGGGAATGGATGACCAGGACCTGAGCGAGACATTGGAAGAAGATATTCCTGCCGGCCAAAGTGTGACCTTGAAAGCCCAACCCTTTGAAGGGTGGGTGTTCTTGGGCTGGTGGGAGGCCGGGGTGGATCCGGAAGATGAGAACCAGCCTCTGGATTTGCAAGAAACATGGATCTACCAACCCGATAGAGATATCGACCTCATTGCGCTCTTTGATCCGAATATCGATGGAGAGACAGAATGGGATTTTCAAGCGACTTTGACCTTGCAACTTGACCCGTCTCCGATCGTATTGGGCACTTCCGGAAGCGGAACGGTCACGATCACGCAAGATCCAGTACGTATGGTCGGATCGGCTACCATTCCTGCGCCTGATCCATCTTCTGTTTCTGAAGCCTCTGTTCGAGGTATCCTTGCCTTTGGTCTTCGAAGAACCCTGGTGAAAGCCTTCCCCGCCCTTGCTCCACCCCAAACCCAGAAAAGGGTGGAGATCCCTTCAGAGAACATCATCCGCATTCGAGGGCCGGAGAACGGAGAATTCATCATGGACTATGATGTCACATTTCATGATTTTGATCCAGAAGATCCTTATGATTCTGCAGTAACACTGGCTTGGGCGCAGTTCGGGGTAGGGGATGAGCATTATTACATTGTCGTAGAAATCGATCCAAAAAGCCTAGATCCTCAAGAAGTTGAGTTTCGAGTGAATCTATTGTACGTCACAGATGAAGAACAAGAGACACAGGAGGACATCACGGGTCATCTGGATGCAATCATAACTCCTCGTCCGCAAGAACCTTAGCGCTTCTGACTCCTGAATCTTCGGCACGAACCAAAAGAATCCGAGAACGCGACAGTTTGCGTTTGAAAAAGAGGATAATGATCTGTTTTCTCCCTCACCGTGGCGCCTAGTTGGGTTTGTGAAAGGCTGATCCATTCGTGGTATAATTGGGCATCGAACGGGGGGTTTGTTCCTGAATGGATTGGATGGATCGAGTACGTAAGGTATCCTTTTATCTCTTTTTTTTCATCGGATTGTTCTCCATCTTTTGGTATGTCGTACCAAGGCATGAATATGATATGGGGGCTTCTCCTGTTGCTTTGGGGTTTGATGAGCGTTATGTGGGCGAGATGGCAAGTTTTTATCTCATGCACGACGCAACGCAAATGGGACCTAGGAGTTCTCGTGTTATCTATGTGTTTGACTTCTCGGTCCATTCGATAGATCAGCTTGAACCCTCTTTAGAGAGCCGCAAAGGGCATAAAGTCATTTTTTTCGAGCAACCACCGGATTCTTTGAATCCGCAACGGTTAGCTGAAATGCTGGATCGATATGAGATTACGGTTGGTTTTTTGGAAATGAACCCCGTGAGCGAATTGGTTCGGCACTCATTGGCTTTGCGTGCGCCAGATCAGCGCGATCAGGTCTTTCGCGTCCATACCATCAAAACGCAAGAGCCTGTGAATCTTGGACTCAGTTACCCTATGATCCTTCGGCGTTGGATCCGCGCAAAACAGGAACGCAGCATTGATTTTTTCTGGATTCAGCCTTTGGCGCCAGAAATCGGCGTTGATTATCTACAATACGGGATCGATATGGCCCGGCTCTTTTCCATGAACCCGGAGATTGCCACCATTCCTGTTCCTGCTCAAGTTTGGTTTCAAGCCCTTCTGATCATTGGGGGGTGCGCGCTCCTGGTCTCCTATAATTTCTATCTGTTCCTGGGAGTATTGGGGTATCTAGCGTGGGTATTTATCCAGCGAGGCGATCCATTATCTGCTTTTGCCGGGCTGGTTGCTGCATTGGGCATAGCTGGGGTATTTCGAGAATACCGGGCTATGAGCAGTTCCCCCCTTGTCAAATACCTCACTTTGATTGCCTTAGCCACGATTATTGGCATTATGGTCAATGCCATGAACTTTCGGTTTGAGACGGTCTATCAGATCCTGCTCCCACAGGGGGTGAAGCTGACCTTGTTCTATCTCCCCTTTTTGGTCTTTTTGCGGGAGTTTGCATTGTATGGAGCGAAGAACATGAAGGTGCGATTGAATTGGTCGGACCTAATGCTATTGATTGTCCTGTTGGCGGCAGGAATCTACGTCATTACCCGCACAGGGAACAGCGCATTGGTTCTCAACATCGAACGTCAGTTTCGCGATTGGTTGGAGGTTACCTTGGGCATTCGACCGCGCTTTAAGGAAGTTGCTGGATATGCGGCTTTGTGGTTGTATCTGTTCAACCGGCACCATACCCTTGGGCGATACGCTTTTTTGGTGCCCGTGTTAGCCGTGATTGGGATCACCACAACAGTCAACTCCTTTCAGCATGTTCATACGCCACTTTTGACCGTTTTTTTGAGGCAAATGATGAGTATCGGTATCGGTACTTTGATTGGAATCGGCGTCAGCCTTGCCTTGCCCCGGAATATCGAGGTGAATCGTGAACATACGCCCGATTCTCCATAAATCCGGAGTATTGTATCAGGTTCGCAAGCCGATCCGGTACCTGGGAGGAGAATATCACTCCGCTTCTCCCGGCTCGCCTGAAGATCTATCCTTCTTATTGGCTTTTCCGGATATCTATGATATTGGGATGAGCCATCTGGGCTTAAAGATCCTGTATGAGCAACTCAATTCCATGGAAGGCGTCCATGCCCAGCGCGCCTTTTTGCCATGGGTCGATATGCATAAGTGGATGATCGAACAAGGGATTCCGTTGTACGGATTGGAAGGATTTCGGCCTGCGCAGGAATTTGATGTGATCGGGATCACGCTTCAATATGAATTGAGCTTTCCGGGAGCCTTAGAGATCCTTCGCCTATCCGGTATCGCGCTTCGATCCCAAGACCGGGATCATCATGATCCTTTGATCCTGGGCGGAGGCCCTTGCGCCTTTAACCCTGAACCTTTGGCTCCTTTTTTTGATGCCTTTCTGATCGGAGAAGGGGAAGAGGCAATGCAGGAGATCGTTCATGTTCTCAAACCAATGAAAGGAAAAGATCGCCGTGCTAGGTTGGATGGGCTATCTCGCGTGCAGGGGATCTACATTCCAGACCTACATACCCAAAATCAAACCGCCATTCCCAAACGCTTGGTCAACTTTTCAGCTACAAGACCTCCCTTATCCCCTGTGATCCCCTTTTTTGATGTTGTGCATAATCGAGCGCAGCTGGAACCCTTGCGGGGATGCTACCGGGGATGCAAGTTTTGTCACGCTTTCGCCGTATACCGTCCCTATCGGGAGCGTAAGGCCGATACCATTGTTCAAGACGCCAAGACATTGTTGGAAAATACCGGGTATGATGAGATTTCTCTCCTTTCTTTGAGCACTTTGGATCATTCCGAGATCCGGACCATTCTTTCGGAGTTGGTTCCGTATCTCCGAGATCGAGGCATTTCCTTATCGATTCCATCCACCAGAGCGGACCGGTTCGGATTGGATTTGGCTGAAGAGATTTCCTCTCTAAAAAAAAGTGGGCTGACCATAGCACCGGAAGCAGGATCTCAACGATTGAGGGATTTAATCCACAAAAATTTAACTGAAGAAGATATTTTGTCAACTGTTTCACTGGCCCGACAAAAGGGATGGAGGAAAATCAAACTGTATTTTATGGTAGGATTGCCCCAGGAAGAACCGGAGGACCTCGATGCCATTGTTGATCTGATCCGAAAGATCCGGGGCACGGGGATGAAAGATATCCGAATCAGTGTCGCTGGGTTTGTACCAAAACCCCATACCCCCTTTCAATATGAAAAGCAGGCCACCGTAGATGAGCTATATGAGAAATTCAATCGGTTGATGCCTCTTAGGAAATGGGCCAAAGTGGAATTCCATGATCCCTACCTCTCTTTTCTCGAAGGCATAATATCCCGCGGGGACCGGAAATTGGCCCCTCTGATCCAATGGGTGCAGGAGCGAGGGGGATTTCTCGAAGCTTGGAAGGACCTGTTCGACCGCAATCGGTGGTTTCAGGGTTTGGTTGCGCTCGGACTCGATCCCGAAACGTACACTGGCCATCGAAATGAAGAGAGCCCTCTCCCTTGGGATCGCTTTGGAAAGGATTGCGGGTATTTGACACAGAATGAATCCATATCCCTATTGAATGGTGAATAGAGGAGGAAATCGCATTGATCAACCGTCCCAAAGGTACAGCTGATATCCTGGGAACCGAGATTCCCTACTGGAATTATTTCGAATACTCTGCTCGCACGGTCGCCCGATCATTCGGGTATCAAGAAATTCGGACCCCTGTTTTTGAGCGTACAGATCTGTTCGTTAGAGGTGTGGGAGACGATACGGACATCGTGCAAAAAGAGATGTATACCTTTCAAGACAAAGGCAACCGAAGCATGACGCTTCGACCAGAAGGGACCGCTCCGGTAATCCGTGCCTTTATCGAAAACGCCCTTCGCACCGTGCATCTGCCCCATAAGCTCTTTTACTTTGGTCCTATGTTCCGGTATGAGCGGCCTCAGGCTGGCAGACAAAGACAGTTTCATCAGTTTGGGATCGAGCTGGCGGGCTCTTCGTTGCCAATTTCCGATGGGGAAGTGATTTGGTTTTCCGTTTTTCTTTTGGAAATGCTGGGGTTGAAACGACATGAGCTTCAGATAAACCATCTGGGCTGCGAAGAGGATCGCGCTCGATTTAGGCAAGCCCTGATCGACTATTATACCCCCCACGCCGAGCATTTATGCGCGGATTGCAACCGGAGGCTATCGACCAACCCATTACGGCTTTTAGATTGCAAAGTTCCCGGAGATGTCGAGCGGAAGAAAGAAGCCCCATCTCTTTCCCAGTTTCTGTGTGCGCAGTGTTCTCACGACCAGGATCAGATCAAGACTTATCTGGAGCATTTGGGAATCCCTTATGTTCATAATGAACGCTTGGTGCGGGGATTGGACTATTATACGGGAATGGTTTTTGAAGTCATATATCCCTTTCAGGATCGTACCTTCGATATCCTTGGAGGCGGCCGATACGATCGGTTGATCGAGAGCCTAGGCGGAGGATCGATCCCATCGGTTGGCTTTGCTTGCGGGATGGAACGAATTGTTGAGATCATGAAAGAAGAACAGATCACAATCCCGGATCATCATTCTCCTCAGGTATATATTCTCACCCTTGGCGAAGAAGCCCGAAGCAAAGGGTTGATCGTTGCTGATTTTCTCCGCAAACGGTCCATCAGTGTCGTGATTGATCTAATGGATCGAAATATCTCTCATCAGATGAAATACGCATCAAAAATCAACAGCCGGTTTACCGTACTCATCGGGGAAAACGAGCTGCAGAGGGGTGTGTATACGGTAAAAGATATGGAATCTGGCGCTCAAACTGAAGTCGATGACACTTGGATCGAAAACTTTCTGCTGGAAGAACTAAAGGATTAGGGTGGTTTTGCATTGAAAATCGTTCCCTACCTTTCCTGGATCAGTGGCTTAACCATTTTTTCCCTTGGATTTCTGTTTTTTTTGATCATGAACCAATTGGTTCTCCAACAGCAATTGGTGTATCAATCGGTAAATGCAACTCGTCTGATTCAACTGGTTCAACAAGCAGTGATTGATTTCACCTATGGCGTCCCAATGGAAACAGAGTTTGTGGACCAATTCAGAGATTTGATGGATGTACACAAAACGACTTCCCCATTGCCCATCTTATGGGGAAGAGATCTGATGCGGCGTTGGGAAACAAAAAACCAACAACTGCATCACGTGATCGATCGATTGATCCGTGATTGGGAAGCGTCAGATACAGGTGAATTCATGGATATCTACACCCGAGCCCGACCAGCCATAAAGGAAAACATGGGTGATTTGGAGAAATTATACACAGAGGCTATGAACCAAAACCAATTTATCCTCTTGGGTGGTCTGGTTTTTGCCTTTGGGTTGGTCATTGTTTTCCAGATTTTGGTCTTTCGCCCTTTGCGATTGGACGCGCGCCATGTGTTACGAAAGCGGTTTCATAAACTGTTTTTTTCAGATTTGAGTCAATTATCCAAACGGAAAAGGAGTCGGTTCGAAGAATGAATCCCAAACGAATGTTATGGATCATGCTCGCTGTTGTCGTAGCTTTTACTTTATTCAACATTTTTAGCACCTTCCAACGTGGGCCGGAACTGGACCAAGTGTCTTATCGAGCGGTGTACATCTTTGATTGGGAAGGGTACACCACAATGGAAAACCTGGCGGTCTTTACGCACGAAAATCAGCAAGAGCTAGAAAATACGGGCGCCCAGTTTAACGCAATCAGTATGGAAGACAAGATGAAGGACTACGCCGAAGGAATGAAGCAGTTATCGGAGAAAATGACCCATCCGGTAGAAGTTATCGCCTATGAGGCTACAGCATACCGAAAGGGCGGATTCTTGGAGATTGTCGAAACGGGAAAAGTACAGGGATTGACAACAAGTCGGGGTGAAATATGGAAAACGGGATTTGGGGATAATCAGTTGGTACTCCAGGAGAATGTCCAACTGGTTTTTATCCTTCCAGATGACGCCCGAATCATCGAAGTAGATCCTGAGCCATCAAAAATTGAAGGTGTTGTTCTAACTTGGTCAGATCCTGGCCCGCTGCCTTTTCCTGTTGTAACCTACGAGCGAAGGGATTAGGTTGGTCCCACGAGAAGCTAAAGGAAGGTACAGATCCTTGTGTGGATGAAAAATCAGAAATGTTGGCTGGTTTTCGCATCACTGTTGGTTTTGGGGGTTGGATTTGCCGTTCCGATTCAACTCCGGACCGTTCCGGGAAGTGTGAGTGTTTATATCAATGGTGTTCTGTTTGGGATCTCGGACCGAATGGGTGTTGTTTCTGATCTTCTCTTTCTCAGTCCGGGACATCATCGGCTTACGGCGGAGAAACCGGGATTTGAGCGGTTGGATGCTGTCTACCATATCCAAGAAGCCACATCGGTTACCTTAAGCCTGAAACCGGCCGGTGTACTTCGGATTGTTGCTACGCCACAAGAAGCGGAGATTTTTGTGCAAGGCGAGCTATGGGGCCAGGGCGCAGCGGAACGAACTCTTCCTATCGGGAAGTATCTGGTCGAAGCTCGTTTGAGCGGATACTTAACTCGTTCTTTTTATGTGGAGGTTCAACAATACTTTACCCGCGAGTTGCTTATCGATCTGAAGAGAGAAGGGAAAACCGAAATCGTTTCCCAGCCCGCGGGAGCCCGAGTAAGCATCGATGGGATCTTTCGTGGATTAACCCCATTAGAGCTTTATCTCGAACCGGGATTGCACCTGGTGGTTTTTGAAACGGAGTGGCATTATCCTGCATCGCAGATGGTTTCGATCATCGGCGCTTTGGAGAATAAAATCTTCCAAGAGCTGGAACCCTATGCCCACCTTGAGATCCAAAGCGTTCCAGAAGGCGCGACAGTGATTTTCAATGATCAGGAGATCGGAAAAGCGCCTTTGACCTTGAAGGGATTGAAAACCGGAAGGCATCATATTCGAATCGAAGCGAACGGATACCTTCCTAAGAGCCAAGACATCTTTTTGCGTCCGGGTGAAAACCGAGTGGACTTGCGTTTGGACGTCAAGCAATATCTGTTGACCATGGAGTCCACTCCAGCAGCTGCTGTTTGGATCGGCAACCGAGAGGTTGGGATCACGCCGATTGAGGTTGAAGCGCCGCATGGAGCGCATCTGATCCACCTGAAAAGCGGAACTCTGGAATGGATGACCTGGGTTGACCTATTTGAAAACCGGCTGGTCCGAGTCGATCTTACCAAAGACACCACCATACAGATTGAGATCTTACCTGCTGGAGAGGCCTTTGTGATGCACCATGGCAATCAGTATCCCTTGCCTCATCTGATCAACACAACAGAGGGTTTGCACACGTTCGACATTGTCCGGGCGGGGTATCCGGTCCGACGCAGGGTTTATAAACTGAACGCGGGTACCATCTATCATGAAATAATCAACCTAGAAGGGGAAGCCTCCCTGTTTGTGGTGACGCACCCGACAGGAGCGTCGGTCTATTGGATGGGCGAATTGATCGGTCAAACCCCATTGCGTGATGTCCGTGTCCGTCCGGGAAGCGGAGAGATCCGATTTGTCTGGCAGCGGGGAGAACTCAAAGAAACTGTAACCTTTCTGGACGGTCAGACCTATACCCTTTCTCGGGAGTTACCGGGTCACACAAAACTGATCATAGACTCATTCCCCAGTGGGTTACGGGTATACCTAAACGGTCAGGAAGTGGGAATCACGCCAATGCAGATTGAAGTGCGTTCGGGAACCCATGAAATCGAAGTGCGTGGCCCGGATATGGAACGGCAGGTCCAAACAGTCAACCTAACCGGTGAAATGCAACGGAAGGTCAATTTTGTCTTTTAGGAGGATTTCGATGCGCAGATACTTGGGATTTGTGCCTTTGTTTCTCGTGTTCATATCGATCATCCCCGCTCAAATACCCCGGGATGTCGAACCTACCCTGGATGTATACGAACAAGTTCAACGGATGGTGCAAACGGGTATTATGGATGTGGACCATCAAGGAAATTTTCGCGGTTTGGATCCCATCAACCGTTTTGAACAAGCGGCGATCAACGTTCGCTTAATCGATTACATTATGGGAAGCGGACCGATCAAAGACGCATCTGGTTTGTCCCTGCGCGTTACCCGCTTGGAGCAATCGATTGAGCAACAGAAAACTTCGATCGACACGCTCCGCCGCAGATTGGAAACTTTGGAATTCAGTTTGAGTCGCGAAGAACTGGACGCCCTTGAATTTCGATTGAATCGGATGAAAGACGAAGTATTGGCCCAAATGCAGAACCTGGAGTCGCGGACCCAGTTTATCAGCGGGTATTCCGATTTTTTGGTTGCTGTTCAAGAAGAGCTTCGAAACTTGCATTCTGTGGTCCGCGAACAGGATTCACGGCTCATTGCCAATGAAGCCAACGTTGGCCGCTTGTTGGAATACCTTCGCCAGTATTCGACTTTGGATACCTGGATGCCTGCGATCGATTCAAAGCTCGCAGGACATGATTCCCGCCTTGGCGAATTGCGAGACCAAATGCTCCGATTGGAACAACGGATCAATAAGGTTGAGCAGTATGAACTGCGGTTGAATACTTTGGAGAGGGATTACCGGAATATGCTTCCGGTCATTGATCTTGCAAAACAGGTCCCACAGATCCAGGAAACATTGTTGGAACAGGAGAAACGTCTCTTTAACGCGGAAGTCTCCATTGCGGTGGTCAACAAGCTTCAGCAAGATGTGGACTATCTTAAAATTGAGAATGATCGCATAAAAAGTGAGCTGATGCAAGCAACTCAAAACTACTGGTACGCGATTGGTCTGGGGGCTTTGGGCATGGCTGTCGGCATTGGGGCCTTTCTCTATGCCTTCTCTTTGAGCGGACCGGGAATGTGATGTGCGTACTCGGGACTATGACTTTGATTTGCCACAAGAACAAATTGCTCAAATCCCTGTAGAACCCAGAGACCACTCCCGATTGATGGTTCTGGATCGGTCGGATGGATCAATTCGCCATCATCGATTCTATGAGATCGATCAATGGCTCCGGCCTGGTGACCTGTTGGTGGTCAACAATACCCGTGTGATTCCGGCCCGTTTGATTGGGAACAAACCGACTGGAGCTCAGATTGAAGTCTTCCTTCTCGAACCCGACCCGCGTTTTCCGGCGGATGCCAGTACGCAACAGTGGAAAACTTTGGTCCGCCCAGGGAGAAAGATTCATCCAGGGGAACGGGTATCTTTTGGGGAAGGCTTATTCGAAGCCCTTTGCATCGAGCGTACCGAAGATGGCGGGCGAATCATGCGATTTCATCGGTCTGCTTCCTCTGGGTTTTCAATCCAACAATCGATGCGTCAGGTGGGCCAGATTCCTTTCCCCCCTTATGTCGAGAAACCTTTGGACGATCCGGAGCGATATCAGACTGTCTTTTCGGCGCAGGAAGGCGCGGTAGCCGCTCCAACTGCTGGACTCCACTTTACCCCACCCCTTATTGAAAGACTGAAATCCCAAGGCATTCATTGGGCAGAAATCACGCTGCATGTTGGAATCGGCACCTTCCGGCCCATTCAGACCGAACTAGTTGAAGACCACGAAATCCATTCGGAATGGTTCCGCGTTTCTCCGTCCGCTCTGGAGCAGATCTTCCATACCCGGAAAAACGGGGGCCGGATTATAGCCGTTGGTACTACCAGTGTCCGAGTACTTGAGACGATCGCTCTCAGTACCCCAAATCAAGCAGATGGAGGGTTTGCAGGCAAAACGGGGATCTACATCTATCCTCCGTATGACTTTCGATTGGTCGATCAGATCATTACCAACTTTCACCTGCCCCGTTCTAGTCTTCTTTTGTTGGTTAGCGCCTTCAGCGGACGCGAGTTTATTCTGCGCGCGTATCAGAAAGCCGTCGAGATGGGATACCGGTTTTTTTCTTTCGGTGACGCATGCCTCCTGAAGTGAACCCGAAGCAATCAGCCACTGTTGCCTTGGCGGGTCTTTCATCCGCGCTCTCTATGGCCGCTTTGTGGGCCGGTTTCTTGATTCCCATTTCTCGAACGGCTTTCTTGATCGCAACTTCGATCATTTTGAATATCACCATCCGATATGCGAGTAAAAAAACCGGTCTGATTGCCTTTGTCTCAACGGTTTTACTGGGCTTTCTGCTTATTCCTTCCCGATCTGTGATTTTTTCCTATCTTCTGATCTTCGGTATGTATCCCTTGTGGAAAGGGTTCATAATGAACACCCCATTCAAAGCGCAATGGGCGCTCAAACTGATCTACCTTAACGCTATGGCGCTGGGAATTCTAGGGGCTGCTTCTTGGATCGTTGGTGATCTCTTCCCTATTTGGGATCGACTCCAAAACTGGCACAAATACATAGTTCTTTGCGTCATACAAGGAGGATATGTGGTATACGACATCATTTTGGATTATACTTTCGCTGTTTTCCACCGGTTTTATCACCGACACTTCACTCGTTAGGAGGAATCGATTGTGAACAAACTATGGGTATGTATGCTTGCTGGTATGTTGATCCTGACCGGTCTTTTCGCTCAGGCACAAGAAGGATACGCGCTTTCTTTATCCAAAGAAGGGGAAGAAACGGGTATCGGGGTTTCTTGGGAGGAAATCGAGTATGTTTTTGAAAGCCAACTCGATTACTTCTATCAATATGAAGGGTTTGACGCGGTCTTTGATGGGCTTTTTGTCAAATTTGACATAGCGGAAAACTTGGCACAAGAACGATTACTCGAACTGTATCTGGACGAAAACCCTGAGCCTATTGATCCGGAGCAGCTCAGTATTCGAGTGTCAGAGACAGTCCTGATGCCGGGTGATGAGCCTTACATCACTCTGGAATGGATTGAAGCGGAGTTTGGTTCTATGGATGAATACATCCAGACCATGACCCGACAACTTGAGTTGGAAATGCAAAAAGAACTTTTGTATCAGAAGGTTGCTCAGGTGAGTCGCGAAGAGATGGAAGGGTATTTTGAGCAGGAGCGGCAATCCCTTTCCCGCGATTATGATCGGGTATGGGCCAAACACATTCTTGTCGAAACGCTGGGAGAAGCCGAAAATCTAAAAGAATCCATACAAACCGGAGAAATCTCTTTTGAAGATGCAGCCGCTCTATTCTCATTGGATGCGCACAACAAGAACGAGGGCGGGGATCTGGGTTGGTTTTATTACGGCCAAATGGTTCCGGAGTTTGAACAAGCTGCTTTTGCTTCGAAACCCGGATCGTTGGATGGACCCATTCAGACTCAGTATGGATATCATCTGCTCTATATCGTCGATCTGGAAATTCTTACAGAGTATGATCAATTCGATTCAACAGACCTCTTCTTTTCCATTCAAAGAGAGATGGAACATGAAAAATATCATCAATTTATGAACGCCTACGCCCAGAGTCATCAAATAGATTATACGTATTATGGCAACCTAAAAGCCCTTATGGATTTCATCAATGTGTACACACTGGGTTTTGAAACGGGCGATTTTTCTCGGGCGCTGAGATTTTTGCGGGAGTATTCGGTTTTCTCAGGCGACATGGACGGGATGGCTTTTTATGAGATCGCATTGGAAGCGGTATTGGAAGCGTACCTATATGGTATGGTCATGCTCAGCGATGAAGAATACGATCTGTTTCTCGCCAAGCGGTTGGATAACCTTAAATCCCTTTCCCAAATCCCCCAAGCGGAGTATTCGGCCCTAATCAAGTATTTCCAACTGAATCCACACGATTCCGATATGGCCATCCGCCTTTTCAGCGCGCACATCCATCGATTGTTGGAAATGACCTATGATGATTTCATGTTCATGTACTACGGGGAAGCGATTATCAACAATTTGATGCAGGTAAGGCCGATGGTTACGGAAATCGCCTTCGATGAAGAGGCTTCCGCAGAAAACCAGATCAAAGCGCTCATCCTCATCGCTGAGATTGACTTGCTGGCCGGTAATCAAGAATCCGTTAAAACTCTGATGAATCAGGTTCTGGAACTTAATCCCGAACATGAATACGCAAGGTCTATTCTTTATGCGTTGCAAGAGGACGAATAAAGGGTTGAAGCGCTTTTTTATTCAACCGATAAATTCCCAGGGCGCGTGTAAGCGCCCTGATTTTTTGGGAGGGGATATGCATAGGGAACTGGAGATTGCCCGAAAAACGATTTTTGAAGGGGCCATCATAACCGTGCGGATTGATCGGGTTCGGTTGCCGAACGGAAAAGAAGCAACGCGTGAAGTAGTTTCGCATCCAGGCGCAGTGGCCGTGTTAGCAGTTACCTCGGGAAAAAAAGTCCTGTTGGTCGAGCAGTTCCGAAAACCCATAGAAAAAAATTTACTGGAAGCGCCTGCAGGAAAGCTCGAACCAACCGAATCGATTGAATCGTGTGTCAAAAGAGAGTTGGCAGAAGAGACTGGGTATCACAGCGACATGTGGATCCCGATCGGATCGATTTTTACGACAGCCGGATTCAGCGATGAAAAAATCTGGCTCTTTCTTGCTTTGAATGCCCAGAAAGGGAAAGCTCAACCGGATGAAGACGAGTTCCTTTCCCTTCATACAGTTGATTGGGATTGGCTTTGGGCGCAAGCGGAAACAGGCGTTATTGAAGACGCGAAGACCCTTGCGCTTCTGATTCGAGCAAAATCTAAAGTAGAAGCCTATTTTGACGATATACCTACTGACAGGAGGGAATCATTTTGATCACACTCATTCGCAATGGTGAAGAGATTCAGCTTTCCGAAGAAGGATACGACTCATTCGGGAGCTTTTATGACGCGCATAAAGTGGACGGTGAGGTTCTTGCATTTTTATCCATCAATGATCAAGAAATTCCGGTTGACCGGGTCCAAGAGCTAGCCAAAGCTCGTTTTGAGGGAGGAGAAAAGATCGTAATGGATTTTGAACCTGCAGTCCGCTTTACCCTCAAATTACTCGCCAACATCGAGGATTATATCCATTCATTTCAAAAAGCGGTGCCCCAGTTCGCCTCATCGATTGCTCAGGGAGATCCAAAAGCCCTTGAGAGTATGTCGAACGTGTACGAGGGAATCAAAGCCCTTGAAACCATGAAAGAGAGCCTATTCGCCTTAACCGGTACCACGATTTCCGATTTTGGTCAACTCAAAACCAAAGAGTCCGAGCTAACTGGGATTCTTCGCCAAATAAACCAGGATTTGGAAAGCAAAAACTTTGAGTCTTTGGCCAAAGTCTTGGGAGAGCAATTGCCTGAGTCTTTGTCTTTCTACCATGAGTTGTTCGCTCAGGCCAAAGAATTGCTCATAGAGAAACGTTCCTAGAAAACGATCCTTGATCCAAAAGGACAGGAAAAGCAAGAAGGGAGAGATACAGATGTTGAAACGCGACTACCTGGAAAATCAGATCACAACCGCCACCCCTGCAAAATTGGTCGAGATGTTGTACACCGGAGCCATCCATTTTCTGGAAACGGCCATAAGAGCAATGGATAACAAAGATTTCGACTTAGCCCATGCAAAAACAACCAGAGTTCAGGATATTGTGATGGAACTCAATGTCTGTCTGGATCTTGAAAAAGGCGGAGAGATCGCCCAGAGCCTTCGATCTTTGTATCTCTATATGTATGATCAGCTGATCAAAGCCAACACCAAAAAGGACTCAGCCCTCGTGGCAGAGGTTCAAAAGCTTCTGATTGATTTGAAGGATACGTGGGTTCAGGCTATGAAAGATCAGGGATCGCTTGCGGAAAAGCTGCCCAATCCGAACCAATCACGGCTTAACGTCGCAATTTAACAGACTTTGCGTATACTTCCCGTTCGATTTTGCTTCCGGATACCTTCCGATAGAAGAAGAAGGTAAGGATTGCGTTGAGCAGATAAAAGCATCCGCTGATTATAAATAGTTGCGTGTATCCATTTGCAGAGGTGACCATGAAGCCAAACGCAAAAGTAGCCAAAGCGCGCATCGAGTTGTTCACAAGGTTGGAAAGCCCTTGGATGCTTGTTACTGTGTTTGGAGGCAGATGAGAAAAGACCAAGACTGATACGATCGGATTCACCATGTTCATTAGGACAAATCGCATGGAGTAGGTAGCGGTGAAGCCCAACGGTTCCCGAATGAATGCCATGGCAAAAATCAGGGGAACGACCAAGAAATGACTCCATAGAAGCAACCGGGAAGGCCCCACGAACCGCCCCATTTTCGGGCTCAAGATCGACCCTATAGCGGTTGCAAGCTGAGCAATGGCAAGAACCACGCCGATCAGAGTTGCGGATAATCCAAAAAGATCACGAAAGATCAGGTTTCCGAAGTGGATAAACAGCCCTGCGCCAAAACCAATACACATCGTTGACGAGAGGAAATAAAAAAGAACAAACTTCTGGCCAGGATCAAACTGAAGCTTCGCTTTTTCGCGGATAACTGTATCTGGAATCTTTCGATACGGAACAAGCGCGGCGATTTCGATTGCAATCATGATAATCAGAGCTGTTTGTAACCCAAACAGATCCCCGAACCAACCCCCAAGGAAATTCCCCACTACCCCCGTTGCCATGTTGAGGCCGAAGTTCATCCCAAACCATTTTGCGCGCGTGTCTTGACTTGTGTTGTGCAAAAGCAGGGTAATCAGAGTTGTCATTCTGCATGCGTTGAACCCTCCATAAAGAAAAGAAAAGAGCAATAGAAGCGTGGGAGACAATACTTGCACCCGCAATAGTCCAAAGGTGATGGATCCAAGAATCGATATCAGGAGCATTTTTCTCCGGCCCCATCTGTCTGCAACAATCGCAAGGAGAAAACCGAGGATTGCCGCGCCCCATAGGATAAACGATTGAGCGTTTCCGATAAGGACGTTCGAGACTTCCATCTCCCGAAGATAGAGGTTGTAGACTGTAGCGTATCCATGATGGGCAAGACCCACGATGAAGGTGAAACTCATGATACGTGCAACGACCAGAATGATCCCTTCTTTTCAACAAATCAGACTTCATTCGATTGCTATTATACCACAAACGGTTCGATAACCGAAGTATATGATTCCCCAACTCTTTTCTCAAATCGATGCCATACAACCGATCTCATCCATGATTCGATGGATGAGCATTCTTTTTTTTCGCTTTTTGTTTTAGGACCCGCTCCACCTCCTGGATAAAGCCTTCGATTGTCAGAGGTTTCGAGAGGAACCCATCGATTTTGGAAGGTTCGGCCAGGATTTTGCTCCTTTCATCTGTTGCTGCAGTTAACGCAATGATTGGGGTGTTCGTTCCTCTTTCCTGCTGGCGAATCTGCGAAACGGCTTCGATCCCATCCATTTCAGGCATAATGAGATCCATTAGGATCAGATCCGGTTTCGTTGCCTTCCATTGCTTGACCGCTTGAGTCCCTGTTGTGGCTTCCACCACTTTTGCGTTGGGGAGAATTCGGGCAATGATCGCTATGACCAATTTCATGTTGATCGGATGATCCTCTGCAACCAAAATGGTGTTGCATTTTTCTGTCCAACCCGCATGAGAATCGATTGGTTGGACGTCTTTAATATAAGGCCATTCTTCACTGGCTCCCTCGGCTTCATGAACTGCCGTTGTTCTCAAGAGAAAAGAGAAAACGCTGCCCTTCCCAACTGAGCTTTGCACTTCGAGCGAAGATCCCATTGCCTTTACAATTCTTTGCGAGATTGCAAGACCCAAACCCGTTCCCTGTTGCTTGCTGCGATCTGGTGGTTCGATTTGATAAAAGTTTTCGAAAAGCCGCGCTTGGTGTTCTATGTGAATACCGATCCCGGTATCCTGAACAGAAAACAGGATATCTATCGAGCTATGATCTTCCGTTCCACCAATGACTCTCACTTTTAAAGTAACAGAACCGTGATCGGTAAACTTGACAGCATTTCCCAACAGATTGAGAAGCACTTGTCTGAGCCGGTCGGGATCCGTTTCCACATGATCAGGGATATCGGGCGATAGCTCCGTGGTTAAAACAAGCCCTTTTTCCATGGCTGCAAAGCGTACGGAATCCATAGAAGATTGGCATACTTCGATAATTGAGGCAGGCGCGCTTCGGATCACCATCTTTCCCGCCTCAATTTTGGATAGATCCAGAATATCATTCACCAAGACCATCAGATTCTGCGCTGATGAGAGGATATATCCCACATTCTCTTTTTGATTCGCGTTCATATCTGTTTGGGAAAGGAGTTGGGCAAAACCAATCACGCCATTTAGTGGTGTTCGTATCTCATGAGATATGTTCGATACAAACATACTCTTTGCCTTGTTTGCAATGTCTGCCTCTTCTTTCGCCTGACGGAGTTGCTGTTCCATCTCTTTCCGTTCGGTAATATCCAAACAAGATCCGATATACCCCTGAAACCCTTCTATAGAGTCGATCATCGGGTGCGCGTGATCAAGAACCCATCGGTACTGCCCGTCATGCCGTTTCAAACGATATTCCATCGTAAAACTGTTCAAGCCCTCGTAGGCTTGATCGTAAGCGTTCATACACCGTTTTCGATCCTCACTGTGAATCTCGTTCAACCACAGCTTTCCCCGTTCAGTTTCCATTTGCTTTCCGGTAAAAGTTAACCAGGGTTCATTCAACCAGGACGTGGTATGGTCAGTCCCTGTCATCCAGATCATGGCAGGAGTGGAATTGGCGACAAAAGAAAAGAGTTGTTGGCTTTTTCGCAGCGAAGCGTTGGCTTGGTTCCTCTTTGTAATTGCGCGGATCAAGGCAATGATAATCGCCAGCTGTAGAGACAAACCCAAGGCGATGAGGATATAGAGTTGAGTCCTTTGGGAAACCAGCTGCTGTTGATCCGCTTTTTGTTTTGTGATATCCATTGCGCTGAATGTGATCCCCAACGAGGGATCCTGAGGGTCCAGAAAAGAGGATGTAATCAAAACATCGATAACAGACCCATCCTTCCTCAGCCACTTTGCTTCTATGGCGCTTGTGATGGACTTTTCCAAAGACGGATAGAGTTGCTGGCCCACTCGCTCGAATTCTTCATAGCTTTCATAGATCATCCGGACGCTTTGACCGATCAATTCATGAACTGAATACCCAGTGAACAGTTCGGCCACTTCGTTGATTTCTATGATTGTCCGGTCCCGGACAATACCGATCGCCAAAGGAACACTCCGGAAGATGCTAGAAAGCGTTCGTTCTTGTTCGATCACCTGCTCAACCGCTTCAATCCGTTGGGATATATCGTGGATGATCGAAAAAAGGAGGTTCTGTCCTTCCCACACGACTGGCCATGAATACACTTCGACCGTTCGAACATCGCCGTTTGCTAGCTTATGAGGAAAGATGAAGTAGTTCCTTTCCTCTGCAATTGCCGCCAAGCGTTCCTCACGAACCTGAGATGGGGTGAGTGTGTTTATCTCTTGTATGGTCATGGACCGAAGCTGATCCAAAGGATACCCGTAAAATGAAACCGCAGCTTGATTGGCGTCTACGATCGCACCAGAGTTTGGCTCGATCAGAAGCATGACAACCCCGTGTTCCTGAAAAAACGAAAAATCGAAAAACTCTTCTGAAGCCAAACCAGTTTGGACAATCAGAAAAAAAAGAGAGCTGAAAAGGACGAAAATCCTTATTTTCATGAGGGACTCCCCCTTTGAGAGCATGATTGATAATGTTCTTTGTCGAATCAAACAGCTTTGTTCTTTTTCGGAGATTGAGCACAGGTTTCAAGTACCGGAATCAAAAGAGCTTCCCTGACCCAATTCTGATTCTTTTCGATTGAAATGATTATATCATAGATACTTCGTTTCTATGGGAGGAACAACCGTTTTAAGATCATGGTATAATCAGAGAGAAACATGACATCCCCTAAGGAGGAACAGAATGATGAAACGAATGATTGCGCTTTCTATAACGATCGGCCTTCTTGTCTTTACGCTTTCTTCATGTATGACCCTGTTTCTTCCCGAACCTTCTTTGCTTTCTCCTGCGAATCAATCCACAATAAGCGGAACGAGCGTCCAATTGGAATGGGTCAAAGCAGAAGGAGCGGTATACGATCTTTGGATGTGGACCACAGAGAACAGAATGAGGATCATTGCGCAAGATTTAACAAAGAATCGGTTTACATACTATGGGATCAAACCAGGGATGACCCATCACTGGCGGGTTGTTACACGCAAAGGGCTTGCAATTACTGTTAGTTCTGTCTACCAATTCGATGTGACGGGATATCAATACTATGGGGTTGTCTATGGCGCTTCGGATTACTCCGGAAGCGGATGGTCCAATCTTCCGTTGACCGCCAACGACGCAAACGATTTGGATTTCGCTCTCAAACAGCTAAAACCGGCTTATATGATTCAACAAAAACGTACGGGCCAGGTAACCTCAACACAGATCTTTTCCGACTTGGATCAGGCCGCTTCCCAAACTCCAAGTGGAAGCGTTTTTCTATTCTTTTACGCAGGGCACGGCGGAAGAACAGGAAATGAATCCTATCTAGCCACAACGGACGGTCAAAGAGTGACAGTGTCCCAGCTCCGGGAGCGGTTGGATCAGATTCAGGGACCTAAAATTGTCATCATCGACGCGTGCAACTCCGGAAGCTTTACCAACCTAATTCCGGGCCTTTCGGAGCATGAACGAAGAACGATCGCCGAAAGAGAGCTTCAAGCATTCAATGCCGGGGTGATCGAAGCGTTCGCTTCCCCTATTGGCTCGCAAACCGAACGGTCATCCCCATACCCTTATTACGTGCTGACTGCCGCGTCGATCCACCAATCTTCATGGGAGTCTTCTATTCTGCAAAATGGGGTATTTAGCTTCTTCCTGCTCGATGGGATCGGAGATGTCGGAATCGACAACCCGACAGGTCCTTTCAACTACACATACGACGCAGATGCTAATGGAGACGGAATCATTACGTTGAAAGAAGGTTTCGAGTATGTTGCTCCAAGAGCCCGTCAGTTCATTATGGACCAAGGACGACCCCCGCAAGACGCGCAGGTCTCTCCTTCATCCTCTCACTTTCCGGTTGCGCATTATTAGGAATGATCTAAGCAAAAGAAAAACCACCCAATCATGGGTGGTTTTGTTGCGAGAAACCTTACGCGCTTCCTATGATCAGTAAATCAGCCATGGTTGAGTCAGATGCAAGATTAAAAGACCCCAGAAGGCAAAATCCAATCCGATATGGATGATTCTCCATTTTCGGAAGGATTTCCAAGCCAGCCCAACCAATCGAATTCCGAGTAGCGCAATAATGCCGATCCAGAGCAAAAGACCGGTATGCATCATCAACGTTTGGCCCAATGCTAGATATCCGTGAAGGATTCCCGTAACAACCATCAGAAGGCCTGTCAGGGGGTGAGATTTCTGTAGCGCGGTGAGCAGGATCTTCAGCCATCTGGGTTGGACCTTTTTCTCTTTGGCTGTTTGTCTTTTTCTCCAGACTTTCCATATCCTCCGAACCAGGAACAATAAGAAATTCCATATGGCCAAAACCACTGTCAACCAAGCGAACCCTATATACATCTCGATCCTCCGTTATTCTAAGATGATGCCGATGGGTTGATCGATCCGAGTGTCAACCAGACGGTTTTGCTGGATCTGATGGTGGGAATTCCGTTGCACCCATTGCTCGGCTTCGGATTGAGTAAAGACAAACAAGCCTACCAAAAAACCTCGATCCACACGAGAAACGGGATGAGGGGCGCTCCTCACTAAATCGAATGTGAGCTCCTCCCCACCACTGTGCCGTCCCAAATGATTCCCTGCGCTCCACCTTGCGGATTGGGTAAAGTCATAGACTTTTCCAAAAGCGCTCACATACACCGCTGAACGAGTCTTTTTGGATTCCAGTTCCCCGGGGTGGTACCCCAAAAACGCGATGGGCCGTGCTCGTTCAAGCAGTTGATCATTATGTGGTGCGCGCTGCAATATCTGGAATGTGAGTTCTTCTCCGTGGCTGTGTTGCCCCATATGGGCCCCGGTTGACCATAATTCCAGATGGGTCAAGTCATACACAACACCGTGCACACTGGCTAAGACCCGATTCTCTTGCTTCAATTCCGATTCGCTGAGTACGAGATATCCGATCGGAATCATTTTTTCCAGTGCCGAAATGACTATATCAGTATTTTCATCTGAGGAGTGGATGATTCGTCCCATGGCAATTGTCGCCGTTTCTCCTTCCCGGAGTTGATACACGACCCCATCATAAGCCATAAGATCCACCCCATCCAAACCGTTTTCCAACGAAGAAAGAGAAATCCAGCGATGCTCAAGGGAAACATTGCGAATATCCACCTGAGGCAACGGACGCAAAGCGCCCAACAAAACTGAGATCATGATCAGATTCAGCAAAACGATCAATCCAGCTTGTTTCATATATGCTTCACTCCCTTCTTAAGTTATATATATATAATCGATTATATCATATTCAATCAAAATTCGATCCAAAAATCAATCCCTCTTGAGATTGGGGATCCACAGGCTTCTGTTTACTGTTTTTGCGTATAGACGAGGACAAAACGGGTTCCATACAGATCCATATGAGTCCAAAATGCCTTTCTAGGTTCTTCAGAGATGTACTCGTATGCCCGGGTCCCATAAGGGCGATCCAGCATCTCTCGTGTCAGGTCAGCCAGTTCCGGCCATTCGAGGGTTAACGGGTTAGAAAAGATCCGTTCGGGAATGCTGTGATAGACGGCAGTTCCTTCTTTATCCAGCAACCAGATATTGTCTCCCTGGTTCTTCGCTCCTGCGGACACGAAGACATGGTTCCAAAAGGATTCCGGTCGAATGAGGAAGCTGATTGAACCCAAAAAATGGTTGTCCCCCAAAACCGGCCATTCAAAATCCATGGCCATAAACCCTTCAACAGAGAGAAAGAGATCGCTGAGCGTGGGCAATAGGGTCTTGTGCAACCGGATGATCTGTTCCTGATCTTTAATGTCCGACCCTTCGTATCCCCGATAGGCTTCGGGTTCCACATACACCATGTTCCCTTCGGGAGAAACCCAAGATACATCCACAATGATCGGGAATATTTGAACCAACCATTGCAACTGCGAGCGGATTGTTTCCTCCGTTGCCCCTTGATTAGCGATTTTCACTGCGGAAGCGCTCAAATGGCATTCCATGGTGCTAAAGACTTTATACACATCGTGTTCCAAGGCCTTTAGCAATAAAGATTCTTCGATTTCTGGAGGCGGGTCCAACCGAACAGGATTCGGTGTACTCAGGCCAATAATGGACACTAGAATCAATAATAGGATACCTACTCCGATTCTACCGTAATCCGTCATCTCGATCCCTCTCTTTCATTGAAAAAGCACCCCTTCCTCAGGGGTGCATGATATCAAATCTTTCGCGATGTCTACTTTCGAAGTTCCAGCAGCTGTTGGTTACTCGGATCGATCGCCAACCCTCTTTGAACCATTTCTTGGGCTTTTTCATGGTTTCCTGCTTTTGAATAGGCTTCCGCTGCCCCGATAAGGGCTTCCAACTTGTTGGGTTCGACCGATAACACCCGTTCAAACCCTTGAATGGAGTTTTGGAGATTTCCCGTCGGGGAGTAGAGATCCATCCAAGCCATACCGATGATCGCGCGGAGATTATCGGGATCTCTGTCAAGAGCGTTGTTATAAGCCGCTGTAGATCTCATGGCTAGCTGCAATTGACCCAACCCTTGCGCGTGCGCAATCAGCATCATCATTGTTTGCCCGGAAAGCGCGTGTAGTTCAGCATTATCAGGATAAAGGCGCAGCAACTCTTCCAACAGCTTTAGGTATGCCTCATATGTTTCTTTGGATTGATCCGTTTCCAACATTTGTTGAACCCGGGCGATTTGCTCATCGAGTGTTGGTGGTTCTTCGGGTTCCATGATCGTCGTGACTTTTTCTTCTACTGGCCCCGCCCGTTCGGGCCGAATATCTACTGGCGCGGGGGGAGTTTGTGAGACCATGAAGTATCCCATCACATCCATCACGACGGGGATGATCTTAGGCAGCGCATCGACAATCTGCTCCAGAAAAGGTTTCACGTTGCTTACTGGGAGGACTTCTACTTCATGATCCCGAATCACCAAAACTGCGAATGGAAGGAGTTCTACTCCGCCTCCCGAAAACCCGAATATAAGAGGAACGCCTCCGCTTCCTCCGCCAAAACTCGCTTTTTGCTCGAATAGAGGAATAATGTAGGTATTTCCAACAGTAATGGGCGAACCGATCGCACTGTCTGCTGAAATTGCTGCAAAGGCTTCTTTCATCGTCTGCGCGGAAAAGTTTGTCAAATCATTGGATGCAAAACTCCCTACAGCTACAAAGGCAAAAATGAGGATCATTATGCTGATCTTTCTCATCGTACCACCTCCTGATAATCTTCTTTCCAATCGAATTATACCATAGTTTTGAAAATCTCTGATTCGTTTTACCGATGGATTATGATTCAAAAATGGATGTTCGAGAATCTTCAAAGGGGGTAAACCGTTTGCTCCCTTTCAGGTATCCCAACACGAGCTCTTTGAAATTCGGGTACCGTCCAATTTCCTGATCGGTTCGAACGAGACTGTCATTACCCACCAAACCAATTACCTGACCTTTTTCTGGGAGGGTTTCTCCTTGATGGATCAAACGATGGTTTTCCTTCGCATCATCAATCGCGTCAGAATACAAAACCGTTCCTTCCCGAATGATCGCAAAGGAAGTCGAAATTTCTTCCAATTCGTAGATTTCATGGGATGATATGACGACTGTTTTTCCTTCCGCATGGACATAGTCCCGCAAAAGATTCAATACTTCCTGACGGATCACGGGATCTAAGTTTTGAGTCGGTTCGTCCAGAAGAAGCAAATCTGCTCCAGAAGCCATGGTCAAAGCGATATAGAACAAGGTTTTCATCCCCATGGAAAAGGTCTCTACTCGTTCATCCATAGAAAACCGATAATGAAGGGCAAAATTGGAGAAGATCTTATCATTCCATTGAGAGTAGAGCATCTTCCATAATTTCACGTAATCTTCCCCTCGAAATCGATGAAAGGTGAGTCGATCTTCGGTCATCACTGCGATCCGATCTTTCAACCGGGGATGGAATTCTCTTCCGAAGAGCTGGATCTTACCCCGTTCGGGTTGAAGGTCGCCGAATATGCACCGTAAGGTTGTCGTTTTTCCGGCTCCGTTTGGTCCAATGAGAGAAAAGATCTCTCCTTCCGGCACAGTGAAACTGATTTCATTGAGTACGGGTTTGGTACCAAAACTCTTTTTCACGTTCTCAACTTGGATTGTCATCGGGACACTCCTTTCTTGATAAACAAATACCCTGCCAAACCCAATAAACCGACCGCAAAGAGCAGAGATAGAACACCGTTTCCTTGATGGATGGGAGAAATAAACGCGTAGGGGTTGCTGCCTCTTGGGCCAAGACCTCCCAGAATCAAATCCCCGAAGAAGATCAACAACGGGATGCCAAAGTGATCCAATCCTGCCATAACAGAAAGCAAGGCAATGGAAAAATACGCAGTTGAGAAGGTCAAAGATCCAAGCCAATGAAACCCAACCGCTGCAGGATTCATCCCAAACAGACCTCCTCCAATGAACTGTGTCACGGTTGAGATTGTTATAAGAAATAGATAGGATACCCAAAATAAGTCCATCCGAGAAAACGGAAGCGCAGATAGGGATGAGATGCGTTTGTGATGGACATCAGACGGTAGAAGCGATGTCGTCAGGATCAAGAGAAAGAACATACGAATCCCGTAATCCGGAATGAGAAGAAACAACGATAAAACGGCGATTCTTCCGGCCTTTTCACTCAATTCTTTCATGAAATATCCTTCAATTTTTTGGATCATTTTTCCATACCTCCTCAAACAATAGTTGCGCAATATGCAGATCAAGGCTTTCTTGTTTCAATTGATGAACTGTCTTTCGGATTATCTCCAATACTACCGGATCCACGGGTCGTCCCTCCTTGATAAAGTATCCCACTCCGTGTTGCGCGTCGATAATTCCTTCCATCGATAAACGTTCCAACGATCGAATGACCGTATTCATGTTGACACCCAAAAGATTCTGCATTTCACGGACCGGCGGAAGTTGATCGCCTTCTTTTAATCGGCCAAGCAGAATTTCCTTTTTTACCAGATTGATAATCTGGAGATATGCGGGCATTCCACTATGCTTGTCCACTCTTCCGATCATATCCATCCCTACTTTCAGTATGTGGATCGATTGATTGCAATCCGACCTTGACTGTTGATATCCAAAATCCCCTGATTCCCGACAGGTTGTTGGAGATTCAAAACCCCTGTTGTTCCGCTGACCTCTAAATGTCGCGTGCCGTTCCATGTATCGAGATACTTGATGCTCCCGCCAATTGTAATCCCATGGACCGAAATGGATTGAGCGTTCTTGAGTTCTGTCCTCAAAGCAATTGTCACTCCGCTAAACCGCACAGTTTGCGCAACGATTTCCCCGGACTGAGAAAGGGTGGTTGACCGAACATCAATAAGATTGGCGTCGATCGATCCTTGAATGGTGCCCGTCACGACATTCACGCGCACTTCCTCTGATACGCAATGCCCCGTCATGAGTAATACCGTTCCATTGATGGCAATTGATTTTAGCCCTTTGGCGGTTCCAACTACAACCTGAAACCGTGTGTCTTTCCAATTTGGCATGTTTAACGCGATTCCCTGAGTCCGACGTGACAGATTCATCGCGTCGGGATACTGAATCCCCGAAAAACTTGGATCAAACGAGATTTCCAGGTTGACACCTTCAATAGTTAGGGAATCCGAATGGTCTACCCCTGCGTTGGGCAAAAAAAGGAACAATCCATCTCGAGCCGAATAGGAGTAATCCGTTGCTATGTCTCTCCATTGGTCCGGAGGGGTGGGAATGGATGGAGTGTAGGAATACTCCCACGGAGAAAACCAATCGCCCAACGAGCGATCGAACTGCCAAAGGTTGGGAATTCTCAACCATTGATCGATCGACGGGAGAACAAATCGGAATGCGGTCACCCCAATACTGGGGATGACGAAAAAGATGATCCCCAGGGTGATGAGCAGAGCAGAAAACTTCTTGAGCGTCAGGGCAAAGACGATGATGGCAACGAGTCCCAGCAAAATCTTCAAGACCGCAAACGGGACAAGGACCGCCAGTACCGCTAGCCCAATGATGATCAGATACTTCATAATGATCGGATAGTTCTGTGCCATAGTACACCTCCAACGATATATACTTCTATTGTTCTAATATATTATAACACAAGAACATTCCTTTGTCAAGTTTTTTCTCCCTTTTTTTGCCCTTTTAGGGATGAAGATCGTAGCCTACCCTAATTTCCTCCTTGTTTCCTGAAAGGAATTGCCTGAATCCAAAGCTTCTTGGATCTCTTATTCTTCTTGAAACCATGGTATAATTGATATCAACCATTTCCCTATAAGGAGGCAATCCATGCGCACCGTCTCTTTTTTCTTCTGGGTCCCTTTATTGCTTGTATGTTCTTCTTTTCTCTTCTTTGCCTGTATTTCCATCCACATACCTGCTCCTCTCGTTCCCAACCTTCAGGACCGGAGTATCCTGGATTCAGTGGTATCGATCTTGAGCCCAGAAGCGACACCGTCTGATCATATCAATTCAGATACACCCCTTTTGGTCCATGGAAACGATACGGTTCGGTTTGCACTCGAGAAAAAGCCACGCGTCAAGTATTCTGTTCTCTTTCGAGAGCAACCATTGACTCATCAGGAGATGGAAGAGCAATATCTTTATGAGATTGGCCTGATCCATGTGGCTTCAGGTACTTTTCCAATTACAATTACTGCTTCACGGACCTCTTCTTCCCGCATCGCTCTTGACCCGCAAAGCAGCGTAGATCTATGGCTCCGTGTGGAAAACCACCCTCCGCAAAAACCGTTCAATCCCAATCCGGCGCATCAGTCTTCCCATGTTCCTGTTTTCGGAGCCATTCTTTCCTGGGAAAGCGATGACGAAGAAGGCGATCCGATCCTGTATTCATTATTCTTTGGCAAGGATCCGGAGGACCTCGTTCAACTAGCGACTCTTACTGAACCGTTTTTTCCTTTGGATCCACTAGAATCATCCACCCAGTATTATTGGAGAGTGGATACAGATGATGGAAGGACCACCGGAAAACGGGAACCGACGTTCGGTGATTTGTGGACATTTATAACCGGTCATGCATACACCCTTACCCTCACCGTAAGTCCTTCGGAGGGAGGAAGCGTGGAAGGAGCGGGGCGGTATGTCGCAGGACAGGAGGTTACGGTCACCGCAACACCCGAAGATGGCTATCGGTTTCGGTATTGGGTACGCGGATGCTGTAGCGTAAGTCACAAGCCCATATACGCCTTTACCATGCCAGCACAAAACCTAACCCTGGTCGCACACTTTCTAAAAAACTAGGGTTTCCTCCGTTCTTGGGAATTGGTCTTGAAGAGAAAACGAAGTTGCTCAGATCAGATGATCCATACCTCCACCAAAAAGGGCGGGGATTCCCGCCCTTTTTCGATGATGGTTCGAATAGGATCTTACGGTACGTTGACTCCGATGAACTGGATGTCGGATCCAGAATCTCCCGGATGGGGGAAGGGTTGAGTCTTGGATTTGATCAGGGTCCCCCCTCCGCGGAGATGTCTGCCTGTTCCCAGATACAAAAGCGTTTGGACCGTGTTGAAGGCGGATTCCCCTCCAAATCCGTACGGCCCGCTGGATTCTTTGAGAAGCATGGCGATCCGCCACTGCACCAGAAAATCCGCCAAAGCCATCCCGCCATAATGGACATTCAAAAGGTTTTGAAGGGCTTGGGCATCGTTGCGCGAGTTTTCGATCAACTGGCGGTAGATCCCGTTCCCTTGGCCCATCTGAATCCGGAAGTATTGCATGAACAGGTACGACAGGGCATAGTTTGGAAGGGGGTTCCAAGAATCCCAATAGAGAAGGGAGTGGCCGTCGCGGATGTGTCCGGAGCTGTTGTAAAATTGGATTCTGGGAGTCAACACCCCGTAGATGAGATGTTCTGCAGCCAAGGATAATGCCTCATTGATCCATAACTCCATGGGATAGCCTTTTTCAATGAGTACGTTGCGATTAAAGTTGACCATATGCTGGAATTCGTGCGCTATGGTTGAGTAGGAGCGGGTAACATAGATCGGATTGGATCGGTACCGGTGCATCGTGGGATAGGTGTCGATATAAAAAATTTCCATGTGATTGGAAGAACCGTGGGTATATAGATCCCCGCTGTAGAAATACCCGCCAACATAGGATCCGGTGGAATCGAAGTTGTCCTGGATATCAAAGAGGAGAATGGCGATCTTCCCATCCCCGTTTACATCCGAGGGCGTATAGAAATGCGTCGTGACCATAGGGTAGATGGTTGCATCGAACTCTGCGGCGACCTGATTGGCTTGATCATTGGTGATCAACAGGTTATAGTTGTACCCGTCAATCTCTTCATCACTCACCCAAACCAAGGCATGCGTGCCTATCGCGCGTAATTGGGCATTGATCTTTTCGAATGAGCTTGTTTTGAAGTTATAGGTCCAAAACTCTCTTTGCTCGCCCAGAGAATATCGAGGCACTGGATCTGCAGGGGAGACTAGATCGTTGTGATCCAATCCCTCTGGGGTCGGTAGTACCGCGTCGATCTTATAGGCTTCCAAAGGCAGGTCCCGCGGTAGGGAGTGTCGTTCGCTGGAAGCGGTGTTCAAGCTGCCGGTGTGCTGATATGTCTGCCCGCTCAGGTTCTGGTTGTTGACGACCAACCGGTTGCCCTTATACGGACTGGTGTGGTCGAAGGGATCATCATCATCGTCGTCTTCATCCTCAACAAACCACGCAACAAGACTGCGGTTTGTGTTTGCGGAAAACACGTATGGGTTATCAACACCAACAAAGACCCCTCCCTCCCTCCATTCTTGAAAAGACCAATCCGACTGAGGTTGGGCTGCGAGTGTCACCGTTGTCCCGGCATTATAGGTCTTGCTGTCCGTCGTCTTCCACCCCCGGTTGTCGATTTGGATCCATCCCCCGCCGGAGGGTTGCCTCTGGGCTGAGACCGTCACCGATTCAACAGGGGCTGCCTGGGTCCGAAAGGTCCATATGGGGCTTTCCGTCTCTTGACCGTCGCTTTGGAATGCCACGACCTTCCATTTGAAGTCTGTGGAATAATCAAAAAAGGTGAAGGGTAAGGATGTTGTGGTGTTGGGCAGCATGACTGGCGCTCCAAAAGGCGCAGATGCATGCGCCAGATAAAAGGCAAAGCCCGTAATGGAAAGCTCCGCTCTGTTTTCCACAGAGTTCGACTCTCCGGGAGATGCGGTCCATTGAAATGTAATGTCCATGGGCAAATTGGTCGAACCATTTGGCGGTGCAAGAAGAGCAATCGTTGGAGGGGGATCGTTTTCTTCTTCATCTTGAACAAACCACGCGACAAGATTCCGGTTTGTTTTTGCGGAGAATTGATAGGGATTATCGGTACTAACAAAGATGTCATTCTCGCGCCATGTCTGGAAAGCCCAACCCGATTTGGCTTGAGCTGCGAGCGTCGCCATCGTCCCAGTGTCGTAAATTTTGCTGTCGGTCGTCTTCCACCCTCGGTCGTCGATTTGGATCCATCCCCCGCCCGATGGTTGGCTCTGGGCCGAGACTGTCACTGATTCAACAAGCGCCGCCTGGGTCCCGAAGGTCCATATCGGGCTTTCCGCTTCCTGACCATTGCTTTGGAAAACGACAACCCGCCACCGATAGTTGCTTTCATAATCCAAAAAGCCGACTGTCACAGAGGATGCGTCTGCAGGGAGCATCTGAGGCGCTCCGAAGTAACTTTCTCCTTTGGCCAAATAAAAGGCAATCGCAAGAAGCGAGGCGTCAGCCCTTGCTCCATGGTTCACGGGGTCTCCAGGGGAAGCGGTCCATGAGAACTGAACGGTCGTTGCTTGATCGGTCGCTTCATCCTCGGGTGAAAGGAGGGTAATGGACGGATGGTGGTATTGCTGCTCCACAACGGTAAAGGCCCATAAAGGACCACTTGTTACATCTCTTAGGCCGACGGATCTCCCGTCAGAGGCATCAACACGCCAATAGTACGTTAATTCATCTTCAAGTCCTGTCCACACATAGCTTTCGTGGGTTTGAACAGAAAGCAAAGGTGGGTTTTCCGTTGGGCCTCCATATACATAGTACGTGATTGGATCGTTTTGAGCGTCGGATCCGGGCATCCACCGAAGCGTAGCTGCGGGGGGCGGTATTGAAGCGCCATAGGCAGGGGAAAGATAGATCAGCGGATCGGGAGCATCATTGTGCAGCGCGATCCACAGGGTGGACTGGCTTGTGTTGCGCCCGTCGGGGGATCGATTTGAGGATAGACTTTGAGCGGTAATCTGAATGGGCCATATTCCCCCAGTTGTCGTTGATAGATCAATCGTAAACAGCAGGTCGGCTCCTTGGTCCTGAATTGAGATCTTTTCATTAGACCCTCGAAACCGGACCGAAAAAAAAACCCCGGGCACTTTCTTTATAGTCAAACCCACCCCCTGAGTTTCATTTCCCAGATTGATGGGATTTCCGGAATCGGTATGGTGGGATGGGGTGACTCCGGTAATGAGAACACGTACCAATGCGTTTAGGGTGGCATCCCTTTGAAGGTCAGGCACGCGAATCGCCGTTCCTTCAGCGCCGCCACAAGAAACGAACAGAAAAACAACGCACAGTGCTGTCAATAATCCGATCATATGCTTTCTCATTGGACTGACCCCTTTCTCTTCACCTGATTTCAATATTCTTTCATTATTCTTTCTTTGTTTTTCGAGACGAAGAATTGATTCGAATCATTCACCCCGGTCTTTTGGCCTTTCTGTGTTATAATTCAATAAACACTAGTCCATGGAAAGGATGGCGCTTTTTGGTGGTGAAGAACCTATGGCTGGTATGGATGGTCTCCAGTGCGCTCATCGGATGGATCGTTTCTCCTCCTCCGCAACTCTCCGTACATTTTGTCGATGTGGGACAGGGGGATTGCATCTTGATTCAAACGCCTGCTGGCCAATCCATCCTGATCGATGCCGGGGACAGAGATCAAGGGCCGAAGGTGGTCCAGTACCTGCAAAATCAAGGAATAGAAAAAATCGACCTAATGGTCGCGACACATCCTCATGCCGATCATATCGGCGGACTGATCGATGTTTTAAACTCCTTTCCTGTGGATCTCGTATTGATGCCCAATGCAACCCATACCACCAAAACCTTTCGAGATTTTCAAGACGCGATGATACGCGATGGCATACCCACGATAACCGCGCGGTATGGAAAGGGGCTCGAATTGGAAGGGCTCGAAGCCCTATGCGTGGCGCCTGTATCTGAACAGTACCGCAATCTGAATCTATACAGCGCTGTGATCCATATGCAGTATCGGCATATCGCTTTTCTCTTCACAGGAGACGCCGAACGGGAATCGGAAGAAGAAATGCTGGAAATCGCTGCGCCAATTGAGTCTCAGGTACTCAAGGTGGGTCATCACGGCAGTCGAACAAGCACCTCCATGGATTTTGCTGGGGAAGTAAATCCGAAATTTGCGGTAATCATGTGCGGAGAAGGAAACCGGTACGGGCATCCTCACCCTGAAACCCTGGAAACCCTTCGCTCCCTGGATGCTGCAATCTTCCGCGCTGACCAGATCGGAACCATTGTTATGAACACTTTTGGGTGGGGAATTCGGATGAGATTTCCTGATCGGTATCCCCAATGGAGTTCGTTGCAGTGCACGCTTTCTTCTCTTACTCCTGTCGTTATGCAATCACGCGCGATTCTTCATCATCTATCTTTGTTTGGATTTCGCCTTCTGTATGGTACAATTGATGAAAAGATTTGGGTACCGAATCATTTTTTCTTAGAAGATAAGGAGGGAGCGGATTGAGTCTATTTCGTGGCGCGCAAGTTTGGACTCCAAAAGGGATGGAACGCCTTGATTTTCGGGTGGAAGAAGGGAAAATCACCGAAATCGGGGTGGAACTGAAAGCACCTGGGACAAATGTTATCGGGTTGGAAGGAACTTACGTTTATCCGGGATTTATTGATGCGCACACCCATGTGGGAATCATGGAGGAAAAAGCCGGAGGGGTCGCTGGAAATGACACCAATGAGATAAGCGATCCTGCGCTGGCGGGAATTCGAGCTTTGGATGCCGCCTCTCC
The DNA here is from genome assembly GCA_964462525.1 of uncultured Thermotogaceae bacterium. Lineage (GTDB taxonomy): Bacteria > Thermotogota > Thermotogae > MWEM01 > MWEM01 > CAYWWY01. The sequence goes on from CAYWWY010000004.1 coordinate 63,652, forward strand.
GCACGATCCGGGTATTTCCTCAGGGAGAAACTATGGGTTCACCACTGTATGCGTCCTTCCCGGAAGCGCCAATGTCATAGGCGGAGAAGGGATTGTAATCAAAACCTACGGGACGTGTATCGACGAAATGCTGGTCCCGACCCCGAAGAAGATCATCAAAATGGCTTTTGGTAGGAATCCTATGGGGGTATGGTCCGAACAGAAAAAATTTCCCTCCACTCGTTTGGCTGTGGCTGCGGTGTTACGACGAAAACTGCACCAAGCGTCGAACTACCAAAAAAAGGGCGAAAAAGAATTCGACTATGAAATGGAAAACCTGGTTTCCCTTCTCGAAGGCAGAGGAGTCGCTCGAATGCATGTGGCCAACCTTGAGGATATCGAAGCAGTTGACCGCGTAATGAAGGAATGGCAGATCGAATATGTCTTGGATCATGCCACTGCTCTGCATAAAAACCCGAAATTCGCCAAAGATCTGGGAGTGCCGGTCATATTGGGTCCGATCCATGCGTCTCCTCGGTCATTCCAAACCTACGATCTGTCTTTTGAATGCATACCGATCCTGCTTTCTCAAGGCATCCTTTTGTCTTTGATGACCGACGCGCCTGTTATTCCCCTTCCCTTTGCGCGAATGCAGCTCTGGATTGCCGACCGATATCGTTTGGATCGGAATGAACTAATGAAAATGATCACGATCAATCCGGCCAAAACGCTAGGGATCGATGATCGAGTGGGCACAATTGAACAGGGAAAGGACGCGGATTTTGTGATTATGGACGGTGACTTTTTCGATTATCGATCCAAGATTCTAGACACCTATATTAATGGAGACCGCGTGGGAGGTGAAGCAGATGAATACCCAAACGCCCTCTGATGTATTGATCCGCGCCGCAACGATCTGCCCGGTTACCTCTGAATCCTTTACCGGAGACCTTTTCATTTCTGACGGGAAAATTGTCCAAATGGGGCCCCAGATTCCCCAAAAAGGGGCACATATCATTCAAGGAGAAGGAATGTACCTATATCCTGGGATGATTGAAGGGCATTGCCACATAGGAATCATGGGCGACCGCACCAATCAAGCGCGGGACAACGATACCAACGAGATGACCAACCCAAATACAGCGGAGTTGTACGCCCTCGACGGAATCAAACCATTTGATGCCGCCTTCAAAGTAGCCCTTTCCTGTGGAGTGACTACCGTCAATGTCTTCCCGGGAAGCGCAAATCCAATCGGAGGAATGGGTGTTGCCTTGAAAAACAACCTCTCGATCCCATTCGAACGCCGGATTTTGGTCGAGGAAAGCGGTCTAAAAATGGCTTTTGGAGAGAACCCTCGTATGGTTTACTCAGCTCAAAAGAAAATCTACACCCGGATGGGAACTGCCCAGGTTATCCGGAAAGCCTTTCAAAACGCGATCAATTACGCGAAGAAAGAAGAAAAAGAAACGGATTTGCAGATGGAAGCGTTGCTGAAGGTTTTGGAAAAGAAAGTAAAAGCCCGGATCCATGCCCATCGAGCCGACGATATCTGCACAGCCATCCGAATCAGCGAAGAGTTCAATTTCGATTTGACCATTGAACACGCAACTGAAGCCCACTTAATCGCCGATTATGTCGGTAAAAAGGGTATTGAATTGAACCTGGGGCCCTTGTTTACCGGACGGTATAAGATGGAGATCAATCAACGATCGCTCAGAAATCCGGGGATTCTTGAGAAGGCTGGTTCTCCAAATCTTTCCCTCATTACAGATTTCCCCGTTATTCCAATCTATGATCTTCCACTGATGGCAACAATGGCTGTACGGGAAGGGTTGTCAGAACATGCTGCCATTAAAGCCATAACCATCCATCCCGCGCGCGTTTTGGGCGTGGATGAACGGATCGGATCGATTGAAGTTGGGAAAGACGCGGACCTGATCCTGACCGACCGGCCTCTTTTGGATCCCACTCATCGAATCATGATGACCTTTGTTGATGGAATAGTCCAATATGATCATGAAAAAGAGGGGATGATGATATGAAGCAAAAGATAATCAATGTTACCGTCTATCCAATCACACAAGCGCCTCTGAAAGCGAACGTCTGGATCGAAGACGGCCTTATTAGGAGCATCGGTGATTGGCCAGGGCAAAAAGCGGACGAAACGATCGACGGCAAGGGAGGCTTGCTTTTCCCAGGGTTCATCGACGCCCACTCCCATATTGGCCTTGCTCCCGAAGGTCAGGGTTTGCCCTATGATGACACAAACGAAGCATCGGAACCAGTAACGCCAGATGTTCGCGCTTTGGACGCTTATACTCCCGTAGATCTGGCTTTTCGAGAAGCAGCTCGAGGAGGCGTGATGATCTACTGTGTGCTTCCTGGAAGCGCGAATCCGATTGGAGGATTGGGGAGCATCTTCCACTACAGCCGCTCGAATTTGGCTTCGGATCAAATCCTTCGCGCAGACTGCTATTTAAAAATGGCGACAGGGGAAAACCCGAAGGTTTGCTACGGGGAGAAAAAAGTCATGCCTTCCACTCGGATGGGGGTTGCTGCGGTCATGCGAAAGTTTCTGAACGACGGAAGAAATTATATCCAAAAGAAAAAAACCTTTGCCCAAAAAGCGGAAGACCCGGAAGCCAAGCAAAAGGTTTTCGCGGAAACCGATCCTCGGTTGGAGGTTGCGGAACAATTGCTCAAGCGCGAGATCCGCGCCCGAATCCATTGCCACCGAGCAGAAGACATCCTTACCGCTCTTCGGATCGCCCGCGAGTTCGAGATTGACATCTGCATCGAACACGCGACAGAGTTTTATAAGGTTCACGAAGAGGTCAAAAAAGCCGGAGTTCCCATCGTAATCGGCCCTTTGGTTGGCTTCCGAAGCAAGGTAGAGTTAAGAGACGCAACCTTAGCCGCTTTTGGAGTGGCCGAACGGGAAGAAATCCTCTTCGCCAGCATGAGCGATCACCCCGTGATTCCTGCTGAAACTCTGCGATTGCAAGCCGGTATGGCAGTTCAATATGGCGCGAGTGAGGAAGCCATGCTTAAATCCATGACCATATACCCTGCAAAAATCCTGGATTTGGATCAAGAGTACGGTTCGATCGAAGTGGGAAAAAAAGCCTCTCTCTGTATATGGGATGGCCATCCTTTCCATTCCAATCGAAGGGTGGTGTGGAACTCGGTGGATGGTTGGGATGTGTATGAACCCAAGGTATAAGGGGTGGAGCAACTAAATCATTCAGATCCATATAGATCGAACTGAATCAAGGGAAGGGATTATCATGCAGTGGGCGTTTCTCGATGGACGGTTCATCCCCAAAATGGAAAAAGCGATTGCGCTGGAAGAGCGGGGGCTGACTTTTGGCGACGGGCTTTTCGAGGTGCTTCGAACCATTAACGGAAAGATTCTGTTTTTTAATGACCACCTAAATCGAATGAAAGAGAGCGCCGCTTTCTTTGGATACGCTTTTCCTTGGCCCCTCCCGCAAATCGAACAGTGGGCCTTGGAGTTGATCAAGCGCAATCAGATTCAAAACGGAGAATTGTACATCCAGCTCACCCGAGGGGAAGACCAAAACCGGGAGCATCGGTATCCCCCTCGGGAAAGCCTTTCTACCTTCTTCATGCTTGCTTTACCCCTGCGCAAGATTAATGCTGCCCTTTGGGAACAGGGAGCGAAAGTTATCCCCTATCCCGATCTTCGCCATGGCTTATGTGTCCACAAGACCATCAACCTTCTGGCGAATGTCATAGCCAAAAACCATGCTTATCGGTATCGGGGATATGAAGCTCTTATGTATCGAACGGATCCTTTGGGATCGATCATTACAGAAGGTGGGAGTTCTTCCTATTTTGGAGTGAGCGACCTAGGGGTGGTGACCCCGAAAATCGATAACATCCTTCCAGGCATCACCCGGAAAAAGGTGATCGGAATCCTTACCCATATGCACATACCCGTAATCGAACGAAAGGTTCTTCTTTCCGAATACTTGTCCATGAAAGAAGTATTTCTGGTAAGTACCGTTTCCAAGGTTATGCCGATTCATTCGATCGGAAACCGTTCATTCGACGCTCCGGGTCCGATAACACTGCAGATCCAAAAGGAATATGAACAAATCTTTTTGGCCGAATTATCTTGAAAGGATTTTCTTTTGTGGCCTCACAATCTATCGAACCAGATGAAACAGAGAGCTTAACCGGATTTCCTTCTGCAAGCGCTCTTTGCATACCGACTCGTTCGTATGGATTTCAATCTCTCTTCTTTCTCCTTTCTTCATAGGAAAGAAGTTGTCCGATGCGACAAAATCGATCTGTTCTGTATCGATCCATACGTACAGGGCAATCTCTTGAGCTTCGATCGTTATCAGAAACTGAAATCCTGAGTCATCGGTTTGCGCAAGTTCCCATGATACCCCCGGATCCTTTAGGGGAAATCCTTTGGGCACCCCTAAAAGGCGGGCGTTCTTTGAAATGATTCGATTCCCCTCATAGGCTTCAAAAAACAAAATCAGTTCCTGTGGGGAATCATCGGTAGAAAGGCGATCATATCCAGTTTCCCAGACCTTTTTGGAAGCCAATGAAGGCGCTTCAATATCCAGACCGTCTGCCAACAGACACCGGCCATCGGCATGATACAGACCGTACCGCACTTGGGTTTTTCGGCGATGAGGGTAGTCGTTGGTGATCCATAAGGAAATTTTGTCTGTTTCTTCTTGAGCGCTGAGAAAGAGCGGAGCGTAGAACCGCTTGGCAAGGTAATGCAACGCTTTCCATCGACCGAAATAGTCGATTGAAGACCAGCTCGCGACCGGCCAACAATCATTCAGTTGCCAATATAGGCTCCCCATGCACCGACAGTCATTCCGATTTCTGCGCCAAAACTCCACTCCATACTCGATCGCTTCTGCTTGGGTTATTTGAGAGAGAATCGCCTGTTGTTCAAAAGATTCGGGAATACGAAATCGTTGTTGCATGTACGCCAGAATCTTCTGATTTCCGGCTGGGTTTTTTTGATGCGCTTCCATAATCACGGAATGCATCTCCATTTGATCTTCCGGGCAAAAGGAACGAATGGTTTTCATGGACGGGAACGACTCGAATCCGAACTCCGACATAAAACGCGAGGGGAACTCCCGATAGGAGGAGAAGGGATACTGATCGTGCCACACCTTCCAATAATGGGAATCGCCCCGATGCGGAGATTGCGGATCTTGAAAAGACCCTCCTGAAGACGGCGAGCTCGGCCAATAGGGTCGATCTGGGTCCATTTGATCAACAAGCCCAGGAAGCATCTCTTCAAAGACGGCCTGATAGATTGCTTTTCCTTCAGGGTAATGATCTTCAAATCCCCAGTGGACCCATCCTTCTTCAATCTCATTATTCCCTACCCATATACACAACGAGGGATGATGCCTCAATCGATGAATATTGTCGATCGCTTCCTGTCGGATGCTGATCACCAGCTCTGGGTCATTGGGCAGGGGAGCGCAGGCGAAAGCGAAGTCTTGCCATACCAGAAGCCCCATTTCGTCACACAAATCATAAAAAAGGTCCTCTTCATAGATTCCGCCGCCCCAAACCCGAATCATGTTCATATTCGCGTCTCGCGCCGCTTGCAATAGCATAGGATACTTTCCTTGCCGAATGGCTCGAGGAATGAAGGAATCCGGAGGAACCCAATTTGCTCCTTTCGCGAATAATTTAACCCCATTAAGAGTGAAATAGAAACTTTCACCCCATTGATCCTTCTCCCGGTTCAACTGAAGATCACGTAACCCAATTTTCAGCGTAGATTCGCAGTGAAGGGTCTCTTCATGAAAGAGCTGAAGATGAAGGCGGTAAAGCGGTTGTTCTCCTAGATCATGAGTCCACCATAGGTTGGGATGATCAACCCGCAAGGTGCGCGTCATTGACTCGTTGTCGATCGTGCCTTCTTTCCCAATCAGCCGGTTTCCTGAAGGATCAATCAGAGAAAGGGAGAAAGAGAGGCTGTCATAGTAATCAAACCCCGCAATATCAAAAGATACTTTCAGATTGGCCTGATCAATGATATCCTGTAGATACTCATAACTTGCCTGATACCGAAAATCCTCCAGCCGCAGACTGTGAAGTCGTTTCAGATACACCCCACGCCAGAGGCCAATATCGGGGAGTTTTGGTCCCCAATCCCAACCGAAGGAATATTGGGCTTTCCGAAGGAAATAAACTCCCGGAAGCGTATCCACCGAAGACCATTGCTTCGCTCCTTCTTTTTCCCATTGATCACGCGCAACATTAACAGCGCTTTGAAAGCAAATCCGCAAACGATTTCCCCTTTTCCGAACCAATTCTCGACTCATTATGGGAAAATCATACTCCCGGTGCATATTCTTTGCGATCCCAATCTTTTCATCATTGAAATAGACGGTCGCAAACGTATCAATGCCTTGGAACGTTAAAGAAAGGTCTTCGTCTTCGGACAGCTCAAAAGGAAGATCAAATTCGACGTAGTATTCCCATTCGGCTTCGTAGATCCAACTCATTTCGTTTTCGTGCATCCCATAAAAAGGGTCAGGGATGATTCCATGATTAATCAATTCCTCAAATACTGAACCTGGCACGTTTGCAGGCACATCGATTTTCCGTTCCGGATGGACGAGCCGCCAATTTCCTCGCAAAGCAATCATCCAGGGATCCTTTTTTCCCATCTTTCGCCTTCCTTTCTTTACGCTGATATCCGAATCATACCAAAGTTTGCTCGGAAAGTCAATTGAACCCGATCAATTCTCCGCGTTCTTTCTTGACTTTCCCCCGCGGGATCTGCTATAATCATGATGGATAGATTCTCTTCTTCTTCTTTTCTCTTTATAATATGATCTGGATTCGCCATAATGGGGGGTATTCATGGGAGCGAGATTATTGCTCCTTTTGGATGGACCCCTTTTTTGATATGAGAGGATGCAAGCAATAAAAAAGCTTGTTGGTTGACTAAACCTGAAAGCGAGGTGTGTTTATGGGGAGGAAATGGTTGTATCGAGGATTGTTGGTCACTGCAATGATGCTGGTGTTTGTGTTCGCTGTATCTTGCGCTTATTTGCCGTTCTTTAAAACTGATCTTACGGTTCATGCGCTCCATGCTTTGTACAATGAAAAAGATGTTGGTGATACGATTACGTTCAGCTTGACCATTACTGGCGGTACGCTTCCGTATACGGTTCAGTGGTATAAGGGCGCCGAACTGGTAGGCACGGGCAATCCGTTTGTGCTAAACAACGTGCAAGTGGCCGATTCAGGTCATTATTGGGCTGTTGTTACGGATAAGTCGATTCCTGCTAAAGTTGCTCTTTCCCAACGCGCGGAGCTTGTTGTCTTTGATGGACCCCGGTTTGTTCAAGGTCTGGTTAACGATGTTGCCGATGCCGGTGATCCATATACCCTTGAGGTGCAGATTACCGGAGGAACGCAGCCCTACACAGTGACATGGTTTTTTGAAGGCAACCCACTTCCCGCGCCCCCGGCCAGCGAACGGGTCGTTACCCGGCTTTACAACTTGGGTATTCTGACATCTGCTGAGGAAGGATACTATATGGTTCGGGTGGAGGACGATAATGGAAAGATCGCCGAAAGCACCGCTTATCTGACCGTGCGCTCCGAAGGATCCACCTTGGCAATCGTACAACATCCCGCTTCCAAAACCGCGCTTCAAGGGGATCGAGTCACTTTTGAAGTAGTCACTTCGGGAGGTGTGGGCCAGGTAGATTATCAATGGACACGCAATGGCGTAGCCATTCCCGGAGCAACCGAAAGAACCTACACCATAGAGCAAGCGCTAGAAACCGGTTTGGAACCCGATGAGTACCAAGTAATTCTCGAAGATGAATCGGGAGTCCCTGTGGTCAGCAATATTGCCTACCTTCGGGTTCTTGCTGTACCCGATGCCGCGGGCAATTGGAACGTTGCCATCACCCTCACAGCCCTCAAGTTCCCTTACACGAACTACACCGGCAACCATGTTGTTGAGGTAGAGCAGTGGGGGAATACCTTCAGAGCAACGGGTGATGTGCTTGGAACGCCTGTCCAAATGAATGTTGTTTTGGAACGGCTGAATGGGGAATGGGTCTTCTCCATGCACGGTACTGTTATGGGTATCTATACCGTTGAACTCAATCACGGGTATGTGCAGCCCAACACGGCTAATCCAGACACAATCTGGGGCGGTTTCTTGGTCCATGATCCCACAGGGATTGCCTGGGTAGGGATTTTTAACGGCACTCTTCCCTAACCGATCTCCAAACTGCTGTTTTTTTGTCAATACTCTCAACCGGTTCCTTGATTTTCGGGAACCGGTTTTTTATTTTCTCTGAGTATCTTAACAATTGGCAAATAAGTTCATTTCCTATTGACTTTTGATGAAAAAAATGATAGGATAGAACAAATCCATCTCGGGGGGGAGATGATGGCCAATAACGGATGGGGGATCTTGGCTCATGAATGGTTGCTCCTGAACGAGGGATTTCATAGATCGGTCAAAAAAAACCGCTATAGGTAGCGGATTTTTTTTATGTGAAAGGGGAGGATAGAAATGCAGTGGAAGAGGTTGTTGCTCGGAATTCAGCATTTGTTCACAATGTTCGGAGCTACGATTTTGGTGCCCTATTTAACGGGAATTCCGGTATCGGTGGCATTGTTTACTTCGGGTGTGGGAACATTAATTTTCCATGTAGTCACGAAAGGAAAGGTTCCCGTCTACTTAGGTTCCTCGTTCGCCTTTATTGCCCCAATCATCAGTGTAACTTCGTATTACGCCGCTCAAGGAGAACAGGCATTGGCGCTCGGTTATGCAACCGGTGGGATCATGATTGCGGGCCTTGTGTATATCGCCTTTTCTTTCTTGATTTACAAAGTGGGGATTGAAAAGGTTACGAAAGTATTCAACCCGTTGATCTCCGGTACGATGATCATGTTGATCGGTCTGATCTTGGCGCCTGTGGCTATCGGTATGGCCTCCAGCAATTGGGCGCTAGCCCTAGTCGCTATTGTCACCATGGTGGTTGTAAAGATGCTTTTGAAGGGGTTCGTCTCCATGCTTCCTGTTCTGATTGGGATATTTGTGGGATATATCGTTGCTGCCATCGCCGGTCAGGTAACGATAGAGCCTGCTGCCTGGATCAGTTGGCCCGCATTCTATCTACCCCGCTTTTCTTGGTACGCTTTGAGTATCATTGTTCCAGCTGCAATTGCCCCAGCCATAGAGCATATTGGAGATGTGTATGCGGTATCCATGGTTACCGGAAAGAAATTCTACGACGATCCCGGTATGCATCGCACCTTATTGGGCGATGGTATTGCCACGTCTTTTGCGGGCTTTTTGGGTGGACCAGCAAACACGACCTACTCGGAGAATACAGGCGTTCTCGCTTTCACAGGTGTTTTTGATCCTTGGGTAATGCGAATTGCCGCAATTGGCGCAATCATTCTCTCGTTTGTTCCGGCTGTGGAATCCTTTATCGCGAGCATTCCTCAATCGGTCATGGGCGGGGTATCGATCATCCTGTTTGGGATGATCGCTTCCATCGGCGCTCGAACGTTGATCCAAAACAAGGTCCAAATGAACAACAAAAACGTTATTATTATGTCTCTCATGCTTGTCAGCGGATTGGGTGGCGCTTCGATCACTGCCGGGAACTTTTCCCTCGAGGGCTTAGGCCTTGCAGCAATCATCGGGATTGTGTGCCAATTGATTATCCCAGAAGATCGAACCGGAGAATCGCAAGCTTTGCCTCAAGAGAAGAAAAAATAGTCAATCGATTGAAAAAAAGGGCCCTATTAGGGCCCTTTTTCATTGGATTCCCTTCCTCTCCCGCCTTTGCATACATATGAGTAAATTCATTCCTAGGGCCAAAAGGCTCCAAACGCGCGAATGGGTTCGAGCTTCACAGAATGTTGTCACCCGCTTTCGCGTACGATCAATTCGACATCCAATACGGTCTTCTTGATCTTCTTTCTTCTACCGGAAAGACGAGAGAGCAGCATCCGAAAGGCTTCAAACCCTTCCTGATACTTGTCGATTCGAATGGTTGTCAATGTCGGGGAGAAAAAACGACTGAAGATGATATCATCATACCCAATCACTGATACATCTTGAGGCACTTTGATCCCCATCTCTCTGAGCGCTTGCACGAGGTGAAAAGCCATCATATCGTTAAAACAGAAAACACTGTCAAAAGGAGGGGCTTTATGAACAGCCCCTTTATGGAAGATCTTCTGAGCTTTTCCTCGAATGCTCTCATAATTCCCAGTATCGTGAATCTGCATCTCGTATGTTACCGGACCTTCGAACTCCTTGATCGCTTTTTCAAACCCTTCTCTCCGCATTTTTGCGGCAGAATTCTGGGGATTGCTATTGAGGAAAAGGATCTTTCTTCTTCCTTGATCTAGAAGCCGCTTGGCTGCCAAGCCCCCTCCCTTAACATCGTTGGTATAAATCTCATCCACCTTCTGATAGCGGAAATCACGCCCGATGATCACAACAGGAAAATTCCGTTTGATTAACTGCGCCAATGTCGCGAGCTGTGGCCGAGAAGGTATGATCAGCAATCCATCCACACGATGCTCAATTAGGGTTTTGATGGCAATCCGTTCGTTTTGTTCATCCAATTCGGTATTCATCAAGATGTTCGTATAATGGTACTTTCGAGCGGCATCTTCAATTCCTTTCAACACCTCAGAAAAGAAAGGATCAAAATCGGCTTCGAATACGATCCCCAAAGTCCTCGTTGCTTTATTTTTGAGATTCATTGCACCCAAGTTTCGAACAAAACCGATTTCCTCCGCTGCTTGTTGTACTTTTTTCTTGGTGGATTCAGAGACATCTGGTTTATCATTTAGTACGCGAGATACAGTGGAGACAGATATCCCTGCTGCTTTTGCAACATCTTTGATGGTGACATACTTTTTTTTATACAAACTCATCCCTCCAAAGAATAGGGCCTTTTTGCTCTTCTCAATGAAGTGTACATGATTTCAAAAAGAAAGTCAAACCTTCGCTTCTATCTCGGCCACAAAGTGTCTAAATCCATGCATTCTTCTCTCGGGGTGTGTGGCTCTTTTTGGTACCAGTATGCTACAGAAGCAATGTCATCGGTTAATGGTTGGAATGTTCCATCCGGCCACCACCCGAGCGCTTGTATGGATACTTTAAGTGAGTGCGCAAACCGAATCGGATCTGCCAGATGCCACCGATATAGTCCGTGCCGAGGGATGGACCCAGGTTTTTGATCCCATAAAGGATATCCGGTGTAGATGCCACTAAATACTTCCCCAAAACACCAAGCTCCACAAAAATAATCTTCTGTACCGGTGGTGCAGATGGATGGGGCTGCTTCCCCATCGATGAAAAACTTCACCTCTCCTTCCCCCCACCATCCGTTTGAGAGCTGCGACCAACCGATCGAAGTTCCCACATAATGACCTTGTCCTTGGATATCATCTACGAGGATGTGTTCGGGCAGCTTGCGAGTGGTCATACTCCTTCTCCACTTCGCATGGAAATATGCGTCGTCTGGTTGCACATCCGTCAATGCATAGGTTACTTGGTAGAAAAAGCCCGAAATCTCTTCAGAAGTTACGTTTTCTATGGTAATTCTCGCTTTTTCCCGGAAGGGCATCGGCCAATAACTGTTGCACCCTCCTCGTGGATTTACAGCAATCATTAAAGAATTAACCAAATACCGAACTCCATGGTGGTTTGAAAAGAAATCTCCGAGGGGGCTTTCAACCGACGGGGTTTTTTCGTTGTCCCAATAGATGCGGAGGACCGTTCCTCGATACGCTTTCTCGCTCACTGTCAGCCAAATGTGCTGAATGATGCCCGGTCCTTCGATTGATGCGATTTCAGTTGTAGTTTCTGGTCCTAAGGAAATACACGGACGGACTTTCCATCCTTTTCCCATCCTTGATGCCGGATTCCCTTTTTCGGGTATGGCCAAAGCGCCCTGGTTTCTTGCCCCATAAGCGTTCTCAGCACTGATTGAACGTGTCTCTTCCTTTCTCAGGCGCTGGATATTCCGCCACATATCCTTCTCCTTTCTTTTTCTTTATTGGTTGCTTTTTTTTTCCTGTACGCGAACTGGATTATGCAGCTTCATAACCCATTTGTGCCGGTCCTTTCGATCCGATTGATAAAGAGCTGCCCCATTCGGTCTTTCCACGCACAATCCAATCGCCGGATCCACGACCAATTCCACTTCTACTTCTTTCGCGGAAATCGGTGAGTAAACCACACTTAGCCGTAATCCGCGATAATGAAGCCCATGGATCCCATACTGTTTTCCCGTTTCCATCAAAACGAACGGGAGGGAAGGGCACAACTCGAAAGCGATTTGCTGGGTGATCGGACTGGAACGAAATCCCAAAATATGCCGAATCATTAACAAAGCTGTTTGGGCGCCCCATGCATAGGCGTCATTGCCTTTGAATCGTTGTGGATCTATTGGCCAATACTCTCGAGCGCTCCCAGGATAGGGATGTGAAATTCCATCAAGGGTTCTTCGATCGTTTTCCTGGTACACCCTTTGGACGATCTGCCAGGAAAATTCCGAGCTAATTTTTTGAAGACCCATTTCTGTTGCTGCTTCCATAATTACATAGTTCCAGGAAGGCCAAACATTGAACGGTTCTGTAAGGAATAGCGGAATTTCTCGTTTCACCATCCTTTGTTTTTCTTCTCCGATAAGTCCAAACAAAACCGCTGTCATCGACAGTGGAGAAAGCCTTGTGAAATCTGCATTCCAGTAATCTCGAACCCCTCGAACGGAAAGCCAATGATTGTTCATTTTATCCCAATCTCGATAACGGCCTTCTTTTGGATCCCATAAACGATGAAGCAGGCTTAAATAGCGGTTTTTTTCTTCGTTCCAGTAATTAACATCGTTCAAGTTTCCAAGCTCTTGAGCAAAAAAGGCCATCACATGAGCATCAAGGGCCATGGCAGCCTGAAGCTCCACAGGTCGAACTAAATCCGAAATAATGCCTCCCCCAGTTCGGTTTGGATCAAGCCGAGGGCTATCGTCTTCGCCCGCTTCCCATGTACAGCAGTATACAGCGAATCCTTCTTCGTCTGTGCGATACTGGTTCCACCAGAGATGGTAGGATTTCAGGAAGGGGTACAACTGCTTCATCCATTTTTGATCCGGATCACGGAGATAGAGTTGATATATTTGGTGGAATGGCAGGCACCAAGCAGGGGAAGTGCCGCATATGGACCCATCCGCGGCAACCATATTGGGTACCCCGGAAGGAAAGAGACAAGGAACATTGGCTCCTGTATCACGAAATAGAGTGAGAATGCTCTCTTTTGCCAATTCCATATCCGCATATGCCAATCGATTCATATCCATGGCTCCTTCTGCCAATACCACCCGAGGAGAGAAGATCATCCATGAAGGCCATACACCTTTGAATATCCCCATCGAGGGAAAGGTACACATTCGGGTAGTGTTGAAATCATACCAAAATCCGTTTTTTACCGATTCATCCCAATCCCCAAGTAACTTCGGAGTTTTCTCCCAAAACTGAGCGGCTTCTTTCTGCTTTTCATGGAACGCCACTGAAAGCCTCTCGCTATCTGAGAACTGTTCTGAAAGATTGATCCCCGTTTCCTCTGTTTTATGAAAGGGACCTTGCAAACGCAAAGTACACCAGTAGAAATCTTCCGATGGCTCGATTTCGATGAGAGAATACAACTCTGAACCAATAAAACAGGAAGCAGGCATGCCTTTCAAAACCGTTTCTTCGATCGTCTTTCCAAAAACCCATTCCTTTCTGGACATTCTTTCCTTCCCATTTTGTCCATGAAAGACAAAACCGACTTTGTTTGAAATACTTGCTTCTTCCGGTTCCACCTGAATACCCAATTCACCCTTCAAGGGAAACGAATCGGGAATAACCTTCCGTTGGCTCATATTCTTGACATGGATAATCCAAAACCATCGGATGTCATTTTCCCGAGTGAATTGACACAGATCAACCCGCGCGGATAAAGACCGTTCCTCGCTTTGGAAATAGCTGATATGCGCATATTGACCGTTCACATGCAATCGGTATGAGAAGAGGTTCCAACAATGCAGATCGGGTCCATATCCTTGTTTTGCCCAGCTGGCGCGAGAAAAAATCATTTCGCCATTCAATAGTGCTCCCATGCCGAAGGTGCTATACCAAAGACATTGTTTTCGATTGGGATAATACCAACCGAATCCGGGATACTCGTCATCGCTACGTAAGACCCCTCCCAGAAGATCTCTGTATCCTTTGCCGCACTGATGGTACGGGTTCTGCATATACCCAAAAGGGGTAAACAAGGGGTTTGGTTCTCGATCGCTCAATGGAAAGGCTCCTTTCATACGGTACCATTACCGGAATTGTTTTCGTTGCCATTATAGTATTCTTTTTTTAGAAAATCAAATCGCTTTTCAGGCTTTAATGCTCCAAAAAACCTTCAATCGAAGAGGATTCTGTAGATAACGACGGATTGAGGGTATCATTCTTTCCATTTGGGAGTTGAAAAGGCTGTTCGTGAAATGGTAGGATTGTATCGTTTCCGGTAATGATACCGTAGTCGCTTAGGGAAAATCAAAGGAGGTGACGTATGCAAAAAAAGGTATTGTGGGCAATGGTCATCGTCTTGATCTTATCCATGGTCACAACAGGATTCGGGAAGACTGTATTGCGCGTTACAACATGGGCAGGAGCCGCTGAAACAGCTCTCGACGAAGCGATTATATCGGAATTTATGAAGCAAAACCCGGAGTACGATGTAGTATACGAACCAGTTCCTACCAACTATTACCAGAAAATCCTGACGGATATTGGCGCAGGAACTCCACCGGATGTGGTACTGCTGGATGCGGAGATGGTCCCAAGGTATGTCGAAGGAAATTTCTTGACCGATTTGACTCCCTTCCTAAACCGTTTGGTTCGGGAAAATGTACCGGGAGCTGATGTGAATCAGTTCTTCCCGGTATTGGTGAACATATTTCGCTCTGGGAGAAGCTTGTATGCGATTCCAAAAGATACCAGCCCCGTGGGGGTTTTCTACAACAAACTGATGTTTGACAAATTCGGTGTACCATACCCTCCGGAAGATGGTTGGACCTGGGAAGCATTTGAAGAAACCGCGCGGTTGCTATCCGTTCATGATGAAACTTGGGGGTTTGCCTTTCCCTCTTGGGTTGGAGTTGCTGTTCCCATTTTCTGGGCAGGTGGGGGGGAGATCTTCAATGAGGATTTCACGCAAACCACCGGGTATCTAAACAGCCAAACCAATGTTGAAACATATCAATTCTATTGGGATATGATGAAAAAGGGATATGCGCCCGATCCACAGGAAGCATCCGCACTGGGGGGCGCCGGTCCTCTTTTCTACACACAGAGAGTCGGGATGATTATTACTGGGCGATGGTTTAATGTCAGTGTAAAAGCGCAGATCGCTCAAGGGGCCGAAATCGTTTTGGGCGCTACTACCCTGCCTTTTCGGGATATATCCAATAAACAAACGGTGACTTATGCCTCGGGATGGGCCGTTCCTTCGAATGTTGCAGATAAACAGGGGGCTGTTCGGTTGGCGGCCTGGTTAGGGAGTGCATATGCGCAAACCGTGCGTTGTTTGGATGGTGGGTTAGCAATCTCTGGACAGCAAAGCATTGCGCAATTGCAGGGAGAAACCGATGCAGTTGACAAAGTGTTCATCTCGATGCTTGATTTTGCCCGCGTCCCACCCGGGTCACAAACGAAGTTCTATCGTCCTACATTCGAAACGACATGGGCGGAAGCCTTCGACCGGATGTATATCACGGGAGAATCGATCCAAAGCGCCTTAAATTGGGCTGCTGTTACGATCGACGATTATATCGAGCGGGGAGAGTTCTAGCAGAAGGTGGGGGGCTTGTCCCCCCTTCTTCTTCCGTAAAGCTGTGGGGAGGAGTGGCTTTGAATCGGAGTGCCTGGTTTTGGGCAATTCTTGCGCTTGCAGCAGGGTCGGTTTTTGTTGGATTTTGGGTTCAGTATGCCTATATTGCCGATCAATATGAAGGGAACGCGATTCTCAACGAACAGTTCCATGCTCGGAATGTGCATATCATTTTACATCAACTGCTGGATTACCGGAACAATGTGTGGGATGATCTGACGATGGAAAATGAAGAGATAGTCATTAAACAGGCGAAGCAGCTTTTTGGTGAAGATTTTCTTTTTGTCGCATGGTATGATCCAGTCGGGGAGATTGAACGTATGGATGGTGAATGGATTCCTGACCATTTTTATCAGAGCAATTTCTTTGAGACGATTTTATACTCCTATGGGGAATCCCTTTCTGAAATCGCTATGCATCAGCAGAACGTATACCTTCAAACAGCAAGGCTCATGGATGATGATCGCATCGTCTTGCTGGGAACTGAGATTCATCCCAGTTTAGAAAGCCTATCCCGCCAATTGATGGGGAGAGACATCCTATTCTTCTTCGGGAACGAAAAGGAGTTCGATAGCCCCGCGGGATTTGATCCGAAGGAAGTTGAGGTAATTTCATCCCTGTTCAAAAGGACTATGGATGCGCAGAGACCTATGTCGGAAGTATTTGCCGATTCCCAAGGCCGTTCCGTTTTCACGGCTTTTCCTGTTTACGATGCGGACCATTGGGATGTAATCGGATTTGTGGGCATCCATACTCCCTTCCCCCTTTTGGATAAGGGGCTTTTCCATCTTCGCTCCACAACCATTTGGATGTCAATTTTTTCTTCCGCCTTAGCTTTTTTCGTTCTTTTCTTAGCATTCCGACGAAAAAATCACGTGAGGCCGCTTGGATATGAACAACCCAAGACATATCTTATGAAAGGTTTTTTTGCGTTTGGCCCTTCGATTCTGTTATGCTTTATCCTTGGGTACGGGACTGTGCCAACTCTTTTTGATCAAACAACAACGGATCTATGGAAAGAATCCTCGCCAGCGCTTGTTCATAGGTTTCAACAGAATCAAATCCTCTTTTGGTCGGATCCTCAAACCACAATGAGAGAATGGAAAGCAATCCAACAGGTGGAATACATCCTCTTTGATGATGAACAACCGATTGAATCTACGATTTCTCTCCGGATGGCATCGAGGTTGAGCGAACCTGAACTGTTTTTTGAATCAAATGACTATTCTCTGGGTACAATCGAACTGAACCGTGTTGCCCAGAAATTCGTTTCTTTTCCTTATGGAGACCGAAAGATGATGATCCTCCGGGAAGAGACTGACATGTTGAACATCGTCTTGGGAACCCAATTCTTCTGCATTGGGCTTGGTTTCTCGCTGATCGTCTTATCCCTTATCTTCTCTTTTCTCATTGTCAATCTGAACCATCCGATGATGCTGAAAAAGACAGTCGTAGGGTATGCTTTTCTTGCTCCCGCATTGATCCACCTGATCTGGTGGGCCGCCGGACCATTGGCATTTTCGCTCTTTCTCGCCTTTCGCCGTTGGAGCGTCGTGGATCCTGCCAAACCCTTTGTTGGTATGGCAAACTTCGTCGAACTCCTACAAGACGGTCCGTTTTGGAACGCAATGAAAAATACGGCCGTATTCTCGCTTCATGTTCCTATGGGGATGATTCTCTCTATTCTCTTAGCAATGGCTGTGAACAAAGCGGGGAAGGTTGCAATTCTCCTCCGAGTTTTGTACTATCTTCCGGTTGTGACTGCGGGGGTAGCGACAACAATCGTCTGGAGATGGATCTTTAACCGGGATTTTGGCATGCTCAACTATCTTTTGGGATTCTTTGGCGTATCCAAGATCGCATGGTTGGATTCTCCGCAATTTGCATTGGGGGCAATTATGATCATCAGCATATGGGGCGCGATGGGTAGCCAGATGCTTATCTATTTGGCTGGTCTTCAAGGGATACCCAAAGATTTCTATGACGCCGCAAGCGTGGATGGCGCGAATAAAATCAAAAGCTTCCGGTACATCACTCTTCCTTTACTGAAACCGACGTCCCTATTTGTTCTCGTTACGAGTGTGATCAGTTCGTTCCAAGTCTTCACCCCCATCTACGTTTTGACTCAAGGAGGCCCTCTGCGCTCAACAGATGTTGTTTTCTATCATATCTGGGAATCTGCGTGGGTGGAAATGCGTATGGGATATGCGGCTGCTCAGTCGTGGATTCTCTTTGGCGTCTTGGCCATTTTGACATTATTGGAGTTTCGAATGTTTGGAAAAGATAGCTGGAAAGTCTACAATTGAGGGAACAGCAAGCTGATCCAAAGACTCTGGCCAAGAAGGAGGAAGGGAATGATATGACCCATAAACGAATCGGACCGCTTATTGGAAAGATCATCATCTTCCTTATCTTGGGAATCTTGGCTTTTTCAACCTTATTGCCCTATATTTTGATGATTTCTTTGTCACTAATGGCCGAGTTTGAAATGTATCAAATGCCTCCCCGTCTATTCCCGGTAATTGCACGCTGGAGCAACTATATCGATATGTGGAACGCGCAACCTTGGGGCAGGTACATTCTCAATACTCTCTTCGTAACAGCCACAGTCCTTGTTGGGCAGCTGGTTTTGATCTCTATGGGGGGATATGCTCTGGCTCGGATGCAATTCCCGGGAAGAGATTTGCTCTTTACAGTTTTTATTGCTTTCATGATGCTTCCTGGAGTGGTCACGCTTATCCCTGGCTTTATCATCCTCCATGCCCTGAAATGGGTTGACACGTATTGGGCCTTGATCATCCCTGCCTTAGGGAATATCTGGGGGTTGTTCCTCATGCGCCAGTACATGCTTACACTTCCTACCAGCCTTGAAGATGCGGGCAGAATAGATGGAGCTTCGTACTTGTATATTTATTGGAAGATTATCTTACCCCTATCGAAACCTGTTCTTGCCACGGTTGGAACCTTTACCTTTCTCGGCATGTGGCGATCTTTCTTCTGGCCGTTGATCGTTACCCGCAGTCGCGAAATGCGAGTGATCGAAGTAGGAATAGCCATGTTCTCGACACAGTATTCTACCAACTATCCTGCGCAAATGGCTGCTGCAACTCTTTCATCGATTCCGATGATTCTTGTCTATCTTCTCGCCCAAAAATGGATCGTACAAGGGATTAAACTGAACGCGGGATATGACCGCTGAACAATCGGGAGGTGCCCCTGTGAATACGCAGTCGCAATGGCATGAAAAGGTTCTAGAACGCTTACGAAGGAAAGATAAATGGTTCATAGGCGGAGGCAATAAGCTCATTTGGTCTCCGGCGTTTCCTTCTTTTCTTGATCGGCCAGGGCTATGGGATAATGCTTCTTTTTACGACTTAAAAATTGAACCAGGGTTTGCTTTCCATATCTTTCATGAAGGAACACTTGTACACTTTGATCAAATTGACAGGGAGTGGACACCCGCTTCATTGAAATCTGTTTGGAAATCCTCTTTCATTGAGATGATCGAAGAGAAAACATTGCTACCCAACGATTTTTTGGGTGAGAAAGTCACCTTGTTCAATCGTTCAAATGAACCATGTTCATTGCAAGTTGTTTTATGGACCGTACAGAAAAACGAAGGAGATCCATCCCAGGAATCAACCTCGTTTATCCGCCAGGAATCCGATCGAATCCTATTTCAAAAGCAATTGGTCAAAGGTTCGAGAAAACCGATCACGATCTATGGAGCAATGGTTCTAGAAGGTTCGCGAAGCTTTCAAGTGGATGGGTCGGAGTTTACCGGAATTACCCCGGAATGGGAATTGACCCCTTTCTATGAAACTCTGACGATAAACGGCCTAAGCAATCAAATCCACACTTATGGAATCCACTCTCGAGGGTTGATGTATTTCGCCCTAGAACGAGCCGTTATCCTTCAACCAATGAGCAAAAAATCGATCCAACTCGGCTGGTCATTTGATACGGATCGGGAAAACGCGTATCACTCTTCCTATGCGATCAATTCCGACCTTGTGGAAGCTTCGACAGATTCATGGAAGCAGTACTTTATGAAGGTTCCATACTTCACTTGTGATGATCCTTATGTTGATGGATACTATCCCTATCGCTGGTATGGACTCCGATTGTTCCAAATCGATTCTAAAGAAGGAACAATGCTATATCCGGCCATTTGCGAGGGTTTAGAATACTTTCGAGTATTCATAACATACAGTGCACAATGTCATATTCTTGAAGGGAGGTGGAACAAAGACCCCTCGGTCGCACAAGGCTCTTTGCTAAACTTTTTGCATAATCAAAGAGATAACGGTAGTTTTGCAGGCCATATCTATCTGAATGGGGTCCAGCAAAATGGGTTTTATCATGCTGATTGGGGAAGGGTCGTACAGGGGTTGCATCGCCATCACCCCGATATTGGGTTTCTCAAAGAGATATACCCGGGCCTTTGCCGATACATGGAGTACTTCGATCGGGAACGGGATCGGGAACAATGCGGTTTGTACGATGTCTTGGATCAGTACGAAACCGGCCAAGAATACATGAGTCGTTATCTGGCTGTCGATGAACAAGCGGATCGTTATGGATGGATCAATACCATTCGCTTGAAAGGGGTGGATGCGACAGTCTATATATACAATCTGAAAAAAGCCCTGGGTTGGATTGCGGAAAAGATTGGGTTGACCGCCGAAGTGGGAGAATGGCAGAGTAAAGCTGAGTGTACTCGTAAAGCAGTATTACAGTGGATGTGGGATCCTCAGCAGGAGTTTTTCTTTGATGTCGATCCCAAAACCATGGAGAAAACTACCCCAAAATCGGCCGTATGCTTCTATCCTTATATGACAGATATTGTCGATCGAGCACACATAAATGGACTCATACGACATCTTTTCGACTCAAGTTGTTTTTGGAGCCCCTATCCGATCACAACTGTATCCATGGACGATCCTTACTATGATGCCTATGCCCGATGGAAAGGGAAAAGACACAATTGTCCGTGGAATGGGCGAGTATGGCCTATGACCAATTCTCATATTGTTGATATGCTCGGGATTTGCGCCCGTAGATTCAACGATCCACTCCTCAGAGAGAAGACAGTAGAATTGCTTCGAAAATTCATCACAATGATGCACTTTGATGGGGACCCAAAACGGCCCAATTGCTTTGAACACTACAATCCCCTCAACGGAAAAGGCTCCACTTACCGTGGCGTCGATGATTATCAACACTCATGGGTCAACGACTTGATTCTGAAATACCTCGTAGGGATTGATTTCGAAGAAGACAAGCTGATCATTGACCCTTTTCCATTTTCCAATCATTTTTCGGTACGGAACCTGAAAATCGCAGGAAAAGAACTTCAGGTCTCGTGGGATGGGAAATCGTTTATCGTAGGATTCGAAGGAAAGACCTTTTTTGAGTCTTCTTGTCCGACAAAGGTAGCCATTGATTGAACCCACCTATAGGATTCCATATGGGGCCAATCATAAGGCTTTCGTAATACTTCGTTCCTGTTTCCCCTCTTTTGATTTCTGAAAAAAACCCCCCCTCATCGAGGGGGGGTGCTTTTCTTCCTTTTAGAAACCGTGTTCCGCCATTTTTTTGTATCGATTGTAACGGAATTCCATGTCTTTTTCGGCTTTTTCGAAGAGGATTTCGCTTCTTTCCGGGAATAACAATTTTAATGCGGAGAAGCGCACTTCGCCTTGAAGGAACTCTTGGAAGGTTCCATCGAGCTCTTTGGGTCCATCAAGCTGAAAGGGGTTCTTTCCTTCTTCAGCGACTCGAGGATCGTATCGGTAAATAGGCCAGTACCCGCAGTTCACCGCTTTCTTCTCCTCTTGGATGGTAAATCCCATTCCCGCCTTCAGCCCGTGGTTGATACAAGGGGAATACGCGATTATGATAGAAGGGCCGGGGTAGGATTCGGCTTCTTTCATTGCCTTGAAAGCCTGATTCAGGTTCGCGCCCAGTGAGATCGCTGCAACATATACGTACCCATAGTTCATCGCCATCAGACCAAGGTCTTTTTTCCGAATGGATTTCCCAGCAGCCGCAAATTTGGCAATTGCCCCAGTGGGTGTGGATTTGGACGCTTGGCCACCCGTGTTGGAATAGACTTCTGTATCCAAAACCAGGACATTGATATCTTCCCCTGAAGCCAAGACATGATCGAGCCCGCCATACCCGATATCATAAGCCCAACCGTCGCCGCCCACAACCCATACGGATTTCTTCACGAAATAATCTCTTTGTTCGTAGAGTTTATACAGGGTTTGTTTCAGTTCATCTGTAGCCGTGGATAGTTCGTTGGCAATCTGGGTCCTCAGTGTTCCATCCAAATCGATGGTTGCTTGCGCATCTTCCTTCTTTTCGATCCATTGATGAAAGAGGTCTTTCAGATCGCCGGAAATCCCCTGTTCGATAGCCTTTTCCATGAGTTGGGCAATCTTATCGCGGGTTTGGGTAATAGATAGCATCATACCGTATCCATATTCCGCATTGTCTTCAAACAGTGAATTTGCCCAAGCGGGTCCTTTCCCGTTCTGGCTGATGCAATAGGGGGTAGAAGGCGCGCTGCCTCCGTAGATGGATGAACAACCCGTCGCGTTGGCGATAATCATGCGTTCACCAAAAAGTTGTGTCAGAAGACGGAGATAAGGAGTTTCTCCACAACCACCGCATGCGCCGTGATATTCAAATAAGGGCTGATTGAAAACGGTCCCCAGAAGCATTTTATCTCCCATTGGGTTTTTAACGGGCAGATCTTTGGAGTACAGGAAATCTCTTTCTTCCTTTTCAACGGATTCTTCAAAGGGAACCATTTCCAAAGCCTTTTTTCCTCCCTTGCCGGGGCATACATCTGCGCAGTTTCCACAACCCGTACAGTCAAGGGGGCTAATCTGAATCGAAAAATGGAGGCCTTGGAGCTGCTTCATCGTCGGTTCAAGGGTACTAAAGCCATCGGGTGCATTCTTCTTTTCTTCGTCATTCAAAAGAATCGGTCGGATGACCGCATGCGGACAGACCAATCCGCATTGATTGCATTGAGAACAGACTTCTGGGATCCATTTTGGTATCTTGACGGCAATTCCCCGCTTTTCGTATTGAGTGGTTCCGCTAGGGAATGTTCCATCGGGGGTAAATGCAGAGACAGGCAAGTCCTCGCCTTCAAGCCGGTTGATTGGCTTGGCGACTGTTTCAACAAATTCAGGCGCTCGCGATTCGTAACAGCAGCAATCATCAGGAAGACTTGCCCAACCAGCGGGAACCTTGATCTCGACAAGATCCTTTGCTCCTCGTTCTATGGATTCATAGTTCATCTTCAAAACCTTTTCGCCTTTCCTGCCGTACGTATCTTCGATCGCATGTTTCATATATGCTTGGGCTTGATCGAAGGGGATGATCTCAGCCAACTTGAAGAAAGCTGCTTGCATGATCGAGTTGATCCGTTCTCCCATCCCGATATCTTCAGCAAGCTTGAAAGCGTCGATGTTATAGAATCGAATCTTTCTTTTCGCAAGCACACGCTTCATCGAATTGGGCAGTTTGGTTTCCATCTCTTCTTGGGACCAGGGGGAGTTCAGAAGGAAGGTTCCTCCTTGCTTGATCCCCTTGAGGATGTCATAGAGATGAACGTAAGCAGGGCGATGGCAAGCAATGAAATCTGCTTCGTTGATCAAGTAAGGGCTTCGAATGGGTTTGGGTCCGAATCGTAGGTGAGAAACGGTTACACCCCCGGATTTCTTCGAGTCGTATACAAAATACCCTTGGGCATACATATCGGTGTGATCGCCAATGATTTTTATGGAGTTCTTATTGGCCCCCACCGTTCCATCCGAACCAAATCCCCAGAATTTGCACCGATGAACGGAAGGATCTTCTGTGATTATGGTCTCTTTGATGTCTAGGGAAGTAAAGGTGACATCATCGATAATGCCTACTGTAAACTTGTCTTTGGGTTTTTTTCCTTTTAGGTTATCATAGACCGATTTCGCCATAGATGGGGTGAATTCTTTGGAGCTGAGCCCATACCGTCCGCCGACGATTGTCGGGGCATTGACCTGTCCATAGAATGCGGTTTGAATATCTTGGTACAGGGGTTCTCCGGCAGAACCCGGTTCTTTTGTGCGATCCAAAACAGCAATTGATCGAACTGTTTCCGGAATCGCCTGGAGCATATGGGCTGTCGAGAAGGGACGGAACAACCGGACTTTGAGTAGGCCCACCTTTTCTCCTTTGTTGATCAGATAGTTCATCGTCTCTTCCAATGTATCAACAGCTGAACCCATAGCAATGACAATTCGCTCGGCTTGAGGATGACCTACATAATCAAAGAGGTTATAGGTTCTCCCAGTCAGCTCAGCAACTTTTTTCATGTTCTGTTCCACAATATGAGGGACAACTTGATAATACCGATTGGCCGCTTCGCGGTTTTGGAAGAAAACATCCGGATTCTGGGCGGTTCCACGGGTCACAGTTCTTTCGGGACGAAGCGCTTTTGCTTTAAACTCCTGAACTTTGCACATATCCAAAAGCGGTGCCAGATCCTCGTAATCAACGATTTCTACTTTCTGCACTTCGGATGATGTCCGAAAGCCATCAAAGAAATGCAAAAATGGCAGACTGGAATCCACTGCGCTAAGGTGGGCAACAATAGCCATATCGTGAGCCTCTTGCACACCCGCGGATGCGAGTAGTGAAAACCCGGTTTGCCTACAATGCATTACGTCGGAATGATCGCCAAAGATAGATAAAGCATGCGTAGCGACCGTTCGGGCCGAAACGTGAAAAACTGCTGGCAATAGCTCCCCTGAGATCTTGTTCATGTTGGGGATCATGAGAAGAAGCCCTTGGGAAGCGGTAAAGGTTGTGGTCAACGAACCTGCCTGAAGCGACCCATGAACGGCTCCCGCAGCTCCTGCTTCGGATTGCAGCTCTGATACACGGACAACTTGGTTAAACACGTTCTTTCTCTTATGAGACGCCCACTCATCAGCAAGCTCTCCCATAGAAGAGGATGGTGTGATGGGGTAAATCGCTGCTACTTCGGAATAGGCGTATGCCACATGAGAAGTTGCGGTATTCCCATCGATGGTGACCATTTGTTTTGCCATGGAAACAAATCCCTCCTGTCTTCGGGTAAGTGGTATTGCAATATCTGATTGTCTTGATTATACCATAGATGTCAAGATTCTGCTTGGCTTAAAAATGCTTCCACCTGGTCCAATGTTGGCATAGCTCGAGACGCACCTTGTCGTGACGCAACGATGGCTGCCGCCGCATTGGCGAATCTCAGCAGGTTCTTCTTCCACGTCGAGGATTGATCCGAGCGAAAGGGGGACTGAAGGTACTGATGGATGATGGCAGCCATAAAGGCGTCTCCGCAACCAGTGGTATCTGTGACTTTGGTTGCAAACCCTTGGGAGGTATATCGCTCCGTTCCCGTTTGGACAATAGCACCTTTCGCCCCCATGGTAACAAAGATCCATGTTTGATCTCGTAATGGGAGCATCTTGATTGCCTTTTCAACGTTCTTTTCGCCGGTAATCTCCTCCAAGTCTTCATCACTGAGTTTTACCACATCGACACCCGAAATGATATGCCCGATCAATTCCATATACTCCTTCCGATCCCGAATCAGGGAAGGCCGAATATTTGGGTCGAAGGAAGTGGGAATTCGTGCTTGTTGAAACCGGTGGAAAAGATCGAGGTACGCCTCCCTTGATGGGCTATGCAACAAAGCGACCGACCCAAAGTGATAGAAAGAATAATTAGAAGGATTGATGAAGGTGGTCTCTTCGGTCCGAAGCAACGTATCGGCCGCATGATCGCGATAAAACTGAAAATCGGGTTTTCCATCGCACCCAACAGCCACAAAAGCTAAGGTTGTCTTGGCGCCTGGTTCTCGGAAGGTTGTATCCAGTAGAAGGCCTTCTTGTTTCACAGTTTCATAGAGGAAGGATCCAAAACCATCCGTGCCGATCTTCGTTAAAAAAGAAGTTGGATGGCCTAATCTTTTCACACCGACCGCAGTATTGAATGGGGATCCACCTGCGCGTTTTTCGAAGGATGGGGCCATTGCCAGTGTGGAATCTGGCTTGGCTGCGAAAAAATCGCAAAGAATCTCTCCCCCGCAAAGAACCGGTGATTGAATCATTTGAGCAATTTCCGGTATAGGAGCAGATTGAAGATATCTTCATGGAGCTCGTACCGATCTCTCATACCATCCATAACTGCGTATCGTTCTGAGAACCGCTCAGAAAGCTCCAAGTATCCTTGTCGTACCCGCTTTCGAAACGGGAGGTCTTCACTTTCGAGCCGATCCAATTCTTTGTGGTTAAGCCGGTTGATGGACTCTTCCACAGGAATATCCAAAAGAATGCTGAGATCCGGGTATCGCTGTTGAATGGCAAACTCGTTGATCCGTATGACCTTTTCGACAGGCAACTGACGGCCATATCCCTGATAGGCCACGCTTGAATCGGCAAACCGATCCGCGATCACGCAGATCCCATCCTTCAGAGCCGGCAGAATAAGCGCTTCGGTAAGTTGAGCCCGAGACGCTGTGTATAAAAGTAGTTCAGACCGACTTCCGATATCAAGATCCATATGCAAAAGGACATGGCGAACTTCTTCTCCAAGAGGGGTTCCACCGGGTTCTCGGACCACCAATACTCTTTTGCCCAATGAATGCAATCGATCTCGCAAAAACTCGATTTGACTGGTTTTTCCGCATCCATCGATCCCTTCAAACGCAATGAATGCTCCGTTCATACAGTTCCCTTTCTTATAAACCCAATTCTTTAGAAATCCACTGCATTTGGGTAAGGGCTATGCGTAAAAACTCTTCCAGATCCAGTCCAATATCCGTACATTTCATGATTTGATTTCGGTCTGCGCCACGAGCAAAAGACTTCTCCTTAAAACGGTTCAAGAGGAAAGGCACATCAACCAAATCCAGCTTTCGTTCTTTACGGATTAGGGCTCCGGCCACAATCAAACCGGTAACAGGATCAGCGCAGTAGATGGCTCGTTCAATGAGGGTTTCGGCTGTCTTTTGATCACAGTGGGCCAAAATGGCATTGAGCACTTCTTGGGGTACATCGATCGGTTGTAACAATTCGACAGTTCGGATCCCATGCTTTTCTGGTTGATCTTTGGTCTCGTCGTAATCCAGATCGTGCAGCAATCCCGCCATCGCCCATACTTGAACGGGTTCCCCAAAATGCTCGGCCAACCCTTTCATCACCGCTTCGGTTGCAAGCATGTGGCCGATGAGGTTTCGATTGGACACACTATTATGGACCAGGATCAATGCTTCTTCCCTTGTGATCAATCCGATTCCTCCTTACTCGGATTCTACGCGTGAACCGACTGGTTCGCCTCGAATGGCTTTCATCAAATTGCCTTTCTGGAAAAATTTGATAACTTGGATTGGCATGTGGTATCTTTGACAGATCGAAAAGGCTTCCGTGTCCATGATCTTCAACTTTCGGTCAATGGCTTCCGTATAGCTTAGATGGGGTAGTTTCTTGGCATCCGGATGATTTTGTGGATCTTTGTCGTAGATTCCGTTCACTTTTGTTGCTTTTACCAGCAGATCCGCCTTCATCTCAACCGATCTCAATGCCGCTGCTGTATCGGTAGTAAAAAAGGGATTGCTTGTTCCGCCTGCAAAGACAACCACATACCGCGCCTCAAAGTAGAGATTTATATCGTCGTAATGAATGGGCCGAATGGAAGGCAAGGACGCAATCTGGGAGACAACAACCGTACGTAGCCCCAAATGCTCGAATCGATCCTTGAGATAGAGGGCGTTGATCACGGTTCCCAACATACCGATTTGATCAGCTACGGGATAGGATAACTCTGTCATTTCTCTGCCGCGGAAAATATTGCCAGCACCTGAAACGAGGCCAAGGCATATGCCTTCATCTACAATCTCTTTGATCTCCTGGATCAAAAAATGGATCTTTTCTTGGGCAAATCCCCGCTCCCCTTCCCCAGAAAGAGCCTCCCCGCTTAGTTTTAACAACACTCGTTTTGCGCCCATTGAATCCTCCCGTTGATTTCAAGGATACCCCGTGCAAGCAAAAAAGGGAGTGAAAAGGCACAGGATGTATGGCTATTCGCCGATCATGAAGCGGGCAAATCGTTTGAAAGCAACCGGAGCGCCTATTTTCTTAGAGACATCTTCGAGCATCGAAGGAATGGAATGATCGGGATCCAAGGCATACTTTTGATTCATGACACACCGATCCTCATAAAACTTTGCGATTTTCCCTTCCACAATCTTTTCTATCACAGGCATCGGTTTTCCCGATTCCTTCATCTGATCGGTATAGATCTCCCGCTCTTTCTGAATCACCGCTTCTGGAACACTCGCGGGATCAAGGTATTCCGGAGAAGCTGCTGCTATGTGCAAGGATATTTTTTTGGCCAATTCTGAGAGCTCTGTCGCGATTTTGCTGGATGTGAGCTCAACCCCTACACCAATTTTCCCGTTGTGGTGAATGTAGTAGGCAATCGTGGATTGGGCATCGCCCATCCAATGACAATAATCTCCGAGTTGAATGTTTTCTCCGATTTTTGCAATAGACTCTGTCAGCTTTTGTTTATGGGCCTCGCGAACCGATTCATCGACAGGTCCTCCTTCGACTTCTTCCATAGAATGGGACAACGCTTCCACGAGGGCTTTTCCTGAGTTTTGGAATTCGTCTGTTCGAGCCACAAAATCTGTTTCACACAACAACGAAATCATTGTGAACTTTTTTCGTTCCTCGCAAAACCGAACAAACATCATCCCTTCATTGGTCGTACGGCCGCTTTTTTTGGACGCCGCCGCCAATCCCTTTTTTCGCAGAAGGTCAACGGCGGAATCCATGTCTCCGTTGGATTCTTTCAACGCCTTCTGGCAGTCCAAAACCCCTGCGCCTGTCTTTGCGCGGAGCTCTTTTACCATTTGTGCAGTCACCATAGAATTGGATCATCCTTTCATCATAAGGTTTCGTAAATTCCCCCGTATTATACACCAATCCGAAGGGTTTTCCAAGCAAAGGAAAAAGGAAGGCATTCGGATCCTTTTTTGGAGATCCGATCCTTCCCTTTCGATTCATGTTTTGGTGTATAGTGTATGCGTCAAACAGGTCGCTTGGATTGATTCCTTTCCGATCAGCGTTCGGAACTGATCCAGTTTTTGTCTGATGGAAGAATAAACGACCAGTTATTGTGAATAGCGTAAGCAGTTGGCCCCCCGATGCCGAATGGGACCCACTCACCTTGACACAAGACTCTCAGGAAAGCGCCATCCGGTATGCCGGACACCGATTGGAATCCTGCGGGCGAGAACAACCCTTCTTTCGCTGCGACCTCAGCCATTAGAGCGCCTGGATCGATTGCCGTTCCAACCCAAATTTGGGCGGGCGCTGCTCTGAAATTGGTCAGTTCAACGGTCCAAGGAGGGCCAATCGGATCGATCCCGATCGAACAGGATGCCATAACCATCATCAGAACCCCTACGCTTAAAACAACAAGCATGCGCATTCTTTTCATCCCCATTTTCACCCTTTCTTTATTCATATGCGTATCGGAATCTATATCAAAACCATCGAACTCCTCCAACAAAGGCAGAAACTCAGCAATAAGCTGAGCCAAAAAAAAGGGAGGCCAACCATCGCGCACCAAAGCAAACCTATATGAGCATTACGGGATCGTCTTGGTTTGCTTATCGAAAAGAAAATGCGATTTCTTTACCGTTCTGCTGTGATCCAACCTCCGCCTGGTTGAAGCTCAAAACCCCAATTGGCATTAATCAGGAATTTGGTGTCCCCGCCAAGCCATAACCACGCTCCATTCCACCAGATTCTGAGATACGCACCATGGGCAATATTGGTGACTTGACGAAACCCGCCAGAACCAGGGCATATGGCCCTTTGAACCCCGGGATTCAAGGCGTCGCCAATCCAAATCTCTGCTGCAAGAGTGCTATTATTCGTCAAAGTGATGGTCCAGAATGGGTTGACGGGTCCAACGTTGATCGAACAGGAACCCAAAAAAAGCATCAGAATCCCGATACTGACAACCAAAAAAAGAATCCGCATCTTTTTCATTTCCTTCCACACCCTTTCTCGGAGGAGATCGGTGATTCATTGATCACCGTTTCAACAATTATACCATATTTTGGATCGTTTTTTTTTGAACATGTTATAATCGAGTGCGTCATATGATTTTGGATTTTCAACGTCTATTCACTATGGCATGGGTATGAATGAAAAAGAGGTGAGTGATATGAAACGAATGTTGGTCGTGGGTTTATTGATTGTCGCTGTGTTTGCAACCAATCTATTTGCGATTCGGCTTGGAGCGCAGATTGTGGATTGGAACGGTTTTATCCAAGGGCAGTTTTATCAAGGCGCTTTGGTGCAGCAAACTGCTCCCGGGTATCCCGCATGGAACACGCTATTTCCTGGAGATATTATCACCGAAGGGATTATGATACCCAACAGTCAGATTTGGCAAAATCCAGGCAATCCCCAACAGGGGTATTTGATTTCATTTAATCCCTATGCGCCTCTCAATCAGCAGCTTTGGAACCTTCAACAATATGGGCTGGCGTACAACTATCAAGGAAATGTCCGGTATGCGACTTTGCTGAATCTGATCCAAACCGCTCCTTACTTTTCCAATGTGGTTTTCCGGGTATGGAGGCCGCAATGGAATTCTTGGACGCTGATCTCTGTCGTCTTGGATACGGCAGGACAGGGGAGCATCTGGATCATGCCCCAACCTCAGGTTCAGGGACAGATCGTGATTGGACCGGGGCAAATCGTCGTTCAACCCCAGATCCAAATCGGGATCCAACTTTGGATTCGATTCTAGTTCGGGGAGGAGATGTGGAACAAAATCTTGCGAAACTAATTCAGGGATTGCCTCAAGGCGCCATCCTTCTGGATGGCGAAGGTCGGTTTGTTGCGATGAATCCCCATGCGAAAAAACTGACAGGGACGCAAGACGGGGGCACTGCAGCGCAAATGCTTTGCGGGGAAAAAAAGGATTGCCCTTCGCGAGAGGTCGAGATTCAGACACAAAATGGCACCAGAACCATACTGGTTGATCGGATTCATATTCCAATGGACCTTGATGAATCTTCTCCAGACCGATGGACAATTTTGTATTTGACTGATTTGACTTCGCTGAAAACCATCCAACACAATCTGCAAGAACTGGAAGAACGGTACACTTTAGTGATTCAAGGAGTCAATGATGGCCTTTGGGATTGGGACCTGAAAAAGAACAAAGTCTTTTATTCCTCTCGGTGGAAGTATATGCTCGGATATGGCGAAAAGGAGATTCTCCCGGAACCCAACGCATGGATGGACTTGATTCATCCCGACGAACGAAAACAGGTGGGGAAAGAAATCAACCAACACCTGAAAGGCAATAGTCCGTATCTGGAATGCGAGTACCGGATTTTGCACAAAGACGGGAGTTATCGCTGGGTGTTGTGCAGAGGGCTCGCAATTCGTGACAATGAGGGTAGAGCGTATCGGATGGCCGGATCTCTGAGCGACATCACCTCTCGAAAACTGGCAGAGGAGCAGTTGCGGTACAAAGCGTTCTATGACCAACTAACTGAACTGCCCAATCGGGTTCTTCTTCAGGAAAAAATCCTCTCTGCCCTTCAACGGAGCAAACGAGTCGAGGAATATCAGTTTGCTGTATTATACATGGATCTGGACCGTTTCAAAATCATCAATGACAGCCTGGGCCACAATACAGGGGACCTGCTTCTGAAGCAAATTGCTCGAAGGATGGAAAAGGTGATCCGATCCAGTGATACCTTTTCACGCATTGGTGGAGATGAGTTCGTTCTACTCCTTGATCCCACCAAATCTCAACAAGACGCCATTCTTGTTGCCGATCGGATTCAACGAGAATTCCAAAAACCCTTCCGAGTGGATGGAAAGGAATTGTTCACAACGACCAGCATCGGGATTGTCTTATCCAGTCCCGAGTATCACAATCCGGAGGACCTCCTGCGTGATGCGGATAATGCTATGTATCGAGCAAAAGAAAAAGGGCAAGCGCAATGGGAGATCTTTCATACGGAGATGTATTCGTCAACTGTAGAACAGTTCCAGACAGAAACCCTATTCAGAAAAGCCGTAGAAAACCATCAGTTTCTTGTGCAGTTCCAACCGATTGTTGATTTGAAAAAAGAAACGATTACTGCCGCGGAAGCCCTCGTCCGTTGGGAAAAAAGCGATGGAGAATTGGTTGATACCAAAGCCTTTTTAACCCTTGCCGAAGAAACTGGGTTAATCCATGATATTGACCAATGGATGCTGGAGCGAGTGTGCATGTTTCTTGCCTCTTTGCGGCTAAAAAAGATAAC
The DNA here is from genome assembly GCA_964462525.1 of uncultured Thermotogaceae bacterium. GTDB lineage: Bacteria > Thermotogota > Thermotogae > MWEM01 > MWEM01 > CAYWWY01. The sequence goes on from CAYWWY010000004.1 coordinate 95,973, forward strand.
GGATCTTCGGATTTGCGCCAATTTATCTCTTGTTGAGCTGAAAAACCAACATTTAATCCCATGGATCCAACACAACCTACAGAAATACCAATCTCCCGCCTCACTGATTGACTTGGAGTTTAAGGAAAGCATCCTGTTCTCAGAAGCTCGGGAGGACATGGATGTTTTGCGCCAATTGCACCATTTGGGAATTGGGATTTCCTTGGACGATTATGGAAGCGGAAGCGCTCAATTCGCTTTTTTGAAAGACTTTCCCCTCCGAAGGATCAAGATCCATCAATCACTCATTCAGGGGCTTGAAGAGAATGGAGGAAGCAGCACAATTGTGAAGGCCATTATAACAATGGCACACAACCTCGGAAAGGTAGTCGTTGCTGTAGGAGTAGAAACACCCGCGCAATTGGAATTTTTGAAAACGCTTCACTGCGATGAAGCGCAAGGATACTATCTCCATAAACCCATGCCCTTCAAAGAGCTATTGAAAATCCTGAAACAATAAGAAAATCCGATCGATTGATCGGTAGCAACCGCGTGTTTATCGGATCAGATACACATGGTGCAATGTTGCCTCTTTTTCTTCCAAAAAGAGGGCCAATTCTTCTATTGACTCGAACCCTTTAAAGAAGTAATCAGCAAACGGATCTGCATGGGTATATACCCGGCTCATGACCTGCTCTTTGGTGAATACAGGCAAAGCGCGGTTATGGGCGCGAAGCGTTTGTTCCTGAAGAGTCGTGATTTCATTTAAAATGCTGCGCAATTCCGGTTTTCCTTCAATCGATGTGTATAGCTCGTAACTCATTCCCCGTGCCGCTTCAGGAGATAAGGCATATTCCATCATCTTCATGAATTCCTCGGGGCTTAGATATCCGGTATGCGTGTGCACATGCTGAAAGCGAAAGTTGAAAAATGCGTATGAGGGCACAAGGCGAATTCCAAACTCTCGAAACAGATCCACGTATGTCATCTGTTTGGCCCGGGCAGGAGATACAAATCGAGGTGGGTAAACAACACTTAGTGAGGAATCGTAACCTGCTTCCACCAGGACGAAATTGTTACGAATTCGGTTTGATGTTTCTTCCTGGGAAAAAACCTCTCGTTTCATTCGTTCGCAGTTGCTGCACCGTGGTAGAGTAAAAAAAACGATGACTCCTTTTTCCAAAATCTGCGCAGATTCAAACGCGCCATCAACTTTGTTATCCATGACATACTGCGCATAAGGAGCACCGCTCACCGTTATACCGAGCAATACCGCAAGCGCAACTACCCCCATCTTGAACCATCCCTTGATTTTCACCGCCACACCTCCTGAATCGTTTTTCTTGACCCAACAATCAGATAAACCAAAAGGATTGGGCGAACCCTCCTCCATAGATCCCTATGAATACTTTTGACGAAAAACAGAACGGTTTTATGGACTCCCCTAGATCATACCTCAAAAAAACAGCTTATGGACAAACCGCCTTCGGCCGAAGCGATTTCTTACACAATTATGGAAACAAGGCCCCCTCGTGGTATAATTCAGAAGAAAACAATTCGGCGGTACACCGATTTGGAGGGATGGGTTGTGTCCAATGAAGTCTATACAAAGCATCTCAGGATTGATCGTTTGCCTCATGTTTGGTGCCCGGGATGCGGGAACGGAATGGTACTCAAAGCTTCTCTAATCGCAATTGATGAGTTAAAGTTGAATCCAGACAGAATCTCTGTAGTCAGTGGGATTGGTTGTTCTTCCCGGGCTACAGGGTATATCAACTTCAACACTTTACACACCCTTCATGGTAGAGCCATACCGTTTGCCACCGGAGTCAAATTTGCCCGTCCGGATATGCAGGTGATTGTGATGTCGGGTGATGGCGACCTAGCCGCGATTGGGGGGAATCACTTTATCCATGCGGCCCGAAGGAATATGGACCTTTGCGTTATTGGATACAACAACAATATTTATGGAATGACCGGAGGACAATCTTCACCAACGACTCCCGAAGGTTCATACGCAACAACAACTCCCTACGGAAATGCCGAACGAACCTTTGATCTGGCTCAATTGGCCATCTCAGCTGGAGCAACATATGTGGCCCGAGCAACCACTTTTCACTTTCTTTTACTGAAAGACTACATCAAAAAGGCTTTGGTTTCTCCGGGTTTTTCATTTGTTGAAGCGATTACCCAATGCCCCACCTATTTTGGCCGATATCATAAGATGAATACCGGCGCTGCTATGATGGAATATTTCAAAGCTTCGTCGGTCAACATCAAAAAAGCAGAGCAAATGAACCCCGATGAGTTAAAAGGCAAAATCATCATCGGTGAACTGCTACAAAAAAACATTCCGGGATATATATCCGAATACGAAAAGATCATCCAAAAAGCCATGGCTATGGCAGAATAAGACATAGGAAGGAGAGACGGCTTATGATCTCGGTCGAAAGCACGCCATACGCAATCCGAATCGGAGGAATCGGCGGTCAGGGAAATATCAAAATGGGATTGATTCTTGCAAAAGCCCTTACATATGACAAACGCTGGGTAGTGCAGACACAATCGTATGGAGCTCAGGTGCGCGGAGGCATCGCCTTCAGCGATGTGCTCTTCAGTCAAGAGCCTATTGATTATCCCAAGGCCAATCATTTTGATATCCAATATATGATGCACCAGCAGCCCCTAGAAAAGTTCATCTCTCTGCTTCGACCCAACGGGATTCTGATTTGTGATCGTTCCTTCGTTTCCCATCTTCCGATTACCATCCGCCGGATTACTCGAAAGATCGTATCCATTCCCGTAACAGAAATTGCCACAGAACGATTCAAACTTTCGTTGGTTGCAAACGTGCTTGGGTTGGGATTGCTGGTGAAAACTTCCAAAATAGTCTCCATGGAATCCATTCAACGGGCCATTGAGGAGGAAGTTCCTCAGAAGGTTCTTGATTTGAACTTAGAAGCTCTTCAATATGGATACTCATTGGTAGAAAAAACCTATTCTCTCAAAGACGAGAAGCGAAGAGCAGCAGCGCGGTTTGAGTAGTCCATGGCAAACTGGTGGATGGGTATTCGAAGCAGTTTCCGGTTTGCGATAAACGGGATTCTTCAGGCGTTGCGCTCTCAGCCAAATCTTCGGGTTCATTTTTCTGTCGGTTGTCTTGTGTTAGTTGCTACAATTTTTCTCCCTTTAAGTACTTTTGAAATTTTGTGGATCGTTTTTTCCGTTTTTATCGTGATTGCCTTTGAGATGTTGAACTCTCTGGTTGAATACCTTCTTGATCTTTTTTATCCGTATTTTCATGAAAAAGTCCAAAAAGCTAAGGACATCTCCGCCGGGATCGTGCTTGTCGCATCGATATTTTCTGTCGTCGTCGGTTTAATTATCTTCGGAAAACATGTGTTTCAAACACCGGACGCAATTGGCATCCTGGCCTTCTTGCTCTTTCTGGTTACCCTCTACTCTGTCTCAAGGAAGGTGATGCGAAGTGAAAAAAATTCGCGTTCTGATTTGTGATGATTCTGCTTTCATGCGGATGATCATTAAAGACATTTTGGATTCGCAGAATGATATGGAGATGGTTGGCCAAGCAACCAACGGAATGGAAGCAGTTGAGCGATGCCTTCAAATTCTACCGGACATTATTACGATGGACGTGGAGATGCCCAAGCTCAACGGATTGGAAGCGTTAAAAGTGATCATGAAAAAGTCCCCTACGCGGATCATCATGGTGAGCAGCTTGACCCAAGAAGGCGCTGAAATCACCATTGAAGCTTTAGAAAATGGGGCCATAGATTTTGTCCCAAAACCCTCGGGATCGATTTCCACAAATTTTCGCACGATGGCCGGCGTCATGTTGGAGAAAATCCGCAGCGCAATGACAATCGATCCGCAAAAAGCGGTTGTTCGACCCTCGATTAAAAGACCAATCACCCATCGTCCTTTTGCTGTTTCCGGAAAGGTTGTAATGATTGCTTCGTCAACAGGGGGGCCAAAATCTCTAGATTTTGTGATCCCGTTGCTTCCCAAAGATTTTCCGGCTCCAGTCGTGTTGATCCAACATATGCCTGCCGGGTTCACCAAATCCCTCGCTCAGCGGTTGAACCGGATTTCTCAATTGCGTGTGATTGAAGCCAGCGAGGGCGTTGTTCTTGAAAAGGCAACCGTTTATGTTGCTCCCGGCGATTATCATCTCGGACTGAAAAGTGTGGACAAAAAAGTTCAGTTGTTTTTGGATCAAGGACCCAAAATCAATGGAGTGCGCCCTGCCGCGGACTTTTCCTTTGAACAAGGCGTCGAGATCTTTCGAGAAAAAACCATTGGTGTGGTGATGACGGGAATGGGCCGGGATGGAACAAAAGGAGCCTTCAAGATAAAACACTTCAAAGGATCGATTATCGCTGAAGCAGAGGAAACCTGTGTGGTTTATGGCATGCCCAAATCCGTAGTGCAGGAAGGGTATTCTGATTTTATCCTTCCTTCTCATCAGATCGCCCAAAAGCTTGTGGAATTAATATAGCCAGGAGGAAAAGCATGAAAGCAATGATCCTATGTGGAGGACAAGGCACACGATTGCGGCCACTTACGTTCACGACATCCAAACCGCTGATCCCAGTGGCCAATCAGATGATTATCCAATATACCATCGAATCAATCAAGAAAACGGGAATCGATGAGATTTGCATTGTAGTGAATCCCTCCAACCAGCAAGAATTCGCTCGGGCCTTGGGGGATGGGGCATTTATGGATGTCCATATCGAATATGTCATCCAGAAAGATCCAAAAGGAATTGCCCATGCTGTCTCTTTGGGGAGAGATTTCGTTCGAGATCAACCCTTTTTGCTCTATTTGGGAGACAACATGATCTTGGAGGACCTCACACCGTTTGTGGAACGCTTCTTGGAATCGGACTACCAAGCCTCTCTCCTCCTGTCTCCGGTACAGGATCCAAAGAGTTTTGGGATTGCAACGCTTCAGGGGGATCGCATTGTTCAGGTTGTTGAAAAACCGGAAAACCCACCCTCCAATTTGGGGATTATCGGAGTGTATCTGTTCCATCCGATGATTTTTGAAGTGATATCTGGGTTAAAACCGTCCTGGCGTGGTGAATATGAAATCACTGATGCGATTGGCGCGCTTCTTGCTCACGATTTCAAAGTCCAATCTCACATTCTTCAAGGATGGTGGAAAGATACAGGCAACCCTGACGACCTTTTGGAAGCCAATCGGAAGATTCTGGACATCAAGAATACGCGTGAAAAGCGCCTCAATCATTCCTCAAAATCACCTATGATCGGTTTTGTTCAGATGGGAGAAAACTGTCAGATCGATCATTCCGTCGTTCGGGGTCCCGTTGTTTTGGGTAAGGAGGTTATGATCCGAAATGCGTATATAGGGCCATACACATCGATTGGTGATTATGTCCACATCGAAGGATCGGAAATCGAAAATTCCATTTTGCTTTCTCACGTCTCCATCATTGATCTTCCGAAACGGATTGATAACAGCATTGTCGGGCATTATACCAAAATTGGTTCTCAAAAAGGGGTGCCACAGTCCGTTCGATTGATTACAGGGGATCACACAAAGGTCGAATTCCCGTAATCGTCAGAATCAAGATCGATGAGAATGGAAAACCCAAAAATAGGGGGTATGTATGAAGAGCACATTATGGATTGTTTGCTTGGTTTTAATCAGTGTGTCTTTGCTGGGCTCATCCGAATATTTGATTGTTTATTCCAGCGGGCTGAGCTTGAGAGGCGATCATACGATTCTTGAAGAAAACCATGTCACCATGGATGTTCCTTCCACGATTCTCGTTAACTCATTTCTTGGATCCCAACCCTACCGATCGCTTCAGCTCCATCCGAAATCCTCCTTTCAGCAAAAAAAAGAGTTGGAGCAATGGATTGGAAAACCATTGCTGTGGCGTTTGGATGATGGCAGTATCAAAGAATACCACTTACTACACTCCGACCCAGTACTTGTGCAAGGACCGGAAGGGGTTTTTGTGATGCCGAACCCAACCCCGATATTTCCCAAGGTATCGATTCCCGATCCAAATGCGCGTCTTGAGATCCATTTCAATCCAATCACTCAAAAGGAGTTCCGCTATTTTTATCTGTTCAATGGGTTGAGCTGGAATGTTTACTACAACCTTCTTTTGGAAGATGCAAATCAGGCCTATCTTTCAGGAAATGTGGAACTTTCCAACCGGACGGATATGCATTGGCGCACGGACAACTTGTTCCTTTTTTCAGGCGAGATCTTTCAAGAGAGCGTCTATTCCAATCAAACCTTTGCTCGAAGCGCCATGATGATGATGGAAGACAGCATGACTCCTGAATCCCTGCAAGCGGAAGGGTATCGATTGTACCCCATTCGCGGATCATTTGAAATCCGTCCCAATTCCGTGACTTATCAACCATTTATTCAAACCTCCCTCTCTTATCGCAAGACGCATGAATATGTCGCAGGATCGACAGAATTCACACCACTCAACCAAATCATCCAGATTGACAAATTGCCTTTGGATCTACCGGCTGGATTGATACGAACCTACTCGGACAAAGATGATACAACCTTATTTGTGGGCGAATCCCGGATAACCGATAAAAATAAAGGCGATGAATTGGATATTCCCATCGGAAAAGTCTATGATCTACTAGCCAAACGTGAAATGATTGATTCAGCCCGATTTGGAAAAACATCGATAGAAAGCTACCGCATCACTGTTCGGAATTTTTCTGAAGAATCCACGCATGCCTTAATCAAAATTCCCGTGTATTCGAACGCGCAAGTCGTCGTGGATCATTACCGATTTACCCGTCCAAGAGCCGATTTGCTAATGATTATTTTAGATCCGATCCATCCGCTTCAGACCATAGAAGTGAATTACGAGATCCGTTTTGACCGTTGATGGTATCCGATCTGAACTGCGAAAGATTTCGGGCCGGATCAACACAAAGCAAAGAATTCAGCATATCGAACGCACGACCGAGTTCATTCTAAGCCTGTGCTCGCATCATGGAAAGGATCCTGCGCCGGCCTCGATTGCAAGCGCGGCTCATGATCTGTTCCGCGACCTTTCTAACGATCGACTGCTGGCCTTGGCAAGCGCGTTTGGGACAGAATGCACATCCTATGAACGTCAATATCCCATTTTGCTCCACGGAAAAGTGTGCGCATTATGGTTAAGAAAGAGATACAAGCCATGGATTCCCGCTTTTGACAAGGTGTTTGAAGCAGTATATTTTCATTCTTCCGGTTTTTCGTTTTCGTCCTATGTCGGCTTGTTTTTGTTTATCGCAGATGCTGCCGAATTATCCCGAACATACAATGAAGTAGATGAAGTACGAAGCCGAGCCTTTCAAGATCCAGATCGGGCTTTTTGCTTAGTCATCAAACAGAAAATTCGCTATGCGCTTGCGAAAGATCGCTTTCTTTTGCCAGAAACCTGTCATGCATGGAATGATCATTGCATACCAAGAAATGAGGAACCCGTCGATGATTGATTTTTTTGAGCTATCACCAAATGAACTGGAGGCCCAGGTACAATCTTTGGGCATGCCTCGGTTTCGGGCGGCCCAGATTCTTAATTGGGTCTATCAAAAACATGTGGCCGATTTCTCCCTGATGCGCAATATTTCCAAACCCGATCAGGAAGCCCTTAAGGCGCATTTGGGTTTTTTTTTGCCTGAGACAGCGCACCAGTATGTTTCCGAACGAGACGGTACGCAGCGATTTGTGTTTCGTATGCGCGATGGCGCGATGACTGAATCCGTTTTATTGGTGCATGAAAAGCGTAGGACGGTATGCATCTCTTCTCAAGTGGGGTGCGCTTTGGGGTGTACCTTTTGCGCTACAGGAACATTGGGCTTTGAAAGAAACCTGGCTTCCTCGGAAATCATCCTTCAAGGATGGATGATCGCGCAAATCACAGGCGAAAAGATTCAGAACGTCGTGTTCATGGGAATGGGAGAACCCCTTCTCAACTTTGACGCTGTAATGAAAGCCGTCCAAGCATTCAATGAACCTCGGATGTTCAATTTGTCGATTCGAAGAATCACCCTTTCGACGGTGGGTGTTGTTGCTCAGATGGATCGATTGGCTCAACAAGGGCTTGATGTATGCTTATCTGTTTCTTTGCATGCGGCATCAAACCAAATCAGAGATCGGTTGATCCCTTTCAATCAGACAACAACTATCGAAGAACTGATCCAAGGGGTTAAAGAATACATCCAAAAAACGCACCGCAGAGTGACCATAGAATATATCCTGATTCGGGATCTGAACGATTCCGACGAAGACGCCAAAGCGCTTGCAATTCTCCTTCGAGGACTAAAGGTGAATATCAATGTAATCCCTCTGAATCCCGTTGCGCATATTGCGTTCGAACCGTCAGAGCCCACCCGCATCCTAGCCTTTTCTGATCTGCTTCGCAGTTATGGACATGAAGTAGTCCTGCGCAGAGAAAAGGGGCAAGATGTCCAAGCCGCTTGCGGTCAGCTTCGCAGAAGCCTTTTATGAAACGTCTGCTCATTCAGATCCTCATGTGGGTCTTGGGGATGATTTCAGGATTCGCAGTGGTTTACGGATTATTGATTCTGTATACAAGGGGGTAGTTGTGTGAACAAGCAAAAAAGAAAACCGGTTTCGAAGTGGATGTGGCTCCTTGTTGGGGCAGCTGCGTTCATTTTCCTGTTCCTCATTCTTCGAGAAGTGTTTTCGGGAAACTGGATGATGACTCCCGTGATCATTCGGATCGGGATCTTTGAGATTCGGTGGTACGGTCTTCTTATCGCATCCGGAATCTTGACTTGTTACTTCATCGGACGACATCAAGCGCTGAAAGAAGGATTCAAAGACGATCACCTTACGGAAGCCCTGTTATTGGGCGTTGTTTTCGGAATTATCGGAGCCCGATTATGGTATGTTTTTTCTGAATGGTCGGACTTTTCGGCCCGCCCTTCAGAAATCTTGATGACATGGGGGGGAGGATTGGCCATTCATGGAGGAATCGTGGGTGTGCTCCTTTCCACCTTTCTTTATACTCGACTCCGGAAAAAGGTCTCTTTTGGCCTTCTTCAGGGATACGATATTGCTGCGTTTGTCTTCCCTTTGGGTCAAGCAATCGGCCGATGGGGTAACTTTTTCAACTATGAATCCTATGGCAGGCCTACAGAACTCCCTTGGAAGATGTACATCCCTTTCCCCTATCGAATGCCAGGGTACGAGCAATCTGAGTTCTTCCATCCAACATTTCTGTATGAATCGGTTTGGAACTTCATCCTCTTTGCTTTTCTCTTTTTCTATATTCGCCGGTGGCGAAAAGCCAAAGGAGAGGTTCTTGCCTTGTATTTGATCCTTTATTCTGTGGGTCGCTTTTGGATCGAATCCTTGCGATTGGACAGTCTTTATTGGGCCGATCATCGTTCCGCCCAGGTCACCAGCATCATCATGGCCCTTTCCGGTATCTTTATCTTCTTCATCGCACGCAGACGCTTTGCCAAGGAGGCATTGAAAAAGCGATGACCGAATCACGACAGCCGCCAAAACAACCCCCCCACGACCTTCAAGCCGAAAAGGCGGTTCTCGGTTCGATTCTTCTTGACACCAACGTGATCTCGGATATCATGGAAATTTTGCGAAATCGGGATTTTTATCACGAGGCAAATCGCCTCATCTTTCGATGCATGGAAGAGTTGTACGAGCAATCCACGCCTTTGGATATTCTTACCCTTTCTGATGCCCTTAAGAAAAAAGGAGAATTGGATAAACTAGGCGGGGATCTGTATCTGGCTCAATTGGCTGACTACGTCCCTACATCTGCGCACGCGTATCAATATGCGCGTGTCGTGAAGGAAAAATCCACCCTACGTACCTTGATATCTACCGGTTCGCAGATCGTAGAGAGCGCATATGGAATGGAAGAGGTAGAAGACATTCTGGAGAATGCAGAACGGCTGATTCTTTCCATTGGTGAAAGCTATATGGAACGATCGTATGCTCCCATTGGAAAGGTCGTAAACGACGCCTTTGGCAGTTTGGAAAAGATCAAAATCCGGCACGAATCCCCAGAAGGAAATTTGTATGTAACGGGTGTTCCCACAGGGTTTCGGGCATTGGACCAGTTGACGACCGGATTTCATCCGTCGGATCTGGTAATTGTTGCCGCTCGTCCATCCATGGGAAAATCAGCCCTCGCGCTGCATCTGGCCCGCAATATGGCTGTGGATTTTCAGAAACGGGTCGGGATATTCAGTCTGGAAATGTCTTCCGAACAGATCGCTTTGCGTCTTTTAAGCCTGGAATCAAGGGTTCCCTTTGAGAAGCTTCGCAGAGCAGAGCTGGTCACCGAAGATTGGAACCGATTGACAGATGCCGCAAGCCGATTGATGAAGACTTCAATCATCATCGACGATGATTCCCTTTTGGACCCCAGAGGAATCCGGACCAAAGCGCGAAGGATGAAAAAGGAATACGGTCTGGATGTGGTGATTGTGGACTACATCCAGCTTATGAACAGCACAAGAAATCGAGAAAACCGCCAACAAGAAATCACGGAGATTTCTCGATCGCTGAAAATCTTGGCCAAAGAGCTGGATGTGGTGGTCATATCTGCCTCCCAGCTTTCTCGTGCCATCGAGCAACGGGAAGACAAGCGCCCCAGGCTCTCTGACCTTCGGGAATCGGGGGCGATCGAGCAAGACGCTGATACGGTCATGTTCATTCATCGCGAAGCCTATTACCAACGAAACATCAAAGAAGAAGCGGCAGAATCGGACATTCGAATGATTAACCGGCCACACGAGGCGGAAATCATCATCGGCAAACAACGAAACGGTCCGATCGGGACCATACAGTTAATGTTTGATCCCACTGTTGTGGGGTTCTTTTCCATCGATTCCCGATTTCACTCCCCTTCCGATCAATCGCAATGAAGATTCTTCTCTTCAACCCCTGGATCATCGATGTAAAAGCCTTCGACTTCTGGTTGAAACCAATCGGTTTGCTCACCTTGGGTCGATGGCTCAAAGAGAGTGGCCATGAAGTCCGTTTGATGGATTGCTTGGATCGTCATCATCCCATCATCCGGAATTCAGGACGAATCGTTCCTGAAGATCGAAGCAACGGTACCGGAAAGTTTATAAGCGAACCGATTCAAAAACCCTTTTCCATCCAATCCATTCCTAGAACGCTCAAACGATATGGAATGCCGGTTTCAATGGGTAAAAAAATACTCAACGAATGGAAAGACCATGATTGGATCCCCGATCAAATCTTTGTGACATCCATGATGACCTATTGGTACCTGGGTGCTTGGGAAGCCATATCCGTACTGAAGGAAACTTTTCCCTCCCGCCCTGTGGTCTTGGGTGGCGTGTACCCGTCTTTGATGCCGAATCATGCCCGTAATTCGGGAGCCGATCTTATATGTCCACATACCCGGCCAAAGGAAGTCTGGACCTTTCTGAACGAACACAGATTTGATCTTCGATCTCCTATATCCTGGATGATCCCGGATTATTCATTCTATAATCAACCCTTGTCGCACCTTGTCTATATCACATCATTGGGATGTCCGTTTCGGTGTACCTACTGCGCTACACCAAAACTCCAATCTCCAATGTTCGAAGACCCAGATCGATTGACTCAATGCATGATTGCCGACCTGGATCGCACCGGAGCTCAAAACATCGCCCTGTTCGATGATGCCATTCTCATGAATCACACTGACCATTTGGATCTGCTTCTTGAGAATATCATTCAATCCCGCATACCGGACCGTGGTGTCCGATTTCATCTTCCAAATGGGCTACACGCCCGCTTGCTTACGCAGCGTACGGCCAGCCTGATGAAACAAGCTCGGTTTCAAACCATTCGGATCGGTGTGGAAACATTGAATGAAAGGTACTTACTTGCATCGGGAGGAAAATTGAACCGTCAAGACTTCGAAAACGCTGTTCACACGCTGTTTCAGGCTGGGTTTTCTCGTAAAGAGATCAGCGCTTATGTGATGATCAATCTACCTGGGCAAACCAATGAAGATGTGAAAACTACCATCCAAAAATGCAAGGATTTGGGAATTGGAGTGAATGTGAATGAATACAGCCCAATTCCCGGTACGCCAGACTATCAGAGTGAAATCTTCGTCGAATCGACCGATCCTTTGCTGATGAACAATGCTCTTTTACCGTATTGGTGGGATAAAGGCATGAGTGTTCAAGAAATTCAAAAACTGAAAAACGAGTTAAATCGTGATCGGAGAGACGGGTTTATATGATCACAGTCGGAATCACTGGGAAGATGGGTTCTGGAAAGACAACGCTTTCCAAAACCTTTAGGGATTGGGGGTATCCTTGCATCTTTGCCGATCAAATCGGGCACAGCCTTTTGGATGAGCCTCCGATCCGAGAACAGCTCAAAACTTCTTTTGGTGAATCAATTTTCGCCCCGGATGGGACCATCGACCGAAACCGATTGGGAGCTCGGGTCTTTTCTGATTCGAATCAACGACTACTTCTGAATTCGATCCTCCATCCGATCATGGTGGAACGGATCCTTCAGTTGCGACACGCCTATGAGCAATCCAGAGCATCCTTGCTCTTTGTTGAAGCAGCAATCATAAAGGAGATGGGGTTGATTCCCTACATGGATCATATCCTTGTGGTAGAGGCCGCGGAAGCAATCCGGATCAATCGAGGAACGAAATACAGAGGGCTTACCGAATCCGAGATCTCTGCGCGAGACAGAGTTCAGAATCATGATCTAGGCGACCTCTCCATACCAGTTACAGTGCTTGAAAATGACGGGAATCTTCCCTCCTTAATCCACAAGGCCAGAGCGTTTCTATCGACCATCGGGATCGATCCCTTATCAAAACGATAAAAATCATGTATAATAAGCATGAAAAGAGCTGTCTTTTCCAATACTCCACAGAAAAAAATAGGGAGGTTTGCATATGAAGCGATTACCCACAATGCATTTTGGTGACTGGGAAGTACCCCTACCCATCATTCAGGGAGGGATGGGTGTAGGCATCTCTCTTTCTGGGTTGGCAAGCGCTGTTGCCAACGAAGGGGGGATTGGTGTCATTTCCAGCGCCGGCGTGGGGACCTTCTATTATACCCTGGCTGACAAGATTGCCTTGAAAGACGCTGATCGAGAAGGCCTAAAAAGAGAGATTCGGAAAGCCCGGACCCTCACAAAAGGACGAATCGGGGTCAACATTATGGCTGCTTTGACCGATTTTTCTCAGTTGCTGCGCTGCGCGATAGAAGAGAAAGCGGACTTTGTCTTTATGGGCGCGGGACTTCCTTTATGGGATCCAAAAGAAATTCCGGAAACTCTTTTGCAGACCAGCCAGACCAAACTAATCCCGATTGTTTCTTCAGCAAAAGGAGCCTCTGTTATTGTCAAATATTGGCTCAAGAAAAACAATCGGCTCCCAGATGGATTTGTGCTAGAAGGTCCGCTCGCAGGCGGACATCTTGGTTTTAAACCCTCCCAAATCGAAGATCCGCAGTACCAGCTCGAGCAAATCCTTCCCCCGCTGATTGAGTTAACGAAAGATCTCGAAAAAGAACACGGGAGACATATCCCTGTGATCGCCGGTGGGGGGATCTTTTCCGGATCGGACATTCGAAGAATGCTCGAATTGGGTGCTGAAGGCGTTCAAATGAGCACTCGTTTCGTAGGAACCGATGAGTGCGACGCATCCCTTGCATTCAAGGAGGCGTACGTACAGTGCAAACCAGAGGACATTATGATCATTCAAAGCCCTGTAGGTCTTCCAGGAAGAGCGATCCGCAATGAGTTCATCCAAAGCATCCAAAATGGGCACAAAAAACCCTTCACGTGCCCGTACCAATGTTTGAGAACGTGTGATTTCATAAACGCTCCGTACTGTATCGCCATGGCCCTCACCAATGCCCAAAAAGGGCTGTTGGATGAAGGATTCGCATTTTGCGGCGCTAACGCGCACCGAGTCGACAAAATCCGATCCGTCAAAGAATTGATTCAAGTGATCCAAGAAGAGTACGCCCAGACCTTTGAAACAGGGCTTTCTACGGATTCGAGTTTAAAATAAAGAGATTGAATTTGGCGTCTTCCGCTTCCGCAAGGTAGGGTACGCCGTCGCCATTCTCTACCCCTTCGATCAATTCTTCTTTTCGAAACCCTGGGACGGGTTTCAATCTGGATGAATCGAATCCCCCTTGTTTGTCGCATATTGGAAGGTTTTTACTCCACCAGAAAGGTTTTTTGCTGAAAACCCATTTTGTATCAGAATTCGACAGGCCAGATACCCTCTTTGACCGATTTGACAAACGGTAATGTATGTTTTGGATCGATCGAGTTCATGCAAACGACCTCTCAGTTCATGGAGAGGAATGGAGAGGGTATTCGCCTTCTCGAATGGGTTGATTGTCTGCTCTTCGATTGTCCGTACATCCAAGAAAAAGGCGTTCGGATCGTTCATATCATTGGCTTCTCGCCAAGAAAATGGTTCCATCTGGCGTTGAAGAATGTTCTGGGCTACGTAACCGGCGATGTTTACCGGATCTTTTGCGCTTCCGAAAGGGGGCGCATAAGCCAACTCCAGCTGACACAAATCGGAAACCGAATGTCCCATCTTAATCATTGCAGCAAGAACATCTATTCGCTTGTCCACCCCGTCCATACCCACAATTTGGGCACCCAGTATTCGTCCTTCGGGATCAAAAAGCAGTTTAATGATCATGGGAAGCGCCTCGGGGTAGTATCCCGCATGACTGTTTGAATGGGTAATGGAAGAAAGAAATGGCCGCCCCGCGCTCTTCAACCGCCGTTCATTCAGCCCAACAGATGCCGCCGCTAGCTCAAACACCTTTGTAATGGATGTTCCGATCCCTCCTTCGTATGCGTTTTGATTGCCCTGAATCATATGGTCGGCCGCCAAACGAGCCTGACGGTTTGCCGGACCAGCGAGGGGGGTCAAAACAGGCGCTTGTATCAAAGGATTCCAGACCTCAATCGCATCTCCAACGGCATAGATATCTGGATCAGAAGTCTGAAGGAATTCATTTACTTGGATCCCTACTTTTCCCATGATCAATCCTGCTCCCACCGCAAGTTTTGTCTCCGGCACTACTCCTGTTGCCAAGACCAGCATATCGGTTTCTAGATTTGAGCCATCGTTCATCAGCAAACGCATTCTGGGATGAATCGCTCCAACCCGCTCTATGGATTGGCTCAAATGAAGCTGAACACCTTGATCCGCCAAATGTTGGTGAATCCAACCCGCCATTTCAGGATCCATTTGGATGAGCACTTGATCGCTCAACTCGACTAGATCAACATCCAATCCTCGAACGACAAGGTTTTCTACCATTTCCAGACCAATGAATCCCCCGCCCACAATCGTCGCCTTTTTGGGGTCGTAGGTATCGATGTAGGTCATGATTTGCTCCATATCAGGGATTGTCCGTAACGAAAAAACGGGCGCCCTTTCTGCGCCGAGGATTTTCAGAGGGTACGGTCGCGCTCCAGGCGCAAGAAGTAGTTTATCATATGGCTCTATCACAATCGAGCCATCAGAGGAACGCAAGATGACTTCCTTTTTTGAGGTATGGATTGCGATGGCTTCTGTTTGGATCCGCACTTCTACGTTTAGCTTCTCGCGAAAGCTTTCCGGTGTCTCGAAGATCAATCGATCCTTTTCCCCGATCGTTCCTCCGATATGATAGGGCAAACCACAATTGGCGAAACTAACATAATCTCCCCGCTCCACCATGATAATCCGAGCGTGTTCATCCAACCTTCTCAATCGCGCAGCAGCAGTTGCGCCACCCGCAACCCCCCCGATAATCACAATCTTCATAACTCACCTTCCTGTTTTGGTGTTGTTTTGTTCTGCTTGTTGTATTGAAGCAACGAATCGGACATCTTTTGGATGGATTGGATCAACTCATTCACTTGAGAATGATCGGCCCACTCTGTATCTGCCAATCCGCGGATAAAAGACTGAATGGCTTCTCGAGATCTCTCATCCAAACCTCGGCAAATGCATACCGCCAACATCTGAAACCTTTGGGCTCTTTTTTTTCGGACTTTCCCTTCTCGATAGCCCGCAATCCTATCAGAATCGTACGGATTCTGAAACTGGTACACGATTCGCCTGCCTTCGCGCCTCGAGGTAAGGAGCCCTTGTTCTCTCAACTTGTTCAGTAAAGGGTAAACGCTTCCCGGAGAAACCTCGATGCCTCGGAGCCGGCATGCCTTGAGAAACTCATATCCGGTTGTCTGTCCCTTTTCATGTATATAGTGGATCAAAAGATCATGGACTGTTGAATGGTTCGCGATATCATCCTCTCCCTTCTCTTTTTCTGTAGAAATTATATCATATTCGATATATTTATCGTGATTGATTAACACTCTGGAATGGTTTTTGTTTCTTTTCCGAATTTGTGGTACAATTACTAGGAAAGAATTCATGAGCCGCTTGCATGAAGAGGCGTTCTGTAACAGGAGGTAGGCATGAGAATTTCGACAAAACTGATGCTCAGTTTTTTGAGTATCGTGGGTGTTTTGTGTATTATCTTAGGGATTACCTTCATTTCTTTGGGTGAACTGAACACTCGAGCGGAACGCATCGCTCAAGGCGCAACAGAATCAGAAGAAAGCTTGGCGTCTTTTGCTGCGATCCAGCAATTTGTGTCCCAGTTGGATCGCGAAATTCAAAGAGTGTTTAAACTCGGATATATTCAAGATATGCAGACCATGCAGCAGATGAAGGATGGGTTTTCCCAAACGCTCCTTACACTCCAACAAGTCCGTTTGGAAGGCTCTCAAGGAGCTCAGATTCATCAATTGCTGGATCAATTGCAGCAGCAGGTTCTTGAGATCTTCCGTTTGAAAGAACAGGAATTGCGGGGGCGCCAAACGTTGGTTCAGTTGCAGAGTATGGTTCTGGAACGCCAGGTTCGAAATCTCGAGTATAACTACGAACGCCTCGAGCAGATGCAAGTCGTTGATCATCGCAATGTGGATAATTTTTTGGATCAATTGGATGGGATCAAAGAAGAGTTTCGGGATGCCGAGATCGACGAATTCTTTGCTCAGGATGTTCGGAATCGGTTGATTATGGCTCGCCTAGACTCTCTTTCCTTGTATGAGTTGGAACTCCTATGGCATACGGATCGGATTTCCGCTGAATTACGAGTTCCCGATCTGATCTATATCCAGTACTTGAGCCGCGAACTGTTGACTCAACCAAGCACAATTCCGCAAACCCAAGCAAAAATCCGCGATATGGCGCGGGATTTGCGGGCCAATTATTCCCAATTGCTTGAATCGAAAGAAGACCCCGTATGGGATCGGGTTGAGCTGATCGCTTTGGATGATAGCGTGCGGATCTATGCAAACCGTATTGACGTTATGATTCGTGCTCAAAACGAGATTCAGGCAAGTCAAGCGCAACTGGACGCCGGCAACAAAACGATCGAGCAAACCCAAAACACCATCCAGAAAAGTCAGGATGATTCTTTGGTTGTTATCAACAACCAGATCGAGCAAACCGTACGATCCATAACCCAAACCCTCGATCCCATTTTGCGGACGCAACAACAAGGGGTGGAAACGACGATTCATGACGCTCGGATCAACAGCACGGAAACCGAACAGGTGATTCGAAACACAAATGCTCAGATTACCTGGTTGATCGTGATTGCGATTGGTGTTTGTATTCTGGTCTTTTTGATCATCTTCGCCACCATCAACCGACCCATTAAAGAGTTAATTCATGTTTCCGATCAACTGGCTGCGTTGAATCTCACCGTTGTTTTTTCCAAGAAACGGAGAAAAGATGAGATCGGACGCCTTCAAACCTCGTTCCAGAAGATGGTCGAGTCGATCAAAGCGACTTTGATTAGCGTGCATGATGCGTCAGAACGCCTTTCACGGGATTCTCAAGGAATTGTTGCGTCAGTCGAAGAGAATTCCGCTACTTCCGAAGAGATTGCTTCTGGTATGAACGAAATCCAAAAATATATCTCTGATTCGGTCAACCAATTGATGGGTGTAACCCAAAAAACCGCCTCATTGGCAAAAGAAAGCGATCGGTTGATGACTACTGTGGAATCCACGATTTCAGAAACCTCAAAAACACTGGACAAAGCGGTGGAGGATCAAAAGAATATCGTTCACACCACATTGGAAATTGAAACCATTGGTCATGAAGTTCAGGGCAATATCGAAAAGGTACAGGAATTGAAAAGCGTCACCGAAGAGGTCAATCAGTTCATCGATAAGATCAGCGAGATCGCTGAACAGACCAATTTGTTGGCATTGAACGCAGCGATCGAAGCAGCCAGGGCAGGAGAAGCGGGCCGAGGGTTCGCCGTTGTCGCTGACGAAGTCCGAAAGTTGGCGGAGCAATCCAACAAAACCTCTCATGAGATCAGTCAAAAGATTCAATCAATAGGGGATCAAGTGGATGGAGTCGTTCAAGGCTCTCAGCAAAGTGCTAAAAAGGTAAAAAAGATTGTGATCGACGTGTCCAATATTTCCGGACAGATTCAAACTATCGTGGATGCCTTCGGTGGGGTCAATCAATCCATTCAAAAAATGGTGCATCAGATCCAGGGGCAAAATGAGCAAATTATGGAAGTGTCTCGGAGTTCAGAAAAGACCGGCGAAAAGTTTGGAGATGTTGTGCAAACCATCACGAGTCTGAACAGCTCGATGCAGGAGAGTTCCAAAGCAATAAGCGACCTTGCCAGTACCGCGGATCTACTGACACAAATTTCCGACGAGCTAAGCATGCACGTCAAAAAATTCCACATGGAGGAAGAGGAGCCCTCTTCGTAAGGAGAAGTAAACCCTCGTGAACGATCGATCGTGATTCGTGAACTAACCGTCGATAATCTGGAAGCGGCATTGGATTTGGTCTTGTCAGCATATCAAGAAGAAAGAGACCACCTTCCTATATTGCCTAACCCGAACGATTTGATCTCCATTGTTAAACCCAAAATCCATCGGATGATTCTTCAAAAGATGACATTTGGAGCCTCGACCCAGGGGAGGCTCCTTGGATTTCTCGGGGGATATCCCGTAGAAACGCTCTTTGGCGCGCTGCCCGGAATTTATTGTCCATTGTATGGCTATGCGGTCCGAAAAGACAATAGAGGGTCGATTGAATCAGACCTGTATACGCACGCCGCCCATCATTGGGTCCAGGATGGATCTTTGTCGCAGGCGCTTACCCTTTACGCACGGGATCATCGCACAGTTCAAAACTGGTTTTGGTTCGGGTTTGGACTTCGGTGCGTGGATTCCATACGCGCTGTTGAAGCGATACCCACAACTCCTTCGATCACCATTCGTAATGTCGGGTTGGATGACATCCCAACCCTGAGGCATATTCATTGTGCTCACACCCAATACTATAACAAATCCCCCTTATTCATGCCTACTCAAGAAGAAGACCCGGTTCAAGACCTCTTGGATTGGATGCAACACGACAACCATCATCTATGGATGGCACTCGATGGCACAGAACCCAAAGGATATATGAGAATCCAACCGAGCGGAGAATCGTTCATCAGTGATCACCCCTCAATGATGAATATTACCGGAGCATTCGTGTCTGAAGATTTCCGCGGAAAAGGAGTGGGAACCCAACTCCTGGCCGAAATTCAGAAGTGGCTGTCAGATCACAATTATTCGCTGTGTGGGGTGGATTTTGAGTCGTTCAATCCCTTTGGACGCTCTTTTTGGAATCAATACTTTATTCCCTATACCTTTTCTGTAGTTCGTAGGATTGACGAACGGATTATTTCGCGCGGTCCGTTTTGCTGAGAAAGGAGAACTCATGCCGAAACAACTCATTGCAACCGCTCCCAGAACTGCCATGATTGCCGAGTATGAAGACAGGCCTATCCACCCGCACGAAGTAAGAATCCAGACAGAATATGCCAGCCCAAAACACGGAACGGAACTCGTTGATTTTCGGGGCATCAGCCCTTTTGAACAAGAACGGTTTGATGAAGAACGGAATCTTTTCGTTCCGCGTGAAAAAGGAGAAGGTTCCGGCGTTCCTTTTGGTTCCTGGAATCTGGGGAACCAATTCGTAGGAAAAATTGTCGAGGTGGGCCAAGAAGTCCAGGCATTTCACAAGGGGGACCAAGTGAGCGCCTACGGAGGAATCCGCGAGACCCACATCCTTCCCGCAAAAAACAACTCCAGATTGCGGAAGCTCCCCATCGATTCTCCGATTCCCTTTTCTTCTTTATGGAAAAGCGCGCTTTGTCACGATCCTGCGCAATTCGCGCTAGGTGGGGTACGCGACTGTCATATCCGACCCGGTGACCGAGTGGCGGTGTTTGGGCTTGGGGCAATCGGGCTGATCGCTGTGCAACTATGCCTCAAACTGGGGGCTTCTTATGTGGCCGGAATTGATCCCATTGAGCATAGGAGGCAATTGGCGGCTCATTGGGGCGCTTTTGACGTTTTTGATCCAGTCAATCGTGATGTAGGGTTGGCGTTGAAAACCTGCTCAGAAAACCAGGGCATGGATGGAATCATTGAAACAAGCGGGAACCCTACTGCGCTTCAACAAGCCTTACGAGGCCTCGGATACGGAGGAACGATTTCCTACGTGGCATTTGGGAAAGAAATCCAAGGAGGGGTGAACTTTGGAAAAGAGGCCCATTTCAATAACGCGAAGATCACATTCTCCCGCGCGGCAAGCCTTCCCAATTCCGACCATCCCCGATGGGACCGCGAAAGAATCGAAAATGTCTGCTGGCATATGTTGATGACAGGATTTCTGGATGGATCCGAAATTGTCCATCCCATTCTTCCCTTCGCAGAATCGGATGAAGCCTACATGTATTTCGTCGACAAACACCCAGAAGAAAGCATCAAGTTGGGGATTTCCTTTCCCGGAGCACCCCAATGAGGGTGGCAACCCAAGACAAACCCTTTTTCCCCGAGGAGTGGGATCAAAAACTCGCTGCGGTGAAAGAGCTGGGATTCGATGGATTTGAAATCGAAGGAAAATCCCTTCTGAATCAGTTTTCCAAAGTTCAGAAAGCCATTGAACGCACCCGCCTTCCCATTATCGGAATATGCGGTGGATATCGAGGGTGGATTGGTGATTTCGATCGAAAACAAAGGATTCAGGCGTTGGATGATATAAAGCAAATGCTTCAGGCCGCAAAAGAGCTGGGTATTGCGGGTATCGTTGCGCCCGCGGCTTGGGGGATGTTTTCTCTTCGGCTCCCTCCGACGGTCCCCCCTCGAACCCGAGAAGAAGACCGAGCTGTGTTGTTGGAATCGCTTGCGATTCTGAACCATGCTGCCCAAGAGACTCAAACATGGATCTTTCTGGAACCTCTGAACCGGTACGAAGACCATATGATCAACACGCTCTCGGATGCCCATTCCTTGATCCAGGAGGGCGGATGGGATCGGGTTTTGATCACGGCTGATTTTTATCACATGAACATCGAAGAAAATCAGATTCCCGACACGATTCGCGCGTATGGACCGAAAATAGGTCATGTTCACCTTGCAGACAACCATCGGTATGAACCGGGGACCGGTCATACCAATTTTCTTTCCGGGATTCAGGCCCTTCATGAGAACGGGTATGCCGGCGTATTGACTTTTGAGTGCAGGGTAATCGGGTACCCCCCTTTGGATGCTTATCGGAAAAGCTTGGATTATATCCGGACCCTCATCTTCAATACCGAAAGTAGATGGGGGAGCGATCCTGGATGAACAGACTGCGCATAGGTGTCATTGGCACAGGAATGATTGCGGAAACTGCCCACATTCCGGCTTATCTTTCCCATCCGGATCAAGTGGAATTGGTGGCTTTATGCAATATCCATCCGCAGAAGGCCCGACGATTGGGCGATCGGTTCAACATCCCTGGGATTTATGGAGATTATCGTGACATGATCCGCCAGGAGAACCTGGATGCGGTTAGTGTTTGCGTGCCCAACTGCTACCATGCTCCAATAACGGTGGATTGCCTCAAAGCTGGGTGTCATGTGTTGTGTGAAAAACCCCCGGCTATGAATACGCAGGAAACCGAACACATGATTCAAACTGCTCGTGAACAGGGAAAAATCTTAACCTTCAACTTGCATTACCGCCATTCGAAGTCCGTCCAATTGATCAAACGGATGGCAGAACAGGGTGCTTTCGGGCAAATATACGCTGCGCGCGTCCAAGCGTTGAGAAGAAGGGGAATCCCAGGATGGGGCCGTTTTACGAGGAAAGAGATTCAAGGGGGCGGTTGTTTGATCGATATTGGGGTGCACATGCTTGATGTCGCTTTATACGCAATGGGCTTTCCGGACGTTGAATACGCAGCCGCCAGCACCTTCTCCAAAATTGGTACCCGTTTGGGCGTTGGCCTTATGGGTCCATGGGATCCAGATCAATTCGATGTGGAAGATGCCGCATTCGGTATGATCCGCTTTCAAGATGGAAGCTGTTTGCATTTGGAAAGCGCTTTTGCTTTGAATATGAAGGAACCGACCATTATGCAGGTCCACCTTTTTGGCGATCGCGCAGGAGCGACAGTGTTCCCGCCCCGCATTTTCTCAGAAGCGGAATATGAGCTAACAGACACCGACTTCCCTCATCTGGAAACCGGTCACGATCGCCATGGGAGCATAACGGATTTCATTCATTGCTGTATTCACGGTGTCCAACCCTTGGTTCGTGTTGATGAAGCTTTGGCCACTCAGAAGATTTTGGATATGATGTATCAGTCCGCTCAGAGCGGAAAACCCGTCTTTGCTTGAACGCAGAGCAGAATGAATGCGATCTCTTCTCGAAAGGATAACGCAATGACCATAGCAAGCGTTGGCTATCAAATTTTCCCGGATCGGTTTTGTTGTTCCGAAAGAAAACCAGGCGTTTTGAATTGGACCCGTCCCATCGAACGGAAACCCATGGGAGCGCATCAGCTGGAGTTTTATGGTGGCGATTTGCGCGGGATCCGATCAAAGATTGAGTATCTTGAATTGCTGGGGATCGAATTCCTCTTCTTGAACCCGATCTTCAAAGCCCAGTCAAATCATCGATACGACACAACTGATTATTTTCAGGTCGATCCTCTTTTGGGCACAGAATCGGATTTCCGAAACCTATCCGACACTCTTCATCAATCAGGCATGAGGTTGGTTTTGGATGCTGTGTGGAATCATATTGGGCATGGCCACCCTTGGGCCAAAGAGCCCAAAAACCGTGATTTTTTGCTTTATCGCAACGGATTGCAGTCAGGTTGGTCCAACAGTACCGCTCTTCCTGAATTGAACCTCGAAAACTCCCAGCTGCGGAATCTGCTGTGGAATGATCCGGAATCGGTTGCTCAAAAATGGATCGGGTTGGGCGTTGACGATTGGCGATTGGATTGCGCCTATGATCTTGGGTTTCTGTTCTGCAGAGAAATCACCCAATCCATTAAAACCTCCGGAACGCATCGAACAATCGGGGAGGTATGGTCTTACCCCGGATTGTGGCTTCAAAACAAAACTTTAGATGGTGTCATGAATTATTGGTACCGAGAATTAATCCTTTGCTGGCTCAATGGGGAAATCGATGCCAATACTTTCGTCCAACAGATTGCCCATGCTCAGAAAGACTGCTCATTGGACGGTCTGCTGAACAGCTGGAACATGCTTTCATCACACGATACGCCCCGAATCCGCCACCAGCTCCCGTTGCATTGGCCCGCGGCCATCGCGTGCCAATTCACCCTTCCGGGAAGTCCGCTGATCTACTACGGAGAAGAACTCGGCCTAGTATCCGAAGGAGATCCCTATTGTCGGCAACCCATGCCATGGCACCAAGTCCACCAAGACCATCCCGATATCAAACGATACCAGGATTGGATCCGTCTGTTTCGGAACAATCCCGCTCTGAACAGAGGTACCTTTTATCCAGCGTACTCCACAAATCCTAATGTATGCGGATTCTGGAGGAAAACCAACGATGTTTATGACAACATCCTTGTTGTAATTAACGCCTCAGCAAACACACAGGCATATCGGATGTTGACCACTGATTCTTTGATGATGAACAACCACCTCATGCGCGATCAAATCACAGGAACCACTGTGACGATTTCCAATTCAACCATTCGAGGGGAAATCAACCCCCTCAGCTGCCTTCTCTTTCAATTTGCTCTTCCCGAAAAAGGATACTCCCCTTACAAACGTTTGGTCGATGAATAATGGCATTGAAAAGCAATCAAGATTCCATTCGTCCCTCCATCTTCCCGGATTCAGATCGAGAATATGCTAGATAGCGGGAGGGTTTATTACCATGATCGGAACTTTTTTCACAAGAATCCGTTTTCGTCAATGCTTTTTTCGAGAAATGTGGGTTTTTTTGGCAAAAAACTTACCCTACACACATCCCATAGCTTTTAATCGAAATTTTGATTCAGTCAACGCACGGGCGTTGGGATGTCAAATGCGATCGTGTTCCAAAGGATATTCAAGTCGACCCCATCATACCCATGAGCCAGACGATGTCTCATTCCTGTTATTTCTGCCCAAGGCACCATTTGATTTTTATCTCTTTCGACACGCATATCGCTGCCTCGCCCATTACTTCAACCAACCGGGTTCGGGCTAATTGAAGCATCCGGTTCGATTTCTGGTCTTGGACCGTCGAGCTTCTCGTTAATTGAATTGCCTCTGAAACATGTGAAAGGAATGTCTTTAAGGCTAATCCAATCGTCACGTTCGCTCATAAATCACCTTTGCTTCCCGAAGAACTTCATCTCGGAAATCAGGATGCGATCCTTTCCCTTTTCTTCTGCTTGCCGGTACAGGGAAAATGGTTAGTTTGGCGTATAGTCTACATGGTTTATTGCACCACAGTCCCAAAAGAAAAGTCCGCCTTATGGCGAACACTCTAGCCTTTGGCTAACAGTCCCTACTGCCAATCCTGTAGCGGACTTTAACAGCTAAATCATCGTCCATGTTGGCCCACTAAAAAAAAGGGGCCCAACGGGCCCCTTTTTTCCTTTCCTTATGAAGTCCCCAAGAATGGGTTCCTCTTTCAGGAAATTATTACTTCTTCAGCATCCGGTGGGATTCGTCGTAATCTGTGATCAACCCTAGATGCTGGATGTATTCACCGAGAGAAAACGCGTCGGAGAAATACGTATCATAGCCGCGGCCTGTTTCTGTCATTGCTTTGAGATTGTCAAATCCATCTCCTCCAAGCGCAAGATAGTTATTGGTTACTACTCTGTAAGTCTTGTTGAGATCCAAAGGCGCTCCATCTACCTTAAGATCTTTCACCTGCCCGTTTTCCACAACGAAGGTTAATCCAGAGAAATGAAGGAAGGCTCCCTGTCCCGCAGGAATGACTGCTGCAATCTCGGCGATCTCTTTTACTTCTGCGCCAGTCATGTTAAGCACAAACAATGTATTCCCGAAAGGTTGGACTGTCAGAACATCGCGGTAGGTAATGGGCCCGGCTTGGATCGAAGCGCGAATTCCTCCGCCGTTTTGAAATGCAATATCGGCATCGGCTCTCCAGCGCATGCCATCTGTTATTAAGTTTCCAAGGTTGGTCGTGGTCGATCGAACATTGTTTCTCTCTCCATCCAAAAAGATTCCTGTCTCTCCGATGACTTGATTGAGCGTCTCGCCGCCCAATGCCAGGAAGTAATCCATAGCCGCCTTGACTTTGTGATCCTGAGGGATCGGTTTGTACTCGTAAACTAAAACCTGATTGCCCTGGCTATCGGTGACTGCTCTCTGCACGTTGATGGGCAAAAGGTTCCATTCCCAATGTACGATCTCTCCTTCGTGGATAACCAAGTCCAAGCGTCCCATATACTTCCCGTGCTCACCGGCCTGAGCAACAATGGTATCGCCTATAAATGCAGCTTCTGTCATCAGGGTGTGGCTATGACCATCAATAATGATGTCCAATCCATCCACAGCAGCAGCAACTTCATTAGAGGTTCGGCCTCCCGCTCTTCCTTCTACTCCATAGCCAATATGAGCAAGCGCAACAACAATGTCGGCTTCTTGCTTTAGTTGCGGCACAAGGGTTTGCGATACCTTCACTTCATCTTCGAACCACCAGGTATCCAGGTAGATGGGTTCCAACACTTCGGTATCTTTGGTGGTCAAACCATAGATGGCCACACGAAAATCACCAAAATCTCGGATGATATAGGGAGTAACAGGGTTTTCGTGGTTTTCGTCAAACATGTTGGCGCTAATTACGGGCATCTGCAGCAGAGCCATCTGCCGGTTCAGCACGTCTCGGTCTTTGTCGAACTCGTGATTTCCCAAGACAACGACATCAAATCCGATCATGTTCATGCCTACGATGTCAGGCACGGCATCCAGTTGGTCCGATTCGGGTACGCCCGTATTGAAGTCTCCTGCGTGCATGACAAGGACATGGCCCCCGTACGCCTCTACCTCTGCACGGATCTCGTCGATGAGAGTGGACATAGCCGCCCACCCACCAACATGGGTTCCTGCTCCGTAACTGAACGGCCAGCTTCTACCGTGGGTGTCGTTAACATGCAAGATTGTCAGATAAGACATCCCCATTAGGATCGAACTGCTCAACACCACAACCATCAGTACAAACAACAGTTTCTTCATGTGTTTCCCTCCTTTTTGGTATGGTATGTCGGAATCATTATACCACAAAAATCGGTCTTCATCTTCCTCTATCTTTATTTAGAAGGGCAAGAAAGAACTCGTTGGACGATGTATCCTTCATTTTGCGTAGAATCAGGTTCAATCCTTCTTCCTCACTCATGGACGATAACATCTTTCGCAACACCCATACTTTCCGTAACGTGTCGGGTTCCAAAAGGAGTTCCTCTCGACGAGTCCCCGATAGATTCAGATCAATGGCAGGAAAGATCCTCTTATTCGAAAGTTGTCTGGATAGCAGGAGTTCCATATTGCCCGTACCTTTGAATTCTTCGAAAATGACCTCATCCATCTTGCTTCCCGTTTCCACCAAAGCTGTGGCAATGATGGTCAGACTCCCACCATCCTCTATGTTTCGAGCAGCCCCAAAAAAGTGCTTGGGACCATACAACGCTTTCGGATCCACACCTCCAGACAGAAGTTTTCCACTAGAGGGGACGACATTGTTATATGCCCTTGCAAGTCGCGTGATGCTGTCCAGAAGAATGACCACATGATACTTATACTCCACTAAGCGCTTGGCCATCTCCAAAGCCAGCTCTGCTACGCGGATCTGCTTGTCGGGTTGCATATCGAAGGGAGCTGCGATCACTTGTGCATCAGCCGTACGGGTGATATCTGTCACCTCTTCCGGTCGTTCATCGATCAGCAATACGATCCGAATTGTTTCGGGATGGTTTTTGGCAATCCCGTTCGCCATATCTTTCAGTAAAATCGTCTTTCCTGCTTTTGGGGGGGCAACGATCAAACCTCTCTGCCCCCTCCCGATCGGACAGAATAGATCGATAATCCGGGAACTGTAGGGTGTGGGTTCATACTCCAGCTGATACTTTTCAGTGGGGTAGATGGGTGTTAGGTTTTCGAAGTTCACTCGTTCATATACGGACTCAGGAGGCCGATGGTTGATGCCTTCTACCCGAAGAAGGGCAAAGAATTTTTCTCCTTCTTTAGGCGCGCGTACCTGACCGGAAACCAAATCACCAACATTCAGATTGAACTTACGGATCTGAGATTGAGAAACATAGATATCTTCGTTGTTCCCAGGCAAGAGATTCCCAGTCCGAAGAAACCCGTACCCTTCGGGTTGGATGATATCCAAAACCCCTTCGTTGAAGAAATATCCGAAACTTTTGGCTTGTGCTTGGAGAATTTGGAAGACCAGTTCGCGTTTCCGCAAACGGGTATATCCAGCAACATCAAACTTTCGAGCAAGGACATACAAGTCTTTGATGTTGGCATGATCCAAGCTCCGAACATCGATCTCCAACTCCCGAATTTCGTCTCGCCGTTCATTTCCATTGCTATGGCGATCTTGATTGGATAACCCGCTTCTCGTGGGCCGTTTGGTCGCAGGGTTTACATCAAAAATCGATTCGATCTTTTTCGATGGCTCGATTCGACTCTGCTCTTCCAATCCCTTTTTCTGTGTAGATGAATCATCATTGGGAGGGGTGGAAAGGCTCTCCGCCTGTTCATCGGTAATTTTCAACGGGGCCTCTACTGGTTCGGATTCCTTGGCCCCATGGTTCGCCCGCTGTTGAATCCGTTCACTAGCGCTGTTTTGGCCTTTCGAGGCCGTTTTTTTCTTTGATTTCGTAGCCCCAGGCTTTTCCGTTGATTCTGGTGGGTTCGGATTGTCTTGCTGTCCTTCTTCTTTCTTTTTCCTGGGCAAATAACTCCCCTCCTATATTCCAAGATTCAAAAAACGCGGTAATCGAATGATCCGTAAGAAAACATGGTATAATGCTATTGAGGGTGTCTTGTTTCTTGCCTTGCGGCCAAAGCATTCATTGGAGTAATCATCCGTAGATGAGAGATATCGGATTCTTTTCTCAGTAGATCCATTGAATGGGGTTCTGAGATTGGATATCCGTAGTATGCATACATGAAGAAAAATGAGGTTTCTGGATGGAGATCGGTCAAAAACAGTGTTTTTCAATCCTTACTATTATAACATGTTTTTTCATTTTGTCAATACTCCTGTCAGGATGCGCTACCCGCCAGCAACCATTTACCTCTCCCGTCTTCAGAGAATCGATCGAACGATCCACAATGGTTCCAACCACCATCCCGTTTGATATAGAAACTCAGCCTTCTGCGGGATTCCGGGTCTTGTTTATTGAGAACGGAGCAACACAGACCTCTTTGGAAGGAAATCAATGGTCGGAGATCAATATACGCGGCACGCGGGATCACTATCGATTCGACCAAGCAGGTGTTTATGAATGGCAGGCCATGATTTTTCACGGAGATGACCTGCATGCGGAACAAAAGGTCACAATATCGGTTCAACCGACTCCTTGGGCGCTGTTTCTATGGTTAGCTGCCGATAATAACCTCTCCGATCCCCCTTTTCATCTTGACCGGAACAATATGACGGAGCTAAAACAAGCAGGTTCGGATGTTGGTGTTTTGGTGATGTGGGATCGCCAAGAAGATCAGGGCCGGGATCAATTGCTCCTTTTGTCTCATGATCGGGATTGGGTGCCTCTCCAAACCTTCGATCACAATGTGAACTCGGGAGATATCCGTTTTTTTGAAGCGTGTTTCGAAGAGTATCTTTCTTTTGAAACTGCCCGAAAAGCCGTGATCTTTTGGAATCATGGCTCTGGTTGGATCATCGCGCCCAACCAACCGCGAGCCATCGCCCAAGACCGGCCAACCGGATGGTGGATCAATATTCCGGATCTGGCTCAAAGCCTCACGACCTCTCTTGAAAAACATAATGCAGTTCGACTGGATATTCTAGGAATGGACGCGTGTTACATGGGCGCAGTTGAAGTAGCGTATGAATTGGTGGGAGTAACCGATTACCTGATTCTGTCTTCCACTACCGAACCCACAGATGGATGGGATTATCTCTTTCTGGAAGGAATCGACCAATCTAACGACCCTGCTTTTTTTGGTACAGTATTGATCGATGCCTATTTCAGCAAACGCTCAACAGACTATCACGGAGACATGAGCCTTGCCATGATCCGTACTGCTTGTTTACAAAGGCTTACGGAAGGATTTGATCAGATTTCTCGGGCAATCCTAGATGCGAATTCGAACGAACGCGCAACTTTTCGAGACGTGTTGAACCAAACTCCATTTCTCCAACCCAACAACCATGCTTTTGGTGTGGATGCTGGCATTTTGTCGCAAATCCTGCTCAGCCACATCCCCCTTGAACACGCGGTTCGAACTTGCGTCGAAGAAATGGTGGAAGCCATGGAAGCGGTCGTGGTATATGGAAGAACCCGTTATGCTGGTGCGATCGTTGATGCCCCTGCGGGAATCAGCGTTTTTCTTCCCCATCAAGGGTTCGCCTCAAGATGGATCAATCAATATCGCCAATATCAGTTTGCTCAAGAGACGCTCTGGGATGAAATGATCGTTCAGTTCTATGGCGAAGATTCCCAGGATTGATCAACCCTTCGGTCAATCGAAATAGTCCGTCTCTCCTCGTTTTGCCGCTTGAATGGCCCCATATACCCGCTCTCGAGACAACGGGTACTGGTGAATCCGAATCCCCAACGCATTGAAGAGGGCATTATTGATCGCAGGGGCGGGAGAGATCATCGAATGCTCACCAACCCCTCGATTTCCATAAGGTGAAAGGGCTTCGGGTGTTTCTTCCCAAAAGACATCCATCTCGAAATTGGCGTCTTTGGTTGTGGCGATCTTGTAATCGGTAAAGTCCGGATTGAGCAGTTTTCCATCGGTGTTATAATAGATCCCTTCCATCAGAGCTGCCGATACCCCTTGAACGGTTCCTCCTTCAATCTGCCCACGCACATTGATCGGGCTGATGGCTTTCCCTACATCATACCCCGCTGCGATTTTGCGGATAATTACCTCCCCAGTTGCCTCGACGACTTCCAAATCCACACCCACGGCCCCTAGAGTGAAGTGGACCACGCTTTTCGGCGATTGGCCCGTTTCCGAATCTGGGTAGACCACATCCGGTGGAATAAACCGGCCCTTACCGATGATCGGACCCCCTTTCAATACCCCATCAGGCATGAGAAACCCATTGGTCATCTTCTGATCCAAAGGCTCCTTGCGCTCCAAACGCTCGCACAGGACCATTCCGTATTCGATCCTCAGATCTTGCGGTTCTGCCTGCCAACACTCTGCATATAACTGGAGGATCTGTTCGCGCGCATCGATCGCGGCCCGTTTCACTGCCATGCCCATGGACCAACAACTGCGAGAAGCAACGGTTTGCCAATCATAGGGATGGCTTTGTGTATCCGGGAAGGAACACCGGATCTGGTCATACGGGATCCCCATTTCTTCGGAAACAATCTGAGCATAGGCTGTATAGGCTCCTTGCCCCATATCCATCGTCGCTGCGAGCACTTCAACCGTCCCGTCTCCATTCACTTTAACGATGGCAGAAGAGGATGCATCTGCAGGCATCGCTGGTGCTTTGATGGCAAAGGCGATTCCTTTCCCGCGTTTCCGACCCGGAGCCGTAGCTGCAGCATCTTCCCCAAGTCCAATCCGTTCTTTGATTTGTTCCGAGATTTGTTCCAATCCATGAGGAGCCATGGGCATCCCCGTACAGGTAGGAAGTCCCTCTTTGAGCATATTGATTGTCCGAAAGGTCAATGGATCCATTTTCACCTTTCGAGCAGCAATGTCGATGACAACTTCCATCGCGCTCATCAGTTCGGGGAGCCCAAATCCCCGATACGCACCCCCAAAAGGCTTGTGGGTATACACCGCATAGCAATCGGTGTGTACGTTGGGAATATAATAGGTGCCCGTAGAAGTGTATCCTGCGCTCCGAACCGGATTGGCGCCATACTCTGCGGAGATTCCGGTATCGAAATAGAATGTATTGTGAATCCCTGTGATTTTCCCGTCTTTTTTCACGCCCATCTTGATCCGTGCTACATAGGCCTGACGGACCCATGAAGAGAGCATAACCTCTTCTCTAGGAACAAAAAGTTTGACCGGTCTTCCTCGGGCTTTTGGATGGGTCGAAGCGCTCAGACAAAGCGCCTCGATGGTCATACCCGCCTTTCCACCAAATCCGCCCCCAATGGGAGGCGCAATGACACGGATCTTGTTTTGGGGCATCTTCATCCCATCCGCCAAAATCTCCCGCACCGCAAAAGCGGACTGGGCAGCGGTCCAAACCGTTATCTCTCCGCTTCCAAGATCTTGTTGAGAAATGCAACAATGAGTCTCGAGAAAACCATGGGCAATTTGGGGACAACGCACCTCTTCTTCAACGACAAAGTCCGCCTCTGCAAAAGCCTGTTCAACATTTCCGCGCCTTATTTTGAACCAATTCCCTAAATTGGTTCCGGGTTGGGGATTGAGAAAACTGACTTTCTCATATTGACCCAGTTCGGGGTGGACCAAGATCGACGAATCTGTCGCCGCTTGCACAGGATCTAAAACCGCGGGCATGGGTTTGTACTTCACGTTCACTTTCTCACGCGCTCGCTCGGCGATCTCTTCGCTCTCAGCCACCACAAGGGCCACGGGTTCTCCCATGTACCGGGCCTGATCCACCGCAATCGGATAGCGATCTTTGAGGTATAGACCAAACCGATGCGGGAAATCCGTACCGGTCACTACGAAGATGACGCCTTCCATTTCCATCGCCTCTGATGCGTCGATCGACAGAATTTGCGCGCAAGCGTGGGGAGATCGAACCGGGCGAGCGTGCAACAGATGATTCCCAAAAAAAAGATCATCGGTGTACTGCAGGGTACCAACAGCCTTCTGGTCATCGTATTGACGATTAACAATCGCGCCGATTCCTGTTTTGCTGGATGTCTGTTTCATGCTTCTCCCTCCTTCTCTTGAGGGGCATCGAAGATCTTCGAGGCTTTCTCCACGGCCCGAAAAATGCTGGAATAACCGGTGCATCGACAGAGATTTCCACTCAATCCATCCATAATCTCCTCTTTTGAAGGGTGAGGATGCTCCATCAGAAGGGCATATGTAGCCATGATCATACCTGGAGTGCAAAAGCCGCACTGAATGGCCCCTTCTTCGATGAATGCTTTTTGGATGGGGTGGAGCTTTGAACCAACGGTCACCAATCCTTCTGAGGTCAATACCTCTTTTCCTTCCACTTCTCGGGCAAGAATCATACAAGACTTATAGGCTTTTGACCCGATCAGGACCGTGCAAGCCCCGCATTCCCCCTCTTCGCATCCTCTTTTGACGCTGGTCACACCCAATTCTCGTAAAGCGCGAAGCAGAGTCTGCCCGTCTTTCACTTCCATCTGGGTTGGCTGATGATTGAGAACAAACCGGACTCGATATCGGTTCATTATTGATCCCGCCCTTCAAGATAGCATTCCATAAGCGCTTGGCGCGTGAGTTCACGAACCATCTGAATCCGATATTCCTGTGAAGCGCGCACATCGGAGATTGGTTGCACGCTACCAACCGCCAGATCCACAACAAACTGCAAGAGCTCTTCATCAACACGTTGCGCTTCATTGATGATCTGTTCGGCTTCTAAACATCGGAAGGGAACCGCAGAAACAGCCCCATAGGAAAGATAGGTTTGGAAAGAAGACTTTTTCCATTCCATGACACAACAGACCCCAACTTGGGCTAGATCGAGCGCTTTTCGTCGGGATATCCGAAGATACCGGCCGACAACACGAATCCCTTCTTCTGGTTGTGGCAAGAAAACCGAAGAAACGACCTCTTCTGGTAGAATCCGTGTGGTTCGAGGCGCGATGATCCATTTTTCTAAGGGCATGACGCGTGGTTCTTTTGATCCGACGGTATGCACCAGCGCGCGATGAGCAAGAAGGGGGGGGATGCAATCGCCAGAAGGCACTGCAGAACACACATTGCCAACAACCGTGGCCTGATTGCGGATCAGGGGATCCGAATGCATCCTACATGCCTGGGTGAGATCGGGGTAGTCTTTTTGAATCGCGGAATGGCAGATCACATCGCTTAAGGTTGCCATGGCGCCAATGTGGATCCCTTCTCCTTCGTTCGGGATGATCCCTTTTATTTCGGGAATCAGGCCCATATCGATCACATGATCTGCAGAAATCAATCCCTTTTTAATCCAAACTAAAAGATCTGTCCCTCCCGCCTTAAGTCGCGCCTTGGGGTATTCATTCATCATTTCCAAAACCTCAGAGAGGCTGGTTGGGCGTAACAAGGCAAAATCCATCGCGCCACCTCCTTATCTGTGAAATTTGGTATACAATTGGATGTTCCTACTCTTCGTCAAAGGCCACAATCCGGCAAATACAGGATTCCCCACCCACAAACCTCCAAGGAAAACATCCGATGATGGTTCTTCGATTCAAAAGCTTGTCAATCTCGCCACCCACATTTTCAGCGTGGATGATGTCGAAGGGGAAAAGAGCGGTATGCATCAACTGATAATGGTTTGGAGGGAACATCTCGTCCAATGACTTTCCGTATTTTTGTTGTAGGTAACGGTCGCACTCAGCCGCTTGTTTGGGCATCCATTCTCGGATTTTCGTGTTCATTGGGTGATCCGCCGATCCGCAATCCACGCCAATCCATTTCAATTTCTTCTTTTTCGCCCAGTCAGCAAATTCCATCTGGGGTCCGGGATGCTGGATCATATAACGGATTTCGTCTGCTTCGGGCTGATCGTAGGCATATCGATGATATCCGGTATTGATAAGAAGAATGTCTCCTTCCCGGACTTCCACCCGGTCTTCGATATCTTTCGAAGTATAGATCCCGTAATCTTCCGCAATGTCAGAAAGATCGACAATTACACCCGGCGCAACCAACTCCTCCAATGGAATGCTGGCAATGTCCCGTCCGTGGGTACAAAAATGCAAAGAACCATCCAGATGGGTACCCACATGGTTGGAGTGAGTCAACAGCTGTCCGTTGGCTCCATTTGGAGCCAACCGCTTAAAAAACTTAATCTGGAGTGGTTCGTAGGTTGGCCATGCCGGTGTCAAGTGGCTGATCGTCTGGCTCAGATCATACATCTTCACGTTCTTCCAATTCTTTAGTTCCATTTTCCACCTCCGAAATGATTCGCGTTCATGGTTTTTCTTCCGATGAAATCGCCTAAGGGTGATCCTCACTCTGAAACATCTCCGTACTCAAATACTTCTCTCCCCGGTCTGGAAAGATCACTACGATGGTTGCGTTATCGTTCTTTTTGAACGTTTCTATGGCCGCGATCATGGCGGCCCCACTACTCATACCCACAAATATTCCTTCTTTGACAATGATTTCTCTCGCCATTTTCATGGCCATATTGCTTTGGATCATAATGCTTTCATCGATTAATGACGTATCATACAGTTCAGGAATGATTGCTTCTTCCATATTTTTTAATCCTTGTATATAATGGCCTTTTTCCGGATGGGCTTCTATTATTTTTATTTTTGGATTATTTTCTTTTAAGGCTTTTCCGACTCCCATGATGGTTCCAGAAGTCCCTACGCCAGAAACAAAGTGTGTTATGGTTCCATTTGTATCTTTCCATATTTCTTCTGCAGTTGTTTTATAATGAGCGATTTTGTTATATTTATTAGAGAACTGATTTGGCATAAAATACTTGTTCGGATACTTTGAAACAAGCTCTTTCGCTTTGTTGATCGCTCCATCTGTCCCTAAACCCTTATCCGTTAAAGTGATTTTTGCACCAAAGGCTTCGATCATCATTCTTCTTTCCCAAGAAACTGCCGCGCTCACCACTATTTCTGCCTTATACCCTTTAACAGCGCATATCATCGCTAAAGAAATCCCCGTATTCCCGGATGTCGGTTCGATGATTATTTTGCTTTTGTCTAACAAGCCTTCATTTTCCGCTTGTTCAATCATCTTCAATGCAATTCGATCTTTTATGCTTCCCGTTGGATTTGCGCCTTCCACTTTTGCATATATGATCGAATGATTCGGATGATCCGAAATCAAATGATTGATTCGAACAAGCGGGGTCCGACCAATCGATTGCAATACGGTATGGTGAATCATAGTTGGAAAGGATCGGTTCATAGACTGCGGACGGCTCCTTATGCCAGATACCGGTCTACAAAAGCCTGGGCGCCATTGACGAACGCTTGAGCGGGCATCCGAACGATCCCTGCGCCTACCTGGCCCCGTCCTGCTTCCTTACAGGCAGCTCCCGTGTCGAGAATGGGCGTGATGGCAGTTTCAACTACCTTCAGCAAATCGATTCCGGTAGGGGTTCCGCGAAAATTCAATGGGGGCATGGTATAGTCCGGGTTCTCCCCCAAGCAAATTTCATACATTTCCAAAGTAAACTCCGTGGCTTCGCGGGGTGTTCCTCCAACAAACTGAACGATGGCCGGAGCGGAAGCGAGCGCAAATCCCCCCACTCCATAAGTTTCCATAATAGCGCTATCCCCGATGTCCGGATTGACATCCTCGGGGGTGAATCCGGGGAACAGAAGAACATCTGGCTGAGCGGCCGGACACGTAAACCACTGATCGCCCAAGCCGGCGATTTGAATACCAAAATCTGTGCCATTGCGCGCCATCACCCGAACCAAGCTTGATCCTTCCCAATTGTTCAAGATGTCTAGAGAGACTTTCGCGGCAGCCATGCCCAAGTTTAAGAAAAAATGATCATTTGAATCGATAAATCGAAATGCCTGCGCGATCTTGTCGATGGATCGGGATCCTTGAACAAGATAAGGGGCAATGGCCCGGAAGAACAACGAAGTACCTGCTTTGTTGCGATTATGCAGTTCATCGCCCATATGTAGGGCTTGGGCGATGATGGGTTTGAGCAACATCGGTCCTTTGTCTTCGACAAGCAAATCGATCGCATTTTGAAGAATCGGGAATAGGTCCTGCTCCATCCACCGAAGATGATCGATCACCGAAGGCTGATAGGAACCCATACGGAGGACCTGCCCCAACCCTTCGTTCATCGTAGCATAGGAATGATTATCCCCTTGAAGGTTTTTCAGGATAAATACCGGCATCTTTGGGCTCACCACTCCAGCCATCGGTCCTACCGCTTGATGATGATGACAGGGGTCGAATCGAATCTCTCCTCGTTCGCATATAGCCGCTGCCTCTTGCGGTCTCGACGCCCAGCCTTCGTACATACAGGCGCCCATAACCGCTCCGCGCATGGGTCCGGACATCCGATCCCACGAGATCGGAGGACCCGCATGGAGCAGCATCTTGCCGTGAAAATCAGGGATAACTTCCTGAGCGATACCCATTCCCACCAATGCGGGTTTTGTCCGGTATAAGGATTCCAGTGCTTGTTCATTCTGTTGTTGGAGATGGATCATGGATGACCCCCCCTTTCTTATGCGGGATGCCCTATTATTGGATCCCTTTTCTTAAGGCATTTTCAATGGCCTTGAGGATTACTTTGGAACTAGATGTAGCACCGGTAATCAAATCCACTTCTAGCGATTGCGCTTGGATCGCATGCCCTACAACCGCTTCCGCTTTCTCGCCACGGCCATGCTGATGACGGTAGAGATCAATACTGACGATTCGATGATCATGAACCAATACTCGAACATCAGCCTCAACAAAACCAGCCCCGAAAGAACCCGCAAAGGTGCCATCTTGGACAAGGGCAAGATCAACCTCTTCTATGACCAGTTCTTCAATCGTCTTCCGATACGCTTCCAACAAGGGGATGTATTGAGCCAGAAAAACTGTACCCACAATAATGGCGCCTGCACATATGGCCAACACAAACCAAAGAATCCTTCGAGTTCGTCTTTTCATCGCTTTATCCTTTCATCCGAATTCATGCGAAGGATGGCCTTAGGGGATTTCTTTCTCCAATTGACAGATTTCCCGCGCCAATGCTAAAGCGATATCTTTCGTTCCTTCAAACAGGTGAGCCTGAATCCCAGAAGATACCGTTGCATGAAACCGGGTAAAGAATTCGGAATTATGGAATAGCCCTCCCATCCACGCGATGGAAGGCGATTTATCTTTGAGTTTTCGTGCCAAAGTCTGAATCCCGCATGCTAATGTTTCCAACCCCGATTCGATCACCGACCATAACCAAGGGTCGGAAGCATCCATCAAACAACGGGACGCAGCGGCCACATCGTTTCGATTTTCAGGAAGATAGAAGGCGGCGATTGCTTCGCGGGGATTTTCCGGAAATCGTTCCTGAATGACTGAGAAGCATGATTGGTACGGAAAGATTCCATCACAATAATGGAGATAGTGCCTCATCACCTCTTTCACGATCCAAAATCCACTGGCTTCATCCCCCAAAAGGAATCCCCAACCCCCTGCGCGGTATACCGTTCCAGCCGAAGTCTTCCCAAAAGCAACCGACCCTGTGCCACAAATCACTAGGATTCCCGAAGAATCGGGGAAATTCGCAAAAAGAGCACCCTCTGCATCGGTCCGCACAACCACTTTGGCTTTGGGGTACAATTGGTTCAATACAGCAGTAAGCTCTTGACGGCCTTTCCCATGGCCCGCTCCGGCCATGGCTACATTAACCCCTGCTGGTTGAGGAATCTGTCGACTCAATTCTTGAAAGGTTGTTATGATGTTTGTAGTTCCAGCAGATGTTATATTCAGGTTCCCAGATACTTCGAACCGGTTCAGCACGGTTCCACAATGCGAAACAAGAACGGCGCGAAGGGTGCTCCCCCCGGCATCAACCCCCAAAAAGACAGAATTGAGTTCCCGTTGGTTCATTTTTTGTTTAGGGCTTTGCGGATAAATCCCTTATGGGTTTCCAGTCTCCGCTTGGCTTCTTGGGTATCGACACCAAGCAGAATTTTGGCAATTGCTGTCTTGCAATGCCAATTGACAGCCTCCAATTCGCTTTTCGCTGTGCTTTCATCCGCTTCGGTCGCTTCACACACGATATTTATTGCGCGCACCTTTAACTTTTCGTTTAAGGTTTGCACATCCACCATCAAATTGCTGTACACCTTTCCCATATGGATCATGGACACGGTACTGATCATATTCAATACCATTTTCTGAGCGCTGCCCGCTTTTAGCCGGGTTGATCCGGTCAACACCTCCGGTCCGGTCAACAACCGGATCGTCACATCTGCCAGACGCACCAATTCGGGCCTTTCCACATTGCAAATCAACGCGGTGGAACATCCCAAAGAGCGGGCATGTTCAAGAACTCCGCCAACATAAGGGGTCCGGCCACTTGCTGTAACCCCGATCACCATATCGTTCGCATTGGGCTTCAATGTGAGAAGATCCGCTTTTCCTTCTGCCCAGTTATCCTCAACCGCTTCGACAGATTGGGTTAAGGCAGCCATCCCACCAGCCATGATGAAAGAGAAAAGCCCCACCGACGCGTTAAACGTTGGGACGGTTTCGACAGCATCCATAACTGCCATTCGCCCGCTTGTTCCCGCTCCGCAATAGATGATTCTCCCCCCCTCATTCATCGAATCGACTGCCCTTTTCACTACCTGTTCAATCTCAGTGAGCATATCCCGAATCGCCAACGGAATAACTGTGTCTTCTTCGTTCATGACACGCAAAATCTGTCGGATGCTCATTTTATCCAGATTCATGGTTTTGGGATTTCTCTGTTCCGTCGTCAAATTATCCATGGTCTCTCCGCCTTTTCTGATTGCTTTTCATTTCGTTCTGAAAGAAAGATGGGTCGCCAACTCTTCATCCCTTTTCTCGTTCAATCAAACACAATTATACCATGAGTCATCAAAAAAACGGAACGCTTCTACAATAGCTTAGGGACAGCCAATCGGCTGTCCCTGTCTTTTGGGATTTTGATTGAACCCTTTTTAAAAGGAGTCTAGAGCAATGGCTTACATACACCCAGCGATTGTGGCGCCCATCATACGAACGCGGGAAGGTCCTTGATAATTGCCCAATTGGACTGTCTCTTTGGACAATCGCAAATGGGATTGAACATTATGGATGTTGCCGGAAACGCTCCCCCCGGTAATGGGAATCTTTTGATTCCCGTCATCGTACCATCCAAGCCGGATCTCGCCAGCAAAGTCGCCAGTGACAGCTTCCATCTCAAAAGAAGAGAACGCGACAAGTTCATAGTGAGGATCAGATCGCATCTCATCGATTCCTGTCTTCCCTGCCTGAACCACAAAATTGGAAAGATCTCCGGTGGGTGGGCAGCCTACATAGTGCGCATACCGCGTATTTCCCCAATACTGCTTAAGAACGCCATTCTGGATGATCTGCGCAGGGTACCAAAGAAATCCGTCTGTGTCAAAAAAGCCCGTACCAGCCCCTCCATCCAGATGGGGGTCCAAACGGATGCTGATTTGGTCTTCGAGGATATCGTGTGTTCCATGAACCGAATCACCGGGTTTTTGTGTTGAGATCTCTTCATAAACCATCTTGGCCGATGCGTGCGCCAAATAATAATGGAAGAACTCTGGAACCGCTTCACCACCCAAAATAACCGGTAACTGAGTCCGACTGGATGGAGTGGGTTGGGCCAATGAACGTTGTTGAGCGAAATAGTAGCTTTCTTCCAACGATTCATTCAGAAAATTCAGAGGAAACCCGGTAAACTTCATGCTTTTATAGATTTCCACCTCTTCTCCCTTAGAAGGATGCGTAATGATCACCTCAAAAAAACCATGATCTCCTTCTTCGATGCAATCAATCCCTTCGGAATTTCGAATCCGGGTTTGGATCCGATGAATGAATATTTCTCCCGAATTGAGCCATCCTTTTCCTTTGGGAGCCGCTTGAGTCATTGCCTTTCCTAAAGCGATCGCTTTATCGACAAGGTCCATCTCTCTTTTTGCATGAGGATTGGTCGTTTGCGCGCCATCCGGTTTCACCAGAGGGAAGGGGGGATTGTGGATAAACTGCGAAGCAAAGACCGCTTGGCTGATTTTTTGAGAAATCTCGGAATCAGTCATGGATGGATGGAGAACAACCGTAGCCAAACCCAATCGCTGAGATCCATCCGTTTCAGTGGGCAAGTAAACAGTTAACTGATACTGGAGAACCTCCTGCGTTCTGGCCATATCCATCTCCTGACGGACCAAATAGATTTCCTGAGAAGTGGTCTTCGTTTGAGTGAGCTTCCACCCGCTCAATTGGGGGAACTGATTAACGCCTGCGATGATGGCATCCATTATCCCAACCTCGCTTTGCATCGAATATAGGGTCCGCCATTCGCGTTTTTCACAAACTCTTTATACCCTTTTCCGCAAGCGCCAGAACCAAATAACTCAAAATCATCGCTGACCATTGTGATCGACTGCAAAAGATCTGGAACATATCCCGTCATGATCACAGGCGAGACAATCACCCCGGTAAAGGCTCCATTTCGGATTTCTTGTCCATAGAGAACCATGCATTGGATCCCCCAATTTTTGGGATCTTCCATTCCGCTCATCATTCGCTTAAGCAGAAATCCATGTTCGATGGAATGGATCATATCGTCCAGATGATCCAAACCGGGTTCAAAGAAGGTGTTGGTCATCCGTGTATAGGCTTTGTTGGCAAAGGATTGGCGTTTTCCGTTTCCTGTCGGTTGGGTACCCAGCCGGAGTGCAGAAAGCTGATCACAGATTCCTGTCTTAAGGATTCCGTTTTCGATAATCAAAGTGTTGGATGCCAAAACCCCCTCATCGTCGAACCAGTACGAGGAAACTGTGTTATGGACAGCCGCGCCATCGCGCATCTGCACAATCGAAGACGCAATCGGTTTGCCCAGATATTCTCGGGCCTTGGCCCTTTCTTTCACAAACATATCCATTTCCACCCCGTGACCGAAGGCTTCATGAGCGATTAAACCCGTTATTTCCGGAGAACAAATGACATCATATGCTCCTGGGTGCACTTTTTGCGCATCCAACAACATCAAACATTCATCGATAATTTGCGGAGCCATCAAATCCATTTCTCCCAACTGGATCGGACCCTCACGATCGGAAAAAGATCCGTAGGCAAACTGAGTCTTCTCTCCTCGACGGACAATCGGGATGACATATCCTTGGCTCCAGAGGTACGACTGCATCAGGTTTCTTTTCGTAGAGCAATACATTTTTCGGACGAAGACTTCTTCATAGACCGCTTTCACATCTACAACCTCTGGGGATTGTTCCAATCCTTTGCGAACAATGGCCCGCAGCCGTTCAATCTTGCCTTCAGGGGAAAGATCTCCAGGGAGCGACTCCACGCTCGCGTTCCACTCTCCCTTCAATGGTTCTTCCCGAACAAGGGGATATTGAGTACTGGAAAACCCTTGGGAAAGAAGCGGCGCGGATCCGATCACCAAATCCCGGATTGTTTTGACCAGACGATCTTCTGAGCCAACCGATAGTTGGTTGAAAGAATGCTCGAAATATTGGCCTTCGTGAAAAACGCGAACCACAAAGCCCCGATCGGTCCACATGCTATCGCGTACTTCAACTCCGCTTTTCTGCGCTTGATAGCTGACGCCTTCACAATCGGTTCCGAATATTGACACAAAAGAAAAATCGCGAGAAAGGGCATCAACGGTTTTTTGGATGCCCTCTTGATGAGCGATAAAAAAGGGCGATGTGGGTACACACTTATTATTACTCATCATCATTCCTTCTTTCGTTTCCAGGCATGAAGGGCCAAGGCCAAAGCGATGACTGCGTAGGAAACGAATAATCGAAAGTATTCCCCAATTTGAGAATCTCCAAACAATTTCTGCCCTGCAACGGGAGACACGACAAAGAGGGTATGAAACAAGATGACACCGATAATTGCTTGACTGAAAGTAGCCCGTCGTGTATTAGCGCCGCCAACAAGCAAGGCAGCGATGGCAAACATACCCACCTGTTCGTGAGAATTGTAGGTATTCAGGGTTCCAATATCCTGAAGGAAGATGAGCTGTCCCCAGGCTGCAAGGACGGTTGACATAATGACCGCTATGATCCGAATGCGATCCACCTTAATGCCTGCCACTTCTGCAATATGCATGTCTTGACCAGTTGCCCGAATCTGTTGGCCGATCTTTGTACGCAAAAAGAAGAAAATGAAGAAGCAAAGAGCCGCCACAATCAACAAGGGTACAACGGGTATGCGGATCATGTCAATCCGTGGTTGAATGATGTTGTTCAAAGATCCACCCACTGATCGGATGACTGGAACGGGGCGATTGAGAAAATTCGCAAGATCGATCGTGTTGCGCAACCCAACACCATCGGGTAGCATCATTCTGGGATTGGTCATTGGAAAGACTTGCCCTAGAAGAATCAAGTAAAACAAGATATATATCCCATTTGCGAAAAATCCCAAGATCATTGCGGTGATCATCTCTCGCCCACGGGCCCGGTTCAACGTTTGACCCACAGCCCATCCAGCGATCATGGCAATCGGGGTTGCCATCATGATAGAAAAGAGGAAACCACCCAACCCTGCATTCCATCTCAAAAAGGCGAGAAACGCATTATCCCCCGCCAAAGTGGTCATCCAGTGTGTTACGAAAATCACAGCCGTTTGGCCGGCCATCGCGCCCAATACGATCGCAAAATTCAGCCCCAGCCCAGCGATAACAGGAATGATAAGTGCCAATACCAAAAAAGAGTTTCGGGAAAGGCGTGTGATCACTTCTTGAGCCAGAAATCGCAAATCCATCTGTGATGAGATGACGAGAAAGATACAAACAGCCGTAAATACGATCGGAACAGCGTTTTTTTGGATGATGTCCTTGGTGCGCATCTCATTTCCCTCCTTTTCCAGAACGTCGGGTCAGAGCATAGACAATCATCCCGTTGCTGACGATCATACGCGCAACTTCCGTCACATCCCCTTTGATGAGCTGGCTGGTAACTGGAAGAGATGTTGTCAAAAGCGTTTGGAACAAAACCGTTCCAACGATCACGTGCGTCACGGTTGCCCTTGTCAAAGATGCGCCACCGATGAGTACCGCAGCGACAGCGGGAAAAGCCATAAGCATAGGGCCGGAATATAGTTGCAGAAAACCATAACTCTGCGCATACGCAATGATCCCGATCGCGGCCAGCATATTTGAGAGGACTACAGAGATGGTTCGCATTCGCTTGGTGTTGACACCGGACGCGATGGCATAGTTTTCATTTTGGCCGGTTGCATCGATGGCCAACCCTACTTTCGTTCGAAAAAAGAAATACATCAGAACACAAAAGAAGGCAAAAAACAAAAGCAACCCCGTCGGGACGACCATCCCTCCGATCTCGAATTTCAAGAAATCATTCAACACCTGGCTGGTATGATTTCGTAGCGAAAGTTGGCTTCGGAGTCCCGATCCTCCAATCGCCCAGATCATCTCCGGATGGGTGAATGGGAGAAGCAACCACCAGATGTTCATAAAGGCGACCGAAGAAAACCCGATATAGGTTCCAACCATCATTTCCTGCCCACGGACTTTTGAAAGCAACTTGGCGTATCCGATCCCTGTTACGATGGAAATGGGAATGGCAAAAAGAATCGCCATAAAAAAACCGTGAAACCCCTTATAATCCAGTTGCATGCTGATTAACGCTCCGAGCAGACCCGTTAAAATTCCCAGTGGCAACCCGAAATTGAGTCCGATTCCCGCGCGCACGGTGGGAATCATAGCCAATCCGAAGAGCCCTGCCATTCCAATTCTCCGCAGGGAGTCACCGATCAAAGGAGGAATCGCCAATCCCGTCGCAAAGGCAATGATAAAGAGGATAACCAAAAAAGCGATGATGATTAGCCTTGGAATACCAAGACCCAGAAGAAAATCTGTGATTTTTCGCAGCATCTCATACCACCTCTGTTTTCTGTCCGGCCATCATCAGCCCGTAATCCACATCCGGCGCATCGGGAGCAAGGATTCCCGCTAAATACCCTTCCGATACAATCGCGATGCGATCGCAAATCTTGCGCAGCTCTCCCAACTCGCT
This sequence comes from uncultured Thermotogaceae bacterium, assembly GCA_964462525.1. GTDB lineage: Bacteria > Thermotogota > Thermotogae > MWEM01 > MWEM01 > CAYWWY01. Next base: position 140,455 of record CAYWWY010000004.1, read on the forward strand.
TGATGTCATGATCACAGTGACTCCATGGTTTCGGTTCAACTCCACCAGGATATCCAACACAATCTTCTTTGCCCCCACATCGATCCCTCGTGTCGGTTCTGAAACGAAAAGAATCTTCGGTTCCAGGCTGAAGGCGCGAGCGAGACAGACTTTTTGCTGGTTTCCACCGCTCAATCGCCGCGCCATCTGCTGGGGTCCGGTGCATCGGATATCCAATTCCTTGATGTATTTCAACGAGTGTTCTCGTATAGACGCAACGTCATATAAATGAAGCCATGGAGTCAGGAAGTTCTTCTTGAGAAAACGGTTATGCACCTGGATGGTTGGCGTAGTGATGTTCATCTCGATGCTCTGCTCCAAAAGCAACCCAGTGCCTCTGCGATCTTCCGATACAAATGCAATCCCTTTGGAAAGCGGGTCCATCGGTTCATTCAGTTCGATGGGTTTGTTCTCCAACATCACCCTACCCGATGTGGGAAACAGACCCATAACACCGTTGGCGATACCGATCTTTCCACCCCCGGCCAAACCACCAATTCCAAGGACTTCTCCCCGTTGGACTTCCAGAGATACGTCGCGAACCTCTTCACCCGGCATCTCTACCTTTAGGTTTCGTATATCGAGAACGATATCTTTTTCATCGTAAAGGTGGTCCCGTTTTAAGATTTCGCTTGTTTCCAGCTTCCTACCGACCATTTCCGCAGCGATTTCTTCGATGGTGATCTGGACCTTAGGCCTTTGATCCACCATACCTCCGTCGCGAAGGATGGTAACATGATCGGCCACCTGCATGATTTCATCCAATCGATGGGTGATGAACAGAAAGGAAATCCCTTTGGCGGTGAGATCTTTCATGGCCTTAAGAAGCATCTGCGCTTCGCTTTCGGTAAGGACAGCCGTGGGTTCATCGAAAACAAGTAGCTTGATATCTCCTTTGTCAATTTCGCGAGCAATTTCCACAAATTGCATATGTCCAACCGGAAGTCCAGAAACCAACCGGGTTTCATCCAAGCTCATTCCGAGTTGATTCACGGCTTTTCGAGCGTCACTGTTCATTTTTCCAAAATCGAGCGATTCCAGAGATTTTCCGAAGACCATACTCACCGGATTGCGTTTGGTTATCTCGCGATTCAATTTAATGTTCTCCGTAATCGAGAATCCGGGTAAAAGCATGAACTCTTGATGCACCATTCCGATCCCCAGACCCATGGCTTTTTGAGGAGATGTAATCTTGACTTGGTTCCCATCGATTCGTGTTTCTCCGTCAAATCCACCGGTATCGAAGATTACGGGCATCCCGAACAGGATGTTCATCAGGGTGGATTTACCCGCCCCATTTTCTCCGGCAATCGCGTGAATCTCTCCCGGAGTTATCTTGATGGTCACATCTTTCAACACAGGCACACCATAGTAGGACTTGCTGATATGATCCATTTCCAGGACGTATTGCGCCATAGTACCCTCCTAATCATAAAAGATGCCGGGTCGAGACCCGACATCTTTATGGATTGCTAAGAGTTCAGGTTCAAGGATTAGTCAAGCCCGAAGATAATGGAACCGACTTCAATGAAATAGTACTCTCCACTTTCGTCGAATCGGCTAAAGGCAAGCTCATAACCACCGGCAGATTCTTCCATGACCGCGCGAACGCCTGCCATGTCATCGGGCGTGATTTTGCCTTCGATCAAGGCAATGGCGACTTCAACCGCGCCCTTGGAGAATTCGTAAGGCATTGCTACAGGCCAGGTTCCCAGACGGCCAGCGGCGCCCAATTCGCGGACTCTCGCATCGATGGCAGCCACAAGAGGAGCCAGGTTTCCTTTTTGGGCTTCGACCCTCATGTGTTCGGTCACTTCGAGCCCCAACGCTCCGGGATAGGCGTGACCGGGAGAAGGACAGCATTGTTCTGGGTATAGGGCTCCGGTCGCGATGACTTGGGTAATGATTTGTTCCTGCATGGCACAGTTGGTGCCAAATACGGCCGTATTGGGTCCATAGATGGCAATCTGTCGAGGAATGTCTTCCATCATGAACTGCTGGGTGCCGGGAATCCCGTCAGGTCCCATGGGGTCTGGTGCGGCAAGTTCCACAAACTTCAGACCTATTTCCGCACAAGTGTCTCTCATGATATCTCTTCTGCGCGCCAGGATTTCGATGGACATGTGGCGAGGGAAGGTGTAGTGCAAGAAGGTTTCCGCGCCCATGGCCTTCGCCACTTGAGGAATGGTTCGTCCTCGCGCGAGATCGGCGGTATTCAAGGCAATGCTCACGGTGTCCATAACGATCCAGGGGTCTTCCTGAGGAGAAACGGCGATGGTGAAGATGTCGGGCCGCATTTCCTGGACTCTTCGAAGGGCAGGCACGGTTCCTGGTACGGCTTGGTTTACGACGATGGCTTTGACGTTGGGATTATAGGCAAACTGGATGATCTGAGCCATTGTGGTTTCTTGCTCGACCATGAAGTTGTCGGGATAGGTAACATGAATGATCATGTCGCCATATTTGGCAACTGCATATTCTCCGCCCCGGAATTCCTCTTCGTTCTGGGAAACCGTACCGGTCACCAGACCGATTTGGAAACCCATGGCGATCAAGCTCATACCGGCCATCAACGCTACCATCATACCGAGTACCAATACTTTTCTCATACAACAACCTCCTTCATTTTGAAATACCAGCTACAGGGCCTCACCCCGTGCTTTTTTCTGGTAGATTATAGCATACAAACGTTCAGTTGGTCAATAGACAACTTTGAAAGCCTTAAATCATCGCTTTTCCTTGCGGTGTAGCCGAACGGGTGATTTGGTCTATGACTTCATGGCGGATGGAGGAGATCATCTCCCGCAAAACACTGACCAAAATGGTCAATACAATTGCTACGATCAACCCTCCGATGGTTGTATATAGCGCTTCGCCAATTCCAACGGCTAACTCGCTGACATACCGCAATTCACGGGCTTGTTCGATGGTGTTGAAGATCCGGATCATGCCGGTGGTCGTACCCAAAAGCCCCAAAAGAGGGGACACGGTTGCAACTGTTGAAATAATCCGGATATTTTTGAACAAGCGGTCCACTTCCAGCTCAACAATATCCGTCTGCTCTTCCGATCTCATATTCCGTGCTGAATTCAGCTTTTTCTGTACCCTGGCCACAAACGGGTTATGCGTATCTCCTTTCCGTAAAGAATTTCGGATGCCCGAAAAAGTGATAAAGCGCTCAAAAAAGAAGAACAACCCCACGGCAGCAACAACCAAAATGATGACAAGAACCGGTCCCCCAGTCGATAACAACTGTACATACACTTGGATCACCTCATATTCGATATGCCGACACCCCATGATTTCTCTTTCTTGGGCATATCGGCCTTGTCTTTCTTGTCTTTGGATTCATTTGAACCAACCCGTCTTTCGCATTGATCAACCAAGACACATTGTCCGCATCGAGGGGTTTTTTTGCACACCTTTTTGGAATGAGCTACAATCAAGGCGTGGGCTTCATTGAAGAATGACGCTTCTTTTGGCAGAGATTGATGAAAAAAGGATTGGATCTGCTCATATGGCGCGTCGATTATCCATCGATGGCCCAGTCGGCTGAACATCCTTCTTGTATAGGCATCCACCACAAAAATCGGTCGATGAAAGGCATACAACAAGATGGAATCTGCCGTCTCTGGTCCAATTCCTTTAATTCCGAGGATTTTTGTCCGGAGAGGAATCAAATCGGTCCGAAAGAACGCATGAAAATCCAAATCGGTTCCGATGAGATATGCCAAAAAACTCCGAAGCCGATTGTATTTCACGTTATAGTATCCGGCCGGTGTGATGCATTGTTTCACAATGTCGGGAGACGCATTCCACATCGCTCTCGGCTCAAGCAACGCCTCCTGTTTGAGTCTGTCGATCGCTTGGGAAACATTGGTCCAATTGGTATTCTGCGTGAGCACCGCTCCGGTTATGATTTCGAAAAAGCTGTCACCCGGCCACCAGTGTTGCGGTTTATGATGGTGGAGAAGAATATCAAAAAGATCCAAGGTGGTTACCGTATTCTCAACTCCATTTCCCATTGGGTAAAAAGAGGGGTGGCGTCTAGTTTGTGGATCAACGGAGTGAGGATATCTTCTTGGGGCAGACCCGTTATCACGCCAGAAGTCTTTGATGTCTGATGACGCAAAAAGAGCAGGGCGTCTTTGAAGACCTCTTGAACATCAAAAAAGGAATCAGTCAGACAGAAATCGACAATAAATGCATTGTGATCATTGGATCCATATACAAGATAACCCGCCACTCCGTGTTTTTGATTGGCAGGGATGATTAAAGCCATCTGATAGCGGTCTTCGGACATCTGAATCGTAATGGGTTCTCTTTGCCAATTTGGCGCCCGCTGAAACAATTCCTGGGCCCGCAGCGCCCATTGAGCAACTACCGGCGCTTTGGAAGGCTCAAATCGGAACAATGGGGCGCGATCATAAGGAAGGGGAAACGAGTAAGCAGTCAGAAGACGCTTGGGTGAAAACCCTTTTTTCCTGTAAAAACGAACCGCGCGTTCCTCCTGCTCCAATACCTCCAGCGTGATGGATTGGATCTTTTTCCAGCTCAAACTGTCGACAATCTGTTCCAAAAGGACCTCCGCTGCCCCCAGCCCACGATGGGCCGGCAGGACGCCCATCGCATCGATTCGGGCCCGATCCTTCCGGACACCCACCAAGACAAATCCAATCATCCGTTCTCCCTCAACAAGAACCAGAGAGTCTTCCAAGCGCAATGAATTCTCTCGCACATCATGTTCAAAATCTCGAGGGGTCCAGCGAATGGGTATTGGATAGTCAGAAAAAATCTCCGCGACAAGGTCCAAAAAACAGGGGATGTCAGCGTCGATCAATTTCTTGACTTGCATAGAGCACCTCCCCAAAAAATCCTCTATCAAGTATAACACATGGTGTGGTATAATTTCCACAAGTGCAAATCCAAGTACAGGAGGCCGCTGTGAAAAAAAGAAACCTCTGTATTCTGTGTTTGAGCATTCTGATCATCAGTTTGGGATGGACAACCCCTCAGGAAACACATCCCCGAGGGTTGGGCATTGTCCTTCCGAAAAGCGCCCTTGTCAGCGAAGAGGTAATAGACAGCGTTTTGGGAATGTGTATCCAGTTTCGGGTCGATACCCTCTATGTCCCTGCCATATCATATATGGAAGCATTGTATGTATCAGATATACTTCCCAGAAGCAATGTTTTAATCAATCACCCAACCCCTTTGGATTTTGACCCGATTGGCTATATTCTTCGGAAGGCCGCTACCCTCGGAGTCCGAACGGTTTTGATGCTTGACCTGTTTACTGCTTGGCCCTCCGAAGACATTCCTTTCAACCCATTACATGTTACAAGGCGCTCTCCCCAATGGCTCAGTCACGATTCCATTGGTCAATTGCATACTGCGCCTATCATCTTGGATCCGGGTAATCCTCAGGTTCAGTCCTTTATTCTCTCGCTGCTCAGGGAAATTATGATTCGGTACCAACCCATGTTCATCGCCCTAGAAAACTTCCAATATCCAAACCGCGCATATGGGTACAACCCCTCCGCGCTCATCGAGTTCGAGCGGAAAAAGCGAGAGAGCTACCACCAAGTCTATTCCTTCGACACCTTTCGAGAGCAGACCTTGGATGATCTGATTTTCCGGATCTCCGCATTACGGGATTCTTTAGGCGTTTTCACCCAATTTTCGGCTTTTGTGCCTTCTGACATTCAATTGTCTCGAAGAGATACTTTCCAGAATTGGGCCAAATGGGTCAATGCGGGGCACCTTCATTCTGTGGCTCTCTCTTACTGGTATCCTGACATTCAAAGGGTCAGATACGATACCTCCCAAGCATTTGAAACGCTCTATCAAGGGAGATTTGTTCCTGTATTGAATCCTTTTGACATGAACGCGCTCCAACTCGAAGTGATCGTGAAAGAGATCCTGGGTTATCCGATCCCGCAGATCATTTTGTCCACTTTTTCTCCCGATATCCTCCGAATGATGAACAGCTGGAGCGTGGGGGTGCCCAGGTGATGAATCATTGAGGTGGCGCTTTTGGAATCATACCCGTACCCCTTGTTCGGGGAAAACCAATATGGAAATAGACCTTCGTATGATGTCCCAATGCGCCGACGAAGGAATCGGGATAATTCGGTTGTACACATGGAATCCGAAGGCTCTTTCGCTTGGCAGCCATCAGAAAACCGATCGAATCGACAGTCTCTTCGTGAAAGACCAAGGAATCGATTTCGTCCATAGACCCACCGGGGGAAAAGCGGTCCTGCACGATCGGGAACTGACTTATGCCGTGGCGGTACCCGTCAATCCAGGTCTGAAAACCCTTTCTGTCGTTGAATCCTATCGGAAGATTACGCAAGGGTTGATATCGGGGTTGGCTTTATTGGGTATCGAGCCAACTCTGGCCCGTTTTGTGCCCCCACAAACAATAAGCGCTGCATGTTTCGATCACGTGTCTTTGGGGGAACCCCTTTTCCGAGGAGGAAAACTGATCGGAAGCGCTCAGTACCGGACCGCAAGGAGCATCTTGCAGCACGGATCGTTGCCATTTGAACTGGACCTAAGGCAGTATGTCTGTTGTTTTCGGTTATCCCCGCACGAGCGAGATATCCTAATGAACCGCTTGCAGAAGAGTGTCCGGACCCTAGCGGATTGGAAGATTCGCTGGGAAGACCGTTCAGATGTCGTTCATGCGCTACAGTTGGGATTTGCGAAAATACTGGATCAGCTTTTTGAATCAGGAGGTACCGGATGAAACCGAAAACCCCAGTCACCATAAGCATATTGGTATTGAATCTGGTGTTCTACATCATGACCATCATCCGTGGAGGGACAGGGATATCGATGAGCGCGATGGTCTCTGCGGATGCGCTGGAGTCCTTAGGGGCCCAGTACGGTCCTCTGGTCGCTCAAGGAGAGTACTACCGGATTGTGACGGCGATCTTTCTCCATGGGAATCTTCTGCACATTCTATTTAACTCGTACGCTCTCTATTACCTCGGTCGGATCACAGAATTTGTCTTTGCGCCGGGGCGTTTTCTTCTGATCTACTTTGCGTCAGGAGTTATGGGAAATGTCTTAACGCACTTCTTGTACCCCAATGTCTTCTCGATCGGAGCCAGTGGTTCTGTTTTCGGTCTTGTGGGAATTCTATTCGCCATCGGTCTACGAAAGGATCATCCCCGATATCTGACCTCCGTAACTGGAACCGCCCTGCTCCCGATGATCGTGATCAACCTCGTCTTTGGGTTTACAGTCCCCGGGATCAACAATGCCGCTCATCTGGGCGGATTGGCTACCGGATTTTTGCTTGGAATGCTTCTTAAGCCCTATCCCTTACGATCGATCCAACAGATTCGGTTCTGGAAGATCGTCCAATGGGTCATTATCGGTATTGTTGTCTTTTGCCTCGGACTGGCCCTATTCACAGCGCGTCCTCCCGTTCAAGTGGTGATGCAGTTTCATCAAAGCTATGCGGCCATGCTTGAGCGGTTTCGATCCGCTTCCGAACCCGATCAGTTCCGGTACTACATCAGCATGCTCCAGCCCTATGATTCTCGAACGGAAAATCTTACCCAACAAGCCCGCGCTTTTTTGGATTCTCAGTATCGCGACCCCAATTTGAACCAATTATGGATGCTGTTCAACCAGTGGGAATTGGAAATCCTGGAGCAATACAAAGGGCTTCTGCAGATGAGAGAGCAATGATTCGGGTTGCGAAAACTAGGATGTTTCTTTTCTTGACCCTTTTTTTGGGGTTGCACCCTTTCCTTTTGGGAATCGATCATTTGGTAGGGATCGAAGGCTCGATTTTAACAGAGATCGCGCAAATTGAGCTTCAAGGAAAACCGGTTCAAATGCAGATTGACCATGCCCAAGATTATGCGTATATCACGGACTATGATAAACGAGTGGTTCGGGTGGTGGATCTGCGTACTCTGGAGTTGGCATTTTCGCTCACACAGTCCAATTACCCGGTATTTGTGTCTTTTTCTCAGGATTATGTCATGGTTTCCGATTTTTGGGGCCATAAAGTAGACTTTTATATCCGAGGAACCAGTCTGCTGGACTTTTCTGTCCCAACGCCTCGCGGCCCTGGGTACTCCGTTTATCACAAAGGGCTTCTTTATGTAACCACGCAATTGGAGCATCAGCTGATTGTCATTGATCCCGATGCACAGAAAGTGGCGCAATCCTTCCCCTTAATCGGTAGGGTTCCCAAGTTTTCCATTTTCGAGTCTTTGGTCATTCTTCCCTACTACGACAATTATCATACCTGGTCCCGCGATTTCGAACTCGAGCATTCCATTCACCTCATGAACCTCTCCACCCTCCATAGGTGGAACATTGATGGCGTATCCAAAAAACCGTTGCACATTCTTCCGATCGATACTGGTGTGTATGCCCTAAGCGGATATCTGGACCAAGGAATTTGGATTGCTCGTTGGGGCAATCAAAGTGTTGAAGCTCTGGCCCAGTGGACCGGTCACACCCACATCATGGATATATGCGTCTTCGGCGACATGATCGTGATCCCTTCGATGAGCAATAATCGCCTTCAATTGGTGCGCTTGTCGACCGGATCGGTTGATTCTGTGCCCTCCGCGACCGGGATCCTCGCTTTGGCAAACTACGAAGATCGATATCTTTTCGCGTTGTCCAACTTCCATAATCTTCTTCAGGTGTATCATGATGGCTTTCAACTGAAAGAAGAGCACAGAACGGGCGATTATCCCATCGCTATGGCGATTCATGGCGCCCAATTGCTGGTCGTATCCATGGATCGCGCGATCCTTCAAGTCTTTCAAATCAACAACCCCTGATCGCCATCCAGAAAGGAGAATTTTTTCGAGAAAGGAGCGGGTATGAACGTAGCGTTTCTATCTGACATCCATAGCAATATCGAAGCGTTGGAAGCGGTATTGGACGATCTTCAGCAGAGGAAAATCTTTGAAGTCTACTGTCTCGGCGATCTGGTGGGATATGGTCCGGATCCCAATATGGTTGTGGAACGGATCCAAGCTCTGAACATCCCATGCGTAATGGGGAATTTCGATGACGCCGTGGGTTTCGGGAAAGGGAGCTGTGGATGCAATTATCTGCCGGGCCGGGAAACGGAGGTTGGAGAAATCACTCTGAATTGGAGCATTCAAAATACCTCTGACGCTGGCCGAGAATTCTTGAAAAAAATACCCAAAACCCGGATCATTGATATCCAAGGGGTTCAGATTCATCTTGTTCATGGAAGCCCAGTAAACCCCCTTCTGGAATACCTTCGCCCGGACACCCCCACCCAGCGATGGAAGGAAATCGCCAAAACTGTCCAAGGAGATGTAATGATCAACGGCCATACTCATGTGCCGATGGCCCGATTCGTTAATGGCGTCGGGCTGTTCAACTGCGGTTCTGTCGGTCGTCCAAAAGATGGAGATACCCGAGCTTCCTATCTGATTCTTGATATTCATAATGGTATTTTTTCCTACGAGATCGTAAGAGTTCGTTACCCCATCAAAATGGTCTGTGAAAAACTCTCACAACTTAGGCTTCCTCCAGAACTGGGTACTGTCTTGGCTTTGGGGCAGACATTCGATATGGGAACGAACCCGATCCCAGAACGCGCCTTTTATGACTTTCCCATCTCCTGATTTCGCCGCACCGAAAGCATTTTCTTGGCGCGGGGCGACAATTCAATTGCAGCCCCAAGAAGACCTGGATTTCATCTATTGGGAGATTTCGGGCCGATGCAATTTCAATTGCCCCATGTGTTTTCGCAAAACCTTTGACTTTCAACCCGATCCAGGGTTGCTTCCGATAAAAGTCTTTATACGGGTTCTTGACGAGCTAGATGCGCGCAAAATCCGTACTACGATGATGTTTGGAGGATTGGGAGAGCCGATGACCCATCCCCATTTCCCCGATTTTGTCAAACAGGTCAAAGCTCGAGGGCACCGATTGGAGATTTCCACCAATGGTTCACTGATTGATGCGGCCATGGCCCGTTTTTTGGTCCAATCCGGCACTGATCGCATCGCCCTTTCCTCCGAACCCGGAGGGTTGGGCCATCCCCACCATGATCACCTGCAAAACACGTTGGCTTTGCTGAAATCCGCTCAAAATAATAAAAACAGCAATTTACCCCAGCTGGATGTTGTGAGCGTTATTCATCAACAGAATATTGGGGAAATCCGATCATTTATCAGCTCGTTCACAGCCAGCCAATCTGGACAGAGAACCATCACTCGATTGATCTTTTCCCACCTCTTGCCATTCCAACCGGAGCACATTCAGTGGGTGCTATACCCTTCGACTGAAGATCCGTTTGATGATCGTCCCTACATCATTCCTGATCCAAACCGTCCAGAAATCATTTATCCCGAGTCGGTCATTCGGACCGATCGAGCCTGTCCGTTTATGGGAAAAAGAGCTGCTGTAATCCGTTGGGACGGCAAAGTCAGTCCCTGTTATCACTTTCTGCATTCGATGAAACCCTATGTGATGGGGCGAAAAAAGCAAATCCAACCCAAGCATTTTGGATCGATCCTCGATCAACCCCTTCTAGAAATCTGGAAGAACCCTGAATACCTGTGGTTTCGCTACCGTGTGAACAACCAGTTCTTTCCCTCTTGCCCCGATTGCGCCCAAAGAGCGATATGCAGTTTTGTGGACACCAATGAATACGACTGCTGGTCCAATACACCCTCATGCGCTGATTGTCTGTGGTGGCGGAAGATTCTCATATGCCCGTGATATGGTACAATATCCCTATATCAATAAAGGGAGGATGAAGGATGCTTGGATGTAGATTTCGCATGATAATGATCGTTGTTCTATCTTTGCTTGCTGGGTCATTGCTAGCCCAACCCCTTGTGGTATGGGTATCCTGGGAAGGGGAAGATTGGTTTCACCAGATGGGTCGATCCTTCCTTCAAAAGACGGGCATTCCGGTTCAGGTCACTTATCTCCCATCAATGGCCGATTCGATTGGCATGGCATTAAAAGGCGGCGGTACGCTTCCGGATCTGTGCTTGATCAAAAACGACCAACTCGCTGAGATCATACCTGCTTCTCGAGCGAAAGAAGCAGATCGATCCCTGATTGAACGCTTTTCAATAGACCCGATCTTGACCAGCGCCTTTTTCTATCAAAACCAACAATTTGCCGTTCCTTTCTACGCAGATGTTCAGCTGCTGTATATCAACCGAGAGGTCTTCGACCGCTTGAAGATCGCGATTCCGGAGTCTTCATGGACGGTGGATGATTTGGAACAATTGATGCAACAACTGCGTGAATCTGGAGTCATTCCAATCTCTTGGGGTTTGAATTCTTCCTACATCTTTACTGGGCTTCAGGCAGGGTTAGGGTCTCCTGTTTTTGATCAGGACGATCATTTTCACGTGGACACACAGGAAAACTTGCAGTTGGTTCAACGGTTAAAAGACTGGGCAGAGCGCGGATGGCTGGTTGACCGGCCCCAACGCCCTCAACTGATCCAGGATTTCTTGCGGGGACAAATTGCCATGATTCCTCAAGGAAGCTTTATGATCTCTACCTTTGAAGACCGAAGGTTTGCCTATCATGCCCTCCCATTCCCCACTCCCTGGAAATCCATGGTGGATGTCAAAGGGTTTGTCCAGTTTTCGGATCACCCAGAGGCTTCTGCTTTTTTGGAACATCTGCTGCTGCAGATCGAGGATTTCGCCCGGCAATGGATCAAGGTTCCCGCTGTCGCTTCGGAAGGGTTTGAACTCCAGAACATACCGGAGTTTTCCAAGATTATCGAAGGCAGCATCGTTCAACCCCATCATCCTCAGTACGCGCAACGGTATATACCGGCCATCCGAACCGCTCTGGAACTGGTTTTTTTGGGAGATCTCTCTCCCCAAAAAGCGCTGATTAAAGCACAAGAATTCATCGATGCTCCATGAACTGGATCTTCTCCATTCCCTTTCTCCTGTTGGTGATCTTTCTCACATTTGTTCCCTTGGTGCTGGGATTCTTTCTCTTCCCAGCATCTCTATCTGCGCCTGAACTCCTTCGGTGGTTTCAGGATGGTTCAACACTCCTGGCCACCCGTGTTTCCTTTCAGTATGGGTGGGTTTCGACCCTCCTGTCGATCACTATGGGCATGTGGATCGCATATGCCCTCTTCGAGATGAGGCGATGGGTCAAACCCGCTTTTTTTTTCATTCTCCTTTTATGGGCCATCCCCCTGTACGTGAGTCTGCCCACCTTCCGCATCGGATTTGCCTACATCGGGTTTAATCCCATCTCATCCTCTGTTTCTGCGTGGATGACCATTACCCTGTCTCGAATCTGGTGTGACCTACCCCTATGCATCCTTGTGGGCATAGCCTGCCTGCAAAAGATTTCTCCTGCCATCCGCGACAGCCTCATTCTCGACGGCGCAGGAGCAACGATGCGTATGCGCGCTGTGTATCGGCATTCCATTGCTCCCAGTTTTCAAGCGCTCTCCATTTTGCTCCTATTAAATGGCCTTCGCGACCTCACCCTCCCGTTGATGTTGACCGAAGGCCGACCAATGATGGCAGAAGGATTCACAACGATGGGAATCGCTGGGGCGACCACAACATACGGCATTCTTTTGCGAAACACCATGAAATCCATAGCGCCGGATATATGGATCAATACATCCGCGATAGGTGTCAGTCTGATCCTACTTGCCTCCTTCTGGATTTTTTGGATCCATAAACGCTCCTGGATCTGGGCTATGATATCGCTTATCGCGTTTGAATGGTTCTGGAGAATGGGATCGGGTTGGGAAGGAATCGTACTTCTTGGGTTGTTTCTAACTGGAATCCTTTACCGAATTACGCCTTTCAAAGGGCATCGACTCGTTTTGTTGGGAATGGGAGTTGTTCTTGCTTCGATAAGCTTCTTATCTTCATCCCCCGTACTCTATCTCCTCGGGTTTCTCTTAGCCTTGCGTTTGCTCTTTTCTCCTTGGGGATCTTGGGGGATCAAACCCTTCGGAGCTGTCTCTTTGGCCGGAATCGTTTTGAGCGCGCTCATCACACTGTCCCTCCTTGGCGCAACCGCATTCACGAATGCGCTATACCTCCCCGAATGGCGCGATCTGTCCCAACCATCGTTCATCCATTTTCAGCGGTTGTTTCAACGAGGATTCGACATAAATCTGCTGAATAGCTTATGGATTGCCCTTGGAACAGGTCTGCTCTCCTTATGGATCGTTCCTTTGGCCGCTGCTGCCGCGACTCAAAACAAACGAATCAGAACCCTCTCCTTCTTCATGATCTCTGCCTCGTTGGTCTTGACCGGCATGAATACCTTATCCCCTCTTTATATCCTCTTTCGAAATTGGGGCGTATTGAACTCGTTGATTCCTTTGATCCTAACTGCCGGACTTCGGACCCTCCCGCTGGGGTTTTTCATTCTGTTTGAAGAACTGAAATCTATCCCTGCAGAGCTCAAAGAATCAGCGCTGATAGACGGAGCCGGTCCTTGGATCCTATTTCGGAAGATCCTGTTCCCCTTGATCCTCCCCGGGGTTATCGTCGTCTTCATCCATGGGTTCATCAACGGTTGGACCTCTTTTGTCTCTCCTTTGGTCTTTCTAACAGATCCTGGGGTGTTCCCCACCTCTCTCCGATTGTACGATTTTGCCGGTAACCTGTCCCTTTCATACAGTCAATGGGGTCTGTTTTCGGCCGGATCTCTCCTATCCGCGGCTATTTCCATCGCTTTGCTGATTCCTTTGCGGTCAAAAATGATGAAAGGGTATCTTTCGGAATACTCGTAGACTATCCAAAACGCCCCACTCTACCTCCTTGCTTCCTAAAAACTAGAAAAGGGGCGGGAAAATGGGATCTCAGCGTTTAGCCCATTCTCTTCGGCAGGATTCGGAGATTGGTTGACTTTTCTCGGGCGAATTCGGTATGATTAAGCTCAGGAAACCCACGCAATTTTCAAAAGCGGCGGAAAGACCGCGAGAAGCGTTGTAAACGGAAGGACATAAAAATGAGATATTTTTGGGACAGGTTGGGTCAAAGGGTTCCCTTATGGACCAAATTCGCACGACGTGGGTACACCTTTCTTTTCTTTTGGATCCTGACTGCCACACTAGCTTTCTCGTCTTTGCCTCCGTGCGATGAAAATGGGGATGGCTGCATCGTGCCCGGATGGGACGATCCAATCGTCATATCACCGCTAGACGAAAGGATCCCGAAAGATCTCAGCGATGGCAAGGGCTATATCACTCTATTCTACACCCATGATTGCCCTCGTTGTCACGAGGCGATGGATTATCTTCAACGGTGGAAAAGCGATAAAACCGATCTGGATTGGGTGCTTCAGTTTTACGAAATCTCGGAAAGCAGGGAGAACCAACAACGACTCCAGGCTTACTTGAAGGCCTACGAAGAGCAGTTAATGGGGGTCCCGATCATCTTTGTCGGCAGCAAAACCATCCATGGATTTCAAAAAGGATACACCGAAACCCGAATCCAGGAAGCGGTGGCCAAACTAACCGGTACTCATGATCTGCCTGATGAAACCATCACCCTTCCTCTAATTGGTGTCGTTGACCCTTCGCAGTTTCCCCTGCTTGCATTCACTGTGATCATCGGGCTGTTGGACGGTTTTAATCCTTGCGCTATGTGGGTTCTGATGTTTCTGCTGGGCCTATTGATCCATGCGCGGTCAAGGCGCAAGATGCTAACAATCGGGTTGATCTTCGTGGCCGCGTCGGGTGTGGTCTACTTCGGCTTCATGGCCGCATGGTTCAATCTCTTTGTGCTATTGGGATTGAGCCGGATCATCACCATCGTCTTGGCCGCCGTGGTCATGATTATGGGAGCGATCAACATCAAAGAGGTCTTCATGTTCAAAAAAGGACCCTCTTTAATGATCCCCGAAAAACAAAAGGACAAGCTCTTTCAGAAAATGCGAAAGGTGGTCCAAGAACGAAACACCTTGTTGGCGATCGTGTTGACTGTTGGTCTGGCTTTCTTTGTAAACCTCATCGAGCTGGCATGCACCATAGGCCTACCGGCGATCTTCACCAAAACCCTCGCGGACCGTCAGATCCCCGAATTCCAAAAATGGGGTCATCTTGTTCTCTACAACGTCGTGTACGTGGTTCCCCTGCTCATCATCGTCCTCCTCTTCACTGTCACTATGGGGGGGAAAAAGCTTCAAGAAAAGCACGCTAAGATCCTCAAACTCATGAGTGGCGTTTTGATGTTCGGATTGGGAATCTTCTTGCTGATCCGATAATCCAAATCCTTTTTTTAGAACCCTCGAAAACCAGAGCTTTCGTGACCATATACGGGAAAAATGACGCTCAGTAATTTTAACGGGAGTACTCCGGAAATATTCCTTAATTACCAGCATTGATTCCTGATGAATGGATTCGATATACTACGAAAGAATGGGAACGTTCCCATATTTCACGAAGGAGATGCTCTTGATCAAAACCACCATCATTGATGTAGCGAAAGAGGCGGGCGTATCAAAATCTACGGTTTCCCGAGTAATCCGTGGGGATATTACCTCTGTTCGAGAAGATACACGGAAACGGGTTCAGGAAGCCATCCGGAAAACAGGGTACAAGCAAAATGCCTTGGCTAGTGGATTGCGAACCAAACGAACACATACGGTCCTATTAATGATTCCTGATATAGTGAACCCCTTTTGGCCAGAGGTAGCCCGCGGGGTGCAGGACGCATTGAGGAAAGAGGGGTATGCAGTTGTTTTGGCCAATAGCGATTGGGATGGGACAATCGAAACTGATTTTTTGCATCGCGCGCGAACCCATTGTTTTGACGGAATTGTAATCAATCCCGCCCGAGTAACTGATCAACAATTGCTTCAGATCGGCATCCCAACAGTCATTTTGGGGTTGCACGAGGATTTTCCCAGTTTTGATTCCGTTGGCAATGATACCCTTGCCGGAGTACGGTTGGCTATGCAACATCTGTATGATCTTGGACACCGGAAAATCGGTTTGATTAGCGGACAATATGCCTCCAGAGGCCGCTCCGCTCGTCTGAAACAGTATCTTTCTTTTTTAAGTGACCAAAACCTCATCATCGAGGAAAACGATATCGTCCATTGCCCCTACGGCCAACACCATGGATATGAGGCTGCAAAAAGATTGATCAACCAAAATCACCCCCCAAGCGCGATTTTCGCATCCAATGATATTCTTGCCATTGGAGCGCTGCAAGCTTTGCATGCGGCAGGAGTTCGTGTTCCGCAAGATCTTTCTCTTATAGGAATGGATGATATCTATCCTGCATCAGTAACCACCCCCCCATTGACCACCATCGCAAAGTTCAAATATGAAGAAGGGCGGGAAGCAGCGCGAATGTTGATTGATCGAATTGACAGACAAACCTCGAAACACCCGAAAACCATCACTTTTGCTCCCCAATTAATCATACGAGGATCAACGAAACCTTATTGATTTGGGCAATGGAGACTATCTTTTTTTTTGAGTTAATGGGAACGTTCCCATTAATAGAACCATCACTTTCATAAATACAGGAGGGAATGCAATGAACAGGAAAAAACTTTGGAGTTTGTTTTTGGTTGGTTTGGTAATGATCATGACCATTGTCTCTGCAAGAACGGTAACATTAAGTCTATTGCAGCAGGACATTTCCCCGTACAATCAGGAAGACGTAGAGCTTTATGAAATGTACGTCCGTGAGTTTTCCAAAGCTACAGGAATACAGCTAAAGCTAAACCTTGTTCCGATTCCTGCAGGAAATTATGGTGAAAAGGTGGCCTTACTGCTAGCGGGGGGGACCTATCCTGACATCATTTGGTGGCGGGATGATGCGGAACTCCCTTACGTTGACCAAGGACTGTTGATGGATCTCTCTTCGATGGTCTTCCAATCTGCAGTCATGGACAAAGCAATGCCTGAATGGAACAAGGCCCGTCTCGAGAACTATCCCTATATTCTTTGGATCAGCCCATTGCAAACCCGACTGGCCGTAACCCGAAAAGAATGGCTTGATGAGTTTGGAAGAGTACCCGTTACAACAGATGACTACTACGATCTGCTGAAGTTTTATAAAGAAAACAAATCGAAATATGGGATTACCATTACCGGAGACTTAAGCCGACTGGATTGGATTTTTGATGCTGCTTTTGGCGTGAGCCAGATGTGGATTCAAAAGGAAGATGGCACTTGGGAATTTGGCAAAGTGTCCCAAGGAGAAAAGGAAAAACTGGCTTTTTATGCAAAGCTCTATCGTGAGGGTTTGTTGGATCCGGAGTTTGTAACAACTGGTTGGCAAGGAATGGAGGACAAGTTCTATACAGGCGAAGTAGGGATGCTCGTCGCAACAGCAGGTATTGTTCTCGACCTTTATCAACAACGGTTTTGGGATCGAGGGGTAGAGACAGAACTCGTTCCGCTTCCCCCCCCATTGGGTCCTTCGGGTAAAGCCGGGTTCACTGCGCTTAATCTCAACAAAGAAGGACGGGGTTTTTCCATCACAACCACTTGTAAAGATCCCGATGTCGCTTTCCAGCTCTTAGAATTCATGGCCTCAGACTACGGACAATATCTGGATCGCTTGGGACTGGAAGGACGGGAGTATAATATCGTCAATGGGGAGATTGTTCTGACTGATCGCGGAAAAGGCTGGTGGCCCCGGTTCTTTGAAGTTCCTTCCTGGGAAGCCCCCATCGAAATGTATGGAAGGGTTGGAACAGCTGCACTTGATATTGTACATTCCATCTTTGAAGCCGATAATTACTACGTGATGCCCCAACAATATGCAACAATGCGTGACGAGATGAATACCATTTACAAAGAATATGCGGTCAAGATCGTAACCAATCAATGGCCCATCGAAAAGTTTGACGAAATGGTTCAGCTGTGGAAGCGCGCTGGCGGAGATCTGTTCACTCGATTGGCAAATGATCACTTCTCTAGGGCAAAATAACCTCTCAGTGTTCGCCGTTATTTTGGTGCGTTGGTTGATCATTTATGATCTCTAAGCAAAACCCGATGTGCTCGAAAGCCTGAGATTGGATTCATTCAATCATACCGGCATCCATGAAGCGAAGAACACGGTTTGTTGTTAACCCACCATAAAGGCGGATCTGTCATATACTTCCATAGGTTCTGCCCTTATGGTTGGGTTTGTTGTAGACTATTGGCTTTATCAGCGAAAGAGGCGAAAAGATGCATTTGAGAGATCGAATACGTGGTTGTCTGGTTGGCGCGGCTTTAGGAGATGCTTGGGGAGCGCCTGTTGAGAAATTAAGCCCCAAAGAGATTCGACAACAATATGGAAATGTCGATTCTCTCGATGTGGAACACTACCGATCCCCATCCCGAACACACGGAAAAGGGTTTGGTAGATTCACAGATGATACCCTGATGAATATTTTCTTGTGCCAGGTATATCAAGAGTTGGGTTCTCATCTCGATGCCTATAGCGTCTTTCCATTGATCCGAAAGATATACTTTGAAGAAATATGGGTGCCTGAGTTCCAAAAGAAGATGCCTTTGATTGAACGATTGTTCTATCCCGAAAAGTACCTTTTCTTAAGCAATTATCTTGCTTCCCGAGATCCTCGTTCCGGAGGGGTCGGCAATATGGTCAATTGCGGAGCGGCTATGTATATGGCTCCTGTTGGTCTTGTCAACGCTGGCGACCCTTTGGGGGCATATCAAGAGGCAATCGCATTTGCAGCGGCGCACCAAACAAGCTATGGGTTGGAAGCAGCCGGAGTTTTTGCTGCTTGCGTCGCCGCTTCAATGATAGATGGGATCAGTCTGGAACAAATTGTGCAAAAAGCGTTGGAATTGGCGAAAGACGGAACGAAGATGGCCATTGCCGCGGTCGTGGATACTGTACCGAAGATGCGCCGAGTTCAAGATCCTGAGAGCCTATTGCACCAAACTTTGCGGCCATTCAGCCCCATGGGCGATGATTTGAAACGCAGCCCTGACAAGATCGGACAACCTACGGAAAACTATACCCCGTCTCGCCTGAAATCCATTGAAGAACTTCCCGTAGCTCTCGGTTACATCCTTCTCCACGAGGGCGACTTTATGGAAGCGCTGAAGGGGGGAGTGAACTCAGGGCGAGATACCGATTCAATCGGTTGTATGATTGGCGCGATCCTTGGCGCGTGGGAAGGAGTTGAAGCAATCAATCCAGAGTACATCCATCAATTGCACCAGGCCAATGGGTATGATCTAATCGAAATTGCCGATCGGTTTACTGATACGGTCATTCATCTTCATAAACAAGATTCAATCCGATGGAATTGCATTACAAAAGCCCGCAAGGCACTCGAACAACAGAACTGGCAAGGGGAGTGAACATGATCGATTCAAAAACGAGGGTTGAAAAAACCTATGCAGGTCTTTTGGGCAAAGTGATCGGAGTACGCCTAGGAGCACCCGTTGAACCGACTTTCTGGAATGATAAACGGATTGAACAAGTATATGGCGAAATTTCCGGGTATATCAAAGAATATACTCATTTTGCAGCGGATGATGATATCAACGGACCAATCATCTTCGTCCGAGCGGTCGAAGACGCTTTTCTAAAAAGCGGGCGGTTAACTCCTGAAGATATTGGTGACGCGTGGCTCAATTACACTGCGGAAGGACATGGAATGTTTTGGTGGGGGGGGTACGGGACGTCGACAGAACATACCGCGTTTGAAAATATGCAAAAAGGGATTCGTCCTCCCCGATCAGGCAGCATACAGAAGAATGGACACACGATCGCTGAGCAAATTGGCGGACAGATCTTCATCGACTGTTGGGGTTTGATCTGTCCAGAAAACCCTAAGAAAGCGACGGAACTGGCTATGATGGCGGCCTCGGTTTCGCACGATAGAAATGCCCTTTTTGGAGCTGGATTTGTCGCAGTGTGTATCAGTTTGGCTTTTGTGGAAGAACGGATTGAAAAGATCGTCGATCAAGCCATCCGACTTCTTCCTCAAAATTGCGAATATGCAATTATGGCTCGAGATGTGCAGCGGGTGTTCCATCAACATCCCGATGATTGGAAAAAGACATGGCAATATGTTCGGGAGGCTTACAACCATCAAAAATACCCGGGCGTTGTTCACATAATCCCCAATGGTGCCATCGTTGTATTGTCTCTTCTCCATAGCCGAGGTGATTTTTCCAAAAGTATTTGTATCGCAACTATGTGCGGATTGGATACAGACTGTAACGCAGGAAATGTCGGAACGATCATGGGTGTGCTGAAAGGAGTCGAAGGAATCGATGGTGCTTGGAGAAAACCCATCGCTGATTTCGTTGCAGCCTCCAGCGTCGTGGGTTCTTTGAACATTGTCGATCTGCCAACGATGGCTCATTATTTATCCGCCTTAGGATTGGCGATGGAGAAAGTCGATTCTCTATCAACGGGAGACCCGAGAGAATGGAAGAAAATCCGCTTGGCTTTGCCAAAATCAACGGATATTCAGTTCGATTTTTCTCTTCCAGGTTCGACTCATTCCCTGCACGCATATCCAAATCATATTGTTGCATTAATCCCTTCCGAATCCAATGAATCAAAAGGATTCAATCATCTAGCTTTCCGTGTCAATTTTGCGCGACGAAACACAGCCTTTCGGCTCTTCTTTAAACCATTTTGGTCTCGGAAAGAATTCGATGACGAGAGATATATTCCCAATTTTTCCCCTGTAGTCTATCCAGGTCAGGTATTGACCACTTCGCTGTATACTGACAGCCTCCAACAAAACCAGGATCTCTTTGTGCAAGGATACGTTCAGGATACAACCGGCCAACAATGGGTTGAAAAGCAAGTTTTTCAGTTGACCAATGGTCAGTGGTTGGACATTCAATACACCATTCCTTCTCCCCTTGATGGAGCCATGATTGAAGAAGTTGGGCTCCTCGTAACAAACTCGGGACGAGAGCCCTTCTATGGATCCATTCATATGAGCAATTTCATGATCAATGGCCCTTGTCATTTTTCGATCGATCCCCTGAAACAAAAGATCGAATTTGGAACCGTGACTCCGTTTACCTTTCACAAAGGCCATTGGAGCCTTGCAGATGATCAAATCCAAGGGGTTTGCTCCGATGAAGCCAACTTGTACACCGGCCATCTTTATTGGAAGAACTACTCCTTCCAATCTCGTATCCGCGTTGCCCATGGTACCAATGCAAAAATCTTGTTCCGAGCGCAAGGAAATCTCCGCTACTATTCCTTTGGTTTTGCTCTCGGTGGAGTTGATGTACAATGCATCAATCGATCCTTCTCTTCGGCAGAACCGACTCGTTCCCTTTCTTTCGTTCCCTTTTCATGGAAACCCAATCATCCCTATACCTTGAAAGTTCTTATCCAAGGAAATCGGATGGTCATGGGTATTGATGAACAGACCCTTTTCGAACTCGAAGATGATTCCTTTGATCATGGAATGGTGGGATATCGCATTGAATCAGGTAGCCGTATTCTCATCGAAACATTTGAGATAAAAGAATACACCGATGAAGAATTATGATCGGATGGTGGACGTATTGACAGAAGAAAAAGAACGCGTCACGGAAGCAGGAAGCAATCGGCAAGGAGATGTACACCTAGTTTTTCGAAAAGCTATCGGTCCTTGCTGCTCTTTGCACCTTACAACTCCCTATGAACGGATCTTCGGCCAACACCTCCGTTCAATGATCCTGAACTTGGCGCGGGAGAATGGTTTGGAAGGCGTTTCTATTGAAGCTGAGGATCATGGGGCATGGGATTACGTTTTTCAGGCTCGTTTTGAAGCATGTTGCAGAAAATGGTTACAAAAGATATGAGGATTCACCCTTTTCTATGGCGTTCTATGTTATATGTTCCGGGAAATCAACCACACATGATTCAGAAGTGCATGCGATATGGCGCTGATGCAGTTATCATCGATCTTGAAGATTCGGTTTCGGTGGAAGAGAAAGAGGACACGAGGATATTGGTGGACCACGCGTTAAAACAACCCATGTGGGATTGTTCGCCAATAAAGACCGATTTGCTGATCCGGATCAACGGATTGCACACCCCTTATTGGGCTGAAGATCTTGAAATGGCAGTCCCCCATCAACCGGTCGCGATAAAGATTCCCAAAGTCGAGTCTCCAGACTCGATCCGAACCCTCGATCGCGGGTTGGAAGCGTTGGAAAAACATCATCATCTTCCGCTCGGGCAGGTGAAACTGGTTTTGACAATTGAAACTGCAAAAGCCTTTCTTCATTTGCCTGAGCTGTGCGCATGCTCTTCCCGGATTGTTGGCTTAGGATTGGGTAGTGAAGATTTACTTACAGATACCGGGATCCAGCGGGAGCATCTTTCCTTTCTTCGGCTCCAGTTGGTTATGATTGCTCGCCCTTTTGACTTAATGGTTTTGGACAGTGTCTTTCCGGACTACCATAATCCAGAAGGCCTAAGAACAGAAGCCCAACTGGCGCATTCATCCGGAATGAACGGAAAGTCTGCTATTCATCCGGACCAAATCCCGATTCTTCATCAAGTCTTCTCCCCCTCTGCGCATCAAATAGAGTGGGCGAAAGAAATCGTCCGACAATCCGGGCACAACAAAGGCAATGCCTTTTCATACAAAGGCAGTATGGTAGATGAACCCATCCTTCTCCGCGCGCGGATGATGCTCCAGCGATGGGAGGAGGGCTATGAATAAGATCCACGCATCTCTTTCCGAAGCCGTGGGAAGCTCGGGATTAAAAAACGGAATGACCATCTCCGTTCACCATCATCTTCGAGAAGGAGACCGTGTATTGGAGAATGTTCTTCAAACGATCAAGGCGATGAAAATCGGGAATTTGACCTTGGCAGCTACCTCACTCATGCGCAATCATGATTATCTTGTGGAGTATTTGCAAGACGGGACGATCCGAGCGCTCCAAACTTCGGGTTTGCGCGGTCGGTTGGGTGAGTATGTGGCTTCCGGAGCGTTGGAAGACCCAGTAATCATTCGCTCTCATGGGGGACGCGCAAGGGCTTTATCAACCGGAGCGCTTCAAGTGGATGTTGCGTTTATCGCTGCTTCTTGCACCGATGAATGGGGCAATGCCAATGGAGTCGAGGGCAAAAGCGCTTTTGGGTCATTGGGATATGGAATGTGGGAAGCAAGACATGCCAAGTATCGGGTGATCGTCACAGATACCCTATCTCATCAGATCCTTTCGCACATATCCATCGCTCAATCGGATACCGATTCGATTGCCCTTCTAGAGTCAATTGGTTCCCCGGAAATGGTTCAATCCGGTTCTCTTGCTCCAAGGATTGATTCCCTCTCAAAACAGATCGCCCATCATGTGGTTCAATTCTTGCTTCATTCCGGAATCAACCTTGATCAAGCCTCTGTACAGATGGGAAGCGGGGGGATTTCGCTTCAGGTGACCCGTTACTTACGGACCCTCCTTCAAAAAAACCAATGGAAATTAAAATGCGCAATTGGCGGAATCACCCAAGATTGGGTCGATATGCTCAAAGAGGAACAAGTAGGCGCTTTGATGGATGTCCAGAGTTTTGACCCAGTTTGTGCGGTATCGATCTTTCAGAACAAAAACCATCATGAGGTAGACGCAAACACCTATGCAAACCCCCTTAACAAGTTTAACCTTGTCAACTCACTGGATGTTGGTATTCTTAGCGCTTTGGAAATTGACCTAGATTGGAATGTGAATGTTCTCACTGGGTCAGATGGCCGCCTAATGGGCGCGATCGGAGGGCACCAAGATGTGGCGGAAGGAGCGAAGGTTACGATCGTCGTTGCTCCATTGATCCGAAAACGAATACCCATCCTTGTCGAAAAGGTTCATACCCTTGTAACCCGAGGGGATCACGTGGATGTATGGATTAATGATTGGGGCGTTTGTTTGAAAAATGATGACTCCTTTTTCCATCATCGGTTGAAAAAAAAGGGAGTACCCGTATACTCCATGGAGGATCTCTATCATAAGGCAATCAAACTCGTTGGAACACCTCAAAAACCCCCGAAAATCGGATCATCCCTTTTTGTTGAAGGAAGATGGGGAAAGCAAGCATGAGATGGGCAAGAATCCGAAAAGAGATCTACCGAAGCAGGGCTTACTACTTTCTGCTCATTCCAGCTCTTGTTTACTTTGTCATCTTTCATTATGTGCCGATCTGGGGTGTTTCTTTGGCATTTCAACGCTATCGGATCTTTGGCGGAAACCAATGGGTGGGATTTCAATACTTTGAAGAATTATTCCGAGCACCGGCTTTTTATCGAGCGTTAAGCAATACGTTTATTATCAGTGGAATGAAGGTCCTTTTCTTCTTTCCAGTTCCCGTTATCCTGGCTGTTATGATGAACGAAGTTCGTTCCAAACGATATAAACGCTATGTCCGTTCAGTGATCTATCTCCCCCATTTTCTGTCCTGGGTTGTGATTACTGGAATCTTTATCACCATTCTTTCTCCCGTCAATGGCCTGGTGAATGAAATTGTTAAAGTCTTTGGGGGCCAACCCATCGCGTTCATGACTTCAAGCGATCACTTTCGAGGCGTTTTGGTTGGGTCAGAGATATGGAGAAGCGCAGGATGGGATTCCATACTTTATACCGCTGCCTTGATGAACATAAATCCTCAGCTATACGAAGCAGCGAGAATCGACGGAGCTTCAAGATGGCAGCAAACCCTTCGGATAACGATCCCTGAGCTCATGCGAACCATGGTTACGGTTTTCATTCTTAACATCGGTTTTTTCATGAATGCCGGATTCGACCAGGTTTTCAATATGATGAACGACTCTGTGATCAGTGTAGCTGACATTATCGATACATACGCCTATCGAATCGGATTGATTCAAATGAATTTCAGTTATGCAACCTCGATCGGTTTGTTCCAGGGAATCATCGGACTGATTCTTATTCTTGTGACCAACAAAATTGCGAGAAAACTCGAAAGTGGCAGTTTGTGGTGAGGGAGAAGATAATGGAGCACAAGAAATACACCCTCTATGGTACTGTTAATGCAATCCTATTACTTTTTGTAACGATTACAACTCTTTATCCCTTTTTGAATCTCTTGGCCATCTCTTTGACCGGAATCAAGCAGATCTCCTTCATGTCCGGGATGGAAATCATTCCTCGCGATCCGACATGGGAATACTATCGTGTCTTGCTACAGGCCCCTTTCGTTCAAAAAGCCTTTCTAAACAGCGTAATGATCACTGGCGTGGGCACCTTCATCAACATGGTTCTGACCATTCTCACGGCATATGCGTTGGCTCGAGGCAGTTTTTGGGGAAAGAGGTTTTTTACCATCTTTCTAATCATCCCTATGCTGTTCAATCCGGGAGTGATTCCCAACTACATGCTTATTCGCAATCTTGGATTGATCGACTCTTACTGGTCCGTGATCCTTTCGGGATCCATCAACGTATACTATACGATGCTTCTGAGAAATGTCTTTATCGGCGTCCCAAATAGCCTGTTCGAAGCCGCTCAGATCGATGGAGCCGGTCATCTGAAGATGATCTGGAAAGTAGCCATTCCTTTAGCCAAACCAGGAGTGGTTACCATCACGTTGTTCTATGCCATTTCTCGGTGGAATGACTACTTCCGGCCTATGATTTACCTTACCGACCCAGGAAAATGGCCCCTTCAAGTGTTGTTGAGGCAGTTCATCGTTGACGCTGACAAAGCGTCCCTTTTTGGGCCACTCCAATCCGTTCTGTATTCTCAAGGGGCAACTGCCTTACCCTTTCGGGGTCTCCAATCCGCCATCATAATCATTACCGTTGTTCCGATCTTGCTTCTATACCCCTTCCTTTTACGCTTCTTTACCAGCGGGTTGGTCAGCGGCGCGGAAAAAGGGTAATCCTTTCATTGCCGCGATTGAATCAAGGCATTTTCAATCCCTTGAAGATAGGCCTTTGACGTAATCGTTGCGCCAGAAACAACGTCAACTTGAAGCGTTTGATTGTCAATCACTCGATTGAAGAGCTGATCGGTAAACTGCTTTGATCGATTCTCTTTATGCTCAAGCACTTCAATCGTAACGACCGCTCCGGACTCGACGGTCACTCGAATGGTGTTCTGCCTCCACCGATACATTCCTCCTTCGAATGTGCCTGTATAAGAGCCGTCTTTTAGCGCTCCGAAGTCAACTTTATTGAGGGATAAATTGCGGATTTCATTGTGTTCTTTCGATAATTTAGACCATCCAAAGGCCCCTCCAATTCCGATGCTCGCCACGATCACTGCTGCAATGATCCATCCGGTCATCTTTCTTTTCCCCTTTCGTGTTTTTTCTTTTCGGTTCATCATGCCTTACTCCTCCTTTTCCCTCTATCCGATTCTTCTTGTTGTCCTGTTCGCCTCCGTTTCTTTCTTCAAGCCTTCCATGACAAAACCCACCAGATGATCTATGAGTTTGGGGAAGTATTGAATACCAATTTCCTCCTTGCGCGTATCGATGGTTATTATGGAATGAAAGATCGCCATGACCATTTCAGGAGGAATATCATCTCTCATGATCCCTGTTTGTTGCCATCGTTTGACCAAATCGAAAAAAACGTCGTACACAAACCCGACTTGCTCGATTCCCTTCACTTCACGATAGGTCTGTTCGATCCGTTCAAAGACTTCTCGGTTATACCATTCCCTAAGGATCGGATTTTTCCGCATCCCAACGGTATTCATAACCATTAGCTCTTCTACAATGCTCATCGGATCCCGATCAAGATCGATCGTTTTCATTATTCTCTGTTTCAGCTTACGGTTCTCTTCAAGAAAGAGTTCCATAAATAGGTGATCCTTTGAAGAGAAATAGTTATAGAAAGTTCCTGTGGCTAGACTAGCCTTTTTCGTGATCTCGGACACACTCGTATCCTTATACCCCTTAGCTTTGAAAAGGCTTCGACCGGCCCTAAAGAGTCTTTCTTTCTTTTCCATACTGTTATGCCCCTTGAACATTGGATTTGAAAAACTCAAAATGAATGAATACTTTTATATTCATTCATATTTTACCACGCCTCCACTCGCTTTGTCAAGCCTTCATCCATCCTGATTGTGGGGGCAGAAAAACCATGATCGGCCAAAGTTGTTTTCCCCACTCGTTGCCCATCACTCTTTCAATAAGAAGAAAACGATTGAGCCAATCTGCTGTTCAGTCAGATACGGGTTTTGAAGGTCTTATGTTCTGCCTTGCCGAATGGGCATAGAAGACTCATTCTTTTTTGTGGTATAATGGTCCAATGAATGACAAACAGCCAATAAAAGGAGTGATTTACAGCATGATAAGAGCAAGAGATATTGCCCAAATGATCGACCATTCAATGGTCCGTCCGGAACTAACCACCGATCAGATTCGAGAAGGATGCCGAATCGCGAAGAAGTACGGAACGATCACGGTCAGCGTTCGCCCATCCGATGTGAAAATCGCTGTTGAAGAACTTCAAGGCAGCGGGGTCAAGGTTGGTTCCATTGTGGGCTTTCCTCATGGTTCATCGACCACAGAAACCAAAGTGTTCGAAGCCAGACAAGCCATCAGCGAAGGCGCGGTTGAGCTGGATATGGTTTTGAATATCGGGCGTCTTTTGTCGGGGGATTTTGATTATGTAGAAAGGGATATTCGAGCGGTGGTTGAGGTTGCTCACGAGAAGAAGGCGTTGGTAAAAGTCATTCTCGAAAACTGCTTCCTCAGTGAGGCGTTGAAGGAGATGGCTTGTCAGATCTGCGAGAGGGCGGGGGCCGATTTTGTCAAAACGTCCACAGCCTTCGGTCCGGGGGGCGCAACGATGGACGATCTTCTTCTGATGAGAAAGGCATGCAGTTCAAAGGTCCAAGTCAAAGCGGCTGGCGGAGTACGCACGCTTGGGGCAGCGATTGCTGTGCGAAGAATCGGAGTCGCTCGATTTGGGGCCACTGCAACCGCGCGGATTATGGAAGATGCCATCCAACGCGAAAAAGAGGGGACCCTCGAAGCGACAAAAGACAGTCCGTTGGGTTCCGAATACTGAGCTTGGTTCAGTACAGAGAGTCCCTGTTAAGAACTTCTGCGACTCTCATCGCCCCGCCACCGTCCAATTGGGCGCAAAGCGATTGGCCAATATGCGTGTACGAGGAGAGGTGTTCGAGGGCATTCAGGGTTTTTTTTCGAATCTTCGCTGGAGTCGCCAGGGTTTGATCCAAAAAGCAGGGCAACCCTTCTCGCCCCAAAACCTGGACAATCGCATGTTGGTTATCTGCAGTACAGATGGCTAAAGGGGTCCTTCGCATCCGCAAAACCTCGTAAACCGTGGACCCTCCCGCAGTGATCACCAATGACGCGGCTTGTATGTGCCTCATCAAACTGTTCGGTGCATAAACCGTTTGGTCGTCTTTGGTCGCCAATTCTCGGATCCGTTCAATCTGCTGAGAAGTAAAGGAAGGCCCGATGATGATGGTCTTCTGAAGGGATATCGATTGTAGCGCTTCGAGGCATCGCGGGACAAGGTCGTGAGGGTCGGCCGCGCCCGAGGTGATCATGATCCGCTTTTCTTGGAAAGAGAGTGGAATGGATGAAAGATCCCAGTATTCCGGTTTCATTACTAGATACCGCGGACCCAGCAAAGTCCTTGCATTGGGAACGGTAGATCGGTAATCCAACGACAGGGCGTGAAGATTCCCGTTGATCACCCCATCGACATCAGCGCTTTGGTACTGATCGTTGTTGTCATCAAAGATCCACAGGCTCTCACACTGGGACTTAAGCATCGACAAATACTTGCTTCCAGCGCCATAGGCGTCAAAGACAATGGTTCGAGCTATAGGATGCGATCGACTGCTTGGCGCATCAAGACCAAACCCCTCCGAAACTTCCAAAGAAAACCCCCACGCTTGCACAAATGGTTGGCATAAGGCGTTGGTACGAAACAAAATCTCATGGTTGGAACAACCCGTACCTTTGCGGACGGCTTCGGCTAAAGATAAACATCGCATCAAATGACCCATACCGGTTGTTCCCCCTCCGTGAGTCCAGAACAGAAACCCGATCACGATAAGCCTATCCCCTCTCCTATGGCAATAGGGTATGATATTTTATGGGAAAGCATTCATAACCTCGTGAATCACCCGGTGAATTTGGACGTCGGTCATCATGGGATACATCGGGAGGCTGATCTCCCGGCGATAAAAATCTTCGGCTATGGGAAAATCGCCTTCCTTAAATCCAAAACGCTCCCGGTAATAGGGTTGAAGATGCACAGGGATATAGTGGATCTGGGTCAAAATATGCCTTTGGCGCAACTTCATATAGACCCGTTTTCGATCCACTGAAGGATCGAGCAGTACGGGGTACAAATGATACGCATGGGTTGCGTCCGACTCGGGCGGTTTCGGAGGAGTTTGAATCCAAGAAACCTTTTGGAGTGCTTGATCATATGCATGAGCGATCTCCCTACGGCGCTGGAGGTTCGCTTCAATTCGTTCCAACTGGGAGATGCCCAACGCGCATTGAAAATCGGTAATCCGGTAGTTGCATCCGAGAGCCTGCATTTCGTAGTACCACGGACCATCGAATCGGGTCATCTGGCTGGGGTCTTTGGTGATTCCGTGGGATCGAAACAATCGCAACCTCCGGTCCATTTCCGGGCAATCGGTGGAAATCACACCGCCCTCGCCCGTGGTCACGTGCTTGGCTGGATGAAAACTAAACATGGTCATATCGGCCCCTTGACCAACCCGGGCTCCGTTCCGTATTGCTCCAAGCGCATGGGCTGCGTCCTCGATCACAATACAATTCCGGCTTTTGGCCCAATGGATGATGGCTTGCACATCCACCGGATACCCCGCATAGTCAACAGGAACCACAACTTTTGGTGAAACCGGAAGTTCCTTGAGCCTTTCGATATCGATGCACCAGGTGGCGGGATCCATATCCACAAAGACGACCTTGGCCCTCAGGTAGAGCGCGGCGTTGGTTGATGCCACAAAAGTGATCGGAGAAGAAACAACGGTGTCCACCGGACCCACCCCCGCTGCGAACATCGCCGCATGAAGCGCGGAAGTCCCCGAATTGAAAGCGACCGCATATTTGGTTCCAACAAACTCGGCCATTCTTTGCTCGAAGGCCTCCACCATAGGACCTTGCGTGAGCCATTCGCACTCAAGCACATTGGCGACCGCCTGGAGATCTTCGGGAGTAATCCAATGTTGAGCATAGGGAATCGGCGAATCCTCTGTACTACGCATACCAACCCTCCTTAATGTTTGATCGAAATGATCAGGAGTCCGGATCAAAAGTTCTACATTCCCCTGAGCAAATCGACGATCTGGTTGGGCATGGTGTTGGCTTGGGATAGCATTGCTTGGGCGGTTTGCAATAGGATCTGTGTTTTTGTCAGCATCATCACCTCCCAGGCCATATCGGCGTCTCGGATCCGGCTTTCGGAAGAAGTCAGGTTTTCTGCGGTCACGCCCAGGTTGTCGATGGTGTGTTCCAGCCGATTCTGCAAAGCGCCCAGCATCGATCGTTGGCCGGAGACTTTGGCCGTTGCCCGATCGACCTTTCCGATTCCATCGTTGGCCTTTTCTCGGGTCAAAGCGCTCAACCCCCGGAGCCCCAAAGCCTGGGAATCCATGCGATTGATCTGGAACAAGGTATCCTGTCTCTGATTGCCGCCGATATGGAGAAGTTTGGTTTGATCGATCACGCGCAAAAAGAGGGCATTGGCCTGCTGGACGCCATGGGTAAACTCCTTGAGGACCTCGTTGTAATCAACCGCCGGGGTTCCATACTTTGCAGACACCTTGATTTGCGCCCGAGAATCGTTTCCCAGCATCATCGCTTGATTGGTGCTGGTCTTCAGCTCCTTTTGAAGCACCGTCCCGCGGACCGCATCGGAAAGGGTCATCGTCACTGCGCTTTCGCTCGACTCTCGAATGACCTGCATCCCCAATATGCGCACCAGATCCGGGTTACCGTTCAACATCACCTCGCCTTGCTTGCCCGCCAGCGCCGTCTGGATCATGAAACTCCCCTCCGGACGGGCCATCTGGGTTTGCTCCATGGGTTGATCGGTGAAGTAGGCAAACTTATACTGCTGATCCGCGCGAATCAAATCCTTCTGTCCAAAGACCTCATACATCGTATGGTTGATCCGATCCATCACATCCAAAAGGCGATCATCCGGTCTCAGCCATATGGAATGCTCTTTCCCGTCGAAAAGGATCTGAAGAAACTGTGGCTCGTCCAAAAGAAAGGTGCCCGTGGCATCGTACAACTCGGCAATATCCACCAATCGCGTGTGACGATTGGCAGTGCCTGTATCAAACCCTTGCTTGTACACTGAATCGAACCGCACCGTATCCTCGATAATCCTTGGTGTGGTCTTGCTCCCCAAGACCCCTTCCACCGTACCACCATGAAAATCCTTGAACCCCAGGGTCATCTGACCTTCATGCACCCATCCCTCCACCTGTTCGCCAGTCATCGGATCGTTCCAGGGGCCGATCTGGAAGGTCTTCAGCGTGGTGGTGCTGTTATCCAACAACCCATCACGAAACCTCCAGCCCATGGGATACATCGAACCCGGGTACTGCTCGGTAAAGAGAAAAAGCTCATCGTAGTTCTCCCCCGCAAACTCCGCATTGGCGCTCAAAGTCAGGGTAAAGACATCTTCCACGCTCAACTTGCTCAAATCACAGAAACAAAACTCCGTAAAGGTAATCCCCTCGAACCCCATCTTCTGG
This sequence comes from uncultured Thermotogaceae bacterium, assembly GCA_964462525.1. Lineage (GTDB taxonomy): Bacteria > Thermotogota > Thermotogae > MWEM01 > MWEM01 > CAYWWY01. The sequence goes on from CAYWWY010000004.1 coordinate 172,181, forward strand.
AAGAGGGTCAATTGCGGGTTGCTTTTGTCCAGAAGGATATAATCGTCTTCCTCATACCGATACTGCATATCCACATCATACAGATGGGCCTGGCCCCGAAGAAGCACGCTGCTCTCATCCACCTCGAGCACCTCGAAGACCACAGAACCGTTCCATTTCGACTGCTGGTCATACTCGATGCGATCGATCACGATACTTGTGGGGGCGGTATGGTCCAACTGGGCAAAGTAAAAATCATTGATCAAAGCGCCAGCCAGATGGTCGAAACGCCCGAAATAATTGACCTCCAACAGCGCCGCCTGCTGCCCATCCACACGCGTGCCCGCGGTAAATCCCGCGCCGGAAACGCCCATGTTGATCGTGCCGGTGTAGTATCCGCTCTCCAGACCACCCATGATCGGATGCACGAAATACCCCAGCAGGTTCAATTCCTGACCATTCACAGCCCCTTCGTCGAAACGGTACTGCATCTCGCTGCCCATGATCCGGAAAGGAGAGCCGGTAATGGCCACATTCGCATCGGTATAGACCAGATCTCCATGAGAATCTACAGAATCCACATGCCCAGCGCGCGCGGCGATGTTGATCACGAACTTGTCCCCGGTGGTCAACGGCCCTCCGATCACCAGATCGTCGAACCCGACAGACCCGATCTCGATTGGCCCGCCAGTGGGAAGGGCGATCTCCACAGGATCAAAGTCGGCCACCGTGCCATCGCGATTATACCCCTTTCCCTCCACCTCAAGATTCCCGTTTTCCAAGACCTTGAAAAGCATCGACATATTCGTATCTTCCTGCCGCCATATTGCCGCATTTTGGATGTAGTCGCTCCAGTCGCCTTTATTTTCGAAGAAATACGTGGTGTCATCCCCATAGTAGGCATGGGCATAATGATCAAATTCGGGCGCCTGGTACCGCTCTTTGTAGACCACAGCATCGGTAGAATCAGTGATGGTATTGCCAAACTGAATCCGATGATCGAAGCTCTCCTGGATTCCGATCCCCATCCGCACGCTTTGCGGAATCATCATGGAACGACTGTCCAACACCCCGTTGTTGAACCGGTACGACCCACCTCCATGATCACTTGCCTCCCCGTGCTCACTGGCATAACTCGAGGAAGAAGCGCCATCTCGTAGGTGAAAGTCCAACCGGTCATGGTTGGCATGCCCCTGGGCGATGGTGAAGAGGCTCCAGGCGTCTCCCACCATCAATTCTGATGCGTTGATCGTGTTATCGTGAATCTTGAGCGAAGTAAAGCCCAGGTTGGGGTCTGCAACCAACGGGTTCCGGTCTCCATCCACACCCTCCCACCACCAGTCGGTACGCGAACCGGCCACATCGATGCCGGTATTGGTGATGCCGTTGTACTGGGTTTGCACCTGAATACGATCCCGAGCTTGCCAAAGTTGTGTTTGGCCAGCAGCATTCAAGCGAAGGGTCATCTCCCCTCCCAACAGGTCATTCGCTCCTGTTCCAACAGCGCTGCGCAGGGTTATCCTCCGTTTTTCGTCAGCCGCGTCAGGCTCACCCACATTGGTGATGCTGAACCGACCATAGTATTGATCCGTGTAATTCGGCTGTGTCACCCAAGCCGTCGAAAAGAGGTCATGACTGTTCAACTCTGCCATCAGTTGTTCGATGTTTGTGCTGTTGGTGGCAACCACACCCCAATCATACCCATAGTCGCGTAGAATACCATCATGGGAATCAGCACGGTTCACCGTCGTATCGATACCCAATTGCTGGGCCACTTCCCCTCCAGCATGATCAGAAAACTGGATCTGATAACTGGTATTTCGATTTCCGGTATTATCCATCACAATTCGGTGACGACCACTTCCCGGAGGATCTTCGATTCGGAGGAAGGTATGTTGGGTGTTTGTGTTTACAATCTGGTCGTTGTTGACCAACGTTTGGAGATGGCTTTGCAAAACCGTTCGGATCTCCTCCAAATCTCGATCGCCTACCGCAATTCGATGGGTATGCTCATGATACACCCCATGCGAAACACTTGTGGCGTTCCTGTTTGTCACTGCATTGTGAAGGTTCAGTTGATTGGCCATACCCCCAACTGCGTCCGATAAGGTGATCGCATAACTTGTATTCGCGCCGGCAGTATTTCGGATCTCAATTCGGTTCAAATTCCCCAATGAAGGATGAACAGCGCGGACAAATGTAGAACCACCAGGATTGGCCAAATCGTCCAGATTCAACATCGATACCAACCGATCTTGCAGAGTCGCTGCGATTTGATCGAGATCACGGTCTCCGATATCATTATTCAAAAGGACATTGTTGTGGTGCACCAAATGTCCGGCCAAATAATCCGCTCCCCGTTCGGTAGTCGAAACCAGATTCAATTCGTTGGAAACCGCGCCAGAGTGGCTGTTGATCTTGAGCTGATACCGTGTATCTGCCGTGCCACTATTGCGGATAAAGATTCGATCCAGACTCCCAGACCCATTTTCAAGTTGGAAGACATCGTTTACTGTTACGGGATTTGCAATCCCGTCGTTATTTAAAGCGGTTGATAAGGCATTTCGAAGAGACAGGCGTATTTGGGACAAACTCTGGTTGCTGACGTTTGCAGAAAAAGTATGGTTGTGATAAACCGCATTTGAAGACCGGTTCCCTCCTCTGTTGATTGAATGGGACATATTCAGAAGATCCCAGTCTCCACCCGCTGCATCGGAAAAGGCAAGCCGATATGATGATCCATTGTTCAAGGAAAAGCCACGAAGCGTGCCGCCTCCTGTTGTGGTAGAAACCCCGGATATCGGCAGGTTCGCTGCGACTTGCGCGTTGATGGCATCTTGAACTGTTTCCAAAAAACCACCTGCTCCGGTCTGTAAAAACTGATTGCTGATGTCAACTTCGAATGCATGATTGTGGAACACAGTTTGCCCTCCATCCCAAGGCCCGCTTCCTGCTCCACTACTATAACCATTCAGACCCAATTCGGTCTCTACAGAATCTCCTGCGGCATCATTGACGATCAGGGCAGTGTGAGAACCTGTGTTATCAATCGTAATCCTTGTCCCGTCCGCTGGGCCAACAACGGAGAAAACTAAACCTTTTCCTCCAAAAGAACCATTCAGCGTACCGGCAATAGCATCGATATCTTGCCCGCTTACGTCCACTGTTGTTCGGGTAAAATAATCCTGGAGCGTACCACTTCGAGAGGCTCCTTGCGCAAGATCCCCACCGGCGGTTAATCCCAGTTGATCTGATTGGTCATCTGAAATCCGTATGGCTTCTCCATGATTGTTATCAACCTGAAGACGGTGTCTTCCACTTACCAATTCAAGAGAGAAATCGATTCCAACACCGTTGTAGGTAGTATTAAGCGTCGTTCGGGCGTTATTAATACTCATTCCTCCAATATCGACCGTTCCAAGGGAAACACCTGAACCTGCCTTTTCGATAGTCACGTTATAGGTGGGCGGAAGTATATAGGTCGTATCGAACGAAATGGTCTCTGCCGCTTTGGCCTGGTAGGTGGCTGCTACCCCCACCCGGCTGTCTGATGCGGTTTGAAAGGTCAGTTCCATTTCCATTTGAGAGGCTGCAGAAGCGCGATAATCCAATGCCATATTCACCTGTGCCACCGCTTCCGACTTATAGGTGAGCTCCATATCCACTTCCGATCCACTTGCCGATACATACGAAGAAATCGCCTGGATATCGGAAGCCAGAAGATCGCGGGGATCCAGCGCATTCACCTGAAAATGTGTATACAGGTTCGTGTTGAATGTCGCATCCGTTTGATAAGCCACATCTTGGGCAAATATATGCCCAGCAGGATCTGCGTCCACAATCGTTCCCCCACCAGCACCACCAATGTCTGTCCAAGCCACTTCAGTCTGGGCGTTCACAGCCCCTTGAGAAGCAACCACATCCATCCGCACGTCGATCTCATCCCGCCCGGTGGGATCCACCCCACGGATCAGATCATTGCCGGTATTCTGGTAATCATCGAAGATCGCCATAAAGGGCACTTCCTTGGCGGGCGTGATCTCGTAATCGCCAAAGGCCACGATATTGGGAGTAGCGGTCACTTCCATCGAAGAGATCCCCATGACGGCGTTGGGATCGTTCGTCTCATTGCCTGCGGCGTCGACATAGTAGACCCCGCCAAAGGGAACCTCTCTGCTTTCCATCACATAGGACTCTTCCTTCAAACCTGTGGCTTGAAAGGCGGTCAATCCTGAATACTTGCCGCTTTCCGGAGACTTCTGAATCGCATCGGAAAGGGTACCGTTGATCTGGTTGTAGATGTGCGAGTTCTGCACTTGGCTGGCGCCTCCGCTGATCTCCATATCCAAGCGAAGGGCCCCTGAAGACTGCGTGATCATACTGTCGGCCACCGCCGTGGCCAAATGGTTCTCCCCCGCTACAAGCTGGACCAGATTCGAGCTGCTGGAGATCCTCAAAGAGGCCGATCCATCCAAAAGCTTCATCGTGTTGAACTCCGTATGTTGGGAGATCTCATCCAGGTTCCTTTTCAGGTGTTGAATCTCATCGTTGATCTTCATCCGGTCTTCCATGGTGTAGGTATCATTCGCTGCCTGAACCAGCAACTCCCGCATCCGTTGAAGCACGGAATGCCCTTCCTGCAACGCCCCTTCGGCGGTCTGGATCATGGAAATCCCATCCTGGGCATTGCGCATCGCCTGCTGCACCCCCCGGATCTGGCTCCGCATTTTTTCCGATATCGCAAGACCAGCCGCATCGTCCGCGCCGCGATTGATCCGAAGCCCCGTAGCCATCCGCTCAAGATGAACCGACATCTTGCCGTTATTCCTGGTCACCTGTCGCCAAGCAGCGAAAGCCGCTGCGTTGTGACTGATGATCATCATGAATCACCTCCAAAAAAACAATTCCTCGCTGGTAGTATCGGTCAGATCAGATTGCTTCATTAGCTGATCGTTTTCACTCGTCTCGTCTTAATGGGTTCATGATTATTACGAACTACTAGCAAAGCCATTTTCTATCCAGCGCAGTTTTTGCCTATTCGGATTATGGATACGCTCATTGCGGAATCTTCAAAGGCGCAGAAAAAGTGCGCAAAGCAGAGGAAGAAAAATTCTTCGGAAGAAAAATCTTCTTCATAGGAGAAAAAGATCCATTGTCGGGATATCTTGCGAAAGGGTTGGAGTATCAACTTTTTCCGAAAGGTTTGCTTATTGGTTCGCCGACTCCTATCTCTTATTCTTTCGGATTGATATACCTCAAAAAGGTAGGCTGGATCACATGCTTGACCACAAGATCGATATACTCTGTGGCCGCGTCACTCATAGCGCCTTCGTTCTGTTTTTTGATTTCAGGATCGGACATGTTTCCCGTACGGGCAGTTTCGAGGTTGTCTTTAGCGGTTACAACAAGAATCTCTTTTAAGAATGGAGATTGGAACATATTGATAATTCGTTTCTTGTCGATCTCACTCTTGTCCTTCTCCAAAGAATGAATCTGCACGAACATACCTTCATCCAAAAGCATATCATCATCCTTTCTAAACAGGCCTTTAAATAGACGATTGTATTGGGATACTGTTAGTCCGTCTGGCCTGGTATTTGATCAACAACTGTTTGTTCCGAAGGATCGGGAATCGTTTGACACTTAGGGAAACTCCGGCTTTTGCATAATGTGAGTGATTTCTACGCTGGACTTTCTTACTCCCAGCAAAATGGATCAGTAGTGATCGATTATACCATAGATTTATTCCCCTCATGACTGATATGCCAAGAGGTGGGAGTAATTCAAGTTTCCTTAAGGTCTGCCGATATTTGAGGTAAGAACCTCTCTGGCCAGAGGGAAAGACGCCCACCAACGGACGGTGGGGATCATTAAAACAAGGAGGTAGAAAGCGATGCGTATTTATCACAACATTCCGGCATTGAATGCGTGGAGAAACAGTACGTTGATCAGCGGGCAGATGGCGAAGTCCCTTGAAAAGCTGTCGACCGGTCTTCGAATCAATCGCGCGGCAGATGACGCAGCGGGGCTGGCAATCAGTGAAAAGATGCGGGCTCAGGTACGAGGATTGAACCAAGCGATTCGGAACGCGCAAGACGGTATTTCGATGGTTCAAACAGCAGAAGGGGGTTTGAACGAAACCCACGCCATCTTGCAGAGGATGAGGGAATTGGCGGTCCAAGCGGCAAACGACACGTACACCTCTCAGGACCGAATGGAGATCCAAAAGGAAATCAACCAGCTGGTGGAAGAGATCGACCGAATCAGCGCTACCACAGAATTCAACAACAAGAAACTTTTGGACGGGTCCACATCGGCTTTGGTCTCTTCGGACAAGCTGACCACTCAGATCTTTATGAGAGACGGACTACGTGTACTCGATCAGTTTGGACAAAAGGCGCCCGGTGGGGGGAATTACAAGCTGGAGATCGAAGCCTCACCCGGTCTGAACGAGGTCCAAAAGACGGACATCTTCAAGATCAAGCATATTGGTTCTACAGCGGATGTAGCAGAAACACAAGCCGGTCAGTTCGGAGGGGTGGCTTATTTGACGATTGGTGAATCTGCTCCTACTGTTGTGACAGGCGGTGATGCTGGATCAGCATTTATTACAGTCTATACTCAAAATGAGAATGTCACATCTAACATTAAAGTTTCCATTCTTGTAGGAGAAACAAGCGCTTCACACTCATACAATGCGGAAGCCAATGAGATCCTTGTATATGTAACTACAGCAACAACCACAACTGGTGCGGCTAACCTCATTCAAAGCGCTCTGGAATCCTTGTTTACAGCTGCAGGTAGTTTTATCGTTTCTGCAACTGAAGGTACGCAAGTGTTCACAGCGCTTGGTACCCTATCCGGAGAAGTAATGGCCTATGGAGCGCCTCAAGGTATCGATGCAATCCGTGTCACAAACGTAAGTGGAAATAATGACTTAAACGTCCGTCTCATATCAGGAACTGCCGTGGGCTCATATGTCGATACTGGAACCCAGACCCTCTATGTAACGATTGGAACTGCAGGAATTACGGCCACTGACTTGCAAGCCCTGATTCAAAACAAACTGGATAGTGCCGCAGCAACGATTGGCGTGTATAGTGCATCGGTTCAATTGAGCAATCTTTCTGCAGCAGGTACTACAGGTACTGCACTATTTACAACTAGCGATCTTCAAAACAGAGCGATTCTGGCAGATTTCTCCAACTCTATCCAAAACGTTAAAACCGAAGGAGCCACAGGGGGGACCTTCACCCTGACCCATACTGTCTCTGAAGTTAAAGTTTTGGATGTGTCCAATGTGTCTGCAGGAAGCAGCAATATCCTTTTCAGAATCGGAACCGGTACAGCGACGGCAGGAATCGAAGCTTCTGCGATGACTACTACCGCTCTGCTTGCTGAGTTGGAAGGACTGTATGGTGCAGGTATGGTCGAGGTGGAAGAAACTCAAACCGGCCAATTCCGGATCCGGTTTGATGCTTCTGTAGAAGACTCCAACCTCTTTATGTACATGACCGCTGACCACACACTTTCCGTTCAAACTGTGCAGAGCTATGGCACCGATACGACAGACGCCATTGCCTACGATGCCACCGCTGCTGATGTGCAAACCGCTTTGGCAGCTCTAAGCACGATTGGAGCAGGAAATGTCACTGTGACGGGATCGGCAGGCAACTGGGATGTAGAATTTATTGATAACATGGGGTACATGAAGCAAAATCTCCTGGAGATCGATGGGCGGCTGTTGCAGAATCCCACTGGTGGTCTCGGTGATATCGCACACGGAAATACCAGGCTCTACGACATTGACCGATTTTGGGATGCCAGCGGAAACTTCATCTTGGAAACCCCTCAGACCATCACCTTGGTACAAGGGGATGGAAAACGGGCAACCTTTACTTTATCGGAAGCAGATACGATCGATGATGTGGCTCAGAAACTCAATCACGCGATCGGTGTTGGGTTGGGCCAGATCAATGTGCATGAGCTTAATAAAGAAGACCACGCCGATAAGTTTGTATCGTATGTGTATGACAATTACCAAGACGGCGACACTGGTTTGGAAGCCTTGAAGGGTACCTTTGTAATCCGTAGCGCCATCGCCGGAAACGAAGGAAAGATTACTTTTGTCGGTGATGACGCCACCATCAACGCCCTCAGTCTTACAACCATTCAGGATGCCCGAAACAACTACTATACGGTTACTGTCCGGGAAGTTCATAATGATAAAGTTGTCGCTGAGAACGTACAACTTTCCGAGAACAAACTGATTGGTGTCGTTCATCAGAATGTTGATGTTCAGTTCGCTTCAAGTGAAGGAGTTCGTGTTTCCTGGAATGAAGATACGAAAAACTTCATTTTCGAAGGTGGCTCTGACAACATGAGCACAACCTTTGTTCACCTTGCAGACCGGACGAATGTCTATCACATCGGCGCCAACCAAAAACAGGATATTGGTATGGGCATCGGTAACATGAGTAGCCGGGCTCTAGGAATCTCTGGTTTACAGGTAACCAGCAACCCCTTGGCAAACCAAGCCATTGGAAGGCTGGACAATGCGATTGGTATGGTATCCAGCGAACGATCCAAGCTCGGAGCTTTACAGAACCGATTGGAACACACCATCAACAACCTGGGTGTGACCATGGAGAACTTGACCGCAGCTGAATCTCGAATCCGCGACGCCGATATGGCATGGGAGATCATGAACTTCACCAAGCAGCAGATCCTGCTCCAGTCCGCCAACGCCATGCTTGCCCAGGCCAATCAGCTTCCACAGAACGTACTTCAGCTTCTGAGATAAGCTTGGTTTTCTTTTTTTCCACAGTACAGCATCGACCCCCCTTAGGGGGGGTCGTTTTTTCAGGGGATTGTGCTATAATGCAATGGAATCGGGCCAACCAAGAACCCTACGATTCAAGGCATCGCTGGCAATTCCGATAAGTAAGCATGGATGAAATTGAAAGAGGTGAGTAGCCATGAAGGAGCAGATACAGATCCAGTTTCCCGATGGAAAAAAAGCGTATGAAGGTGATATGGTGTCGGGAAGTTTGAATGGCGAAGGGCAGTTGTGGTACATAAGAACAGAAACACTTCACTACCAGGGACAGTGGGAAGACAACCGTCCCCACGGCTTAGGAAAAGCCTATCACCCCAATGGCAACCTGTGGTATGAGGGGGAGTGGAAAGAGGGGAAGCGAGAAGGGGAAGGCAAACAGTATAATGAAGGGGGAAATTTCCTCTATGAGGGGCAATGGAAGGCCAATCGATTCCACGGTTTAGGGAAGTTGTATGACCCTGATGGGCATTTGATCTACGATGGCTCCTTTTCCGCCGGGAGAGAAGATGGAGAGGGAAGGCAATATCGCCCGGAAGGAGGATTGTCCTACCAGGGACAGTGGAAGGAAGGGAATCCCCATGGACAAGGGATTAAATACCATGAGAATGGTTTGATCTGGTATGATGGCAGTTTTGAAGGTGGTCAGTCGCACGGATGCGGAAAGGCGTACTATGAAGAAGGGGGTTTGGCGTATCAGGGAAACTGGAAGGATGGCCTACGCCACGGTGAAGGTAAACTATATAATGCTGATGGCCATTTGGAATACTTCGGGCAATGGAACCAGGGTGAGCCTGTTGCTCAGTTTATCGAAGAAGAGGGAGAAAGAGAAGAAATGAGTTCAGTTCATAATTTGCCCTTAGAATCCCTCAGGCAACGTCTTCCAGAATTTGAAGTGACAGATCAGAGAGAGGTCATCATTGATCTTGGGCAATGTCTCGCCTTTCACTTCACCCCGCTATCTCCGTTGGAAATTGATTGGAACCCTTTTGCTGCCACATTACGGCAATTTGAAGAAAACCCGGATCTCACCTATGATCAATCCATCTTAAAGTCCTATTACGACGCCTATCCAAGAGAAAACAAGCAACAGGCTTTTATGCTCCCCACTACAAACCCTTATCCCCCGCTTTGGGATCTGAAAGCCAGGGCTGCTTTTCCCATGCCCTGGACCCGCCCGGAGCAATACGCACGATTCTATTTAGGCGCTGGGTTCATCCAGTATGAAGGGAAGGCTCCTGCATTCTCTGAGAAAAATATCTCCGAAATCGAACGCATGGTCTACGATTTCAGCCGTTCCCAACCTTTGTCTCAGTGGGTGCCTGAGGATAAACCCTCTCTAGGTAATCCGATCCCTCGACCGGGCTTAGCCGAGTTTGGTCCTGTCGAGCAGGAGGAGGGCGAAGCGATCTTTAAAAAACTGCTCGATACCTATATCTGCATTCGCACCATCGGATACCTTCCCGCCTTGTTCAAAGGAAGTGTGGTATCAGGAACGCTTTTGCTTCAAGAGGGTGATTACAGGTTTGTAGTGGGTTCCGGGATGTTTCTTGTGGCAGCATTGGCGGCATGCGGCTATAAAACGATTTCTGCTGTCCTTTCTCAAGATACTTTCGGCGTGGTTTCATTCAGCGATATCAGCCAACTTCCCTACGTGAAGCGAGATGTTTACCCCTTAGATACGGCGCAAACCCTTTTTCTCCAAGCATTTTCTCCTTTCAGAGATAAGGGAAAAGATATTTCTATAGAAGAAGGAGGGACAGATGAGCAATAAAATGAGAAAAAAGAAGACAAAATCCTCCGACCCAATAGCTACTGTGACAGCCAAACCAGCCTTGTCTCTCTATACAAAAAACCTGGTTTTTCTTAAAGCTTTCGCACCGCAGCTTGCAACACGAGTTGAAAGTCTTCCCTCTACCCGGAAATACCAGGTTCAAAAAACGGGCCCAAAAAACCTATGGAACCTCACTCTACCCGACCGAAATGGTTTTTTCTATGACCTCAACGATCCCATCGAACAAACCCGTGAAGAACTGAAGAAACTGGACTTGAAAAACGCGAAGTGTGTGCTTTTTTTGGGCTGTGGCTTGGGTTACGAGATCGATTGCTTTTTACAGGATCATTCTCAGAAAGCGCCCACAACCCATATGGTGATTGTGGAAAAGGAGTTGGAGGTTTTTGCTGCTTCCATGCAAGTTCAGGATTATGCCGCTATGGGAAAACTGCTTTCTTTGCATTTGGTAGTGGGAGAACCACAGGAGGAATTGTTTGGTAAAATGCAAGACCAGTTCTCAGCAGGGTATAAGCTTGTTGTATTATTAAAAGCCATGAAACCTGTTTTCCTCATGCAAACGTTACAGAGAAACAAAGAATACTATCTCCAAGCTCTTAAGGCCTTTCGCGAAGCAGGAATATACCGGTTGAATAATTTCGGAAATTCCATCGAAGACTCTTTGATCGGTGTACAGAATATGCTGGAGAATATCAACGAGATCATCTACAACCCCGGAATCAACCTATTGTTTGATCAGTTCAAGGGAAAACCCGCAATCGTAGCCTCTACAGGTCCTTCCCTCAATAAAACAAAGCACTTGTTGAAAGGGCTTGAGGAAAAAGCATTGATTATTGCGCCTGAGGCATCTTTACGGCCACTTATGGCAATCGGGGTAAAACCACACATGATTGTTTCGATTGAACGCACCCCAGAGGTTGTGCCTTTGATGGAAGGTTTTCAAAAAGAAGAGGTGTGCGATGTATACTATTCGGCAACTCCTGTAATATTGAACAAAGCCTATCAAGCCTATCCAGGGCCAAGAATCATAGTATACCGGAATTTCGATCATTTCAAATGGCTTCAGATAGATCGTGGAATTTTGAATATCTCACATTCGACAGGGAATATGTCCTTTGAAATCGCAGCCGCAATGGGATGTGATCCCATCATTTTGATTGGTCAGGATCTTGCTTATGGTCGGGAAGGAATTACTCACGCATCGGGAGTCTTTCATGATGACAAGCAGAAATTCAAGCAGGAAAACCGGATACAGGTGCCGGGCAATGATGGTGAACCCGTCTATACAAATCAATTATGGCAGCTCTTCCGAACCTCTTATGAATTGGCGTTGTCAAAATACCCTGGCACCTGTATCAACTGTTCTGAAGGAGGGGCCTATATAAAAGGCTCAACATTTATGCGCTTCGAAGAAGCCATACCGAAATACATCACAAAACCCTATTTTCCGCTTGAAAAGATCAAATCACACCTAAGCCACTTTTCTTCCAAGCAGGCAGAAGAGGATAGAAAGCGCGTCTTCCAGTTGGTATTGGGCGCAATCGATGTGATGGAGGGGATGTACCAATCTTGTGCAGAAGCAGTTCAAGCTTTGAAAGATTATGATTCGGAATTATTAGCCTTATTGAACCAAAAAGACTATTGCAAAGAGAATGAGGAACGGCTAAAGTATATTCATTCACACATCAATGGATTCAAACTTCAAGTACAAAAAAACAAAGAAACTTTTCAGCTGTTATTTATGCACATTATTCAATCATTTTATTTAAATTTCGAAATAGAAATGAATGCTATACCGAATAAACATGATGTTTCCATAAAAGCTTCCATCGAAACCATTCTTTCTCAAAAGAAATGGTTTGCTGTCATCGGAGACACCGCAAAACTCTGCATTGGGTTGCTTGAAAAAGCAAAAGAAGATATTGTTCATCCTTATAATTCTTCGGGTGTTCGAGAAGAGTCGTTTAATAATCCTTCAAATCCTCCAAAAAACTAGTTCAACCGTTGAAAACCGCTATGACAGATTGGCCCTTTGAGGGCTTTCTTTTCTTGGTTTTGGGTTACCAAACGCTTAATTTCCGAAAAACTCTCTAATACCGCTTGCTTATATTTTGCAATCGTTTCTTCGTTATGTGCAAAAGAGGCATAAAAAGCAGTGGAAGCAAGAAACCCTTTTTCGAGCATGAGTTGGGTGAAGAGGGTTTTCAGTACTGAAGGCTCTGGGCAATCGAATCCGAAACGGCACAATGGGTCGATTCCGGAGATAAGGATTGAAAGACTCGCCTGGTCTGCGGCTTGAGCCCATATCTTTTTAATGGCTTTGCCTGCTTGGATCAATTTCGCTTGTGCCTTTGTTTTTCCCATCTTTTTAATGGTGGCTAAGGCTGCTGATGGGCCAATTCGATCGGTCCAGTAGGTGCTGCTGATGAATGAGTCTTGGGCTTTTTGCATGATCCCTCTTTTTCCAATGACGGCTGCCATGGGAAAGCCGTTGCTGATGCCTTTTGCAAAGATAGCGATGTCTGGTTTGTATTCATAGAGAAGGTGCGCTCCGCCCAAGCAAAGGCGAAATCCCGCGGTGATCTCGTCGATAACTAGAGGAATCTGGTTTTCTTGGGCGATCTGATTGACGGCTTGGAGAAAGTCTGGTCTGGGGTCGGTATTGCGTAGAGGTTCCATGACAATAGCCCCGATCCGATGTCGGTGGGTGCGCCATAGGTTGAGAAATTCTTGGGTGTCGTTGAAGTGAAAGGGAATGGCCGTTCCTTTCAATCCCCGGGGTACTCCAAGGGGTAGAAGGCCTGGGAGCAAGTGGCCATCCAGGGCTGCTTGGTCGGAAAGGTTGGAGGCCAAGTACCAGTCGCTCCATCCGTGGTAGCCGCAGAAGAGAATGGTGTCTTTTCGGGAGAAGGCCCGCGCTATGCGAACAGCGATAGCCATGGCCTCCCCTCCGCTCCGAGCATACCGTACCATCTGGGCCCAGGGATGGAGGCCGATCAGAAGCTCGGCCAGCTCCACTTCTTCGGGAGGGTTGAGTGTGTTCATGTTACCCTTTCCCACTGCTTCTATCACGGCAGTGTTGACCTCCTGGTCGGCATATCCGAGCGGGCAGGCTCCGATACCCATATAGCTGAAATCGTAATAATGATTATTATCCAGGTCCCAAACTTCGCATCCTTCGGAACGGCTGTAGTAAGCGGGCCATATGTCAGGGAGGAACATTTCCGGACGCTTGGAGAGGAGCTGGGTTCCGCCGGGTATGATAGTTTTGGCTTTTCGGTACAGGTCTTGTCCTTTGCCCATTTTAATGTGCCTCCTTAGATGGTTCTTTCGTCTTCCAAAGATTTTTTCAACCCTTCGTTGATGGGGATATGGATATTTTGCCCAGCTTCATGAGGATGGGACTTGATCCACTTCAGGATTTCATCCATTCCAAAATACCTTCCTTCTTTTCCTAAGTCTTGAAAAATCTTCTGAATCAAATCGAAATCTTCCTGCTGATCGACTGTCCATCGCAGATGGCTGTAATTGGCTTGATCCAGTGCCACGTTTATCTTTCGCATATGCTTTCTCAAGTAAGGGGTGACATGTTCCCGATCAGACTTCATGGTGGCTTTTTGATTGGCTTGCTCCAAAGCATGGATACTAAAGACTTCCGTATCCAAACCATCGGGGTACGTGAGAAAGTCTATATTCGATGCGTAGTCCACATTTTGCGCGTTATCTTGGTACACTTCTACGACCCGGTCAATGACCTCGGGGTCGATCAAAGGGCAATCTCCGGTTATCCGGACTAAGATCTGGGCCCGATATGCTTTGGCGGCTTCGTAAAAGCGAGTAAGCACATCGTTCAGGTCCCCCCGATAGTAGGGGATTGCGTGATGCTCGCACAATTGAACCAGAGGGTTGTCGGAAGGATCCACAGATGTGGCAATGATGGTCTGGTGAACTGATCGGGCTTTTCGTACGCGATCGTAAACCTGCTGAATCATGGGTTTCCTCCCCAGCTCCTTGAGCACCTTACCTGGAAGCCGTGAGGAGCTGCACCGAGCCTGGATAATGGCTACCACTTTTTTTCCATATACCAGCCATCGTTGGCGTGTGATCGACATGAACAAAGAATCGACATACTGTCCTTGAACGAGCTGATCCTGGCATTTTTTGCCCTCTTCCTGAAAACCGATTTTTCGGTAGATGGCGCTTGCTGAAGGGTTTGTTTCCAACACACCGAGATAGACCCGGTTCAAGTTCAGAATGGAGAAAGCGTAATCGACCACCAATTTTGTCGTTTGGGTTGCATATCCCTTTCCCCAGGAGGCTCTGTCTCCTATGAGGATTCCATAATCAGCCTTTCGGTTGATCCAGTCGATGTGATCGAGTTTAACGTTGCCGATGTGGCGGTTTTGGTCTTTCCGGTAGATGGCGAAGGTGATGCGGTAAGCATGGTTCGATGATGCAATGAAGCTTTGCACATCTTCTAGGGATTGCGGAGTTTTTCCGCTGACCAAAGTTCGTGTGACCTGCTCGTCGTTCATCCAGTCTACGTAGGTTTCTGTACATTCCTTTTGGGTTAGTTTTTTCAGACCGATCGATTCCGTTTCCAGGAAATACATCATTGGTTCCTCCCTTACCATTGTCTCGGATCGATGATATTGGTGGGAATGTCTGAAAAGACTTCCTTTTGTTTATGGATGGCCAGGCTTGGCACCTTATGAAGGGTATTCCAGACTTGGATGTTCTTTTTTAACTGTTCTTCCCTCTCCACACCGATTAAAACGCTGTCGATTTCGCGGAACTGTGCAACGAAGGCCATAGCTAATTGTTGAATAGAACAACCATATTCTATCGTCATCTCTTGTAGTTTCTTGAGATAAGGAGTTGCGTTTCTCAGTTTTTCGGGCAGGATTTCCTTGGAAAGGAAGAAGAAGCCTTGGAGATATATGCTTCGAGCGTAGATGGTCCACCCCTGATCTTTCATCCTCTGAAGAAGCTGGTTACGGAGGAACCTGTGGTCAAAGAGATTGAGTGGGATCTGAATGGAACGAATGGGTTCGATTGCTTTGGTCTTTTTAAGGAGATACTCTGCCTCCTGTGGCTCGTAGACTGATATGCCTGCATGAAGGATCTTCCCCTTTTCTTGGGCTTGATGAAAGGCTTGGACGATTTCTGCCTGATACCGGAGGATGTCATGAAAGTCATGGAGCATAGCAAGAGACAGTTGTGGAAGGCCCATAGACACAATAGAAGCATTGATGCTGCGATGAATATTGTCTTCTACCCGTTCGGAAAGTGTTTTTTCTTTAGATAGAGATGCGATTTTGGTCCCGATCCAAAGATTCGGGATGTACTCAGGATGTTTTTCTAAAAATGCTCCTATACGGGATTCACTCTGGCCGTATGTGGAAGCTGTGTCCCAAGAGGTAATACCTTGATCAATAGCCAGGGCTAGGATTCGAAAGACCTCTTCTTGTACTGGCATCCCTTGAAAGTTTGCAATACCATAAGACAGGCCCAATTGAGCGGTACCCAATGTGAGCAATGAAATTTTCGGCTTTTGCATATTCCTTTTCTTTCTTCCCTTCTTTCATTCTTCCTTTTCTAGTTGAATGCCAATGGAAAGAAAGTATTTCTTCCCTTCTTCCAAAAACCAAGCATTTTGATAAGGAGGAAATGTTAGTGCCCTCAATAGGTTGATCCATTCTCGAGCAGTCTGTCTTTGATCCATCCGGATATGGAGAAGCTCTAAAAAATCGCTATGAGTGTGGTGGGTCCCTTCCTCAAGTGGTGTAAAAGGTGTGATTTTTCTTTGGAGATATGGGATCAAGGCCTTCTCTAAAACTTTAATCGAAGTGCGTTCCAGCTTGTGGTAAAGCGTTTTTGCGTTATCATCTGGTTCCACAGGCACTTTTTCTCTGTAGACAATTGGTCCTTGGTCTATCTTAGGGGTCATGATATGAAGGGTAACTCCCGCAGGAGAACCGTCGATCAGTGGCCATACATTCGGGTGCTTTCCTTTATTCCATGGAAGGTATCCGGTATGAAGATTCAGCGCATTTTCAAAAAGGACTAAAACCCTTTCTGGGATCAGATACCCAAAGTTTACTGAAAGTAAGATATCCGTATCTTGCTCTTTGATTGCTTGGACTATTTTATCCTGGGACTTTTTTTCCCAAGTGATAACGGAAATACCCTTATTTTCAGCAATCTCCTTGATTTCTCGAAGGCGTTGGGCATTTTTCTCTGGATGCACTAATAGCGCTTTGATAATGATTGTATCGCATTGCAAGAGGTATCGGAATGAAATGAGCCCATTGGTATTGTTTATCGCCAAAAGGATAGCAACCTTATCCGACATCTTGTCATTGAACCTTCCGAATCAAGATCAAAGGTTCAGCATACTGCAATCCCACGCGGTTACCCCAATATTGGGCGTGATTGATAACTGAACCCAAAGATCGGGAATGGGGGTAGGGTTTCATTTCTGAAGCGTAGTGGGAAAGGGCTTTGATCTTTTTCTGGATCGTGGTTTTGACATCAACATAGACATTTGGAGAAAAAGATGGTTGCGTTTGAGGTTCGAGCCAGTCTGTCGATGACGGAATGAAAAACGAATAGATATCCGGGTGATCCGTTCCGTTCTGTGGTCGGCACGAGGTCATGACTGCCTGGAAAGTGATTCTGTGGTCGATGTTGAGGTCGTGGGAGAAGTGTGTCATGATAATGGTTGGTTTGTAAGAGGCAATCTCTTTTTCCACGGCTTTGACCACTTCTAAAAGGGGCAGTCGATCCATTGCATTGTCGGGGAAGTCTAAGAATTTGATTTCGCCAATCCCCAGGTATTTATTAGCCGCTTGCGCATCGGACCGCAATGATTCTAAAGGGCTGTATGTAGAACCTTGCTGTTGATCCCGAGAGAGCAGGCCAGTGGCGAGGATCAAGCTTTTGGCCATTGCGCCTTCTTCAATCCATCGGCATACGGTTGCTCCCACTCCCAGAAGTTCGTCGTCGGGATGTGCCGCTATGATCAGGATCTTATTCATCCTTTTCCCCTTTTTTTGGTCGAATCCGAACACGGGCTTCGATTGATCCGTTGCGTAGGGTGGCATGATTGATTTCAAAACGAAAGCAATCCGTTTCAAGGTAGGCGGGTGGATATCCTTCAGCATCGAGCATGCGAATATGGTCATATATACTTACCAAATCTTTATTTCCTCTTAGGTTGCTTTCTTTCGGCGTTCTCCTTGGAAAGGTCGTTACCTTGCCTTTCTGAGGTTGGGGGACGATCGTTTCTTGGATCAATCGAGGGATCATTTTCTGGAAAATGATTTCTGAAGCTCGTATATAAATCTCTTCAGCAGATCCATAAAGAGATAGCTCTTCTTTCATGTAAATTGGCCCGGCGTCTATCTCTCTAACTACGCGGATGGCTGAAATCTTTGTTTGGTAAATTCCTCTGCTGATAAGATTTTGTAATGGGCTCCCCCCTCTACCGAAAGGCAAATCGGTCATATGGAATACGATGCACTCAAAAGTGTCGTAAACCGACTTTGGAATGATCCATGACCAATGAGGAAAGAAGATCTTTTCTGGGCTGGATATTTCAGCAGTTTCCTTCAGAGTTTCCTTGTCTTGTATAATATCGAAGTCGTGCTCAGGAAAGAGAGCTTGGAGTTTCTTTGCTTGCTCCAGGTTCCACGATTTGGTTGTGGCAATGAGATATCGCACTGGTTACCTTCTTTCTCTTGACGGTCCATGCTTTCCAAAAGCAATCCGGCGGGCCTTCTCCCTTTGACTTAATGCAGAATATGAAACCCCTTCCTATCGCCCTCAAATACTCTTTTTTTCATTCAGACCGGCTTTACCCTTTTCTTTCAAAGACATTTTTGGATCGGATGTTGAAAGGCATTTTCGGTTTCTGTTTGATTAAAAAAACCCCAGGATTCGTCCATGGTATGGCTCAGTACACTCGTGATTTTCGGAAGCCAAGTCCAGATAATGGCCTTGTCCAAACTTATTATATCACACCGTCCGATCAATCCCATCGGTAAATAAAACAGAGAATCCAAACGGGTGCTAGAAAGAGCAGACAGAAGGGAGGACTTTGGGAAAATGACAGTGAAGCCGCGGTTGGATGGAGCAGGCTGGTCCACGAGATCGGATCGTTGGATTGTTGAAATGGATTGTTACAGTTTATCCCACCCATTCCCACCGCATTGGTGTTCCTCGAGAAATGGTTTTTTTCGCTGTTTTTCCCAGGATCTCTTTGAGGTATTTCGGATGAAGGCCGTCACCTGGGCGGATGGAACGGACATTCTCCAAAGTGAAATGTTCGCCTGCTTTCATGTCTTTGACCACAAAAAGGGAACGAGAAAATACCTTGCCTTGGGTTTTGGCTTTTTGGGTGAGCTGATAGCTTACCTTTCCCAGAGCCTTTTCCACATCCCGAACGGATTGGACCATCTGTTTGAATTCATGGGGTTCCAAAGAGAAGGCGCTGTCGGCTCCCCCTGCCTTGCGGTCGATGGTGAAGTGTTTTTCGATCACTTGAGTGCCCAAGGCTACAGCCGCAATAGGCGCGGAGATTCCCAGGGTGTGATCGGAAAGGCCGGTGATGACGCCGAAAGCCTGGGCCATGTGGGGGATTGTACGCAGATTTGCCTCTTCGATCGGGGCGGGGTATGCGCTTGTGCATTTGAGGAGGATGATCTGGTCGTTTCCTTGTCCTTTGCAGGTTTCCACCGCATCTTCAATATCAGCAAGAGTGGCCACGCCTGTGGAGATCAGGATGGGTTTTCCTTTTGCCGCCACATGTGCGATGAGCGGTAGGTCATGGATCTCAAAAGAGGCGATTTTGTACAGAGGCACATCCATGGTTTCAAGAAAATCAGCGGCCGATGGGTCAAATGGAGTGGAAAACCAGATCAACCCGAGTTGTTCCGCATAGCCCTTCAATTGCGGTTGCCATTCCCAGGGTGTGTACGCTTCTTTGTAGAGGTCGTACAGGGTTCGGCCATCCCACAGCGTCCCTTGTTTGATCTTGAAGAATTCGTTATCGCAGTCGATGGTCATGGTGTCGGCTGTGTAGGTTTGGAGTTTGATGGCGTCCGCTCCTGATTCTTTGGCTGCTTCGATAATCCTTTTGGCCAGACGGATATCCTGCTGGTGATTGGCCGACATCTCTGCAATAATGAAGGTGGGATGACCTTCGCCGATGCTTCTTTCTGCTATTCGGACATGCATGGGATCCTCCTTTTTTCGTTATCATTCTTGTATACTATGGGATAATCTATTTGAGCTTTCTTGGCTGATGGATGAGAGGAGATTGCCGAATCAATAAAAACAAATTCGATGCAATCGTAAAAGATTTCAGTTCTGCCTTTCAAGCTGCTTTTAATCTATAAATCCAGATGGCCCTGAATCCATGTGTGCGTTTGCTGAATCCCTTCCTCGAGGCTGACTCTCGGGCTCCAATCCAATAGACTTTGGGCAAGAACAGGATTGCACTTGAGTTTCAGGATCTCCGCTTGGGGGTGGATGTGGGGCACATGGACGATCATTTCGCTGTTGGGTGCGATCATTTCTGCCAGCCTTCGAATGGGAATATCCTGGGATGTGCCTGCATTGAGGATCTTTCCCCATGCCTCTTTGGATTGGCTGGCTTTGTAGAGAAAGTCCACACAGTCTTCGACATACAATAGATCCCTGGTTTGCGTGCCATCACCGTAGATCTGCAAGGGCTGGTTTTTCATGGCGCGTTTGATGAAGACCGCCACCACACCCCCTTCTCCGTTGGTCTTCTGAAAGGGACCATAGGTGTTGAAGGGGCGCACCACCATGGTGGGCAACCCATAGGAGTGATGGTAGGAGAGGGTCAAAGCTTCCCCGCTGAGTTTGGCCGCTGCGTAGGGGGATGCGGGTTTGGTGGGATGGGTTTCTGTGATCCCGCCTTCATCCATGCTTTGTTCGTACACCATGCATGTGGACATGAAAAGGAATGGGATGACCTGCTCCTTGCACTGTTGAAGGATCTGGAAGGTTCCAATGATGTCTCGGTCGATGGTTTGTTGGGGATCATCGATGGACTTTTGCACATTGATCTCGGCCGCCAGGTGGTAGACAAGATCCAACGGTTGTTTGAACAAGTCGATCACGGTTTTGGGATCGCGAATGTCTCCTTGGATGAACTGAAAGCGAGAGGAATCGCGGAAGGCCTCGATGTTTTCGATTCTCCCGTTGGATAGGTCGTCGAGGGCGATGACCGAATGGCCTTCATCGATCAGCCTGCGCACCAACCACCGTCCGATGAACCCCGCCCCTCCGGTGACAAGGGCGATCATGGCTCGACTTCCCGTTGAAGAATGGGCCAGATCAGCTCTTTGGTGCTGGGATAATCCAGCGGTTGCTCTTCATGGGAGGCGTACAGGCGAGGGACACACGATTTGGCCAGCCCTTGGAAGCTATCCTCATACTCCTTTTGATCTCCCAGATATGGAAGGATCCCGAACATATCGTCAAATTCCAACGCCCTTAGGCTTTCCTCTTCGGTCATCAATTCTTCATAAACTTTCTCCCCTGGCCGTTTTCCGATCACTTCAAATCGGTCATGCCCATAGAACTCCGCAACGGCTTGGGCCAGTTCCTTCATCCGTACAACCGGCATCTTGAGTACAAAGGTTTCCCCCCCTCTGCCTACTTGGGCGGCTTTCAGAATCAGCTCCACGGCATGTTCCTTGCTCATTACAAACCGCGTCATCTCAGGATCGGTGAGGGTTAACGGCGCCTTTTTCTTGGACTGCTCCATGAACAGGGGCAAAACGCTTCCCCGGCTCATGAGCACGTTTCCAAAACGCACGGTGATAAATCGGGCTTTTCGAGGTCCGCGATAGAATTGGGCCGAACTCATCAGCCGCTCAGCCAACAGTTTGGTGGCGCCCATGGTGTTGGTCGGTGCGGCCGCCTTGTCGGTGCTGGTATAGACGATGGTTTGCACGTTTTCCTGCAAAGCGCATTCGATGACATTCTGCACGCCCATAACATTAGTCTTGACCGCTTCGAACGGGTTGTATTCGCAGGCAGGAACATGTTTCATCGCGGCGACGTTGAAAACGATGTCGATCCCTTCCATGGCTCTTGCCAACCGGTCTTTATCTCGAACATCTCCGATAAGAAACCGGACAATGTCGGTGCTGGGGACTGCGCTGCCATTTTCATAGAGCTCGAAGAGATGGAGTGCGTGCTGCATTTCGAATTGCTTATATTCATCTCGCGAGAATATTCGGACAACAGAGGGCTTGTCTTTAATAACCCTTTGAAGCAATGCTTTGCCTACTGTTCCCGTTCCGCCGATAATCAGGATTTTTTTCCCTGCAATCATCCGAGGTCATCCTTTCATTGTCATATGCTTTATTATCGGAACAAATCTCCCAAGCTTGAAGAACTGGCATCAAAGAAAATAGGCTGGTCGTCATTACTTGTTTCACGCGGGGTCATCCAATCCTTCGAGGTATGTAATCCGGTTTCTCCCCGATTCTTTCGAGATATAGAGGGCCTCGTCGGCCGTTTTTACTAGGATCTCGGGTTTTTGTTCTCTGCCGGGGACTATGGTGGCCACTCCTTGGCTGACAGTTACATACGAATCGACTTTCGACCATTCATGAGGGATTTGAAGGGCTTTTATGTTGTTCCGGAATAATTCAGCAACCTTGGTAGCGCCTTCAGAATCGGTGTTGGGGAGGATGCAGGCGAATTCTTCTCCGCCGTACCGGGCTGGGAGATCCGTTTTCCTGCGCAATGTCGCCTCCAAGACCTGGGCTACCTTTTTGAGGGATTCATCACCGGCCTGGTGGCCGTAGTGATCGTTGTAAAGCTTGAAGAAATCGATGTCGATCATAATGATGGAAAGGACCGACATAGCTCGCACAGAGAGCCCCCAAACTGTCTGCAAGTATTCGTTGAATTTGCGTCGATTGAAAATTCCGGTCAATCCGTCCCGATAGGATAGCGCTTCAAGGATATCTCTGTTGTTCTTGAGTTCCAGTTGGTTTTTGACTCGTGCTTTGACCACCACCGGTTTGAATGGCTTGGTGATGTAGTCCACCGCTCCGACCTCGAACCCGTAGATCTCATCCCGGTCTGTGTCTTTGCCGGTGATAAAAATGATGGGAATGGTTGCGGTGTTTGGATTGGATTTGATCTTCCTGCACACGTCAAACCCGTCCAGACCTGGCATCATTATATCCAGCAAAACCAAATCCGGAGGGGTGTCGGATTGGACGATTTTGATGGCTGTCTCCCCATTGTTGGCCACGCGCAAAGGATACAAAGGTCGTAAGATTTCCAGCAAGACGCGAATGTTCGTGGGCTCGTCATCCACGATCAAAATGGAATGATTGGTTTGATCCGTTTCGTTCATCAGATCCCTCCCCAAAAATCTCCAACTTTTCCACAAGAGCCTGTAATGCTTTCTGCGCTTCATGAAAATCAAATCGATTGACAGCCGATTCCAAAAGGGCAAACTCCTTTTGAGCGGCCGTTGAACCGATTCGTTCTCCCAATTCAGATACCAAGAGTTCGACATCTGGATTGTATTCCTGAATGCAATGTTCCATCCGCTGGATGTGCGATTGAAGCCATTGAAGATCCAACGGTCTCTCTTCCTGCGGTTTTGAGAATCTCGGTTGAAATGTTTGCTCGAATTGAGCAAGTCGTTCCATGATCGGTTCCATTTCCTGGCATAGGCGGTCGAAAAGGGAGTCGATGCCCTGTGCTTTGCTGATGATCGCTTCCTCCAGAGAAGCAGCGGCCTGAAACACTCCATGAATGGATAGGTTTCCTGCAACCCCTTTCAACGAATGGACGATTCCCTCGGCTTGATCGAGGCGCTTCTCGGATATGGCTGCGCGGATGCGATCCAGCGTATCTGCATTGTCTTTTCGAAAGTGGATCAGCAATCGGGCATAGAAAGGCTGATTCCCTTCGACTCGATCCAATCCGGATTGGATATCGATCCCCGCAATCATGGGAATCTGGATTTCTTGGGTGATAGGCTCGCTTCTGATCGGAATGTCGCTCAAGTCTCTATCCGGGAGCCGAATCCACCGGGCAATCACAGAAAGCAACTCGTTGGGGTTGATTGGTTTGGTAATATAGTCGTTCATTCCCGCATTCAGGCATTCTTCGCGGATCCCCCTCAGAGCGTGAGCTGTCATCGCGACGATGGGCAACTCCGAGTACCGTTCGTTCTTCCGCAAGAAAGTGGTGGCTTCCAATCCGCCCATAACCGGCATCTGCACATCCATGAGAACCAAGTCATACGATGACCGGTTCAGCATGTCAATGGATTGTTGCCCGTTATCGGCAATCTCCACCTCGATCCCCGCATTTCGTAAGAGTTCTTCCGTGAGCTGTTGGTTGATCACGTTGTCTTCGACAAGCAACACCCGACCACCGGCCACTTTCTGACGGATTTCACGGGGATCCAATTCCTGATCGAAGCGGTTTTCGGGGAGCGGATCTTCGGAGGAAGGGATGCCAAAGGTGGCGGTAAAGCTAAAGACGCTCCCTTTTCTCACTGTACTGGTTACAGAGATGGAACCACCCATCATCTCCACCAACCGTTTGGAAATGGTCAATCCCAATCCGGTTCCTCCATAATCGCGGGCTGTCGATGGTTCTCCTTGATAAAAAGGGGTAAATAAGCGATCCAACTGATCCGGCGTCATTCCTTTGCCCGTATCTGTGACCGAAAAACGGATGGTACAGGTATGTTCACTTTCCTTTTCGCGTTCTATAGACAAATCTACCTTTCCTCTGTGGGTGAACTTGAATGCATTGTTGATCAAGTTGACCAACACTTGGGTGAGCCTCATCGAGTCTCCTGAAAGGGATTGTGGAATCGAAGAATCCAAGTGATGATGGAAGGCAATCCCTTTTTCTTCGGATTTCAGAGCGGTAATGTCCAAAATGTGTTCGACAACATCCGTGAGAGAAAATGGGGCAAACTCCATGGACATCATGCCGGCTTCGATTTTCGAGAAATCGAGGATGTCATTGATGATGCCCAGCAGAGATTGAGCCGAGAAGTGTATTTTGTGTAGATAGTCTTTTTGCTTCGGGGTGAGTGTAGTATTTTGGGTCAAGGTGGCATATCCGATGATCGCATTCATGGGAGTGCGGATTTCGTGGCTCATGTTGGCCAAAAAAGTGCTTTTGGCTTGATTGGACGCTTCGGCCTTATCTTTGGCTGCGCGTAAATCTGTCTCGGATTGGAACAATCGCTCCAGTTTTTCTTTGATCGAAAGACGCATGACATTGAAAGAAGCGGCCAGAAAGCGCAGTTCTGAGAAGGATTCTACATCCACATAGGCGTCCAGCTCATTGTTGGTGATCGAAACGGCTTGGTCGGAGAGTTTGGCGATCGGCCGCGATATATATCGGTTGGAAAACCAAACCCCAAACCCGATGGCTAGCGCGAGAGAGAACGCAAGAATGCCCATGAACAGGATTTGGACCGGTTGGATATAAACTTGGTAATCCTGAGCAGTGCGCGAAGCGAAGAAATACCAACCCGTCTGACCGATGGGCATATATCCCGCAAATCGGTTGCGCTCGACCGGGAAAACAGAAATGGCGCTGTCTGTAAAACCCGTAGGCAAGATCGATTCGATGGCAGTCTCGAAGCGTTTTGCGTCATCCATATCCCCGAAAACAACAGAGCCTTTGCCATCGATGAGAAAGGCTTGTTCGAAAAACTCCGGTATTGCTCTGTTCAGAAAATGAACGATGGGTTCGCAATCGATCGTTGCCCGTATTGCTCCGGTAGGGCGACCTTCGGGGTCTTTGATCATCCGCGAGTACAGCATCTGCCCTGTCTCGATCCTCCATGGGGGCTGGTCCGTCTCCTTTTCAGGCAGATAATCAATCGACCGGATGGATGGATGGATGGGCCATTCCCGATTTGGATCGGTCCAAATGGATAAGTTGATCGCCTCACGATCTCGTGTGGGGGTAGACTGAATCTGAACCAAGATCGGGGCAATGTCATCTTCAATCTGGTTGAAAAAACCGAAAACCAGTTCGGTTCCCGTGAAACGTAGGGCGCGGATCATCTCCTGCTCATAGATCCCTTGTATGACCTCAACAGACCGCATAAAGGAAAAGACCCCTAAGATGGTGATCGGAAGCACGAGTATGATGAAGATCATCCCGATGAGCATGGTACGAATGCTGATCATGGGTTCTCCCTCAACCTGGCTCGAATCGAGTCCCTTCTTGCTCGAGCGGTTTATTCAATTGTATCACATCTTCCGCAAAAACCCGGCAATTTAGGAAAAGCTCCCGATTACTCAATGGCTTCGCAAAAGGATTGTGATGGTTGTCCCCAAACCCAGCTCGCTCTTTACCTGGATCTCTGCTTGAATCTTGCGCGCGATCTCTCGAGCGATAGCCATCCCGATTCCATGACCCACTGAGCGATCGGACCGCCTTGACCGATCCGTTCGGTAGAAGCGTTCAAACAGATTGGGGATTTCTCGGGGATCGATCCCGGGGCCATGATCCTGGATCTGGATCTGATCTTGTCCAAAACAAATCTCGACTGGGGTATGATCGTCAGAGAAGGCGACCGAGTTATCCACAAAGATCATAATCAATTGGCGCAATCCTGATGAATGGGATGCAACGGGGTCGGGAAATTCTTGATTCTCCCAGAAAAACGCCCGATCGGGATAACGCCTGTGAATGGAACTCTTCAGTTCTTCGATCCATGGTTTGCTCGCGAAGGGTTCCAGAGGCAGGTTGTCCTCTTCTTCCATCAGGCTAAGTGAGAGAAGCTGTTGGATCAAATGGCCCATTTCGTCTGCGGTTTCTCGAATGGCATCCACCGATTCGCGCGCAGCTTCCTGATCGCGCAACCCCCAGTTTTGAAGGAGTTGGGCATATCCTTTGATGCTGGTTATCGGTGTTCGCAATTCATGGGCCACATCTGACGAAAACCGTTTTTGCAGCTCCAGACCTCTTTGGATTTTTTCTAACATCTTATTGAGCGCATCTTTCAGCTCCACTATCTCTTGGGTGGTTTCGTTGGTTTCAAACCGCTTTTCCAACTGTTGGGCGTTTATCCCACGAATCTGTCCTGTCACCATCAACAAGGGCTTGAGGGACCAACTGGCCGCGAACCGGCCCAAAAAGAAAGAGAGTCCGACCAGGCATCCTGCTAGAACGAAGAGCCAGTTGCGCATCGCATGTAGAGTATGAATGGCTGCAGTGGCTTCCTGGACCAATAAAAAGGTTTGACCGTCTGTCGTGTACTCGACCCCATAATACTTGAGGCCTTCTTCCACCTCCAGAAGACCTACATTTGCTTGACGTCCAATTCCAAAGGGATCCTGTAAGACTTCGAACCCCCGCACGGGGCAATCTGTTACGGCAATATAGAGATACCGGATCAATTCCTGCCTTAGTGGATTGTTGACGCTGCGGCCGATTCCTCGACTCTGAGCGGATGCAGCAAAGTAATGCTCTGCCGTTTGGAGCATCTCTCGCTCTATCGATTCATACATCACCCTTTGAAACTGAGCGTACAGAAAGAAGACCGCGGTAAAAGACAGCGCGGTAAGGATCAATGTGTTGAGCCAGCCGATTTTGTGCGCTAATTTCATAATCTCTGATCCGCTTTCAGAAAGATTGCCCTGGAAGTCCTTCGGATATCAGCCATCCCTCGATTCCCTTTCTGCGCTATCTGTTTCCGTTCTATCGTACCGCACATTTCTTGGAATTGGCTTAGAATTATGCAAGCGGTGGCTGCCTCCATTATGCCTTGTCATGACCCTGACAACCGTCTGCGTCCACCCAAAAGACGGCATGATGCAGTCCGTTCCATCGCGGGTCGGTATACTCCGCTGGGTCGTTTACAATCATGAGCGCCGAAAGGCGGTTGCCATACACCGCTCCGGTGTCGATATTGATCTGGATGAGCGATCCTCCGCCTTTCTCATACCGAAAATAGGCATGTCCCTGTCTCAAGATCTCCATGACCTTCCGATCTACTCCGAATCGAGATCCGTAGGATCCTGCCAGGAGATGGGTGGGGGTATGTCCATGCACCAATATGGCATTGTCAATCCTCTGATCCAATAGACTCCGGTTCCAGATATTGGATTCATCGATCGGAATGCCATATTGCTGCTCCAAGGCATGGAAATGTTCAAAGGATTTGGCTCGAAATATCTCTTTCAGAGGTACTTTTGGGTTGGGGGTGGCATGGCTGAACAGATATCGGATGGGGTCTCCCTTCGGGCGAACCACCCTTTCTTCATGAATGTATCGGAGATGTTCGAAAAATGTTTGGTATTGGGGTTTGAGGTCAAATTCACCCCGATTTCGCACATACGTCCGTGAACCCTGATCCAAGGCTCCTTCTTCTTGGATCAATCGGGGAAGGGGGGAGCGGGGATCAAAGGATTGGATTGTTTTCAGACCTCCGTTTCTCCGCGTGCACCAAAAATTCCCGTAGGCGGCCAAGATATCGGATCCCTTTTGGTACATCAAGAGTTGATCTTCATGGTTGCCCATAAGCAATACCGTTTCAACCGGGATGCTCCGTATGAAATCCACTACTTCTCTCGATGCGGGTCCACGGTCGATATAGTCACCCAAAAAGATAAGCCGACAATGACTGGCTCTTTGAATGTACGGTTCGAGATAGGCGTACAACTGGGTCAACGGCTCAACGCATCCATGAATGTCTCCAAACACAAGGATCATCTCGATCACTCCCTCAAAACGCTTGGGAATCAATGACTCAATTATAGCATGCAAGATCCTGCTGAGCATTTTTCCAAATCCCGGTCAAAGCATCGGCGCGCAAGGAGAACTGTTCGCATGGATCCACATCGACAGTTTGCTGATTTTCTCTGGTTTTTTGATTGTTGAAAATAGATCCATGAATCGTGTATACTAATTGGGAGCTGTTTTTTTGTTAGCTGAAGGGGCCATATTCGGATCGGTTTTTGAAGAAAGAGGGTGGGATCATGAGCCAAAAAGGGCCAAACCCATTTCAATGGTTCTTCCAAAGCGCGCCAGTTGGATTCGCTCAGAAGAAAGTCATCTTCAGCTCTCATAGAAAACCAGAAGATTTCATCTTTCAGGACATCAACCCAGCCTTTGAGCAAATGACCGGTCTCAGCTATTCTCAAATTATCGGGAAATCCTTCCGACAGTTGTTTCCAAATCAAGATATCACCCCTTGGATTGTGTTATGCCAAAAAGCCATAGAGCATAACGGAGAGCAGGAAACTGTCCAATCTTTTCGGTTCTTGGGCCGACAGGTCTTAGCAAAGGGATTTGTCCAGGATTCGGAGCGCTTTTTTTTAACTCTTTCTTTTGATGCACAGGAACCCAAAAGGGTTCAGGACACTCAGCCACACCTTCCATATACCATAGAAGGGATTGGGGTTCCTTCCATCAACAATCAGATCCGTTTGCTCTCAGGCGCCGTGTATTCTGTGTTCAATCTCTACGATGAAGACAACCTGTTTTGCCGGACAGTAGATATAGCGGGAGAGAAAGAGTTGTTGGTTCAAATTTCTAAAGAGATGGGCAGTTCCATTCTGGGAAAGCGCTGGCGATGTGATCCAGACCATACCACCCAGTTCGCGGACCGAGCCATTACACGGTTTGCTGGATTGATCGCGTATGCGGGGGCAATGATCCCTCCGTTGGACATCGCTCGGATCGAGGCGTTGTTGGACATAGGCGAAATCGTAGTGATTCCCATCAAGAAAGCAAGACGGCTTTTCGGCAATTTCACCCTGTTCATGAAGCCAGGGGCTGACTTGGAAAACGAGCATCTTTTGGAACCCTATGCTCAACAGGTTGGTCTTCTTCTAACGCATTCGATAGCCGAACGAAAATTGAAGAAAACACAAGCGCAGCTTATGAATATCATCAGCAATGTGCCCGGAATTGTCTTCCGGAGCAAATTTCAGGGTGAAGAACCCATGGAATTGGTCAGCGACGGATCATGGGTGCTTACCGGATACGCCTCGGATGATCCAATCTTTGCGTCCCGAACCAGCTTCTCATCCATGATCCACCCCGACGATCGGGAATCTGTTCGACTGGCCATTGAGAAAGCGGTCGAGACCAATACATCCTATGAGGTGATATACCGGATTCACACGCAAGACGGAGCGGTGAAGTGGATCCAGGAACGGGGTCAATTGGTTTGGGAGAAAGAGGGGCAGATCTGGTTGGATGGCGTGATGGTCGACATTACCCAGCAGCAGGAGGCTCAAAGACAGCAAGACATGCAAACACATCTCCAGAATATCCTCCTTCGGATCTCCAACACCTTTATCAACGAACCATTGGAGAGTATCGGTTCTGCGATTCAATCAGCACTTCATGATCTGGCATCCTTTGTGGGCGCGGATCGAGCCTATATATATGATTATGATTTCGAGAAACTCACCTGCACCAACACCTTCGAATGGTGCGCCCCGGGAATCCTTCCTCAAATCGATCATATGCAGAATGTCTCTTTGAACATTCAGCCTGAATGGGTCAGGGCCCATCGGAAAGGAAACTCCATCTCCCTCCCGAATCTCGCGTCACTACCCTCCTCTAAAGCGAAAAAATCCTTGCAAAGTCGGCAGATTCAAAGCCTGATCGCTGTTCCTATGATGAAAGAAGGGGAATGCGTTGGTTTTGTCGGGTTCGATTCGGTTCGGACGACTCATAGATACTCTGATATGGAAGAATCCTTGCTCGATCTATTCACCCAAATGCTGGTCAACCTCAAAATCCGACAAGAATCGCAAGCCCAACTGAGGAAAAGCGAAGGACAGTATCGGGCGATCGCTGAAGACACCCCAGCAATGATCTGCCGATCCTTGCCCGATACGAGACACGAATTTGTCAATCGGGCATACTGCGAATACTACGGGAGAACACCCGAATCCTTGCTCGGAACCCCTTTTCTCGATTTGATCCCTCATGAACAGCGAGAACGAGTTCGAAGAAACCTGGCGCAGTTGACAAAAGAATCCCCCAGCATCACTCATGAGCACCAAGCCGATGCCCCAGACGGCAAAGGAATCCGGTGGCACCGTTGGACCAACCGCGCCTTGTTCGATGATGATGGCCGGTTGGTATCCTACCAATCGGTCGGGATCGACATCACCGAAGAGCGAAACGTGCAAGATGCGCTCCGTTTGGCTCATGAACGATTGCAAACCGTTATCGACAGTTTGGACGCAACGATATATATAGCCGATATGGACAGCTATGAAGTCTTGCTGGTCAACAGATACGGGAGTCAGAAATGGGGGGACTTCACCGGCACAAAATGTTGGCAAACCATGCATAAGGACCAGAGCGGACCCTGTTCGTTCTGCCCGAACCACAGACTCTTGGATCCAGAAGGAACCCCAACTGGGATTCATCGATGGGAACACAGAAATCAGATCGATGGTCGATGGTACGAGTGTTGGGATCAAGCAATCGAATGGGTGGATGGGCGAATGGTCCACATGGCTGTTGCCTCAGATATTACTGAACGAAAGGTGATGGAACTGGAGCTTCGAAACAGCAAAGAACGCTATCAGGACCTTTTCCGGGCAGGCATCGAGGGATTGGCCATCCACGATGAAGGGGTGATTCGGGAGGTCAATCCTTCGCTCGAGCGCATGCTTGGGTATGCTCGGGAAGAATTGGTGGGAAAGCTCGTCACCCAATTCGTTCATCCAGATGATCAGAATATTACATGGAAATTCAAAAACCAGGATTATCCCGTCCCCATCGAATTGAGAATGTTCAGAAAAAACGGGGAAATGATTTTTGTGGAAGCGGAAGCCAAAGACTTTCTTTTCGAGGGCAAGAATATGAGGATCACTGGGATTCAAGACATCACCCGGAGAAAAATCGCCGAAGAAGCGATCATCGAACAATCTCAATTCAACGAAATGGCGAGCAAGTTATCCAAATCCTTCATCAGCGCCATCCCGAGCACCATCAGCCAGAAGGTTCAGGATATGCTCATGGAATGTGGAAAATTCTTCCATGTGGATCGTACCTACGTATTTCGTGTGTCTGAGGACGGGCAAACCTTTTCCAACGCCTATGAATGGTGCGCTTTGGATATTCCTCCTCAAAAAGAATCTCTTCAAGAGGTTCCCGCATCGGGCCTGCAATGGATGCTTAAACAAATGAACGAAAAGGGATATGCGCAAATCGATGCTTCTGAAAGGCTTTCCAAAAAGGAACAACAGGAACAAGGGGCTTTCGATCATCGATTGCTCATCGACCGTTCTGGAAAGCGGGGGGTTCAAACCATGCTCGTCGTTCCCCTTTTTGACCTTCGCGGGTCCATCACGGGTTTTTTTGGTCTTGATACGATACGAAGCACCAAGCGATGGAATCCCGAAATCATTCCTTTGATTCAAGTACTCGCAGACCTCCTCTCCGACGCATTTCACAAGGTACGTTTGGAAGAGGAATGGCTGGAAGCCAGACATAGGGCAGATGAAGCGAACCGAGCCAAAAGCCGGTTTGTATCCAATATTTCGCACGAGATTCGCACACCGCTAAATAGCGTGATCGGGTTTTCTCACCTACTGGAACACACCTCCATGAGCCCACAACAATATGAGTATGTGGGACACATTTCCTCATCGGCCAAGACTCTTTTGGCTTTGGTGAGCGATATTCTCGATCTATCGAAAATCGAAGCGGGAAGAATGGAAGTTCAGCAAAAACCCGCTTCGATCGAAGAGGTGTGTAAAACTGCCCTGGGATCGGTTCAGATTGCTGCCGAATCCAAGAATCTAAGCATTCAGTTGGAAATCCATCCCTCGCTTCGGGATATATTGATCGTGACCGATCCCGACCGCTTGAGGCAAGTTCTGGTCAATCTGCTGGGCAATGCGGTCAAGTTCACCTCCGAAGGCGCAGTCTCCTTGATTGCGTCCTTGGAACAGTCTTTTAAGCCGAATGGAGAAGGTTCTATCCGGTTCTCTGTCAGGGATTCGGGACCGGGAATTGATCACAGGGACCAGCCTCGCCTTTTTGAAGAATTCTATCAGGTAGATAGCTCTTCCACACGGAGATTTGGAGGCGCCGGACTAGGGCTTGCGATCTCACAACGTATCTTAAAGCTAATGGATACTCGCCTTCAGCTTGTCAGTCAACCGGGAAGGGGCACAACCTTTTCATTTCTCATCAAGGCACGAAAAATTCTAGATCCGCCGATGCTTTTTTCAGCCGAATCTTCCGTACCTTCGAAACGCAAGAATAGCATAGCCGCCGGTTGGCAAGAAAAAGAATGGATCGTTCTGATCGCGGAAGATCATTCGCTCAACATGAAACTGATCAAGGCGCTTCTTTCCAAGAATCTACCGCGCGCAACCATAATCGAAGCGAAAACAGGCCGTGAAGCAGTTGATCAAACCAGGAAAAAAACACCGGATCTGATCTTGATGGATCTGCTCATGCCTGAAATGGATGGAATCCAGGCCGCCAAGAGCATCCGCGATGAGGAAAGACAAGGCCATATTCCCATTATTGCTCTGACAGCCGCTGCAGAGACCACTGATCGGACCCGATGCTTCGAAGCGGGTATGGACGGGTATCTGACCAAACCCATTGTCTTGGGAGATCTTCTTTCGGAACTCCAGAAATGGTTTGAGCAAGACCCATAAGTTTCGCAACGAATACAGAGATTGGGGAATGAGATCCGCTCGCTCTTCATTGGCGGTTGTGATATAATCGGGCATAAGATTTTCGCAAGGAGATTGATATGCTGCCGGAACAACCATTGTATAGCCAATGGGAGAGCGATCAGTGGAAGGCCCTCCATACCTGGATGAAGCAACACATTACAAACTGCAGGCTTTGCCCAAGAAACTGCGGCGCGAATCGCCTTGCGAGCCAGGGAGCGTGCGGGCAAACGGACATGCCTCGGCTCTCCAACGCCGTGGTCCACACAGGGGAAGAACCTCCTTTGATTGAAGGAACCGGCGCCGGCGCCGTCTTTTTTTCCGGGTGCAGTATGCATTGCGTGTATTGTCAAAACTTTGGGTTCTCGCAGAAAAACATTGGCCGGACGATGAGGGTGCATGAGTTGACAGATACGTTTTTGCGTCTTCAAGAACAAGGCGTCTCCAATCTGGATCTAGTTACGCCCACCCCCCATTTGCCAGGAATTGTCGAGGCGATTCAGATCGGCAAAGAACGCGGGTTGCGTCTACCGATTGTGTACAACACCAGCAGCTATGAAAGTGTGGAAACCCTAAATCAATTGGATGGATTGGTGGATCTTTACCTTGCCGATATCCGATATACACGCGATGAGATTGGCCATCGGTACTCGGGAGTCCGTGATTACTGGTCAGTTGCCCAAAAGGCCCTTCAGGAGATGTACCGGCAGGTGGGCGCCAAACGGATGATTGTGCGCATGTTGGTTCTTCCGACTTTTGAGCCAATGATTCGGGACGGATTGGAGTTTTTGGCCTTGAATTTGTCGACTTCAGTTTTCATATCTTTGATGGCTCAATATTTTCCGGTATACAAAGCTTTGGGCG
Organism: uncultured Thermotogaceae bacterium; assembly: GCA_964462525.1. GTDB lineage: Bacteria > Thermotogota > Thermotogae > MWEM01 > MWEM01 > CAYWWY01. Next base: position 206,367 of record CAYWWY010000004.1, read on the forward strand.
ATTCTCGGATCGGAAGAAAATTGACCGCGATCGAGTACGATCAAGCCCAACAATACCTGGAGGAGATGGGGTTTTCCAATGGTTGGGTTCAGGAATACTGATCATACCCATTTTTTGTGTTCCCTAGGAGGGATTGCTATGCAGAAAATCTATTGGGTTATGAACCGGCATTTACCGGTTTGGATCGTCGCTTTGATATTGTTGTCGATGCCCATCAGCTTGATTGGCGGAGGATTCCCACTGCGGATTGCAATCATGGCTGATCCCCATTTGTTTCCCCAGGAGTTGAATCCCAAAGGGGCAGCCTTTGAACGATATGTCAGCAATGATCGGAAACTGCTGGCAGAGAGCGAGGCGATTCTCGAAAGCGCCATTCGGGATATTCTCAAACACAAACCCGATATGGTGCTCATTCCCGGAGATTTGACAAAAGACGCGGAACGGATCGCACACGAGCGGATGGTCGAAATCCTCGAAATCTTTTCGCGCCATGGCATCCCAGTTTTTGTTGTTCCGGGAAACCATGATATCCTCAATCCACATGCTTTCCGCTACGAAGGCGATGCGCGTATCCGTGTTCCAACCATCAGCCCCGAAGAATTTTCTCAGCTGTATTGGGACTTTGGATATGGACAAGCCCTCCAGCAAGATCCTCATTCGCTCAGCTACTTGGTCGAACCGGTTCCATGGCTCTGGGTGTTGTGTATCGACAGCGCCATCTATGAAGACAACAAGAGTTTGGGGTATCCGGTCGTGGCAGGGCGCATCCGTGGTCCAACCCTGCAATGGATCCTTGAGATCATGGAAGAAGCAGAAAAACAAGGCAAACGGGTGATTGCGCAACTCCATCATGGAGTGGTCGCTCACTTCGACGCCCAACCCCTTGCTTTCCCGGAGTGGCTGATCGAAGATTGGGAAGAGACTGCGACGATTCTCGCGGACGCGGGGTTGTCGATTGTCTTTACCGGCCATTTTCACGCTCAAGACGTTTCCTTGCTTGAAACGGAGCAAGGAAATCGGATTTTTGACATACTAACCGGATCATTGGTCACTTTTCCCAATCCATGGAGAATGGTCGAGATTACGGAAGACTTTCTTGTTCGGATTGCCAGCCACAGAATCACAGAGATCGATTTCGATACGCAAGGAATGCCCTTTGCCCAATATTCGGAAGAGATGCTGGTCAGGGGTTTGTTGGCACAGACGGAATGGCTGGCTATCGAGTTTTTTGAACGGATGGGGAATGATCCGGAAGAAGCGAGAAAGATCGCTCAGACCTTTGTTGAAATGCGCATAGCTGGAGTGGGAATTGCGGATATCGCCGTGAATCTCTTGAAACGGGTCCTTCAAGGGGATCAGAGACCGGATTTCCTTACAGGCCTGGCTGCGCAGGTCCTGGTTCATTCGGAACACCCGGTCTTTCAAGAAGTAGGCCAATTGCTGCAGGGTTTGGCTTATGACACCTTTCCACCCGACAACAACTTGACCATATGCTGGAATACACGAGAGGTGATCCAGTAACCTTCCTGATAATTACTTGGCTTTCCCCAAGATCAGGTTGATGATCTTTCCTGGGACATAGATGACTTTGACAATCGACTTTCCATCCAATTGACTGAAAAGCCGAGGTTCTTTTTGGATTGCTTCCATGATTTCGCCTTGGGTAGCATTCGGATGAATGGTGAGGGTCAGGCGATGCTTGCCTTGGATCTGAACCGGCAATTCAATATCCGCTGTTGCCAGGTATTGATCGTAACCCTCCGGATAGCCCGAATTTAAAATCGTTCCGCTTTCCCCCATACCGCTATGAATTTCCTCGGCAAGAAAGGGGGCAAACAGCGACAGCATTCGAGCAAAGTCCAGCAAAAGCAGTTTTTCGATTGATTCTTCTTTGCCTGCTTCATTGACGAACTCCATGAGCGCAGCAATCGCTACATTGTACTTCAAATGCTCCACAGAATGGGAAAACCGTTCGATGGTACGAGCCATTTTGATTATCAAAGACTGTGAAGATCTTCCTTGAGGCAGCTGTGCGAGATCCCAGACCTTGCTCAAAAAGCGCTTGATCGCATCCATCCCCCCATCCCGAAAGTCACCCCCTTCCATAAAGTTGCCCATAAACATCAGGTAGGTCCGCAAGCAATCCACCCCATGGGAATCGAAATAGTCGTTGGGAATGACCATATTGCCTTTGGATTTGGCCATTTTGCTGCCATCCCGTACGATCATTCCGTGGCCGCGAAAATGCGGGAAGGGTTCTTCAAAAGGTATGATGCCCAAATCACTGAGAGCCATCGCAATGAACCGAGCATACATCAAATGGAGCATGGCATGCTCATTGCCTCCAATATACATATCAACCGGGTACCACTTTTGGATAATTTCTTCTCGGAACGGGACGTCTTCATCTTTTGGAGAAGCGTAGCGCAGATAGTACCATGCGGAGTCTAGAAAATTGTCGTTTACATCCGTTTCTCTTCGAGCCGATCCTCCGCATGTGGGACATGTTGTATTGACAAAGGTCTCGTTACGAGCCAAAGGAGATTTTCCGCTGCCGTCAGGGACAAAATCGTCGGTCAACGGAAGAAGAACGGGCAGGTCCTCTTCGGGAACTGGTACAATCCCGCAGGCATCACAGTAGATGATCGGAATGGGCGGTCCCCAATATCTTTGGCGAGAGATACACCAGTCATGGAGGTGATATGTGATCGCCTTGCGCGTATCGGGATGGGTTTCTTCGACTCGTTCAATGAACTCCTCACTCTTCCATCCGGAAAAAGGTCCGCTATCGATCATCTCGCCAAGCGCCCCATAAGGAAGATCGGAATCAGCGCACGCGATGACCTTGCGGATCTGCAAACCGTATTTTTTCGCAAAGGCATAGTCTCGTTCATCATGGGCTGGTACGCCCATTACAGCACCCGAACCATATCGGGCAAGCACATAGTCCCCCACCCACAGTGGAATTCGCTCCCCAGTGTAGGGATGGATGACATACCGCCCCAAAAAAAGACCTGTTTTTTCGCGTTTGATCGATGTTCGCTCCACTTCGTCCATGGCTTGCGTCTTTTGAATAAAGGCATCCAGTTGTTCTCTCAGTTCTTCCGATACCAAAGACTCAATGCCCGGATACTCCGGAGCGATTGCCATGAAGGTGACTCCGAATACCGTATCCGGTCGGGTGGTAAAAGCCTGAATTTGATCTGACGACTGTTCCACCGGAAAGGAGATTGTCGCTCCGGCGGACCGTCCGATCCAACTCTTCTGGAGATTTCTCGTGACATCGGTCCAATCCAACCGTTCCAGATTATCCAGCAATCGGTCCGCGTATTGGGTGATGGTGAAAAACCATTGGCTCATCCTTCTTTGTTCCACACGGTTGCTGCATCGCTCGCACTCTCCGTCGATCACTTGTTCATCAGCCAAAACGGTTTTGCAGCATGGACACCAGTTCACTTCAGACATCCGCTTCTCAGCAAGCCCTGCTTTGTATAGCTGAAGGAAGATCCATTGTGTCCACCGATAGTATTCTGGTTGGGTCGTATTGATCTCGCTGTTCCAATCCATGATCGTCCCGATTTTCTTAAGCTGCTCTTCTCGAAAAAACTCAATGCTCTTCGGAGTGAGTCGGGAAGGATTCTCCCCCAGCCTCAAAGCATAATTCTCACTGTGAATCCCAAAGGCGTCAAAACCAATGGGTTCATAGACATCGTATCCTTGAAGCTTCTTATACCGGCCGTACACATCCGATCCGATAAAAGAAAACATATTCCCAATATGCAACCCGCCTGCCGATGGATAGGGAAACATCATCAGATTGATAAATGGTTTGGGGGCATGCTCCAAATCAACGGCAAAAGGTCGTTTTCTTTCATAATAGGATTGCCATTTGGCTTCAATGCTGCGAAAATCGTACATAATCGCCTCCGCGTCAGGATATAGTGTGGGGATTCCAATCTGGCATCGCCATCGAACCCGCTCGATCCCCAATCTCTACAGATAGTTCGAACTGTTCCATGCTCACCCGGCGGTGGATCATTTCCCGGAACTGGTGGAAGACATCCGGATCTTCATGATGCCTGGCTCTTTGGATGAGTTCCAACGGAATCCTACGCGCAGGATCGTACCCATCAAAGATCACCAATTGGACATCGATATCGGTGAGTCCGGCTTCAGCCATATGTTCTTCCCCAAAGACCGCTTCGAAGGCCAAGAATATTTCATCATCGGTGATCCCCAATTGGGATAGTGATTGGGATACTTTTTCCATAAGGTCTGCGGGGTGAGCATGACCATTCATCATTTCTCGAATGATCATGAGCATAGTCACTTCTAGTAGGTCCGTATCGTACTTCAACACAAAGCTCCTTTCGTGCGAAAGATCGAAAGGTATTATACCACGTTTGCTCGGAAACCGGGCTGGTTTGGATGGATGCACAAAGGGTAGGGGTTGGGGATCAAGCGAGTCGGTCGAGTTGTTCACCAATAGCCTGGGCCGGCGCATCATCGTACGAAGTGGCTTCGGTGTGTGGTGTTCTTCGGGTCCGTGTTACCGTCTCGCCCCCTGCGGTATAGATCCTGCCACATTCGGGGCAGACGTCCATATGGATGGTGACCGATTGGGAGATTACTTCCAATTGATCATCCGAGTCCGCTTTGGCTTTTTCTTGATGCACATGTTCCTGTTCGTGGGCATTGACCATTGTGAAAGAGTGTTCAGGCGGGATATGTTGGGGGGTTTGAAAAGAAACACCGGAATCATCCGAATCATCCTGATATCTTCGATTCGAACAGGTTTCGCATTCGTCAATCCCCAGTCGTTTGTCCAGCTTTGTTTGGAGATCATGTTCCAACCGTTCCGAGATGGATTGGCTGTATGCTACTTGACCCCGGGGTTGTTCGTACATAGGAGTCCGCTGAAACTGCTCCCCCCAATGATTTTGGATCCGATGGGGTGCAATTTCGGAAGTGGGTGAATTGGAACGATTGGGATGAGGATGGGCTACAGGCGCGGACGTATTTGGGGTGAAACGATAAACCGCGAGATCTGTTCCAACTCTCATCATACACCTCCTCGTTTCATTTCAGAGCGCTCTGCTATTATATCACAAGACGAAGGGTTATGAAGATTTCCTCTCATTCTTGCCAATCATTCTCTGTTTCCCCTGCGAGCGCACTTTATTCTTCGGAATCGTCCTCGCCCTCATCATCTTCCCACTGCTCCGGCATAGGTTCGGGCCCTTCTTCATCCCAAGGGCTCGTTGAAAAAGCCAATGGCTGTACAGAAGGACCCTCCACAGCCAACGCCCCCCCTTTGGGAATCCTCCGGCCCGATTCTTTGACTCGGTGTTTAATGGCTTCCAGTTCCTCGCTTGAAAGATGCGCATACATCCGTTTCCAGCTTTCATATGCTGCCATACGGATGGAATACCGTTCGCATACTTCTTCGGGAGGCTTTGTTTTGGCCTCTTCCAGAATAGCCAGAATAAATTCGACGCTGCCAAAAGGATGGTTGATTCTCCCTTCCTGTCCGTTTGTCACAACCCACCTCTTTGCATGAGAAGTTTTGGATCTCTATGTCTGTATTATACTGGATGGGACGAAAAAAAAGCGCTTTTCTATGAAAAATGTTTCTTTTATGGGTGAAAATCAGGTATAATTCAGAGGAGGTGTTTGCATTGGCAATCAACAAGATCCCAGACCATTTCGGGACCAAACGTTTGTTTATTTTGGATCTCGATGGCACTTTTTCGTTGGATGGCGTCCCTTTCCCCAAGGCAATTGAATTGATCCAGCTCTTCGAAAGCCGGAACCAATTTTATGTCTTTCTGACCAACAACTCATCGAACAGCCAGAAAACGTATTATCAATCCTTGCGAAGGATGGGTTTGCCTGTTCAGCAAGATCATGTGGTCACTTCAAATCAGCTCGCGGGATGGTATATCTTGGACCAATATCCACAAAAGACCATGATCTATTTAGGCACTCAGGACGGGGCAGAAGAATTGAAAGGAATGGGCCTTGATTTGGTTTTGCCTTATGATCGGTTTCGCGAGATCCCGGTGGACTTGGCTTTATTGGCCTATGATAATGGGATCACGTACGAAAAAATGAAGAATTTTGCGCTCGCTTTGCGGAAAGACATACCCTATTTGGCCACTCATCCGGATTTCAACTATCCTTCAAAGCAAGGGCTGTTACCTGACTGCGGATCCTACATTGCCCTGTTCCACGCTTCCACAGGAAAAACTCCAAACAGAATCTTCGGGAAGCCGGAATTCGATACATATCGCTTCCTCCTTCAAAAAAAAGGGATCTCTCCTGGTGAAGCTCTGATTATTGGGGATCGATTATATACAGATATTGCCGGTGGTGTCCAGGCTGGTATTGAAACCCTCTTGGTATTGAGCGGCGAAACCCAGGAAAAGGATTTGGTCTCTTCCGATATTCAACCGACATGGGTCGTCGACTCGGTGGGTCAGTTCTATGATTGGTTGCTCACATTCCCGAAAGGATCGCCAGAAACATAGCGGAAATATGGTATAATTCTATGACCCGTCATGGTAGGAGGCGATCTCTTGCGTGCAGGCACATCGATCGACCGGTTTCTTTTAACAGTGTCCACCTTTTCCCGGGAGTTGAATACTGCCAGAAAGCTCAACGATGTTTTTTCTGCGATCAACAATGTTCTGAAACGGTTTTTTCAGATCTCCTCCACTCTGGTGATGATTCAGAAGAAGGATGAATGGGAACCTGTTTTTTCAGACCCTGAGTTCCCAATCCCTATGGAAGAGCTTAAAACCTATATTGATCTTTCTTCAGACCGAAAAGCGCATAGTTTTTTCCCGGTTGATGAAGGGATTTTGTTGATCCTCCCCTCTCTGAAATCCGGACAGGTGCTTACCTTTTTTTTCGCTTTAATCCCGGGAAATTCGGATGATATTCGTCAAGAATTCGACAGTATCATCAATTTTATCAGTTTTTTTTCTGGGATCGTGATCGAAAATCTTCAGCTCTATCATGAAGTCGTTGAGCAATCCGCCATACAAGAGACGCTGAAAAAATACTTTCTCACCATTTTGGATTCGATTGATGAAGCAATCATGGTATGGAATAAAGAAGTTGAAATGTCCTTTGTTAATCTAAGTTTTCGGCATATGAATCTATCCGACTCGGTTATGGAAACAGTGAAAGGAATCGCCCGCAAGACGATGAGCGACCAAGCGGGTTTTTCTGTAGAAAAAGAGATCGATGAAGCCTTTTACTCTTTCAATTCTGTTTGGATGGAAGCGCAGGAAGAAGCTTTGGTCCGAATGGAAGACATTACCCGATCAAAGGAACTCGAGCGATTAAAACGGATTGATCAGATGAAGACCGAATTTGTGTCCAATATTTCACACGAATTGCGAACGCCCCTTTCAGCAATTAAGGCTTATGGCGAGACCGTCATCGATTCTTTGGGTACAACCGATACCGAAACAATTCAAGAATTTATGGGGACTTTGCTCGAACAAAGTGACCATTTGGAATTCCTGCTCGAACAGTTGTTGGACTTCTCAAAATTGGAAGACCATTCCCTGCAAATGGAGCGGAAGGCGCACGATCTTCAACCCCTTGTGGAAAAGACCGTTAAGAGTATTTTACCCAACTCGGATGGAAGCGTTGACATCCAATTGGATTTGCCTGATGTGCCAATCGAAGTTTTGATCGACAAAAAGCGGATGAATCAAGTTCTTGGCCACATCATCAAAAATGCCATCAAGTACCGGAATCCCGATAGATCCACGACCGTTATCCGAGTAACAATCACCAAACAAGAGGATTCCGTCTTAATCACTATAGCCGATAACGGGATTGGCATTCCCGAAGAGAGCCTAGAGAGAATCTTTGAAAAGTTCTATCGCGTTGAGTCGGGCTTGACCTATGCTGTCGAAGGTACCGGTCTTGGTTTGGCTATATGCAAAGAAATTATGGAAGGCCATAAAGGAAAAATCTGGGCAGAAAGCTCTTTAGAATTGGGATCGACCTTTTTTCTACAGATCCCACTCAACCGAATGGCGGATACAGCGGATGGAATTGAAAAAGACACTGCAGAAGATTGAACAGCTGCCGTCTCCGGATTTCGTCCTGCAAAAGATTGTGGAGACGGCTTCCAGCCCTAACTCTTCTGCAAAGGACCTGAATGAAATAGCCAAAAAGGATCAGGCATTTGCTTCCAAAATCCTGAAACTGGCCAATTCTACCTACTACGGATTGCCGCGAAAGGTATCACAACTCACTGAAGCCATAATGATTTTGGGGTTTAAGACGGTCCGGAATATGGCGTTGAGCATTTTTACCCATGACAATTACTATCGATTTCGGGCTAAGAACATCGATATCAAAGATATTTGGAAACACGCCGTTTCTTGCGCCACTGTCGGCGAAATGATCGCGGAACGAATCGGATATCCAAATAAAGAAGAGCTGTTTATGTGTGGATTGATGCATGATATTGGGAAAACGGTACAAGCGATGGTTGTTCCAGAGTTGTTCGAGCAATTGATCGCTTTGGCGCGGCTTCGCAAGGTATCGTATTACCAAGCTGAGCGATTGATCGAAATTCCGACTCATGAAGTCTTCGCAGAGATGTTGCTTCAAAATTGGGATTTTCCGGAAATGGTCATTGCCGCGGCGTCGTTTCACCATCGGCCCAAAAGTTTGGGTACATCGATCTACTCGGATCTGGTGTATATCACAACATTATCCACCTATATCGCGGAACGGATGAAGTTTGGAGACAATGGGTCTGGAACCCATATCTCTCTTCCTTTGCAGGTATGGCATGAGCTGGGGCTTACGCCCAGCAGTTTTCATGAGATCGTGCAGAAAACGCAGCACAAAATTGACCGTTTGGATGATTTTTTTTCGATTTGAACCATGGAGTGGGATCATCCCCATGAAGCATGATTATCAATATTAGACACAGGAGGGAATGGTATGCGCGTAGGGATTTTAACCGGGGGTGGAGATTGCCCAGGGCTGAATGCTGTCGTTCGGGGCATTGTCCATGCCAAACCGGAGGATATGGAGATCTTTGGTTTTATGAATGGGTGGAATGGACTTTTGACCGGAGAACATACGATCTTAGCAACCGAAGATGTGGAAGGGATTCATATTTTGGGGGGAACCATCCTGGGTACTTCTCGAACCAATCCCTTTAATCGCGAAGAGGACACTCAAAAAATGTTCCAAACCCTGGAAAAACTGAGGATTGATTCCTTGATCGCGATTGGTGGCGACGATACTCTTTCTGTTGGCGCGAAGCTATCTTCGTCGGGGTTCAATGTAGTAGGAGTGCCAAAAACCATCGATAATGATGTATCCCATACGGATTATACATTCGGTTTTCATACGGCTGTAAATGTGGGCGCAGACGCAATTGATCGTCTTCATTCCACAGCTAAGTCCCACAGCCGGATCTTCTTCGTGGAACTAATGGGCCGGGAAGCAGGATGGATCGCTATAGAAGCGGGGCTTGCCGCAGGCGCGCATCTTATTCTCATTCCAGAGTATCCGATGACCTTGAAAGAGGTGCTGCAAATCGTGCAACATAGGATGGAGCGTTCTCAATATGCCGTGATCGCTGTTGCGGAAGGGTTTAAACCGACAGAATTGGAGAAAGCCGTTGGAGATCAAAAACAATCTGATGCGTTCGGGCACATTCGCTTGGGTGGAATTGCCCACTACCTTGCTGAAGTGACCAAAGAGCACCTCAAACATGATACCCGTTCTGTTGTTTTGGGTCACCTCCTTCGAGGAGGAACGCCAACGGCATTCGATCGGATTCTCGGGACCCGCTACGGAGTCAAGGCGATGGAATTAATCAAGAATGGTGATTTTGGCCGAATGGTTGCATTGAAAGGAAATGAAATTGTTTCCGTTCCGATTGAATATGGTGTGGCTACCAAAAAACTGGTACCCTATGAATACTATCAATTGGCATCGCTCTTCTTTGGATGATGGAGTGAGCATGCGAAAGGGTCGTGTATGAATCGATTCCCCCATCCGTATCCCCAATGGGCCTTAGCAGTTATTGAGGCTTATGTCTGTCATCATAAGAAGCTGGACTCATTCGACGATCTCCCCCCAGATATGCAAACGCGCCGAGCCGGCTGCTTTGTTACTTTACATACAATCGACGGGCTATTACGCGGGTGCATTGGGACCATCGAACCATCTGGAGCGCATTTAGCGATGGAAATTCGGAATAATGCGATATCTGCTGCTACAAAGGATCCGCGATTCCCGCCCGTATCATGCGCTGAGGTGCCGGATTTACGTATCTCTGTAGATGTTTTGGGGCAACCTGAGCCAATCGTCGATGATCGCGAACTGGATCCCAGACGATATGGAATCATTGTGGAGCACGGAGTTCGAAAAGGATTGCTCTTGCCCGATCTTGAGGGAGTTGACCGGGTCTCCCAGCAAATTTCAATCGCGCGTATGAAAGCGGGAATCCCGGAAGGGGTTCCCCTTACGATCTATCGGTTTTCTGTCGAACGGTATCTGGATTTTGAGCAAGGAGGGAACGAATGAGGGAAGCTCTCTTCTATGAAGAATTTCCCACAGCGGAAGAACCCAAAACCATCCGTTGCACCTTATGCCCTCACCTATGCGTATTAACCCATCATCAGGCCGGGTTGTGCATGGTACGGAGCAACGAAAATGGAGTGATGTATTCCACCAATTACGGACGGATTTCTTCGATCTCTATGGATCCGATCGAAAAAAAACCGTTGTATCACTTTCATCCAGGGCAGATGATCCTTTCGGTCGGTAGTTGGGGATGCAATTTTCGATGCCCTTGGTGTCAGAACTGGGAGATCGCTCAAGAGAAACCGGCTACCCAAAACGTCTATTCGGATCGATTGATTGATATCGCCATCAATCGACAGTCGGATGGAATCGCCTTCACGTACAATGAACCTCTTGTTTGGTTCGAGTTTGTATTGGATACCACACGAATGGCAAACGCGAACGGATTGTACAATGTCTTGGTCACTAACGGGTATATCAACGAAGAACCGTTTCATCTTCTGCTTCAGACCGTAACAGCCATGAATATTGATTTGAAAGGATTCCAAGCCAAGTGGTACAAAAAGCGCTGTGGCGGAGATCTGGAAGTGGTTAAGCGCAACATTCGCAAAGCCTATCTCGAAGGCATTCATATCGAGCTTACTACTCTGATCATCCCCGGCGAAAACGATGACGATCCAACACTTCGTGAACTAGTGGAATGGGTCGCTTCTATTAGCGATACGATTCCATTGCACTTAACTCGATACCATCCGGCCCATCATTTTCAGAAGCCCCCTACGGACCTGTCCACGATGCACCACTTGTATGAGGTTGCGCGTGGATCTTTACAATATGTCTATCTGGGGAACCATAACGATCTGGACACCTCCAGTACCTATTGTCCTTCATGCAACCATTTGGCCATCCAGCGAATCGGGTACGAAATCCGCCGATTCGGGATTAACGAACAGGGAGAATGCACTCAATGCGGGAAAAAACTAAATCTGATCTTGTAAAGATGTCGCGGAAGGCCTGGTACATGGCATACGGGGGAATCGGAGTAATGACAATCATCCTGATTGCGATCGCTATGCGTCAGCCCCCTGCTTACCTTTCTCGAGATGGATTTCTCATGGGCACCTACGTGCGTGTTGTTGTTCATTCTTCCAAGGATCCCTACATGATCATGGATGCCATATTCCGCGAACTCAAGCGCATCGAAGCGAAATTTGATCCCTATCGGGAAGGCAGCGAGATTTATGCCATCAACAAAAATGGAGCCACATTGACGGATATTGACCAAGAAACGCGGTTTGTCATTGAACGATCCCTTTCGATCGCGCGGGCAACTAACGGAGCTTACGATCCCGCGCTTGGACGGATCATTCAATTGTGGGGGTTCGAACGGATTTCCGACTCCTCTTTTCAGCCGCGTGTGCCGACACAGCAAGAAATTGCTGATGTTCTTCATTCATCGGGATACTACCATGTGGAGATCACGTCCATGGGGATCCGTCTTTTGGAGAGCGCTCAATTGGATTTGGGTGGAATCGTTAAGGGATATGCGATCGATCGGTCAATCCAGGTTGCACGGGCATTGGATCCAAAAGTCAATGGATATATCGACGCAGGGGGAGATATCGGTTTCTTGGGGGCCAAATTCGGTACAGCCGACTGGCTTGTGGGCATCCAGAATCCCCGCCCGGGATCCCCGGAGGATGACACGCCCATTCACATCCTATACCTACGGGAAGGCGCCGTGGCTACCAGCGGAGATTACCAAAGGTATTTTATGGTAGACGCGAAGCGGTATCACCATGTAATAAACCCATTTACCGGAACACCTGTGGATGGGGTTATATCTTCCACAGTTATCGCAAACACAGCCATGGATGCAGATGCATTGTCAACTGCCGCGATGGTTCTAGGGAGCGAAATTGCGGTCCATACGATTCCTCAGTTGGGTGGGCAAGTGTTCCTGATTTCGGAACAAGGGGTCCATCGGTATTCAACCGGGTTCTCCCATTTTTTGAATCCAAGGTAGGCATCATTGTGCAACCGTCTTTTCCCAAGATGTGGACTCCTATGGATCTTTTGCTGATCATGGGGATTATTTTGGTGATCGGATCAGCAATTGTTTTCCAAATGAATGATCCGACAATCCCATCCCAGGTTTTGGTGGAAATATCCGGGGTCGTTGCCTATCAATATACTCTCCCCGTGCGGGGGTCATACCTTTTGACTATTAATGGAAGAGAAGCCATGGTTCTGGAGATCTCAGAATATCGTGTACGGTTAACCTCTTCTGACTGCCCATTTCAGCGATGTGTTCATCATGGATTTCTGAAAAGACCATCGGATGCCATTATCTGTGTGCCAAACGAAACCGTTGTTCGATATAACACCAACCCGGTTTTACCAGATGCTCCATGGGACGTAATGACACGATGAAACCGAGTGAGAGGACCGGGGAATCGGTTCGACTCGGCCTTTTGGTGGTTCTGAGCGCGACAATGTATATGATGGAAACCTTTTTACCCGGGTTTTTTTTGGTTCCAGGCTTCCGGTGGGGCTTTTCCAATTCGATCGTTCTGTTCTGCGTGATTGGTGGGCGCTACCGTGATGGGATTATTGTGAGCGCGCTGAAGAGCGTCTTGGGTTCTTTTTTCACAGGCACGTTATTCTCATTCCCGTTTCTACTCGGCTTTGGCGGAGTGATCAGTGGGGCTGTAGCGATGATTCTTGCACGGAAAACCCGATTGTTCGGGATTTCGGGAATCAGTATCATTGGAGCCTGCGTCAACAATACTGTTCAGCTTTTTTTGGCATCAATCATTGTGCGTTCCCAGCAAGTGATGGCCCTTATGCCTTATATTATCCTAGTGGGCACTGTCAGTGCAGTGGTGAACGCGATTATTGTTTCAGGAGGTCTTCGATGGTTGCGAAAGAGAAAACTCAACTGGTTCTTGTATCCCAATCCCCGAGAAGGAAAGAGTTGATCAAACGACTAGATCTACCATTCCAAACCATTTCGCCCGATCATCTCCACGAAAACTCTCAGGAATCCGTACCTCAACTACACACCCTGGAAGTTGCGCAATGGAAGATGGATTCCGTTTTGAACCAAAACGCCCCTGCGCCAGGGCAAATATGGATTTCAGCCGATACAATTGTGGTGTATCAAGATCACCTCTTAGGGAAACCGAAAGACAAAGAGGATGCCTTTCGGATGTTGGCTGTCCTTTGCGGAAAATGGCATTTTGTATATACAGGCGTTGTGATGAATGCATATGGTTTTGACTCCAATGAGCAAGTCATTCAATTTTGCGAAGAAACACGGGTAAAATTCCGGAATGTTCCCGCTTCCATGATTCGCCGAATCTTGGATAAAGAAGAAGCTTTGGATAAAGCGGGCGCATATGCCATTCAAGGATATGGGGGGCTCCTTGTAGAACGAATTGTCGGGGATTACTACAACGTTATGGGATTTCCTCTGGGCCGCATATGGGAAACCCTTTTGAGTTTGGGAGCCTATTGAGTGCTGCCCAGAGAAAAACTGGAGATTTATGGTCCCGGATCGCTAACCAACGAAGAATTGATGGCTGTGCTCCTGCGCACCGGATCGAAAGAACACGATGTCTTTTCCCTTTCGTCCACCCTTTTTCGGGATCATGGGCAATCTCTGTTCAAAATCCGAAAACGGACACTGATGGAGTTGATGACGTACAACGGAATGGGAAAGGTAAAAAGTATTACAATTCAAGCGGCCTTAGAATTAGGAATCCGGATGTATCGCGAATTGGCTGCGCAGAAGGTTCAAGTTCGGGTACCAGGCGATGTCTTTATTCTGTGCACCGATATGGTCTTTCTGGATCAGGAATTGGTTCGTGTTGTATCGCTCAACACGAAATCCATGGTAATCGGAATCGACGATGTTACCATCGGAACCACCAACGCATCCCTGGTTCATCCACGGGAGGTCTTTCGAAAAGCCATAGGCCATAACGCAACGTCCATTATCTTGGCCCATAATCACCCGTCAGGGGATCCAAAACCCAGCCCACAGGATCAAGAAATTACTCAAAAGATCCGTGAATCTGGTGAAATATTGGGAATCCCATTAACCGATCATATCATTATGGGTGGGTCCCGGTATTTTAGTTTCACCCTGGGAACAGTCTTTGAAGAAAAGGAGGTTCAATGGGATGAGCGAGCAGGATCGGCAATTGCAGAAGCTGCTTCAGATCAAAAAAGGGATTGAGTTGGATTTGGAAAAACAAGGAAAGCTTAAAAAGAAACCAGGTGATGGCTCCGGTCCACGAACCCGATTGAGCTTGTCTGAAGATATAAAGCGAAGACTGGGCGAAAAGAAGGGCTTGGCAACCGGTATAGAGACCATTTTTATCCTGAGCGACTTGGACGAGTTTCATGCCGCCAATCCCGATATTGAACTGATTCAGTATCTGCGCGCGGAAAAAGATCGGATATCCAATCCCTTGCATCGGCAGAATATAGAAGGACTTATTTCCCTTCTGGAAAGACAGACAAAAAAAGCACAGGAAATCTTCCAAACTGCGCTCAAATTCGATCGCTCTGACTATGTCACCTTCAATTACCTCGAAACCCGCTTATTCGATCAACAATTGACCCAAGAAATGGTGGCTCAGTTTTTCAAAGACTTTCCCAGCTCCCCCTATCCTTTGTTGCTCATCCAAGAGTTTTTGGTCTTTCATCTTTCTTCAGCCGAATCAGTTCGAAAATGGCTGGACATTTTACAAAAAGCCTTTCCTCAGGAGCAATACCAATTGTTTGATAATATGTGGAATTTCCGGATTAAAGACATGTATAGCCAAGCGATGGCTATGTATCGAACAAATCACTTTAAGGAATTTCACTCCATCTGTATTGGATCGGCAACCATGCTCGATAAAGAATTGGGTAACCCTCAACTTGCTTCGGACATGCTTAAGAAACGGAAAGACTATCCTTGCGCCCGTCTCTTTGACGCTTTTTATTCTCGACAGTTTCGACAAAACCAACGCGTTCCCATCGCTTATTGCCCTTTCGGACTCTACATATACTGCAAACAATTGGCTCTCGAAAAAAACTACAAAAGGATCATGCGTGTGGGGCAAAAACTTCTGGAAATCCGGGAACCCTATGGATTTGTTTTAAAAGGAGTGGCCCTTTTGAACCAAGGCAACACAGAAGAAGCCAAACATGTATGGTACGAACTGCTAAAGATCTTCGAAACGCTGATATTCCTGATCTTCCCTCGATCTACAACAGATTATAAAGGATTGGGACTCTCCTCTGCCGACCAACCAACCATGATTACCCGATACGAAGCGGCTCTGGAGTTCGATCGTTTCTCCGAGTTCATCGACTCGATCATGGAAAAGTTCGGCGATTTTGAGTTTTTCCTTTTTCCCTATGAAGAATACCGGGTTTTCTTTGGACACCGAAAATGCTCTCGCGCCTATGATCTTGCCGATATCATGAAAGGGGGGGATGTGTAATGCGCCCTGATCGGCCAATGGAGCTTCTCTGGCCTTTGGGTTCGACATCGTTACGAGCAAAAAACGAATCTCCCATAGTAATCACGGGAAAGGCCTACCTTGATGAAATATGCGGGGAGATGGGTTTTGACTTGGATTTCCCGTTCGAAGGCGGTGATTTTGTGGCCAATGAACGGGAATTACTTCGCATTACAGGAGATCTGAACCGGGTTCTTTTTTTTCGAGAGAGTCTGCTGCCAGCCTTTTGCGAGATGCTCGGTATCGCGACAGCCCTATACAGGATGAAGGAAGTATGCAAACGGATCAATCCTTCCATATTGCTTATTATCCGTAGTCCGGACGCTGTTTTTGCCAATACCACATTGCTTCAACAAGCCATAGAAGACACGGGAAGCATCTATTGGCCGAGCACCATTTGCGACGGAATCGTCCATATGGAAGTATGGAAAGAAATGGGTCATATTGATAAAACCATTGATCTGTATCGTCGTTCTTTGATTCCCAATTTAAAATTATTAGTAGAATGCAACAATCTCTCAGATGCCATAACCGCTATGAAATCCGGAGCGGAAGGAATTGTGCTCAAAGGGGTTCGCGCAGAAATTGCTGCCGATATCGCCCGCGGTCTTCGAGAACGGTTTAAGAAGAGCTACATCGAATACTGTGGTTCTCTGGATAGCAACAATATCGAAGGCTTTGCTCATGCGGGCCTGGATGCGCTGGGAATTATCGAGTTATCCAAACTTCGAAGTCCGGTTTCCTTAGACCTTGCCTTCCTATCCAATCAGGAGGGCTCAGAGCAAGATGAATCATCCTCATGATTCGGTTTACGAGCGAGTCACAGTTGTTTTGGACGCATCCTCTTCTCGCTACTTGATCGGATTATGCGCGCATACAACCAAGATCAATCAGAGCATGGCTTTGGACCCTTCTTTGGTCAAAGGGGAAGATCTATTGCATATTGTTCAATTGATGTTATCTACCGTAAATGCACACCCGAAGGCGATCAAACTATGGATCACCACTAGAGGACCCGGGTCCTTTACGGGATTGCGAGTGGTGATGAGCGCGCTAAAATCGATCGGAGCGGTATGGGCCTGTCCGATTGTCAGTATTCCCACTTTGTATGCGCTCGCATCAATCACAGACCTCGCCGACGGATCCCCGGTTGTAATGAAGGCGAGAAAAGGCTTGTATTATCTCTATCGGAAAGGAGATCCCGCTATGGATTATCAGACTGTAACGCTTCCTGAGGTGATGGATCAAACCCGCAACAGCCCAGTGATTGGTTGGGAGGGGAGGATCCCTCAATCCATAGACGACCGAAAAAGCGCAGTTCGGAGCATCCAGCTGACAGCAGATCATCTGATGGATCTTGGACTGGGTTGCTTCTCAAAGAATACCTTTCTGTCTGACGTCTATACTCTCATCCCGGACTACGCGGGCGCTTCTGTCGCTGAAATTCGCCATCGAAATTCCAAAAGGGTAGGGGGGCAATCATGAAAATCATTACTCCTTTGGGTGAGATTCAAATCAGTTTCAATGTTCTTAAAAGCCTTATATATCAAGCGCTCATAGAAAGCTACGGATTGGTTCGCATGGATGATGTCAATATCATCACGAAATACCTTGGCGGAGATGATAAAGGGATTCGCGTTCGGGAAGAAGAAGATGGTTTAGCAATTGATGTTTTTCCCGTAGTTTCGTATGGGATGAAGATTGATCAAATCGCCATCAACGCCCAAGAAAATATCAGTTATAAACTTCTTGAAATGCTTGGTGTTGAACCGAAAGAGGTAAACGTCCATTTTCTGGGTATCAAGATCGACTAAACTCGAGGTGTTCATATGGAAGAATTGAAAACCATCAACGGTGCCTTTTTAAAGAGCGCCTTCAAGAAGGCCACCGAAAACCTCATTAACCATAAAGATGAAATCAATGCGTTGAATGTTTTCCCCGTTCCCGATGGCGACACAGGCTCTAATATGACAGCGTGCATGATGGAAGCGTGCAGAGAACTGGATCTGGTTAAATTCGAATCAGTTAAAAACGTTGCCGACGCGATCAAAACAGGGACATTGATGGGCGCGCGAGGAAACTCGGGTGTGATTCTATCCCAAATTTTCAGTGGGTTTTGTGAGGTGATCTCCAAAGAAAAGCAGATTGACCTTCCTTTATTCAGCGAAGCATTGAAACGAGCCAACCACATCGCCAAGAGCGCGGTAATCAAACCGGTGCGAGGGACAATTCTTACGCTAATCGAAGATATTTCTCAATACATGGAAAAGAACATGGATCAATATCCGCATTTCCTCCCCTTCTTGGAGGCCATGAATCGACGGTCTTTTCTTGTCGTGAAGCGAACCCAAGAGATGATGCCCAAACTCAAACAGGCTGGTGTAGTCGATGCGGGCGCCAAAGGGTTGGCATACATCTTTGAGGGAATGTATCGATTTGCCACGGGTGAGACCAAGGTATCGATCAGCGCGGATGTTTCCCTTCCTTCCCAAGGCGCTGTCATCATGGAAGAAGATCTCACCTATCAGTACTGCACCGAATTTATGCTCAAGCTCTTCCCGGGTGTGGAAAATGGGTATATTCAGAACCTGAAAGCCTCCTTCGAGGATTTGGGGGATTCAATTGTGGTTGTTCATGATGGAAACCTGCTCCGTGGACATATCCACACCGATCATCCCGGACTCATCGTTGAAATGTCTCTTGAATTGGGAGAACTTGGGATGCTGAAAGTGGACAATATGAAAGAACAACACCAAAACGTGATCATGGAGCAGGAAGCGCAAAGGAAAGAACCCCATCAATTGACGAGTCCTTCGGTATCTGATCGATCCGTTTCAACCGAGCAAGAAACGAAAAGCATCGCTTTCGTGGCTGTTTCTCCCGGCGAAGGAATTGCAGAAATTTTCCGAGAAATGAATGTGGATCAGATTGTGAATGGGGGACAAACCATGAACCCAAGCACTTCCGATATTTTTACGGCCATTCACAATACCCATGCCCAGCACACCATTATCCTTCCCAACAACCCCAATGTGGTTTTGGCCGCAGAAAGCGCCGCCAATATGGCTTCGGAAGAAGGAATGGCCACTACCGTTCTTCCAACCAATTCCATCCAGGAAGGAATCGCTTGCTTGATCGCTTATGTGGAGACTCGTTCTTTGGAAGAGAATATCACTGCGATGCGAGAGGCACGGAAAGAGGTTCTTTCTTTGTTTGTGACCAAAGCAATTCGCGATTCGGTAATTGAAGGCTACAAGATTGTTCAAGGGGATTTCCTCTTTTTTGAAGGCAAACACCTAATCTTACATAACAGAGACTTATTCGAAACTGTGATAAAAGGCCTTGAATCCTGTCAGGCCAATGATTACGAAGTGATGACCCTTTTTTATGGGGATGAAGTGACTGAAGACGAAAGCAAACGAGTGGTAGAGATCGCAAAGGAACTTTTCCCTAACTTGGAAGTTTCGCTTTATCATGGCGGCCAACCGCATTATCCGTTCTTTATATCGCTGGAGAAATAATCGATGCAAGGTCCCCGCACATGACTCGGAAAGAACGGTTGATCCTTTCCGTTTTGCTTGTTGTAATCATCATTGGGATTGGATTTGCCCTGTATTATGACAAACGCCCGATTCCTGTTTCAAAAGGATATGAGTCAACTTCGAATCCCCCGGAATCGATCGTTTCTTTCCCCTTAGATCTGAACACTGCTTCCACGCGGGATTTGGAAGCAGTCAAAGGGATCGGCCCTGTGAAAGCCCAAGCCATTGTTGCCTACCGAGAGCAACAAGGAGGCTTTCGGCGAGTGGAAGACTTGCTGGACGTGAACGGGATCGGTCCGGTCACATACGAGTCGATGAAAGAGTGGGTATTTGTAGGAAATTCTGATTTATTTCCGTCTTCAATACCTGTACCCAATGGCAAGGTCAACCTCAATCGAGCTTCTGCCGACGAGTTAATCCGTCTTCCCGGAATCGGTCCGGTGAAGGCGCAAAGCATTATCGATTACCGGAACCAACACGGTCTTTTTGGATCGATTGATCAGATCTTGGAAGTGAAAGGCATCGGTCCTGCAACATTGGATTCGCTCAGGAATTTGGTTTCTATAGACTAACAACGCAAAAGGAGGAAACATGATGAGCAAGAATGTCACAAAAGTGGTACTCGTTGTTATGGTAGTCCTTCTCCTCACTTTTTCTGTTTTTGGGGGAACAGCAAGGTCTGCGGCAGCAAGAACACCCGTAATCGCGTTTATCGATTTTGATCAAGCAGGCGAACAGTACACAGAGGCCAAAACCCTGCTACAGGAGTATCAGGCGGATGTTGAATACTACAACAGTTTGCTCCGACCCCTCGAAAATGAGCTTATGCAGATGCAAAGCATGGGAAATGTCGGGAGTGACTTCCAGCTGAAACAGAATGAGTACCTGCTACAAAAACAGCGATACCAGACCCAGCTTCAGAACAAATATACGCCTCGATTGGATGCCATCAATGAAAAATTGATCACCTTGGCAAAAGAGTATGCGCAGATAAACGGGATTGATGTGCTAATGACCAATAAGGTTGCTATATATGTTGATTTCTCGTACGATGTCACACAGGAGTTCGTAACCTTCGCTAACTCCCGGGCACAATAGAGGGATGGATCGGAACAGCTTTTGACGCATATTCTCAAGTGCTTGGATTTACGAAAAAAATACGGGCGGCGCGAGGTTGTCAAGGGAGCGAATGTAGAGGTCAATTCAGGGGAAATCGTGGGTCTTCTTGGGCCAAACGGAGCGGGAAAAACCACTATTTTCCGCATGATCCTGGGATTGGTGATCCCTTCTTCGGGTTCCATCCTGTTAGATGATCAAGAGATTACCCACACCCCAATCCATCTGCGGGCGCTGCAAGGGATCACATATCTTCCTCAAGAGCTATCGGTATTCAATGGCGTCCGAGTCGAAGAGAATATCCAAATTGTCCTGGAAAACCTCAAAGTTCCTCCAAAGCGAATCAAAGAAAAAACTCAAGCCCTTCTTGAAGAGTTCGGCATTTCCAACCTGGCCCGCCAAGGTACAGACACTTTGTCGGGCGGAGAGAAAAGACGGTTGGAGTTGGCTCGGATGATGACATTAGATCCCAAATTCATTCTTTTGGATGAACCGTTTAGTGGGATTGATCCCATGACAGTCAAAGACATTCAGAAGCTGAGCATTTCTCTTCGAAATCGGGGTATGGGGCTCATAGTCACCGATCACAATATCGAAGACATCCGAAAGATCGTTGATCGAATCTATGTCATCCATAAAGGAGAAGTCCTCTCCCAAGGTCCTCCTGAGGAAGTATTGAACAATCCATTGGTGATCGAACACTTTCTAGGAGTATAGCAGTGAAGGAGGTCCAAATGAATATTGCCGTGATCGGTTATTCAGGAGATGCAAAGGCGTCTCCTGTTTTTGAGTTGAGAGACCTGTGTTATGCTCTTGGAGCATGGATCGGATCAGAAAGACACCGGCTCTGGAGCGGTGGGAGAGATGGGGTGATGGAACTGGTCAGTCAAGCTGCTCAAGATCAAGGAGCGACAACAATCGGGGTTTTGCCTTATGATCGTTCTCAACCCGGAATTGACCCAAACCCATGGTTGGATCTTCCCATATTCACAGGTCTTGATTATCAAATGCGGAGCTTGATCCTGTTACAAAATGCCGAATGTGTGATTTCTGTCGGCGGACAATGCGGAACAGCCTTGGAGATTATTGCTGCATATTCATACAGCAAACCGCTCTTTTTGATGAAAGGCACAGGAGGATGGACTGATCGAATGGCTTTGATTTTTGCGCACCATACCCAACCTGTCTTTTTAGATCAACGCGCTTTGGCTCCTGTCTGGATCGCAGACGGGATGGCCGATTTTCAAACCCTGTTTCATAGAGAGTTTCCAAGGAGTCGATCATGAAAATCTGTGTGATTGGAGCCGGAAACGGTGGTCAGGCGCTTGCTGCGTACCTTGCCCTAAAAGGGGAATCCGTTACACTATTCAACCGAAGTCGGAAACGAATCAGCCCGATTATGCGATCCCGGACCATTCGTTTGGAAGGGTCCATCTTTGATAGCGCTCAGCTCGATGGAATTACAACCAATCTCGAAGAAGCGGTGCACGGAGCCTCTCTCATCATGGTGGTGGTCCCGGCCTTTGCCCATCGAGATGTGGCGGAAAAATTGGCCCCGGTTTTGGAAGACGGGCAAGTAGTCCTACTGAATCCCGGACGCACATTCGGAGCACTGGAATTTCGAATGATTCTTGAGCAGATGAAGGTGACTAAAGAAATCATCCTTGCTGAAGCCCAAACCTTTGTGTTTGCGTCCAGGGCTTCGAACCCTGGAGTAGTGAATATTTTTCGAATCAAGAATGCTGTCCCAGTTGCGGCATTGCCCGCCAATCAGAACAAAGCCGTTGCTGATCTTCTTGAACCCATTATGCCTGAGTTTATTGTCGAAAAAAATACCCTTCATACGAGCCTGAACAATATCGGGGCTGTATTTCACCCTGCAGCGCTCATTTTGAACGCCGGTTGGGTGGAATCAACCGCGGGGAAGTTCGAATTTTATCTCGATGGGATTACCCGTTCGGTAGCAAAGGTGTTAGAAGAGATTGACTCGGAACGGTGCCAATTGGCAAAGGCGTTGGGGTTAGAACCGCAGACAGCCAAATCATGGCTCGACTATGCTTATGATGTGTACGGTTCTAATTTATACGAAGCCATTCATAGCAATACAGGCTATCAAGGAATCATGGCCCCCCCAAGTCTTCAAAACCGGTATATCTTGGAAGACGTTCCCATGAGCTTGGTTCCGATTGCCTCGATGGCAAAAGCTTTTGGAATCTCTACTCCCACGATTGATTCTATTGTCCAACTGTCCTCGGTTTTGATGCAAACGGATTTTGCCCGCGAGGGCAGGACAATCGAAAAACTCGGCTTAACGGGAAGGACGGCGGAAGAAATTCAAACGATTATTGAAGAAGGGATCACCGACTCGTGAAGATCATATGCGCCTCCCTTGGAGGATGCGTGCACACAGCAGGCCTCCTGCGCTTTACTCAGCTCGCTCAAGAACAAGGACATCGTTGCACCTATTTGGGTGGGGCGGTGCCTATCGACAAGTTGATCGGAAGCATCATTGAAATCGAGCCCGATATGGCGGCATTGAGTTATCGACTGAGCCCCAACGGGCTGCGTGGTATCCTTGACGAACTCTTTGTACAGCTTTCGATCCGCGAAACACCCCATATCGATTTCTGGTTTGGTGGAACGCCTGAGACGGTTGGTGTTGCTCGGACATATGAACCATTCACTCGGTTTTTTGACGGCAGTGAAACGGAGAAAGAGGTGCTTCATGCCCTCACCGATACCGCTCCCGGAGATCATCAAGTTCACATCCCTCCCCAAACATTGGTCGAACGAATCAAGTGGAAGGCACCCTACCCACTGCTTCGCCACCATATTGGGTTGCCTACCCTGCGGCAAACCAGCCAGAGCATCCGATCGCTCGCAAAATCGGGGGTCCTAGATATCATTTCTCTTGCGCCGGATCAAAACGCTCAGCAGTATTGGTTTCACCCCCACAAGATGGACCCAACCCAGGATGGGGCGGGAGGTGCTCCATTTCGAGATCGTAAGGATTTTCGAACCATGTATATGGCCAGCCGTACCG
Organism: uncultured Thermotogaceae bacterium; assembly: GCA_964462525.1. Classification (GTDB taxonomy): domain Bacteria; phylum Thermotogota; class Thermotogae; order MWEM01; family MWEM01; genus CAYWWY01. The sequence continues at coordinate 230,165 of CAYWWY010000004.1, forward strand.
GAAACTACCCTTTGCTCCGATGCTACTCCGGAACGCAGGATATCATCCCCTTTTCTCAGATGTTGATCGAGACGATCCAGAATGCTTGGGCGGCGATCCCTTTGACCTGGTATTCCGAGATGGACCGCAGATCCGAAAGGCCTTTGGCGCAAGCAATTTCCGAAAATCAGGAGGCCATTCGATACAATGCGGATAAGGGGTTGCCTGTAGAAATCAATGAGGCCCACCAATGGGGATTGCGGTTTGCCCATGATGCGATGGAGGTTGCTGTTTCTGCAATTGCCGTCCATAACGCGAAGGTCTTAGGGGTTAAAGAGCACATCATGCAATTCATGCTTTGCACCCCCCCCGAAATCTCTCCCGCGATGGATCTTGCCAAAGCTCTTGCCAAGTGGGAGATGGCTATAGAGATTGCTCACACTACTAGTATCCGACCCATGCGAATTATCAAAATGATCCGAACCGGTCTTCTTTCCTTTCGTACGAATCCGTTTCGGTCGATTGGTCAGTTGACCGGTTCCATGATGATCGGTTCATTTTTGCGACCCGAAATTGTCCATGTGGTCGCCTATTGCGAGGCAATCCGAAGAGCCAGTTCTCGAGTGATCATTGAAAGCGCAACTATGGTTCAACAAATAATGGAAGAATCAAACAAGGGCCTTCCCGATTGTACTGCTGATCAAAAAATCCGGGATCGGAAAGAACAGCTGAAAGATGAAGCAAGCCAAATCCTTGAAGCCATTCGCAATTTGGATCGAAGCAATCTGGATCCCCTATGTGATCCCGTAATCATGGAAAAAGCAATTCAGATTGGTATCCTGGACGCTCCCGGATTAGGTACCTATGGCTGCGAAAAAAAAATCCGAACCCAAGTCGTCCATGGAAGAAATGAAGTGATCGATGATTTTGGTCAACCGATCACGGAAAGCAATCGGTTGGCTATGGTTTTTTCCCATCAGAGGAAGAGTACGATGAAACCGACTGTCCAGCAATAGATAGAGAAAAAGAAGAGCTTCCGGATTTTGGCCAATTGATAGAGAAACCAAAGAGCCATCCATCCTGTTCCGATCGAAACCAAGAATCCCGCCATATTGGGTCCCGATACAGTGATTGAACCTGCTTCCAAAACAAACCCACCCAAGATCGCGGGTATGGATAGCAAGAATGAGAACTGTAGGGCCGCTTCTCTCTTGAGCCCCAAAAGCAAAGCGCCAAAAAGAGTGATCCCGCTCCGAGAAATCCCAGGCAGGATTGCGGCCGCTTGAAAAAGACCAATCAGCACTCCGCTGCGGATGCCCACTTCAAAAAGGGGAATCCTTTCGCGCTGAAGCCGATCAGACAAAAAAAGGAGAACCCCCGTAATCCATAAGTTGGCCGCAATCACCCAGTTTACGCTTAAATACGAATCCAAAAACCCTTTAATCGCAAGACCAACGATTACCGCGGGCAGTGTGCCCGCGACTATGGCCGCGGTTAACCGAAGGGATCGAAGTTCTCGACTCCATAAGCCCTGGAAGATCGAGAATATCTCTTTGCGAAGAAAAAAAAGAACGGCAATGAGCGTGCCTACGTGGAGCAGGATGACTAAAGGCGTATCGATGTCAGCCCCAAAAAGATTCCGGTATAAAAAAAGATGCCCTGAACTCGATACAGGGAGGAACTCCGTAAACCCTTGAAGGGCTCCAGCGCCGATGGAGTGAATCCAATCAATCATGAACAATTATACGGGCGAGGCGAGTTGCTGAATTACGCCCATAAGAAGAGCAGATATGGAAAGTCCTGTCTTCTGCGCGATTTCGATGACTTCTTCCGCGGTAAGCGGTTGAAGATCGTCCGGAACAGCGCGATCGGTAATCGCTGAAATCCCGAGCACCTTAATCCCAGAATGGGCGCAAACGATCACTTCGGGGATTGTGGACATGCCTACTGCATCTGCCCCCATATGCCGGAGCATCCGGAGTTCGGCAGGAGTTTCAAAGTTTGGCCCGCTGACCCCAACATATACCCCTTCGTAAATTGGGATCGATAGACGATGCGCGACTTCACGTGCAATATCGATTAGCTCGGGATCATATACCGAAGACATGTCCGGAAATCGGGGGCCCCACTCGTCGATATTGAAACCCACCAAAGGATTGTCACCCATCATGTTGATATGATCGGTAATCATCATCGGCATCCCGACTTCAAAATCAGGGTTAAGCCCTCCAGCAGCATTGGTGACCATCAGGTATTGAATCCCCAACAATTGAAGAATGCGGATTGGAAAGGTAATTTCTTTCATGGAATATCCTTCGTAGAAATGATGCCTTCCGTTCATCAATACCACAGGAACACCCGCGAGTTTTCCAAATACGAACTCTCCTTTGTGGCCGGGAGCGGTTGACGTAGGATGGCCCGGAATTTCATTGTATGAGAACGTTTCTACCTCTTCCAGATCCTCTCGCATTCCCCCCAAACCCGATCCCAATACAATTCCGATTTTCGGTATCACCAGGGGTTTTTCCTTCAACCACAGCGCCGCTTCTTTGACCCGTTGTTTGTATTGATCCATCTGATTCACCTGCTTTCTCAGGACTCGAGATTATCCCAACTATCTACCAACACACCATGCCAATAGGCATGGTGTGTTGTAACGAATAATGTAACTCGTTTAGATTACGGGAGGAATGTCCTCTCGTTCAACATTGGACCAATTTCCATGTATCTTCATTTGATTTGTTTCGATCACCGTGCGAACGCGAACAAATATCGGATCCCCATGACCCATAAATCTTTCGGGAATTTGGATCTGGGGGGTTCTCACATAAACCACTTGGGTATATGTATTGCCCGAAGGGAAGGAAGGATATTTGGAGCACTGGACTTCATAGGAAAGGGTTTTGTGTATGATCCCGGCGAATGGATCGTTGTATTCGAAATCCAGGTCGCAAACCCATCGTTTGCTGACACCATCAAAAAATAAGTATTCCCAGTCTTTAATAAAAGGGGCACCAATATCCGGTTGAAACAGGAAAGAATGGAGTTCTCCGGTTCGCGTATGCTGTCCATCAGAAGAATCCACCCGGATCCAATACGTTTTTCCGGAAACGAGTTTTTTGTTGAGCGTGTACTGCTTGATCCGATCTGATTGGCCGTTCGGTAACATCTGAAGTTTGGATTCTCCCAAATAGATCCAGTAGGTGACATCGTCAAAGTCGGGGTCATCTCCGCCAGTCCATCGTATCACAAAGTTCGTTGGATCGGCCACTGCTGTCACGCGAATCCCCGGAGAGAAAATGATCGCTTTTGTCGGAGCGCGATTGGTCACATCGATCTCTGTTTCCAACCGGGTGGCCGCATCTCCTCCGTCAACAGCGCGAATTGTGTACATCGTGGGCCCTCTTACTGCGCCAAAATCCCAAAGATACACATAACTGCCCACCGGGTTGTCGGCTTCTACAAAGACTCGGTCGATCAAACGACCGCCGCGATGCAGTTCAAACCATCGGGTATCGTCATCATCCACACGAACCGGAATCCGGAAGCCTTCTCGCCGTTGCGTCAAGTGCTCTTCCCACGAAGGGGTACCGAGGACAGGAATGGACGGTTGGGTAAGACGGACTCGGAAGCGGTCCAGTTCGATGACATATAGATTATCAAACTTATCTTTGACTTCCAAAGACAAAACATACAATGCATTGGTAGGAGTCCGTTCTTGAATCGTCCAGTGAATGGTATGCTTATCCTCATATTTGCCTTCTCCCAATATCTGGGTGCCTACTAGGTCGGTTCTTGAGAGCTTCCACTTAACCATATAGTCTTTGAGATCGGCTTCGGAAATTCCGGGATCATCAATCTGCACTTTCAATTCCACCTGTTGGTTTCGTCGCAGATTGTTTCGGTTTTCAACGAGAACCCCGTTCACATAAGTTGAAAAGGTAGTGAGGGGAGTATGTTTTTGGATTGTGAGGCTTAAGGCGCTGCTTTTTGCGCTTTGCGCATCATACATTGCCTCTACCGATACTTGGAAGCTTCCGGGTTTGGAAAACGTATGGGTAAGGGTTTTGTCTTTGGTTGTAACTTGCTCCGCTGCTCCTCCCACCAATTGGATCGTCCATCGATATTCTTTTATGGTCGGTTCAGCAGCAAATACATCGCCTACGCCTCCCGAACCGGTCATCGTCACTTTGGCGGTAAACACTACCGTTTCGCCGATATATCGAGTCTTTGTCTCAAGCGGCTCGATCGAAACATTAACCACTTTTTGAAGATTGAAACAACCTGTTGCCATAATCATGATCGCGGTAAGCACAATTAGGGATACGATCGTTTTTTTCATCACCATTACCACTCCCCTACCTTTATTCTAAAAGATGCTTCAATAACAGGAAACGTGCTGATCCCCCCGTCCCAAGTGACGTAGGTCTTTCCGCCCAAGGAAAAGGTATATCCTTCATTCACATACTGTAGTCCCACGCCTACAAAAAAACCATTCGTTTCAAAAAAGGGGCCATCAAAAAACTCATTGCCCCACGCAAACCCAACACCCACTGTCGGTGTAATCATCCAAGGCATTCGCAGCGTAAGATCAACGACCGACAAAAACCCGAATCCCCGGACAATGAGGAAATCCATGGATACCTGAGCATAATCAAAAACAAGACCCACATTATATCCTCCTGTGATTTCCTCGCGGATATTTTGCATTTTAATCCCTAACTCGAACCGCGACTGTGCAACCCCTACGCACGATAGCAAAACCATGGCTACGGCCAAACACAACAGAAGCCTTTTCATGAAACCCCCCTCTCTTCAATCATTCTGTTGATGGTTGCGGAATCCTATCCAATCTTTTCTCTGATTGCTTCGAATCCGTTTTTTCTTCCTTTGCCTTCGGCTCATTATGTTTCCGAATCTCAACCTCGAGTAAATCTCTAAGCATATCTCCTTCGATGACTTCCTTCTCCAGAAGAATATCAGCCAGATGATCGAATGCCGCGCGGTACTGTCGAACAAGATTAGCGGCCGTTTGGTAGGCATCTTCAATAATCATTCGAATTTCTTGATCGATCTTGGCCGATGTTCCTTCGCTGATCTTGGCTTTGGAAAACTCTTTGCCCAAAAAGACCTCTTGCTCATCTTTACCCCAAGCGACAGGGCCAAGATCTTTGCTCATGCCCAGCTCGCAGATCATGAAGCGAGCCATTTGAGTAGCTCGATGGATGTCATCTTGCGCGCCGCTTGTGATCTCGTTGAATACTACCTCTTCCGCGGCTCTTCCCCCAAGCAAAACCGTAATTTTGTCCATCAGTTCGCTTTTGGAGTATAGATACTTCTCTTCTTTGGGCAGGGGTAGCGTATAAGCCAGCGCCTTATGCCCACGAGGAATAATGGACACTCGATGAATTGGATCGGCATGTTTCAGAAGCGTTCCCATTACCGCATGACCCAGTTCATGATAAGCGATGACGCGTTTTTCCTTCTGCCCCAGGATCCGGCTTCTTCGTTCTGGGCCTGCGACTACTCGGTCGATCGCTTCTTCCAGTTCGGTCATGGTGATGGTTTCTTTATTGGCTCGAACTGCCAGAAGGGAGGCTTCGTTCACCAAGTTTTCTAGATCGGCCCCGACAAATCCCGGTGTTCTTCGCGCAAGGACTGTCATATCAACTTCGGGGTTTACCGGTCTCTTTTTTGCGTATATTTGTAGGATCGCTTCCCGACCCCGTACATCAGGAGGATCCACCATGACCTTCCGATCGAACCGACCCGGACGAAGCAAAGCGGGATCCAAGATATCTGGCCGGTTTGTGGCTGCCATTACAATGATCCCTTCGTTCACTTCAAAACCGTCCATCTCCACAAGGATTTGATTTAACGTTTGCTCTCTCTCGTCATGACCTCCACCCAAACCCGCTCCTCTATGTCTGCCGACTGCATCGATTTCATCGACAAAAAGCAAAGAGGGAGATGCTGCTTTTGCTTGGTTGAAAAGATCCCGAACACGGGCCGCGCCTACACCAACAAATAACTCGACAAAATCAGACCCACTCATATGAAAGAAGGGAACATTGGCTTCTCCGGCCACAGCTCGCGCAAGGAGGGTCTTTCCTGTTCCCGGAGGTCCCACCAGAAGAACGCCTTTTGGCATACGCGCGCCCAGTTTGCTGAACTTGGCCGGCTCTTTGAGAAACAGAACCATCTCCTGCAAATCTTCAACGGCTTCATCAACCCCCGCCACATCTTTGAAGGTAATTCGATGCTTACCTGCTGCCATCATTCGTGCGGGGCTTTTTGTGAACGTGAAGGCTTGATTGTTCCTACCCGCCATGGAACGCATCATGGCAAAAAAGATGAAGAGAATAAAAAGCAACGGCAACACGTTCAAAATGATCACCCAGAACATATTTCCGGTATCCTGTTTTCCGGTAATGACCACATCCCGTTCTAGCAATTCATCGATTAAGGCTTCTTGATTCATCGCCCAGGGAGCGTACACCTCAAAGGCTCTACCCTGAAATCTTGGGTCTTTTCTCTCAAAAATGATGGTCCCTGAATCTTCGAAAGTCACTTTCTTTATTTCATCATGTTGAACCATTTTCATAAAATCTGTAAAATCAACTGTTTGTGTTGTTTGTACTCCCGGTCGATACACTGTTGCGATCAGGATGACTGCAAGCACGATGACGATCAGGAAATACAATTGGCTCCTCGGCCTTGGAGGCTTAGACCCCAGCTGATTTCTTGGGTCCCTTCGATACCGATTGGGATCGTTTGAGTTTTGATTGGCGAATAGATACCAGAAATCACGTAAAGTTTTCAATTAAATGCGGTGAAACCGCTCCCTCCCTTCCTTTAGCGAAAAGGCAAAATAGATGATGGGCATAGACGAATGGAAAGTACCTTTTTCGTTTGCGAATCGAGGGGGTACTTTCCTGAGCGTTTGATTCCCACACACCAAATTATATCATTTTTTCCATCAATTAGGACCATGGTTTTTTTTCTTTTGCTTCGAGGAACCCGATATTCCTGGAATAATTTCGAAAGTTTCTTTCTTCCTCCAAACCCAAGAAGACTCATTCTGTCTCCTGGAGCCCAATAACGAAGAGTTAGAGGAAAGGGAATGTCATCATAATCCATAAGAATCTCAGTGTCCTCTTTGGGAAACAAAACCGGTAGCCCGAGAAATGGATACGGATCAAAAAAAAGAAGCGGGACGTCGCCAGGTACGCTGATTCGGATTGGTTCATGGACTTGATCAACAATCAAGGGAAGCGGAAACCCGGAAAACCTAGGTTTTTCTCGCACTTCAAGTCGGATTGAATCGTAATCCCTGTGAAAGGATGCGTCCGCATCGATCGTGATGGAAAAGTTTCCTGGGTCTTGCAATCGCCTGATAATTTGCTGGCACTTTTCCCCTGTCATTCCTATGGCGCTTCCCCTCCAACGATAATACCCCCGAATGATCACCTCTCGTTGTATGGATTCTTCAAGGATCCCGATCTGTTTTGGGAAAAGCGCCCTTTTTTCGTTTATATCCATTTGTTGGATTAGCGGCTCAAGCATAGTCTCCAAGGCCAGATTACCTGATGAGAAGTTCTCCAAGCTTCGAAGAAGGTTCTTTCGGACAGACTGGCCGAACGACTCTTCGAGAAAAGGAATCAACTCATTCCGAATCCGATTCCTCTGAAACCGCTGGTCTTGGTTGGAAGGATCTTCTCGAAATTCGATTTGGTTTTCCTTTGCATATCGACGAATTTCTTCCTTCGAGAAATGCAATAGCGGCCGGGCGAACGGGGGAGAAAAAGGTTTGATCGACTGAATCCCGTTCAGACCAGTCCCTCGAAGGCAGCGCATAAGAAAGGTTTCAAGAAGGTCATCTTGATGATGGGCCGTCATGATACAGCTGCTTTTTGATTCCTTCATTGTATCTTCAAGAAAAGCCATCCGTCTTTTTCGAAAGACTGCTTCCAAGCTTTGACCGGAAAAAAGCCCCGTTTTGTGTTTGTATCCCAATTCCTCTCTGCGGGTGAAAGAAGAAATCCCCATGGATTGACATACAGACGCTACAAACGAGGCGTCGGATGAAGATTCGTTGCGATACCCATGATCGAAATGGGCAACGGCCATTTGATGGTTCTTTTCTTTCCAAACTGAATTGAAGGCATGTAGCATAACCATGGAATCCATGCCGCCAGATACAGCCAAAAGCCAACGACAGCTGGAAAGACCATATTCATCAACAAAAAGAGAAAGGTCCTCGAAAACCCTTTCTGTGATCGTTTTTTTTGTTCCTTTCATGATACCCCTTTTTGCCGTATAAAGGAATGGAGCCAGCGGAGGGATTCGAACCCACGGCCTACTCATTACGAATGAGTTGCTCTACCGACTGAGCTACACTGGCAATGGAGCATGGGTATTGTACCAAAAAAAACCGGGAAATACAAGCGGTTTTTCTCCTTGAACAATACCTTTTTTTTCGGAAATTTGTGTTATAATCGCTTTGAATACCGACAAAGATGGAGGTGTACCATTGTGGCAAAAGTGACTGTAGATGTGGATGCTTGCATTGGATGCGGAGTATGCGAAAGCCTTTGTGGAGAAGTATTCCAGATGAACGATGAAGGGAAAGCGGACGTTTTGGTTGCAGAAACGGACGCACCCTGCGCAGAAGACGCCGCCAACTCCTGTCCGGTGAATGCAATTACGCTGGAATAGTGGGAACACGGGAAGAAAAAGGCGGCTCAAATGAGCCGCTTTTTCGTTTATGAAGCGTCAAAAGAATCCAAAAGATAAGAAGGAGCGAATCAAATGCCGAATGACCAAAATCCATGGAAAGACCTTTCTGAACGACTGACCTTTCAAACCAAAGAAGTATGGAAACATCGAGATCATCAAAAGATCCACAATTTCGGAGGAGATTACAAAGAATTCTTGGGTAGTGGAGTTACAGAGCGTTTGTGTGTCGAACACCTTCTCGCAAAAGCGAAAGCAAATGGATATGTTTCCTTTGAAGAGTGGCAAAAGAACCCTCCCTCTCTAATCGCGAACCAAAAGTTCTGGATCGAAAATCGAGGAAAAGGCGCTGCTTTCTTTCGTCTGGGAAGCTCGTTGGATGAAGGGATCAATTTCATTGCTTCACACATCGATTCTCCGCGGTTGGACATCAAACCAGGAGCCTTTTATGAAGATACGCAATTTGCGTTAGCCAAAACCCATTATTATGGCGGGGTAAAGAAATACCAGTGGTTTAATCTCCCATTGGCTTTGGTTGGCGTTGTTGTTCAGAATACTGGGAATAAGATCAATGTAAGAATTGGTATGGATCCTGACGATCCGGTTTTGATGATTTCCGACCTGCTTCCCCATTTGGATCGCAGAGAAGGCGATGTTTCCAAAGTCTTCCAGGCAGAAACTCTTAATATTCTCATGGGAACCATATCGATCACAGACGAGGAAGGCGTAAAAGACCCTGTTTTGCTTAACATCCTCAACCTGCTTTACGAAAAATACGGTCTTGTGCAAGAGGATTTTGTCAGCGCAGAATTACAGGCTGTACCTGCTTACCCCCCAAGGGATTTGGGATTGGACCGGAGTATGATAGGTGGATACGGGCATGATGATCGCGCATGCGCATATACATCGTTTCGGGCTCTACTTGATGCGCAACCGGCCCAAAGGACTTCATGCGCGCTGTTTTTGGATAAGGAAGAGATTGGAAGCGCAGGAAACACAGGCGCTCAACACCATTTTTGGAAACCGGCCCTTCGCAACATATTGTCGCTTTCTTCCAGCGAACGGGATGTGGATGAAATTCTTCAACGATCGACGTTGCTTTCCGCAGACGGTTGCGACCCTTTGAATCCTTCGTTCAAAGACATTCACGATCCAAGAAACGCACCCAAAATGGGGCATGGAATCTGTATCGTCAAGTATACCGGAGCGCGGGGCAAATCAGGATCGAATGACGCGCACGCAGAAGTTATGGGCGCCATACGCAAGCTCTTCCATCAGCAAAAGATCCATTGGCAGCACGGGCTTTTAGGGAAAGTGGATTTGGGCGGTGGAGGAACCGTTGCCCAGTTCTATGCGAATCAGGGAATCTCGGTTGTGGATGTTGGGCTTCCCGTAATGGCAATGCATGCGCCCTATGAAATCATCAGCAAAGCAGATCTGTATGAAACGTATCTGGGATATAAAGCGTTCTTCGAACATTATCAAGACAATCCGGCTTGTTAACATAGACAACCACAGGGGTAGGAATCGCCACACGGTATCCTGCCCTGTTGATAAGGAATGATTGGGGATGAGCAAAAAGACAAAGAGGATCGCTCAGTTCATCAAGCGACTGATCGATATCGTTTTTTCTCTGGTCCTACTGGTCATAATCAGCCCGCTTTTTGCTTTGATCATACTCGCAATTCTATGGGAAGATGGAAAGCCTGTGTTTTTTCTCCAAAAACGGTTGGGGATTCACGGCAGGGTCTTTCTCATCCGAAAGTTTCGGAGTATGGTTGTCAACGCAGAAAAGCAAGGGGCCGGAATATTTATCGAACCCCAGGATTCAAGAATTACCCGTACCGGCCGGTGGCTCCGAAAAACCAGTTTGGATGAACTACCTCAATTGATGAATGTCTTGAAGGGCGAGATGAGTTTCATCGGACCTCGCCCCCCCCTACCCTATTACCCCAAGTCCTATGGCGATTATGAGCCTTGGGTAAAGGAACGGTTTTCCATGCGACCCGGAATTACTGGCTTGGCTCAAGTGCACGGGAGAAACGAGATCGATTGGTATGAGCGGTTTCGGTGGGACCTGATCTACGTCCAGAAATGGACTCTTTGCTTGGATCTGTCTATTCTCTTTCAAACCTTCACAACCGTCTTCAAAGCAAAAGGAATCTATGGAAAAAACCAAACCGTAGATGGGCAAAATAATGAACTGCAAAAAAAACCAACCAAGAAAGAGCCGCCTTCTTAGGATTCCAGGATTTTCCCCATGATGATTTCGTCCATGTACACCCCATCAACAAAATAGACCGCTTTCTTTCTTCCCTCCTCAATAAACCCCAAAGACCGGTATAAATGATACGCCCGTGCGTTATGGGCCATGCACCCCAGATCAAGACGATGAATGCCTCTTTCTTTCGCCCATTGCTCCATATGCCAAAATAGGGATTTACCGATCCCTTTTCCTGTATATGCCTCAAGAATGCCCACAACGATCGTGGCCGTTCTCTTATTCCGTTGTACAGTCCCACCCATTGCGCTCAGAAATCCTACGATAGTTCCTTCTCTTTTGGCCAAAAAAACCATCTGATTGGACCTTTGAAGGATTTGACGAATATATTCTTTCATCGTTTCTTCTGTGGTCGTCCGTTCTCCTGGTTCCAGAAGCAAAAAACGAGATTGGCGATCCAATTCAGTCCGGAGTTGCAGGTATGTCAACGCGTCGTCTTCTCGAATCTCGGAAATCGTCGTCAACGGAACTCCCTCCCCATTTTCCTATTGGTTTCGGCCATTCCACAAAGCGGATGGCTATCAGCATTATCGATCAAATCAATCGAAAAAACAGGAGGCCATTCAGGCCTCCTGTTTGGAGTTTGGATAAATCTTATCGATCGATCCAGGTTTGCTTCAAAAATACGGTACTTTCAGTGGGTAGGGTAAGGAACCCGTTCACCGAAAGTTTTCCCACATGAATGTTGTTGGGAGAATACAGGAACAGGATCGGTGAATCCGCAACCAAGATCCGCTGGAGTTCTTCGTAGACAAGTTTTCGCTTGGCCTGATCTACAGTTTCAATCCCCAGATCCAAGAGTTCATCCACTTTGGGATTGCCGTATTGGAAGACGTTGGTGGACCCTCCGGTTCGGAAAGTTCGATTGAGCTGAATATCCGGTTCAACAGAACCACTGTTCATGGATACGAACGAATCAAAATCGCTTTCTCTCCAATTAGCAATAAAAATGCCCCATTCCACAATGTTGATATGGGCCCGGACACCCACTTCAAGAAGCTGCGCCTGGATTACCTGCGCCACTTTATCGAAGTTAAACCGTTGGGCTGCTGTGATCGAGAATTCAAACCCATTGGGATATCCGGCTTTCGTAAGTAGTTCTTTGGCTTTGGCGGGGTTGTATGTATATTCCGGTAATTCGGAAGGGGGAATGGCCCAGTCCAAAGACGGGTTGAGCACTCCGGTTGGCATCGCTTCTCCAAAAGTGACTACTTGAATGATTGCTTCCCGATTGATAGCATAGTTTAGGGCATTGCGCACATCTGGATTGTCCAACGGTGGACGGCTTGCATTAAACCCAAGCAGATAGTAACTAAGCACAGGTGTTCGATCGATCATCCATTGAGATTCAGGAAATTGCCCAAGGTTCAAAGGTTCGCTTAATTGGATCAGATCCACATTTCCACTCTTGAGGGCTGAGACACGAGAAATTTCTTCGGGAATGATCACAAATCGGAGTTCATCCAGATAGGGCAACCCTGGTTCGAAGTAATGGGGGTTTTTGACAAAGTGAAGGTAGTTTCCTGCAACAAATTCTTTCAAGATGAATGGCCCAACCCCGTTTGTCGCGAGCTGGAGATTGGCTCCCGATTCGACAAATTTCTTGGAAATGATTGAGCTGTTCCCTGTGGCAAAGTTGGGAAGAATAACAGACGCAACAGGCGCTTTGAGAATGAAGATTACTTTATTGGCGCCCAAAGTTTCAACACTGCTTACTTGCGCATAAAAACTGGCGGCCGGAGATTGAACAGCCGGATCCAGAATCCGGTTGAAGGTGAAAAGGACATCCTCTACGGTCAAAAGGGTTCCATCGTGAAAGCGGACTCCTTCGCGGATTGTAAAGACAATAGTGTATGGATTCGGAATCTCCATCTCGCTTGCAATATGGGGAACCAGATTCATTTTTTCGTCGAATCTGAGCAAACCGCCATACACAAGCTCAAGCACTCGGTGAGAGGCGAAAGCAGTGACCAACGTTGGATCTAGCCCCACTGGTTCAGTGTTGAGCGCCATCACCAAGCGGCCCCCGCTCTTGGGCGCGTTGGCAAATGCTGCCACACTGATCAACATTGCTACCATGAAAATGATTATTGCTTTTTTCATACAATCCCTCCTTATAGAGTTGTATACTTATTATAACATGATACCCATAGGAATCTCAACCAATTGCGCAGTACGCCTTACTTTCCTACTCGGGGGTCTAGTACATCCCGCAAGCCGTCTCCGATGATATTGATGCTTAAAACAATCACTGCAATGACTAGACCAGGAAATAGAGCCATCCATGGAGCACTCAGAAGATAGTTGTTCCCCTGTCCCACCATGGAACCTAAAGTGGGGTGAGGAGGAGGCACTCCCAAACCCAAGAATCCCAATCCTGCTTCCGTCAACAAGGCTGTGGAAAGGTTGGTAGTGAACGTTACAATCACGATAGAAGAAATGTTGGGAAGGATATCCGTAATCATGATCTTCAAATGGCTTTTTCCCAAAGCCCGAGACGCTTTGACAAAGAGACTCTCTCGCAACGCAATCGTCGATCCTCGTATTGTGCGCGCAAATATGGGCACATACACGACGCCAATGGCGATAATCAGATTGGTCATGCTGGCTCCAAACATGGCAATGATGAATAGCGCCAAAATTATGGATGGGAAGGCAAAAAAGGAATCGATCACCCTCATGATGATCTGATCCACCCATTTTCCAAAATACCCGGACACTACGCCAAATACCGTTCCGATCCCTGTCGCCATCATTATGGACAGTACCGCGATTTTCATTGTGTTCTGAGCGCCATAAGCAGTTCGAGATAGGATATCTCTTCCGAATTGATCCGTTCCAAACCAGTGCTGGACGGAAGGACCTTTCATCAAAGCTGTGTAGTCCATCTTGAGGGGATCATAAGCTGCGAACACATGGGGCATTATCACAACCATAACGACAAAAGCAAAAATGATCAAACTACCCAACTGAAGGGGGTTTTTGGCGAACCTTCTGAATCCTCGCCGAAACGCTTTGCGATTGCTCATCTTCACGACTCCCTCAACTCAGTTCGATCCGGGGATCGATAAAGGTGTACAAAATATCAACAGCAATGTTGAGCAAAACAATGACCACAGCGATAAATAGGACAACCCCTTGAACCAATGGGTAGTCTCGTTCGTTCACTGCCTGAAGAAGCATTCGACCCATTCCGGGAAGGGCAAACATGGATTCTGTGATGATGGTTCCCCCAAACAAAAAGCCCAGTTGGATTCCTGCCGTCGTGGTAACTGGGATCAGGGCATTTCTCAGGGCATGATGAAAGATTACTTTTCTGTTTTTGGCCCCTTTGGCCTTGGCTACCTTAATATACTCCTGTGACATGACATCCAGCATTGATGTTCGCGCCATCCGTAAGATCTGGGCAGCAATCATGAGACCAAGAGTAATCGAAGGGAGAAACATTACCTGGAGGTTCTGAACGGGATTGTGGTGAAAGGGCACATATCCGAAGATGGTAAAGTTTTGCACAGTCGAGGATACCCAAACGATGAGAAGGGCCCCTACCCAGAAAGAGGGAGCAGACAACCCGACCAACCCAAAAAAACGAACCGAATGGTCCAATGGACTGTTTCGTTTGATGGCCGAAGTGATCCCTAAAGGAATTCCAATCAAGAGGCTCAACCCCAATGCCATGATGGAAAGCTGAAACGTGACGGGGATCTTTTCTACAAGGAGCTGGGCAACTGATTGTCCACTACGCATGGAAATCCCCATATCCAACTTCAACACATTTCCCAACCAAATCATGTATTGGATTGGAACCGGTTTATCAAGCGAATACTGGCGGTAGAGATCCTCCATTTGTTGGGGAGTGAGAAAATTTTGGGTTCCTTGGATGATATCGACAATATCCCCGGGTACAAGATGGATCGCGATAAAGACAAAAAAAGTGACCAAAAGAATTGTGGGTATGGCCGATAGCAACCTTCCAATTAAATAGCTCCCCTTCACAGACCTCGATTCTCCTCTCGTTTTATGATTGTGTTTCGCGCAGGTACAACCTCAGACAGTCGATGATATCATTCTTTCCATTGCGGTTCCTTCGATCGATTGGACAATTGTCCGATACGGATCAACCTTGATCTTTTGGACGGATTTTTTGCAAAGCCATTCCGCCCCGTGATGGACTGTATGCCTACTGGGGTCAAAAAACCTCCTAGTAACAAACAGGCAACCCTAAGGCTATCTGTTTCTGTTCCAGGATTTAGGCATTCTTAGTATGAATGCGATCGTGGTTTTACTTTAGCGCCCCTTGCGTCATCCCTGTAATGAAATACTTTGAGAAGAAAAAGAAGATGATCATAATGGGAATGACTCCCAAACTTAGCGCAGCAGCAATTAGGTCCCAGCGGTTGGAAAACTCCCCAAAGAAACCCGATATGGCGAGGGGCATCGTATACCGAGCGCGGTTGGTAATGATGATAAACGGGAAGAAAAAATCATTCCATACGGACACGAAATTCACCAACCCTACTACCACCATACCGGGGGCAGTCAATGGGAGGGCAATCCGGAAAAAGATCGTCCGTGGCGTTGCGCCATCAATAACTGCGGATTCTTCCAGTTCTTTGGGAATATCATCCATAAATCTTTTGAGCAAAAAAGTAGCGAAAGAGATCCCTGTTGCGATATACACAATGATCAAGCCCAAGTGGGTATCGACCAATCCCATTCTTGTAAGGATCACGTAGATTGGGATGATGGCCAATCGAGCGGGAAGCGCCAATCCCATGATGATGTACATATAAAGGAGCTTTCGAAACCGGAAACGAAATCTTGAAAGCATGAAAGCAAGCATCGATGATACAATCAGGATTCCTGCAATCGAAGTGCTCGTGACGAAAATGCTATTTAGGTAGGCTTGACCCAGTCTTGCGGAAGTCCATGCGCGTTCGTAGTTCTCAAAACGAAAGATTTCTGGAAGCGAGAAGGGCCTTTGGTAAATTTCTCTCATATTTTTGAACGAGTTCATAAAGACCATTCCAAAAGGAGTGACGACAATCAAAACATACAGAATCAAAGCGGCAAAAACGATGATCCTCATCGGTAAAGACAGTCTTAGCATGTCATCCTCCCCTCCTCTTTTCCAGTAAATAGGCGTACACCATCGACAAAGGGATGACCATCAAAAACACAACAACAACAATGGCTGCTCCCAACCCATAATCTTGCGCAGAACTTCCCAAACCCCCGAAAGCCGTTCGGTAGAATAGAGTCCCAAGAACGTCGGTCGTTCGGAATGGGCTGCCTTGAATCCCTCCAAGCGCATAAACAATATCGAAAATATTGAACGACCAGATAAAAATGAGAATCAAGAGGGTCTGGAAAGAAGGCACTACAAGCGGAAAGAGAATATGCCTGATCACGCGCCAATTGGAAGCTCCGTCGATATATGCCGCATCCATCAATTCCGGATCAACATTCAATATGGAAGCGACAAAGACCAGAATGTAGAACCCGATATTCCTCCAGATATTGACCATAACGATGGTCGTCAGCGCGGTATCTGCCTCACCCAGCCAGACTCGCGTCAAGTTTTGCAACCCTACGTTGCGCAGCAGCTGATTGACCAAACCCCATTGAGGATTAAGCATCATGGCCCAGATAAACCCAACCAAAACCATGGATATCACATTGGGAAGATAAACCATGGTTTGAAAGAATCTTCGGCCCCAAATACGGCTTGTGAGAAAGACAGCGATAAAGAAAGCAACAACCAGTTCAAAAAAGGAGTTGAGAATGAAAAAGTAAAAGCTATTGCCCAAGGCATTGCGAAACTCTGCACCAAAGCTGCCAAAAAAAATGGATCGGAAGTTTTCCAATCCGACAAAGCGCATCTCCCCTACGCCGGACCAGCGAAAAAAACTCAAACCGAAACTGTATCCAAAGGGAAAAATCACCAAAAGCGTATAGAAGAAGATCGCTGGAATTATGAAAAGAAAGATATACCGTTTTTTACAAGTCAAGGGTGCCCCTCCTGAATTGATAAAAAGGAGCCCTTACGGGCTCCTTTGATCAGAGCTTATTTTCCCAACCGTTTCATCAGGGGTTCGAACCATTGTGAAAGAGCATCCTGAGCCCTTTGAGCCAATTCTTCGGGTGTGATTCGCCCAGCAAACATTTCCTGCATTCCCGGACTCAACACACCATCATACAACGATGGGTTCCCGACGACAAACTCTGATCCGACCCAATATACATACGGAGAAGCATGGTTTTCGGCGATATAATTCGCTTCCATCAAGATCGGATCGTCAGGCATCTGAGCTCCCATGACTCCGGGGATGTTGGTTGTGATGTTGCTGAAGATCGTTCCGAACTTGGGTGTCGCCGTAATTTCGAGAACTTTCATCGCTGCTTCCGGGTTCCGAGAATTGGAGGTGAGCGAGATCATTCCATCCATATATACATAGGCATACGGTTCTTGGTCTTCACGGAGCGGCGGGACCATGAAGTATCCTACGTTGATATCGGGATTCAATTCTCTCCACATCTGCATACCCCATACTCCATAGAAGACCATAGCGGCATCCTCGAAGGCGAAGGCGGCATTCATATCGTTGGAATCATTGCCCATAAAACCGGGTTGGAAATAGACCTTCAGGTCATTCATCAGTTTCTGAAGGTGAATCCAATCAGGATCCAGAAAATCTCTCTTCCCTTCGGCCAACTCTTTGATCCATTCCGGCCCCAAAATGCTTACTCCGGTCATGGCATGCTGCATGGTCAGTGTCCACGCTTCTCGCCCCATGATAAAAAACGGATTGATTCCGTTCTTTTTGAGGATCTCAGAAACCTGAATGAGTTCATCCCACGTTCGTGGTTCTTCCAGACCATACCGGTCAAACATGTCTTTGTTGTAGAAGATCCCCACTACCTGAACGGCAAAAGGCACACCATACACACGTCCATCAAGGGTCGCGTTGGAGATTACTCCATCCGCGAAGTTGGAAAAGTCGATCCTGTCCTCCAACGGGAGAACAAGACCTGATGTCACCAATCCTTCTGTTCTTCCACCGGGGAGCCTACGCGTATAAGCAATGTCCGGTCCTTGACCCCCTTGAAGAGCCATAACCATCTTTGCATCGTATTCTGTTGGAAGAAAGGCATGGAAACTTAGTTGAACTCCAGCATTCTGCTGGTCAAGAATCTTTTGGACCTCTTCCCAGACAGCAGCGTCCTGGGTGCGCCAACTCCAAATTTCTACCGTTGTTCGCGCCAACCCAATGCCCATCACCAACATGAACAAGACTCCCACTGTTAAGAGCTTTCTTACCATGATGATCCCTCCTTTTCAGATCGAAAATCGTACCTTCAATACGGTATTTGATTGTACCATATGACGAAAAAAAAGAACAAGCCTAGCCTACAGCACTTTTTTCCCTCATAGGTAGGATTAGGAGAAAAAACCTCATCATAACTCTCGAATTTGTAGTTATGTCTGTACAAATGATCAATTCATTTCTGCTGATAAGACCTCTTCAACACCAAACCCATAAATGCTACTCCATATCCTAGGGCAGACCCCTCCGAAAGAGGAGTTTGCAAAGGAATTTACGCATTGGAACCGGCAACTGGCAACAAAAAGGCAGCCAAAAATGGCTGCCTTGGAAACCGAGCCCCCGGGCG
>CAYWWY010000005.1:0-79475 GCA_964462525.1 uncultured Thermotogaceae bacterium
GGCCAATGGTAGTATGGGGGTGACTCCATGCGAGAGTAGGTATCGCCCGGGGGCTTTTATGGCCCCATAGGATAACGGCTAGTCCATCGGATTCTCAGTCCGAAGGTCGGGGTTCGATTCCCCGTGGGGCTACCCAAACGGTCTTTGATCAAGGCAGGAGTTTCCTGCCTTTTTTTGATTGACTTTTTGATGAAACTGATTGCCCAAAAACGGATAGAAGAGGTGTTTCCATATTCTTAGAGATTGAGCGTAAGTATCGGGTTCTATCTTCTTTCCATGTGGATCGATTGGCGCTGAGCGCATTGGAGCGAATCGGGATTGTGCAATGGTATTTGTCTCCAATCGAGCCGAATGCGTCCTTTCGAGTTCGGTTGGAGATTCGGCAAACACCCAAAGGGTGGGTATTTCGGTGGGTGCAGAATCATAAGAAAGCGCTAGGCGAGGATTTGGAAGTTCGTATGGAAGACGAGGCGATCATTGACCCAAAAAGACTTGCGCAGACCATTCCCCGGTTATTGGCCCCTCGGGACGGGTGTTCTGAGTGGCCATTTGTGTTTAAAATCCGACATCAAATTATCTCAGGGGAGCCCGAAGTGGTTTTGGATCAATTTTTTCCGGGGATGCTTGGGATGGAGTCGTTCGGGCCTTTTATCGAAATTGAGTATCATTCGCTTCGGCAGGAGCCACTCCCCTATGACCGAGTTTTGGCGGACATCGGAGTTCGCCATTCGGTCATCGATGTTACAAACCAATCGAACTGCACCAATCAGATGATTGCGAAGCGGAGTTACGTGAAACTCTTCCAAATCCCATTTTCTGAGGTCTTTCGGAAAATACGAGACGGGCTGAAACCCTTCTGATAAACACCAACCAAAGAGTTACCCTTTTGATCGGTTCCGAAAATCGTTCCGGAAGTAGGTCCACAAAATGAACAAACCAATCCCAATGAGGATCAAAGGAAGGATGATACCGCCTACTCCTTCGGATGCGAAGTTGACAAGCAAGAATACGGTTGAAATGATGGTCAGAATCGTGATTGGAACCATAAGATTTCGATATTTGCGATCGGTTAGGTAGAGCTGAAAAAGACCGACTGCTGGTCCCAGAATAAAAACGGGCCATAATAAGCGGATCCACTGGAACTGGGTGAATGCATTAAAGAAAAAGAGAACCGCGTATGTGACCAAGATTCCTCCAGGAACAAGAATCCCGGCATGCTTTTTGTCTCTTCGCGTATAGTAGGATAATTCGAAGATCAGTCCGGGAGCCAGTACAAAAATGGGCCACATTTGCCGCCATCCGACCTGAACCACACCGGTTGCGTTCAACAAGGCAAGGATACCGGCCAAAACTAGGATTAATCCAATAATTAAGCTGAACCCTCTCATCTTCTTCCCCCTTATCCGTAGTTTTCCCTTTCGCCGTGTATTGTATCACAATTTACCCAGGAACGAACACCAGATCTTGGCTCATTCATTGGCCGAGTGTCCGGTCCTATATGATATAATGGAGAAGGAAGAAGAATAGGAAAATGATAAGGAAGCAACCACAGAAAGTGTTTTCAAGAATCATGGGGTTTGGCCGATATGATCATCGAAGGAAGGGTTTGATTGCGAAGGAGATCTCGAATCCTTCGGAATGAATGGTTTCGCATAAAGAGGATGGGGGATCGATCATGGAACACATGTGGCAACTCGAGGATTTTGAGCGGGATATGGTTGCGCTGATCAAGAAGAAACAGCGCTATGAGGATCATAAATGGGAAGCCGCATTCCTATACACACTGAAAAATGGGGGAAAGCGGTTTCGACCTCAGCTGGTCTCTGCCTGCTGCGCGGATCTTGGATTGGACAAAAGGATTGCAACTGTGATTGGTACAGCTGTCGAGATTATCCATACCGCTTCGTTGATTCATGATGATTTACCTTCGATCGACAACGATACCATGCGGAGAGGAAAACCTACATCGCACGTTGTGTACGGAGAGGCGATTGCAACCATATCAGCGGATTATCTTTTTTTTCTGGGTATGGAAATTATCCTGGATACTCTTCAACCCGAGATCGGGACTCTTTATGCCCAATGTGCGATGGACACTTGTTATGGCGAAGCTTTGGATATTCGGATTTCCTTGGGGAAAGAGAATCATACGATCGAAGACCTTTTGCGCATGTATGAAATGAAAACCGGCCGTTTGATCCAATTATCGCTTCTGGCTCCGTTTTTCATGTCAGGTGTCTATTCGTCTTTTCGCTCAGACATTTGGGAAGCGGGGCGAAGGATTGGATTGGCATTTCAGATTCTAGATGATCTCAAAGACATATACGGAAGTTTCTCAGAATTAGGGAAAACACCCGGAAAAGACCTCTTACAGAACAAACCCACGATTGTGGCCTTTGAAGGGCCTGAAAAGGCTTTGGAGCGAGCGTATCTCAACTGGGATTTGGCCAAAAGCATCTTGGAAAACGGGATTCATGGGCAAGGATTTCCCCGTTTGGTTGAAACAATCGCCCAATCTTGGGAGATCCTGCAGAAACGATAGGAGAGATGATGGCAGAAGAAAAAAACCCAAAGGAACAGGCGCAAAAAAGCGCCCTTTTCGGATTGAAAAAGGCGTTCAGCAAACCCATCCAGTTTGTGAGAACCCATCGATTGCTTTCAATTTTGGTGGGTAGCGGTTTGTTGGTTGCCATTGTTTTTTTGATCCTCTTTTCTGGTGGGTTTTTTGCAGGGATTTTTGAAATCGGAACTCATCAGGACGCCGAGCAACAAAAAAAGGATCTCGAAGGGTTGTCGGTGATCATTCCACCCAATGCCTTTCCTCACGCCAAGTCATTCACGATACAGACCATCCCTCAGAGTTCTCCAAAATTGCAAAGCCTTAAGTTGATCGCGGGGTATACGGGTACCGTATATGAAGTCAAACCCACCGACGGACGAAAGGATCTGGCGATGGTACCGCTCACCTTCCGATACACCCTTCCAGCAGAGTATTATTTTGGACCCGAGTATAACAATTTTGAAATGGTATATGTGGAGGACCTTGATGTTCCCGTGGCTCGGACATACTATGGTTCAGTGATGCGTGATATTGGCGGGAACGTCGTGCTGGAAGCGAGCGTTTTTGATCCCGGGGCTGTGATGGGGATTCGGGTGAATGTTCCCGAACGCAAAGAATTTGCCATGCGCAAGTCCATTGAAAAGCCCGATTCGCTGAAACCAGATATTTTGGTAATCCCAGGAACCGATTCGAATTTTTTGGGTGTCCTTCCCAATACAATTACCAATACCAATCCACAAGGAAACAATATCTGGGAGATTACCTTTCCAGATCGTTCGATCTGGGTATTTGACTACCCTCTGTTGGAAACTCAGACAATGCAGCATGCGCAAGAATCGGACGCCTTTTTCCAAACCGCTCCCTTTCGGAGTTACGCGCTTTATGAAGCCCATCGGCTTGCTTCATACCTCAACCAAACCTCCCGAAGTTTTGATATCGTTGCGCACGGGTTGGGCGGGATAATTGCTCGTTTGGCGGTTGAATACTATAATGCGCAGAATGTACGGAAACTGGTTTTGATTTCCACGCCCAATGCGGGTACAAATATCGTGAATCCTCTTTTGATGAACCAAATTCATGGAAAGGATCCCAGAGCGCTGAGTGGGATTTTCGGAGTCAGTGAGGCAGCCATTCGGTTTCTTCAACGGAATAACCTTGGTTATATGGAAAAAGTGAATCGCTTTTATCTGGATCTTTTGCCTGACAGCCGAATCGTCGAAATTTTGGAAGGATCTTTGCGCAATGATTTGGAATACCTCTTCGTGGCAGGCGATGATCCTGGGTTTGCAATGGATTTGGGGCAATCTCAGCTGAGCCGATTCTTTCCGGAAAATACCCCTTCCAAGGGAGACGGGATCATTTCCGTTTACAGCGCAATCTATCCGCACCTGAATCTGAATCAAGCCGACGAAACCCATCGTGTTTACTCTCATGTCTTTCCCCATTCTTTTTCTGATCTGTACATCCAAAATGACACGCTTTCTTTGGTTCAGCGATTTTTAGAAGAAGGAATCGAAGTGGTTGAGATTCCAACCTATTTTGATGATTCTTTTCGTGAGTGGGCATTCGATATCACAGGATGGGAAACGTTCGGATCCACTCCAACGGGGGTTGAGGATCTGTCGTGGATTTCATTGCCGACAACCCCTACTGCAGATCATGTCGCCACCGTTAGTCCCACAAGAGTCGAAGATCCTGCTTCATCTCCACTTGATGACTGGAAAACGGAGCACGAAACTATAGCCACGCAAACGGCTATTTCAGATCCAAAACCGGAAAACGATTATGCCCCGGATGATCCATCGCCCGGCCCGGAATCTGACCCAGCAGATCGGGTCCCTTCGAGGCAAGTGGATCTGCAGCGATTTGTTCCGACCACTCCGCTTTGGAGGGGGATTGTTTTGCCGGAGGCCTTTTTTCAAACCGGAACGCTCATTCGGTATAGCCACGCGCAGGTACAAGTTCCCGATGGCATCCGTCCATTTGGATTGATCACACACCAAAGCCGGATCTACCTATTGACTCTATCGGGCACAATGGTTTGGGAGCGGGGGAATTGGCGATCTTTTTCTCCGACCATTCCACAAGCCCATTTTCGCAACCATCCGACCCTTACCCTCGTGATGGATGATGTCATCCTTTCGATCCGGGAAGAGACAGTCCGTGAAAGCCTTGGTGTACCCGGATCCATCCAATCGGTCGCTGTTAATGATTCCATTCGGTATTTTTTGGTCCAATCCAATGGGTTGATCTTGGAAACCCCTTTTTCTTCGTTCTCGGTTCCGGGAACTCGTGGAAAGCTCATTTTGCACGGGATGTATCCGTTCGTGGTTACCGATGTGGGTATCTATCTCTTTGATGGGAAAGAGCTACGCGCGATTATCCAGTCCGGCCCGGATTACCGGATTCTGGATGCGGTTCTTGCTGATACCTCGCTGTTCTTCATAACCAATCATTTCACCCTCCACCGTGTTTCTTTGGATGGCGCTTTGCAAGAGTCGACATCGATTTCCAATGTTGGGGGTTTTAAACTGTTGGCGATGCAGGATTATGTGCTTGTGATCGGTCGGTCGCGAATCAATGTGATCGATCTGGCCCCGAAGCCCCCCGTGGGATCGTATTTTTCTGTGGAACCGGGAACTACCATTGTAGATGCAGATCTATGGGAAGGAGGATTACTCCTTTTGATCCGAAATGATGATGGGTTCTATCTGGAAAAGGTAGGTGTCGTAAAGCAATGAGCCGAAAGATGAGATTCTTTTTCCTCTGCGCGTTTATCGGAATCTTTCTCGTCTCGATTTCATGGGCGATCAGTCCGCAGGATCAAGCCATACGGTTTTATATGTCGGGAATGAGCGAATATCAATCCAAAAACTATGAGCTAGCGGCTCAGCTCCTTCAAAGGGCGCTGGAACTGGATTCTACCATAGAAGCCCAAGCCAGGAATATCAAGCTGATCTTAGGGATTTCTGCGTTTCATGCCGGAAATGATATCCTTGCTTTGAACATGCTTCAGTTGTTTCCGGACAATCCGCTTGCAGTGGATTTTATGGGCCGAATTGCGCAAAGAAAGGCAATCCTAGAACCGGGAGATTCGGGATTTCAGCGAACATATCTGATGGAGCCACAATCAACAAAGCCTGCAGCTGCGACTCCTCCGACGGCCCCTACTTCAAATGAGTTTCCGACCCGTGAGATGCCCATCTTCATCTTTGTCCTGATTTTCTTTGTACTCACAACGATTCTTTTCATTCTGGAGATCAAATGGCACACCTTTTCGCGATTTGCATTCAAAATACTAGGAGCTAACGTTAATATTTCCATTCCTATTTATGCGTCTGTTAGCAAAGGTGGGGCAACGAAACGATCGGATCAAATTTCCAAAAAAACCGATTCGCATCAACAGGTTGCGCCAGAAGAGTTTATGGATACGCCCACCATGCAAGAGGTCGATATTGCGGAATTGGCCTCCCGGACAATCGATGATGTCGAACGGTTTTTTGAGGAAGAGGATTCCGAAGGCCAGGGAGAGAATGACAAACAGCAGATCGCTCAGAATGAGGAAACGGACCCGATTCCTCATGAAGCGGATCAAGATGCCAAAAGCGCAATACTGGGAACCCGCGAGATTTTCGGGGAAGGAGAAAGCAAACCGGAATCTGAACCTGTTGAAATCCCCCCATATCAGTTGCAAGAACCGATCCAAGATGGCTTTGATTTTGATCAAGCCCTTTCTCAATTGAAACGGATGGTAAAAGAAGAAGAAGAAAAAGCAAAAAAAACTCCACCGGAAGAGAAACCGGTTTTTGTCTCTGTAGAAGAGGTCATGGATGAGCCCGCCGTTAAAAACATGGAGTATTTTCAGAAGATCGAACAATTGGACGATGAGGAACTGAGGGAATTTTTGGATATGATTTTCGATTCTCAAAACAAGGAGCATAGCGTATCCAATAATGGATAGTCCGTTCCGATGATCTTCAGTTGGAAGCATCTGATTCCAATTTTGCGTCGAGTAGAGGATTCGGACCGCCTAGATATCGATGCGGCTGTAATGGTAGGGTTTTGGGAAAAAGACGGGCAATCTGCCATATTGTTAACCCGGAGAAGCGCGACCTTGTCCGCCCACCCATCGGAGATCTGTTTTCCCGGAGGTAAACGCTCCCTAGGGGAGAGTCTTTGTCAAACGGCAATTCGAGAGACCTTTGAAGAGGTTGGATTGCGTACTGTTCATGTTTTGGGCGCTTTGCCTTTGGAAGAGATCATCATTACCGGCACGCGGATTTTGCCGATCGTGGGGTGTTTAGAGTCGATCACGCCCCGAATCAACGATCGAGAAGTTCGCGCAATCGTATCGGTCAGCGTGGATGAGCTGTTGGCGCAAAATCCCAGATGGAAAATGGTTCAATCGCATGGGAGATCCTTCCAGACACCGTTATGGGATTTTCAAGGAAAGACAGTATGGGGCGCGACAGGGCGAATTCTTTGCTCATTGAAAGAGACGATTCAATTGGTGGTATAATACCTTCGTATCCGTAAGGGAGAGGTAGGGATTGCCCATGAGAATCCTGCACTTTGTCTATATGAATGGAGACCTCCTTCATTTTTTCCAACCGGAAGAGATTGTTTTTGGGTACACCGTTGGCGCAGGAAGGATGCGGGTTCGTTTTGTGTCGGATTTTTCTTTGGTCGCGAAAGAGAATCAATTGTTCTGTAAGAGTTTTTTTTCGGACCAGATTTGGATGCATCGAAAGCTGGAAGTCAATACCGCAGACTTCCGTCATCGATATGTGTTTTTCCAATACCAAGAACCCATCCCGTATGAAGTGGTGAATCTGTACAAACACAAGATCATATCGGCATTGATTCAACATATCCCCTTGGATCGGATTATCGACGGATTGAACCATCTTTTGAACGCGGATAAATCCCTGTTCAACGAGATGTATTTGGATTGGATCGATCAGATCACGCAGGGCATATGCTTTTCCGAAGACCATCAAGAAGAGGAATCCACTCGGATCCGGAGTTATATCAATCTCTTTGCCAATCATTATATCACCGAGTTGTTTGGCAGGGTGTACGCCCGAAATCTATCTTTGCTCAAAGACCATCTGCCTTTGCTCTCATACAAAATGTATGAAATGAAAGATATGCATGACCGCGGAATGGTATCGATTCTATGAGTCATCGGCAAAGCGTCCTCATCGTCAATGCGCAATGTTATGATCCAAAAGGAAAGTCATATCAATGGTGTGATCTGTTGGTTCGTGATGGGATTGTATGTGAGAAGAAGGAACCAGGGCAGATCAAAGGTTGGCCCCAATCGAATCTTTTGGATCTAGCGGGCCAATTCTTGTACCCTGGTTTGATCGACGCCCATTGCCATTTACTGGGAATTGGCCAGAAACTCAGCAGTTATGATCTGGAACGCTTGACAAGCCTCTCTGAATTTCAACAAACAGTCCGGGCTTTGCAGGAAAGCGCCCCAAACGACCGGTCTCCGATGGTCTTGAGGGGTTGGGATGAGGTTCGGTTACAGGCGGTTCCCGTGAAAGAGATTCTGGATCAGATCTGTTTGGACCGCCCGATGGTGTGCGTTCGAAGATGCGGTCATTTGGCGACCGCGAACTCCTGCGCGATAGAAACCTACGGATTGACCGCGTTGGATGGGGTGAATGGATCGGATGCGCAATCAGGGGTGTTCAAAGAATCCGCGTTGGAGATGATTTATCAAAAGATTGCTTCCTCTGCGGAAACCCAATCAAGAAATTGGGAAACAGCCGCCCTTGCTTTGCGATCATGGGGTGTTACAACTGTTCATTCCGATGACCTTGGGAACAGCGGTTGGGAATCTCTTTCTACCCTTTTGCGCCATCAGAATCAGATTCGTGTGTGGGAAAAGCTGAATGTTCCACAGGAATCTCGAATGAAAAAGTGGTTGGAAGAAGATCCGGGCCTTTTCGGAACGTACAGTCCATTTAGCAAAGTGGGTGCCATCAAACTTTTTTTGGATGGCTCATTGGGGGGTAGCACGGCTTATCTGACCGATCCCTATCATGACAATCCATCATCAAGAGGGGAATTGTTGATGGACGAAGAACGATGGGCATCCTTTGTAACTTTTGCCGAGAGGATGAGATTGACCATTTGCGTTCATGTGATCGGAGATGGGGCATTGGAAGTTGCGCTTCGAGGGTTTTCTCGAAAAATGGAACCAGGAAACCCTCTGCGGCATCGGCTGATTCATGCGCAACTTGCGTCAAAGGATCAGCTCCGAATGATTAAGAAACTTGGCCTATACGTGAGCATTCAGCCGTCTTTCTACCCTTCTGATCAAGCGATGTCTGTGATTCGCCTTGGAACCCATCGCCTCCGGGAGATTGGGTATCCATTTGACCGGATGCTGGATATGGGGATACCATTGACTTTGTCTACCGATGCGCCTGTCGAGGATTACCATCCATGGAAGACCTTACGGGACGCTGTTCGGTTTATGGATATCCACAGCGCATTTGACGCATATACAATAGAAGCAGCCAAAGCGGGATTTCAGGAGGAAGAGATTGGGCTATGGGAGGTGGGATACTTCGCTGATGGGTTTGTGCTTGCTCAAGACTTGTTTGGGTGTACTGCGGAGGAAATCGCGCGAACTGAACCTGTTGGAACGATTTTCGACGGAGTGTGGACCAGAAAAAATCAAAATGGATTGGAAGACTGAAAGGGGGATTATTCGGGAATGTTGGGTTTGATTGCCGTTGCTGTGATTGGAGCTTTAGGATTAGCTGCGTACAACTTTTTTGCCGTAAAGAAAATGGATGCCGGCACGCCTTTGATGAAGGAGATTGCCGGAGCCATTCAGGAAGGCGCGGATGCCTTTATCCGCCATGAGTATAAAGTCATTTTCACTATTGCCATCTTTATCGCCATTCTTTTGATGGTCGTCGTCTCTTGGTATACAGGTGTTGCATTCCTCCTTGGGGCGGTTATGAGCGCCACAGCGGGATGGATTGGAATGAAGATTGCAACGATCGCCAATGTGCGCGTTTCCAACACGGCCCGCGAAACAAAGAGCCTGGGAAAGACCTTGAAAGTGGCCTTCCAGGGCGGAAGTGTTATGGGCTTGAGTGTTGGCGGCTTTGCATTGATGGGCCTCGGTTTGGTTTATTGGATTTTTGGTAGACTGTTTGGTCAAACAGATGTTGAGCAACTGACCATTATTACGAACTGGATGGGAGTTAACTTTATTCCCTTTACGATGACTGTATCAGGGTATGCGCTGGGCTGTTCGATCATTGCTATGTTTGATCGGGTTGGCGGCGGGATTTACACCAAAGCGGCCGATATGGGCGCTGATCTGGTGGGAAAAACAGAAGCAAAGATTCCGGAAGACGATCCTCGGAATCCCGCAACCATTGCAGACAATGTTGGAGATAATGTGGGAGATGTCGCGGGATTGGGCGCTGACCTCCTCGAAAGCTATGTGGGAGCGATCATTTCCTGCATTGTTTTAGCCTCATATATTTTCTATCTAGCAGCGGGATCCATCTCATATTCGATGGTTTCCACCTTGATCACCTATCCGCTTGGGTTTGCGGCGATCGGTATCTTATCGTGCATCATCGGGATTCTCACGCTCGTTCTGAAAAAAGCGTCGGATAATCCCCACCGTGAGCTGAACATATCTACTTGGACCTCTGCTGCCTTGACGTTAATTTTCACTGGGATATACACCTTTTTTACCTTTCAAAATCATGATATGGCTTCCTTGCCGGACTTTCGACTTGGGATCATGTCTCCTTGGGTCTCGGCCATCTTGGGTATCATCAGCGGTGTGTGCATCGGAAAGATTGCTGAGTACTATACCAGTTATGACTTCAAGCCGACGAAAGAAATTGCGCAGGCGAGCGAACAGGGACCCGCGCTTACAATCACAAGTGGCTTGGCAGTGGGTATGAAGTCCACCTTTATGCCCGTGATCATTCTGGCCTTCGCGATCATCGGATCTCATCTTTGCGGGGGTCTGTACGGAGTAGCCATGGCTGCGATCGGTATGCTATCCTTCGTAGCGGCAACGGTTGCAGTCGATACCTATGGGCCGATTGCCGACAACGCCGGCGGAATCAGCGAGATGTCCAAATTGGACCCGAAGGTTCGAGAAATCACGGATAAACTCGATTCTGTCGGAAATACTACAGCAGCCATCGGTAAGGGATTTGCCATTGGGTCCGCAGCGTTTGCCGCATTGTCTCTGTTTGCTTCGTACCTGTACTCTCAAGTTCAACCCACAGCTGAATCGATTGCCTCTTTCGATCTGATTCTGAATATGATCCGGCCATTTACTCTAGCGGGCGCGCTTGTGGGCGCAGCCTTACCTTATCTGTTTTCGGGAATTTTGATCGATGCTGTTGGAAAAGCGGCTCGAAAGATGGTCGATGAAGTCCGTCGCCAATTCCGGGAGAACCCGGGAATTTTGACTGGGGAAGAACGTCCCAACTATAAAGAATGCATAGAGATTTCTTCGGCGGGAGCCCTCAAAGAGATGAAGGCACCTGCTCTTTTGGCTGTGCTTACGCCGATCGTTTGTGGGTTCCTCTTTGGAGAAGAATTTGTGGGCGGTCTTTTGATTGGAACGACTCTTTCGGGCGTGATGCTGGCCCTCTTTTCTGCTAATTCAGGAGGAGCTTGGGACAATGGAAAGAAACTGATCGAGTCCGGGTTTTTGAAGAACCAGGGCAAAGGGAGTTCTGCCCATGCGGCTGCAGTTGTTGGAGATACGGTTGGAGATCCGCTCAAGGATACGGTTGGGCCTTCGTTGGATATTCTGATCAAAATCATGGCCGTTATTTCCTTGATCGCTGTTTCCATTTTCGGTACGTACAATTTGTTCGGAAACTAATAGAATGGGGAGATGGAACGAAAGATTCTGTCTCCCGACTTCTATTTTGTTCATCATTGGTTCGGGAGGGACAACATGACGAAACGAAAAATCAGTATCTGTCTGCTAATCGTAATGACCTTTATGATGGTTTCCTTTGGGGGAGGTCGGTTTTTGCACCACTATCTTATCGTGGATGAGATTGAACCGTTTACGGACACCGGTCGTCTTTTAGCGGCCCACCGGGTCATGCAGGTTCAAAACCTCTTTTTGTTGGTTTGTCAACAGGGTTTGATTGCGTACAACAGCCAATCTCGCGATGATTATGAGCGATTTGAAGCCTTTTCGAAGATGTTCGAAGAAGCCCAAAAGACCATGGTTCAAAAAGAGACCTTAGAAACCCTTGCCCAAGGGGAGCAGTTCAGTCGCGTTCTTGCATTGAAACAGTCTATCTATTCTCATTTCCAAGCGGCGTTCACAGTGCAACGATTGCAAAGCCCGGAAATTCCCTCTCTGCAAAAGAAAGCGCTTTCCGATCTGATTATCGAGGGATTTTGGGAGCATCGAGAAATGGTCCGGATGGCCGTCCGGCCCATAGAATCTATACCTGGCTATGATTTGCAGCGAGAGATGATTCGTCTGCATCAGATGGAATCGATGGTTTTAGAAATGGTCAATCATTGGCTGCTCTTTCTCTTCTTCGACCATTATCCGTCCTTGTCTTCCTGCCAATCCCTTTTCCGAGCCATTCAGGCGAATTGGCCCTCCTACAGTCAGATGAGTCTGATCCAAAATCAACCAGATCGGGCGGAGGCATTTTCGGTTTTGGAAGGGCAATTGATCCATTTCCAATGGCTCTGCTCGGAAGTGTTGGAGTCGCTCGAATCGAATGAACGGGCGGGTATGATTTCGTTGGTTTCCATGATGCATGAAGCAATTCGATCCATGCACCGTACCATGCTACTGCTCTAAGCAAAGATTGATCCATGCTTTTGCAGGATCCAATTAGAGAAATGGGGGGGTGTTATGAAGAAAGCGGTCTGGGTTTGTTTCATGGTGTTGATTTGTACCTTAGCGGCTCATGCGACCACTCGATTGACGGGCGTATGGACAGGGAAATTGGTTTTTGGTTCGTATGAGTATACCTTCACTATGAATATGAATGATCGTTCGTCCCGTTTTGATCGGCGGGATGAGGATCCCATTGGTATTCTGAGGTATACACATGATTTTGTGATGGACGTACGGTTTGACAGCTCAAATCGAGTATTGAGAATCGTTCATTCGATCGATCCGAAAAAGCTGGTAGATCAAATACCCGAAAAGGTCATTAACCATTTTGCTTTGGAAATGACGGGGTTCTATTATGCCTACACATCAGGGGCTCGGGTGATGAATGGCCTGGTTCGGTTTCATGATATCCTTCTTTTTACCGATCCAGGGCATATCCAACATAGCCGGATCAATCTGCATCAAGGCAATTGGAGCGCCCGTCCGATCCAGTAGGTCGATGGAACGCAGATCCATTATTGGATAATGATGAAGTGCCGATGTTGAAGCGCGTCGTCTCTTTTGGTTGCAAATTCCAGGTTGTACGCTTCAACAACTCCTTGCTGCAATAGAGCGCCAATCGTTCCCAGATAGTCCCATCCGTATCGTTTGACCGTATATCCTCCTGGTTCATAATCCGAAAAATAGACCCGATCTCCAGAAGCAAAGGAGAAAGCGGTGTTATAGTTCATAACTTTGCCCTTCTCAAAAAAAGCTTGATCTCGTGTCCCGTCTTGGGTATGAACCAAAACTTGACAAAAGAATCGATGGTTCCATATCGGTAAAAACAGCGCGAATTGGTCATACACTTCCCACGCTTTTGCCACGACAGAACCATCCAAAGGGGATACCAAAAGGGCGTTGGATCCTATGCGAGAAGCGCTGGTAATCCGCAGTAATTCGCTACCCTCTTTTTTCTGAATGGAGAGCAAGATCCCAATCGGATATTGTTCTAAGGCAGAAAAAGGGGTGTTTTGTAGAAAAAATTGAGACTCTTCCAATTCCTTTCGTTCCATCTCCGCCAAAGAATGCAAAAACTCTTCGCCCCAATCGATCTTTTGGATTTCTTGTTGCACCCTCATTCTTCCCAACGCGCTGAACATCGGGGAATCGAAAAACCATGTTTTAAATGGACTATGTATGCCCCATAATTCCATGAGCATCCAGAAGAGTAGAATGCATATGAGGAAGAAGATGGATTGAAGCGAAGATAGTTTTTTTTTCATGGGGTCTATAGCAGCTGTGTGGTCAATTCTTGAAAGGATTCGTTTCGGGCGCTTTCAATGGTTCCCTTGACCACGCAATGGTGCGGATGATCAGGAATGATAAACCGGATCTGTGTCTTTTCTTCCAGATACGCTCCGATTCCCGGGAGGAGCGCGCCACCCCCCCCAAGTAAAATGCCTCTTTCGAGGATATCTTTTGCCAAATCGGGGGATACGCCTTCCAAACCTGAAAAGACCAGCTCGGGCAAATAGCTCAGTTCTTCTTGGGCAAAGGGGATTAGTTGAATCGGAGAAAAAACCGTTTGCTTCGGAAGTCCGGTTTTCAGATCCAGACCAATTATGGTGATTTCCATTGCTTCCCCTTCTTCAAGACACCTGCACTGGTTTTGGAGGATTTCTTCCGCAGTTAACTCCCCGATCATGATCGAATGATGGTTTTGAAAGAATTCCTGAAGCTGTTGGCGAAGCCGGTTCAATCCATAAGGAACGGAAACGGACTTCACAATATGGCCCATCGTCAGTAAAGCGATTTCGGTATGGGCATGACCCAGATCCATGACCATGTTCGCTTTGGGCTCAAAAACGTTCAACCCAGCTCCTATAGCCAATGATAGAAGATCCGGGAGATAATAAACTTTTCGAGCTCCGGCCTCGCTTAACGCTTCTGCATAGGCTTCCTTTTCCACCTGGGTGTTTGCGGAATCAAGATTGATCACTACTTCCGGTCTGAAGGAGCGGATCGACGATCTCGCCTGAGAAAAGAGATGCTGGAAAAAAGCGACGCTAACCTCATAATCGGACTGCCGCCGGTTGTGGAATGGAAACAGGATTCGAATATGAGCAGGTGTTTTCCCAATCATGTTCCATGCATCATTCCCGAATGCAATGAACCCTCTTCCGCGATCTTCCGAAAGGGCCGAACGTCCGTCAAACAGGATGGTTCCTTCTTGGTCGATCATCTTCGTTATGGATGAACCTGGATCAATCCCGATCGTAATTCGATGCAAAATACACTCCTTTTATGGGGTTTGGGGTTGCAGCGGTGTCCCAAACTGAATCCGGACGCGAATGGTGATGGGCTGGTATGTATGTCCTTGAGGCAAAAAATGCAAAGCCCTCAGAACGATGCTGTTGAGATCTAAAGATGGCGATGATTCGATCTGAACAATTCCTCCCCCGTTTGTTTGGAGTTGGATTCGCGCCGTGACCACGCCAGTAAGGGCATGAATACGCTCTCGAGGAGTTCGCTGAAGCAAATCGTTGTATTCCGAAATAAGCATTTCTTGCACAAATTGGTAGTTTGGAAAATTAAACTCACTCAGTTCTTCAAAGGAATATTCCCTTCCAGGAACCAACGGATCTTCTCGGACTACTTGTACAGTTCTTTTGGTTGGCATCCCCAGATGGGCCAGTTGTTGAATCGGCGTTTCGTCTGTATTCATAAGCGTTTCTGGAGGCAAGATTCCAGGAGCTGCATCTTGTACAGGCTGAGGGGTGTATCGGATCGAAGGTCCTGAAGACGCGGGTTGTTGAGGTGTGAACGCCAATAAAGCATCAAATAAGGGATCGGGTTTTGGGTTGGGCGATATGGGAGAAACCGCTTCGGATGGCGCGGTAGTCGCCGCGGGTTCCACTGTTGTGGTTGAAAGGCGAAGTTGGATTTCAATGGGCTGGGCTTCTCTTGTGGGGACAGGACGCGCGCTAAGCAACAGAATCAGGCCTGCGATCATCCCAATTTCAAACAAGGCTGTCAGAAACCCGGAAAGGGTAAGAATCGGGTCAATCCCCACCGACTTGCTCATGGTTCCTCCATCCGGACTTCGATGTGCACATTATGGATGCCCTGACGGCGAAATAGATCCAGGATTTGGATCACGACGCCATGATGCGCTTTTTCATCTGCAAGAATGGAAGGATCGGATACGCGATTCATCTCAATATCCCTTTTCATACGTGCTTCAAGCTCCTGGAGCGTTACCCTTTGCCCTTCGAGGGTAATTTCGTTCTGTGGACTGACAGAAACCACCCATCGGGTTCCAGTTTGCATGGCTTGGCCTGTTTGGGCTTGAGGCAAGGAAATCTCAATCGCCTGATCCTGCATGATTTCAAAGGTAGAAGTCAGAATAAAAAACAAGAGCAGGATAAAGAGGATATCGATCAGTGGAGTGATGTTGATCTGCGTATCAGAGTCCCACTGCCGTTTTCTCATCTTGGATTCACCTCTCTTCGTTCAGGGGTGATTATACCACATCTTCAGGGATTGGTATGCACAATCCGTTCCATTGTCCCTGGCTCAAGCGATTGAAAAAACTTGTTGATTCCCTCCATGTCCGTAACCATGTTGAGAAAGTCAATCCGCAAAAACTCTTCTGTTTCTTCATGGAAAAAACCGATGGAACGGAAATTCATCAGATCGTCCAATTCCACACGGATTAGGGGGTATTCTTTCCGAAATAGGGAGAAGAGCTGAGTGGGGATAATGTGAATATCATAGACATATCCCCCTTCTGAACCCGATCCTCGATGAGCCTTCATTTGAACCAACGGATTTTTCGGAAGGGGTTCCAAAAAATCCCCACCTAAACTAAGGACGAGCCCTCTCGCGCTGAGGAACTCATCGCCAATATCGACGGGTTGCGTTGTGGATTCTTGTTTTTCAACATCCACTATATAAAGCGTTTTTTCTTTATCGATGTATATGAGTACGATCCCTTCCAAAAAGCCGGGTTTTCGGAAATCGATGCGATAGTCATCCCAATTTCGAACCCAGAGATCAACCCGAAACTCCTGTTGAATTGAAGAAAGAGAAGCGTCTGAAAGGTCTTGCAAAGAATAATGGAGTCGGACCTGCACATACAGGTTTCCCCAGCGCATCATCCTCCGTATTGCTTCTCGCCAAGGAAAGAATTCTTCTTCTGCAGCGAAACAAGAGAATGCCAGAAAAATACAGCACAGAATTACTATGAAACGGATCTTCATTTCAGGGATCGCAGTCGTTCTTTGGGATCCACGATCTCTGTGATGCGTATGCCAAAATTTTCATCCACGACAACAACTTCTCCCTTGGCCAATAGCTTTCCATTGACAAGGATATCCATATGTTCTCCGGTCAGTTTATCCAACTCAATCAAGGAACCGATGCTAACGTCGAGAATCTCTTTGAGTGTCATTTTGCTGCGACCCAGTTCTACCGTTATTTCCAAAGGAACTTCATATAAAAGCTCCAAATGTTTGGGCAATTGGGACAGAGCGGAAAGGTCAAACCCTTCAAATTCTACCGGCCGCACATTGACTGGTTGTTGTTTTGGGGGGATCGGAGGGATCGGAATGCCATTCGGAATCTCAGCTGTTCCAGATGGGACGTGCGGTTGAGCGGCAGTTTCTTTTCGCTGAGCAGGTTCATGAACCGGTTGCGGAGTAGGCGCGGATGATTTGGGTTCTTCTTTTTTTCCTTTACCCGAGTCTGCGACTTTTTGGTATAAGGATTTGACAAATGGGATCGGGAGCACTTGGATCAACTTGGTTTTTGTCAGACCGTCAATTTCCATGTCAAAAGAGATCGCAACGGTTTCTTCCGATTCGTCCGACACAAGGGGGGGAAACTTTGTCTCCGTATTGTCAAAATCCAGGACAGAAACGGTGGGTGGACTCATGTCGATCGGAGTTTTTAAATAGTCTGACATGGAGGTTGAAGCTGAACCCATCATCTGATTCATCGCTTCTGAGACTGCGCTTAGTTTAATATCATCGAGTTCAGGTGCTACATCCTCACCCGTACCTCCCATCATGAGGTCGGCGATAATGGCTGTTGTGGTAGCATCCATCACGAGGACATTCAATCCGGTAATGCCTTTGGAAAACTCCAAATTGATGACCACTTGGTTTCCGGATAAGGTGTTTTTCAGACTAGCCAGGGTGGCTGTAGACACTTGAGGGGTTGTGATTTCCACTTTCCTTCCCAAAATAGTATACAAGGCAGTAGAAGCCGATCCCATGATCATATTGCCGACTTCCCCAATCATATCTTTTTCTCTGTTGTCCAAGGCGCCTTCGAGAATCGCTTCGTCGCCGCTTTGGGGTTGATCGGGCCCCGATTCCTTTTCGGTGTCGGAACCGTCTTCGCTTTTGATTGCGCCTAAGAGGGCGTCCAGTTCTTCTTGAGAAAGAAAATCGCCGCCTTCGGTCATATCGTTTCATCCTCCTTCTCCGGTTCTGTTTCATGCTCGAATAAAGGTTCTCCGTCTGGTTCCGTTTCGTCAAAGGAATCATTCTCCGTTAATCCTGTGACTCGAATGGCTTGATGGGTCCGATAGGTTCCCGGAATTCCTGTAAACTTCGGATGGTTTCCGACCAGGACGGTTATGGGATCATCTCGATGTTGGTGAAGCCGCACAACATCACCAACCTGAAGAAAGAGCAGATCCGCAAGTGTCAATTCGGTTTTGCCCAATACCGCAGAAACGGGAAATCCTGTGGATTTCAACCCTTTTTGCAGCTGCGCGCGGACTTTGGTTTTGTCTCTTTTGCTGATATTGGAGAACCATAGTTGATTGGTCATCTTTTCTGTGAATGGTTCGATAACAGACGTTGGCCAACAGACGTTCATGAATCCTTCGAGATTCCCCATAGACACCTCCATTGTGACGAGCAAGGTCATTTCATTGGGAGGAGCAATCTGAACAAACTGGGGATTGCTTTCGATATTCTCGATTTCAGGACGAAAACTCATAACAGAAGACCATGCGTCTTTTAAAGAGGAGAGAAATTGCGTCACTTCCCGACGGATGATGTTTAACTCGATTTCTGTTAGCGGCCGTGTTTTCGATAGAGGGTTACCAGGGCCGCCCAAAATCCGATCGATCATGGTATAAATAATGGAATGGTTGACTTCCAAAATTGCGCTTCCTTGAAGGTTGGAAGAAGAAAAGACCGAGATAAATGTGGGGTTCCCCAAGGATTTGATGAACTCGCCATAGGTGATCTGGTCGATCGGACCGAGTGTAACCTCCACATAGAACCGCAAACGAGCGGAAAGGTAGTTGGATAGAGCGCGGGCAAAGTTTTCGTGGATCATCTGGAAGTTGCGAATCTGGTCTTTGGAAAATTTCATGGGTCTTTGAAAATCGTAGAGCTTGATCTTCGTTTGCATCTCTTCCTTTCGAATCTCTTCCGCATCAAGCTCGCCGGTCGTAATCGCTGATAACAGAGAATCGATTTCCGATTGGCTTAGGGTATCGGCCATGCTTCTTCACCTCCTTCTTCTTTCTATCGATCGAAATTATTGAACCGAAGTAATCGCGCGAATATAGGTAAATACTTCGATGACACCGAATTTGGCTCTTTCTCCCACATGCCCGGTGATCTGATTGACCATGTCACGAACTTGGCGCTTTAGGAGTTCCAATCCCGCAGGATTGGATAGTTCCGCGCCTTCTTTTTGAATAAAGAGATCCTGGAGAGCAGACAAGATTTGATCGCTCCGATTGCTGATTTCCGATCGAATGGCATCACTACCGACCACGAAACTCAACATATCGATGACGATGACGTCTCGGCCTCCTTTGAGCATAAAGGTTCTTTGTGCGCCTTCAGGAATGAATCGAACGCGAATCTCTACAGGCGCGGCTGTTCCAGTAGGAGTGTCCTGTGTTCCGGGTACATTGGATCCGAGAACGTTGTTAAGAATAAAGAATAGGACAACCACCAAAGCAGCGGAAATGGAAACATTGATCAACAATCCGACCAAATTGATCCCCCCGCCTTTTTGGGTTTTCTCGTTTTTTTCTTGTGCGACTTCGTTATCTTCTGCTGGCATCTTCTCACCTGCC
Source organism: uncultured Thermotogaceae bacterium (assembly GCA_964462525.1). Classification (GTDB taxonomy): domain Bacteria; phylum Thermotogota; class Thermotogae; order MWEM01; family MWEM01; genus CAYWWY01. The sequence continues at coordinate 19,540 of CAYWWY010000005.1, forward strand.
TCGGTCTCTTTTTATTAGAATTTCTATCTTTTGATACCGCGCTCGCAAGGCGCTCAGATCTGTCTGGTACGCTTCTCGCAATATAAGGATCCGGTTCTCGGATTGAGCCTGCGTAATCTCTTGATCGCGAAGCTTTAACTGCAACAGATCCAATTCTGCTCGATAGGTAAGGTCTAGTCGCCGAATGGATTCTTGAATGGGCACATCTCCTTTCGCGACAGGAATAAAACGTGCATGGCGATAGTAATCGTCGGGATCGAATCGACCGCTTCGAATGTCTACAATCCGCTCAGCGGTTCGTTTGTTTTTTAGATCCTCCACAAAGTACCGGGCTACACTGGCAGCGCGCGCTCCTGCTAAATGCCAGTTGGAAGGGTAAATTGATCCTTCGGGGGGGAGTCTGTCATCGGTATATCCCAAGATCTCCAACGGATTGGTTGTATGCTCGATGATGATGGTTCCAATTTTTTCCAGCATTTCTTTTGCTTCTGCAGTCAATCGCGCACTAAACGGTTCAAAAAAAGTAAGGTCGCTGAGAATGATGAGCGTTCCTTCTGGAGTCTCCTCCACGGTGATTTTTCCCTTGAAACTCTCATCTTCAATGATCCGGAGCAAATCTTCCCGAATGCCCGGGTGTGTGGTAATGATGGGTGTGCTAACCGTTGTCCTGCCTCCTGTGAGAACGCTGGGCGGTTGAGCGGAAAAAACGCGCATAATTCCGCTGGCTACCTCTTGAAATTTTCCCGGCGAGATGGTCGAGAAAGCCAGAAGCGCCACAAAAAAGGTTAGCATCAACGTGATCATATCTCCGTAGGTGACCAACCACGGGGCTGCTCCTTTTTTGCAGTCCGGACATTTTTTTTGTTTTGCCATTGGGATTACCCCGATCTACCCGATTTTCCTTCGTACTCTTTTCGATCTGCTGGAACCAAGAAGGATTTCAGTTTCTCCTCAAGGAGCCGAGGATTATCGCCTGCTTGGATCGATGCAATCCCCTCTAAGATCATGCGTTTGTGCATCAACACATACTCTTTTCGGGTTGCGGATTTTTCCGCCATCGGGAGAAACAAGATATTTGCGGTGACCGCGCCCAAAAAGGTTGTGACTAAAGCTTTGGCCATTGCAGGACCCAAGGCGTCGGGGTTGTTGAGCGCGCCTAACATCGCGATCAACCCTATGACCGTCCCGATCATCCCAAAGGCAGGCGCAAATGCCCCGGCCGACTCCAACACTTTGGTCTCTCCGTTTAGCTCAGAATCCAGCAGATCCACTTCGATTTCAAGCATTGCCTTGAGTAAATCCGGATCGGTTCCGTCCACCACGAGTTGGATCCCTTTTTTCATAAACTGATCCGTCAATCCTTCCAGGTCTTCTTCTAAAGAGAGCAAGCCCTCTCTTCTTGCTTTTTCGGAAAAGGAAACCAAGGTGCGTATGGAGTCGCCATAATCCAATTTGGGTTGTTTGATGGTACTCCCCAGTAATTGGAAGATCTTGAAAGATCGTTCTTTGGGATGAGCCACCATAACCGCCCCTAGCGCGCCGCCAAAAACGATCAGATACGACGTTATGTCCATGTACGGGGCGAGATCTCCTCCGATCGCAATCCCCAAGACAACAGCAATAAGACCAAGTACTGCACCGATTACAGTTGATATATCCACTTGTTCACCTCAAGGCCAAATCAATCTTCACAACAAGGTTCCGGTTCTGTTTTCTGGCAGCGCTCCCATGCGCTTACGCTCCCGTGAATTGAATACGCTTCCCGTTTGTAGGCAAGGATCTTTTCGATCACCGCAGCGGTTTTTTCTCGCACGATATATTTTCTCCCGTTGAATAAGGTGATGGTCGTGTCTGGCTTTGATTCTACGGTTTCAATCATTTCGCAATTCAAAGTAAAGAGATCTCCGTTCATGTGGGTGAGGTCTATCATCTACATTCCTTCTTTCTATCGATTGTAGTTTACCCTATATTTCTATCGGCAATCTCTTTATCCTTCTTGACGAAGCGACTGTTCCAGTTCTTCAATGCTTTCTTTCAACCATTGGAGGTATTGGGGCGATTGCCATGGATCGCGCGAATCTAGGATGGTTTTCAGCGCGCGTGTATCAATCGAATAGGAAGTTGCGCCCCAGGTTCGATCAATGATCCACTCAGTCTGTTGTGAATAGGTGATTAGAGAAAAGAGCACCCCACCCAGATCGCCGACTGGTTGGCAATCGATATGATCCAATTGGAATGTAACGGTTATAGTCGTTCCTTCCCCCAATTTTGATTGAATCGCGAGGGACCCGCCGGTACTTTCCGCAGCGTCCCGAAGAAAGGGGAGACCAAGACCGACCTTTCGAATTTTGTGATCCCTGGTTGTGTAAAACGGGTCAAAGATATTGTTCAAGGTGGAGGCATCCATTCCTTTTCCATCATCGATTATCGTGAACTGAAAGATGACAGCAGATTCCCGGATGTTCAACCGAATCTGCTTGGCTGAGGCATGGACAGCATTTTGTCCAATATCCAAAAGGTGATCCGAAAGGGTTCTTAAATACATAAACGAATGCTCCTCTCCCTAATGCCAAAAAAGGCCAAACGAAACTCCTCAAATGACCTGCTTTTGCAACGGATGATCATCTTTGCTTCAACCATTGCATCGGGATGGTGGGCATCGGATGAAGAAAGCAACGGCCGTCCTTGGGTTGCTGGTTTGTATTGTGGGATTTTGCTTTGTTGGTAGATTTCGCACCCCACCCCTGATGGATCTGGGGGGAGAAATCCGAGCTGCTCGATCACGCCCATCGATCGATCAATATGGGCATACACACCAATTCCACCCACTTTTTCCAATTCGTGTACAACTTGGTTCAATTCAAGGGATACGGGCAAAAAAAAGGGTTTATCCACGGTCTTGATGAATTGATCGTTCTCATCCACCAATAGAGGATACCCATACTGTTCCGGATCAAATTCCATGGAAGGCAGGTACGATTCCACCCAGAGCCCAAATCGTTCGGCTATGGATAAGTCAGGCAGGTAACACAAAATATGGACATCTTCCATCGTCTGTACTTCCAGGCCCGGCAAGCATCGAATCCCGTTTTTTTCCCACACTTGAGAGAAGACGCGGACGTTCCGAGCGGTATTGTGATCGGTAATGGATGCCCAATCGATCCCTAATTCCATCAACCGAGAGGCGACGGTATTGGGTGTCATTGTCAAATCCGCGCAGGGAGAAAGACAAGAGTGAATATGAAGATCAGCCTTGAAGCATTGCATAGATCTTTCCGCTGAGGGTGAAGCTATCGATATTGCTTCGCAGCAAAGCGATTCCTTCCTCCTTAGCTTTGGCAATGGTGTCTTCGGAATATGTACGCGCGTTAACCAGAACAACCGCCCGAATCCCTGTAATGGAGGCTACGGCAACAATATTGGAATGGGATTGCACAGTGATCCAGATGCTACCCGGTTTCGCCCTTCCCATCACTTCACTAAGAAGATCACAAGCATAGCCACTATGGATCTCATAATCTTCGGAAGGGGGGGTTTGGATGGTCAACCCAGTTTCCTGGATGATTTCTGATAGCTTCATTGGTCTGTTTGAGAACGGACAGCGATAAATTCCATTTCCGCGTTGATTCCTTTGGGCAAAGCGCGGACTTCCACAGCCGACCGTGCAGGAGGTTGGTTTGTGAAGTATTGAGCGTATACTTCGTTCAGGGCCCCAAACTGATTCATGTCTGTGATGAATACGGTTACTTTCAAAACATGATCCAACGATGATCCCACTTCCTCCAAGATGGCTTTCGCGTTTTTCAGAATGACGTCAGCCTGTTGAGCGATGGTTCCTTGAACAATCGTGCCGGTTGCCATATCCACGGGCATCTGCCCGGAGATAAAGACAAAATCGCCATAACAAGCCGCAACAGAATAAGGTCCTACAGCCTTGGGGGCTGATTTCGGGTTGATTACCTCTTTATTCATCGGTCTGCCTCCTTCATTGGTATGGATCCAATTGATGCTTTGATTATACCGTACCCGGGGGTGATTTTCCAATCACAGCTAAAACATTTGGCTCTCTTCGGTTTCCAGCCATCCGCCCGTCTGTTTTTCAAGTTCCGAAAGGATTTTATCCCAGCGTTGCTGGGCTTCTGATCGGTTATGGCTGATATAGGAAAGGGATAACCCTATGTACACCAATGCGTTCTGATCGTGGGATTCAATGATGGATATCTGATACATCCGGGTTAGGACGTTTTTGGTCCGGGATACAATGGACCGTTTTTCTTTAAGAGAAGAGATCCCTTCCACACGGATTCTGAGGCTTCCTTTTACACAGACGGCAGTCATTCTTGAATCCGCCAGATCTGAACTTCTGGTTCCAGATGAACCTTGTAGTGATTGCGCACTTCTCTTTGAATATAGGCGATCATACTCAGCACGTCCTCAAATTTGGCTTTGTTCCGATTGATAATGAAGCCAGCGTGTTTGGCGGAAATTTCTGCGTCTCCCACGCGAAAGCCTTTTAAGCCAAGGGTTTCGATGGCCTTTCCAACATGAAAGGATTCGGAAGGCTTTCGAAAAATGCTCCCTGCGCTCGGATATTCCAAGGGTTGTTTTTCCCATCGTTTTGCAATATGCGTCTTGGCCACTTGGATGGGAATCTCTGGAGTATCGGCCAGAGGGAGTTCGAACTCAACAGATAGGATGATCCAATCGGGATGGCTTTGGAAGAGGCTGTAACGGTACGCAAACGCAGCCTCTGTTGCGGTCATGTAAGAAAGGCGGTTGGATATCGGATCATAATAGTGGATGCCACGAACAACCGAAGCCATGGTTCCGCCGAAGGCGCCCGCGTTCATCCATACTCCTCCGCCTACCGAACCCGGAATCCCGCATGCGAATTCAAGACCAGTGAACCCTTTCTGAGAAAGAGTCCATGAAAGTTGGGTTAAATCATGACCCGACCCAACTTCAAGCAACGCAACGTCTCCGGTTTGCTTCCATCGGATAGAAGCGAGGTTTGCTGTGGAAAGAACCGCAAAGGGTAGCGGATCATCAGGAATCAGTAGATTGGAGGCCTTCCCGATCAATCGGTATTCAATCGCTTCGGTTCTCAGCAGATTCACGACCTGGATCAATGCTTCGCCATCAAACGGTACAACCAACCAGGGAGCGATTCCACCAATCCGAAAAGAGGCATAATGAGACATGGGTTCGCTGCAGCGGATATTGCACCCGACTAGGCATAGTTTTTCGCTGACGGACCGGATTACCGATGAAGGTATTGGAAGCGTTTGCCTTGCCATGTGTCCCTATTTTCCATTTCTTTGTCCAATTGATTCAAGATTTGAATTTTTGGCATGCCCCAGTTTCCCATTCGGGTGTTATGACGCGGAGGATCCGAGACCAATCGGTGAATGACTATCTTTGGATCCAGAAGTTCCAAAAAAGCGATGGTTCTTTCAACGAAGGCATCGAAGGTCAAGAGTTCCAAGCCATTGTCAACCATCTCGGCCAATGGGGTTCCCTCTACAACATACAGCGAGTGCGTTTTGACACCATCGATTCCGAGCGAACTAAACAGTTTAGCCATATCCTCCACGTCCTGCTTCCGATCCCAAGGAAGATCAAGGATGCCATGAGCGATAACGGGAATTCCGCGATTTTTGGTTCTCCGAACCGCATCGATAAAGTCCATGAGCCCGTGACCGCGACGGATGATTTGAAGAGTGCTCGGATTGACGCTTTGCAGCCCCAGTTCAACCCAGACTTCGATATAAGGGGCAAAGGATTCAAGTATGTCCAAGACTTGTTCAGGCACTTGATCCGGGCGAGTGGAGACATCCAATATGACAATCTCCGGGAAATCAAGAACTGGTTCGAATAATCGTTTCAGCTGTTGTGGGGCTCCGTAGGTGTTGGTAAAGGATTGGAAATAACCAATCCATTTTGTTGGAGTGTTTGTCAAAGATTTTTCTTTAAGTTGGCGTTGAATCTGGCTTCGAACGGGGATATCAGGGGGTAGAGCGTTAAAACCGCTTCCAGTGGAGTCGCAAAAGATACACCCTGTGGTTCCGGTTGATGGATTCCGGTTAGGACATCCCAAACCGGTAGATAGAGGCAATTTGCGGACTCTGCAACCGAATTGGTTTGACAAATACGCTTTGAGCGCGTTGTGTCGGATCAAATCGCTTCCGCCTGGGGGGTGAAGTCTTTCCATCGATGCGAAAGGACGTAGCTGCGTATTTCATCGTGCACTTTTTGCGCAGTTGCACGGTCCGGCGCTTGAATCCGAAAGGTCCATTGGTTTTGAAACCAAGCCATGACATGATATGTTTCCATGGGTTTATGAAAGGATCCAAACAAACCGGGGAAATAGTTGAAGTACACCCAAAAGCCAAGTTCGGCTTGATCTGCGTACCTTCGCCACACAGACCCAGCAATCGAAGCATTTTCGGATTTGGAGATTGCCAAATAGATTGGTTGTCCGAAGCCATCTTTCAGTTCCATATATAAGGTGTTGCCCAACACTTTATTCTCATTCAAAAACTCTCCGACTGTCGATGTGGTCCATTGCACGGCAGGGAAATCAAGCGGGTTGAAATTGGCGAAATCGGACACTCTCATCTCTTCTTGGGGCACATACATGCAACCAACCAGCGAGAATATCAGCAGGATGCACATTGCGAGCAAAACGGGTTTCGCTTCATGGAATCGGTTCATTGGATCACCTCGGTTTTATCCATTCCTTCCAAAGGATTTTTGACCATCCTTCCATCCGATCTTCATACAGAGTGACTTGATCCCGTTGCACCCATTGATGCTCAAACTGATCTGGCTCATTCATCCTCCGGAAGCGCACGGTCGCTTGATATGCCGCCCCTATATGAACTCTGCCGACGGGAGTCTTTGAGTCGTTAATCAGTCCCAGAAAGGAGAGGGGTGTGATTAGGTCCACATCCACTTCTTCGTGGAGTTCGCGCATCAACCCATTGTGGAATGCGCGCAACGGGTCTTCGCTGTCTAAATGGTGGACATGTCCTCCAACCCCAAGACTGTACAGGTTATGCAGCCTTTTTTCGCCTTGGGTATCAAGCCGTTTCATTACAAGGACTTCCCCCGCTTGGTTTGCGAGAATGATATACGGGATCACCTGCCGGTATGATTCATCAATTTCCGCATATTTCCGTTCTATGAAGAGCCCATGATCGTGAATCAAACGGTGCAGCTGGTCTTCTGGGACTACCACAAAACCCTGTTGGAGCAATATCGAAGGAGTAAGGGAGGCAGTCGGAATCACCAAAACTTGCTCGTCCTTCATGGAATCGCTTCCTGGGCGCAACACTCCAAATCTGTTTGGAGCAGTTGTCGCGCATTTTCAGGTTCTATACTCGATAAGACGCCAATTGGAGCAAAAATATACTGACTGTCTCTCCAAAGACAGACATCAGGTGGGGGAAGGAGTTCTTGGGGAAACATGGCAGAAAGGGATTTCAATGATTGAAGGATTTGATTGGAGTGTCGGGACCGGCACAAAACCCCGCCTGTCCCAGCAATTCCTTTAATTGCGGTTAGGTCTTTCCCATACGCCATTTTTTGCCGTCCATTGGGCCCATAATAATAGCGGAATTTCCCTGCGTGCCTTCGTACTGCCACTCGAGCGCAAAAAGTAGCAAGCCGCGCAGTGATGGCTTCCATCGATTCATCCTCTGGGTAGGGCGACATTCGGTCCAACCATTGGGATTCGCTGACATTTTCCTGGAGGACTGATCCTTCTTGACCCATAGCGACCGAAACATTCCGCGCATTGATGAACACACCCAGGTCCCCTTCTACTGTTCTTTTTGCCAGAGGTTCGGGATGGATCGATATTTGCTGGATTTCGGGTGTTCCTTGGGTTACAGAGTCCACATCTGTGGTGGCTCCTCCAATATCTATGACCATCACATCGCCATAAATCTCAGCCAGCAACTCCGTTGTCTCCATAACAGCGGCAGGAGTTGGAAAAATTCTACTATCCACTTGTTTGGCAAGTTGATCCATTCCTTTGGCGTGGATGATATGCTGGGAAAAGACTTCCTGAATGATCTTTCGCACGGGTTCGACATGCAATTCATCCACTTGGGGATACACATTATCGGTCAGGATGACCTGTTTCCCAGCTTGCTCAAAGATTTGGCGCACGATGGGTTTGGCAGAGACATTTCCCGCAAAGATGAAAGGAACGTCCAAAGGGGATTGCGCCAAAATCCGGCTGTTGTGAATCACCGTCTCTTTTTCGCCGAAGTCCACTCCGCCCGCAATGAGAACAACATTTGGACGAATCTCTTGGAGAAGAATGATTTCATCGTCTGACAACTTTCCGGATGTAATGTGTTTGATGATTGCTCCAGCACCCAATGCGGCCTCTTTCGCGGCCCGAACAGTCATGTCGAAAACAAGACCATGGACCGACATTCGTAATCCGCCCGCTGCGCTACTTGAAGCGTATAAACGGTTCCAGCGGATCTTTTGACCCTGTTTCTGTTCCATCGATTCAATCGCCCGATGCAAACCGATCATCACATCGCCTTCCTGAACAGTCGTATAGTGCTCCCCTTGTCCAACGATGATCGGATGCTTCGTGCCGAGCTGATCAAATCCGGTCACTAAGGTGGTGGTCGAACCAATTTCCGCGATTAACGCATCAATGACCATCGATCCCTCCCACTTCAAATCAAGAGAACTCTGGTTTCGATTCGAACCGATTCTTGGTTCGAAACGGTTACATGTTTGAAAGGATATCTCGAATCATGAGATTTACCGTTTTGCCATCCGCGCGGCCTTTGATCTTGTTCATGATGAGACCCATGACCTTTCCCAGATCTTGTGGTGTTTTCGCGCCAGTTTCAGCGATTGTCTCCATAATGAGTTTTTGCAGTTCTTCTTCAGAAAGCTTCTGAGGAAGATAGGTTTCCAAAAAAGAGATTGCTTCTTCCTCCTCTTTCACAAGATCCGTACGGCCTGCCTTTTGGAAAGCTTCTACACTGTCTTTTCTCATCTTGACTTCGCGAGAGATGAGTTGAAGGATTTCTGCATCCGGAAGTTCTTGGGATTTGTCCCTGTCGGGGCCCATTACCGGATCCGCTTTTGCTTTTTTTATTGCGGCCAAGACCATTCGCAACGCTTGGACCTTTTCTGTGTCTTTCCTTTTCATCGATGAATGAAGGTCTTCGATGATTTTCCGCTCCAGATTCATTCTGCCACCTTCTTTGGTTTACTCCCTGGCATGTAGTGTCCGTTCTATTTCCCGTTGGATCGTTTTTTTCTTCAAGTCTTCCCGTTTGTCGAAGGTATGTTTGCCTCTTCCCAGTCCAATCTCCACTTTTGCGTATCCTTTCTCGTTGAAATAGAGGGTAAGGGGGACCAATGTCAAACCTTTCTCTTGCACCTTTGACCGCAGACGGTTAAGCTGTCTCCGATGCAGCAAGAGCTTTCGCGGTCTTTCCGGGTCATGGTTGAAAAAGCGAGCGTGGGAATATGGGCTAATGTTAGCGCCAATCAAGTAGAGCTCGTTTTCAATAAAGCGACAGTAGCTTTCTTTGAAGTTGACGCGCCCCTCTCTTAGCGATTTCACCTCGGTTCCTTTCAGAACCATCCCTGCTTCAAGCTTTTCCAAGATCGTATATTGATGATAGGCCCATTTATTCTTACCAATGATTTTCATAGTTCCCCTTTTGATTGATCAATACTCGGATTGAATTGTCATGCGGACTGATTATACCATATTCCAGGGGTCACGTGCATTCCCGATCTTTCATGATTTCAGAAAAAATCAAGTCTGTGGGATCGATGAGGGGGGTCATTTTCTGTAATGCTTCTTGTATGGTTGTTCTATGTTCCGGGATCATGAGGTAATGCATTTGCTCCATGATTGCATCCGCGGAGGCGTCCCGTTCCTCCAAGAACAAGGCTCCGCCTTGCTTAAACAACGCTTGGGCATTGCGCAATTGATGGTTTTCGGCCGCTTGCGCCCATGGAATAATCAATGAGGGCAGTCGGAACCGGACGATTTCCGCAACCGTCGTAGCGCCTCCACGAGAGATAATCATAGTGGCGATTCCCATACATTCATGAATATCTTCAATGAAATCCGAAGGAAAGACGTTTGGATAGGCGCGTAATCGTAGGGTGACCGCTGGATCTCCTGTAGAGTGCAAAAACTGGACACCCGGATTCGCATTTTTCGTGTAGATTTCTTCCATTCGCCGGTTGATATAATCCGATCCTTGACTTCCTCCCACCACCAACACCAATGGTCGAGCAGGATCGATCCCTAAACGCTGGAGGTAATGAGTATGATCTGCCAAACAGTTACGAACGGGATTCCCACTGAATACGATTCGGTTCCTTTGGTTAGCGAATCCCGGTCTGCTCTCTTCAAAGGAGATAAAGACCGCTTGGGCATTTTTGGAAATCCATCGGTTTGCTACCCCACCGATGGCATTCTGTTCATGGATGTAGTAGGGTACGGAGCATCGCCGGCTTGCGATACCGACAGGAACAGATACGTAACCGCCGGTGATCAATGTGAAATCCGGTCTGAATCGGCGGATCCATTGGGCGCATACAGATACGGATCGCAAGGCTTGGGTCATGATGGAAAGGTTTTGGATATGCAGATAGGGTCGACGCAATCCACGCACAGGAACTTGTACAATAACGGCGTGCGAGAACAGACGTTTGATCTCTCGGTTTTCCAATCCATGCGGTGTGGCAAAGTACAAGACTTCAGTATCTCCAAAGGTTTGTTGGAACTTTTGGATTAGAGCAACCGCGGGATAGATATGGCCTCCGGTGACGCCTCCGGCAACAGCGATCTTCATTTGCGTACCCTCCGATCTAGGTTCATAAGGTTTCCAAAACCTCAATCACATATTCATTCCAATACTTCCGACCGAAGACCAATAAGGGAACGGCCAAAAGAATGCCTGCCAAACCAAGAACTGTCCCCGTAAAAAAGACTGCGATGATGATCAAAAACCAGTTGAGTTTCATCCGTTTTCCCTGAATCCGAGGAGACAGGATCCACCCTTCCAATTGGTTGAGGATCAGAAAGACAGCCAGGACCTTCAACCCTCCTGCAAGCCCTTGGTGGGAAAATCCGATGAATAATGCCGGAACCGAAGCAATGAATGTCCCGATAAAAGGAATCAATCCCAACACGGCCAGAGAAAGGCCGATGAATAAAGCATTCGGGATTTGAAAGAGCAGCATCCCCAATCCCGCTAAGAATCCGACGATAATGCTTATAATGACCTGGCCTCGGATAAAGGTTCGGAGATCGATGTAATATTCTCGCACAAATCGGATGCTTCGGGATCGAGAAGAGGCGGGAAAGAAAATCCAGATTTTCTTTCGGATTTTGGGTAATATGAATGTAAGATAAGCCGCCGTGATTAGGAAGAGAGTGGCTCCCGTCATCGCGCCGGGAAGACCCTGAATGATTATGTTCAAAGCATCAACACCCAACTGAGTGATCGACCCGGTAATATCTCGGGCAAAAGATTCCATCCATTCGATGAACATGGGATCAATGGGCAACCCTCCAAAGAAAGATTGGAGGTCGAGTGATTGAGCGGTAGCCGTTACAAGAGGCAACACTTTTCTCGCTTCGTCGATAAAGATCGGAATAATCTGATAAAACCCATACAAAAAGAGCGAAAAAATCAACAATGAGGTAAAAGCCACAGAAAGCCGAAAAGGCATCCAACGGATTTTTGCGAGCATCCGCGCAGGAAGATCAATAATCAGAGAGAGGTACCATCCTAGGGTGATCGAAGCAACGATCATGGGGGTTTCTCGGAAAAAGAAGAGAAAGACCAACAAATATCCCAAAAGAAACCACATTGCCGGATCCGGTATCCTTCGGCGGTTTTTTTTGGAAAAGGGGGGTACGGTTTTTGGTCGGCTATTTCCGGAACTCATCGTACATCCGCTTAACTTCTTGAATGTCGATCCAAGTCAACGCTTTGGGAGATCCGGGCGCTTTGGATTGATTTCGGAGCAGATAACTGGGATGAAACATAGGGAACAAGGGGATTTTTCCGACCATATGGGTCTTTTTTCCCCGCGCGTTGCTTATTTGAACCCGCGGTTGATCCGATAAGTATCCAAAAGAGGACGCGCCCAATGAAACAACAAGTTTGGGTTGAATCAACTGCAATTGACCCATTAGGAAAGGCGCGCAAGAATCCATTTCATCGCGTGTTGGGGCTCGGTTGTTGGGTGGTCTGCATTTGACGATGTTTGTGATGAAAACCTCTTCCCGAGAAATATGAACAGAGTTAAGAATATCTGTGAGTAGTTTTCCCGCCCGCCCGACAAAGGGGAGTCCGCTGTTGTCTTCTTCCTCTCCGGGACCTTCTCCGACAAATACGATGGGAGAATCCAATGACCCCGTTCCGGGTACGGCTTGTATTCTTTCTTTGTGCAGTGGACATCTGCTACAAGCGCGAATCTGAATTTCAATTTCTTGCATGAGATCATGACGGTTTTGTTGAGTGATGCGTATCCCTCTCTTTCCTTAAAGAATCGATGATTCGCCCGTTTTCCAACCAATCATACAGATGGTGCTTTTTCTCGGAATGAGAATGCCACTGACAGGATGGGCCGTGATGTTGGTGAACTTGAGCCAAGAGACAATGAATCCGTTGAGCAGCAGATCAATGTCTCCATAACCAGGGGAAAAACGCCGTGTTCTGGGTTTGTCACCCGTTATGTGCTTGTCGAACCTTTGATTGAGCAGTTCGAGCGCCTCAGAAGCCCAGCTGTCTAAAAGAGTCGCTTCGAGGATCTGATTCTGATCCGCTTTGCTTTGGATTTCACGGTCAATTGCGCTGCCCAATGTTGAGGCAAAAAAGGTCATTGATTGGATCCTTCCAAACGATTGAGGAATGACCTGGCTCGGAACGCGATCGGTCGGGACAGAGCAATGCTGTACGCATGGTTGAACAAGACACAGACTGCGCAAGATCGTCTGATTTAAGATTTCCCTGAGTTTAGGCGGATCGGAGAATCCGATTCGTTTCAAGCCCGCTCGATACAAAACCCGCTGTTTTAACGGCGAAATCTCAGATGCATCGACCGTAAAATGTTCAATCGGATTCATCATGATGCATCCACCAGTAATCCAAAATTTGCCGGGCTAAAGGAGCCGCGGTAGTCGATCCGTATCCACCCGATTCCACTAGGACAATGATCGCCAAGTGGGGATTGTCCAAGGGGTAAAACCCCGCAAACCATGAATGATAGATTCCAGGTGTTCCCGTTTCGGCCGTTCCCGTTTTTCCGGCCAGTTGATGGGCGTAATCCGCCCCGCGGAAAACATTGTAAGCGGTTCCTGACCTTTGGTTAATCACTGCGTTCAATGCATACTTCAGATAAGTCCAATATCCTTTCGGCATATCGATATACATAGTAGGTCGATGATCGAATCGTTCCGTTAATCGAGCGGGATTGGTCCATCCTTCGTTGCCAATCAGCTCGAAGAGTTTAAGAAGATTCAGGGGTGTTAACCGGATGAATCCCTCGCCAATCGATGTCAATACGGTATCACCGGTATACCATCGTTCGCCGATCTGGCTCTCTTTCCATGGGCCGGAAGGAAAAACTCCTCTTGTTTCGGAGGGAAGATCAATCCCACTTTGCGCATCAAGAAGGATCATATCGGCCACTTCTTTAAGCATAGCGATTCCAAGCCGGATCCCAAGTTGATAGAAAAAAACATTGCATGATTCCACAATTGCCGAGAATAGTGTTGTAATCCCATGACCTGACTCCAACCAATCGCGATAGCGGGTGGTGCCGCCTGTGTCCAAGGCCAGATCAAAGTGACCTCGACAAAGGATGCGCTCAGTCACTAGGTTTTGAACATCCGATTCGGATGATTGGAGCGCGCTCAGGGCAATAAATGGCTTGATTAGACTGCCCGGATTATACACGCTTTGAATGGCTCGGTTGATAAATGGAAACGAATCATCCTTTTGGAGTTCTTGCCAGCGTTGGGTCGTTAACCGATTGCTCATCTCATCGCTGCTGAAAAACGGGACGGAGTTCATGGATCGGATCTCGCCTGTTTGGGGATTAGAAAGAATCACTACAGCGGGTTTGTCTAGGGATATGAGTCGTTTGTCGATCCATTCTTGAAGCTGCGCATCGATGGATAGGTGAATGTCGTTCCCGTGAGTCGGCGGATGAACGAGCTTGTATTGCACCACTCTTGTGGTGGAATCCATCTCTTTGATCTTTTCCCCGGGTGTTCCTCTCAGTTCTTGATCGTAGTAGCCTTCGATACCCGTGACTCCTTGGGAATCCCGATTGACGTACCCGACAATGTGGCTCATGCTTCCTTCAAATGAGTAATTTCTCCGAAAGCTCAAGGTAACGACAATGTCTGCGTTTGTAACAATTACGTCTGGACGCATCGGAAGGTCCTCCCATGTCATCAAAGCTTCCTGAACGATCAGCACTGAAACACCGCATAGCCAAGCGACTTCTTCAATCAGTTTTTGACGGTTTTGGCCGGAAACACCTTTGAAGGTCTCTGTGATATTGATCAACCGACGCACAGTCGTCGATGCCAGAACAAACCCTTGGCGATCTACGATTTTGCCCCGAATCGAAGGCTCAATCTCTCTCCCCAAACGGATGCGTTCCAATTGAAGCGCGTATTCCCTTCCTTGTGTTATCTGGAGGTGAAAGGATTGAGCCCCAAGCAAAATGATTGCCGCAAAGGTGCACACAACCAAAATCCAAGTTCTGTGCCTGTGGCTTTTCCGTTCGGGACTTATTCTTGGAGTTTGATAACGATTTTTCCGCATTCTCCTCTTTCCATCAGATCAAATCCTTTTTGCCACTGAGCTAATGGAAGCACATGTGTAATGATCGAATCGAGATTGACTCTTCGGTTATTCAGTAGGCTTTGCACGACATACCACGTTTCAAACATCTTTCTTCCCGCGATTCCAAAGAGGGTTAGGTTTTTCAAGACGACCATTTCGTTGATCTGAAGGGTGACTGCGCCTGGGAAGATTCCCAGCAACGATAGGACCCCAGAAGGGATAAGCGCATCCAAAGCAAGGTGCAACGCTCCCTCGTTGCCGCTCATTTCCAAAGCAGCCTCTACTCCTTCTCCACGGGTAATATCCATGATCGCTTCCCGGGCGTTTGTCTCTCCTGGGTGAATCACGTAGTCCGCTCCATTGGCTTTTGCCATCTCCATCCGAAAGGGATTTACCTCAGTTACGATAATGGGACCAGCTCCCAATGCCCGGGCCACTTGAACGGACATTACTCCAATCGGACCAGCGCCGCAAATCAATAGGCTCTTTCCAGGGACATTGGCCGCCATAACTGTGTATACAGCATTCCCCAACGGTTCTTGCACGCTAGCCCAATGGACGGGAAGAGCAGTGTCGTTTTTCCACAGCACAATTTCGGGAATCGTCGCGTATTCAGCAAAGACTCCTTCGGTGTCTACACCCAGGATTTTCATGTTTGCGCAGACATGCATTTTCCCAGTTTTACACAAACGGCAGTGTCCGCAAGGAATGTGCGTTTCTGCCGAAACAAAGTCTCCCACATGCACGTGTTGGACCAAAGAGCCCGTCTCTATAACCGTTCCGCACATTTCGTGCCCGACAGTCATTGGCGGGCGTATTCTTCCTTGCGCCCATCGGTCCCAATGGTAGATATGCATGTCCGTACCGCAAATTGATGCGCCTGTTACTTGGATTCGAACTTCATGAGGCCCCAATCTTTCTTGAATGGGAATCTTTTCGAGTGACAACCCCATTTGAGGAGCTTCTTTTCGAATTGCTTGCATCATTTCCATCCCACCATACCTCCCGTGCATGTAGGATTTCGTGTTTCCATCGATTTCTCACGCGCTCTCTCTTCTCAGCGAATATGGGTCTTTCTGTACGAGGATCCAACTGCGTATGGTACATAGTTGCGGATACGGTGGAGGGTATTGGGGTGAAGATCTGAATTTGTTGGGGCGCATATCCAAGCTTTTCCCGAACAAATCGGACGAGGGAACGATGCTTGTCTTCCGTTTCTCCTGGATGTCCACACATGAAGTATCCGATTACATATTGGCGTTTGCCTGTGGAAGTCACAAGAGCGCGCCAATGACGATCAAAATCCAAAAAACTCTGGATGGGTGATTTGCCCATTGCATTCAGAACCTCGTCATCCGCATGTTCTGGAGCAAGCTTCAACTGACCGCTCGTATGAAAGCGGAACAGCTCCAGCAAAAAGTCTTTCCCATAGCGGGTGTCGGAACCAATCAATTCGGGGCGGATTCCCGAAGCGATGAAAACCGCTTTGATCCCTTTCTGGCTTCGAATGTTCCGAAGGAGCTGAAGGTACGGTCTGTGCCCGGCGCGGAACAATGCGGGACAGGGTTCGGGGATCAAGCATGACCGATCCGTACAGGTTCCGGCCCCTTTTCTTTGAAGGCAATCCAATTGATACATATTTGCTGTAGGGCCTCCGACATCACTGATAAACCCTCTGAAAGAAGGATCTTGCGTGATTTGAGAGACTTCGCCTAATATGGATTCTTCGCTCCTGCTGGAGATGGCGGTTCCTTGATGAGCTGAAATCGCGCAGAAATGGCACTGCCCGTAACAACCCCTATGGGTTGTGATCGAGAACCGGACCGTTTCCCAAGCCTTCACTCGGCCAAAGGGAATCACGCTCGGATGAATTTGCCTCGTGAAGGGGAGCGCATAGATTTTGTCAAGGCTTTGCGTTGAAGGCGGAAGAGAAGGGGGGGTTTGGATAACATATCGATTGCCGTCCTGTTGAACCAATGGACGCGCGGTTTGAGGATCCTGATTGTGGTAGAAGCCCTGAAATGCTCGGACAAAAGCCAGTCGATCTTGGCATACTTGTTCATAGGGAGGCAGCATCACACTGTTTGCAGGAAGGTCTTCTTTGGATGATGTGGAATAGACCAATCCCCGGATCGATCGGGTCTTTTCTGGCGGAGAAGCAGTCGCTAGGCAGTTAGCCAACTGGACCACCGATTCTTCAGCCATTCCGTACAGCAAATAATGGGCTTTGCTATCCAGGAGAATCGAGTGGCGGACTCGGTCCTGCCACCAATCATAATGGGCTAATCTACGCAAACTTGCCTCGATCCCACCGATCACGATTGGTACGCCAGAAAATATCGATCGGGCCCATTGCGCATATCGAATGACTGCCCGATCGGGTCGGCGGATTCCTCGCTGGTCGGGTGTATAATCATCCTTGTGGCGGGGTTTTCTGGAAGGAGTATAGTTTGCGATCATAGAATCAACATTCCCCGAACTAATCCCAATCATGATTCGGGGGGTTCCATACTCTTTCATTGGCTCTAAAACCGTTACATCTGGTTGCCATACAACGGCAACACGGTACCCTTGGGCTTCCAGAACTCGAGCGATGATCGCAATTCCAAAAGAAGGATGATCAACATAGGCATCTCCAGAGATGAGCAGAACATCGATTGCATCCCAACCCAAGGAGCGCATCTCTTCCGGAGATGTGGGCAGAAACTTATGATTCATGATCCTCATCACTTTCGTCCTTTTGATCCTCTTCTTCAATCTGTTCCAAGATCTTTCTCAACCGTTCCCGGCAGCGAAGGAGTTTCGTTCCTACTGTGCCAATCGGAAGGTCCATTTCTTGGGCAATTTCTTTGTATTTTAAGCCTTCAGCGGACATCAATAGGACTTTCTGGCATTCTTCTGGAAGCAATTGGATAATTTTTTGATATTCTTCCACTTTCAATTGTTCGATCGCCAGATCTTCGGGATTATCGGAATTTGTGTTTTCAGTGATTTCCAGAAAGGAATCATCCGAATCGTCCCCACCACCGATTTCGGCGTCAAGGGCGATTGTTGCCAGATCCGATCGTTTTTTGGCCGATCGGTGTCGGTGTTTGTCGATGCAGATGTGCGCAGCGGTAGTCACAAGGAAGGCTTTCAGGTTGTTGATTTGGGAAAGATCTTCAAAAGCCATCCGCAAAAACGTTTCCTGGATGATATCTTCAGCAAGATCCCGAAAATCGGGGTATTTATAAGAAATAATGGAAATGAGATAATAACCGTACCGTCGGTACAGTTCATCCCAAAAAGCAGATTCGCCTACTTTATCTCTTTTCTTCAACAGGGTCGAATCGTCCATCTTTCTTAGTCGGCTTTGAATAATGGATAATGACATTTTTTCGGCTCCGTTTCAAATCGCAGGTATCATTATTGTACCATAAAGCATGGACGCTCCGGTTACTCGAACAAACTTTTTTCGATATCACTCAGTTTTCGAGATATGGCGGTGATAAACCGGGACATGGTAAAAATTTTCTGCGGAACATAGTTTGGATCTCGCTCTAATTCTCCGTATACGTTTTCCGCTTGTTTTGCACTTTTTTCCATGGACCAAAACTGCTGTACGTAATCCTTGCCAAGCCCAGACAGGTATCTGCGAACTTGTTCATCCTGGATCAACAACTCTACATTTTGCCGAAAACTTTGTTCGTCCGGTCTAGGAATCAAGAGGCATCCCTGTCCTTGCAACAGAACATTTTTGACGCCTTTTTGCGCGATCGCAACAACAGGAGTACCCGCCGCCATGGCTTCCAGTACAACCAAACCCTGTGTCTCTGTCGTTGATGCAAAAAGGAAAAGATCCGCTGCTTTGTAGTACTCGATCAACTGCTTTCGATTCATGTATCCGGTAAAGCGAATCCGGTGCGCAAGCCCTTTTTCTTGCACCATTTCTTCCAAAGGCTTTCGGTTGGGACCATCCCCAACGATGATCAGATAAAAGGGAAATCCTCTTCGAACAATCGATTCGGTGGTTCGGATCAAAAATTCGACATTCTTTTCTACTCCAAGTCTGCCTGCATACAACCCCACCACGGCATCTTCGGGCAATCCAAAGCTCTGTTTCAATGATAAGGTGGCAACCCCTTCAAAGGCATAGGTATCGATCCCGGTCGGGATGACCCATATTCTTTTATGAACGCCGTATTGAGCCAATTCGTCTTGGATTTCTGTCGTTGGAGCAAACACTCCATCCATTTGGTTGCAGAACCACCGAGAAAACTCGGAAATGGTTTGTCGAGATGGAGTAAAGGGTTTGGGGATGTAATGGCGGTATTCCACAAGGAGGGTATGATAGGTGTGAATATGCACATATCCGTACTTTTTTTGGAGTTGCATCGCGGCAAACCCCATTGAAAAAGGGGCATGGCTATGTAAATGGGTGACTTTGTTATCTTGTAGGAATTGGTGAATGGACTTCAAGTTTGGGATGGCGATTTTGTGTTGCTTTTCTGTTAGAAAGCGTAATCCTTTCACTTTCATACACCGGGGATCATCATCCGGACCAACCGGTGCAATGATAAATATTTCATGGCCCAGCCGTTCCAGCTCTTTCCGGAAAAGAACAATGCTAGTCACCAAGCCACTTACTTGAGGAATATAAGAATCAGTCATCATCGCGATCCGCACGAGTCATTGCCCCCTTTCTCCATTTATCCTGCATTAATTTCCATGAAGGGACCCAACATAAGGAGAGGAATAAATTGATGACGATCCCAATAGCGAGAACCAACCCCATGTTTTGGAGGATGGGAGATCGAGCAGCCAAAAAGCTCAAAAAAGCGATCATGGTTGTCAGACCACTCAGAATAATGGCTTTCCCTGTTCCCAGGAAGGTACGAGAGAAAAAGGAAACACTATGAACAGAACCCCCTTTTTTTTCCTCCTCCTTGAAACGGCTAATGATATGGATTGAACCGTCAATTCCGATACCGACAATCAGAGGCAATGATAGGAGGGTCATATAGTTGATTCCCAAGCCCAAAAGTCCAACCACTGCGTATAAAAGAATCAGTGTGATGGCTAATGAGCTTAAGATAATGACCGTATCCCCAACGTTTCGCAAAACGATGATGATCGTGATGCAAATAATGACGGAAGCCAAAAGCAAGGCAAACATGATTGCCGATATGACCTGTTGAGTGACTTTGTAAAATAGAATCGAATATCCAAAAAAGTTCACTCCGAAGGTTTCAATCTCTTCCACGAAGTTTTTCAAATGATTGTCTTGAAATAGAGGGGCGCTTGCGTCAATATAGACTTTATACAGGATTCGGTCATCCTGACGGCTCACGAAAAAGCTTTGCGCCTCCAAAGGAAGAATATTGCTTTGGAAGACGTGATCCATGAAGGTCCGAAAAGAATCGCTCGAATCGATTATTTCGAAAAATGCATAGATCTCTTGGTCGATATCGTGTTTGCTCAACAACATTTTGATCAACGGATTGGTTATGGTTTCTTTGAGGGCGGAAATCTGCTGCTTGAATTGAGGAAAGTCATCCACCAGAAAGGGGGGAATGTAGTCAATGATGGAGTGCACATTTTGAATATAACGACTCCGTTCCACAAAGGTCTGATGGGCTGCCATCAGTTTTGTCGGATCATCGAAGAAGGTGACAACGGAGTCCTCAAATTGAGAGACCATTTTTTTATCCACCAAACGCGATAGCGTTCTCTGACTTTCGGTATCCTGAGGGATGAGGGGCGGTGGGGTGAAATCAAAGTCCTGAAAGGTCCGGACTGCGAATACGCTCATCACGCCTGCCAAGATCACGATGCCATAGATGGCGATTTTGGTGCCCTTTTCGGAGAAAGGACGGTAGATTCGAAATAAGTGTTTGGATAGATGCCTACGAAACGAATGGAGTCTCATCCATGGAGAAAAGAGGATGAGCAATGGCGGTAGCACCAATAGCATCGTAGCAAGAAAGATGATGATTCCGAATGCGATGATCGCGCCCATTTCCATCAGGGCTGGAGAATCCACAACCAGCAACGAAAGAAAAGCCGTGGCAGTTGTCAAACCACCGATCATCGTAGTTTTGCCTGTTGAGTTCAAAGCCAAAACGATCGAATCCTTGGTGATGGACCGTTTCTGCTCTTTGGAATGCCCTAAGTCCGTAAAGCCCTTGGCTTTCATCTCTTCGATAATCCGATTGGAAATATGAATGCCAAAGTCGATCCCCAATCCCAGTAGAGCGGCTAGAATGAAGCTGGAAGTAACGTTTAGGTGCCCAAAGATCAGCGTCAAAGATCCGATGGAACAGATCCCCGCAACAACCAAACTCAGAAAAATCCCGATCGTAATCCAGATATTTCCGTAGATGAGGAAAAAGAGGAGCGTGATCAGTGAGAGTGTGATCATCGTGGTTCGGAGAAAATCTTGGTTGACGCTGGCGAAAGAATCATAGCTGGATTGATAGCTGCCTGTGAATGAATACGAAACCCCATAAGATTCTGCGATGGAGTCGATTTTGGTTCGTATCGTTCGAAGAGCGGATGCAATGAAGTCTTGATCCATGGAAGGCTCGGTTAACAGAATGTTCATGATCATCAACTGATGATCCTGACTGAACAAGACATAATTGTCTATAGACTCGGCGCTTGCCAATTGATCCAGCACTTCCTGCACTTGATGGAGGGAGTTACCCATCACGCGGATCATTCCAAAATCGGCAACTGCAGGATTATCGATCAGTAGTTTTGCAAGGTTGACCGTTGACCATAACCGCTGGAAGACTTGATCATTGGAGAGGATGATTCCGGAAGGACCCATCATGGCAACTGCGTCCATCTTCCGGAAGTAACTGACATAATCCACCATCTGACTTAGCGAAAGATAAATTTCATCAGCCATTTCCAGCGCTTTGATTCGATTGTTGGGGGCTTCAAAGACCATAATCAGGGATTCATCGACATTCCCTTCCTCGAAAAATTGATTGTATTGGAGGAAATACGGATCCCTCTGCGGCAGAAGGAGGGTCAAATCCGTGTCGATTCGAATCCCTACCGCAAGATATCCCATAAAAACGGTACTCAGCGCGGTTACCAAAAGAATTTCCTGCCACTTTCGCGCGACCCAATGACCCAAAGGGAAGGAGAATCGTTTCATCCTCATCGGCCCCAATAGATCCATCGATAGAGCCCCAAAACTATGATGAGATCTTTAATGGCTCTACCGATAAGGGCTTGTTTTCGGTGCGATAAATGGGAAAACAGATAGGATGACCAAACCATGATTACCCCGACCAGAAACCATCCAAGCAGTCGATGGTCCTGGAGTTCTCGTTTTGCCAAAGACATGGCGATGGGCATCAGCAAGAACGGGGCGTAAGAAGCCCCGAAGAAGCGGCTGTACCGTTGGGCCTTGTTGGATTCGATCAGGATGAGATCGAAACCCAGAAGGCAGAAAAAACCAAAAAAGGGGATTCCAATCATCAGGAACCACCCCCAATGAGATAGATGCATGAGTGTTTTTTGAATGGTATACGGATAGGAAAAAAGGTTGATCAGAACAATCACCATAAAGCACACGAAAGAGGATTGCAAAGAAGGAGCCCGTTTTCGGAAAAACGCGCGTGGAGCCACCAAAGTGTCAAAAAGATCTACCAAAGCGATTTCTCCCATTCCAGCAAACGAGCAAAATGTACAGGCATAGTTCCCATCCCATCCAATACACGGGCAAGTCCTTCGAGTTCGCGGATCGAAGAACCGATCACCATAACGGCGTATCCGGTTTCAAAAGCCAATCCACAAGTTTCGTACAGCAATCCTTTCATCTTCCATTCCAACTCATCCTTCGGGTATCGGGAAAAATTGTGATGATCGAAGGGAATCGCTGAATAAACCCCATAGGGAAAAGAAAGCGGTATGGATTGGATCTCATCCCATCCCTCCTCAGCATCAATCGAACCCTTATGGATCCCAAGAAAAGAGCAATTTCGTTCACGCAATGTCTTGGCCAGTTCTTGGACATTCGGGTTTTCGACAGGAAGAAATCGGGTCGCTTCTATTGGCAGGGTGTCAATATCGATGGCAAGATCGTCTTCTCCATAACTCATAAGGCCGATAGCCAGCTTTGGGCGATAAAAGACCACAAGTTCGTGGTCCCGAGCGACCATAAACGAAACAACATCCTCAAAGAGAAACGAGGCCGTATATACCTTGATTTCGGGGGGAAACGAAGGATTCATCCGTATTCCCTCAGCTCCCCAGAGGTATTCCACTGCGGCTTCAAAGTCTTGGATTTGTTTCATTTCAAAACCCATATCCCATCGCTGCCAAGCGAAAATGGAATCGGGAAAGGATATGAAAACAGGCTCCGATTGTGCAAAATCGGTTGACTGGGAATCATTCTTCCAAACTAAGGGAACCTCACGGATCAATTGCAACTCATCCCTGATGAGCAAAGAGGAAGGAGCAGCGACCCATTGAATTAGCGAAATCAGCGCAAAGACACTGAATCCGAACCCAACCAAATGCAGCAAACGAAAGACCATTGCAGAGGCTGCAATCTACAGGCTTTCAACCAAAACTTCGAGGGCAAGCTTGAGTTGATTATCCTTATGGATATCCAATTCCAGCTCATAGAGGGTTGAATCGCTTTCCGCCTCCTGTGATACGCCTTCTTGTTCAGCAGGGACATAAGGCACCACGATATCCGGTTCGATCCCAACTTGGTGAATATTCTTCCCCAAAGGGGTAAAGTAATGAGCCGACGTAAGAATGAGTTCTCCCCCGTTCGATAAGGGAAAAACAGTCTGGATTGCGGCTTTTCCGAATGTTTTTTCTCCCACAAGGATGGCTCTTCCGTGATCCTGTAAAGCTCCGGCCAATATTTCGGAAGAGGAAGCGCTTCCTTGATTGATCAAAACAACCATGGGAAGATCCGGAAAATCATTCCCGATCGATCGATAGGTATTGATAAACCCATCACCGGAACGGGTGGTCACAACAACTTTTCCGGTGTCCAAAAACATTGAGGCAACCTGAATGGATTGTGTCAACAAACCTCCGGGGTTGTTCCGAAGGTCCATGACGATTCCTTGAACACCACTTCCGTGCAGTTTGATGAGCGCATTGCGGAGTTCCGACTGGGTAGGCCTTGAAAATTGATTGATTCGGACGTATCCAATGTCGATTCCTTGACTTTTCAAATATGAAATCTGAACCATGGCCATTCGGATCTCTTCCCGTTCGATCTGAAATTCAAGCTTGCCCACATTTTCTCGGAACACCTCAATGGTCACAATGGTTCCGGGCATGCCCCGCAAGTTATTCACAGCTTCCATATAGGACATTGTTTCCACCGATACCCCATTGATGGACATGATCAAGTCTTTGGCCTTCAGCCCTGCTCGATAGGCAGGAGTGCCAAACATGGGCGCAACGACCTGTACCGCTTTATAGTGGGCGTTGTAGGTAACTTCAATACCCAATCCGCCGTAGAACCCTTCTTCTTGGATCTTGCTTTCCGCGACATCCGATTTGTTGAGGTAGCCGCTGTATCGATCTTCCAAACCCGCAAGAAGCCCAATAATGGTTTCGTCGATCAATTTGTCGTAATCGATCCCCTCTTTTCCGTAGTATTCATTTTCGATATAAAACAGCGCTTCAAAGAAGGGTTTGAGTTTTTCATAGACATTTACGGTTTCTGTCTGA
This sequence comes from uncultured Thermotogaceae bacterium, assembly GCA_964462525.1. Classification (GTDB taxonomy): domain Bacteria; phylum Thermotogota; class Thermotogae; order MWEM01; family MWEM01; genus CAYWWY01. The sequence goes on from CAYWWY010000005.1 coordinate 44,109, forward strand.
GCAAAGAGAGTCCAAGATGATGTGAGCAGCAACACGACAAAAGACATCATCAAGACAACTTTCAACGTTGTTTTCATACATATCCCTCCATAGGATCGAATGGGTTCAATACGAATTTTTTCCCGACAACATAAAAGCAGTATGAGCAATCATGCGATCTTGCGGTCGGATCCGATCAGGATTCACTTTGTATTCGCGATAGAAAATTTCCCACATCTGCATATCCATAAACCCGTTCGCCTGAGCGCTCTGTAATACTTCTTCGCACTGATTGAAGGTAGGGCAAACGATAACGCATGTTCCCCCTTTTTTCAGCGCGTTCTTCAAAGACAAAACATGATTCTGAGGATCTGGAACATCCAGAAAGAAGGAATCCGCGTTGGTTTCGAACACGCCTTCCGCCAGATCTCGGTAATGGATTACGACCCGGTGCAGTGTTCCGGCTTTGTGTAAATTGTTCATTCCGATCCGCAAGAAATCCGGGTTTCGTTCGTAACTATACAGAATCCCCGAATCGCCAATGGAACGAGAAAAAAAGATGCTCATGGCTCCACTTCCCATTCCTGCTTCCACGATCCGATCTCCAGCTTTTACATCCATCATTAAACCGATTAAACCAATATCTTTCGGATATACGATTTGAGTTCGTCGTTCCAGTTTCATGATTGTATCAACAATCCCGCATGGAAAAAAAAAGACCCGTTCCCCATCCGGAAACTTCATTTCAGTTCCGAACCCTGTCTGTATGATGGATTCATGGGGAATGAACCCATGATGGGTCTCGAATCGTCCTTCAGGCTTGAGTGTTACAACATAATTATGGCCGTCCCGCACAACGGCTTTGATCCGATCCCCATATTGAAGAGACGAATTCATGAGTCGTTTTCACCCAAAACCCCTTTGTTAATTGCAAGTGATAAAAGATGACACAAAGTTTCCATGGAATCGGATTTCTTTGCTTCGGCAGCGTTGGTACGACAAGCCTCAATATACCGCATCAGGATCATCTGGGTGACCTTTTCCATCCCTTTCGATACAGCAGAGATCTGCATGAGCACATCAAGACATTCCCGTCCTTCATCGACCATCTTTTGCAGCCCGCGGATTTGTCCTTCGATTTTGCGCAAACGCACAACAATATCTTCTTTTGCTTTTCCCGTGGAGGGCGGATTAAAGGTCAAGGACACTGCCTCCAATGAACTCTCGTAAGATCGAATTGCGGGGAATATCTTCATAATCGGTGATGGGCAAAAAGTATTCCAGGAATTTCAATAAGCGTTTTGCTTCCGTATTTTCCCTTTGCGATTCATTGATCTGCACCAACAAAGGTTCGGCAAAGTTCCGAATCACGGATAATTCATAGGAAAGAGCGGAACTGAACATAACATCGGCCTCTTCTTGGAAGGGGAAGATGTATTGTTCTTCTCCCCTACGGACGGAAGGCCACATCTGAATCGTTCTCAAAGCGCTATGGCCGCGAAATTTGTGATCGCGAACGATTCTTCGCAGCAGTCGGGTATCGGTGGTCGGAATCCGATTGCAATAATCGATGCTTAGCTGAGTTAATGCGCTGACATATATTTTGAACTTCTTCTTTCTGGGAATCTTTCGCGTCAATTTCTCGTTCAATCCATGGATTCCTTCTACGATGATGGGTTGGTTCGGGCTTGCTTGCAAGGTTTTGCTCTCTTCGATCCTTTTTCCTAAGCGAAAATTGAAGGTGGGGATCATGACCAGCTCTCCATTCATCAGACGAATCAAATGGTCGTTGAAAAGATCCAAATCCAAGGCGTCAATGGATTCAAAGTTGTAGTTTCCTTCTTCATCCAAAGGGGTTTTTTCACGATCCACAAAATAATCATCCAACGCAATCGTAATCGGTTTTCGTCCATTCGCTTTCAAGTGCAGCTCCAAGCGTTTGGAAGTGGAAGTTTTGCCCGAAGAAGAAGGACCTGCAATCAGAATGAGTCTTTTTCCAGGATGATTGCAAATCTCTTCAGCCATAAGGGCAATCTTTTTTTCATGCAATGCTTCTGAGATCCAGATAATTTCTTTGATTTTTTCTTGCGCGATTTTTTCATTCAAGTCGGCAACCGTATCAATCTCCAACACTTCCCCCCACCGCTGGTATTGTAAAAAAACCTGGGAAAACTTTGGGAGTTCTTGATACTCTGGGAGTTGTCGTGGGGATGCGGCGGTCGGATGGATCATCAGAAACCCTTGGGCATAGGTGCGTAGCTCAAAGGGAGAGAGATAGGACGTGGACGGAACCATGTATCCGTAGAAATAGTTGATGAAAGGGACCGCCCCACAACGATAGATAGAGATGGTGCTTTTTTTTCGATATCGAAAGAGACTGACTTTGTCTGTATCACCCTGCTCCATGAATTTCTTAGTTGCAATGAGTTTGTCCATCTTTTCTTTTTGAAATGGAAGATCTTGGTGGATCAAAGCTTCCATTCTTTGATGCAGCTTCTGAATTTCTTCATCGGAAACCCAATCTCCCAATTCGCAATACAACGCATTGTTTATGGAATGAAGGACTTTAAGCTGCCGATCGGGAAAGAGTTCCTTCGCTGCAATATACAGCAAGAAAACCAATCCGCGTTGGACCATGCGCATTCCATCAGGATCGCGAATATCAATCAGTTCCAACTGAGCATCCATATGGATTTTGGAGTCCAATTCGCGGATTCGATTATTAACGCGTGCGGCTAGTGGTTTGCATGGGTTTTGGTACTGAATGTGTTCGATCACCTGCTGTACGGTGCTTTCTCTGGGTACGGCAATCGTTTCTCCCGTATTCAGAACCCGAATGGAAATCATATGCCTACCCCCTCCCTACGTGTGAAGGTTCTATCTCCTGCTTGATCCGGATTTTGAGATCCCCTTGACAAAAAACGGTTTTTAGGGTACAATTGCCCAGGAAGTTGGGGCGTCGCCAAGTCCGGTAAGGCAGCGGAATTTGGCTCCGCCATTCGGGGGTTCGAATCCTCCCGCCCCAACCAAAAAACCACGGCTAAGCCGTGGTTTTTTTATGGAAAATCGATTCCGGGTAAGGACAATCCCGGTTCTTCATCACCCAATCCTGGGAAATCGAAGGTTGGCGTCCCCAAAGGCGAACTCAGATCCAATTCCGGTTCAGTCACTAGGAGTTCCCGATGTTCCTGAGCCATCAACTCGACCAGTTCAATGATTTCGTCGATGTCTCGGTAATCCGGATCCAACTCTTTCAATTCCTTTAAGTAGGCCAATTCCAGATCGTATTTGCGCCAATCTTCCAACAGAACAATCAGGTTCTCATAAGCAATGATTCGTTGCTCCAAAGGGGTATCTGGGTCTCGCGCAATCCGAGTGAATCCCAATTGGATCTGTGAAAGCTCCGGTTCAATCATGGATTGGTACATCGCAAAGGTTTCAGGGTCCTTCACGTACGGGGCGAGTTCATAGTAGGTATTTTGATAATAATGGAGCGCGACATCTGGGTCATTTGGGTAGAATTGGTACATATTCTGTAGCACCTGTTTGGAAGTGGTATTGTAGGCGTACAACAGAGAATATCCTTCTTGGATCCATCGGCGCGCATCTTTTTCCTTCTGAAGGAGCAATTCCTTCGTTGAATGGACCTCATCAATCGAAATGCCATGATTCTGCAGGAGTTGTTCTTGCTTGTGCAACTGAATGGCATCTTCCAATGCATACTGCTTTTTTTGCAGTTCGGTGCGTTCTCCGGAGTCTGATGCTTGTTGGAGGTCGGCAGCAACTTGAGTCAAATCCGCTTCGAGCATCGATATATCTTTGTTTTGAAGATCTTGGGGCACACTTTCGATCAAGTATTCCCAGATAATGAGATCCGAAAGGATCTTTTGATAGTGAGCGGCGAATTCATTTTGTAGGGAGATAAAGAGTCCAACAATCCGCGGTTCGGACCCGGGGATAATCGTTGTCACCCCATCTTCTTCATAGAGGACAAACTCCTTCAGCTCTTCTGCAAAGGCTTCTTTGGCTTTCAGGGTATCTTCCGGTTCTCGGGCCACTCTTTGATATTTGTCAAATACAGCCAGGATATCGTCGTTGATCACGTAATCAATCTGTTCGGCGGACTTATAGGCTTCCAACCACTTTTCGAAGGCTTCTTTTTTGAGTCCGTCCCGTGCTTCTTCATATTCCTCTGAGAATAGAGCAAAGTCTTCATATGATTCGATGCTTTTTTGATCATCAACCCGGATCAAGTGAAATCCAAATTGGGTACGAACCGGACCCACTACTTCCCCAACAGGCGCGGTGAAGACCGCTTGCTCAAAGTCTGCAACCATCATTCCTCGGCGAATCCATCCCAAATCGCCTCCGTCTTCGCTGGTCCCGTCAAGAGAGTGGGTTTTGGCCGCTTCTTCAAAGCTGATTGCGCCCGCTTGAATCTGATCTTTTAGGGTTTGAGCAAGAACTTCTTCTTCAACAAGAATATGGCGCGCCATGACTTCATCGTGTTCGCTGGCCAATTCCTCCCGATGTTCTTCGTAGTATTGGCGCATCTGTTCTTCCGAAACGCTTGCCACTTTATTCTGAACGGCCTCACGAGTCATCTGTTGTTCGAGATTGGCGCGAACCAAATTTTTATACGCGTCGATCGACCCGAATTGCCAAAGAATTTGCTGGCGGATCGAATCATCTTGAATATTGGGATCAACGATCTCGTTTACTCTTCTTTCCAACTCCAAAGCATTTGGTTGAATGCCATGGAGGTCTGCGTACCGTTGGATGATCTGCTCATCCATCATAGCAAGCAATTGGTTTACTTCCAAAGTCGGTTCTTGAAAGATTTCATCGACCTCAATGCCAAATTGCCGATAGTATTGGAGAATCTGAAGCATATCTTCTCTCAACTCCCATGGCATGATCCAATAGTTGTAGGGGAAATCTTCCGCCCCGCGGGTAATAACAAGCAATGCTTCCCCACGCGAGGGCACATACCCTGAATCCGCGAAACCATTCGCGCCTGGCTGGTTTCTCCCGCCAATGTATGCGGCCACACTCCACCATACAATCCCTCCGACGAAGATAACCGCTGTAACTGCAATGATAATCTTTTGATGCTTGAGCATCCACTCTCTCATTAGAAGAACTCACTCCTCTCACATTTTCATTCAAATCTGCTGAGAATTATATCATAAAAGCGGGGCGAGTTGACCGGATAAGGAATCCGCGAAAGCGAAATTCCCAAATCCGCCCCCGGTATGAATAAAAAGGACCTTCTTCATGCCTTCTTGCCGTAAGGTATGAACCATTCCGTCAATGGCTTTTGATGTATATACGGGGTCCAGAAGAATGCCCTCCAGTTTCATGAGATCGACAATCCACCGCAAACCGCTCGGTGTGGGAACGGCATATCCGTCTCCCACAAAGGAATCAACAATATGAAAGGCTGAGGGATCAACTTTCCGTTCGACTTGGTTTTCTTTCATCCACGACCGGACCATCGCTTCGCACTTATCCGGAAAGTAGGGATTCGAATCGAGGGTTACGTTAATCCCGTATATTGGCGTTGAAATCTTCAGTAGGGCCGCGCCAGCGATCAATCCAGAATAGGTGCCTCCACTGCCTACAGGAACGAAGATCCCATCCATCTCTTCCAAATCCAATTGCTCGGCCATTTCCAACAACGCACTGGCATACCCGTTGACTCCTGTCGGATCTGAACCCCCTTCTGGAATGACGAAAACTTCGTGGGGAATGGGTTGGTTCATCCGATATTGTTCCATGATCCCATCTCTTCTTCGATAATCTTCCGGAGTCATCCAATGAATCTCCGCCCCAAGCAAACAATCCAATAGGAAGTTTCCTTGAGGAAGGTCCGGTTGGCTTCCTCTCAGGAACAGCACCGGTTTCATGCCAATCATTCTGCAAATCGCGGCTGTTGCGCGGGCATGGTTGGACTGAATACCCCCGCATGTGACAACTGCGCGCGCTCCGGAAGATTTTGCTTTGTGGAACAGATACTCCAATTTTCGAATCTTGTTTCCACTGGCCAAATAATGCGTCAGGTCATCTCTCTTAAACCAGACTTCGGCTCCGACCTCTTTTGAAAACCGTTCCAGCTTGTGGACCGGTGTTGGCAGAATGGCAAGATCCTCTCTTTGATCACGACAGAGAAAATCATTCATCGCTTCTTCCTCCGTTCCTCTATCAAAAAAATAAGGGCGCTCAGCCCTTTGCCTTCATTTTTGGATCCAAAAAACCCCCGATTACTCTTCAGCCAGGCTGTAGCGAAAAACAAATCGCCGAAGCTTTTCAATCCCTTGGGTCAATTGTTGATCAGATGCGGCAAATGACATTCTCATAAACCCGGGCGCATGGAATGCGCTTCCTGGGACCAAGCCGATCCCATACTCTTCCAATAGATGGGTAGCCATTTGGTCGTCATTTGTAAAGGAATGCAAGTATGGGCGGAAATCCATAAAGAAATAAAACGCCCCGTTCGCTGTTCCATGGCGAATCCCTAATTCGGAGAGTTTTTGACCAACAAAGTCCCTCCGTGCTTGGAAGGTCTGAACCATCTCGTGATTGTCGACTTCCAAAGCTTTCAATGCGGCCTTTTGGGTAATGGAATTGATATTGGATGTGAGGTGGGATTGGACTTTACCCACTTGCTCGGAAATCTCAATAGGCGCTGCGCTGTATCCGCACCGCCATCCAGTCATGGCATGAGACTTGGAAAACCCGTTGATCAGAGCCGTTCGGTTTTTCATCCCATCGAACTGCGCGATGCTGACATGCGAACCCTCATACACCATTGTCGCATATATCTCATCTGATATGACCCAAAGGTCATGTTCCAAGGCAATCGTCGCCAGTTCTTTCAAAAGGTCTTTTGGATAGACGGCCCCTGTGGGGTTGTTGGGGGAATTGACGATAACAGCTTTGGTTTTTGCGTTTAAATGGCGACGAAATCGATCGGGGTCTGGCAAGAACCCATTCTCGATCTCGGTAGAAACCAAGACAGGAGAACCTCTGCAGATTCTGATCTGAGGCACATAACTGACCCAATCTGGCGTAAATACCACCACTTCATCCCCTTCAGACAGAAGGGTATAGAAGATATTAAATAACGCGTGCTTTCCTCCATTGGATACGACAATCTCTTCGGGGGAATACCCAAGTCCCGTTCGTTGATTTAGATCAGATGCGATGGCTTGTCGCAGGGGCAGGATTCCCGAAGAGGCTGTATATCGAGTAAACCCTTCTCGAAGAGCGGTTATCGCTGCTTCGACAACTGGTTGTGGTGTATCAAAATCAGGCTCGCCAGCTGTAAGGCTTACGATATCTTTGCCTTGTTCCCGAAGTTTTTGGGCCAACTGCGTATATTTTAGAGTTTCTGAAAAAGGGAGATTGGATGCGATTGAGTTCACGAATGCTCCTTTGCCAATTTATTTATTCATTGAAACGGAAAAAAAAAGAGGGGAGGGTTCATTGGGTTGAAAATCCATCCGATAGAGGTTCGACAATACTTGATCCATTGGCAGAGAAAAAGAAACTTTGCTGGTTCGATCTCCCAAAACAGAGCTGGCTTGCTGCATAGGGAATGAATTGAAATAATTCGCGGGTTCCGAAGTGATTGGGGATCCATCTGCGAGATTAGGGAGCAGGCTTTTTTGGGTTTCTCGATTCGCGGTTTGCAGGGTAATGAAGAACATCGCGGCGACGGCAGCTGCGGCCAGCCACATCCGGGCATTCCGAGGCTCCTTTTTGACTTCGGCAACCGGAGTATTTTCAAGCGCAATATAGAGGTCACTGGCTAGCCTAAGTTCTTCTTGGAGGGATTCGCTGAAGTGTTGGGTTGTCCCTGAGTAGGTATGGGGAACCAGATGATGCAATTGCTGGATGCTTGGACCTTCTTCTTTTTCTTCAAATTGGGTTGCCATTCGCTCCAGAAAAACCGCGCAGGGTTCTTTTCCCTCTTGATTGTTGAACAGGTCCAAAATAGAAGTGATCCTTTGGAGCTTGATCCAACATGGGTAGCAGCGCTGTATGTGTGTGTTCATCAACTGAATCGCATGTTCTTTGGAACCAACCAAAAACTCATGAATGATTTCTTTTACTTCCTGTGGATTGGAACAGTCTTTTCCATTACCCTTTAATCGCAATGAAGATCACCCTCCATACATTGTTGCTCATCGTTTTTGTGACGAAAGCGAAAGGGGCTTTATTTCTTTTTGCTGTTTTAGAAAAATATGGGCGCATCCTTTTGCCATCGCGCGGATGTTCCCAATGTATTGTTGCCTTTGGGAGACCCCGATCGCGTTGCGGGCATCAAGCATATTGAAGTCGTGGGCGCAATGAATCAGATGTTCATAAGCAGGCAGATAAAGCCCCAGTTCAATCATGCGATGAGACTCCTTTTGATGCATATCGAACAGTTGGAACCACATAGCGGTATCGGCTTCCTCAAAGTTGTAAATGGAGCATTGCCGTTCGTTTTCCCAGTAGATCTGCCGATAATCGGTTTCTTCATTCCATTGAACATCAAATACACTTTCCCTGCCTTGCAGGTACATAGCGATCCGCTCAATGCCATAAGTGATTTCTAAAGAAATCGGTGTCAAATCAATCCCAGCTACTTGTTGGAAATAGGTAAACTGTGTAATCTCCATTCCATCGAGCCATACTTCCCAGCCAATTCCCCAAGCACCGAGTGTGGGGGACTCCCAGTTATCTTCGATAAACCGAATATCATGATGCTGAGGATGAATCCCCAACTCCTGGAGCGAGTCGAGATAGATCTTTTGAGCGTCAATCGGTGATGGTTTGATAATGGCTTGGTATTGCAAGAACTTTTGAAGCCGGTTGGGGTTGTTTCCATACCGCCCGTCGGTCGGTCTCCGACTTGGCTGAACAAACGCAACCTTATGGCTTTGCGCACCAAGGCACCCAAAAAAAGTCGATGGATGATAGGTACCAGCGCCCATTTCGATATCATAGGGTTGCTGAATTACACAACCCCTTTTGGCCCAAAACTGATCCAAAGCGATGATCATGTCCTGTAGGTACAAAGATATCCACTTCCTTTCACGCTATGGAAGGCACTTTCCATGATTGTAACAGAAATGCCGTCTCTTTTCCAAATAAAGGATCAAAATCATGATTCCGATCAGGGCAACGAACCCGCTTTCTTTGGGAATCGAAATGCTGCCCATCCGTTCAGAGAGGAAGGAGACCATTCCATCCGCCAGATCCGCAAATGGTTTGACCCCATAGGCAAAGATCGTGGCCAATGATCCCCATCCCATCAAAAAAAAGACTGAAGAGAAAAAAAGGGCTGTGATGATGATCAAACAAAGCGGAGTAAAGAGGAAGATACTGAATGGAACGGCCAATAAAGGCATCGTGCCGAATTGGGAGGCAGTAAGGGGGATGGTAAACAAGACCGCTCCGAGAACGGGAAGAACACGCGTGCGGGATAACCGAGGAACCATCGGCTCATATCGCAGGAAAAGGAAGATCCCCGTTGTGGCGGCAAATGATAGATGAAACCCGACATCCACAGCATAAGAAGGCTCTGCGAAAAGCAGAAAAACCATTACAAATCCAAGGCTGTTCAAAGGATGAAGGGGGTATCGGAATCGCTGAAAGAGATTCCACATGACGATCACCATCCAAGCCCTAAGGGCAGAAGGGGTGAATCCAATGGTCATTACGAAACACGAAAGAATGCCCAGACACACCAAACTCCTTGGTTGATGATTCGGAATCACAAAACCCAAAAGAACCCAGACGCTGGAATAAAGGAGGAGCATATGGAAGCCCGAAACAACGAATAGGTGAGAAAGCCCGGATCTTTGTAATCTCGCTCGGGTTTGCGGATCTGCTCCAATCCCCAGCAAGAGCATCGATGCAATGGTTCCGGTTGATTCCCCCAAAGTGTCGTGGAGAAATTGGGACATTCGTTTCGCAAATTGGGCACCCTCGAACAACCAACGGTCAATTGCGGTCGGTAGATGAAGGGAAGCGGCGTAGTCTTTATAGAAAGGTGCGCGGACGAATTGATAGTTACCATAATTCTGGACTACTCCCCGGATGCCCACCCATTGTCCAGGAAACACTGGGTTTCGTTCATCCACCGAGAGGATCATTGGTTGGGCGCTTCGTTCCCAATAACCGGCTTCTTCATTTAGCCATCGGACATCGGATAGACGCACGCCGTTGGTGGTAAATCGAACCGCTTTTCCGGTTATATATTGAGTCCCTTCAGGCGGAGGTGTACCGAGTTGGGCCATCCAAAGTCCCAAAACCGCAACCAGAACAATTGGCCATCGTGAAAGAAGATGGCGCCTTTTCAATGAAGGGGACAATGGCACCAAAGAAAAGAATATCCCAATAGCGAACAACCAAAGGATCATCCCGTTAGAAACTTTTACATGGTATCCGATCCACAATCCGATGAACAGGCTCAACCCCAGAAAAAAAAGAGGGATTTTACGGAGCATGCTTCCTCTCTAGATCGATCAAGTACCGTTTGGCCTTGGCCCCATTTTGATAGCCACCGAGCCCCCCGTCTCCTGAAATCACTCGATGACATGGGATAATTATCGGCCATGGATTTCGAGATAAGCAACCGCCGACTGCGCGAGCGGCATGAGGGTTCCCGGCCATTGCGGCTAATTGGCCATATGTCGTTGTTCGAGCGTATGTGACATGCTCAAGGAGCGTTTGGTATAGATGGAGGGAAAAGGGAGACAGCCTTCCGGGATGATAGACCAATGGAAGGCGAAAAAACCGCAACCTTCCTGAGAAATAATCGAGGATTTGGGAGATCCATGCAGATTGGCGGGATGATAGGGAGGATGTATGTGTCGGCGCTATGCCCTGCCATTGGGATTTGCCCACCCCTTTTTCCGTTAAGAAAAGGTGAAGTTTGCCCACGGGTGTGTCAATCGAAACAACCTGTAGATCAAAAGCAGCAGGATCATCTCTGACAAAGGAGATCATCACGCGCCTCAGAAGATTTTCCGAATATAGCGATCGCTGATTTGTTTCCGGATTAATTCCAAGTATTTGGGCGCGTTCATCGCTTCCATATACCGTCTTGCTTCATCCAAAACCGGGAATTGCCCAATTTGAAGACTATACATCAAGTTTCGTGTGGTAGGGCTTGTCACGGAATAGAGAAAACAGGGTATGCCTTCATTCCGAAGAATGTTGGCTTGGGATCGAATTTGATCCAAGTTGGTATTGGCAATAATCTGAATGGTGAAGAGATTCGGGTAGATTTCGGCGTGCAACCCTCTCAACTCAGCAGGCAGAATGGCCTGCGCCGGATCGGTAGTAGGGGTTGCGGCTGCTTGGGATAGGATTCTTCGGTTTTCTTCTTCGTAGAAGAGCTGAAGCGTTTGAACCCATTGGGGGATATAGTTCCCAAATAGGATAAGGTTGTATCGATCGGCGCTGTACCGACTGATGATATAGGGTAGCTTGCTATCCCGAATTAGACGCAAGGCGGCAAGGTCATTGCAGATATAGTAGGTTACTGTGGTCCGCTCGTTGAGGATCATCTCCGAATTCCGGGAAAAGACTTCAAAAGCAAACTCTTCTTGTTGAGCAATCGAGGGATTTTCCGCTCCCTCTACCATGGTAGGCCCCAAGTGTTCCGGGATTCTTGCGTAGGTCGCTGTAGCCAGAGAAGCCAGCAGTTCCTCCGAAGGAACTTGATCGCGCAGATCGTTGATCTCACGCTCCAACCTTCGGATGGATAGGGCATGAGTATCCTGTTGGGTGGAAAGGGTTAAGTTCCAAAAGACCAGTAGGAGGATTGCAAACGATAAAACAACAATGATCAGCCCCAAAAAACGAATGGCGTTTCCCCCCAAAAGAGCTTCCTTCTCTTCTGGAGACTTGGGTTTTGCCTTTTTCGATAGATCTGGCGGATTGAGCGGACCCAGAACCCCTTTCCCTTCGTGGGCTTCCCCTCTTTTTTTCTCCCCCGATTTCCGATTGGATTTGGGAATTAAGTTATCCATGGCATCATTTCACTCCTTCCCAATGAAGTTGCCCCAAAAAAAAATCACGCATCGCCCATTCAACGACAGGGGCTTGGATCTTTGTGATCGTATGTTTACCGGGACGGATAATCAAAGAAAAAGTCATCTCTGCATGTTCATGTACCATCGATAAAAACGTAAGTAGATCCATTTGCGCATAGAGAAAGGAATGAAGGTCTTTTGCTTCCGGAAACACACTTCCCCATATCTGACGAATTTCCCGAAAAAGAAGCTCATTTCCAATCCCCAGCTTCCATGCCAGATACGATTCCAAAACCAATCCACAGCCAAGGGCTTGGGTGTAGTCCATTTGCAATCCCGAACCGTTCATAATCCAGTTGGCCATCGACTCTCCCGGGAAGAGAACAATCTTTTGCTCATAGGCTTTGGCCAATAAACGATGGGATTCCCGAATCAACTCGAAATAGCTGTCCCAATCCAAAAGATCATTCACCGCGCAATTGAGAAACCCCACCGATAATCGAAAAAAGCGATCGTCCATGGCCAATCCCAACCGGGCGGGGTAAATGAAACTCGTCCGGAGGCTTTGCAGCGGATGATCCTGGAGGAAAAAGGGATCAATCCGGAGTTCCGCGGGATTGGCCTGAACTGTAATCCGATCTTTTTTTCGATCCCAATTGATAGAAAAACGGCCTGAATAATGGCCCATGAAGATGCTTCCTGGAGTAGTGGGGTATAGAATCAAAGGAAGATCTGGCATACTGGTTGCCATAGAGTAACCGACCAGATCCTGCAGAGCACCCCCCCCAAACACACGCACCCTCTTGGGCTGGTATGGGAGTGAATGAATGACAGAATACAGTTCAAAGACTCTGTCGATCGATTTGCATTTTTCGCCCCCGGAAATGCTGTAGCAACGCTCCCATATGTGAGCGTACTCCGGGAAATACTGTTTCAATCGCGTATCGACAACGCAAAAATCTTGTTCATCGATGCGAAAAAACTGGTTTGCTTCCTCATCATGCAGGGATCGGTGAAGCCGTGTTATTATGGTTGTTGTCTGCTGATTCCTGCATTTGTGCAGTTCTTCCATTGGGTCACAGGTTTTTGTTGCACGCGCACTTTAGCAACTGCACTGCGTGGAGTACATCGGAATAATCCACCATTTCATTGGGTGAATGAACATAACGGGTGACAATCGAAAGGGTGCCCGCTTTGATTCCCGATCCGGTAATCTGATACCCATAAGCGTCCGTTCCTCCAAAGATCAAAACTTCCATTTGATAGGGGATATGATGGTCATCTGCTGTTTGGACCAGAAGATCAACGACCTTTTCATCCGAGATCGACGCGCGGTCTTTGACTTTAATCGCCGGGCCCTTTCCCAACGCCAGATCCATACGCTTGAACCCTTTGGGTGTATCGGAGCAACCAGTCACGTCAAGGGCGATTGCAATATCGGGATGAATATCAAAACCGGCCACTTGCGAGCCAACCAATCCAACTTCTTCTTGAACGGCGAATACTCCATACAAATCGTTAACCGATTCCCCGATTTCTTTGAAGACTTGCACAATGATGGCGCACCCGATTCGGTCATCCATGGATTTTGCGACCATGCGTTCTCCCAAATCAACAAAAGGAGCGCAGTACGTTCCAAATTGACCTACATGAACGTGTTGAAGGGCTTCTTCCCGGCTGTTGCATCCGATATCGGCGTAGATCAGATCATAGTTCAATTCTTTGATGTTCTTTCGATAGTCTGCGATGGTTTCTTGCTCCACATCAATAATGCCAATTCGATTTCCCCAACAAACACGGGCTCCCAAAAGCCGTACCGGATCAAGTCCGCCCACTGGATCGACTCTGAGAAATCCTTTATCGTCGATTCGGGTAATCACGAGACCGATTTCGTCAGCGTGGGCGTCCAAAAGGATTTTTTTCCGGTCCGTGGCTGATCCGTTTTTCCAGACAATCAGGTTGCCAACTGGATCAAAACGAAAGCCATCAATATACCCGTCCAATTCTTCCAAAATGGCATTGTGTACTACACGCTCTCGCCCGCTTGGGGCAGAGATTTCCGTCAGTTTTTGGATGATTTCTTTCACAATGAACCCTCCATGATTTGTACAATTTTTCCTTCGGCGATGACACGTCTCGCAAGATCAACTGCAGATTGATAATCGGATTTGGATATCATACTAACCGGCGCGTGAATATACCGGCCGGGAATATTCAAACCTCCGGATGGGATGCCATACATGGTTTTGGCCAATCGAGTGGCATCGGTCCCCCCTACTGTTCGTCCCTTGCATTGATACGGGATCCTATTTCGAGAAGCTGTATCCACAAGGAGTTCGAATATCCGAGAATCAAGGGCATATCCTCCTTGGAGATAACTCAAAGCAACTCCTTGATCCAGATGCGTGGACCAGCGGGCAGGACTCAGTTCGGGGTTGTCTCCGGCCGTTGTGGTCTCAAATACGAGGGCCACATCTGGACAAACCAGCTTCGCGGCCGCTCCGCTCCCTCTCAAGCCCACTTCTTCCTGGACAACAAAACCGAAGTATATGTCATAATCCACAGCAGGCAAATCCTCGAAAAGATCCATCAGGATCGAACAACCACCCCGATCATCCAAAGCTTTGGCCACAATTCGGTTCTCGAACTCTTCATATTCTGTATGGAAATGAATGTACGTTCCGATCGGGATTTTTTCCGCGGCTTGTTCTTTCTTTGTAAAACCCGCTTCCACCCGGATGTCTTTCCATTCGGGAGGAACAGTCAGCGTATTTTTCTGGAGATGAATCGCTTGATACCCGATAAATCCTGGAATTTCTCCCTCACCTATGACAACCGGTTTTCCCAGCAACACCCTAGGATCCACACCACCCACAGGCATGACCGCGAGTCGACCGTCTTCCTCGATGTTGGTGACCATCAGTCCCACTTCATCCATGTGGGCCAAAAGCATCAGACGCTTCGCCGATTTCCCGGCGCCTTTTCTCAAAAGGACCAAATTTCCAATTCCATCCTCGTACACAGCATCGCTTCGGTCAGCGAGCTTTGATCGGATGAATGCTTTTACCGGGTGTTCGTTTCCTGATGCGCCGTGGAGCGCGCAAAGCTCTTTCAACCATTTCATCATCATCCCTCCCATTCCGAAAGGAAGCAAGCGAGGAGTCTTCCTGTTTCTTCAATATCTTTGAGATGGATCATTTCGATGGGATTATGCATATACCGTTGCGGAATCGAGATGACCATGGAAGGAATGCCTTCCAATTGAATCATATCTGCATCGGTTCCACTTCTTCCGGGCACTGCTTCTGTTTGCACGGCGATTCCGTTTTTCTCAGCGACCGCTTGAAAGGCTTTGAACAAGGCAGGCTGAATTACGGGGCCAAAAGCCAACGCAGGTCCTTTGCCCAATTCGATTTTGGATGTGTTGGGCACGCTCTCGTTTCCATGCGTGACGTCGATCGCGATCCCCAGATCCGGTTGAATTGATTTCGATGCGGTACAGGCGCCAAAAGCTCCCACTTCTTCACGGGAAGAAAAAACAAAAAACAGATCAGGAAAATGATCGCGCTTTTGCAGCTGCATCAAGGCGATCACCGACGCAGCGCAACTGGCCCGATTATCCAAAGCCTTCCCACAATAGGTTTTTCCCAATCGCATCGGTTTGGAATCCAGAGTGACGAAGTCGCCCACTCGGAAGGGCAAATCTGGATGCATGGAAACGTCCACAAACAGCGTATCAAAGTTGGCGGCTAGTTTCCGGGTTTCCTCGGTCTGAAGGTGAGGAGCCAACATACCGATAACACCTCGCTTAACCCCTTGTTTGGTATGGATCCGAACCTTTTGGGATGGGCAGATTTTGGGGTCGATACCGATTCCTTCTACACGCAGAAAGCCTTCCGGCAGGACTTTTGAAACGATCATACCCACTTCGTCCATATGAGTGGATACCAAGATCTTTTTCTCGCCTTTTCCCTTCTTTTGCGCGATGAGGTTTCCGCTCGTATCCTCATAGACATCATCCGCATAGGGACGAACATACGAATCCAATACTTTCCGAACGGGTCCTTCGCGGCCGGGAGGGCCGTCAACCATACTGAGTTCTTCAAGAAGCTTTTCTAAACAGAATGCCACAACGATTCTCCTTTCACCGATTAGAGGTCGATCATCGGATTGGATAGAGCAATGGGTGCCAATGTCAAGTGTCCGTTCTTTAAAAAACACAAACTCGGATGGGTACTATGGATGGAAGAATGGATCACATCACCGATCTGAATTTGGAGTGGTTGGAGCGAAAATCCGACGATCAGAGCGCCTTCCGTTGCAACCTGACCAGCCCGGACTGAACCATGAATCTCTCCAAATACGATGATGCTGCCTCCCGCGATTACTTCGCACCCTGCATTCACGTTCCCGATGATCAGAAAATCACCGGGAGAGGATATGACCTGTCCGGATCGAACCGTGCCCTGGAATACCTCCATTTTTGGGTGAGAAGGGTAGGGGAGATCCGGATCACGGGGATGGGTTTTCGCACCGCTGGATTGGGTTCGGTCTTTCTTTGAGGGAAGAATCACGGGATCGGAAGGTTTATCAAAATATATGCTGCGGATGTGTAGCGATCGATCCTTTATTTTCTCGAGGATGAGAGGAATCAAGGGCGCTTGTTCATCCCCTCCCTCAAAAAAAACAGAAATCCGGGATTGGTTTTCCAAAAAAACGGATAGATCAATCAGCTTTTTTTCTAATTCCAACTCCAATTGCTGAACATTCGCGCTTCTCTCTACGATGAGGAAAATCTCCGCGCCATTGAATCGAAGATCGACCATATCTGCTCCCATCCTTTTTTTCATTCAGATTATATCATATCTGGGGATCGATTCGAGAAGCGATCCGGGAAATTGAACCCCGACATAGGGTAGAACGTGTGCATTTTCATTCCCATAATGAGATGAAGGTTTTCCAAATCATACCTGCCCCGCCGGTAGCGAGAATAACCCAAACAACCGAAGGTTTGAAACGGTAGAGCCAAAAAAAGGTTCCCGCGGCAAGGAGGATCGTGAAGCCATCGCGCACGGACCCGATTCCGATTCGGAGGGTGGCTGCCAATATCAAAGCGACAATGGCTGTCTTCAAAGCGCCAAAGAGATGATCGGTTTGAACCCACCGCGAGAGCCAATCGATCAGTTTGAGCAAAAAAAAGATCCAGAAGACACTGGGGAGGGTAACACCAATGGTGGCTGCAACAGAACCCAAAACCCCCGAGACTTGATACCCCACGAAGGTTGCAGTATTGATTGCGATTGGGCCAGGAGTCATCTCTGCCACAGAAATGAGCGGGAGAAAGTCGGATAATGAGAGCCATTCGCGTACATCGATCACCTCGTTTTGGATCAAACTGAGAGCTCCGTACCCTCCTCCAAACGCGACCATTCCGATCTTAAAGAAAGAAAGGAAAAGATCGATCAAGATCATCATAAGTCCGAACTTCCCGAAGGATGATGCGCCCGATCTGCTTTTTTCCGGCGCATCAACTGGATCATGAAGACCACCCCCGCGCACCCGAAAAAGATCAAAACGGACGAGATCCGTGTCAAGAGGATGATCAAAGCCCCCAAACCAACTGTAGTCAGTTCGGCCCAGTGCCGACTGTTTTTTCGAATCAGTTGCCACGAAAGGTTGGCCAGAATGACCGTCACACCGACCTGAGCCCCGTAAAAAAATCCATCGACTAGCGGCCATTGAGTCAAGTCGTGGAAAAAGGACGCGATCACCAAAATAATGGCAAATGGAGGAAGAATCGCACCCAACGTCGCTCCAATTGCTCCACGTATACCTCCGTATCGACTGCCCAAAAGCATCGCGACGTTGATCGCTATGACTCCGGGTACTGTTTGTGCTGTAACAATCGTCTGTATGAATTCATCATCGTCCACCATCCGATACCGTTTTACGACAAAATCCTGAATGACCGGAATCATGGCATAACCGCCGCCGATGGTTAACGCGCTTACTCGACTGAAGATCAAAAAAAGCCTCCAAGGACTCATCAGCTACCTCCTCGTTTTGGATCGATCCTTTGGATACCCAGTTCATAGAATTTCCCATCGCACAAAAGACGAAACCACCGAGCGTACCGTTTAGCGTCAGGGATATCTCTCTTCCAGCTTTTTTGCAGAATGGCCTTTTGAATCTCCCGCTCCTTATTGATGCTCAAAGCATCTTCCAATCGAACAGCGTGAAAGACAATCTTCTGACCCGGTTTCATCTGAGCGATTAATGAACAGTCTGCCTGAATTACCTGGGCGATTCGGGGATACCCTCCCGAAGAGGGCGCATCGGCCATGCAAATGATGGGGGTTCCGCTGGGGGGCACTTGTATGGTGCCAAAGGCAATTCCTTCCGAAAGGAATTCTTTTCTTTTGATTCGGATGGGCTGTTCTCCGCGCAATGTATATCCGGTGCGATCGATTCGGTCCGTTATTTGAAAGGGTTGACGAAAAAAAGAACGGACGGACCTTCGGGGAAACCGATGGAGATCCACACCTCGGATCACCCGAATGGATTGGACCTCTTCGGGGATGTTCCATAGCGGCGATGGAATTGAACGAGCAACCAAACCAACCGGAGCCTTAGGCGCGGAACACTCCAAAGTATCCCCCCGAGATAGCGGAGGTCTTCCAATCTTTGCTTTCCGGTCCGTGGAAGCCGATCCCATAACCTTTGGGACCCGAAACCCGCCGAAAACCCCGAAATACGTACGAATGCCTTTGCGTAGGTATGGGATGTGGATTTTGTCTCCGGTTCGAGCCCAATATACCCTGCCATGAGGGAGGGGGGTTTGGTTCAATAAGAGATGGGGCATTCCGCCCACTACCGCGAACATGAGTTCGCCATTGACAAGCAATTCCAGCCCGCCGCCTTCAACCTCCAAAGTAGGCGTATGGGCATCTTGGTTCAAAAGAAGATTCAACAGACAAAATGACCAATGATCCATAGCGCCACATGGACTGACTCCCTGGGAGCGAAATCCGAAGCGTCCCCGATCTTGGACCGTTGTTGATATCCCTGGATTGATGATCTGCAGGGAAGTCGTAAGATGGTTCTCATACAGCATAGAACCGCACTTTTTGTCCTGGTTGCAGAAGACTGGGAGGCGATCGATCCGGATCGAACAAAACCCATTGGGTTCTTCCCAGAATCTGCCACCCTCCAGGGCTTTTCACGGGATAGATTCCTGTCTGCCGATCTGCAATACCGACCGATCCAGGTTGAACGGCTTTCCTTGGATGGGTAAGCCGAGGCGTTGCAATGGAACGGGGCAGGGGGCCCATATAAGCAAATCCCGGAGAAAAACCAATCATGTAAACCGTATACAGAGTCTGTGTATGAATTCGAACGACTTCTTCCGGGCGAAGATGATGGAATTTGGCCACTGCCTCGAGGTCAGGTCCTTCCATTCCTCCGTACATGACTGGAATCGATATGGGATCTGCCAACGCCTCATCCAGCTCCACGGGATCTATAAAATGATCATTCCCTAAGAGATCGGATATCTGTTGTTTGAACGATTGATGATCGATATCCGAAGGCTCAAAAAAGACCAGTAGAGAAGCGTACCCGGGAACACACTCCCGATACCCATGGATCCCTCGTTTTTCGATCATCCAAGAGAGCCGGTGGACCCAACGATTGATCTGGGGATCCATTTTTTCAGAAAAGCGGATCAGGACAGAATCCTCCGAATAAAAACAGACTTTGGGATACCCGAATCTCATTCGATGGCCCTCCAAGATCGGATGGGAATGCCTCTGTCTTGAAGCCCTCGATGAACGGTTTCCAGGATTTCAAGGACATTTGGGGTATCGGAATGCACACAAAGGGTGTCCGCGACCATCGGGATTTCTTCGCCTTCTACGGTCATTACGGTTTGGTGTTCGACCATCTGAATCACCCGTTTCCAACATTCTTTTGGTTGGGCGATCACCGAACGAGGATCACTCCGTGCCACCAATGATCCATTCTTGTGGTACGCTCGATCCACAAAGGCTTCGCGCGCAAAAGGCCGTCCAAAACTGATGGCGGATCTATGGAAAGCGCTCCCTTCCAACCCGACCAGAACCAATTTCTTTCGATAGGCAGAAATTCCTTCCACTATGGCATCCGCTGTTCCTGGATCATTCGTCGCGCGATGATACAAAGCCCCGTGTAGCTTAACTCCCACAACCAAAGATCCATGAAGCATGGCGAAAGCGTCCAAAGCGCCCAATTGATAGACAACGATATTTCGGATCGATTGAGGGTCCATAGAGATTTCTCTTCGACCAAACCCAATCACATCGGGGTATCCCGGATGAACGCAAATCTGGACCCCCGCTTCCACAGCAAAGGAAACGGTTCGATGCATTGTATTGGGATCGGACGCATGGAACCCTGCGGCGATATTGGCCGTCGTGATCCATTTCATCAGCGTTTTGTCTGGGATCGGTTGCCAGACCCCATACCCTTCGCCAAGATCGCAATTGATATCCATTTTCATCCTCCTATATTCAGCAAGCCGTAGGTCATTGATTTGCAGAGCGCGGTATGAAGGTCACAGGGTTGATTGATACCATCGTTCAACGTCTGATTCGATAGTCTGGGGCACCCAGCCTCGAAGGGAACGACCGGAGCGGGCCCGCTCACGGACCTGGCTGGAAGATACCTCAATCATTGGTGTATTCAAAAAAAGGGTCTTCCCTTCTATGGGATCTTTTTTTTGCCTGGCGAATTTGTCGCGATTCAAAACGGCGATGGAGCAGTGATTGATGATAAAATCCGATTGATGCCATCGATCAAGGGCATCATACGCATCTTGGCCGAGAATTACCGTGGGATACCTTCCATAAAGGCGGTATACTTCTTGGATGGTGTAGACGGTGAAGGAAGTTCGGGAAGACTCTTTGCCTTCAAAATCCCACACTTCGAATCCGTTCAATCCTTCATAGGTTCTGCGCGCCCATTGAAATCGAAGGTCAAAGGGAGCCATCATCGAATCGGTCCTTTTCCATGGAGGAATGCCCGAAGGGACAATGAGCATTTTTTGAATGTTCAACTGTTCAAAAGCGATTTGCGATTGAATGAGATGACCAATATGAATAGGATTGAATGCGCCTCCGAATAGGCCGATCGATTGGATTTCCGCCACGCTTATCCTCTTTCAGACCCTTCGTATGTTCGAGCGAAAGTGTCTCGGGTTCGAGAAAATTATACCACATACGAGAAAAAAACAACCGGGAATCTGACTTGCATTCCCGAATGGCTTTGTGATATAATCCAGCAACTATTGGAAAGAGGGATTCGGATGAGTCATTTGCCTGAATTGCCAAGCACGTTCGTTATTGATCATAAAGTGTGGTGGTGGGGAAGCCCCGCGGGGGTTTCTCTTTGCATGCATCGATTGTAAGATGCAATTGTAAAAAGATATCCAAGCGGGGGGAACTCAGGAAGGCTGAAGAGTTCCCCCCCTTTTTTTGAGATTTTCCTGTTTTTTCAGGTTTTTTGGCGTTGAATATTTTCAATATGAGGAGGGATTGGTATGAGGAAGAAAGAACGAGTGTGTTTATCAGTGGAGCAGATGCCTACGTCCTGGTACAATGTGAAAGCGGATTTGCCCTTTGCGATGGATCCCCCTATGGATCCGGAAACACAACAACCCATGGGTCCGGAAAAACTGTCCAGGATCTTCCCGATGGGGCTTTTGGAACAGGAAGTATCCATAAACAGGGAGATTCCGATTCCCGAAGAGGTCTTTCGGGAATATGTGGTCTACCGTCCGACACCTCTGATCCGGGCATCGGGTCTGGAGGAGTATCTGGACACACCAGCTCGGATATACTTCAAAAATGAGAGCATCAGCCCAGCGGGAAGCCATAAGGTGAACACGGCCCTTGCCCAGGCTTTTTTCAACGCGCGGGAGGGCGTGAAGAAGCTTGTGACCGAGACAGGAGCCGGTCAATGGGGAAGCGCGCTGGCGTATGCTGGTCAAAAATTTGGGATGGAAGTCCGCGCTTATATGGTTCGGACCAGTTATGATTCCAAACCATTGCGGAGAAAGATGATCGAGCTTTTTGGAGGAAGCGTTATTCCGAGCCCCAGTCCTGAAACCCAATCGGGACGTCATATTCTGAGTCAAGCCCCCGACAGTCCGGGATCTCTTGGGATTGCGATCAGCGAAGCAGTTGAGATTGCGATGAACAGCAAAGACGCCAATTATGCTTTGGGAAGCGTGCTGGATCATGTCTTGTTGCATCAGACAATCATTGGCCAAGAAACACGGGTTCAATTATCAATCATTGAAGAACAACCTGACATTTTGATTGCTTGCGTGGGGGGCGGTTCAAACTTTGGTGGATTCGCCTTTCCTTTCATTCCGGACCGGATTGAAAAAGATCGGCTCCAGATTATCGCGGTCGAACCCAATGCGTGCCCTACTCTGACACAAGGGGAATACCGGTATGATTATGGAGACACTGAGCACCTCACGCCCATGTTGCGCATGTACACGTTGGGTAGTGAGTTTATACCTCCTCCCATCCATGCGGGGGGATTGAGGTACCACGGGGCTTCCCCGATCGTAAGCCGATTGGTCAAAGAAGGTCTGGTGGAGGCCGAAGCGTACGACCAAACTGATATCTTGACTGCAGCTAAGATCTTTACCATGTGCGAAGGGATCATTCCAGCGCCCGAGTCATCCCATGCCATCCAATCCGCAATTGTGCACGCCAAGAAGTGTGCGAAGAATCGAGAGGAAAAGGTGATTGTTTTCAACCTGAGCGGACATGGGTTGATGGATTTGAATTCGTATGATCACATCGAGCGGTTGAATCATCAAGAGGTTTTGGCGGGTGAACGAAAGTAAGGGATCCAAGAAAATGGTGGGTGTGACAGGACTTGAACCTGTGACCTCTTCCGTGTGAAGGAAGCGCTCTCCCACTGAGCTACACACCCAGCCAACGCGTGTATTGTAGCATAGATCGGGTTTCTTGTCAAGCGATCGACTCCTGAAAAAGACCTTTGGGGTACTCTCAAAGGTCTTTTTTTTGCTTGCTACAAGGCTCCTCCCTTGTTGAGAATGAGAACCGGCGATTCGGATCGATAGCCTGATCTGCGAGCGGTTCCACGTAGCCCGCCAAATGCAATCGGTGTTCCCGCAATCGAACCCACAGCAAACCGCCACGAACGGTTACTGAAAATTCCTCGTCAATAGCTGACTTTGATGATGCATTGGGCACAGAGAAAGAATAGGCCGACCACACACAAGCGCATACCCCCGTTCCACATGCCCCCGTCTCTCGTTCCACCCCCCGTTCAAAGGTCCGAACCGCTAGACTCTTTGGACCGGTTTTTCGAAAAAAACTCACATTGCTTCCTTGCGGAAAAGAAGGATCGCGACAAACCGAAGATCCGATTTCTTCGACATCGATATCTTCGATCTCTTCCTGTTCCACGACAAAATGGGGGACACCGACGGTTATCGCCAATCCATTCAGGTTTTGAACAATGAGAGGTCCATGAACAATGGCCGTTGGCATTTGGACTTGGATCCGCTCGTCATGCAATACCCTGCCCTCGAGCGGGCCAGAACCGGTTTGAAAAGGAACGGTCTGTCCGGCTGAAACCAGCCGTTGGTCAAAAAGGAAGCGGACGAAGACGCGGGCGCCATTTCCGCACATAGGCGCCGAGCTCCCATCCCGATTGAAATAATCCATGGAGAATCCGGATGGCGCGTTCCGCGCGAAGATCAGCCCATCCAAATTTCCCACACGTTCTTTGACAAATTGCGCTTTGGATCGAACCCACGGCAAGTCTTCTTCCCACAAAATCAAAAAAGTATTTCCCGTTGCATTATAGGCAGTCAAAGGACATCCTCCAAAAAAGGCGCACGTCTTTGCATGCGCCTTGTTTGATTGGGTTTCGTCGAATCAGGCCTTACGGGTTGTTGACCCAAAGACCATGGATATTGCAATACTCCCGTACGGCTTGCACATACTTCATTTCGACATTGAAAAACGCTTCGGGGGCTTGCCCTGGTTGCAAATAAGCCCTGCAGGTTTTTCCGCAAGTGGTGATCACTTCGATCCACTCGATCCAGTGCTTTTCTTCCATGGGGTGCGGGGTCGATCCAACGATAACCGTAATGCCCTTGTCTGTCTGTTCCACAACGGGTACATGTTTCTCTTTGGATAAATCCGCGGTTTGTTCGGGCATCAGGATCATTGGCGCACCGCAACAAACCAATTCGCCGGCTCCTTCATGCAGGATCTGAACAATATTTCCACAAATTTCGCACTTATACACTTGTCCTTTTTTTGTCATGCATATACCCCCTTCCTAACGTTACTCCTTCTCAAAATCCTCCTTTGAAGCGCCACACAGAGGACATACCCAATCATCGGGAATATCGGCGAATGCTGTGCCCGCCTGCACACCATTATCAGGGTCCCCTACTTCCGGATCATAGACATAACCGCATACAGTGCATACGTATCGATCCATCGCAACTCCTCCTTTCGGTTTGAGATATGACCAATTATACCATACCCTTCCATCAATTCTTCCATGTTTGGCTCGATTGCAAGAACAAAAAAAGGTCTGCCGAGCAGACCTTCTTGGCGGAGAGAGTGGGATTTGAACCCACGGACGGGGTTACCGTCACACGCTCTCCAGGCGTGCGCCTTCGACCGCTCGGCCATCTCTCCAAAACGATGCGATTATAACATACCCAAAGCCAAAGTGCAAGGGGTAGGGATTGATGGATTCTGAATAATGGCCCCTGCTATGAAGCGTATTGCATGACCCCTATCTACTTGATTTTTTGAAAAAGGTGTGATAGGATACACGCAAGGAAAAGATCGTGGGTCCGAAGGAAAGCCAATGGGCGGTGATTGGGGGAAAGACGGGATCATTCCGGTGATCATACGCTTGGGTCAAGGAAAAGGGGATGGGGTTGGCGCGCATGGTCAATGAAAGAAGATTCGTGAACATATACATCCTTTTCATCATACTCAATGTCACAAAAGTAATCGTTCTGTCCATGTTTACTACTTATAACGATTATGCTTCCATAGAATTTATAGTAAAACTAATAATATCTTTTTCTTTTATTTATATATTTTATTATTATATATTTATGATAAAAATAAGGATAGTATTTATATTTATATATATTATTCAAGTATTATTTCTTTTGTTGATAGTTACTCATTTTATATATTTTAAAAGACACATACATATATTTATGTCGTTAGAACTAAGAAGCGAAGGCGTTGAAGCGATTCGAGTTTTTGCAATTCCATTTTCTCCGATTATAGTAATCGCTTTTTTGGATCTTCCTTTTTTTCTATTTTTTGTTATGAAGTATAGAAAGATCAGCAAAATAATAAATATTACGAAGAAACTTAAGTATTATTTATATTTATCTGTTTTTATCTTTTTTTTAGTTGAAACGACAGGTTTTGTATCAGGAAACTCTTTCTATCATAAGATGCAGTCGAATCATGTTTCTGATAATGAAATCGTAATGAAATATGGATCACTTGGGTTGAACCTCATGGATCTATTCAAAGCCAATTTCAGATATCGCGTTCAAGAACAGATTGTGTATGGCGAATTGCTTGAGAATCGCTTTTATCCGAAACAGAAGCATAGCATTGTGGTGATCCAAGTGGAGAGTCTTGATGCTAATTTGGTTGGGTTGGTTCATGAGGGGGTAGAAATTACTCCTTTTTTGAACAGATTGCGAACAAGCAGCATCTACTATCCCTATGTTTTGAGTTATCACAAAGCCGGAGGATCATCGGACTGTGAGATAGCGGTTTTCAACGGGTTTGAACCCCTTGATTCCTTTCCTACTTCGCAAATGGAAGGCTATGATTTTCAAAACTCGTTCATTCATGCCTTTCATGATGCAGGGTTTCGGACAAAAGCATTCCATGGAAATCGGAGTTCCTTCTACCGGAGGGATGAGACCTACCCTCGCAAAGGATTTGAGTGGTTCTTCGGGTACGAAGAACTGGGGTTGGAACCCAGGATATGGGGTGCGTTGGATCATGAAGTCTTTGAGGCTATGATGGAGATGATGGTCCAGGAACAAGACCCCTTTTTGTACTATTGCATCACCATGACGACACACGCTCCCTTTGGCTTTATCGAAGATCATTACCTGCCTTTGAATGCAGCTGCCTTTGCCAACCCCTTGGTCTATAATTACTTCAATTCTTTCGCCTATTTGGACCATTATTTGGAGCGATTGATCCATGAGATTTCGGACCGCTTCCCCGATACGTATATCTTCCTGTTTGGGGATCACACAGCCGCGATCGAAGCGGAAGAATATTCATCATCGGGGATTGTGTATGACTACAAATATTTCGAATTTGTCCCTTTGTTTATCCTGACTCCTGAGCGGGAATCTTATTTGGAAACTCAATTGGCCCCTTCATTTTTGGATATTGGGATTACCATTTTGGAAGCGGCAGGGGTCCCATACTCCATTCAAACCTTTGGAGAAACCCTTTTAAACTTGGGATGTTTGGAAAAAAAGGTTCCCTTTTCAGGGGCGGAATATGACCGCGCTTTTCTGTTCCAGCTGATTCAGGAACATCGTCCGGTGAATCGGATCGAGCAATCAACCGGAATTTCATCCGCAAATCCGTGAGCCGGCTCACGGTTGGTACCAAGTGGGTAAGATTCATCGGTTCGTGTAGCTGTGGTGATTCTTCTGACATACCGATCAAGAATCCGTCGGCAACCCACGGATCTCTGGGTGGGCAGGAAAAGACGCAACGGGTTTTGTAAGGAAGAATTGAGATTGGTGAATCCGTTCTTTGAGTAAAGAAGCGATTCTCCTGGCCTTAGTCATACTGGACATCGGGTGGGTCCTCGCAACGGTGCCATGGATTTCCATCGATCCTGATCTCAACTGGGCGTAAGAAGCTTTTGCGACTACGGGCCGGTTCTTCCCTGGATGGCTGTAATCCAATACAATCGTATGAATCTCTTCATCTTTTATACAGACATTACGCATGATCTCTTCGTCCAAAATGGGAATGGGGATTCCCACTCCGACGCATAATGTCACCCCATATCTTGGAAGGGTGGCCGGTTGGATAAACTCTTTCGTCATTTGCTTCATCGTTCCAATCAACGCCAAAGAAGCGGCTGGACCAATTGGGATTCCCTTTTCGTTTCGCTCTCTTCCGGTAAAAAACTGCGTTCCTTCCCATGCCACATATCCGATTCCGCCAGCCAAGAAGATCCTGGTTCCAATTCCGATGGTCCTCAGATCAGGGTCGTTGAGAAGCGGGCTTAGACAACCACATGTGGAGTACCGGATATTGGCATACCTGGGCAGTAGTTTTCCCATATAGGTATAAAGAAGTTTTTCCGAGGAGTTTGTTGCAGCGGCATAGTTTTGATACGCATTTCTGGGGTTGAAGAGATACGCTTCGTTTAGGGTTTCCAAGGAAATCGAAGTTTCGATATGTTTTGCGGGATAACAGTCTGTTCCGGATGAGGAGGCTTTGAGATGGACTGACTTGCCCGCAATCAGATCACGGATCACATGAGCTCCTCCATACTGAATGCCCCGGTCTTTCGAAGGTTGAGTCGCTCCTATATAAGCATCGACCGCAGCAATACCCGAATACGCCTCCACGCCATTGAGATCGGTCTGTTCCATTCGAATGGGGGGGTCCGAGTGGCCGAAATTGAGAAACGCGCCGCTGGAACACATGGGTCCGAATGTGGCGGTGGTTACTACATCCACCATCTTGGCTGCTTCTTGAAGGCCATGCTCTTCTCGGAGCCCGATCACTTCTTCCGCTGTACATACAACGGCTTCTCTCTTGCGAATCCGATCATTGATCTCATCGATGGAACGAAGGGTTTTCATATATGGTCCACCCCTCCAGTCCGATCCGATGCGCTCGCTTCTCCTACCGGTTGTTTATCGATAAGCAAAAGGTGTTGTTCATCATCGATGAATGCTTTATGGAGAGCGGAAACTGCCAATGAAACTTTTTCCTCATCGATCACACAAGATATCTTGATTTCAGAGCATGATACCATATCAATTGGTATTCGCGCATCGGAAAGGGTCCGAAAGACTTTCGCCGCCACTCCTGCGTGAGATCGCATGCCAATTCCGATCACAGTCACTTTCCCCAAATTCCGATTGACCCGCAAAGCAATCTGAGGATCCGTTTGGGCAAAGGTTTGGCATATGGCATACGCCAGATCCAAATCATCGCGTTGGACCAGAAACGATACATTCATCCGTCCCGACAGATCAAAGTCCTGTACCACAATATCTATGTTGATCTGTTCTTTCGCAATCTGTTCAAAGAGAAGAGCGATCGTTTCTGGATCTCCATCAAGCCCCCGAAGGGTAATCTTTCCTTCCCGAACCGAATGAGCGATGCCTCGCACCAAAACTGATTCCATTTTTTCATCTCCTTCCCGTACCCAAGTTCCCTCCAGAGGAACGAACGAAGAACGGAGATGGATCGGGATCTTCTTTTTGGCGGCCAATTCCACGCACCTGGAGTGCAACACTTTCGCGCCTGATCCCGTCATCTCCAACATCTCTTCGTAGGTTACCTCGGAAATCTTCCGAGCGTTGGGAACAATTCGTGGGTCCGCTGTGCATATGCCTTCTACATCCGTATATATTTCAACTTCCCGAGCGTTCAGTGCGCATCCAAGGGCTGTTGCCGTAATGTCCGATCCGCCGCGTCCCAGTGTTGTGATTTCGTTTTCTTCAGTAATCCCCTGAAATCCAGCAACAATCGGTATTTTCCCCTGATTCAAATCGCTCAGGACCTTATCGGTCCGAATATTCCGGATGCGCGCATGGGTATGCCATCCGTCTGTGATGATGCCAATTTGCGCTCCAGTCAAGGATACTGCCTGATACCCCATAGACTGCAAACTCATGGCCAGCAAAGAAATAGACAACTGCTCTCCTGTAGCGAGAATCATGTCCAATTCCCTTGAATCGGGCTGAGGATCGATTTCGCGCGCTTTTTGAATTAATGATTGAGTCATTCCCGCCGGTGCTGATACAACCACCACCACCTGATAGCCTTTGTCTTTTGTCTGTGCAATGCGCTGCGCCGCGCTTCTCAGACAAGATGCATCCGCAACAGAAGTCCCGCCAAACTTTTGAACGATCAGTTCATTCCCCATCAGCACCCCTTCCTTTTCCCATTCTCATTCCATGTTCATCGACTGATAAAAGCCAGGATTAAAAAAAGAGGGGGTTCTTCTAAACCCCCCCCTTGACCTTTTCGCAAAGATAAACGAACTATCCCTTTGAAATGCCCCGGGGATAGCTCCACATCATAATCACCTGAACAGAAGTCGGATTCATTTTGCGTTTGTTCCATCGATCCGGAATCATATCGCTCAACTCCCTTTCGAGGTGATTATATCATAGAATGCTTTTGCAATGCAATGGGAAACACGCAAACAATGGTTTAGACAGCCGATCAATTCTTTGGCTATGCGGAACAGATAACGGGTTATGGTATAATCGA
Source organism: uncultured Thermotogaceae bacterium (assembly GCA_964462525.1). Taxonomy (GTDB): domain Bacteria; phylum Thermotogota; class Thermotogae; order MWEM01; family MWEM01; genus CAYWWY01. Next base: position 73,699 of record CAYWWY010000005.1, read on the forward strand.
TTACAGAAAAACCATCAACCCAGAGGCATGATTTTGGTAAGATCAACGATTCATGGATTTCTTATCCCTCAAAGTGCGATGAATCAAACGAAGAGGGATCGAAAGGATCGATAACGGATGGTCAAAGAAGTCACAATCCTTCTGGCCGAAGATGATCCCGGCCATGCAGGCCTGATTCGCAAAAACCTGATCCGAGCAGGGATCAATAATCCGCTGCTCCATTTTTCTAATGGACAAGAGATTGTGGATTTTTTGTTTCAGAAAGGAAAAGGATCGTGCCGAAAAGGCAATGGGGCCTATGTTCTTTTATTGGATATTCGTTTGCCTAAATTGGATGGAACAGAGGTATTGCGCTTGATCAAATTGGATCCTGAACTCAGGAAAATTCCGGTTATCATGGTTACAACAACCGATGATCCAAAAGAAGTGGAACACTGCCATGCCCTCGGGTGCAACAACTACATCACCAAACCAGTCGAATACGAGTCTTTTATTCATGCCATTCAACAGCTGGGACTTTTCTTATCCATTGTCGAAGTTCCGACGATTGATGATTCCAGCGAATCGAGGTGATCCTTCTCGCAATGCAGGGGCAAAAAAAAGGAATCTTTCAGGTGTTCGTTGTGTGGATCATGATTGTCTTCTGTACCCCAGTCCAAGCAGGGCTTACTGAGAGCATTTTGCGAGAACATGAAACACACTTTCGTTTGTTGTTTGACGAGTCCCCTTTGGGACTCTTTCTATTTGATGCCCAAGGAACCATAAAGTCAGTGAACGAGCAATTTGTATGGTTGATCGGATCTTCACGAGAACTGCTGATTGGATTAAACACCCTCCAACTACCGGACCAAAAAATTGTAAAAGCGATCCAAGAATCGCTGGCAGGAGGTTTTGGGCGATATGAAGGATACTATCATTCGACCACTGCCGAAAAAGTGACTCCGGTTCGGGTGTTATTTGCGCCGATTAAAGATGATTCCGGCTCGATCCTGGGTGGTTTGGGTGTGATTGAAGATATTTCAGACTACATGACGCTCCAAACCCGCACGACCTTGTTCTTTGTGTTCATGGGAATCCTCATAGCAGCGCAAATGATTCTATTGGGTCTGTTGATTCGGAATCTTCGCAAGAAAAACCATGCCGAAAAAAGGCTTCGCCAGAGTGAGGCGCAATACAAACAACTTGCAGAAAACTCCCCTGCGGTGGTCTATCAGTTTCGGAAAGATGCCGATGGGTCCATTTCCTTTCCTTATATTAATGAATCGGTCAAAAAAGTCGCCGGCATAGAGGCCGATGATCTATCGAAGGATGCAATGCTCTTTCTCAACCGGATCCACCCAGAAGATTTGGAGCATTTTCAGACGGCTGTGAACGAATCAGCTCGTTCTTTCCATCCGTTTTATTTGGTATTCCGTGTTTTGAACGGAGAGGAACCCGTTTGGTTGGAATGTCGTTCGACTCCAGAACTAATGCCGGATGGAAGCATTATGTGGGATGGATTTTTTGTGGATGTTACTGAACGTGTTCGATCCGAGAAAGCTCTGGCTCTATCGGAGGCGACCTACCGAGAGATATTCAATGGGGTAAACGAAGGAATCGTGATTATTGCTCCCGATACAGGAAGGATTATGGACGCAAACGATCCGATGCTTGGAATGTTCGGGTATTCTCATGAAGAATTGATGCAATGTACGGTTGAAGATCTCAGCTCAGGTCATGATCCGTATACTCAGAAAGAAGCAGCCGAGTATTCCCGGAAAGCCTTGTCCGGAATGGAACAACGAGTTGAGTGGCAATGCAGGCACAAAAAGGGAGGATTGTTCTGGGCGGAAATCCGGATGAAGGCCAGCAAAGTTGCAGGAATACCGTGTTTGTTGGTCACCCTACGCGACATTACCGAAAAGAAACACGCTCAGGATGCCCTACGCGAGAGCCAGACCCTCTTCCGTTCCCTAGTGGAGAGCATGCCGCAAATGGTCTTCAGCAAAGACAAACAAGGCCGGTTCACTTTTGCCAATCATCCGTACTGTGTGGATCAAAACCTGAAGCTGGATCAAATCATTGGAAAGACAGATTTTGAGATTCATCCCTTCGATTTGGCTAAAAAGTATCGATCGGATGACCTGAGAATCATGCGGGGAAAAAAAACCATGGAGATCGAAGAAGTCCATCAACCACTAGAGGGGGAACCTACTTATGTTCACGTAGTGAAAGCCCCGCTTTTGGATGAAGAAGGGGAAGCCCAGGGTTTGGTTGGGATCTATTGGGATATCACAGAACGCAAACGATCGGAAGAAGCCCTTCAACGGACCCAGTTCGCCATGGATCGAGCCCGAGACATTGTCATTTGGGTAGGAGACCAGGGGGAAATCGTCTATGTCAACGATGCTGCGTGCGCCTCGTCCGGATACACGCGCGAGGATCTTCTGCAGATGGAAATCTTCGATCTTGATCCCGATTTTCCCAAAGAAGCTTTTGAAGCCCATAAACAGGAAATGCGGGTTAAGGGATCGATGAGTTTCGAATCACGGCATCGATCAAAAAATGGTGCGATCTTTCCTGTGGAAGTGAGCACCAACTACTTCGGTACAGAGCAAGAGTTTTTGGCTTGTTCGTTCGCTCGGGATATCACAGACCGAAAGAACGCAGAAAAAAAACTCCGGGAGAATGAAGAAAAACTGCGGACCTTGTATGCATCCATGACCGAAATGGTCGGTTTATATGAATTGATTCGCGATGAATCAGGGATCGGTATCGACTATCGAGTCATCGACTGCAATTCGGCTTTTGCTCAGATCATGAACCTTCCCGAAACTAAGATCAAGGGCAAACGGGTTTCCCAAATCTTTGAACTGTCTGTTCCCCCTTATTTAGAAGAATATACCCGTGTGGTCGAGTCAGGCAAACCGGAGCGGCTGGAGTCCATATCTCCTTTTTATCACCTTCATTTATCGACCTCTGTGGTATCCATGGGCGGACCCCGTTTTGCAACGATCAGTTCGGATGTGACCGCGCTCAAGAAGTCTCAACAACTGATCGCGGAGAAGAACAAAGAATTGGAGCAGATCGTGTATGTGGCATCCCATGATCTCCGTTCTCCCCTGGTGAATGTGGATGGGTACAGCAGAGAGTTGGGATTTCTTGTTGATGAGCTAAGCGAGGATTTGCATGATTTAGATCTATCCGATCAATCTCTTGGAAATCGAATTATAAAGGCGCTTCCTTCTGTGCATGAAGCGCTTTCCCATATCCGAAACAGCACCCGGCAGATGGATGGGTTATTGAAGGGGTTACTGAGATTGTCGAGATCGGGGCGTGTTTCCCTCAATATAACGGAAGTGGACATGAATGATCTCCTCACCCGGGTGATTTCGGGAATTGGTTTCGCGCTGAAAGAATCCGGGGGCGAGATCCAGGTTGATCAGCTCCCGCCGTGTTTGGGCGATTCGATCCAATTGACCCATGTCTTTACCAATCTGATCAGCAATTCCTTGAAATACCGGCATCCGGATCGTCAGGGTTTGATTCGTATTCGAGGAGCGATCAAAGGAGCGCGCTGTGTCTATTCGGTCGAGGACAACGGAATTGGTATTGCCGAAGAACACCAAGAGAATATTTTCCAACTCTTTCATCGACTGGATCCATCACGGAGCGAAGGCGAGGGTCTGGGGCTGACCATTGTTCGCCAGATTATCGAAAGGCTCAATGGCGCAGTTTGGGTTGAATCAAAGCTGGGCGAAGGGAGCGTCTTTTTCGTCTCTCTACCCCCTTCTCCGAACCAGCAGCATAAAAGCAAAGGCGTGTTTATGAATGATTGACAATTGCTCTGCTCCAAAAGCGAACCGAAGGTGTGTTCTTGTTGTGGAAGATGATATCGGACTACAAAAACTCATCCGTAGGCGTTTGGAGAAAAACGGTTATCAAACGGTGGGGATTTCAATGGCGCATGAGGCAATCCAGTACATTGCCTCATTAACCCATTCAGAAGATCGGACCATCCTGCTCCTGGATCAATATTTGCCCGATATGACCGGCCTTGAGATGATCCAACGCATGAACGATACAGGATGCTCCATTCCATTTATTGTGATGACGGGTCAAGGGGATGAACGGCTTGCTGTTCAGATGATGAAAATGGGAGCCGTAGACTATCTTATCAAAGATCTCGAGTTAATTGATTATCTACCAACTGTTTTGAACCGTTTGATCGAACGGCTGGACACAGAAGAAAAACTGAAATGGGCCGAAGCCAAGGTGCAATCCGCAACTGAAGAGCAACGGATTCTGCTCGATCACATGCGCCCTCAGGTATGGTATTTGACCGATCCAGAGACATATGGAACCGTGAACGTAGCACATGCCGACTTTCTCGGGGTTCAGAAAGAGGAGATCGCCCACAGACAGAGGAAGGATTTACTTCCCCAGCAACAGATTGAAGCCTTATGGAAGGGAAATGAAACAGTATTCCTAGGAAGGCCTGTTTCTTCAGAGGAATGGATCCCCCATAATTCCGGAGAACTCCGATGCATTTCGATTACCAAAAACCCCGTTTTTGCCGATGATGGATCCGTTCCCTTTGCGGTATGTTCAGCGGAGGATATTACCGAGAGGCGGCGAGCGGAAAAAGCGGTTCTCGATCGCGAAGAGCAAATCCGGATTCAACAAGGAAAGTTTCAAAAAGAACTGCTGCTATCGATGATCCAAATCTTGGAACTGTACGATCTCTACACACGAGGCCATTCAGAAAATGTGGCTCGATTTTCCGCCATGATTGCGGAAAAGATCGACTCGAACCCAGAATGGATCCGGAAAGTCTATTGGGCCGGATTGATTCATGATATTGGAAAGCTTCTGGTTCCGACAAACATTCTAAACAAACCTTCCAAACTAACGGATGAAGAGTTTGAACTGATCAAGATGCATCCCGTATGGGGTGCAAAAGTGCTGAATACATCCCCCCAAACAAAAGAGATCGGTCATTTTGTTCTATATCATCATGAGCGATATGATGGAGAAGGGTATCTCGATGGAATCCAAAAAGATAAGATTCCTCTCGCGTCTCGAATTATCGCCGTTGCGGACGCTTACGACGCCATGACCAGCATGCGATCCTATCGAGCGCCTCTTTCTGTGGATGAAGCCGAAGCGCAGCTCATCCAATCTTCGGGATCCCAATTCGATCCGGATGTTGTGAATGTATTCCTATCCTTGGACAAATCAGAACTGATGAAAAGGGAGCCGGAGTTTGGGTGAGAAAAGGAGGGTGTTGTGAATTACCACAAGTATAAGACGCTCATCGATCATGCTCCGTTTGGTTTCAGTTATCAGGAAGTGATTACAGACATCAAAGACGATCCGGTGGATTATCGGTTTCTCGAGATCAATCGGGCTTTTGAGCGATTGACCGGTTTGGAACAGTCAGCCCTTATCGGGAAAACAGCCCGGACGGTTTTTTCTCAGCCGGATTCGATGTGGATTGATCCGATCTTGAAACGAATTCCCTTGGCCTGGAAAAAAGGACAAAAGGCATTTGAGCAGTTCTCACAGCAGCTCAACCGATGGTACTCGATCCAGATCCACGGTTTGGAAAGAAAGTTCTTTTCGATGATAGTCTTGGATATAACCGAAGAGAAAGAAAAAGGTCTTGAACTGGAACGATTCTTTTCGGTCAATCTGGATCTTTTATGCATTGCTGATATTAAAGGACGGTTTCTCAAAGTGAACCGTCAATGGGAGCAAATTCTGGGCTATTCAGTTGAAGAGCTCCAAACGAGGAA
>CAYWWY010000005.1:79575-83810 GCA_964462525.1 uncultured Thermotogaceae bacterium
CCTTTGAAAAGATGTATTCCGATTCCTTGCTGGCGGCCATTCCCGATCAGATGTTTATTCTGGATCGGGATGGAACCTTTTTAGACTTTAAGGCCGGACACGATGAAAAGCCAATCGCGCCAAGAGATGCATTTATTGGAAAGAAGGTCCCTGAGGTCTTGCCCGAAGATGCTTCCATCCGTATCATGCAAGAGATTCAAAAAGTGATCCACAATGAACCATCTCTTCCGGTCCAGTATTCTTTGGAAATCAAAGGCCAAACCTCACACTATGAGTGCAGATTGAATTCATTGAGAGACGAACGAGTAATTGCGTTGGTCCGCAACATTGACGAACGGATCAAGACAGAACAAGCCCTAGTCGCAGCAAAAAAGCAAGCAGAAGACGCAAGCCGGGCCAAGTCCGATTTTTTAGCCAATATGAGTCACGAGATCCGAACGCCTCTCAATGGGGTGATCGGGTTTTCGGAACTGCTTCTGAAAACGCCCCTGAATTCCATGCAGAATCAGTATGCGCAAAATGCCTATACCTCCGGTCAAGCCCTTCTCGGAATCATCAACGATATTTTAGACCTATCCAAGGTCGAATCGGGGAAATGGGAATTGGAAATTGTTCGGACGGATATCATCGCCCTTTTGGAACAAACGATCGATATCATCAAATATCACGCCCACCAAAAGAAATTGGAATTGTTGCTCAATATCGCGCCTACGCAACCTCGATATGCCAATGTCGATCCAGTACGGTTGAAGCAAGTGTTGATCAATCTACTCAACAACGGGGTCAAGTTTACGCAAGAGGGTGAGGTTGAGCTTTCAATCGATTTTGCAGCGTTGGATGAACATCGGGGGCGGTTTTCTTTCTCTGTTCGTGATAGTGGGATCGGGATCCGCGCAGATCAGAAAGAGCGATTGTTTCAAAGTTTTTCCCAGGCCGACAGCTCGACAACGAGAAAGTATGGAGGAACTGGTCTGGGTTTGGCAATCTCGCGATTGCTCGTGGAAAAGATGGGGGGCCTCATTGATGTTCAGAGCCAACCGGGCGTGGGAAGTACTTTCTTTTTTTCTATCGAAACAGAATATGCGATCCAAGACCCTGACTCACAGAAAGAAGGTCCGATCATTACCCGTGTATTGGTGGTTGACGATAACGATCGCAATCGGTTCATTCTCAAACAGAATCTGAGTCATTGGGGGATTCAAACGATCGATTGTGCCAACGGGAATTCGGCCCTGGAGATCCTAGGAAAAGATCCTGAGTACGATTTGATGATCATCGATGAACATATGCCGGGTATGGACGGGCAGGAAACCATTCGACAAATCCGGAATACCGTACCCATCTCTCCTGAACCGATGCCTATTTTACTGATGCATTCCTCTTCTGATGAGGAGATTGTAAAAGAAGACGGGAAAACCCATGATGGTGTCTTTTGGATTAGCAAACCGGTCAAAATCGATGAGTTACGCCGTTTTTTGTGCGCCCAAAGCCGATCCGATCAGCGAGAAGTTTCTGTATCGCCTTCAGTCCAATTGTCTGGAATTGACCAAATTTCTGAAATGGGAACCATCCTGGTCGCGGAAGATGGGACTATGAATCTTTTATTAATCAAACAACAAATCATTTCAATCGCCCCTCAGATGAGGATTGTCGAAGCGTCAAATGGAGTGGAAGCGCTGAATCAATTTGGCGTGCAACCCATCAGCCTCATCCTTATGGATGTTCAGATGCCTGAAATGGATGGACTAGAGGCGACAAGGCAAATTCGCGATCTCGAGCGAGGCACGGATCGACATGTACCGATCATTGCTTTATCGGCAGGAGCCACTCAAAATGAAAGAGAGAAGTGTTTGAACGCAGGCATGGATGGATTCTTAGCCAAGCCGGTCCGTCACGGAGATTTGGCCAAAGCGATCAAAAATCATCTCGCGCAAACCACCCCGGAGAAAAACCCCCTTTCTTTGGAACCATCAGACGCGCTTGGACAATCTTTTGACAAAGAAGAACTCATGGAACGGTTGGATCATGATCAGCAGATCTATCGGTTGCTATGGGAATCTATGGATGAACTAAGGGATCGGATTGAAACCTTGGGTCCCCAGGTTGAGCAGCGCAAAGCCAATCAAATTCGCCGATCAGCCCATAGCATCAAAGGAATCGGGAGAACCATGAGCTTCCCAAGACTGGCTCGCTTAGCGCAGGAAATCGAGAATCAGGCGGAAACTCATCCAGAAGTAGATCAGCTTTATTCTCAGATTCAGAAGGAATGGAACATTATCAAAAAAATCGCTGATACCGAACTTCAAAAGGAATCGGAGGACTGAAAACCCTGGAGGTCGCGATGATTCGATGGAAACAAGTAAAAGCCTTAACCTTCCGAGATGTGATTGCCGAGACGATTATGGGGAAAAACGGTGGGGATGTTTTGGTGGAAAGTGGACAAACCATCACCCCGTCTCTTCGGCATACCCTAATCCAAAAGGGAGTTCGATGGGTGTGTGTCTTGGGTGATGGAGCACACCAAGAAGAAACGGATATTCACCCTTTGGTTTCGCCCAAGAACTTGGATCGATTTGGAGAAGAAGTCAACGAAATCTACAACGATATTATCCTTGAAGGCAGGGTGGATAAAGAACGCGCGGAAACTCTTGGAAAGATGATCACCAATGAAGTTGTTCGCAATTTTGGAGACGTAATCATCCCGTCTCTATATCGGTTGAAAGAGATCGATCAGTACACATTCACGCATCAGGTCAATGTATCGATCATTTCCACAACACTTGCGATGATGGTCTTTCCCGATGATATGGATCGCATCCAAAAGGTTTCCGTTGCGGGTTTATTGCATGACGTGGGAAAGATCCTGGTGCCTCAGGAAATCCTGAAAAACAGGGAAAGACTGTCTGATATGGAATTCTTGATCATTCGAAAACATCCGGACTACGGTTATGAGATCGCCGAGCAATCCGGTATTGATGAACCGGATATTCTGGATCCCATTCTGTATCATCATGAACGGTGGGATGGTCGAGGATACAACGCCGCTTTGGCAGGAGATTCCATTCCTCTCACTTCAAGGATCATTATGCTTGCAGACGTCTATGACGCGCTAACAACGGAACGACCATACAAAAAGGCCTGGTCCACGTACCAAACCGTGAGCTATATCATAAGAGAATCCGCTCGAATCTTCGATCCGGATCTCGTGAACGCATTTCTTCAAACCTTTGGAATCTACCCAGCAGGCACCCGCGTCCTTTTGTCCACAGGGGAAGAGGGCGAAGTCATTGGCATGAGGAAGGGGTGCATTTCGAGACCACTGGTTTCCGTCGATGGCAAAAATGGGTGGAAAAACCGGGACTTGGATCGAGAAAAAACTATTCGCATCCTTCGTGTCATTCACACTGTTGAACCAGATCGATCAATAAGCCATTAGGCGTCTTTCTGGTCAAAGAAGAAAGACCTTTATGGTATAATCAAGGCGTGGCCAAAGACAAAGGGATTCAAAAGATCGAAAGAAAGAGCGGAACCGGTTTTGGAAAATATGTGAAAGGACTCATTGCGGTTGCCATTTTGGGGTTGGCCGCTTCCAGCATCACTTTGATGGTGGGCGATATCCGAGAAAACCTTGCCGCCTTTTCGAAAGTTCGTTATGATTGGTTTTCCATAGGAATTGCAGCCATGATTGGGTTTTGGCTCCTTGATTCGTTCCTGTTCAAAGAATTATGCCGGGGACTGGGAATGCGTTTTTCCTTGTTTCAATCCATTCATATTAGTCTTCTGGGGCAATTTTATTCTGCAATCACCCCGTTCGCTACGGGGGGCCAACCCATGCAGATCTATGCAATGTATAAACGGGGCCAAAAGGTCAGCCAATCCTCAGCAGTATTCATTGCAAAGTTCTTGTTGTACCAATCGGTGATCACCATATACGGAATATTTGTCTTATGGATCAGTTTTTCCGATGTGCGTATGGAAACGCCCCGGCTCTCCCTTTTGGCCATCGGAGGTTTTATTGTGAACTCGGGCGCTATTTTTTTCATGATGCTCTTTGCGTTCTCAAAACGGGCTACTACAGCGATCCTTCTGGGTATTTCCTCTTGGTTTCGATGGTCTCGACCTGGCAAGAAAGTGTATCATTGGATGGAGGGGTTCGTGGTAAAACTGGAGTCCTTTTATCAGGCGATGCGACAGGTGTATCGCAATCCAATCCAAATTCTTTCATTGTTTCTGCT
>CAYWWY010000005.1:83910-217092 GCA_964462525.1 uncultured Thermotogaceae bacterium
TCCTACTACTTGAACATCATTGTGGGCGGTGTATGTGCGCTGAGGGAAAGAAAGATGAATCGGGTATGATTGCATCCGAAAATCCGTCCCATGAGATGAATAAAACCGATTTTTTTGGATTGCCTGTGATCAACGAGACGCAGGAATCCATCATCGACTTTTTAAAAACCATTCTCGATGGCTCCCAATCGATACGGATTACGACGATGAATGCGCAGATCAGTTATTATGCATTGTACACACCCCGGTTTTATGAAGCGATCAAGGATACCGCGATCATTCCCGATGGAGTCGGCCTACAATGGGCCGTGAAGCGGATCAACCGGGAAACGCTCAGCCGATTTCCAGGCGTAGAATTGGGCGTTGCTTTATGTCGGGTGTGCCAGCAAGCGGGATCTTCCGTATTTTTGCTGGGTTCGCAGAAGGGAACAGCAGAAAAAGCCGCTGAATTTTTGCATGCGACAACCAAAGTCATCATTGCAGGTTGTATGGATGGGTTTTTCTCAAAAACAGAGGAAGGAAATCGTTCGGTGGCGGAAATGATCCACGCGAGCGGAGCTGATGTGTTGTTCGTAGGAATGGGAGCCCCCTATCAAGAATTCTGGTTGTATGAACATTTCGCGTCTACCGGAGCACGGATCGGGATTGGAGTGGGCGGTTCGTTGGATGTGTATGCGGGAGACATGAAAAGAGCGCCTCGGTGGATCATTCGATGCAATATGGAATGGTTATACCGCATCCTTCAGAATCCAAGAAGAAAATGGAAAGTGATCTTTCAAATCGTTCGTTTTGTTCAGCGAGTGTTGATGTACCGTGCACCATCGAATTGAACTTAAGAGGAAAGGAGCAACAAAATGACTCCCTGGATTTTCTGGCTCTTGTTGGGTATCCTTTTTGTGGTTTTCGAAATCCTTACACCGACCTTCTATCTCCTTTGGTTTGGTGTTGGCGCAGGCGTGGCGGCGCTTTTTGCCCTTTTCTTTCCCGAGGTCTACATTCTTCAGATTACTATGTTCATCATCAGTTCGGCTTTTTGTGTCTTTCTCACGCGTAGGGTTGGGAACCGGTTGACAGGAAACTCTCCACGATCCATTTCCGTGGATGAAGTGGTGGGGAGTGTCGGGATTGTCACCCAAACAATCGAATCGGACGGAAGCAAAGGACTGGTAAAAGTTGGTTCAGAAGAATGGAGGGCAACCTCGCTCACGGAAGAAACCATCGAAAAAGGCGCACAAGTTATGATTCAGGCGCTTGTAGGCGTGAAACTCATTGTGAAAAAAATCGAAAAAAAGGAGGGATAACACATGGTTATTGCATTAGTTGCTATTGCCGTCTTGATCCTGATTCTTGCCGCGACAGGGATCCGGATCGTTCGTCCATATCAACGAGGGTTGGTGGAGCGGCTTGGGAAGTACAAAAGAGCTGCGGATTCAGGAATCCATTTCATCATTCCTTTTTTGGAACGCATGACTGTTGTCGATCTACGTGAACAGGTAATTGATGTTCCGCCTCAGGAAGTGATCACAAAAGACAATGTCATCGTGGTAGTAGATGCGATTATCTATTACCAAATTACTGATGCCTATCGGGTATTGTACAATGTTTCCAGTTTTCAGATTGCTGCTGTGAAACTGGCTCAAACCAATTTGCGAAATGTGATCGGAGAATTGGAGTTGGATCAGACCCTGACTTCCCGAGAGATGATCAATTCAACCCTTCGCGCAGTTTTGGATGATGCAACGGATAAGTGGGGGGTCAAGGTGACCCGTGTCGAGATTAAGAAGATCGATCCACCACAAGATATCATGGAGGCCATGAGCAAGCAGATGAAAGCAGAACGGACCAAACGAGCGGCTATTCTGGATGCAGAAGGGATCAAGCAATCAGAGATTCTAAGTGCGGAGGGATTCAAACAGGGACAGATCCTTAGGGCCGAAGGAGAAGCCCAAGCGATCGAAACTGTTGCCAAAGCCCAGCGATTCAAATTGCTCACCGAAGCAGAAGGACAAGCTCAAGCGATTCTATCGGTTTTTGATGCAATTCATAAAGGCGATGCGTCTCAAGATGTTATTGCCATCCGGTATTTGGAAGCACTGAAAGATATTGCGAATGGTCAGGCAACCAAGATATTCCTACCCATGGAAGCTTCTGGGATTCTTGGCAGCATTGCGTCCGTCGGCGAGATGTTCAAAGACGCGGGCAACGATAAACAAGCAAAGACCAAATCATAGACCGAAGGAGGTTCCCTGGATGGCATTGATCAAACCAAAAGAAGCGCAAGTCGTTCGCGATCGTTTTGAAAAAGAGATGGAAAAAGAGGTTCACATAATAGCTTTCACGACCAAAGACCAACAGAAGTGCCAGTATTGCGATCTAACCATCCAGCTTTTGGAAGAAGTTGCATCATTTGCCCCTGATAAGATCCAATTGCAGGTTTGGGATGGGGACCAAAATTCTCAAAAGGTTCAGGAGTATGGGATGGATCATTTTCCTGGATTTGTCATTCGACCGTTTGATCAGAGAGCGATTCAGGTCAAGTTTTATGGAATCCCTTCTGGCCATGAGTTCAGAACGTTGCTGGATGATATCATTCTGGTTTCTCAAGGAGCTACGCCTGATTTGTCTCCTTCAGTTATGGCCAAGGTACAGTCAATCTCCACGCCTACGAAGATCCAAGTATTCATTACACCCACCTGCCCCTATTGCACCAAGGCGGTTCTGATGGCCCATCAATTTGCTATGATCAATCCAATGATCAGCGGCGAGATGGTTGAAGCGATGGAGTTTCCGGAACTTTCTGCTCGGTATGGCGTCTCCTCGGTTCCCCAGATAGTGATTAATGATGGAAAGCATTCTTTTGTAGGCGCGCAGCCGGAAGAATCCTTTATCGCGGAAGTGCTGAAGGGGTTGTAAGTCCGGCGCATGAAATCAGCGGATTAAGCGGGTGCCCATTGAGGCCCCGCTTTTTTTCGGTTCGATTATCCGGGAACGGAAATCACATCGGGGGTTTTGATGAAACCAAGGACTCAATATCGATCGGTTTCCCGTGCGCTGGAAACAGTCGTTTCGCACCAGAAGTCTTGAGTTTGTCCCAACTGGTTTTCAGAGCGATATGGTCCTGGATGAGGATCGGAAAGGGGTTGGAGCCCAGAAAATTGAGGGGCCAGTTCATTATGGCATCGCCTACCAAGCAGTCCCCATTGGGGAACAACACGCTTATCGAATCTTCCGTATGCCCGGGCGTATGAAGGATTTTCGCTCCCAAACCCAAAGAGGGGAGTAGGCGATCGTTATCTCCTTCCAGGAAGATATCGTCTGGATGAAGGACGATGGGATCTTGGTTGCTCATTCTCATCAGAGAGAAAAGAAGTTTTACCCGACGGTTTACGCAACCGGTGGGGGCCATCGTTCCCTTCTCCAAAAAGGGCACGGAAGATTGGTGCGCAATGAGTCGGATGAGCGGATACTCGTTCCTCAAATGATTTACGAGGCCGATATGGTCGGAATGATGGTGCGTGATGAGGATGTAGCGAATCTGGACCGGGTCAATCTGATGGGTGTGTAAGGCTGATTCTAGCTTTGTTCTGCTCTTCGTTGTGCCTGCGTCAACAAGGAGATATCCCCGCGATATTGGAACAAGAAAAGAAGCCGTAATTCCCAAAGATAATCGGTTCATCGTTCCCCCTTTTTAAAAAAACGAAGCTGGTTGCGCCCATGGTTTTTTGCTTCGTACATGGCGATATCGGCTTTTGTTAAAAGAGTATTGGCATCGTGGCCTTGTTCGGGAAACAGAGAAATACCCATGCTGCATGTCACTTGATGAGAGGCCTGATGAGAATGCCAAGGCTGCTGCACCCGCTCCAACAAACGAGTAGCGACCACTCTGGCTTCATGCAGATCGTGGATGTGATTCAAGAAAATTGCGAATTCATCACCACCCAATCGACATACACGATCCTGTTCCCGGATAGAGTATTGGATCCTACGGGAGATTTCGATCAGGAAATGATCACCCAAATCGTGACCAAAGGTGTCGTTGATCTTTTTAAAGTGATCCAAATCCAGCATGCAAATGGCCATCTTTCCTTGAGTACTGGTTTGCGTATGGAGGAGGATTTCTTCATCCAACAGCTGGAAAAAAAAGGTCCGATTTGGCAGGTCCGTTAGGGGATCATGCGTTGCTTGATGACGAATGAGAGATTGAGCCTCTTTTTGCTCGGTTACATCATAGCCGATCGCGATTACCGATCCATCATCAAGCTGAAAGTGGGCCCACATCTGGATTCGCGTTTTTCCGGATCGTTTTTCGACACGGTATTCTCGGAATGAACCCGTTGGTTGCTTCATTTCTTCTTGAAAGATCTCTTTCTCCTGGGTATCAGGGAACAGCGTTCGGATCCAATGCTCGTTGGCTTCGATCTCTTCCCGTCGATATCCCAAAACCTGGGCGCATTGTTGGTTCCAAAGGATGAATTGGCCATCCGGCGCATGGGCCATGATCATAACGGGCGCATGCTCATATATGGCCCGGAACCGGTTTTCGCTTTGCTTAAGCGCATCTGTCGTCTCTTTAATGTGAGTGATGTCCCGTGAGATACCAACAAGACCGACGATCTTCTGTCGATTCGGGTCCCAGATTGGGATTTTGGTTGCGGTAACCCAACGAACCGCACCATCCCTTATTCGAATTTGTTCAATCTTGTTGACTAAAGGCTGACCGGTGCGCAAAATCCTTTGTTCGTCGCAAAAGGATTGTTGGGCAAACTCGTGCGGAAAAAAGTCGAAATCCGTTTTTCCCACCGCTTCTTCGGCTCGATTTAAGCCCAACAAACGAGTTTGTGACTCCGAGATAGAAATGAACCGGGATTGCTCGTCCTTAAAGTAGATGGTGTCCGGAATGGCTTTCATCAAAGCAGTCAGTCTCTCTTCATGATTGGACAGATCCGTTTCCAACGGAGATAGTCTTTTTGCGCACTCTCGGAGTTTTCGTTTGATCCGAATCATTTGGTGCTCTTTTTCTCGAAGGGCGATCCTTGTCTTGGCAATGGGGATCCGCATTAATCATTCACCTCGTGTTGGTACGGATCTTTTGGCGATCTTACAATAGAAAGGGTTCCCATTCCTGCCATGGGAAAATTGGACGGGTTCATCATGAATATACGAAACCGCAATCCGCATCAGTCTCGGTAAGGTGTCAATCCCGAAAACCTCATCGGGGTTGTTGATTGGTAGGATCTCAAATCGATCATCTCGAATGATGATTAATGCAAATGGGCGGATTTCATAAGCAGAAAGGTTGATAGGGAAGACCATTTTGATTCCTTGTGGGGCTTGATACACAAGAGTCTTCACAGAAAAAAGGGGGATAATCGTAAGGCGATCCATATGGATGGGACCGCCTACGGCCATATCCGCCCGGATTTCTAGTCGATCTTGCGGGAGGACCCAGTTCATTTGAAGGTGATTGGTGGGGATGGCGGTTGGGGGCGAAGCAAAACAATATATGGAAAGAATGCCCAACAATAGCAGGAAAACAAGCTTTTGTATCCTAGTAAAAATCAAAAGACATTCCTTTCTCTGGCGGAGGTGGTGGGACTCGAACCCACACGGGCGTTTCCGCCCACCGATTTTCGAGACCGGCTCCTTAGCCAATTCGGTCACACCTCCGTATCCGTTCAGTCATCTTTCTCGAAATCGTCTCCCCGATACCCGCCCATGCGGATTTCCCCTTCCTCCAATACCAAAACCACCTTTTCGAAATCACGAGAAGCATAGAACTTCCGATCTCTCATTGTAACTTCCACGCCGGCGTGCAGTATTTGGCGCGCAATAACATTGGATCCGGTCATGGATAGATTCATCCGGTCTTGGAGTTCTTGGTATTCATCTGCCAATTGAGGAATCTGGTTGTTCAAGGTATTGATCGAGTTGATGCTTTTGACTAACAGCTCCAGTTTGTCTTTGGGGAAATCGTCTCCCATCTTTTCTTTCATCTCCCGCAGGGTCCGGACGATTTTGGTCAATTTGGAAAGATTCTCTCGGTCCAAGGAGATTTGGGCATTGATCAAATGCATTCGTTGCCTGAGGTCTGGATCCAAACCCACCTCGATCGTAGTTGTGATATTCATGTCCGAACCAATTCTGTTGGCGATGACTTTTTGGCTCGCAGAAACAAACCCACCGATCAGTTCTCCGGGTTGTCCAAGCACCTGCACATTGCGTTTTGCTTTTATGTTGCTATTCATGATGGCCGAATCGACAAGGACATCTCTTCCGGCGATGAGTTCGGCATTCTCGACAAAACGAGCTTTGATATCTCGGCCAGCGCAAATATAGGCTTTTCCTCTGCCTTTCACTCCCGCTGCAATTTCGATGTCATGTCCAGCGATCAATGTGGATCCCTCAACAACTTGCGCAATCTGAATGTTGTCCCGCGCTTTGATCAGCGTCCCTGGGATGACCATTCCTTCGACAATCACAGATCCTTCGAACTCGATTGTCCCGACATCGACATCTAAATCTCCTGGGAAAACCAGGACTTCATCGACATGAATTTTATCCCCTTCATACTTCAAGATTCCTTCAGCAGTAGCATAAGCTTTTGTTCCATTTTCATCCACAGCAATGTTTCGCCCGAATTGAGCGATCAGACTTTTGTCTTTTCCCGGTTTGGGAGGAATTTCAGTCGCAAAGATATCTTTCCCAGCGGAACCATCTGTTGCAGGATTTTTTCTTGCGATCAATTGCCCTTTTTTCACAAGAAAGGTGCGATAAATACCCCTTTGCGACTTTAGGATTTTCCCCGATGAATAGGTCTGTAACATCTCGAAATCAAAATTATAAAGGATTTCCGCGTCTTTTCCATGCTGAGGTGGGGTTCCAACAACGACTTGGAATGGAACAGCCGCGATAGGATTCAAGACAAACTCTTGAATTTTGTCCTCTCGTATGCCAAACTTGATCCCAGGCAACCGCAAGGCGTCTATTATTTCATCGGAGGTCACGGGTTGGTTGTTTCCCGAGACAGGTCGAAATACGAGAAATCCTTTGAGCTTATTGGCGTCAATCTTGATTTCGATCCTTTTTTCATCCATATTGATCGCTTCCTAAACTAGTATTCGTCTAGCTCAACACGAAGCTCCGTTATTGCCTCTAGAATTTGTTCTGGGGTAATGAGTTCTCCATCAACACGGCTAAGAAGCTTCATGGGTTTCCCCCTTTTGTTCATTCGGGAAACCTCTCGAAACAACTGCCCGAGATTGAGTTCTGTCACAACAATGGCCTCTACGGTCTTGAAACGCTTGATTAAGGCCGACTTTGGCAATGGCCAGATGGAAATAGGCCGGAACATTCCAATTTTGTTTCCATCTTTTCGGGCCAGCTTAACGGCTCGTTTGGCGCTGCGGGCCATGGATCCGTATGCAATGAGCAAAATATCTGCATCCTCGGCCATATATTCTTCATACATGGAGATTTGATCGATATGATGACGGATTTTGTTGTCTAGCTTGCGCAGGACCCGTTCGGCTAATTCTGAACTAGCGCCGATCGGAAACCCTGTTTCATCATGGACCAGCCCGGACACGTGGAATCGACTCCTACCCATCGCGCGTAATGGGGTTGTGATATCATATTGGTTTTCGTAGGGATGATAGATCTCTTCTTCTTCCATGGCGTCATCCAGACGAGTCAGTATATCGGATTCCTGGATTTTGGGTAGCTCGAAGCTTTCCCGCATATGACCAAGAACTTCATCCATCAGAAAAACGACTGGTGTGCGATATTCTTCCGCAAGGTTGAAGGCTTTGATGATCAAAGTATATGTTTCCTTTACGCTGTTGGGATACAGAGCGATAATGGGGTGGTCTCCGTGCGTGCCCCAACGCGCTTGCATGATATCCCCTTGGGAGATTTTTGTGGGCATTCCCGTGCTTGGACCGCCTCTCATGACATTAACAAAAACACACGGAGTTTCCGTCATACTCGCATATCCAATGGCTTCTTGCATTAAGGAAAAACCGGGTCCGCTCGTAGCGGTCATGGATTTTACTCCGGCCAAAGAAGCCCCGATGATTGCAGCTGCGCTAGCGATTTCGTCTTCCATTTGGATAAACTTCCCGCCAATTTTGGGCAACTCTTCGGCCATCGTCTCAGCTATCTCGGTGGCAGGTGTAATCGGGTATCCCCCGAAAAACCGACACCCTGCTTGAATGGCCCCCAACGCGCAGGCTTCATCCCCTTGCAAAAGCGCATATTCACCGGGTTTAACCATTTAGGATCACCTTCTCTTCATCAGTGGTAGGGCGAGCAGTAATGTTGATGGCAAAATCCGGACAGAGTCGTTCGCATTGTCCGCAGCCGATGCAGGCATCCATACTGGCGACGATCGGTTCTTGAAGCTTGCCCTTTCCAATGGCGTGGGTTGGACACACCCAATAGCAAATCCCGCAAGACTTGCAATAGCCTCGATTTATTTGGATCTGAAAGCGCTTTTTTTCCGATGGTTTCTCTTGTGGATTTTTTTCGATCTCTTCGGTCAAAACCAACCCTCCTATTTGACTGGTATGCAATTATAACACGATTTCACCAAAAAAGGGGCATATAGTTGTCTTTCGTTTTCTTTCAGCTGAGTTGCGATTGTCGGGTGGGTTTGTTACGAAGGCATTCCAGTAAACCAGAGAGTATCTCTATGGGTGGGTTTTGATCTGAAATAGAGAAGAAATCCAGGTCATCTCCTTTTTTGGGGCGTAAAGACCCAAATGCCCCAAAAGAGGATCATCAAGAGAAAGCTTGCGAGTTTTAAGACAGGATGAATGGCAGTATGAAAGACGAGCCATGCGCTTTGAACAAACAACGCGACAACAGCAAAGAATAGAATGCATAAGGGGATGGATCGAAATCGATGGGCAAGAAACGGGCGCAATGGCGAAAAAAAAGCGCGGAATCCCGCGCCATTTTTCACACGCCTTTCTTCACTTTTCCCGCTTTGAGACACTTCGTGCATACCTTAATCCGTTGGATTTCCCCTTGTGTGTTCAGGACCCGCACGTTTTGAAGATTAGGCAACCATCTTCGTTTGGTCTTTCTGTGGGAGTGACTTACATTAAAACCCGTAGAAGGCCCTTTTCCGCAGACGTCACATCTGAAAGCCATGACGTTCCTCCTTTCAATCGAATCGTGTAGACAGATTTTCCTCGTGAATTATACCAATAATAGAACCTTTTTGCAAGAGGGAAACAAAACCAATATATGGCTCAATACTCATCGATCTTTATGGTACAATACAGTCAGAAAAAGGGGTGCGTATGCCGAAAATCCGTACAGCCTTTCTCCCTCAAGAATTGAGGGACATTTTAAATCATTTATACGCAAACTACTCTGAGGCTGAAATTGCCAAAGTCATTGATGCCTTTGAGTTTGCGCGTCTCCGGCATGGGCAACAAGTGCGGAAGAGCGGTGAACCGTATATCATTCATCCATTGAATGTTGCCCGAATCCTCGCAGAGATGAATTTGGATATTGTCAGTATTGAAGCGGGATTGCTTCATGATGTGGCTGAAGATACCACAACCTCGCTGGATGAAATTGAAACCCATTTTGGGAAAGAGGTCTCCCGGATTGTCGATGGGGTAACGAAAATCGATCGGTTGAACTTGAGCGCGGCCAATTCTGATGAAAAGGCAGAAACTGTTTTGAAGATGTTTTTTGCGATGGCAGAGGATATTCGAGTCATATTGGTCAAGCTGGCCGATCGTTTGCACAATCTCAGAACCCTTGATTCTCTTCCTATAGAGAAACAGGTTGAAAAGGCCAAAGAGACCCTTCAAATCTATGCGCCGATTGCTCACCGTTTAGGGATTCACAAGATGAAATGGCAATTGGAAGACTTGGCGTTCAAATACCTCCATCCAGAAGAATACCGAATGATTGCCGAGACTGTAGATCAAAAGCGCTCCGATCGGGAATTGATCAAAGAGGAGTACAAATCTTTATTGCAACTTTCCTTGGCTCGCCAAGGAATTTCGTCGGATATATCGGGACGCGAAAAACACTTCTATAGCATCTTTCAGAAAATGCGGGAGAAAGGGAAGGGGTTTGATGAAATATATGACCTCATCGCTTTGCGGGTCATCACGGAAAATGACAAGGATTGCTATTTTGTCTTGGGAATTGTTCATAACCTCTGGAAACCGATTCCCGGAAGGGTCAAGGATTATATCGCCATTCCCAAATCCAATGGATATCGATCGCTCCACACCACCGTGATCACTCATCGGGGTGAACCGTTGGAGATCCAAATCCGGAGTCAAGGCATGCATAAAGAAGCAGAATATGGGTTGGCGGCGCATTGGATCTATAAAGAAGGGAAAATCACACGAATTCATCATAAATGGATTACTCAGTTGGAAGAATGGCAAAAAGACTACCAACAAGGGGTTACCGGGTTGGGGGATTTCCAGAAGGAACTCCAGCTGGATGAGGTATACATCTTCACCCCCAAAGGGGAGCTCAGGCACGTTCCTCGGGGCGCGACCACCATTGATTTCGCCTATTCGGTCCATACCGAAGTGGGCCATCATTACGCCGGAGCGAAAGCCAATGGAAGGATTGTCCCCATCAATTATGAACTCCAAAATGGGGACCGGGTTGAGATCATCGTCAATAAAAACAGTCCGGGCCCTTCTCTGGATTGGTTAAAATACGCTCGTTCGTCAAGCACTCGGGCCAAGATTCGCAAATTCTTCAAGGAAAAATACTCGACGGAATTGATGGAAAAGGGGAAAGACCTTCTTCGTCAGACTGCCCGCAAACTGCAGATTTCAATGGATGATCTGATCAAAGACCCGCGATTGCTCAAACTTCTTTCCAAAGACAGCGAACTATCCGAAAAGGATGTTTTGCTTCGGTTGGGTGAAGAGACTATCTCTGTGGAAGAGATTGCATCTGTCTTTCGCCCAGAAGAAAAGGCGATGGAAGCCCGCTCAGATCCGGAACGTCCCATTAGTCCTACCTCAACAGTTTTCGTGGATGGAGCCAGCGGGATCGATGTGAAGACGGCAAAGTGCTGCACACCTGTTCCAGGCGATAAAATCGTTGGGATCGTCAGCCAAAAGGGGATTACCATCCATATGTTCGATTGCCCGAATGTGCAATCCATAACGCATGGGCAAATTGTAACTGCCGAATGGGGAGACACATCAAAAGAAATCTATCCGGTCCAAGTCCTTGTGGAAGCCGAAGATTCAGCAAGCCATGCAGTTAAGGATATCATCCAAAAGGCCCATGAAAAATCCGTTAAAGTGGCGGAGATGAATACCCGGTTTACGGATTGGAACCTAACTGTATATCGGGTCATTGTGTATATCAAGGATGAAGTATCTCTTTCTGAGTTGATGGATTCCTGGAGAAAGATCAGTGGAGTTAATCGAGTTTATCGGGTTCGGGAGGGGTCGTGAGAGCAGTCATCCAGCGAGTCCGTTCCGCATCCGTGCGTGTGGGCAAAGATGAAGTCGGGGCGATCGAGTCCGGCCTGCTCGTTTTTTTGGGCGTTGCTTGCGATGATACCGAGACCGATGTCAAGTGGGTGGCGGAGAAAATGATCCATTTGCGGGTTTTTGAGGATGACGATCGGAAGATGAACCGGACCGTCAAGGAGATCGAAGGATCCATACTTCTCATATCTCAATTCACATTGTACGGAGATTGCCGAAAAGGAAGACGTCCATCGTTCACCCAAGCCGCTGAACCATCAAAAGCGGATCATCTGTATCGAATGTGTGGCAAAATCATAGAAGAAAACGGAGTTCGCGTGGCGTATGGAGTCTTTGGAGCGATGATGGACGTTGCGTTGATCAATGATGGACCCGTTACCCTTCTGCTTGACTCCAGGAAGGGGTTTTGATGATCGATAAACAGACCTTGATCCTCCATATTTGCTGCGCTCCCGACGCAACCATTGCAATCCATCGATTGCGAGACCGGTTTCACTTGAACGGATTTTTCCCCAACTCAAATATCCATCCCCAAAACGAGTATGATCGGAGAAAAAAAGATGCAAAGCGGCTTTGCGATCAATTTGCTATAGATTGGGTTGAATCGGAGTATGATCCAGAAAACTGGATAGAAATGGTCCATGGGTTAGAATTGGAGCCGGAAGGAGGAGCGCGTTGTCGGGCATGCATTCATCATAATCTCCTACAGACAATTCTTGCTGCCCAAAAACAATCGATTTCCTTTTTTTCGACTACACTACCCACCAGTCCAAAAAAAGATCTTCCCATGATCCAAGAACTCGGGGAAACGCTAGCGAAAGAGCGCGGTATGTATTTTGTCTTTGAGCCATTTCGGAAAAAAAACGGGTATCTGAAAAGCATTCAAATGTCCAAAGAATTCCAGTTGTATCGGCAAAATTATTGCGGATGCATCTATTCTCGCGAAGCAAAGACATGATCTACCAAGAAACCCTTGTGGTTCATGGATCGCTGGATCTCGCTTCCACTTTCCTTAGCGGACAATCATTTCGATGGATCCCTTGGGGAAAGTCGTGGGCGGGAGCTGTTGAAAATAGCCTTTGGATCGTGCGCTTTGATGAACAAGAAAAGACCCTTAAAGTTCAGAGCAATCAACCCGAATTCCGAGGGCTTCCTCTACGGGAAGGCGTGATCCAATACTTCGGATTGCGCGATTCGATCTACTCGATCCAACAAACGATCATAAAACGGTTGAAACAAAAGGGGCACGCGCATTTGATATCCCGATTCCAAGAGATATTCGATTATTCGCCCGGGATGCGCGTGTTGCGGCAACCCCCATTTGAGTGCTTGGTCAGCTTTATGCTGTCCGTTCAAAGCACCATCCCTTTGGTCCAACGACGGATTGAGAAAATTGCGTCCGTTTTTTCGGAAAACTGGCGAACATTATTGGACTTTCAGAGTTATCTGTTTCCTTCCATCCAACAAATGAGCAGCTTGGACGACCGTATGATTCAGAGAAGCGCGTTGGGATTTCGTTCTCGATGGCTTTTGGAAATGGTTCAGAGTATATCGGACAAAGACCTGGAATCTCTGCATTCCCTATCATTTCCGAGAAAAATGGATCGCCTTATGTCGATCAAAGGCGTGGGCTGCAAAGTGGCCAGCTGTACCTTGTTGTACGGATACGGAGATCTACGGGCTTTTCCCGTGGATGTATGGGTTGCTCGATCCCTCCAAGAGCTTTTTGGCTGGGATGATGTTCCTCATCTTTTGATGGAGAAAGGGATGCATCTTTTTGGAGATGCCGCGGGATATGCCCAATTGTACCTGTTCCGATATTTTCGGCAAAGAGGAGGGAAAGGCGGCTCCTGATGAAGGACTATATCTTATTCGCTTTTTCAGCAAAGATGGAAAACATTCGCTGTGTTCGCGCTGTTACCAGAAGCTTTCTCAAAATGCGTAATGTAAGCGACGGAGAGGTTTTTGACACAGAATTGGCCTTGAATGAAGCCGTCGCCAATATTATCGAGCATACCTATCAATATGACTCGGGCCAGAAGATCGTTTTTACCCTCTATTGGGATCCCCAGCAGAACAGAGGGGACTTTTTCCTTCGGGATTTTGGATCCAAGGTAGAAATAGAAAAAATCGCCTCGCGCGCTCTGGATAAGCTGGAGGACCATGGGCTTGGGGTACACATTATTCAAAACCTAATGCATGGGATGCACTTTGAGAATCACACTATCAAAAAGGGAAATCTTCTGCATCTGTATAAAAACTACAACCCGATCGATGTTCCATTATGAACCAGACAAACAGGATTATTCGTGTTATCGGAGGCGGACTCGCGGGGTGTGAAGCTGCGCTGTTTCTTTCAAACCGAGGATGGAAGGTCCGTTTATCCGAGATGAGGCCGCGTCAGATGACTCCCGCTCATCAGACCGCAGGATTGGCTGAGTTGGTCTGTTCGAATTCTTTGAAATCCCAAAGAACAGATCACGCCAGTGGTTTATTGAAAGAAGAGTTAACGATGCTCGGTTGCCAGTTATTACAGATCGCAAGAGAGTGCGCAATTCCTTCGGGCGACGCTTTGGCGGTGGATCGCTCTCATTTTAGTCGATTGGTTGAACAAGCAATCTGGGAATCGGGAATACAAAGGATAACAGAAACCATTTCATCCATTCCGGAAGAATGGGTCGAACAGGATGTCGTTATTATTGCAACGGGTCCGTTGACAACAGAAAACTTGATGAATCATCTGCAGGAATGGTTGGGAGAAGCCCAAAGCTATTTTTTTGACGCCATCGCTCCCATTCTTGAGAGCAATAGCCTGGACCAACGGTTTGCTTTTCGAGCGAATCGACATGATAACACAACCGGAACAGGAGATTACTGGAATTGCCCTTTGGATGAGTCGCAGTATCATAAGTTGGTCGATGCTTTGGTTCAAGCGGAACGGGTCGAGGTTCGGGGATTCGAGCGATCGCGATTGTTTGAACGGTGTCAACCCGTTGAAGAAATTGCGAGAAGTGGTTTGGACGCTTTGCGATTTGGTCCGATGCGCCCGATCGGATTGTATGACCCAAAAACTGGCAAACAGCCCTATGCAGTTGTCCAATTGCGATCCGAAGATAGTTCGGGTCGGATGGTCAATATGGTGGGCTTTCAAACACGTTTGAAGTGGAGCGAGCAAAAAAGGGTGTTCCGAATGATTCCAGCGCTTCATTCTGCTGAGTTTTGCCGTTTCGGGGTGATGCATCGGAATGCGTATATTCAGTCAAATGGTCAATTCAAATTGAATTTTTCTCACCAAACCCACCCGTCCCTTTTTTTCTGCGGTCAAATCAGCGGTGTGGAAGGTTATGTGGAAAGCATTGCAAGCGGATGGTATGTCGGGATGCAAATCGATCGGCGGTTACGTGGATTGCCCGCAATCGAGCTTCCTGAAGAAACGCTTATGGGCAGTTTGTTCCGATATCTGTTGACAACACCCGATGCAAAACCTATGTACGCGAATTTCGGGTTGCTTCCCGAAATCCGAGCGCCGAAAAAAGAGCAAAGAAAGAAAAAGGCAACGCGGGCGTTAGAGGCTTTGGAACAGTGGATTCGACTCGAACCGATGAATGAATAGGAGGGGTACGGTTGATGGAGCATTCTTGGGTAACACCGGTCTTGGACCATGGTTTCGTTGAATTGGTCGAAAGCATGGGTTCTGATCTTCGCGCTGTTGAGGCTGCTCGGGTTTCGTTTCAAAAAGGGCTCTCTTCGAAAAGGAGAGATCGAGCGTTGATTGATTATCTTATGGAGCATAACCATTTATCTCCTTTTGAACATATTGTATTCACGTTTCGCATAAAAACCCCGCTTTTTGTGGCTCGTCAATGGTTGCGGCATCGAATTGCGAGTGTGAACGAGATCAGCCAACGGTATTCCGAAATGGAAGAAGAATTCTATATTCCCGATGCAATCCGGGGAAGGGACCCGGTCAATCATCAAGGGAGTGTGCCAATCGAAGACCCAGCGCTTCAGGATTGGTACATCCAAACAGTGCAAAATACCTCGCATTCATCCTATCGATCCTATCACGAAGCGCTTGAGAAAGGAATATCCCGAGAAATGGCGCGGATTATCCTTCCTCTGAATTTGTATACCCAATGGATGTGGACCGTCAATCTGAGGAGTCTGATGAATTTCCTTTCGCTTCGGGCTGATTCCCATGCGCAGTGGGAGATCCAGCAGTATGCGCAAGCGATTGCGCGTTTTGTTGAACGAACGTGTCCGTGGAGCTACACATCCTTTTTGGCGTACCAGTATCAAGGAGATCGATTACAGAATCAACAGGAGCGTGATGGCCGATGAAGTTGAAAGAAATTGCCTCAATACTCAACGGCAAGGTTCTTTCGTGCCCGGAGAAAGTGGAAGACCTGGAAATCGAACGAGTCGGGGCGGCGGATATGATGAGCGATGTTCTTGCCTTTGCTCAGCCTGGAATGTTGCTTATCACAGGCTTGAATACGACGCAGGTTGTTCGGACAGCAAGCATTGTGGGGATATCTGCCGTGGTGATTGTGCGGAAAAAGATGGTACCTGAGGAAACCATACAGGCAGCCAACCTCTTTGGGCTTCCAGTCATTCATTCTCCTTTGACCATGTACACTGCTTGTGGGAAACTGTATGAGCAATCCATCAAAGACCTATATGCCATCTGAACGGTCATTTGAGAATGGGAGGAAGTCCTGTGCAGAAGACCATTGAACATCTGATCGATCAGTTGCAGTCGATCTTCAAAGACTTAACCGCAAAAGACATAATGGTGACCAATGTCATCCGGATTTCCCCGGAACGAACCCTTGAACAAGCCAAAGAGCTCATGCGCCTCAAAAAGATTTCTGGATTGGTTGTGATGGAAAAAGAGCGGATGGTCGGAATCGTAAGCATTGAAGATATTATCCATGCCTTGGAAAAAAACCGGATCCATGAGCCAGTCGCTCGTCATATGACCCTTCGCGTGGTTTCTTTACAAGAGGACGAACATCTACCCCAGATCTTTGAAAAGTTCAACCGGTACCGGTTTGGTCGATTCCCGGTTCTGAATGACGAAAAACGATTGGTTGGGATTATTACAAAAGAAGATATTCTTCGCGGAATTTTGGAGAAATTCCGAGTGTTGTATGTGCGGGATTTGCGCAGACAGAATGTCTTGGAAGGGGAGATGACCAATCACTCCCTGATCACAGGAGAAGAAATTAACAAATCGGGGGCAGAGTTTGTCTTTCCGATCGATTATGCAGATGTAACCCTTGCGGGGATAGGGGCGGCTCGACTCAAAGATTTTTTGCTGGGGAAAGGAATTCCTGAAGAGATTGTCCGGAAGGTGGCGATCGCCACCTACGAGGCGGAAACGAACGTAGTCATTCACAGCAGCAGTTCGGGAACCATCTATTGCTTTCCCTATGAAAGCTACATCCGCGTCCGTGTCGAAGACCAGGGGAATGGCATCGAAGATGTGGACAAAGCGATGCAGGAAGGATGGACCACAGCCACCGATCAGATCCGAGAGATGGGGTTTGGAGCGGGCATGGGCATTCCGAACATGCAACGGTATTCGGACAAAATGGTGATCGTATCCGAATCGGGAAAGGGTGTTATTGTCGAAATGCAGTTCTTTTTGTGAACTTTCATCTTGACAATGAAGGCACCTTTATGATAAACTGGTACCTAGGAAACAACACAACCTCAAGGGCTTTTTCGGTAATCCGAAGAAAAGGTCTGCGAGGAACTTGAAAGGGGGAAATGGTACATGCAGAAGAAAGCAATGTGGTTGGTAATTGCTCTGACGGTTATTATGAGCGTGATGGCGATTGCCCAGGTGAAAGGACCAATCCCTGATGTAGTCTACGTCAACGTTAAAATGACCCAGGATGTAGGGATCAAAGACGCCGCGGAAGGCCTTACCGACATCTTCTTGTGGGGTGTCGACGCTTCCGTATTCTTGTCAACAGACCCTGCCGACCGAGACAAGCTGGAGGTATACGCAATTCCATCCGGTTACTCCAACCTCCAGGTCAACCCAATTCCCAACAAAGCGCCCTACCAGGTTCAGGTTGGGGACAAGACCTACTTCAATCCATTTGCCATCCAGGATATTCGATTTGCGATGAACTTCCTGCTCAGTAGAAAGCATATCGTGGACGAAATCCAGTTGGGAACCGGCGGACCAATGTACAACGTCGTTGTCCCTGTCAACCCCGGCACCTATCGCTACAACCTGATTAAAGACAAGTATGGGATTACAGCAGAAGGGGACGAAGCCAAAGGGCTCCGCGACATTGAAGAGGCTATGAAAAAAGCCGCCGCTTTGCCCGAGAACCAGGGCCGCTTGGTCAAAGGCGCCCAGTATTGGGAATTCGATGGCGAACCAGTCACGCTTCGCTTCTTGATTCGTTCCGAAGACGATCGCCTGAGGGTAGGCGCGTACGTCTCGCAACAGCTGGAAAAGGCTGGCATCCGAGTGGAACAGCTGATCCGCGACCGCGTGGCGATCAGCCAATGGTATGGGCAAAACCCAGCCGATTACCAGTACAACATGTACACCGAAGGGTGGGGCCTCACCGCGACGGTCCGATGGCATGACGCCAGCATTTCTCAGATGTATGCTTCTTGGTATTTGCCCTATATGCCCGGTGGAAACCGCCCCGGGGATTGGAACTACACCCCCGAGAGAATCAACGAGCTCACGTATGCGACGGTCAACGGCCAGTTCCTGACCGAAGAAGATTACTGGGATTTGATCCTGGAAGCAAATGAACTAGGACTTCAGGATTCTGTTCGAATCTATCTGGTCTACCAGACCGACTTTTACGCCACCAACAAAGACCGATTCTTGAACCGCTTCCTGTATGGGGTTGGAAACGGTCCGGACCGATGGACCTTCCGCTCTGCCAATACTGCTGACAAAGTCCTTCGAATCACACAGTTCTCTGCCCGAGGAACTCTCTTCGCCGGAGCGTGGGACCCTGTCGGAACAGACGGATTCTCTGACGTATATGTCGGATACCTTTCGGACCCCTGCTGGGACCTGATGACCGCAATCCATCCCGGAACCGGAGAGTACATCGGCGTGGTTGCACAATGGGATCTGGATGATCTGATCACAGACGTTAGTCTGGATGCGGAAGGTAATATGGTAGCTGGAGTGCCTGTTCCAGCGGATGCAGTTCTTTTTAACCCCTATACCAAGAAATTTGAACCCGTCGGACCTGGCCTGACGTCTTTTTCTCAGTGTACCTACAACCTGATGCCCATGAACTGGCATCATGGAAGACGAATTACACAGACCGATATGCTTTATGTCAACCAGTTCATCTACACCTGGATGACCAAGACATCGGATGATGACCCCTTCTATGACCATCCATACTCGGTCAGCGTGGCCCCCGGGTATGACCGGTACAAAGGCTTCAAAATCAACCCCGATGGAAGCGTAACCGTGTGGTATGACTTCTTCTTTGCCCCCGACCCCGACCGAATTGCCGCCAATGGTGTAGGATTGGTTACCTTGTCAGCGACCGGCAGAAGCGCGGGCCCCATTCCATGGGAAATCTACGAAGCGTTAGCCCTTCTGGTCGTGGAAGGTGGAGCAGACGGACAAACATGGAGCTTTACACGAAGCCCAGATGTGGAACAAGTTGACCTTCTTGCACCTCGTTGTGTTCGGGATATCCTCTGGAAACTCATGGATATGAGAGCCCGATGGCATGTCCCCGCCGGTATGGAAGCGTATATCTCTCCAACCGAAGCACGCGAAGCCTATGACCTTGCGATTCAATGGATCAACGAAAAAGGTCATGCATTCATCTCCAATGGCGCTTTCTATATCCAAAACTATGACGCCAACACCAACTTTATGGAACTGCGCGCCAACCGAGATCCTCTCTATCCCTGGACACCTGACTATTGGCCAAACAGACTTTCAGTCACAAGGCCCATGATTGAAGCGATTGAATTGCCCTTCATGGTGACCCGTGGCCAGGATGTCGATGTGTCTGTACAGGTATTTGAAGTGGAATACCCAGAGACCGATCTGACACCGACCAGCCAGGCTTCAGTACGTGTCATCCTCTTGGCCCCCGATTTCGAGGAAGAAGTCCCAGCAACGATGGTCGCCCCTGGTGTATTCGAAGCAGTGATTCCGGGTAGCGTGACCGACAAACTAGTACCGGGCGAGTATAACATTCTTGCGCTTGCCAAGATTGGTGAAGTTGAAACCAGTTCTGTGGAGACACTTTTGGTATTCTAAAGAACGCGTACTAGAGTAGCACCTTCCTTCGGGAAGGTGCTACTATTTTCTTTTCGGAGGTTGATAAGGGACCATGTATTGGAAATATGCCGTCCGCAGAATCCTCAATGGTATTCTTTCGTATATAATCATTATCTTCATTCTATCCGCCCTCTTCAATACAGTCATGGAAGAAACTGCGCGAACACAGATCGAAGAGACTGTCCGCGGTGAATTGATGGGCATCCAGCAGGCGCGACAGATGACTGCTGAGGAGATTCAGAATTATTATCGAGAACGTCTAGACTTTTTTGGCAAACAGTATATGCTAGACCGTCCGGTTTTTGAGCGGATCCTATTTCGGACGTGGAATACCCTTACATTTCGGTTTGGACGATCTACCAGCATACGCTCCGCTCAAGGTGAACGTGATGTCTTTACAATCGTTTGGGAAGTGGTTCCCCGAACGGTCTCACTCTTCACCGTCGCTATGGCGATCAATATCATGATCGGTCTTTGGCTCGGAATCCGTAAAGCGAGAAAACCGGGGAAAACATTGGATAAGTCGACATCGATTGCGACGATGATTGTGTTCGGGATGCCTGCATGGTGGCTCGGTATGATGTTGATCATGCTATTTTCGTATACCTTGCGCCTTTTTCCTTCCGGGGGAATGGTGTCAACGCCTCCTCCTACAGGGATCCACTATTTTCTCGACATGCTCTACCATATGGCCCTCCCCTTAATGACCCTGGTGTTGATCGGATTCTGGGGAAGTGCCTTCTTGACACGCAATATCGTCCTGAGCATTCTCCAAGAAGACTTCATCATGTCCGCGCGCGCGCGGGGTTTGCCGGAGCGCAAGGTCATGTATGGACATACGCTTCGTACCGCAGCTCCTCCGGTTGTTACCATGGCGCTTTTATCCCTGTTGGCCACTGTCGCGGGCAGTATCATATTTGAAGGAATTTTCAGCTGGCCTGGGCTTGGAAACCTCTATTGGGTTGCGGTTAGCCAGAACGATATCCCCGTTTTGATGGGCAACCTCTCATTGACTGTGGGATTGTATATTTCAGGATTGGTCATCTTGGATTTAATCTATGGGTTCCTGGATCCCAGGATCAAGGTAGGGGGTCGGCGATGACATTTAAAGATATGCGGAGAGGCCTTGGAGAGTTTTGGTCGGAGTTTCGCAAAGTCAAGTCAGGAATTGTCGGATTGGTGCTGTTTGCCTTTTTTCTCATTCTCGTCATTTTCGAACCTTTGCTGGTTCCTTTCCCGGAAGCGAGTTCCAGATGGAACGACATGGCGTATTGGCAGGACAATCCATCGGGGGTACCCCCTGCGTGGATGAACGCGTTCACCGATCAAAAGAGGGCAATTTCTGTACGGGATGAGAATGCTCACATTACTGAGAATGAAATCACGCGGGGAAGAATGTATGAGGTAGTCTATTCCTACGACTATCAATATGATGTCGCTCCGCGAGACATGATCTTTCATCTAGTGGGCGACGGGACCGCCCAAGTCATGCTGACTATGACGCGTCCGGATGGCATCAATGTGATTCTTATGCGTTCGACGACCGTCCGTTTGAGTGAAGGAATCAATGTGCGCCTTTCTTTGGACAACGATACACGGGACAACGCCTTCCGGTTTGGAACAACCCATGAAGACCGCGCTGTTTCGGGGCGGTTGACCCAGCAATTGATTCGCCCCACCGATGTCTATTTTTCAAAAGCGCAATTCGGGATAATGAATCGTCCGGAAGCGTTGAAGGGAACTTATACCTTTACCGCTCAGGTGTTTTTCTCTTCCGATCAGAGCCGGTTGGATGAGAGTTTTTATGTAGTGGCCGGGCGGGTTTCTGGTTTCTTGGGCACAGATATCCGAAAAAGGGATATATGGAGCGGGATTGTAGCGGGAACGAAATGGGCGCTTTTGATCGGTATGCTTACTGCGCTCATGGCAGTAGGTATCGGAGTCATTTACGGTGTAATGGGTGCTTACCTTGGCGGTTGGAAAGACGCACTGATGCAGCGGATCTTTGAAATCTTTCTCAGCATTCCAATCCTTCCGATTTTGATTGTCTTATCCGCCGTATTCCGTCCCAGTATCTGGATTCTCATCTTGTTGATGAGTATGTTCTTCTGGACCGGACCTGTGAAAACGGTGCGGAGCATCGGTTTGCAGATCAAAGAAGAGACGTTTATCGAAGCGTCCAAAGCTTTGGGGGCCAGTTCGTGGAGATTGATATTCAAGCATATGATCCCATTGCTGATTCCATACTCCTTTGCGTCGATGGCCTTGTATATCCCACAAGCGATTGTTTTTGAAGCATCGGTCAGTTTGCTGGGTCTGGGTGATCGGACGATCGTAACCTGGGGTCAGATCCTTCAGGATGCATGGCGGAGTGGAGCGGTCTTGAATTCTCAGTGGTGGTGGGTGGTACCTCCGGGTATGTTTGTCGCCATCATGGGAATGACCTTTGCGTTCATCGGGTTCGCTATGGATAAGATTCTGCACCCCAAATTGAGGACGAGGTAGTGTTATGGGAAAAATATTAGAGGTTCAAAACCTAAAGCTTCATTATTTTACCTCCAAGGGCATAGTGCGAGCGGTTGATGATATATCCTTCTTTCTCAACGAAGGAGAAACCTTAGGCGTGGTGGGAGAATCGGGATGCGGGAAGACCACGATGGCGGTTGCTTTGCTCAAGATGCCCACTCCTCCTGGAAGGATTGTGGGAGGCCAAATTATAGTTGATGGCCAAAACATCATGTCATTGAACGAGACAGTGATGCGCCGGAAGATCCGTTGGGAAAAGATCTCCATGGTCTTTCAAGGAGCAATGAATTGTTTAACGCCTGCGTACACCATTGGCAGACAGATGATGGAAACGCTTCAAGAACATCGGGAGATGGAAAAAGACGAGGCTATGGAACGAATTAAAAAATACCTTTCCTATGTGGGCCTATCTCATGACGTGATTCGACGATACCCGCATGAGCTATCGGGGGGAATGAAACAACGGGTTGTAATCGCCACCGCTCTTTTTCTGGAGCCGAAAGTGGTCATCTGTGACGAGCCTACCACTGCGTTGGATGTGGTCGTTCAGGCGCAGATTATTAATCTGCTTAAAGAGCTCAAAGAGAAACTGAAGCTTTCTTTTATCTTTATTACCCACGATCTAGCCACCGAAGCGGAGGTTTCTGACCGGATCATGGTAATGTATGCGGGCAAGATCGCCGAAATTGGAACGAATCAACAAATCTATGGAGAACAAGGACCGATGCATCCGTATACGAAGCGACTTTTGGGCGCTACACCCCGATTGCATGAAAATGTGGAAGAGCTTGCTTTTATCAAAGGAACGCCTCCTGACCTTCTTATGCCGCCTCAAGGGTGTCGGTTTCATTTGCGATGCCCGGAAGTGATGGATGTTTGCAGCAAAGAGGAGCCACCTCTTGAAGAGATTGAATCAGATCACATGGTTGCTTGCTGGAGGTGCAGATCATGAAGGCGTCCCACGTAATCGATAAAACTGACTATATCATGGAACTTCAAAATATCCAGAAATGGTTTCCAGTGCGCAAACAAGGATTGAAAGAAATATTTACCGCGCAACGCAGTTGGGTCAAAGCTGTTGACGGGGTGTCATTTGGCATCCGGAGAGGCGAAATCTTCGGATTGGTTGGCGAATCCGGCTGCGGGAAAACAACGACAGGCAAACTCATCATGAAGCTAGAGGAACCGACTGCTGGAAAGATGACTTTAGATGGCAATGATGTAACGCATATTTCCCGACAGGAATTGGAACGATACCGAAGGAATGTGCAGATGGTCTTCCAAGATCCCTACGCTTCAATGAATCCCCGGTTTAAGATCCGAGACGTTCTGGCGGAACCATTGATCATTCACAAAATGGGGAAGGACCGGACGGAGCGAGAAGTGGCCATAAAAAAAGCCTTGGAGGAGGTTCGCTTAATTCCGCCTGAGGATTTTATGGAACGGTTTCCCCATATGCTGAGCGGCGGTCAGAGGCAAAGAGCTGCTACAGCAAGGAGCTTGATCCTCTCTCCTAAGATCATTGTAGCCGACGAACCAGTTTCAATGATTGATTTATCGACAAGAGCGGAAATTTTACACACAATGCGCGCCGTACAGCGGGATCTCCAGTTGACCTATCTTTACATCACCCATGACCTATCCACAGCCCGATATTTCACAGACCGTATTGCAGTAATGTATCTCGGCAAGATTGTCGAGATGGGAGATCCAAATAGTGTGATCGATCATCCCCAACATCCTTACACCCAGGCATTAATCGCAGCCGTATGCGAACCAATCGCCGGAAAAGTCAACCGGATCAAAGAGGTTCCCATTAAAGGAGAAATTCCTTCTGCAGCGAACATTCCCCAGGGATGCCGATTCCATCCCCGATGCGTCTTCGCCCAAGAATCATGCTGGACGCAGCCTGAACCCGAACTGGTGGAGTCGGGAGAGGAACATATGGTTGCATGCTCGTTATGGAAAGAGATTCGCGAAGGAAAAATCACGAAATCCTAAATGAGAAACCACAGGAACAATAGAAAAAGGCGCTCATGTGAGCGCTTTTTTTTTGGATTCATCTATGGTATAATTATCTTGGTAAAATGATACAATTATTGAGGAGGTGGAACCATGAAGAAGAAAATGGCAGTAGTTGTTGTGGCTTTGTTGGTTCTTATGGTCATGCTGAGCAGTTGTAGTTCTATAATGGGAGTCACATGGTTAAGTGGAGTTTGGAAACTGTTTGGGCCTATAGTTCTTCTTAGCGAAGAGCGAGCGGTTGAATTTGCAGGTGAGCGAGGTCTTGGAGAGCTAAGCGGAGAGCTAGAACTCAACTCGTTCGATGGAAACGTATATTTTGGTGTCCTAAGGAACCTAGATACCGGTCACGAATATCAGAATTGTGAAATCGTTGTTGTCGGTGATTTGGTACAGATATTTACAACCGATGGTGCTGCCGAAGGGACCATAATCGATCGCACCAATAAGCAGATTCTCATGAACCTTTACTAAGTTCGCGACGCAAAAAAGGAGAGTGATGTACATGAAGAAACTGATGGCAATTGGCCTGATGGTTCTGCTTATTACGGTGTCCGCGTTTAGTCTGCAACTCGGGGCATCGGTTCAGAACTTTTCTGGTTTTATCGAAGGCAGATGGGTCCGGGCGGCTTATGTCCATTCCACCACCTATGGGTTTCCCGCTCATGGCAATCTATTGCCGGGAGATATTATCACAGAAGCCTTGGTTATACCCAACAGCCAGATTTGGAAACTGAGTACCGCCCCTGGTAAAGGATGGACCGTTTCCTTCAATCCCTGCAGCTCTTTGGCCGACCAACTCTGCATGCTCAAATGTCTATGTGTTCAATACACTCATCTCCGAATTACTGGATGGACAAGCTTGGTTGACCTGCTCAAACGGGCCCCCTTTGGTTCGACGGTGATTTTCCGGGTCTATCGGCCAAGCACATGCACATGGCAGCTGGTTTCTCTTGTTTTGGATCACGCGGGATGTATCAGCGCTTGTGTGGTTACACCAACGATTGATCCCTGCGCGCCTTGCGTCGTGCCCACCCCCCCGCCCCCCCCGGCTCCATGCAGCGATCCTTGCGCCACAACTTGCTCTTCTTGCTGTGGAGGAACCTCCCTTTTGGGATTGTTGGGGATCGGGTTGATTATCTGGATTTTGCTACCGTAAGGGTTTCTTTTTGATTGACTATCATATTCATACGCGCTTTTCCCCTGATTCCAAAACAACGATTGAAGAGCTTTTGATAGAAGTCAAGCGAAAAGGGATTTATAATTTCTGTGTTACGGATCACTTTGAATATACGTATGTGGGAGACTGGTTGCTTGAAAACCAGTTTTCCCCTTTTGTATATGCAAATCATCTCAGAGATCTTGGGCTGATCGCAGGAATCGAACTCGGATGGAACGGAATGGTTCCCATTGTGGATGATTTCCGGAATTTTGATTTTGTGATCCTTTCCATCCACGAATGGTTTGTCCCGCTTTCTGAGGGACAAAGAAGCTATCAAGCGTACCTCCAACGGGTATGGAGCTGCATTCATCACTTCGATCATTTTCATGTTCTGGGGCACTTGGACTTTCCCAGGAGGTATGAACCATCTTTTCAGCCATTTGGAAAGGAGTTATACGGCCTCGTACGGGATATCTTCCAAAGACTGATTCAAACGGGCAAAGGAGTGGAACTCAACACCAAAGTGTATGGAAATGGGAAGAGCGAGTATGGTCTTCCGCACCCGGATATTCAGATGCTTGCCCTGTATCGGGAGATGGGCGGAACCGTTATTACGATCGGATCCGACGCGCACGGACTTGATGCAGTAGGGAGACACATCCAAAAAGGACTTCGATTGCTCCAAGATCTCGGGTTCCGGTATTTATCGACCTTTAATCTCCCCCATCGTCGCTGGGAGATGGAACCAATTTCTCGGTATATCTGCTAATAATTGAATCGGTATCATAAAGAAAACCACCCGCACGGGTGGTTTTTTGGTGTGCTCGGGGAGATTTGAACTCCCAACCTTCACATCCGCAGTGTGATGCTCTATCCGTTAAGCTACGAGCACAAAGCAGGTGGATTGGCGGAGAGGGAGGGATTCGAACCCTCGGAGGGGTCACCCCCTCACATGCTTAGCAGGCATGCGCCTTAGGCCGCTCGGCCACCTCTCCATCAGTGCAATTCGGTGGTAGTATATCATACTTTCGGTCCGATTTCAAGCAAACGGTCTATCGGGACAAAATCCTATGAAATCCACGGATAACCAAGATAAATGCCAAAAGTCCACGAATAACCGAGAAAACGGTTGAATAATAGATGTAAGGACGATACAACGATAATAATCGCCTTGAATCAACCGAAAGAGAGATTGAAAACTTTCCTTTTTTTTTGTATGATACGGTTAGCACTTACACCCTTAGAGTGCTAAATAATAAGGAGGTGGAATTCATGAGTATCAAACCGTTGGGCAATCGTGTATTGATCAAACCCATCACGGAAGAGAAAAGGACTGAAGGCGGAATTGTCCTTCCCGACACGAGCAAAGAGAAACCCCAAAAAGCGGTTGTCGTTGCTGTGGGTAAATTGGAAGATATCGATCTGAATCCAGGGGATAAGATCATCTTCTCCAAGTATGCAGGGTCTGAAATCAAAATCAACGATGAAGATCATCTGTTGATCGATGCTTCAGACATTTTGGCAGTAATCGAAGAATAAAAAAGGGAGGTGACGAATATGCCAAAGCTAATGAAATTTGATGAAGAAGCAAGACGCGCGCTTGAGCGCGGGATGAATAAGCTGGCCGATGCCGTAAAAATTACCCTAGGGCCCCGAGGCAGGAACGTAATCCTGGAGAAGAGCTGGGGAAGCCCTACAGTCACGAATGATGGTGTCTCGATCGCAAAAGAAATCGAGTTGGAAGACAAGTTTGAGAACCTTGGCGCGCAGCTGCTCAAAGAAGTCGCATCCAAGACAAATGATGTAGCAGGTGACGGCACAACGACAGCGACGGTTCTTGCGCAATCCATCATTAAAGAAGGATTGAAGAACATAGCGGCTGGAACAAATCCAATGGTTATGAAGAAAGGGATTCACAAAGCCGTAGATGCAGCCGTTGAGGAAATAAAGAAGCATAGCCACAAGCTTTCCAACAAAGAAGATATCGCTCATGTTGCCGCGATTAGCGCAAACAACGATGATGAAGTAGGCAAACTCATTGCCGATGCCATGGATCGGGTGGGAGAAGATGGAGTCATCACCGTAGAAGATTCCAAGACAATGGAGACTTTCGTGGATTTCACCGAAGGGATGCAGTTCGACCGCGGATACATTTCTCCCTATTTTGTGACGGATGCAGAAAAGATGGAAGTGGTTTTGAAAGAACCCTACATTCTCATCACCGATAAGAAGCTTACCGCAATCAAACCCATCATTCCCCTGCTGGAAAAGGTTGCCCAAGCAGGAAAACCTCTATTGATCATTTCTGAAGATGTGGAAGGGGAAGCCTTAACCACATTGGTATTGAACAAACTAAAAGGAACTTTGGAATCATGCGCAGTCAAAGCGCCCGGATTTGGAGACCGCAGAAAGGCAATGCTTGAGGATATCGCGATCCTTACGGGCGGACTTGTCATCAGCGAAGAGATCGGAAGAACCCTCGAAAATGCGACCCTAGCGGATATGGGAACCGCCTCCATGATTCGAATCAAGAAAGACGATACCATCATTGTTGATGGAAAGGGCAGCGAAAAAGGGATTAAGGATCGAATTGCCCAAATCAAGAAGCAGATCGAAGGAACCACCTCTGAATATGAGAAAGAAACCCTTCAAGAACGTATGGCCAAATTGGCCGGTGGTGTGGCAGTCATCAAAGTGGGCGCCGCGACCGAGACAGAATTGAAAGAGAAGAAACATCGGATTGAAGACGCCTTGAGCGCAACTCGTGCCGCTGTTGAAGAAGGGGTTATCGCAGGCGGTGGCGTGACATTGCTGTTGGCCAAAACCGCTGTGGAAAAAATCATCGACTCACTTCCCATCGTTGAAGAACGGGTTGGGGCCTCTATTGTTGCAAAGGCTTTGGAAATACCCATCCGTCTGATTGCTCTGAACGCGGGTGTAGAAGGGTCCATCATTATCGAAAAGATTATGGAAAAGAAGGATCCGTCATGGGGATACGATGCGTTGAAGAATGAGTATCGGAATCTTGTGGAAGCCGGAATTGTAGATCCGACAAAAGTGGCCCGAAGCGCCTTGCAGAATGCAGCATCCATCGCAGCCATGTTGCTAACGACAGAAGTCTTGGTTGTCGACAAACCCGAAGAGAAAAAACCGGAAACACCCCCCATGCCCGATTACGGCATGTAAGCATTGATTCATTGAAATTCATCAAAAAAGACAAAAGCAGGAAGCAATTCCTGCTTTTGTTTGATTGGGGTCCGTTTGCGCGATTCCTTGATTAAATGGATTTGAGATTCTTTTCGACGATTTCTTTCGTGTCCCTTGCGATGACCAATTCTTCATTGGTTGGAACGATCATGACCGCAACGCGGGAATCGGGTGTAGAGATGATCCGTTCTACTCCTTTTACATCATTTTTCTGCGAATCGATTTGAATGCCCAAATACCCCAGGTACCGGTCACAGATCTCTTGCCGCATGATGGGTCCATTTTCTCCTACCCCAGCGGTGAAGACAATCGCGTCCACTCCATTCATGGCCGCGCAATAAGCGCCAATGTATTTGGCGACTCGATATTCATATACATCGAATGCCCTGCGACAAATGGGTTCTTTCTCGATTGCTTTATCTTCAATATCTCGCATATCGCTTGAAAAGCCGTCTGTTAATCCCAGCATACCGCTTTTTTTGTTCAGCAGGTTGTATAGTTCTTCAGCGGTCATATCCTCTTTTTCCTGAAGAAACACCAAGATGGCCGGGTCAAGGTCTCCCGAACGAGTACCCATGATCAATCCTTCCAAAGGGGTAAATCCCATTGATGTATCCACTGATTTTCCATTCTTGATGGCCGCTATGGATGCCCCGTTTCCAAGGTGACAGGTGATGATCTTCATCGATGCAATCTCTTTTCCCACCATCTCAGCGGCTCGATGAGACACATATTTATGCGAGGTTCCATGAAATCCATATCTTCTGATCTTGTATTTTCGGTAATACTCTAAAGGAATTCCGTACAGGTACGCTTCTTCAGGCATTGTCATATGAAAAGCGGTGTCAAAAACAGCAACGTTTGGAATGCCAGGAAGCAGTCGTAGAGCCGATTTTATCCCCATAATATTCGGGGGGTTGTGCAAGGGGGCTAAGTAGGCGTTTTCTTCCAGAGCTTGCATCACAGCTTCATCGACACGCACAGATGTGGCAAACTTCTCTCCTCCATGGACAACCCGATGGCCGATGGCTTGAATCTCGTTTAAGCTTTCAATCACACCCATCTTAGAGTCGGTCAGAATCTCCAGAACCATTTTCAGTCCTTCATCATGATTGGCAACCGGACGTTCTACAGTAAATTTCTCTTCCGCTTTTTTGTGTTTAAGCAAAGAGCCAGGGATCCCGATTCGCTCCAATAACCCTTTGCTCAAAACCGTTTCATCTTTCATATCCAGTAGTTGATATTTAATGGATGAACTCCCGGAGTTGATCACCAATACCTTCATCTTGACCTCCCTATATCGATATTCTCGTTGTGAACCGACTGTTTCATCGATCTGTCAGTCTCACGGATCATACCTTGTTGCAAGAGCCCAATGCTTCCATGCGTTCCATAATGACGGATTTAACCGCTTCAATGGCGGGACTAAAGATCTTTCGAGGGTCGATTTCCCCTCCTTTTTCCGCCAATACCTTACGGATGACAGCGATAAAGGTTATCCGCAGATCGGTATCGGTATTGACTTTGTTGATCCCGTGTGATATGGTCTCTTTCAAGACATCCAACGGAAGGCCTTTTGCTCCAGCGATCGTCCCTCCGTATTGGTTCGCGATTTCTACCCAGTCTTGAGGGACACTAGAAGCGCCATGTAGAACCAAAGGAATATTTGTTCGTTTTTTCACCTCTTGCAATCGTTGCATATCCAGTTTGGCTTCGCCTTTGAATTTAAACGCGCCATGACTTGTTCCAATTGCGGGCGCCAAAAAATCGACTTTTGTTCGTTCCACAAATTCTTGCGCTTCATCCGGATTCACAAGAATCGATTCTTCTGAAACCACATTGTCTTCAATCCCTTTTAGGGTACCCAATTCAGCCTCCACAGAAACACCTGCTGCATGGGCAATCTGAGTCACATAGCTCGTTTCAGAAAGATTCTCCTCAAACGGTTTGTCCGAAGCATCGATCATAACCGAACCGTACCCTGCCTTAATGGCCGCCATAATATACTTCAGATCCTTCCCATGATCCAAATGCATGGAAACGGGCACTTGGAGCCGCGCTGCCATGGTGCGGACCATGTCGCAAAGAATTTGCGCTCCTGCGATAATATCGCCTTTTCCCGCGTACTTGATGGCGCCTTCGCTTGTCTCGATAAGAACGGGAGAACGGGCTTCTTCCGCTGCAGCAAGGATCGCTTGGAGAAACTCCAAGTTGTTGATGTTGAATGCGCCGACCGCATAGTAGTTCTTATGGGCCTCTTCCAGCAAAACTTTGGTTGGAACATATGCCATACAAATCCCTCCCGGGTTTAGATTTATAGGTCGTCTTGAACATCCAATCGATATTTTAAAATCTCGAACTCCGAAAAAAAGATCGGCCATTCTCGCGCAAAACTTCCTGGACTATCGGAAGCGTGGATCAAATTCCGGGTCACGGTAACGGAGAAATCAGCGCGAATCGTTCCCGCGCCTGCCTTAAGCGGGTCGGTGTCTCCAATGATGTGCCGGGTCAACTCGATCGCTCGGGGGCCATCCACCAACATAAATATACTGGGACCTGAAGTGACAAATTGAACGATATCCTGAAAAAAGGGTTTTTCCCGGTGCTCTTGATAGAGAAGACAAGACTGCTCCAGAGTCATCTTCCCCATCTTAAGGGCAACAATTTTCAGGCCGCGCTGCTCGAATCGTTGGATGATGACACCGACTAATCCGCGGCGGACCGCATTGGGTTTCAAGTAGGCAAAGGTCCGTTCCCATTCCATACTCACTACCCCGCGCAATACCCATGTGAATCCAGACGGATTTGAATGTGGTCTCCTTGGATCCAATGCCGCTGTTTGAAAGGAATGACAGCGAGTTGATACCTGGGTAATGACCAATGGTCGATTGTGATTGGTTGAAGGGCAAAAACACTACAAAAGCCTTCCACTACCCCTTCTTTTCTCCGAAAGATCGAAAAATTGGGGCAATGAAAGGATTCGATTTTGGGAATCAGCTGGGCAGGTTGGCACCCTTTTTCGAGAAGGGTTTTCGCTTTTCCCCAATGGATTTCCCGATCTCGGCCCCAATCATGAATGCGATAGGTTAACTCGGACGTTTGTTGAATTTCCAGAATCCGGACGTTCGGTCCCAAAGCATGAACGGTTTTCGCGGGAATATAGATGCCATCCCCTTCTTGAACAGGCGTGTACATAAAGGGGTCGGTGGGGTTTTCTTCGGAGGAATGGAAATCGAGAAAAGAAGGAAGGGAAGAATACTGTTGAAGACCGGTAATAATCTGGCCTTCAGGATGTGCTCGCAAAACCACCCAGAACTCGCTTTTCCCCCATGGTTCAGATTCTCTCTCCCGAGCAAAGGGGTCGTTGGGGTGGACCTGTACAGAGAGCCATTCCTTAGCTTCTATGACCTTGATCATGATCGGGAATCGAGGAAACTGAGTGCCAGTCAGCGCTTCAATGGATTGGGAAGGTAGGGAAGATTGAGTGCTGTCGCACCAGCGCAAGGGGGTTTCTTGGTCAGGAAGTCCGGAGAGCACCCATACCTCTCCGATTTGCTTGTTTGGATCGCAGCCATATTCGTTGGTAAGACCCTCGGAGCCACCCCATGGTCTTGACATCATCAATGGTTGGGTGATCCACACTGGACTCTTACCCTTCTCCGGGTTTTGGGGCGCCCAATCGTTCTCGAAGGAGGTTTTTTCGAACCGAATACTGCATCTTTGTTCGTTCCATCTCCGTTTTTGCTGTTTCCAGCTGTTCCATAGCTCTTTGTTTGGATTTTTTTGCTCGGACCAAATCGATTTCATCCGGCTTCTCTGCCGCGTCCGTAATGACACGGGCTTGGGTTCCATCCATAAGAAGCATTCCTCCATGGACCGCGAAGGTTTCCCTTGTTTGATCATGTGTGAGCAGCTCTAGAGGAGCAATATCCAAAGCGACCAGCAACGGGGCTCTATGATCCAAAATCCCCATCGATCCCTCTTTCGTCCAGAAACTGACATACCCGACTTCTCCCGACCAAACGGTCCGTTCTGGAGCGATGATTTCCAAATAAAACATGGACACCCTTATGCTCCTCCTTTGAGGTTCTTTGCCTTTTCCATGGCTTGTTCAACCGTTCCGACCATAAAAAAGGCCTGTTCGGGGAGATGATCGTGTTTTCCGCTCAGAATTTCTTCAAACCCTTTTACGGTCTCTGAAATGGTCACATACTCCCCCGGAATGCCTGAAAAGCGTTCAGCAACAAAGTTTGGTTGGCTTAAAAATCGTTGAATTTTTCGAGCCCGTTGAACGGTTTTTTTGTCATCCTCCGACAATTCTTCCATTCCTAAGATCGCAATGATGTCTTGTAACTCTTTATAGCGCTGTAATACTTCCTGAACCTGGCGGGCGATTTTATAATGCTTTTCTCCAACGATGGAGGGTTCCAGGATTTTCGAGTTGGAGTCCAGAGGATCGACTGCTGGATAGAGGCCCAGTTCGGCAATTTGACGGGACAAAACGATCGAAGCATCCAAATGGGCAAAGGTTGTTGCAGGAGCCGGGTCGGTTATATCATCTGCCGGGACATAAATCGCTTGTACGGATGTGATGGATCCCTTTCGGGTGGAAGTGATCCGTTCTTGGAGTTCCCCCATTTCAGTAGCCAAAGTTGGCTGGTATCCCACTGCGCTCGGCATCCGTCCCAAGAGGGCAGACACTTCCGATCCCGCTTGAACAAATCGGAAGATATTGTCAATAAATAAAAGGACATCGCGCCCCTCTACATCCCGATAGTATTCTGCAAGAGTCAGTGCAGTGAGCGCAACCCGGAACCGAGCACCCGGGGGCTCATTCATCTGGCCAAAAACCAAAACAGTGTTTTCCAAAACTCCTGCTTCTTTCATTTCCATCCATAAGTCATTTCCTTCTCGGGTCCGTTCGCCTACACCAGCAAACATAGAGAATCCGTGATGTTCAATGGCAATGTTTCGGATGAGCTCCATAACCAAAACAGTCTTTCCTACTCCAGCGCCTCCGAAAAACCCAATTTTCCCCCCTTTTGGGAAGGGGGCGATCAAATCAATGACTTTGATCCCAGTTTCGAATATTTCGATATCGGTCACCTGGTCTTTAAAGGAAGGGGGATCCCGATGAATGGGCCATTGTTCGATTCCTTTTACTTCGGGGCGGCCATCGATTGGTTCTCCAAGAAGGTTAAGCATTCGCCCAAGTACTTCGGGACCGACTGGGATGGTGATCGCTTGGCCCGTATCCACAACCTCCAGGCCTCGAACAAACCCGTCGGTCGAGTCCAGAGCGACTGTTCGCACAATATTGTCCCCAAGCAATTGCTCTGCTTCCAGCACGAGTTTTCTGCCTGTTGAAGGGTCGGTTACTTCCAGGGCGTTAAATATTTCGGGAAGATCACCGCCTTCGAACGTTACATCTACAACCGGCCCGATGATGCTCGATATCTTCCCGATTCTTTTTTCGGAACCCATACCTGTACCTCCCTTGATATAACCAGTTTCCCGGATCTTCAATTCTGGGATAAGTATACCATAAATCCGGGTTTGTGACAAGGTTCAAAGAAAAAAAGCCCCCTGGAGTCCAGGGAGCTGTGGGTTTTTCCGATTAATGGGACAAAATCAATCCTTAGGATTGAGGCTGCGTAAACTCATTCGTCTTTTTCATCAGACGCGACTTGCGACGAGCTGCCTGATTGCGATGGATCGCGCCCGCCTTTGCAGCTTTGTCAATAGCAGAGATCGCTTGGGGCAAATATTGTTGGACCGTTTCTTGATCTCCTTCTTCCATGGCCTTTTTCAATCGCTTGAGCAGGTTTTTGTACCGCGTTTTATAGAAGCGGTTTTGCTCATATTCGATTCGGGATTTTCGTACACGCTGTTTGGCAGAACGATGATTGGGCACTCTTATTCCTCCTTGCGGTTTGCTTTTCCGGGGTATTGTATCATCTTTGGCGCCATAAGTCAAGG
Source organism: uncultured Thermotogaceae bacterium (assembly GCA_964462525.1). GTDB lineage: Bacteria > Thermotogota > Thermotogae > MWEM01 > MWEM01 > CAYWWY01. The sequence goes on from CAYWWY010000005.1 coordinate 118,601, forward strand.
GATCGAAATTGCTTCATGGAACAACTCACTCAGAATTCTGAGTGGAGGCTGTCATCTGCCTATTGGAGGATTCCTCAAAAAAACCAGCGATCAAAGCATGGGGATTTGTGGTATAATTACCCCAAAGAATAACAAAAGGAGAAGGAGAGGATGAAATGCGAATGGATTATACAAAATCCTGATATAGAGCTTTGTAGAAAGCTCTCCGAAACTCACAAAATCCCTCTGTTGCTTGCAAAAATCCTTGTGAACCGAGGCATAACAGCTGATACGGATGTTGACGCCTTTCTTCATCCGGAATCACAACTCTTTCACGACCCCTTTTTATTGAAAGACATGAATACCATGGTGGATCTTTTGTTGAAGATTCGCAAACAGGATGAAGCCATTGCCATTTATGGCGATTATGATGTTGATGGCGTTACTGCGACGGCATTGGTTTATTCTGTATTACGCCGTCTTGGCTGGCGCGTTAGTTACTACATCCCTTCCCGCTTAGAAGAAGGGTACGGACTAAGCAAAGCAGCCATTATGGATCTCTTTCATCAAGGAATCCGAAATATCATGACAGTTGACTGTGGCATTACTTCCAACGCAGAAATTGATTACGCCAATTTCTTGAAATTCCGGATCTTAATCACCGATCACCATGAAGTTCAAGGATCTCTTCCCTCTGCCTCAGCCATCGTGAATCCAAAACGAACCGATGATCCATATCCTTTCAAAGGGCTTGCGGGCGTGGGCGTTGCATTCAAAGTGATGGATGCGTTAATCCGCACAATGGGTCATCCCATTGACCTTATGGAGTATATCGATTTGGTCACTTTGGGAACTGTGGCGGATATTGTCCCATTGCAGGATGAGAATCGGACGATTGTTACAAAAGGACTGAAGAGTTTCGAGCACAATCAGCATATCGGAATCCGAAGATTGATCGAACTATCGGGCGTGCAACCCAAGAATATGAGCACTTATGATATCGGGTATAAGATTGCGCCAAGATTGAATGCTGTTGGTCGGCTTGAGAGCGCATATGCCTCATTAAAACTTTTGTTGAGCGAGAGTGAAGAAGAGTCCTGGAGATTGGCAAAGTATCTGGATGAACAAAACTCCCTACGGCAGACCATAGAAAACAAGATTTACCGAGAAGCGGAACGAATGATGAAAAGTCGTCCTGAACTACAAGAACAACCCATTCTGGTTCTCGCCAAAGAAGGATGGCATCCCGGTGTGATCGGTATCGTTTCGTCCCGCTTAACCGCCAAGTACTACAAACCAACCCTCATGATTTCCATTGACGAAACAGAAGGAGTTGGAAGAGGGAGCGCGCGAAGTATCGCGCAGGTCAACATTATGGATCTCTTTCAAAAAGCCAGTTCAGTGTTTGGCGAATATGGAGGCCATCCGATGGCAGCGGGTTTCACCATCGGAGCGAATAAGGTCCAACAGCTGGAAAACTCGTTGTGCAAAGCGTATACAGTTCTTTATGGGGGGGACGGTTTTACATCCCGTCTCTCGATCGATTCACCAATTGCCATCAAAGATTTGGATGATGACTTATCTCGAATGCTGGAGAGAATCCTTCCCTATGGGCAAGGAAATCCGGAACCCATATTTGCCGTGGTTTCGGCAGGGGTTGAACGGGTCAAATTAAGCGGGAACAACGCGCAACATCTTCGGATGTTTTTGAGGCAGGGGGATGCAATCTGTGACGTCATTGGCTTTCATATGGCAGACCAGATGGAAGACTACCGATATATCAAACCGACCTTGCTGAAAGCAGATACGGTAGGTTCCATCAAATCTCAATGGCATTATGGGGTCAAGCATATCCAGTTCTTTATGAAAGACCTTAGGCTCTACATTGATCCTTCGACCAGAGAAGAGGAAACCGACAAAAAGTTTGTATCGGATTTGCTCAAACAGGATTTTTCCGCAAATCCTCAAGAGGTTTCAAATACCTGTGAACCATCCGGAAAGGTCAACAAAAGCCGGTTTCTATCCAAAAATCCCAAATTACGGAGGATGATTCAGGGCACGGGCCATCACGCGTATTTTGGAACCCTTAAAGTCCAGGAAGAGGTATTTCTCCATATTGCCGAGAAGATGCTTCAGAACGGAACCCGTTTGCTGGTGATTGGGCCATCGAACTTGTTTCTCAGCTATCGCTACGAAACTTTGAAGCGATTATTCAAACCAGGTGTATGCGCATATTTCAATTCGCTCAGCACATTGCCTTCAGTTCCGCCACCAATATCCTTTGCAACGTCCCCGATGGTCTCTGACCATTTCGATTATTTTCGAGCGGGTTTTCAGTGTCTATTTTTGATGGATTTAGAATTTGCTCCCCCCAAACAACTTGCTCCGAATCATTGGAGGCGGGTATTCCACCAAAATTCGAACATGGCAAAGCATCCAATATTTCTTTTGGGGTCTCATCTATCCCCTGGATTGGGAACTTGGTTTGAAGATGCGTTTCAGCCTCAGTCTATGGTTGTCGAACATATCAAGAATCCCCATAAAGGCATTGTGGATCGAAGAGATTGCGCCCAACAGGATGAGTATATCCAAAAACTAGTCATGGGGAGCCATATGGTCATGGTGCTTGTGAACTCAGGAAAGAAATCGATTGAACTGACCAAAAGCCTAGGACGGATGCTTTCTGGTCAGTTTCATAATGGCGAGGTTGTATTCTACCATCCAAGGCTTTCTGGAACGCAACGGAGGAAAATCGAAGACCTCGTCACAGAACGGAAGGTCAGGCTTTTGATTACCACGCCCCATTTTGGTCTGAATATGCAGTTGCCGGAAGAATCGGACATCATCTTGTATCATTGCCCGCAATCACCCACTGAGATTTATGCCATCAATAGTCTGTTGCAAGGAAACAAAAAACCGCCCATTATCCATCTGCTCTACCGAACGGACCAGTCGCAAAATGCCATCGATTTTTTTGATACACTCTTCCCGGATCAAAAAAAAGTGGAAAATATGGTACAATTGGTGTGTGCGAATGGAGTATCTTCTTTGGAAGAGATCCGGGATTCCTTGATCCAAAAAGGCAATATTCCTCAGCAGTTTTGGAAGGTGTATCACCGGATATTTACGGATTTGGAGGTAATTGCTTCCGACGGCCGCATTCAAAAGGGTTGTTCGGATCTTTCAAAACGGATTTCTTCTTTGGTGCGCGTACAGGAAGGCGCTTTGGACCGGGAATTTTTACAGAAAAGCGTCCGTATGTTTCATGAGCTGTCACCGAAAGAGATTCTGGGTTTAATGGGTTTCCCTTTTTCGTGCTACTCATAAGGAGGTGTTGTACTTCACAGTGAGGGAGCGTTTTCACTCAACCGATGACTTGAATGTACTGATTGTATTTGTGGATTACAAGCAAACCATGGAATCTTTGGATCTTTTGCAGAAAGCTTCGATCTTTTCAAAATTGATTCCGACGCCCCGAGAAGTACTGGCGGCAGCTTCGTTATCCATCGCACTGCGAGATCGTGATCTTTCATTGGCGGATCAGTTGTTTCAAAGCAATGGGATCGTTCCTTTAAAAGTTGAAATCCGAGAGCACTGTGTTTTATCGTATGGATTCCAAGTGTGAGGATAAACCCCGAAGAATAAAGACACTTGTTCTGGATTTCGGCACGGTACGAATCGGATATGCTTATCTGGATCCATCGATACAGATGGTGATTCCTGGTAATGTGCTTCCCAATGACCAACAGATCAAGCAACGCATTCTTGGTTTGATTCAGGAGCAAAGCATCGACCAAATTGTCTTGGGACTCCCTCTGAATTTGCACGGAGCGCACACCTCTTCCACCAAGAATGCCATTTCTTTTGCCCAAAAAATCCTTGATTGGACTGGTTTGCCGGTTTATATGGTAGACGAACGAATGACAACTCAGGCGGGCATTCGAAAAGTGCGAGAAATGGGCGGAACGGAGAAACAAGCGCGCAAGGTGGTTGACGCGCTAAGCGCTTCGGAGATTGCTCAATCCTATCTCATCAATCCAAACTTGGGTATTCCTGTACAGAGGATCATTAGTGCCCGTGGCTCAATTGGATAGAGCGCTGGACTCCGGATCCGGAGATTGTGGGTTCAAATCCCACCGGGCACACCAGTAAAGGGTTCGGATTTGAGGTGATGATATGGTATTGATCATAAGCGTTTTTGAACCAGAGATCGAACCTGTCAATCGCAGAATGATCCCCTTTGATCGAGGAGTAGTTTTTGGACGGAACCTCATCCGCGGAATCATTGGAAGGAATGAAGCTGTATCTGCATCGGGGATTGTTGGAAAGGTTGAAGCGGCATTCATCACACAGAAGCTTTTGGACCAGTTTGCCCCCAATTGTGTGATCTTGGTGGGAGGCGCTGGGGCCGTGGATCCTTCTTTGTCCATTGGTACCGTGCTTATTGGGAATGCGTTTCAGGAGTACGACCGCATCATACCGCTTACAGAAGCCGACCAAGTTTTCCCGGCATCCCCCCAATACCTCCTTTTTTTGGAAGAGTACCCCAAACTTCGCGCGGGAAAAATGATCAGCGGAGATGAACTGGTTCAGTCTGTATCAAGAAGAGATCAATTGTGGGAAAAATACCAAGCGATCGGATTGGATATGGATTCGGCCGCAGTGGCCAAAGTATGTGCAATGAATCGAACCCACTTCCTGTCTCTGAAGGTTGTGTTGGATCTCTGCAACGAGAAAACGTGCGATGACTATGAAAAAGCGTTTAACGAGTATGCGGGTTTGCCCGCATCGATCGTTTCCGACTTCTTATCCCGACGCACGATGGTCTGCGAACCACTCGCGCCTTGGCTTTAGGAATCCGTATCGGTTGGTTGTCCTTCCCTTTCTCGGGCCTCTTCCAATTGGGGCATGATGTCTTGAAGGACGTAAACCTTCGGAGGTTCAATTCCGTTGAAATAGCTCCCATACTCAGCGGTGTACGCGCCTGTATTTTTGATATACATGATGTCGCCCAAGGTCGTATTCTGTGGTAGAGATACCTCGTCGTACATCTTATCCACACTATCGCACGTCGGTCCAGCCAAAGTAAAGATCTTCGTATCTTCCTCTTCCCTGCCTTCGACTACGATCTCGTATCGGAAGTCTTCGATCGTTTCCATTAGGCCATGAAAGACGCCCGCATCTATGTAGACCCATTCTTCGGTCTGCTTGTGCGAACGGAGCAAGACGCTGGCAACAAACGTGCCCGTATCTCCCACCATGGAACGGCCGGGCTCAATAAAAATCCGCAGGTTGGGCACATCCTGAAAGTAGTTGGCGATGGAATCGGAAATAATCGTGCCGATTTCGTCCACAGTAGGAATGGGACGCACATGCCGAATGGGCATTCCTCCCCCGAGATTGATCATGGATAGCTCGATCCCATGGTTTTCTTTCAGGGAGTGGAAGATTTCCGCAACTTCCATAATCGCTTCTTTCCACTTGAACTTGTTGTATGTTTGCGAACCCACGTGAAAGCTAACGCCATAAGGGACAAGCCCCAGGGTTTTCGAGTAGGTAAGAATGCTCTGTACGTGGTCGATATCTGTCCCAAATTTCTTGGACAATGGCCAATCGCTGTCTGTGGAACTCATATGCAGTCGCGCATACACTTTGGATCCAGGGGCGTTTCTTGCGACCTTCTCCACTTCCATTTCCGCATCGATCGCATAATAATCAATCCCATGATCAAACGCGAATCGGATATCTTCCTCCCGTTTGATGGTGTTTCCGAAACTCATCCGTTGAGGATCGACACCCAATGATAAGAGTTTTCGGATTTCACCGATCGAAGCAAGATCAAAACTGCTCCCCGCATCACGCAGTGTTTCCAGCACGCGAATGTGAGAGTTGGCTTTAACCGCGTAGAAAATCTCAAGGTTGGGAATGATGCCCAAGAGTTTGCGGTAGTTGGATTTCAGAATATCGAGATCCAATAGCAAAAACGGTGTGTTCAAGACCTTTGCTGCCAACCGGACATCCGGTGTAATTTCCATTGTTGGGATCCCTCCTTATTCCCATGATCGCAGGTGGATTGTACGCTTTTTCGGATTACAAATCAACAACAGGATGATGAATGAAAAAATTCAATCCCTTTACTGATCAATACTGAATCCATATCAGGGCGATTCCGGCAATCAGGAGCATATACAGAGTGAGAATCCGGTTGAGGCGGAATGCCTTTTCGGGATATCCGAGTGCCAGTTTTTTTCCAAATACCCAATGAAGAGCAATTCCTGCCCCAGTCATCAAAACCGAGGAAAGCCATTCTCCCCGATATAGGATTCCCAATCCCACGATCGCAGCAAGGGGCAAAAGGAGGGGAGGCAGGAATGCTTGTACGGTCCATCCTGTCGACTTCCCTTCAGAACGCTTGCCGAGGAAGACCGCAAATAGGATTTTCGAAAAATAGGCTACCGATAGAACCGACGAAGCGATTAGGACGTATTGAATTGGTTCAGGCAAACCATATACAATAGCTCCTTTGCAAAGGGTATTCCCGAAAGGCGGAATACCACAAACGCCCAGAAATCCGATCAATACAAACAGACGAAATAGGGGATGGAAAGGCTTGCGCGCGTTCTGAAGGTCCTTCAGGTTCCTCATCCCAGACCACTCATGAATCAAACCGGCCATCATAAACCATGATCCCTTCAACAAAGCGTGATTGAGGGTAAAGGATATCCCTGCAGAAGCAATCCCACATAGAGCAAACCCCATCTGAGACATGGTGGAGAAAGCAAGAAGGTATTTAATATCTGTTTGGACAAAGGCCAATATTCCGCCAAATAAAGCGCTCATCCAGCCTATATGGAGGATAGTTTCCGTCAACCAAGGCTCTGGAAGCGCCTGGACAATCCGAAAGAGGAAAATATACCCTGCTTTAACGACTAGACCCGAAAGCAGAGCAGATACAGGCGCGTCCGCTTCGCCATGCGCATTGGGCAGCCACATACTGAAGAAAAAAACGCCTGTTTTCACCAAAAGGGCTCCAACGATGAGCATAATCCCAATCCGAGGAATCCCTTCATTTCCATGAAGCGTGAGAAGATTTAAGGTACCGGTTTGATTATACACAAGTGCTACCCCGACCAGATAAAGGTTCAGCGCCACGGCGCTCAGGAGAAGGTATTTCAAGCCCGCCCAAAGTTGCTTCCGTCTTCTGGAGAAGGATATTAGCAAATATACGACTAGGGAGAAGAGTTCCATACATACGTAGGCGTTGAACAGATCCAAAGAGTAGAATACGCTGATCACCGTGCAGATCATCATATTGAGGAGAAAAAAGAAGGTCCATTGGCTATACCGTTTCCAACAGTAGATCAACACCGAAAAATAGATCAAACCGGTCGTGGCGATGAAGAGGATGGTCGTTTGGTCAAAGATAAGCTGAATGCCCCGGAAGAGATCCCATTCACCCATGACCACAAATATTGGGTTTTCAGCCACGCCATTCGCCCACAGAAAGGCCGAAAAGCCCATTAAAAAAAGGGCATGAACAATACCCATTCCCCGAGCGTATCGAGGAAACATCGGAATCAAAAAGGTCCACGTAAACTGAATCCAGGGAAACAATTGCGCAAGGGTGGAAAGGGATATCTCTATAATTGCCCCCTCCCTTCCAGTAGAAAGGCGGCGCCGACACAGGTTGTGATTATGAGGAGCAGCATCAATGCTGTGCGGAGCTCAAACAATCGTTTGGGGAAAAACGGATGGATCTTCGGGACGATCCACTTCAGAACGATCAAACCCGCAAAAAAGATGGCCAAGCTTTCTGTAACAGCTTCTGTCTTATGATCGATTTCGATAGTCTCAGCAATACCGATGGAAAGGCAACCAAACCCCAAAATGAAAAATCCGATGGTCTGCTCCCAGCTGTCTCGGAGCTTTTTTGCCACTTTTGGAAAAACGGGAATGATGATTTTTCCGATGGAAGCGACGGTTCCGATCGCAGAAAGGATCAGGATGATTTTTCCGAAGAGATTTTGCTCTTCAATGACATGGAACTTGGGAGAAAACCCATCCAGAAAAGGGAGTCCGGCGATGGAGAGATAACCAACGAGAAGGGCCAAAAAGGTGGTTATGGGAACCAGACCTTCCTTCTCTCGAATCTTATAGACGTTTCGCGTCTTGAACACGACATACAACCGATCGGCTGCCATAAAGAGAATGGCTTTGAACAGGGCGTGATTCATCGCGTACAGAGAGCCTTCTCCCCGAATCCCAGCGAGGGCGTATCCCATTTGAGACATCGTATGGAACGCGAGAATAAGCTTGATATCCTGTTGGACCATCGCAAATAGCACGCCTGCCAATGAACTCCAAAGACCCAATTGAGTGATAAACTCAACGATCATCGGCGCATCGAGTTTTCCCATAATCCGGAATATCAGAAAAATTCCGGCTTTTACCAAAATGCCCGAGAGCAAGGTCGAAACTGGCGAGATCGCTTCTGAGTGAGCGGAAGGAAGCCACATGCTCATGAGAAAAGCCCCGGATTTCACCAGCAACGCGATAACAATCAAAACCAATCCCAGCTGGGAATATCCGGAAGAAGCCGCGATCAAATCCAGATTCAAATAACCCGTCGAATGGTAGATCAGGGCAGCGCCAATCAGGTAAAGGTTAAAGGCCACAGCTCCGATAATCATATATTTCAAGCTGGCCCATACTTGTCTGCGCCTGCCTTCTAGGGAAATGAGCAGATAGGACACCAGGGACAACAGTTCCAGGGTAACATATCCATTGAATAAGTCGTTGACCAAAAAGACGCAAACGAGAGAGCTGAGGCATAGATCCATGAGAAAGAAAAAACGCCACTCTCTGATTTTTACAAAGGAGAAAAAGGCAACCGCTGTAAAGACCGCGGATGCAGCGAACAGAAATCGGAGGGACAGCACGTCGAAATAAAGGGATATCCCACGAAAAGCTTCCCATCCACCGAGAATGGTGTGCATTTCTTGCCGGCCCCAAGCTCCGGTACTCCAGGTTATTGAGAAAACCAGCAAGGAAAGCGCGTGAATCAACGTAAAATAGCGAGCTTTCTCGCGGAAGATCAGGACGAGAAAAGAAAAAAGGAGTTGGGAGACAGCAAAGAGACCAAGAAAACTATCTGAGTTCATCCAAACGATCCTTTTCGATGGTGTCTTCTACCTGATCTTCATCGACGGTGTGGAATTTCGAAGCAATCATCATTACATAAACCAAAGATAAGGCAAGGGTTGCAAACCCGATGACAACGGCAGTAATCACTAAAGCTTGGGGTAAAGGATCCGCATAGTCAAACTGTGTGAATACTTGGATCGAAGGGGAAAGAATGGGTGGAGTCCTGCTTTCGCCAATTCCAGAATGCAAAAAAAAACCGATCACGCTGGAATTCATGATACCCAACATTAAAAGCTTTAAAATCAGGTTCCGTTTCATGATTGTCCCATAAAGACCGATCAGGATGGTCAATAAGATAAGGATTCCTTCGATTTCTTTCATGTCTGCTCCGGTTTTCCAATATGTCCCCTGATGTCCGTAGGGATTTTCTTGGATATTGTACCATATCTCCGGGTTCTCAAATGAATCGTTATTTTTCGTGGGAAAAGAACTCTTTGATTCGTTTGGCCAACGATTCGTCCCGCACAATCCGCGCGATCTCTTCCGCAGGCGCCTTTGACAATGCACGAATGCTCCCAAAATGCCTCAGAAGTTTGGTTTTCCGTACCTTTCCCACACCCGAGATTTCTTCAAGCCGGGAATGGTTCATTCGGGTGTCCCGAAGATGGCTGTGAAAAGAGTTTGCAAAGCGATGCGCTTCATCCCGTATGGATATCAGAAGACGGAGCGCCGGGCTCTCATGGGGCAGGTTGAGTTCTCCTCGTTCATCCGGGAAGACGATGGTTTCTTCACTTTTTGCCAAACCAATGATCTCGATCCGCTTCAGATTGAGCTCATGCTCCAAAACGCCTTTCATAGCCTGTACTTGTCCAATTCCCCCATCGATGAGGAGCAGATCGGGCATCTCATGTTTGCTGTAACGTCTCCGACCAACGATCCGCATGGATTCAAAGTCATCGGGGTGCTGAAGTTGGGTGATCCGGTACCTACGATAAGCTTGCTTCTCGGGTATCCCATTGACAAAAGATACGACAGAAGCAACCGTATATAGGCCTTGTGTATGGGCGATGTCAATGCCTTCAATCTTACGCGGAAGCTTTTTCAAACCCAAAGTGATCCGGAGTTTTTTTAACGCATCAAGTGAAAACTTCCTTTGAGCCACTTCCTTATCTAAGTTCTGGTGAGCCATCAGGAAGACCCGCTCTTCTCCGCTTGATCTCGGTTTGCCTGTGTATCGAACCCCAAGGAGGCTGTGAATTCGTTTTTCCTGGCGGGCTGGGAGATCCGCGATGACTGTATCGGGTAGATCGTTGTGTTTGCCAAAATAGAATTGGGCGAATATCTCTTCCATACTAATGCTCGAATCGAAATCAAAAGAAAGGACCGCGAAGATGATACCCTCTTTCATTCGGATCATCACTGCTTTCCCATCCCGTCGACTCATGGCAACAAAGTCTTGGTTTCGGCTGTCAGGGAGCACGACATATTGAGGAAAGAAGAGTTCATCGAGTTTTTGGAGCATATCTCGAATAGCGGCTGCTTTTTCGAAGATCATTTGTTCAGACAGAAACCGCATCTTTTCTTCCAAAAGGGTTCGGAGAGAACGTACATCACCCTGTAAAAAGCCCACGGTCTTTTCAACCGCTTCTTCATATTCTTCAGGAGCGATGGATCCTGAGCAAGGGGCCATACAGCGACCAAGGTGGTATTCCAGACAAGGTTTGGAAATCTTGCTCAGATCATAATTACACGGCCGGATTCCATAGCTCCGGTATATGATCTCCAACACTTTGCGGACCATGGAGACATTGGTAAATGGACCATAATACCGCCCCTCTTGATCGCGGTACCGAGTGATCTGCAATTGGGGAAACCGTTCCTGAGAAACATGAATATAGGGATAAAACCGAGTGTCTTTTAGAAAGGTGTTAAACGGAGGTTTGTATTCATATACTAAGTTGGCTTCCAATAAAAGGGCTTCTTTTTCTGTGGACACTTGGACGCACCGAAGATTTGTGGCTTTCTCCAAAATTCCCTGGACCTTGTTGGCTTCGGATGGTTTGGCCAGAAAGTAGGACATAATCCTTCGCTTCAGGCTTTTGGCTTTGCCGATGTACAGGGGTTTTCCATCGCCCTCGAAGATATAGACACCGGGAAGATCCGGAAAGTCGGAAGCGATTCTATGGAGTTGATCCGCTCGGCTCATCGTTTCTCCATAGTTTGGTAAGATACTCTTTAATTGCCTTTTCTTTGCCCTTTTCCGAAGGAGAATAAAATTCGATGGATTCCAACCCTTCCGGAACGCATCGCTGACGAACAAACCCTCCATGATTATGGGGATACTGATATCCTTTTCCGTATCCCAGATTCTTCATAAAGCCCGTTACCGGATTTCGCAACCACAAAGGCACAGGGCGGTCCGGATGCTTCTGGACTTCTTGTTTCGCTTTGGTATAGGCAACATCCAGCCGATTGCTTTTTGCCGCTACAGCCAAAAAAACGCCTGATTGAGCCAAATTGACCGTACATTCAGGCATGCCTATGTACATGCACGCTTGATAGGCGTTGACCGCAATCATCAATGCAAAAGGGTCAGCCATCCCAATATCTTCACTGGCAAAACGGATCATCCTTCGCGCCAGGTATAATGGATCTTCACCGGATTCCAGCATTCTGGCAATATAGTATACAACGGCGTCGGGATCACTTGCCCGCATACTTTTGATCATTGCTGAAATCAAGTCAAAGTGTTCGTCGCCCTTTTTGCGATATTTAGGAATCCTCTGTTGAACGGCCTCTTCTAGTATAGAAAGAGTCAGATTTTTTGGAGGGGTTTCCGCTAATGATCCTGTGTCGGAATCACGCATCATGGACGCAGCAATTTCGAGAAAGTTCAAACCAACACGCGCGTCACCACCACTCCATTGAATGAGCGCCTCCCGCGCATCCTCGTCAAAAGTCCATCCATGCATAGCGCCGGTAACCGTCCAGCCTTTTTGGAGGAGTTTTTCGATCGCTTCGGATGATAGGGGGTGGAACACAAAGATTTTGCACCGGGAAAGGAGTGCAGGGTTTAACTCAAAGCTCGGGTTTTCTGTGGTCGCGCCAATTAGGATAATCTCCCCTCGTTCCATATAGGGAAGCAAGACATCTTGCTGGAGTTTGTTAAAGCGGTGGACTTCATCAACAAAAATAACCGTCGGCTCATGAATCTTATGAAACCGAGCCATTGCTTCGTCCAAAATCGGTTTTAACTGCGACATATTGGCGCGCGCAGCAGAAAAAGGATAGAAGGTTTTGGTCGTTATTCGGCCAATGATCTCTGCGAGAGATGTTTTCCCGCACCCCGGTGGACCAAAGAAGATACAAGAGAACAAACGATCTTCTTCAACGGCTTTTCGCAAAACCGCTCCTTTTGCTAGAATATGGTTTTGCCCGACAATATCGTCAAGAACGGCTGGTCTCAAACGCAAAGCAAGAGGCGGCCGGTTCCGATCTTCTTCCTGCCAAAGGCTTTCCTGATTCATCCAAACTCCTTTTTCTTCGGCTTACAGACCAAGCTTGGACTGAAAATAATCAACCGTTTGGGAAAACCCATGCTCCAGAGAAGTCGTGGACTCCCAACCCAAAACTTCTTTGGCTCGAGTGCTATCGAGCTGACTGCGAAGAAGGTCACCCTCTCTGGGAGGTCCATGGATGGCTTCGGGGGTATTGGGGATCATCGATTGAAGAATTCGGTATAGATCATTGACAGAGGTGCCAATCCCAGTTCCAATGTTCCCGACAAACACTCCCTGCGCATCCATAGCCAGTATGTTCGCCAATGCTACGTCCTCCACGAAGACGTAGTCCCGGGTGCACGAACCATCTCCATGTATGATGGGAGTCACATTTTTGAGCATTTTTTCACAGAAGATGGCTACAACACCAGCTTCTCCATGAGGGTTCTGTCGGGGCCCATACACATTCCCATATCGAAGCGCGGCATATTCAAGACCATAATGCTGGTGAAAAAAGTCCAAATACTTCTCTCCAACCCATTTGGCGATTCCATAAGGAGATACCGGATCTTCGGTTTGATTTTCTGGGGTGGGAAAAGCGTTTGGGGCTTCTCCATACATAACCCCTCCAGAGGAGGAGAATACGAAGCGTTCAACCCCGACCCGAACGCTCTCTTCCAGAAGGTTAAGCAATCCAACAACATTAACGGTTGCGTCGTGGGCAGGCTCTCGCACAGAACGAGACACACTGATTTGGGCAGCGCAATGAAAGATCACATGGGGATTGTGTACCTGAAGGATCTCTTCCACGCTTGTCCGGGAACAGATATCCGCCTGATAGAAGATGATGTCTTTATGAAAGAGATGGTTTCGGTCTCCTGTTGACAGATCATCCATAACCACCACGTTGATCTCCCTTTGCAACAACTGATCTACAATATGGGAACCAATGAACCCGGCGCCACCAGTGACCAACGCCGTGCGCATCAGGAATCTCCTGTGTTTTTCAGAAAGTCAACCAGTTCTTGGCACGCAGATATCCCTTCCGCTTTCACCTTAAGAAGAATGTTGATAAACTGTTCGATCCGATCATATGTCTCGCCTTCAAAAAAATGCTCTACCCGGCAGCTCAAGCTTGCTGATTCCTTTGCGTCAAGACCCACCAGCTTAGAAAAGAAGGTTTGGACAAACTCGTTTACCTTTTTTAGCGATTGGGCTTTTGCGTACCCCTTTTCACTCAGCATGATCAACCCATACTTTTCGTATTCCACATATCCCAAGTCTTTCAGGCGTTTTAAGGCGTTGGTTACACTGGGTAGGCTGACTCCAATTATTTCAGCAATGTCTTTGACTCGGGCTACCGGTTTTTCTTCTGTAATGGTAAAAATGGCTTTGAGGTAATCTTCCAACACAGGTGTCATTGTTTTTTCCCTGCCTCGTTTCATCTCCTCACCTCCATGAGTTTCCGGGAAATTTCGATAAACCAATATTCCTCTAGAATTATAACACAGATTGATGAAATTGAACCTACTTCATCTGACGATAATCAAAAGAAATGGTCGGGTGCATTAATCCTCGGATCGAGGCACAGCAACAGGGCTATCCGTTGAAAAGGGGTTGACTTTTTTTACGGAATAGTGTAAGATATAGCCCGTTGAGACCGTCGCCCCCATCGTCCAGTGGTCTAGGACATCACCCTTTCAAGGTGGAGACCCGGGTTCGAACCCCGGTGGGGGCGCCAGATAAGGGCGCGTAGCTCAGCGGAAGAGCATCTCCCTTACAAGGAGGAGGTCGCAGGTTCGATCCCTGCCGCTCCCACCAGAGCCAGGATCCACCCGACCTGAATTGCCGAGGTAGCTCAGTCGGTAGAGCAGCGGACTGAAAATCCGTGTGTCGACAGTTCGATTCTGTCCCTCGGCACCATAATCACTGAGAAAAAGGGCAACTGCATTTGATCAAGCAGTTGCCCTTTTTTCGATCAACCCAAGGGTCGATCGCTCAAATAGGGGTTTTGGCGCCAAAGGATTCCAAGCGGGACAATATCCATATGACCGGGCAAGACCAATAGTTCGCGCGGGCGATCCTGGAATAGGGCGCGGAACGACTGCAAAGATTGCTTCATGGCATTCGGGTCTCCGTAGGGAAGATCCGTTCTGCCAATGGATGAGTCGAAAATAACGTCGCCGGTGCAGAGAAAGGGTCCAAAATCGAAGATCATACTACCCGGGGTGTGTCCGGGCATTAAAAAGGCGGTAAAGGACAATCCATCGATTTGATGATCGCCCGGATCCAGAGAATGGACCGTCCATCCTTTGGAAGAGAGGAAGACCATTTCGAATTCCGGAGCCATGTTCCGTTCCGGTTCGGAGAGCCCGGGAAGGTCTTGTCTCGAAATCCAAACCGAGGCGGAATGGAGTTCTTCCAACCCTGCGATATGGTCATAATGGCAGTGGGTTAAGAGCACATTCGCTTTGTGTTTGGACAGGTCCTGCTCGCGTAGGATTTTGGCGATGCCTGCGCCAGGATCAACCAATACGAGGATGTCATCCTGAAGGATCAAGTACGTATTGACGCCAATCGGAGGCAACAAATACCGAAGAACCCTCACGGATTCATGAGAATAGACAATTTGTGGTTTTGCGTTCATACTTCCTCCTCTATGGAATAGACCCAAAGGGTTCTTTTTTCTGGATCAGATGTATATTGGATCTTCACCCAAGTTCCGCCGAACGAACTAAGGTATTCGGCCCGATCGGGCCATTCAATGATTATGACAGAATCTTCGTCAAAGAGCTCTTCGACTCCAATGTCATCTAGTTTCGCTGATTCCAGACGGTACAGATCCAAATGGTGCAGGATTCTCGACGACCCGTGATGTGTGTTCAGAATCGAAAAACTCGGGCTTCTCATCTCTTCAGGAAGCACACCCAATCCGTTGCCAATAGCCTTGGCCAACACGGTTTTTCCCACGCCGAGTTCCCCTTGAAGAAAAAAAGCAGTCCCTTGGGCGCATTGCAAGCCCCATGTTGTTCCCAACGATATGACCTGTTCTTCGCTGAGATTCAAGTATCCGCCTGAAAGTTGGGCCTTTTTGGGGATTCCATTCATTTGGTCTCGATAAACAAGAAAACTTCCTCGAGATCCGGGAGTTGCTTGATCGGATACACTTTGATCCACAATACCGTTCCATCTTCTCCAACCAGGATGTTGGCCCGTTCGGAAAACCCGTCCTCTTTTCGGAAGATACCCAATCGTTGGGCGATCTCGCCATGGGGCCAGAAATCAGCGATCATGGGTAATTTGCTAACCATCATGGATTCAGCCCACGCTTTTTTGCACGGAACCGAATCCACGCTGACACCGATCGGAATGACATTCGCTTTCTGAAAGCGATCCCAAGAAAGTTCCAGGGCTTGCATTTGGTTCATGCAGACACTGGTCCAAGCCAGCGGATGAAAAGACAGCAATACTCGCTTCCCCGAAAGACCTGAAAGACTCCACCATTGGCCATTCTGGTCCTTTGCCTTGAAATCGGGCGCTTTCGTTTCTACTACGATTGGATGTTCGTTCACAGCGCTCCCTCCTTTTGTGATGAAATATCCTCTTGATGCGATTCGAACCATTGATTCAGCAGTTCTTTTTCGTCTTCGGCAGTGCGACACCGTCCGTCCAAATGCTCTCCTACGACCATTTGGATGATCTTCTTAATCGTATCCGCATCTTCCACATGGTGCTTTTTGATCAGGATCGGCGCGGTAACGTACTCGATTCGTGTGTTTTTTCTGGTTCTGAGGTATTCTTTCAAGTACTCCTGTCCCCCTTCGTCGAGGTACGAAGCGATGAAAGCGATTCCTTCCGCAGTAATCCCTTCCACTACGTAATAGATATCCGAAAAAGGCATCTCCAGCCGAATGACTTCGGCAATGGTCATTGCTTTATCGCTCAATTGTGCAATGCTGTTCCCAATCTTTTTCGGAATGCCGAATGCTCGGATGATCTCGGAAAGATCCTCAAGAGGTAGGTATTCGAGTAATACATGAAGCAACGCATAAAAGGGGTGAAAGCCTTTCCGAGTGAATGTTTCGATCCAAGGAAGGAATTGGAAGAACTGATCGATCCGTGTGCTCATGGAAGGATTGAAGTACACTGATCCGAATATATGACGGAAGACATCGAGTTCTCCCATGCGCTGAATCATGCGACTCCGGTTGGGTTCTTTCAAACACAACACAATCTCATCGCGAATCCGATTTTTCGAGATCTTCTCCAAGTACTGGTTATCCAGAGCCTCTTTCAGTAGTTCCAAAGTCCGGGGCAAGATCTGGAATTGGTATCGTTCACTATATCGAATGGCCCGAATGATTCGGGTTGGATCTTCCACAAAACTCAAATTGTACAGCACTTGGATGATCCCTTCTTCGATATCTTTCCGACAGTGGAAAAAATCCAGAAGATCGCCAAATGTCCCTTGGTTCAGACTGATGGCCAAAGCGTTGATCGTGAAGTCCCTGCGGTACAGATCCTTCTTGATTGGAGCCAGCTCTACTTCAGGCAAAGCGCCAGGAAACCGATAGTATTCGATGCGGGCTGTGGCGATATCCATGGAACTTCCATCTTCCCAATGGATTTTGGCCGTCATAAACTTCTCATGGTAATCCATACGCGCCTTTTCTTGACGGACTACCTTCCGAGCAAAATCAATTGCGTTGTTTTCAACGACCAAATCAACATCTTGATTGGGATATCCGATGAGCAAATCTCGAACGAAACCACCCACAACAAAGAGCTTGGTCCCCATTTCATCGGCTTGTTTCCCCAAACGGAGGATTCTTTCATATGTCTCTCTGGAAAGCGCGCGGATCAGGAGGGATTTGACATTATACGGGGAGAGCATCTCGGATTCTGTTACGAGTGCACGTTCGTCGACTTTATAGACACCCCGAATGATGTCCGAACGGGTGACAAATCCCACCAGAATTCCTTTCCGAATCACGGGAAGTCGACCGACGCCATGGTCGATCATCAGCTGTCGGGCTTTTTCCAAAGAATCGTGCTCCTCGACAACAACCAAATGAGTGGACATGATCTTTCGAACCGGTTCATTTCCCATGCCATGATTCATCGCTTTCTGAATGTCTCTGCGGACAACCACCCCAACCAATTGGTTGAGGGAAATGACAGGAAGACCGCCAAAACCAGTTAATTCTAGGATTTTGAAGGCTTCGCGGATTTCCATCTCAGCGTAAACGGTTTTCACCGGTGCGCTCATGATGTCTTTGATTTTTACCGATGGACGGATGTACTTGGGGAGGAGATTCCACAAGGTCTCCACCGCTTCATCCAACGAGACGTCAACCAATTTAGAAGCTGCCGCTTTTTGATGGCCTCCACCGCGTAAAGCGCCCATCATCTCGCCCAGGTTCACATCTTCGGACATAGTACGTCCTACGATATACACTCTTCGTCCCATGCGAATCACACCGATGAACGTATCGTACCCTTGATGCATCCATATTTTGCTGACGATCAAGTTCAACCCGCCCATAAACTTTTCTGTTTCGTGGGTGGCAACGGCAATGGGGGTTCCTTCGACCGGGCGAATCACCACATTTTTGATGAGCTCTTCCATTAGCAACTTTTGGTCGATGGTCATATCCGTCTTTACGAAAGCAGAGACCACATCAAGGTTTGCCTTTTGGGACAACAACCACGCAGCAGCTTCCATGTCTTCTTTGGTCGTAGACGAGAAGAGAAAGTTTCCGGTATCTTCGTAGATACCAATGGCGCAAAGAGTGGATTGGACATAATCCAGAGCAATTCGTTTTTCTGCAAGCATTTGAACGATGAGGGTGGTGGTGGATCCAATTTCCCGCACGGTGTAGGATTCGATCTCCCGGTCCGGTGGGCTAAGATTGGGATGATGATCATAGACCCGAATGCGCAGAGAAGGGTTGTCAAAGATGCGGGAGAGAATCGGCCCAGTTCGCGCGAAAACCGAAACATCTACCATCACGACTTCCTCTACGGCTTGGGGATGAATCTCGGTATCCATGTAAAACGGGAGTCGTTCCTGATAGAGATGGAGAAACTCCTTCAAATTCTGGATCGGTTCTCCGCATAAGACGATCTCATAATCAGGTTCCATCACTTTCATGGCAACCGCAGATGCGAACGAATCAAAATCCGGGTTTTGATGAGAGATGATGATCTTACGAATGGGTGTTTTGTCATTCCATCGTTTGGATGAACGAATCCCGTTTCGTTTCATCTCTGAACTCCTTACTGCTGTTGATGAGCCGCTGTACACGCCAAAACAACAGCGTCTATCGTTTGGACATGGTTTTGTAAAGCAACAGCCGCTGCTTCTAAAGTGGCTCCGCTGGTATACACATCATCAAATAACACAATATGTTCCGGAAAGGACTTTCCCCGTGCCGCTTCAAAAGAGCTCATCACGTGGGTCTTTCGTTCTTTCAAATCTTTGAGACTGGCTTGAGGGCGATAGGGAACGGTCCGGTGCCGGAGCAAAGGCAGGATCTGCATATGCGGAAGGCCCAAGCGCTTGGCGGCCTTCACCAGAAGAAAGGTATGAGAAAACCCACGCATCCGAACCGCTGCGGGATGCGGTGGCACGGGAACAACAAAGATCCCTCTTGTGCCTAGCTGTTGATACACCTGGACCAGACACCAAGCCAACACGCGCTCCAGACTCAACATGGATTGATACTTCAATTTCCGGATCAGATCGCCCAGAATGGAGTGATACGGACCATAATGCCACAATCGATCAATCCGACCCGGCCCCTCTTGCCGATCCAAAGATGGTCCCACCCCCATCAGTTCGATTACGCATCTACCACACAGAATGAACTGGGGTTGGGTTTCACGTTTGCATCTTGGGCATTCATTCGGGAAAAACTGATGAAATAAGGCGCCCATAAACGGCGCCTTGGAAAACCCCCTACGTTGGTTCCATGCGTAGGTTGAATCAGCTTCCTTTTGGTTCTTGCCGTTTAAAGTCAAGAATTCGCTCCACTTCCTTGATTCGGTAGAATTCTAACTCGTCCCCTTCGAGCACTTCATCGAATTTTTCCAATCGCATCCCGCATTCTTGAGGAGCCTCGACCATTTGTGCATCCTGTTGAAAGTGCTTGAGTGTGTGTATCGTGCCGTTGAAGACTTCGATGCCGTTTCGATAGACTCGAACCCAAGAGTCTTTCTGGACATATCCGTCAATCATCTGCACACCGGCAATATTGCCCACTCTCCGGATTTTGAAGATCTGGCGAATTTCCGCATGTCCTTGGGTTTCTTCCACCTGCTCCGGTTCAAGCATCCCCTGCAAAGCCTTCTTAAGGTCGTCAACCAATTGGAAGATAATATCATAGGTCTTGATCTGCACCCGTTCCTTTTCCGCTTCCTCATAGGCCTTTTTGTCCACCTTAATCCGAAACCCCAAAATGACCGCATCCGATGCGGACGCAAGGAGCACATCCGAAGGGGAAACGGCTCCGATCCCTGCGTGAACGACATGGATCGAAATTTCCTGGGTTTGAAGCTTTGCAATGGCATTTTTCAAAGCTTCAACCGTTCCAAAACTATCGGCTTTTAGAAGGATCCGCAGTTCCTTTTGGTCGCTCTCTTTGACAATATCATAAAACTCTTCCAGAGAAAGGTGTTTTCGTTTCAACTGCTGGGCCTTTGATTGGAGTTTGATCTTCTCAACAATGCTCTTGGCCAGCTGTGGGGACTCGACTACGTACAGGATCGAATGAGAACTAGGGACATCACTGAACCCCATAATCTCGACAGGCTCCCCAGGGCGCGCTTCTCGCACCGGTTTCCCCACATCGTTTTTCAGGGCTTTGACCTTCCCGCAGGTATCCCCCGCGACAAAATGCTGGCCCGTTCGAAGCACTCCGTCTTTGATAATTATCGTGGCCGTAGGCCCTGTTTTGGCGTCCAGACCCGACTCGATGATAATTCCTCTCGGTTTGCCTTTGGGGTAGCACCGGATTTGGGTCATCTCGGATACCAACAGGATCATCTCCAAAAGGTCATCGATCCCTTCCCCTTTTTTGGCAGACAACAAGACAGTGACCGTATCGCCGCCCCAGTCCTCAGGAACCAACCCCAGCTTGGTCGCCATCTGTTGTTTGGTGGTTTCAATATTTGCATTGGGTTTGTCGATTTTGTTGATCGCAACGATTATGGGAACTTGGGCTTCTTTGGCGTGATTGAAGGCTTCGATGGTCTGTGGCATGACACCATCATCGGCTGCGATAACCAAAATCACCAAATCAGTTGCTTGGGCCCCTCTTGCGCGCATCTCGGTGAAGGCTTCGTGACCGGGTGTATCGATGAATGTGATCTTTTGATCCTTATACACAACCTGATAGGCGCCAATCGCCTGAGTAATGCCACCCGTTTCCTGATCGGCTACACGGGCGGAACGAATTCGATCCAACAGGGTAGTCTTTCCGTGATCGACGTGCCCCATGACGGTCACAACGGGGGTTCTTCGAACCAGTCCGGCATCCGGATCGCTATAGAGATCATCGTAATACTTCCGCAATTGCGCGTCAAAAGCCTCTTGCGGTTTGGACTCTTCCTCTTCGCTTGTAGGCAACTGCACTTCGATATTGTATTTTTTCCCAAGGGTAATGCAGTCATCTACATCCAGCGTTTGGTTGGGGTTGAGGATCTCTCCCAGAATAAAGGCGTCTTGGATGATCTTATTCAAAGGGATCCGGATCAGTTCCGCAAACTCTTTCAGCATCACTTCCAATTTCGATAAGACAACTGTTCGACTTTCAATCGGAGATTCTGCGGGTTTTTCTTTCTCTGGTTTCGCTTTTTCTTTAACAGATGCGGATTTCTCCAACTTTTCCGCAGCGTGTTCTTCGTCTTTTTCTTTGCGAGGCGGTTTGCTTCGAACCTCCTTTTTATCTTCAATGGAAAACAATTCGGTCAGCAGACTGACCGTGTCGTCTTCCAACACGCTCATGTGGTTTTTCGCCTCTACGCCCAACCCTTCCAATTCCAGCAACAGGTCTTTGCTGGTCATGGAAAAAGCTTTGGCCAACTCATATACTCTAGTTTTCGCCAATATCGGTCACCTCCGTCATTTGATTTGGCGCAATTCCATGAGATTATACCACAAACCCTAGTCGTTTCAATCGAAAAAAAGAATGATCATCCAGCCATTCGCGCAAGGATTCCGCCGACAACAGCGATCAAAACGCTCATCAAAGTCCCGATGAGATAGTATTCCGCAAACCCTTTTTCGTTCAGATTGCGGAATCGGGCCAAGGATTTGGCGGCAATAATCCATGCGATGGCAGGCACCTGATTCATCATAAAGAGCGCAAAGACAAGGGTGCGTTCTAGAATCCCGATAATGCGTCCTGTTCCAACGACTTGAAGCGACGCCTCCTCGATCCCACCGGAAAGGACTTTGTTCTTTTGATCTTCGGGTACTTTCTGATAGATAACCTCCAAAACCATGCGCATAAAAACAGCACCGCCGAACGCAACGTACATATAGATAACCAAGTTCGCAAGGATACTGCCCCAGGGCAATTCCGCAAAAACCCAAGGGTCCAGCCCAAAGATGCGAATGAAATTGAGGAATGTGGGTGTAAGATAAAAGTGGAATCCATGGGCGATCCAAGCAATAACGAACAAATGGAGCGCTTGATCAATCAGAAAAGCGCCCAGTTCAAATCCCTTGCCTCTTTTTTGAGTGAGGCTTGTTTTGAGCATATCGATGAGAAAATGAGTCAACCCTACCAAGAGGCTGAAGAAAAGCGCGTTAATGAAACCATAGCCGATCATGAGCAGAAAGGTGAGCCCTGTCACGATGATCCCATGGCGGGCAATAAAGGGTATGTCCAGGGTTTCTTTCTGTTTGAGGCTGGGCGCCTTTCGAAAGACAAAATCAGCAAGCGCATGAGCCAAAAAAGCCATAAGCAAACCTTCCATGCCTCTCCTCCTTTATATTCTCCCATCGCACCATCGATGAGATGACATTATGGTGAAAGCAACTGACCCAAAAACTGCTCCGCATGGGTGATGCTTCTCCAGTGAGCCTTCTGGCACAGCTTGGAGACATTTTGCAACGCAATGCCCATAGACTGCCCTGCCCGTGCATATGTGCCATGAGATTCATAGGAATGAACGGCTTCCCATTGACGGTTGGTCCATTTTTGTAGATGAGCATCCAGCAGTTCAAATACCACATTCACTGTATTTTGAAGGAGTCCATCTGCGCAGCGTAACCGGGTTCCAGGCCGCTTTTCCCTTTTCAAAGGATCCAGCGCTTCTCGCGCGAAAAAAAAGGCTTCCCCTGTTGATTCCCAAGGGTTATCGGATGCAGGCCGATCCTGTTCGTCGATGCTGCCGATCCCGATCCCAACCCGGAGCTTTAACGGTCTGCAGGCATATCGCAAATGACGAATCATTTGAGCAAACCGGGGATTGAGTTGAAATAGCCCTTGGATCTCATCCCCGCGAAATACCGCAAAGGGCATAACGGTATCGGGATCCCGAATCTCTTCAAGGCGTTCGCGCAATTCAGAGAGTTGGGCGGGTTTTCCCCTTCCCAAAAAGGAGCGAGAATCAATGATATCCGCTGTAATGGCCATATAGAGAATGGGCGGAACCTCGCGCATCATTTCACCTGGTTTCTTTTGATCAATCCGATTCCCGATGTGATTGTAGCATATTTTCCGTTCAGATCTCAACAGATTCCGGGGAGAAGAACACCAATTGACAGAGATCACGAATGCTGTTGCGCTCAATCCCCTGATCCGATAGAATCAAAAAAGCTGGTTTGGAACGAATCTGGCCCATAGCGGGAATCCGCTCGCCTTTTCCACTGAAAATGGCTGAGGTAAGGTGTGGGCCAACTGACATATATCCTCGATCTGCATGCTCATTGGCAAAAAAGATGGCAATCGGTATATGATCGCTTTTCAGCGAAAAATGAAGATCCTCGGTTTCCACCTCTCGGTAGGAATACCCGCCATAGGTTTTAGACACGCCTTCATAAAGGCCGTGGCGAAAATACTGGTTCCGGTGTTCGTCCATACCAAAATAGGCGCGCGCGGTATACTCCCGTATGTGGGTCTTTTCAACCGTAGAAAGAACTTCATCCCATAAGGCGATCAGAGGGCATCCTTCCAACGTAACAAAATACGAGCGATGGACAAGCCCCGCGTAGGTCGGGGCCTTATGATAGCGGATGGTCGTTTGAATCCCCTGCCATTGGTTGCCGAATTGATCCGAGCATGAATAGAACTTGGCAGAAACTGGCTCCTTCATGAAGTCTAAGCGCCGGGCCAATGTCATAAGGATGCCTCCACACCAGGGATTTTCCCATTGGCGAGGGCCGGGCTGGGGAAAGCAGTGGTCGAGTATTTCCCGGTCTTTATAGGTTACCGAATAAACTCCGTTCGAAAACCCAGGCGCAACGCGAAACCGCAACGCATCATGAATCAGTTCATAGACCTCAAGCCCTTCGGCCTCTTTCTGAATGCGTTGGATCGTCCCTGAGGACCGAAAAACCAATCGCTCCCTCAGGAGGGACGGTTGATGCGTATCGGTTTGTATGGTCAATCGGTTCAAACCAGGGTGAATCTTGTCTGTAAGATCATGTGCGTCATCGATCGAACCCAGGATTGCGCCATTCAAACGGCATTCTCCTTTGGTTTCGACATTTCGAATCTCGGAACACTCCAATTGCGCTGAGGTTCCAGTTATGATGGGGTTCTTTTTGTTGATCAAGATTTCGAAAGGTTCGATAACCGGCTTCTCAGGGCACATTCCTCCCAAGGCATGGGATCGCAGAGTTTTCCAATCATGAAAGACCGAAAACCCCAGCCAAACTGGCTTTGAAACGAAACGACTCCCTTCGGGCATCCTTCCAATTGTCTCCTCAAAACTGAGCAACCAGTCTGTATTCGTCACTCTAAGATCCCGATCCCACCACATGGACAGAGGAAAATCCATTCCTCCCCATACGCGGGCATACAACCAGTTTTCGTCAATCGCCTCAAAATCCCATTCGGAGCTTTCATCAGCAAAGGAACGATTGATTTGGATGATCTTTCCTTTATAGGGAAGGAATCCATCATGGATATAAGGGATTTGATTGGCCCTCAAAACCAGCTCATCCGAACAACGAAGGGAGACAATCTCGAACCAAATTCGGATCCGGCCATCCATGTGAACCAAGAAGTGGTGCTCCGCCTCGAGCCCTTTTTCCCCTTCCAAAAAGCACGTCAGCTCCATCGCGTCTTTATGCTCAGCAATAGCAAAGCCTTTTGCCTCTCCCCGGAAGAATTCTTCCGTGATTTGGCCATTGTAAGAGATGTTGCAGCTTGGGAAACGCATCCGAACCTGGTCCTTGAGCACTCGGATTTCCCCCGAAACCCAAGTCAACTTCTTGTTGTACACAACCTGGAGGCCATTCACAGAGATCAGCGCGCCTTCCTTGGTCACTCCGCCGTACATTCCAAACCGCGTGCACAGATCGATCGCCAGCTCTTTTTGAAACTCTGCGGGGGGATTTCCATCAACGGATACATCGATGGTTTGAATGTAATAGGTTCCCTTGTGAACCTGAACCGGAATGGATATGCTTTTCTTGGTTTTTGCCGGGATATGAATCGAAAGATCCGGTTGATGAAAGGTCACGCACTCCGATGGAGGCAGAGAGAACCGAAACAAGCGGTCAGAATCATAACTGTTCTCCAAATCGAGAGACACAATCCCTTCCATCTGATCGAAATATAGACCGTCTTGCTCTTTGATGCCCCATTGAAGTGGGTAAACGGGGTGGACTCCGATGGACATGACCCCATTCTTTCCCTGGATTTCAACAACGGCCGATACAGTGGGAACGCTTCCCTGCTCATCGTCTTTGTATTCTTTCCTTGGTTCTTCCAAAAAAAACTGGCCTTCTAGCTCGACCTCAGTATCGACCATCGCGAAAAGATCTGTTTGGTTGCGAACACATTCACGGTCCTGGCCCCGAATGGAAACAGCCAGCGAACGACCGGTATGGTTTTGGATCCGATATCGAACGGGATGCGACTGGCCCCACACCTTCTTGGAAACGTCCAGAATGACCTCGATTGAAAAGTCGGGGCATACAATCTTACGCAATGCACGGCCCTTGCGTTCGTATTCGACTTCCAAACGCGTTTCGTGGTTTTGCCAAATATAACTGAAATACTCGAATTCTCCCAATTGCTTGCCATCGGGAGTTGTGCCGATCTTCCGCTGATTGTCGCGGACCCAATCCAATTTCTGAAACCAATCCTTCGTGAGGCCGTGGTTTGCAATCTCTGGGATGAAATTGCAAAAATGCGTACGTAGCGGATTGAAAACCCAGAAGAACCCGCATTTTTTGTATAAAGGGACCGCTTTGACATTTCCCGGCCATGTGTATAGGTCCAAACGCGGGAACCCAAGTTTCATTGTCTCTTCGACGCACATCAGGACAAAGGCTTTGCCAATCCCTTTCCCTTGATAATCGGGATGGACGTTGACCAGATGAATATATAAGGTATCTTTCTCCTCGGAGAAATCCGAAAGTTTGCAGTATCCCACTGCTTTGTCCCCGTCCATTGCCAGCCATAGTTTTCTGTGATCGCTGCTGGACTCTTCTCGGATCACGGTTTCCGAGGTAACGATTTCTGAGGAACCGCCAAAATTGTCTCGGCTTTCGTTCCAAAGATCCGCCAATGCAGCCGCGTATCGACGATCGTAGGCCACATACTGGATGGGATTTTCGCTGGATGCTGTATGGCTCATGAATCTGCCTCCCTTTTCCCTTTTTCTGAGAGAATTGTATCATATTCGCTAAGAAATTGAGCAGGGGTAATGGAGTTTGGTATGGACGACTTAGGGTTCCGTCTTGCAAGGACGATGGTTCCATACGCAGAAGAACGAGCCCAGAGAGAGTGGTCCAATATGAATAGAGGTTTCTTGTCCCTCGGTAGTCGGTTGACTCAGTCTTCCACACCCAGCGATTGAATCCAGGCGATAGCCAGAAGATAGGTGGGAATGTATGACTCCATATGCTGGCCATCCTCCAGTTCGACATTTTCGGGAAAGAATCCCTGAGATTCAAAAAAGGCAACAGCGGTACGGGAGATCTCGACAGGAACCGCTTCATCACCCGCGGAATGGACCATGAACATCGGTGAAAGAGGAACCCAAGAGTTGTACAGGTCGTTGGAAATCAAGGCTGCGCTGATTGCTGATTCTGGATCCATGATCTTCTGTATGAAAGACTCCGTGAACAATGCACTCGGTTTGCTCGCTCCTCCACCAGGAAGGACTTGGTTGATGGCGTCCTGGTTGTGTTCCCCCATCCATGAGGGGCGGGAGGTCGGTGCTGTTGGGTAGTCGAAAGACCTCGGATATTGAATCGAACAGGTTATACACGACATCGTAGCCAAAGGCGAGGTATGCTAGAAAGGCAAGATGCGCATAATGGGTATCTCCGGTGATGATGCTTTTCATCACTCCCGATAGATTGTAGGGTCCAGCCATGGGCGCAGTTCCAGTGATTGTCAATTCCTGATCGTAGTGTTCTTGGATCCACTTGGTTGCTGCCATGGTGGCATAGCCGCCTTCCGAATAACCAACAAGAAACACGCGTTCATCCCAATCCATATGTGCGTGTTCCTGAACAATCGACTTTCCCGCTCGGATCATGTCCAAAATGGAATCAGCGATCGATTCAACATGGCAAAAGGGGTGAAGAATGGTATCATCCACGCCCAACCCCGCCTAATCAGGCATGACCTATGCATAACCCAAGCCAGCAAAGAGAATACCGACATAGTCTTCAGGATTATCCACTCCATCATTCGTATGCTAATTATCCACTTTTCTCTCTTTCTGATAAATCTTGATGCGATCAAAAAGCGCTTTGGGTATCTATCCATCCAAAAGAGGGGTACATCGGAAAAGGAAGACGCCTTGGGAACGGTGATTATCAGATCCAGAAAGATGTCAAGTTTTCGGCCATACTTCCCATCTGAACAGACCGAACAGGATCACAAGATCTGAACCCTAGAAGCGAATGGTAAAAGGGTAGTAATTTAATGACGGAATGATGGCAATAAGGGTTGACATGCATTTGCATGCAGGGGTATACTTTGGTATGGGTTTTTTGGTGGATGGCTCGAACGATCCGACGCGAAGAATGCCCTGAACCCAAAATGGCATGAAACGAGGAGGTGGGAAAGAATGAGAACCAAGGTGCATGGTACGGCGATCGCGATTGGGATCTTGACGATTGTTTTCGTGACGGGGTGTTTCTTTCCGTCACCCTATCTGGGAAAAGCCTGGACCTTCATGCTGTATCTCAACGGTGACGAGTCGGTAATGCAAGAAGATTTCATTGTTGCATTCCACGAAATGGTCACCAAACAGGTTGGCAGCTCGGATGATGTGAACATTATCATTCAATTCGATCGATATCCGGGAAGGGATGACTTCGGTGGTTGGGAGATCGCCCACCGGTTTTACTACACTCCCGGTATGGTGCCTACCGAAGAGAATGCAGTTCAAGACTGGGGAGACGGGACCGGGGGAAGAGAAGTGAACATGGCCGATCCAGACACACTCGCTGATTTCATTGCGTGGGCCAGCGCCCATTATCCAGCCCAACGGAATGCCTTGATGGTGGCCGATCATGGGTATGGTTGGAGAGGGTTGCTGATCGATATGACCAGTGATGGCGCCTTCATGAGAGTGAAAGAGCTTGCTCAAGTGGTACGAGAATCGAAGGTGCGTTTTGACCTGCTAGCCCTCAATGCCTGTCATATGCAGATGATCGAAGTGTTGCACGAAATCCATGACACCGGCGTCGAGATCGTGGTTGGCTCGGAAGCAGCGGGAACCGCATGGTCTTTCGCTGAAATCATCAAGACCCTTACCGACAACCCTTTGATTGCAACGGAAGAATGGGCCAAAAGGATGGTGGAACAATACCATGCCCATGCGAGCGCTTATCATCAGAAGACAATCACATTGTCCTCAGTGCGAATGAGTCAAATCCCGGAGTTGGTCCATGCCTTCACCGATATGGTCGATACGATTCTTGGGGACGATCCTTTTGAGGCAATCCAGCAAAAAGCCCAGATCGTCTTGGATCGACTGGACGAAGCGGTGGCGTACCGGAAGAATGGAACGGATTGGGAGGATGCTGGCGGTGTGGCTTTGTACTGGCCCCTGCCGGATCCAGGAGGGTATATGCCCACGGATTTTTTTTACAACTACACCGAACAAACAATCCGTTTTGCAACGGACGGCCGCTGGAGGCGATTCTTATGGGTCTACTACACCCCCGGCTCTCAAGACTTTCCAGATGACATCCCCCGGGTAATCTATGATATTCGCAACGCGCTCCAGGAGTTTAATCCAGATCCGCATATCGACTTATTCCAGTTTTGCCGGGCGATCGTAGACTATGCGTTTTAGAATATGAGTTGTAGATAATGAGCCCTCCTTCACAATAAAACATCCTGAATTGTACTCAGCAATGCATTTGCCTGCTTGAAAAACCAAACAGAAGGATTGCTTGCGCAGATGAAAGTTTTTTGGAAGCGGTTTGACAGCGGTAAAGGAGGAAACCCATGAAAAGACGGCATCAGAAATGGTTGTGGATGGTTGTCTTAGGTGTATTCATTGTGTTAATCACTTCATGTGGCTTGCAACGAGAGATTTGGGTCGTTCGGATCCCATTTGAAGAACTGACGCAAGGTGCTTTTTATGGGGGAAGCCTTGTTTTTCATCCTACCGATCCATCTCGTTCACATCTTGCAAAGGGATCTTTGATTGCCTTTCAGGACATCACCTATGCCTGGGAAGATATGGGAGATGAGGAGTTCGCCCCGTATGTGGCCGAAAAGCGGTATGGATATCTGTACATCAAAAGGATCAATACAACGGAGATCGAATTCGACTATCTCATTTATGGACCGAATGGCGCTATACTGGAGCATGCGAATGGCCTTATTCTTCACTTAATGATTGGTGAACCCAATTTTACTCATGCCAGATCTGAAGAAGGATTTAAAGGATTTATGTACCATTCCAATGAACACAGCATGCACCACTTCATCCAGCATACTCAATTGCTCAGCTTCATTCATGAATTACCACAAGAAACAGATGACGGGGAAGAAACCAATAATGGCCGAGAAATTCTACTCCAGGAAAACTTCCGTAGGATGGTTTTTCGGATCGAAAACACTGGTAAAACAGCATTTCATTCCCAGAGCGGTGTGCTTGGCACCAGCATCAAGCATCCTAGAGCACTGGTGATGAATTCTGCCTACTATGACGTGGTCGAGTTCGATGGTCAAGACCTGTCAGAGCAGATAGCTTTTTTAAGAACCGCTCAGTTGCCTGTGTTTCATGTGGGTGATTTCATTCTGGACGCGCATTACGATGGCGTTCGCGAAATTGTGGGGATTGACGATGATCCCAATCTGGATTATCTGATTATGCATACGCAGGAAGCGCATATGGAAGAAGCGCTGGACACAGTCGTTGTAGAAATCGAAGGGGATCTGGAGCAAATCATCCAAAGATACGGCAGTCCCAAAGATCAACGTCAATTGGCAGAAGCAGAAAAACGTTATCGCACCAATTTGATCGAAAAAAGATTGGGTCAATACGCTATTTGATCAAGCAGGTCTTTCGGTTACACTCACCAATGGTTTTAGGTTGGATGTCAATATTTCTCTGCGATTTCACTTGAGCTGGAAAGAGGTGAGCTCAAATGGGTCGATATCTTCCCTATGGAGTTTTCTTCTATTCTTGTGATCGATGCGCTTTTAGGTTTTAAGAAAGACGGTGAGTACCGTTTGGCGGATCCTGGAATTAGTTTTACAGTTTCTGGGGTTCCAGTACGAGTCAGTGTGCCTATTGATTTCTACTACTCCCTTGAAGCGGTGCTGGCTGAATTGACGATGGAGTTCGGACGGGTGTTGGATCTGGAACTGGGCTTCAAATATGATGTCGGAGCAAAGATCAAATTCAAGTGGAAGGTCATTCCAAAAGGGGTCAGTACCTGGGCGCACGCATCGGGTATTCATAGCGAATCTGCACATATCCATGAAAGCATCGATTTTCAAGATACACCTTCCTTATCCACAGAGATCGGATTGAAGGTGTCTCCAGGGGTAACGATCGCATCCGTCATTCGTCCGCAAATGGAGATTCCCTTCGGACTGCGAGGAGACCTCTCCTTTTCTTCA
Source organism: uncultured Thermotogaceae bacterium (assembly GCA_964462525.1). Lineage (GTDB taxonomy): Bacteria > Thermotogota > Thermotogae > MWEM01 > MWEM01 > CAYWWY01. The sequence goes on from CAYWWY010000005.1 coordinate 149,511, forward strand.
CCCAGTCGAGAATCGCGTGGCGGGACATTGAAACTCTTCTTTGATACCCATGGTGATTTTCAGATCAAATAGGATGTTAGGTTTTACAGCCATACCTTCCATCTGGGACGCGTTTTCCAGTATTCAAAGAGGCTATATTCGAAAGACCTATAATCATCAACTGTATGGGTCGTTCATTGGATTCGACACCACCTTCCATCATTGCACATTTTGGGCTTACTGGGCGTAGCGCTCTTGCGAAAAAGAGCAAAGTATGATACAATAACGTGCACACCATGCTACGTGGGGGGCTGGCGGTCCCCTGAACTCGACACCCGCCTTAGCGAGACGGAAGGCTCCCCGAGGCCTGCGATCTGCATGACCTCTTGACGGATTTGGATGTTGATGGTCGGGTCCGGTGCGACGAAAGCTCGTGAACCTGGTCAGATCCGGAAGGAAGCAGCCATAAGCGATCTCTTTCGGGTGCCACCGGGTCGCCCGGCTTGAGTCTGGAATCCGGCAATGTCTTTCGGATTAGGGTCGAAGGGAGATGCATGGTGTGTTTCTTTTGATGAATGAAACGGAGGCTTAAAAATGTTTGTATTGGGAAATTTCTTGTTTGCTCTCTCTCGTGTTCTGCAAATGGTGATCTACGCCTACATCTTTGTTCTGATCATCAACTCGATCCTCAGCTTTGTTTCATCTTCCTATTATTCCCCAATCCGCCAGTTTTTTTCCGCCTTAGCCAATCTGACCCTCAACCCATTGCGCCGGGTGATTCGGCCGATCGGAGGCATTGACCTTTCTCCTTTTGTTGCTGTTTTGATCCTGATCTTCATCGATTCCTTCCTCGTGCAGTCTTTGGCGGATTTTGGGAGGGGTTTGCGATAAGCCATGATTCGATGCGGAGTCTTTTATAATCCCCTGAAACAAGGCATCAAAGAAAAGGTGGAACAACTACGCAAAACCTTCTCGGATCAAGGAATTCGGATCGTGTTTTGTGTGACAACCGAACCTCAGGACCTACCAAAAGACCAACCGCCCACCCATCTTCTTGTTTTGGGCGGGGACGGGAGCGTTCTCAGAACGCTGCAGTATGCCTTGCAATGGCAGATCCCTGTTTTGGGCATTCACTTTGGAACCTTCGGATTTTTGACCCGATACGATTATCAGCAAGTCCTTTCGGATCCCATGGAGGTATTCACCCAGCATCTCTGTTCATCGAGGACCCTCCTTGAAATCAAAACCGACTCAGAAAACGCCCCTGTTCAGCTGGCCTTGAATGATGGAGTCTTTCACCGCCGATTGTACCAAGGGATTGAACACTACCGAGTGGAAATCAACGGGACAGAGCTGGGCGAAATCGTGTCCGATGGCCTGATCATATCCACACCCACCGGATCGACTGCATATGCCCTCTCGGCGGGCGGTTCGATTCTGTGTCCAAGCTGCGAAAGCATCCAGATGGTCCCCATCGCCCCCCACACACTATGCAGCCGTCCTTTGATTCTTGGCGTGGAATCGGTTCTCCAGGTTCGATCCGCAACCAACACCCCCCTCAATCTCACAATCGATGGAGCCTCACCCATTCAAGTATCATACGCGCGATTCTGCGTTGCGGCGGATCGCTTTCTTTTGGCGCACCCCCCCACCGATTCCTACTGGCAAACCCTGACAAAAAAAGTCCTCTGGGGAAAGAGGGGGTAGGATGCTTCGCGAAATCCGCGCCAGCAATTTCCTGTTGTTTCGAACGGTCGAGCTTTCTTTCCAATCGGGAATGCACACCATCACCGGAGAAACCGGAGCGGGTAAGTCCCTCTTCATCCGGCTGCTTCGATCCCTATCCGGCTGTTATCGGGCCAAAGAGATGTTGGGTCCCTTTGAGGAACGGTTTTCGGTCGAAGGGGTCTTTGATTTGGACGCCGACACAAACAAAATGCTGGACCAGGAGGAAATACCTACCGACGATCAGCTTATTTTGGGGATTTCCGGAACCTCCGAACGGTTCTCGGCTCGAATCAACGGGGTTTTGGTGCCCGCCCAAACATTAGCCCAGATCCACGCCATCTTGATGGAGATCCACTCCCAACAAGCGCAGCAAAACCTAATGGATCCCATCTTCCACACCCATCTCATCGATCATTTCGGATCAGACATTCCGAGGCTTTTGTCTGATTATCAGACGGTCTATGAGCGGTTGCAAGAGTCATTGCGCCTGCTGAACCATCTTCCCGGCGATCCGTCCGAAATCGCGCGCAAAACGGATTTTCTCCAATACCAAATCCAAGAGATTGAGGCTGCCCGCATCCAGGAGAACGAAGACGAGGCGGTCGAAAAGGAGCTGCAGGCGCTCCAAAACTACGAAACATTGAAAACTCGCTTGATTGAATGCCATGACTTGCTTCTGGAAAGCCATGAAGGCTCATCAGTCCAAGAGTCGCTCGGGTCTGCTCTGGATACGCTGGGAGATGTTTCGCGATGGGAAGTGGAAGCGGAAATCTGGTCCAAAGACCTTTCATTGGCTCAGGAAATGATCCAGGAAGCAGGACGGGCCATCAAACGGTATGTGGACGGGATGGATTTCGACGAACATCGAATGAACGCGTTGGAAGAACGGTTTTCCCTGCTCCAGCGGATTAAAAAGAAATACGGCCCCCGATTGGACGATGTCCTTGCCTTCCAGAAGCGGTCGCAGAAGGAACTGGACCACCTCAACAATATGACCCAGCAGGCTCTGGATCTGGATCAAACGATCCAAACGCACCGAACGGAACTGGAAAAACTCGATCAGGCCCTGCGCGAAGCCCGAAAGAAAACGAGCCAGTCAATTGAGGCCTTGATTGCGCATGAACTGACTGAGATGAAAATGGACCGAGTGCGATTCGGCCACAGGATTGGAGAACACCCGGATTTCCAATCCCACGGGAAGCATTGGGTAGAATTCATCGCCGCGCCCAATCCGGGTATGCCCTTGCAGCCCATCGCGAAAAGCGCTTCGGGAGGAGAGTTGTCTCGAATTTTTCTGGCCATCGAAATGAGCACGCGGCAGATCCTACCGCACAAGACCATCGTTTTCGATGAAGTTGATTCCGGAATCGGCGGCCGGTTGGGCGATGTGGTCGGAGACAAGCTACGGGCATTCAGTCAAGATCGACAAGTCTTCGTCGTGACACACTTGCCCCAAGTGGCCGCTCGCGCAGACCACCACCTCAAGGTGGATAAGGTCCAATCTTCGGATCGAACGGAATCGACCATTGCCCCGGTCGAGGGACAATCTCGCGACCAAGAACTCCAGGAGATGTTGGGAAAGCTCTGACATTCCTCAAACGAGTCTTCTGTGTATGCCATCGAACGAAAAGCTTCCAAAAGACTTTCTACGCAAGGGAATTTCGTCTTTCTAATACTCGGGCTTTTCTGATGATCCTTTTTTTGAAGAGGGGGCTGTTCCGCTTTCAATAGAAAGGAGACATTCTAATGGCGTTTGTTAAGACTTTCGTAATGAGCATCGTGTTGTTGAGCATGATGGGAAATCCTGGATTTTCAGTGGAAGGATCCGATCTTGAGCGGCTCGCAAGAGGAAATTTGGACTTTGCGATTACCCTGTATCGGGCTTTGTCGGAGCAAGTGACGGGTAATCTCTTCTTCTCACCCCACAGCATATCCACAGCACTTGCGATGACCTATGCCGGGGCTCGTGGGAATACGGAGCGCGAGATGGCTGAGGTGCTTGGGTTTTCTATGGGACAAGAGAGGGTGCATGCCGCATTTGCGGAGTTGGAGCGGCAGTTGAACCGATGCGAGGCGCATGCCGATGGGGAGATGAGTATTGCCAATTCGCTTTGGCCACAGCTTGGCTATCCCTTTCTTCCCGAATACCTTGCCCTTCTTTCGGAGTTCTACCATACAACCGTAACTCCCGTGGATTACCGTTTTTCGGCGGATTCCGCCAGGCAGATCATCAACGGGTGGGTGGAGCAGCAAACAAAGGATCGAATCCAAAACCTGATCCCTGATGGGGTTCTGACTCCGTTGACGCGACTGGTTCTGGTGAACGCCATCTATTTCAAAGGCGATTGGAGTCTGCCATTCGATCCCGATTTCACAGAAGAAAGCGATTTCTTCATCACTCCTGAACAGGCGGTTCGGGCGCCTATGATGGCCCAACAGCAGCGGTTTCGCTATGCCCATACGGAGGGTGTCCAGCTTTTGGAACTCCCCTACGCAGGAGAAGAGCTGTCCATGATTGTGCTGCTGCCTGAGAACACCAAAGACCTTGCGCAATGGGAAAACCAAATCAGCGCGGAGAAGATAGCGGAATGGCGGGATCTTATGCGAAGTCAACCGGTGGGGGTATTCTTCCCAAAATTCACAATGACATCAACCTTCAGTCTGAAAGAAATATTGATTTCCATGGGGATGAACGATGCCTTCAGCGATCAACGGGCGGATTTTTCCGGGATGGACGGTCAAACGGACTGGTTATATATTGGAGAAGTCCTTCACAAAGCCTTTGTATCTGTGAGCGAGGAGGGAACGGAAGCTGCCGCCGCTACAGCGGTCGTGGTCAAGGAAAGAAGCGCGCCCTCACATGGAGCGCCTCCGCCAGTGTTCCGCGCAGACCGGCCATTTTTGTTCCTCATCCAAGACAATCAGACCCGAAGCATCTTATTTATGGGAAGGGTCTCTGATCCCACAAAGACCGGCGATTGAGGAAAAAATCGTGTGGTCATTGCGCGCCAAGGGTGCGCAAAAGCCTTATGGCGGGTTCGTTTTTGAATTGGATGGCAATATCCATAAGGGTCCAACCATCAGCGTATCCGCGATGAAGATCGGTACCGCATGCGATCAACGCGGTCAAGATGGCGGGGTTGTTGTTAAATGCAGCCGCATAGATTGCAGGGGCATATCCAAGATAATCCAGCGCATGAATGTTGGCTCCCGCTTCGACAAGCGCATGGATGATCTGGGGATTGACGCTGGAGTGGGCGGCGTGGTGCATGGCGGTTTCCCCGTATGCCCCCATGGCATGAAGGCTGGCACCCTGCTGAATCAGGGTTGTGAGCGTTTGAAGGTTTGAATTGTTGCTGGCGGCAAACATCAGCGGGGTCATCCCGTTTTCATGCCGGGCTTCCAAACATGCGCCGGCATCGATCAGCAACCGCAAGACTTGCGGGTTCGGGTTTGCAGCAGCCGCATACATCAGTGTAGTGCCTCCCGAAGGGTTGGTGGCATGAATGTTGGCTCCGGCTTCGATGAGGATCTGGATGACTTCCGCTCTGGGATTTTGCTCGGCTGCAATCATCAAAGCCGTTCGTCCCTGAGCATCTCGCGCCTCAAGATCGGGAAGGATCTCAAGGATCGCCACCGCTTGTTCAAGAAACGTTTTATGGGCTACTTGGAGCAACAGGTCTTCGGGCACTTGTTCTGGTTCATCAATCTCCCACTCTCCGTCCCCCAGATACCGATAGGTCGCAGTGATGTCATAGATGAGTTCAAAGTTGCTCAATCGGAACTGAGGCATAATGTGGACGATTAGGCCGTTTTGCACGGAAACTGTCTCTCCCCGGCTATAGGTTCTGAGCAAAGGAACCCGATAGGCGGCGTATCCCTGTTCTCTCTTTTCGTAGATCACCATGTTCTGAGCGCTGGACATCCCAGATGAATAGGCAAATAGGATTTCCATATGGCCATCTCCTGTGAAATCTTCGACCCATACATCTCCGAAGGTGTGTTCAAAGGGAAGTAGGGAAGTTTTATCGGTTTGAATGCGCAGATACCCTTCTCCCCGGAAGGTGAGGGAATCGAAGACATCAATCCTGACCACGAATGAATCTTCTTCGATTTGTTGCGACATCAGCGTCTCGGCGCGGTTTTCCAAAATGTGAGCTTTGCCCAAGTATACCTGGTCGTACATCTCAATTCGGGCAACAAAGACCCCCAGTTCTTCTTCCGAGAAGAGGGCTTTAAAAAAACGGGGTTCTCCATCGTAGGAATCATAGGATATTTCGCATAGCAATCCATCTCGATGGGAAGTGAGGGTGGGGTAAGTGTACCAAGAAAGACATATCAATTGACGCTTGTAATCGCAGAACAGAAGGCTGTACCCATTGGATCCGATCAACCACCATCCCTCTTCCGGAGAATAGGCCACTAGGTCAAACCCCAGAATCCCCTGGTCCGGCCGGTTTTCTTTCACTGAAATGGTCGAGGAAGAAATTGCAGAGATCACAGGCCCTTTGGTTGGACAGTCTTCGCTGGTTCCTCGAAAGGCGATTAAGAGTGGAAATCCCTGGTAGTAGGCATATTGCTCATACAGCGCGATCAGTCGGTCGGTTTCCTGGATCACCAGTTCGGAGATCGCGTAGATCCTCCGTTCCTTGTCGTTTAGAAAATAAAACTGGTCTCCCATGGGAAAGAGCAATCCCTGAAAGGCCGATGAAAAAACGAGAGTAGAGAGCCCAAGGAACAGAACGGTGAAAAATGCCTTCACTTCCACCCACCTCCTGGATCTATCGGAGCATCAACGTGAAGATCCGCAAAAAAACAGATTCTTTCCTACTTTAAGAAGGCCCCTTCATACCCGGACAGCAATCCATATACATTGATTCCCAGCGCTTCGATTGCGTATCCACCTTCTTGGATAAAAAGGGTTGGCAAACCCATCTGGGCGATTCGTTTTCCGATGATGGGGTAGATTTCCGAAGTCAGATCGAACCCGCCAAGTGGATCATGAATAAAGGTGTCAAACCCCGCGGATACGATCAGCACATCTGGTTTGCATGAAAACGTATATGCCAACGCTTCATCCAAAGCCATCAAGTACGCTTCGTTCTCCGTATGCGGTGGAAGGGGCAAATTCCGATTATACCCGATTCCACATCCGGACCCCATCTCGTCCGAGTACCCCGAAAAATACGGATATTCAACCTGGGGATCGATATGCAAAGAGATATAGACGACGTCGTTTCGAGCGTAAAAGATTTGCTGGGTTCCATTCCCGTGATGAATGTCGATATCCAGAATAGCCACTCTATGGATACTGGGTTGGTCGCACAGGTATTGTGCTGCAACAGCGGCATTGTTCATGAAACAATACCCGCCGGCCAAATCGGTCTCAGCGTGATGACCGGGCGGTCTGCACAAGGCATAGGCGGATTGCTCTCCTTTTTCAAGCGTTTGCGCTCCGGCGAGAGCGACATGAACGGCGGACAGAGCCGCATCATAGGTTCCCTCCACGATTGGCGCGCTCATATCGAAACAATAATACCCAGGCAAGGCGATTGGGTTATTGGTCTTTCGATTCATACGCCTCACTGCCAAAGCGCTCGGGAATAGGGCGTTCGGGTCTCCCCCCGCTTCCACCCATTTCCGGTATCCTCGATTCAGAAACTCCAGGTACTCCCTTGTATGGATCGCTTCAATCCATTTCGGATCGAAGGGTTCGGGGGATCGGATCGGACCCAACTCATGTTCGGAAATGGCCTCGAGAATAATCCGGATCCGTTCGGGAGTTTCGTAATAAGGAATCAAAGTTCCATTCAGGAACTCCATCGGAGGGTTGTGTTTTCGATGCGTTTCAGAGTAGAGGGTGATCATGCGAAATGCCTTGCTGATTCCGGAAGGTTGGCATATGAATGACCTGCCCGGTTTTTCGTGACTCTTCAGCCGCGAAGGCCATCAAATGGCTTTCAAGCGAATCGCGAGGAGTGGTTTGGATTCCCTGGTAGTCTTCTTGCGTTATGTAACGCACAAAGCTGTCCATCATCTGAAAGTCGCTTCCATTATGTCCGCCGATCTGATACGGTGATATCGATATGATCTCTGGTTGGGATGCGCCAAACTGATGGACTTCAATTTGATTCTTTTCAAAATGGCCCCGGATCTCGCCGCGGGTTCCAAAGACGCGAATCGTCCGTGTATTGGATGCGGTAAAGCCTATCATCATCATATTGACCAAAATGTCAGCGCCGAAAACCATGGAAACGATTTGATGATCGGGAACATTGTTGTCACACATATACACACACCTTCCATACGGGCCTTCTTGGAGGGCGCGGATTCTTCCTGGTTCCGAAAGGTCATCGGTAATTACCGAAACAGGCCATCCTTCTGGGGTTCCAAGATATATCTTTTTTGCGGAATACGGGCATGTAGGTTCAATCGCACAATTCAGGCATCGGTCGGCTGCTCCTTTGGGGTGATTGCCCCTGTGAAAGTGGGATAGCATCCCAAAAGACGCGATCGAGACACATTTCTCCCCAAGCAGCCAGCACAGAAGATCTAAGTCGTGACAGCTTTTTGCCAGGAGGATGGGCGCGCTTTCCTCTGCCCGTCTCCAGTTGCCCCGAACATAGCTATGCGCCATATGAAAATAACCGATATTTTCTTTGTGCTCCACAGCCATGATCTGTCCAATCGTTCCTTGGTTCATCTCTGAACGAAGGCGGGAAAAAAAAGAAGAGTATCGCAGGACGTGCGCCAACATCACTTTTTTCTCCAAACGCTCTGCCGTTTTCACAATCAGGATCGATTCGGATTGGTTTGGAGCCATTGGTTTTTCCAATAGGAGGTGATATCCCATCTCCATAAAATGAATCGCAGGTTTCGTGTGTTGCGTGTCCATCGTAGCAATGATGGCGCAATCAGCTACCTGCTTGGACGGCATATCTTCCCACGAAGAAAAACGCATCGTGGGAGGGATCCCCAACATGTCTCCCAGCGTATTCCTTCTTTGTGGATTGGGTTCAGCGATCGCGGTAATGGATAGTTGGTTTGGATTCTGTTGCGCATAATACCCATACGCTTCCGTTCCCCGGTTGCCAGCGCCTATGAGGATCGCATTAAGCAATGCCATCTAACCCCTCCAGTCGGATTACAGATTTTGAATCATGATTTCCCGCAAATGAGCATACTGCTGTCTGGCTTGGTGCGCCAAACTCTCTAGATCGTTGTGTTTTCCTTCTCTTGCGGCCTTCTCAATCCGTTTCGCCACATCCATCAGAGCAAACCCGCCCACACTGCTGGATTCCCCTTTGATGGCATGGGCATGTTCTTCGGCAGAATAATAATCATGTTCTTGAATGGCTTTCGTGAGTTTTTGAAGCAGGACAGGGATGCTGGAAAAAAAGACTTCCGCCACATATTTGGCAGTCTGCGTGTCCTGTAACACCTGATCCATAAGGCTTTCGCGATCAAAAACAACCGGAGGTTTCTGCGGTTGGCTTTGATCAAAAGGTGTTGATATGGATTGATGGCTGCTGGCTCTTCCCAGCCAGAGTTCGATCGCATTGGCCAGTTCGTTCGAACGGACTGGTTTAACGAGAACATCATTCATACCTGCTTTCAGGAAGTTGATCCGATCCGTTTCAGAAGCTTTGCCTGTCATTGCAATGATCGGGACTTCTGGATTCAAGACCCCAGAATGCGAATCTCGGATAATTTTCGTTGCTTCGAGGCCATCCATCTGAGGCATATGGCCGTCCATCAATACAAGATCATAGGGGATTCGCTGTAAGGCAGAAACAGCCTCTAGTCCATTGGCGACAGCTTCTGATCGATAGCCCATTTTTTGAATCATCTTCGTGCTGATCAGCTGATTGGTGGGATTGTCTTCAACAATCAGGATTCGAATCCGAGTTTTTTGGGCTTCGGTTAAAGAATGCCGGGTAATCAGAGAGGACTCTTTTTCCGCTGCCTGGGAATCCGATGCTCGACCAAGGACAGCAGCAATGCACTCCCGGAGTTGGTTTTGCCGCAATGGTTTGGGAAGATACGCGCTGAACCCAGCGTCAGACAATCGAGCTGCATCGCCTCGTTGAGTCCAGGAAGTCATCATGATGAGCGAAAGTTCTTTGGACTCAGCCAGAAGCTGTTTCCCTAATACCAATCCATCCATATCCGGCAAATTCATATCCACGATTGCGATTTGAAACGGATCCGATGCTTCTTTTGCCTCTTTCAGCATCTGTATCGCCACGGACGGGTGATCCGCTTCACCTGAGCGACATCCCCACTTCTCCAATAAGGTTTTCACCAAAAGCCGATTGATGGGATGATCATCTATCACCAATATCCGTACGTTTTTCATATCTCCCATGGGGAAAGAGTCGGGATGCTCTTTTTGGGCTTGCTTTTCAAACTGTGCTGTGAACCAGAACGTCGATCCGGATCCCTCTTGACTCTGTACACCGATATCTCCGCGCAAAAGCTTGACCAGTTCGAGGGAAATGGCCAATCCCAACCCAGTTCCTCCAAATTTCCGGGAGGAGGAGGGATCTACCTGCGTAAAAGGAAGAAATAGAGACTCGATTTGGTTGGAAGGAATCCCAATTCCCGTATCGATAACCTCAAATCGAACATTCACATGATCCGAATCCTCTTTTTCCAAACCGACGCGAAGAGTAACACTGCCTTGCAATGTAAACTTGACGGCATTTCCACAAAGATTGATCAAGATTTGTCGGAGTCGGCCTGGATCTCCGCGAACCAACAAAGGAATCTCGGGATCGACGATACAAACAAGCTCAAGCCCTTTTTCCTGCGCTTTGATCGCCAATAAGTCAATGACATCTTCCAGGGTAGTAAGAAGGTCAAAATCGAGAATCTCGATTTCCATCTTTTTGGCTTCAAATTTTGAGAAATCCAAAATGTCGTTTACAAGCCGCAGAAGCGATTCAGCGCTCGATCGAACGATTTCGGTATATTGCAGTTGCTGGGCATTGAGGGAGGTATCCAAAAGCAGGCCAGTCATACCGATAATCCCATTCATTGGCGTACGGAATTCATGGCTCATATTGGCCAAAAACTGGCTTTTGATTTGATTGGCTTTTTCCGCTTCTTCTCTTGCTTGATTTTGCGCCCCTTCCGCTTCTTTGATCTGAGTGATCTTTTGAAATACCAGCATAGATCCGACAATACGGGACTGTTGATTTCTCAACGGGAGGTAATGATATTCGAACCAGTCGTCTTTCGCCGATGATCTCTTTCTATAGCGGAATTGGTTTTTCGGAGAAGAAAGGTCCGGTTCCAAAAGGAGGGCGAAATTCAGATGGCGCAAGGCTTCTTCGAGGCTTTTTCCCAGAGCAGATCGATCAATCTCGAAATAGTCATTCATTAGGTTATTCAGATCAATAATGGTACGCGATAGATCCATCAGCAAAAATCCTTCGGGAAACTGCTTGAATAAGGCATCATGAGCGATCGGGCGGAGGTTGAGCAATTTGTACCTAATAATTGCCCAATACAAGAGAAGCGCTGATGCGGCAAATGCATACGGGGTCAACGAGATCTGCCACAACCTACGGGTAAAAAGATTGTCTATGATCACTGAACCCATGGGAAAGAGAGGACAGATTGTAAGAACCGCCATTCCTTTTTTGATCATCCCTGAGATCTGTCTCCACCGGATAAAGGATACCCGGATAATCAAGAAACCCAATAGGAACGCATAGACATTGTAGGACCAGTACCACAGATATCGAGGCCAATCAAATCGGACCACCTCGGAAGGGAAAATCCCATAAGCGGTGATTTCTTGCATCCGAAGCCAAAAATGGTTGAATGGATTGGGTAATTGAATCAACAGCAGCGCGAAAGGGATGCTGAAGAGGAGAAGGATGGTTTTGAAATGAATCCAATGGTCGTTGTGGGTGTATGCCAAGGCAAACAGAAGAAAAAAAGCAGGGATAAAAGGGAAACCTAGTGATTCAAAAACAAACCAGAACATACCCACAGAAAGCTGAGTAGAGGAAAGAAGGCCTGCGTTTCCGATGAGGTAGAGAGAGAGGAAAACCAAAACCGCCAAAAAGTACTTGGAGCCAGGAACAGTTAACCGGTTCCAAGCCCAAAGAAAGAGGATGAAACAGATTGATCCAACAATAAACAGCGGTATTGCAGGCGCATACAGATACAAACCTATCTTACTCCCTTCGCTCGACGCGAATCAGATTCCATTGTACATGGATTATATCATGAGTGAAGGAGTAAGCAGGGTATGAACCCGTATTTTGTAATCATTCCCTAATTGAGAAACTTGAACTTGACCAACCAGTAGTCCGCGCTTCCGAAGTTGGTGGGCACATCTCCATCCGAAGAATAGGAGTACCCCCCGACAATGAACCCAAGATCATCGGTTTGCTGAATCGAATAAGCGAAATCATATCCGCTTCCACCGATGGCTCGTTCCCATTCCAAAAAACCCTCCGAGTCAAGTTTCAAAATCCAATAGCTATGCTTGCCGGGATTGCTCGATACATCGCCATCTTGAGAATTGGAAACCCCAGCGACGATAAACCCAAGATCATGCGTTTCCTGAATGGACAGAGCAATATCTCGATCACTGCCGCCATAGGATCGCTCCCATTCCAGTCTTCCACTGGGATCAAGTTTTACGATCCAGTAATCAGCGCTCCCACGATTCTTCGAGACATCGAAATCATCTGAATAGCTGTATCCCGCTGCAACAAATCCTCCATCGTTGGTTTGTTGGATGGAAAAGGCCCGATCATCGCTGCTTCCCCCCAAAGCGCGTTCCCACTCGATTGCGCCGCGTTCGTCCAACTTGATGATCCAAAAGTCCGCATCTCCTCGATTGGCGGAAATATGTCCATCCGATGAAGTGGTATACCCAGCGACGATGTACCCTCCATCTTTTGTCGGGCGAACAGAATATGCGGCTTCGTCTCCGGTTCCTCCGTAGGTCCTTTGCCATTCAATCACGCCAGACCCATTCAGTTTAACAACCCAAAAATCAACGCCCCCCTGGTGTTGGGTGATATCATGATCGCGGGATTCCGTATCTCCGGCTACGATAAACCCGCCATCGCGCGTTTGGCGGATGGAACGGGCATGGTCATTTCGACTCCCGCCAAAGGATCGTTGCCAAACCAATTGTCCGGAGGAATCGGTGCGTACAACCCAAAAGTCGTTCCAACCCAGACTTTCTGTGACATGACCAGTGCTGGAGCTGGTATAGCCAGCAATCGCGAATCCATGATCTACCGTTTGTGTCACTGAATACGCGAAATCAAAGTATTGGCCCCCAAAGGGTTTTTGCCATTCAACCAAACCATCGGGATCCAGTTTGAGTACCCAATAACTGTACGCACCCGGATTGACAGAAAAAACGCCGTCTCGGGAGTCGCTTGTGCCCACGACTACATACCCGCCATCGGTTGTTTGCTGAACGGAAAAGGCGCTGTCGTCTCCGGATCCCCCGTAGGTTTTCGACCATTGGATTTGAAATGCATCCACAAAACGGGCCTCAAGGGAAACAGAACGGTTAATCAGGGTTGTGTAGAGAAGATCCTCACTAATCCGAACTCCCTGTTCGTACCATCCGTCAAATGCAAACCCAGATGCCGGATTGGCTTCCAAAACCAAATATGAATCGCCTAACCGAGTCAATCGGATGGTGTCCGACCAAGCTTCATCCTCTCGGCGGATCATCCCAGCTTTTGGGTTGGAAGAACGGGCATGGATCGAATAGATCGTCATATCGCGCGATCGGGTGGAAAAAGACCATAAAGGGCTTTTTTCCAATAGGTTGCCGGTATAATCGAATACGCGAATCTGCCAATAGTAGTCTGATCCGGGTTGAAGATCTTCCAAAGTCAATTGATTCTCCGAGGATTGAACCATGAGGTTCAGCTGTTCAGGAGCTCTACCGACATACACTTCATACCAATGCGTGTGGTTTGAAGAAAGGATTGAGCTGCTCCAGCGCAAGATCGGGGTAAGAGAAACCTGCTCCTGCTGGTGCAATGGTGTGGGAGAGTGCACCAATTGGGGCAAATATTGAATATCAACCTTCTTTTCTTGAAGCTGCTGAAGCACATGCAGGTTTTTGCTATCTTCGGACAGATCCAGAGAATTTCTCCATAACCAAACGAGAGACAGTTCGGGTAGATCGATGAGGGGTGTCAGATCTTTTACTCCCGTTTCAAAAAAGTAGAGCCGTTTCAGATGGTTTAAGTCCCGGATTGGATTGAGGTCGGAAATGGGGTTATCCCAAACAGATAAGGATTCCAAGTTTGTTAAAGAGGCCAAAGGAGCCAGATTGACGATGGTGTTTGCGCTGATGTCCAGGTAGCGAATTTGCTCCAGATCCTGAAGAGCTTCGAGGTCAGCGATCTGATTTCCGTGGAGTTCGACCCAATGAAGGTTTTCCAACGCTGCCAACCCGTCGAGGGATCGAATGTCGCTACCACAAGCCATCAGATATTCCAAATCCTGCACTTCTTTCGAAAAGAGGTAGGGTAAGAAAAGGCGATTCCCGAGATGGTGGACAATCACTTCTCGCAAACGGGGATCTTCGATCATCACCGGTTTTCCCAGATTCATGCCTTGAACCAGTTGGATTTCGTTGATCCAAGCGCGATCATCGCTTTCCCCATCTAAAACCCAACTAAAGGTATGGGTTCCCTCAGGCAGCGCGCGGATCACTTGCTGCCAGTCCCCCGAAGACCACCGGCCATATTCGATGTCGTTCACAAAAAACCGAAGTTGGGGCGGGTTCCACAGGTCGGTTCCCGGTTGGACTTTTTTGGAGAATCGGATGGCCGTTGATGGTCCGATATCTATGGCAAATGAGAATTTTCCTGGAACCGCTCCACCCTGAAAAGCCAGCGCGTTTGTTCCAAAATCAGTTATGTTTTCTTGAACAAAGGGTTGGGGGGTCCCTGTTGCAGTTGCGTTCTCGAAGGCAAAGGTATGGGAGTCGAAAGACTCGGTTCTCAGAATCCGTTCCTGCAGATCCAAAAGGACAGGCTGACTGAAAAAATCTCCGGCTTTAGCGACCAAAAAAAGGTATGGATGGGGGGGGGTAAGCTCCGCATTGGTTTGCTCGGCGCCAAACTGGTGTAGGAGGAGCCCCTCTTCCGGGATTTGGGCTTCTGAATGGGGCGCGGCATAGATTAGATACTCCCTGTGGATATCTTCTTCGAATGGGATAGACCATTCCACAAAATATACTCCATCAAAATGGAGGAACCTTTCGAACTCCGGTGGAAAAGGGGTATTGATCAGAGGTAGGGTTGCTCCATATGCCTGAAGGAGCAACTGCACATCCCATTGATCGACAATACCATCCGGTCCAAATTCCGGATGATCGACATTTGTGGAAAAAGGCGCTTCCGGAGGAAGAATGACGTGAGATCCTTTTCGACCAATATCGGCAAGAGCCCAGTCATCCCCCGTATTTCCCAATCGTTGAAGTAGAAACAACAGATCCCATTCGTCGATAATCCCATCCGGACCATCCTGAATCCGACCTGTTGTGCTTAGGTCTCCAATGCTTTGCAAGGTCTGAATACCGTATGGTCCTTTCCGACCATTTGTGGGATGAGCGGTCAATGATTTGGGTACTTCCCCTCTTTTTTGCAAAAGGGTTCCATCAAACGAAAAGCTCTCCAGGGCATGAATCCGGTTCTGGTCATCCAAAATGGGTGGGGTATCCAATGGATCTTCGCCCACTACCCAAAGATATACAGGGGCATCTGTTTCTTCCGGTGTGCCATCCAGGAGCATGAGTCCCGAATTCGATCGGATGGGCTTATTGAGAATCAGATAAGCATAGAAAACCGCATCATCGGCATCCAGGTAGGAAGAAACGGTTCCATTGTGATCAAGGCGCTGAATGATCGATATGCTCCCTGGCTGCAACCAGGAGTCCAGAATTACTTGTATGGGCGTATCGCCGGGTGGTCCATCGAGTATGGATTGCGAATATAGAACACCGTCTTCGACATAAAGATGGTATTCTCCCACAGGAAGCTCTGTTGTCCAATAGCCAGATTCATCGGTGAAGATTTCCGCTAAAGGGTTGCCAGAACTGTCTTTGATTGTCCCAGAGGCATACGGGACCGAAAGACCGTATCGATCCATCACAGAAAATACCCACTCATGCGAGCGGGTATTATGCCAAAAGATAAAGAAAGAAATGAATACTGATGCGATGGCAACGATAATAAACAGTAGCACGAGCAATGACTTACGCATGTGCCACCCCCCAAACGTGGATCGAAATAAAACCCCCGAATAGTTCCTGCTATATTATAGCATGGTTTTTTCAAAAAAGGTATATATATTCAATCATAGCTAATTTCCATAATACTATGTAATTTTATCTGGCGTGAAACAGCTCGTTATTTCGCATATTTGCGAATCATTTGATGAAAAGAAGAGTTGATTCAATAGAACCCAGGATCAGGGTTTGTTTTCCCCAAAGGGATAAGAAAAAGGAACATTCGAACAAAAAAAATCCGCAAACCAATCTTCTGTTTACGGATTTTCCTTTTGCTATTCCATTGGGTCACGAGGGTATTGAATGGGATCCTATTTGAAAAGATCGTCGAGTATGGACATAAGAAATGGTTTTTTGGAACTAAAAGTCCGTTACTTCACCACCCGCAATCGTTCGGGTCGTTTTGGTATTGATGTCCACAGTCTTACCGGGTTCGATGGTCCCACTGTCTGTATATCCTCTGGTTTCCCAATATCCCGGTTTATAATGATCCAGAATTTCGATTGTTTTCAGCCATTTGCAGCTTTTATACCCCCACAGATTGGGTACAACCATCCGCAGCGGAGCCCCATACTCTTCTTCCAACGGTTCTCCGCCTACGCCCCAGACCAACATGGACGTCGAACGATCGAGATCGTCGAAAGACACGCAGGTGGTATATACTTCCGCGCTGTGAAACAGCGCATGTGTCGCATGGGATGCAACTTTGATCTGAGGCAGAAAATCCCGCCACAAAATCCCATCCCAATCCACGCGAACCGACCATCCGCTGACTGAGGTCAGCCTTGAGCTGGCTGTTGATGAGCGGAACTCCTTCTTCAGTTGAGAAAGCGAAAAACCCAAAGGGCGATTGACACAACCCCGAACTTCAAGCCGAAAAGTCTCCAAAGGGATTCTTTGAATCCCTTCCGCCGCGAACACTGGGGCCCGTAGACGAGCCAATTCTGTCAAACCGATCCCTCCGCTTCCTTGTCGACAATCTTCCCGGGATTTAGGATCCAGTTCGGATCAAATGCCTTTTTCACATTTCGGATTAATCGAATTTGCACAGGATCCAAGGCCATTGACAAATATGGTTTCCGTTTCATCCCAATTCCGTGCTCGCCTGAAAGGGTTCCGCCCAGATCGATCGCACATTGATACAGCTCATGTAACGCTTCTTTGATTTGTGTTTCCCAACGAGGAGAATCGGTTTCCGCGTTCAAGAAGGTAACATGCATATTCCCGTCGCCTGCATGACCAAAGTTGATGGTTGGCAGGCTATATTTGCGCGAGATCTCATCGACTCGATCCATAAGCGCAGGGATTTTGCTGGTCGGAACGACCACATCTTCCATACAGTAATGGGGATAAAATGCGGAAATCGCCTCGGCAATGGCTTTTCGCGCTTTCCAAATCTTCAACCGAGTATTACGGTTATCTGCGATAAAAACCTCCAACGCCCCATGATCCATACACAGTTTGCCCAGTCGTTCATAATCGTCAGCCAGGGTCTCTTTATCGCTTCCCTCGAGCTCGATGACCAAATGGGCTCCAGCGGAATCGAAGGGGAGTTTGGTATTGAGAAAGCGCTGAGTCAGCTGCAATGAAGCGTTATCCATAAATTCAATGGATACGGGCATCAGTTTAGCTTCCATGATCATCTTGGGAACAAAGGCGATGGCTTCTCGTACAGTAGAAAATGGCACCAGTAGATCGACGATGTGTTTGGGAAGAGGCAAAAGCCTGAGGATGATCTTGGTAATAATCCCCAAAACCCCTTCAGAACCTACCATTAAATGCACGAAATCAAAACCGGTTACATCTTTGACATGCTTTCCACCGAACGTAGTGATCGATCCGTCGGCAAGGACCACTTCCAAACCCATGACATGCGCTCCTGTGGATCCATATTTGATTACCTTGTTGCCTCCCGCGTTTTCAGCCACATTTCCCCCAATGAACGATGCATCGCTGGAACAAGGATCCCCTCCATACAAAAGCCCATGAGCGGCAGCTGCCTTTTGAATCTCGTCGGTAACAACCCCCGGTTCTACTGTAATGGTAAGGTTTTCCAAATCCAGTTCTAGAATTTGGTTCATTTTTTCCATCGCAATAACGATTCCGCCAAAAAGCGGAACTGCGCCTCCAGAAAGACCGGTGCCTGCGCCTCTTGCTGTAACGGGAATCCTTTGGGCATTGGCCAATCGCAAGGTGTGGGAAACGTGTTCTGTATGCTCGGGAAAAACAACAACATCGGGAAGGCGAAGAATCTCAAGGTCCCCTTCTTCATCTTTGCTGTAGGTAAGGCGTTTTTCCTCGTCGGTAGAGACATTATGGGGACCAAGGATTTCTTGAAGCTGGTGGAGCGTCTGCTCGTCCACTTGTCGGTATGAGTTCATAGGCGTTCCTCCTTCTCGGCCTCCAAAGCTTGGATCAGTTTTGGCACAATATCAAAGAGATCTCCGCAAAGACCAACATCAGCGACACGAAAGATAGGTGCTTCTGGGTCCTTGTTGATGGCGATGATGAATTCTGATGTTTGCATCCCTGCGAGGTGTTGAACAGTCCCCGAAATCCCGATGGCAAAGTACGCCCTTGGCGCTACGACTTTTCCGCTGAGCCCAACTTGGTGCGGATAAGCGATCCATTTTGCTTCTACGGTAGGCCGACTGGCTCCAACGGCTCCGCCAAGTAATCCCGCCAACCGATTGAGCATTTCGAATGAGTCAGGCCTCTTCAGTCCTTTTCCGCCCGCTACAACGAGTTCGGAGTCTTGAATGTTGGCCTGCTCGCCTTCCAACTTCCGTACTCCTTTCATCACCAATCGGGAGCAAAACAGAGATTCCGGGAGCGTAAGGGATTCTGATCGGAATGAGTGAGTTGGATGATGAAGGGCAGGGAAGGTTTTCGGCCGGACCGTTGCCATCTGCGGAAGGTGGTTCGGCGTTTTGATGGTGGCAATGATGTTGCCTCCAATCGCGGGGCGGGTTTGCAAAAGCAGACCGGTGTCCGGGTCTATATCCAAACCCGTGCAATCCGCAGTCAGGCCGGTGTGGATCTTTGCAGCCACAGCCGGAAGGTACGTTCTTCCGGCTGTTGTGGCCGGCGCGAGGACGATCTCGGGTTTATACCGGCGGATGATCTCAACCAACACGCTGGTGTACACTTCCGGATCAAACTGGGCGAAAGAAGGGTTAGAGACCAGCGCTAAATAATTGGCCCCGTATGTGGCCATAATGGACGGATCTTCGTCGAAGCGATCGGATAAAAAGACAACCATCACGGAAGCGTCTTTCTTTTGGGCCAATTCATAGGCTTTCGAAGTCAATTCCATACTAACGGAATGAATCCTTCCATCACGAATCTCTCCGATGACCATGATGACCTGTGATTGATTCCGAGGAGTCATCCCATCACCGCCCAAATGGCAAAAGTGCCATCTCTTTCAATCGTCGGACAATTGCTTGAATGCCCTGGTCGATCTCTTTGCCAGTATACTTTACAACCGAACGGGTAATCTTGGGATAGGAAATTGAGACCACACGAGTAGGAGACCCTTGCAAACCGATCTTGGAAGGATCCAAATTCATCGATTCGGCATTCCATCCTTTGATTTCTGTCCGACGCGCTTTGATCTTGCCCGATAAGGTAGGCATCCCCGGATCGTTCAAATCGCCTAAAACCGTCAATAGACAAGGAAAGGGGATATACTGCATCTCATATCCTTCTTCCACGGTTCGCTCCACCTCAACTCCCTCAGAATCGACTTCGATTCGGGTGATGTATGTGGAAAAGGGAAGATCCAACATTGCGGCCACTTCCGGTCCCACTTGACCTGTTTCTCCGTCGGTGGCTTTTTCTCCGGCCAGGATCAGATCAAAGGGCGGAAGGGTACGAATGGCTTCGGCCAGAACGTGGGCGGTTGCCCAAGTATCAGCCCCAGAAAAATGACGATCCGTGAGCAGAAGTGTTTCATCCACACCCATGGAAATGGCTTCTTTTAAGGCTTCTCGAGTAACCGGAGGCCCCATGGAAACAACAGTGATCGTTCCTCCCCGCTGTTCTCGAAGATCCAAAGCAGCTTGGATGGCATGAAGATCCAAAGGATTGATTACCGTGCCAACACCTTCTCGGACCATTGTTCCAGTTTCCGGGTTCATCTTAACTTCATCTGTGTCGGGTACCTGTTTCATCAACACAATACAATGAAATGCTTGATTTTGCACGCCATGATCCTCCTTCAAAAAGGAACGCCCGCCTATGATTTGGTGGGCGTCCTGTCTGGGTATTTGGGTTGCTACCGATCGCTTCCCGGGTTTTTGAACTTGTACCCCTTTCCGCGGACGGTGAAGATATATCGGGGATTGGAAGGTTCTTCCTCAATTTTGGTGCGTAATCTCCGGATGTGGACATCAACGGTGCGGGTATCCCCGTAATAATCATACCCCCACAGCGTATCCAGCAAAACATCGCGGCTGAAGACCTTTCCTTCATTCTCAGCCAAAAACCGAAGAAGCTCGAATTCTAATGGGGTCAGGTTAATCACATGATCTCGGACACGAACCTCGTACCGTTCAAGGTCAATTTCAAGCTCTTTGGCTTGGATGTGCTTGGGCCGTTCCACTTTTTGCTCCATACTTCGCTGAATCCGTCGAAAGATGGCCTTGATCCGTGCCAAAACCTCTCGAACGCTAAAGGGTTTGGTGATATAATCATCGGCTCCCAGCTCTAATCCGAGGATTTTGTCAAATTCATCGGTTTTGGCCGTCAAGAAGATAATGGGTTTGGCATAATGCTTTTCGTGGGCCCGGATCTGTCGCGTGAGTTCAAAACCATCCAAATCAGGCAACATGACATCGATGATGAACATATCCACCTCATCGTCTGTGTTCGCGATCCCGAGGGCTTCCTCGGCGTTGTACGCCTTCAAAACCTCGAAGCCGTCTTTCTTCAGGTTGTAACTTAATAGCTCAACGATGGAAGGTTCATCGTCAATCACCAAAATCTTTTTTTTCATGGCATCCCTCTCCTTTCAATCTGATCTGTTTCATCCATATTGATTTTAACATATTTACAGATCATTTGCAAGTGTTACCTTCGGTGCCGGTTTCAATTACAGTTTACATTGGGCAGAAAGCAATTATGTGAGGAACAAAGGATTTTGGGTTTCTCTTTGAACAAACTTAATCGGATATGCGCGAGGAAAAAAATAAAAGAAAAGGGTCGATTCAAGGGTCTTTCAGAACGATGTTCGCGTAAGATCCACACGCATATTGCTTTTTTGGCGGAATTGTGATAGGGTATCATGGGTGGAAAGAAAGGGGAATCTTGCATGCGTGGTTTTTTTGTTCCCAACAAAAGCACCGATGAACGCACCGAAGTCTGGACTGGGAATCAAGTCCATATCCTTGATCATATCGATGGAAGAGGCATATTGGGAGAACTGGCTCCTTTTTCGCTCAATCCCATCCAACGATGCTTCTTTGAGTACTACAAAAAAGGGGGAGCAGTGATTGCAACCCCAACGGGGTCCGGTAAAACGGTGATTGCATACCTTTCTATATTTCGGGGAGATCAACCCAAAAAGACAATTTACATTACGGCGACCCGCGCATTGGCCCGCCAGGTATTTCAAGACCTTAAGGGGACTCAATTGCGGATTTTCCTGCGAACTGGTGAGAACAAGATGGAAGTCCGAAGCAACTATCAGATGGTGGTTGCCACTCCAGAGGCTTTTTTGGCGGCCCGTCACTCAGGCGCTTCATGGGTGGAAGAAGCAGAGTTGGTTGTGTTGGATGAAGCGCACATGGTTGTGCAAGATCGCCGAGGAATTGTGTACGAAGAAGTCATCATCCATACCGTCGCAGATCTAAAAGAGCTTCTGATCCTTTCCGCAACAATGCCCGACGCGGTAGAAATGGCTCGGTGGAGTCGGTCTTCCCTTTTGATTGAAAGCGATTGGAGGCCTGTTCCTTTGATCCGTTCTTTTGAACGATACCCTCTCCCCACCGAGAAAAATGGACTGAAAGCCTTGAAACAAGTTTTGGATGGATTTCTCCTCGAAAACATCCATCAAGGAGTAAAGTCGATGATTATCGTGCCGTCTAAAAAGGTTGGCTGGGTATTGTTGGAAAGTTTCGAGCGATTGGGATTGAAGGCCCTTAACGAGACGGTCCCCTACATCAAGCCGGAACTGGACTCAGCGCCCGCAGTTGCCTTTCACAATGCGGATATTCCTCTTGAGGAAAAAGAAGCCATAGAAACCCATTTCAAGAAAACGCAAGGAGGCATTCAGGTTCTCATCGCAACTCAAACACTTGCTTATGGATTCAACTCTCCGGCCGACGACATTCTTATCTACGTCAAGTATGCCGCTCGGGATCCTGATCTGTTATGGCCGAAATTCATCGATCTTCTTCAGTTTGAAGGGCGCGCAGGTCGGAAGGGATTTACCAAACGCGGAGAAGGCAAAGTGATCTATACAACGGGACAAACGGGCGATAAAACCATGCAAGTCCTTCAGCAAAAACTCAAACAGGGGCTCGGAGACCATTTGGAAACTGCTCTTGATCGTTCTTTTGCTTCTCTTGATTCGCGGTTTATGGGGTTTGCCGCTCAGCGTTTTCTGGGGGACATCGAATTGATTTGCCTCGGTCTGATTTCCGTTGACAAAAAAAGGCTCAAACTCATCCATTATCAGGGAGCGTCCCGGGAACCGTTAATTCAAACCGCCATCCGAAGACTGCACGAGATCGGGATGGTCGATGAGCATGATAATCTTACACCATTAGGGCAACTCACCGCTTCGTACATGTTCAACCCCGAAACGGTTGCTTCTTTCTCGCGCGCTTTAGAACAGACGCGAGGATCGGAACAATCTAACTTGAATATTTGGGATCTGTGGCGCAACATGCCATTTCTAATTCCCAATTCTGCCTACATCCCCGATTTCTATCCCCCCTACATACCGATGCTGCCAGGGGATTGGCATCCTCATCAATTGGCTAGCGATGATACCTTGAATGGGATGTTTCAACATGGATTGGGGGTTTTGCATATGAAAGCGGGTGTGGGCATAATGAAGCGAAAGCACGAGCTTAGGCGCCAAAAAGCGCCTGCATGGAGCGCCACCCTCTATAACGATACCCAACTGGCTATGAGTTTCTACAAACAGGGTGTGTCCAGTGGGTTTTGGGACGGGTTGGGTGCCCTTGAAGCGGAACGGGTATGGAGGTCATACGCTTATGGGGTCCATCCGTACTTCTCTTTGCTCACCCGAATACCCCAGATCGGATCGGTGCGTGGCAATCTAATGTCTTGGTCTGCAATCGCCATGGGGATCCATTCCGACGTCGAACTCCTACGGGTGATCCTCAAAGAACCCGATGCTCATCTTTCGCTTTATCAAAGCTTAAAAGATCAACTCCGCCCATGGTATCAGGCGCAACTAATCTGGTTGAAAAAAAACCAAGGGATTTCCGGTTCAGTGGACACGAAATTCCAAATGGAGCTAGACCTTCGGATTCTCATGGAAGGAGTGGAAATCATCCGGCAGCAAGAATCGCTATATGACATGCTTCTGATGGATACCCCGCGCATGCAGACGAGAGAAAGCCTGCCCGAATGGATCCGAACCCGTTTCGAAAAAGCCCTATGCTTGTTTTGCCCCAAAAAAGAGTCCGCGATGATGAGCAATCAGTTTCTGGATATGGAGATTATGTCGGAAAAAGGAACCCTTTTGGGTCGGGGCGTGTATTACGAGCAAGGGATGATGCCGCCTCG
The DNA here is from genome assembly GCA_964462525.1 of uncultured Thermotogaceae bacterium. Taxonomy (GTDB): domain Bacteria; phylum Thermotogota; class Thermotogae; order MWEM01; family MWEM01; genus CAYWWY01. The sequence goes on from CAYWWY010000005.1 coordinate 173,275, forward strand.
TTCGGTGATCTCCATGATGCCCTCCGACCTTCCCTTTTTGGTGACTGATGGAACGCGGTTCTGCTGGAATGATTCGGAAGATTGATTGGAGAAGGATGGGTATGGCATCCATCCGAAAAAGAGACCGATGATCATCGCTGTCGCGTTGAGTGGTGGCGTAGACAGCGCATCAGCCGCGGCGATTCTGATCGAACAGGGTCATGATGTTCGGGCGTATCATATGGTGGTGGGTTCCAACGCATATCCCGAAACCTTAGAACACGCCGCGGACATCGCAAAGATCTTACAAATACCCTTTCGTTCCATTGATTTACGGGAGGATTTTGAGGAAGAGGTTCTTTCATACTTTCTTCACACCTATCAAACGGGTCGCACGCCAAATCCTTGTGTGGTTTGCAATCGATCGATCAAATTCGGACGGTTATTGGATCGAGCCATGAGCGAAGGCGCCGAGGCGTTCGCTACCGGCCATTATGTCCGGATGGGCATCCATCCTCGCTATGGAAGACTCATGCAATGCGCAAATGATCTGGGCAAAGATCAAACGTACTTTTTGGCCCAGCTTCCCAAAAGGGTCATGAAGGTGTTATGTTTCCCGAACGGAGGGTTTTCAAAAGCTTCGATCCGGGAAAAAGCGGCCGCATGGAATCTTCCTGTCCATGACAAACCAGAAAGCCAAGAACTCTGCTTTTTTCCCGGAGATTACCGGGCATTTCTGAATCTTCGAGGGATATTGGCCCAACCGGGGCCTATTGTGGACGAATCGGGGCGAGTATTAGGCCAGCACCAAGGGTTATGTATGTATACGGTCGGCCAGCGGAAAGGGTTGAACATCTCATCTCAAGAACCGTTATATGTAACAGAGATCGACGTTGCCGACAATCAATTGATTGTCGGATCCTTCGAAAGTACGCATTCTGGGGCCTTTTGGATTGGTCATCTCAATTGGATGATCGAGAATCAGCAAGAGCCATTGGATCTTCAATGCAAGATCCGCAGCTCGATGCGGCCCATCGGATGCAGGATTGAACGGAGTCAGGATTCTGATCGGGCCATAGTCACCTTGAAAACCCCGGCGCATGCTGTGACTCCTGGACAATTGGCCGCATTCTATGATGGGACCTTTCTTGTCGGCAGCGGATTCATTTTGAAAGAAAAAAAATAGCTCGGCAATACCGCCGAACTATATTAGAAGGTGTTCCTCCTCTATCCCAGAGGTATTATACCACAAAACAAGCAGATTCGGAAGGATTGGCAAAACACAGAATTGCCAATCATTCTGAGTTTAGAGAACGAATGTGGTATACTCTTGGTTGATTCGGGAAAGCGAGAACAAGGGTACTAATATTTCTAGGAATAAACCCCCATAATGGAAATCAATCGGGAGGAACCCTATGCGACCATCAAAAAAAGGTACTGTCCTATGGGTTGTTTTGCTCTTCATAGCGATCTGGGCCGCAAGTTGCGCGGCGTTGGTGGATCCTTCTTCCGATCCAAATCCCGGACCTCAAGCCGTAATTTTTTTGGATCCCATTTTGGAACAGGCTGTCCGCGGTGCCATTGGATGGGAACCAGGAACACCGATATATCCCAACGATGTCCTTGAAGTCACCCAGCTCTTTTTGGTAGGCGACTTGGATTCCCCGAGAGGGTTGTCATCGCTGGAAGGGATTCAACACTTGGTAAACCTTCAGGAGTTTTGGTTTTCCGTAAACCATGTGAGTGATATCTCTCCCTTGCAAACTCTTGTGAACCTGCGAGTTCTTCGATTTGGATGGAATATCGTGGCCAATATAACTCCGTTACGAAATTTGATCAACCTAGAAGAACTTTACTTTCCGGGAAATCAGGTCACTGACATTTCTCCGCTTCAAGACTTGGTTAACTTGCAACGGCTCAATTTTTCGACCAACCACGTGAACAGCATTGCTTCCCTGCAAACCCTCTCCAACCTTGAAATGCTCTATTTCAACCAAAACCAAATATCCCAAATAGAACCCCTTCAGTTCCACCTCAGTAACCTGAAGCATCTGTCTTTCAATAGCAATCAGGTTACAGACGTGAAACCCCTGCAGTATTTGACCCGTTTGGAAGCGCTTTCCTTTAATGAAAACCATGTGACAGATATCGCTCCTTTAATGTACCTCACAGGTATGCAATCCCTTTCTTTTTGCGATAACGGGGTCACCGACATTCAATCTTTGCAAGCCCTTACCCAAATTCATACCCTATCCTTCACCGAAAACAGCGTTGAGGATATCACGCCTTTGGTCAATAATCCGGGTTTGGGCACTGGCGATTATATCAACATGACACGCAACCGTCTCGCTCTTGACGAAGGTTCATTGAACTGGACGCATATCCAAACTTTACAGAATCGGGGCGTTTTCATCGATTACCATCCTCAGAAAAATGACTAAGGCAAAATTGACCGCACAACGCGAAATCCCGATACGATACCGCTAATGGAAGGTCTTCGGTAGTCTCTATGAGCCGTCCGGGCAAATAATTCTGGATAACCCCAGTTGCCTCCCCGGATCACTCGAACAAACCCAGCATCAGGGCCTATGGGATTCTCCTTATCGCCTTGCCGATAGCTATACTCATCAAACCAGTCATGACACCACTCCCAGACATTCCCGCTCATGTCATAGATCCCAAGTTCATTGGGCTTTTTTTGCCCGACTGGGTGGGCTTGATTCTCCGAGTTGTTCACATACCATCCGGCTTCTTCCAATGTGTCGGTTCCGGCAAAGAGATAATCTATTTCGCTTTTGTGCCCCCCTCGAGCTGCATACTCCCATTCAGCCTCTGTTGGCAGTCGGTACCCTTCCACTTGAGTAATGTCACGGGTCAAACGTCCATTCATATCCAGCAATCGCCCACTCAAATCATAAGCCGGGCTGAATCCTTCCCTTTCGCTTAGCCAGTTGCAGAATTCGATCGCATCCCACCATTCAATATTGAAGACGGGTAGATTTCCTCTCCCCCAGCCTTCGTCATCCGGTTCAAACATTCCTGTCTCTTGACAAAAAAGGTCATACTCCGAAAAGGTCACATTATATTGGCCAATCCAATAGTCATAGGTTAGGGTCACTGTATGGGTGGGGCGCGTCCGTTCATGTAAATCTCCAATTTCATCACCCATTTGAAAAGAACCGGCCTGAACACGGACCATTTCCAGAAACGGATCGCCTTCTGAATCGGTGGCCAATAGAATTCCAGAAGAGAAAACCCATAAACACAGCATAGCAAGCGCCAACACTCTGCCTTTGGTTCCATAAGGTTTCATGAGGATGCCTCCTTTCGTAACGTGCGTCCCTTGCTCATTGGATCTAGGGATCCTATCTCTCTACATAATCATACCACAAATAGGAAGGAACCCTTTCAATAAGTCTTTAAGGAATCCAATCATTCATATGAAATGTATGTGATGATTGAGGCCAATCGGAGGATCTCTTTGGTGATTGTGCTATACTATTTATAGACGGAAACCGAATATCCAGTACACTGCGTAGCGTCAACGCCCGAATCGGGAAAGGAGTGGTTCCTATGGCCAAAGCCATTATCGTTGACGATAGTCAAGTAATGAGGCGCCATCTCAAGAGGATCATTGAGGATATGGGTCATCATGTTGTGGCGGAGCTTGAAGACGGTCACAATCTTCTCAAAATGTATGAAAAAACAAACCCAGATTTTGTTACATTGGATATCGTCCTGCCCAATTCTGATGGCATTGAGATTCTTAAGGCACTGATAAAGGAGTATCCTCATGCAAAAGTCATCATGCTCAGTTCAATGGATAAGAAACATACCGTCATTGATTCGGTGCGATACGGGGCTCGGTATTTTGTGATCAAACCCGTAGATACGAAAAAATTCCGTCAAGTGGTCCGTGTTGTTCTGGGAGAAGCATCAGAAAAGCAAGAACCACACCCTTCCGAATCCAATACTCTCAACGAATGATACTTGCGGAAACCAGAAACAGGAAAGGAACAGCATTGTGCTAGCACAAGATTTTTCTTTTCGAAGGATCCAAGGCACCGAAGAGCTCCTACGCCTGATCAAATTTTCGTATGCCAACAATCAAACCCTGAATGAATCCCGACGGGAAAGCATGGCTATTCATGAGAAAAACGTGGTTTTAGAAATCTATGGGGTATTTCTTGGGGATCAGCTGATTTCATCTTGTTTTCTATACCCGTTTGTCATGCGGTTTCGCGGCGCGATGATCTCAGCAGGGGGGATTGGGACAGTGGCTTCAAACCCAGTGCACCGCGGAAAAGGCTCTGTCCGTTATTTGTTGGAACATTCCGTGCGCGCGATGACCGAAAAAGGAATGAAGGTTTCGGTGTTATACCCCTTTCAATACCCCTTCTATGAAAAGTATGGGTGGGGTCGGTTTTCCGATGCCTTTCTGCATCGGATCGATCCCTCCGAGATTCTTCATTTTCCCAATGATTCAAGCGTCCAATTGGAGGAATATCAATCCCCACTCCCTGAAATTACCGAATTTTACAATGTCATTGCGCAAAGAGAATACAATCGGGTTTTGATGACCCCAGAGATGTGGCAGAGAGAACTCAGCAATCCACATGATCCCTCCCTCGTGGATGAACGGTTGGTGGTCTTCCGCCGTCAAGGGGCGATATCCGGAATGTTGCACATGTCCATGTATAACCAAAACGGACAAGAAGAGGTCCCGATCACCTACCTAGTGGCCCAAGACGCGCAAATCTTGCGGCAAATATTCCGTTTTCTGGGCGGTTTGTCGATGCAACTGCGTGAAATCCGACTGTATGTGCCACAGGACTTTCCAATCAGTAATTACTTGATGGGAAGAACGATCCAAACCGTCCGGAAAGAACAGACAATGATTCGAGTTCATCGGTTGATGGATTTAAACGGCCTTACGGTGGAACTACCCGATCGAACGGTCTGTATCCGTCTTAAAGATTCCATTCTGTCAGAGAATTCTGGGGAGTTCCAAATCACGGTCCATAAAGGAGTCTTATGGGTCGAAAAGGGACGAGACCCACAACTGGAATGCTCCATGGCCCTTTTTTCTTCGGCGCTATCGGGTTTTACAACCTTCCAAGAAGCGCTTGATGCGGGTCGTGCTACCGCTCTTGTGTCAAATTCCATCGAAAGTTTTCCAAAAGAGATGACTTATTTTCCGTATGATTTTTGAAGATAAATGCCTTCCCGTGTTATTTGATTGTTCTCTCTATACGGATCCGCTTTCTTCCATCACGGAATAAAAGAAAGCTGTTTATCACCTTCATTCAATTTATCGCTTCGGTTTTTTATTTTCTAGCCATATAGATAAAACCCAAGCATGCCTTCTGCGTTCTCTTTTTCTTCCCCCATACTTTTTTCCATAATAAGCGGACTATCGATAGTTGAATTGATCGGGAATCGAATTGGTTGCCATTCATTCCTTCCTTTCTTTTTCTGGGGAGTATACCAATCAACATTGGTGATGAACGAGATCCAAGTAATGTTTATATGAGGACTTAATCAAAAAAAAAAACAAAAAATGCTTATGAATTGACTTGATTCAATAGAATCATTTATAATTGCAACGAAAAGCCGTACACATTCATAAAAAAAGTAGAGGAGTGATTTTGTGTACAATGCGTTGACCACCAAAGAAGTAATGAAAGTTCTGGAAGTATCTTCTCCTTCTTCCCTGAAAAAACTGGTAGAAGAAAAGGGGATCCCGTACATTCGGATCGGAAATCGGAACTTGCTCTATCCCAAAGGCAAGTTGGCTCAATGGATGGTGGATACAGGGTTATCAACCGATTTGGATGAAGCCAACAATCGAATCGATTCCGTTGTAGAGCCAATGAGAGCCGAAGCGGCCAAAAGACCCACAAAACCGAGGGGGAGGCCGAGAAAGAAGACCCCGTAAGACAATCCAATAGGGGATTCGTACCACATTATACTCCTTTTCGAAGGAGTATTTTTTTGGGGGAGTGTGGTTTGGGATCGATCATTGGAAACACTCCTTAATAATTTACGTCACTAAATAAAGATATACAACTATAACAATTTTTGGGGTGGTTCACAATGAAAATTGGTCTTATGATAATTATCGGGATTTTTTTGTCCCTGTTCTTTCTTTTTGGGAACGCGAACAAGCAACCGGACGAAAAGGAGGGAGTCATGAATCGAACAGAGATCCTTGAACTGTTAAAAAAAACCGTTCCAGAAAAACGGAAAGTCATATACCTTGCGGGGGGTTGCTTTTGGGGTGTAGAAGGATACTTCCAGCGATTGGAAGGGGTAATGGAAACCCGAGTTGGCTATGCCAATGGGGCGTGGGAAAACCCATCCTACGAAGAGGTTATTCGTGACTCCGGTCATGCAGAGACTGCGCAAGTTGCGTATGACGAGAGTGTGATCAGCCTGGAGGAGATTGTGCTGCATTTCTTACGCATCGTGGATCCATTTTCGATCAATAAACAGGGAAATGATGTGGGCGTCCAGTACCGATCGGGGATCTATTTCACAAACGAGGAACAAGCCCGTCGAGCCCGACGGGTCATTGGATTCTTTGAAGAAAGAGAAGGAAGAAAAACGGCCATTGAGATCTTGCCGCTGCAAGGGTATTGGGATGCTGAGGACTATCATCAGGATTATCTTGGCAAGAACCCTTATGGCTACTGCCATATCCCGTTAAGCAAGGCATCGGATCCTTTGTTCTCTTTCCCGATGACCATGGATGACTCAGAGGAGGCCCTGAGAGTAAGAATCGGAGAGCTTGCCTTTCAGGTGACTCAAAACGAAGCCACGGAAAGACCATTCACCAGTGATTTGCTCGGAGAATACGGACGGGGCATTTTTGTGGACATCGTCAGTGGACAACCGCTTTTTTCCTCCAATGATAAATACGACGCCCAGAGCGGTTGGCCAAGCTTCACCCGCCCGATTGAAGCCCGCGTTCTCAGTTATGTTCAAGATCATTCTTTGGGTATGAGTCGGATTGAGATTCGAAGCCAACAGGCAAATGCCCACTTGGGCCATGTTTTCTCTGATGGACCGAAAGACAAAGGCGGTCTGAGGTACTGCGTCAACGGGGTTGCTCTGCGGTTTATCCCATATGAGAACATGGAAGAAGAGGGGTATGGGCCATACAGGATTTTGGTGGATTTGACCCTTTCCAGCGAACCTATTGTTCCATGAGCAGCCATTACCCGGAACTCAATATCGGTTATTCATATTTTGACGTGTCATCGCATCACTTACCCTTCTTGGATCTCTTTTTTCACCTGTTCGCCCCATTCCACGATCTTGCTCTTTTGCTGTTCGTACTTTTTGACCGTTTGAGAAAACCCAATATATCGGACCAAGGTATTGTCTGAAGCCAACAAAGGGCTGACTTTATTCATGATCTTTTCTCGAGCCTTGGGATCATCTCCCCCGCAGGAGTAAAAGAAACCGATCTTCTTACCGCGCACCTCATAGCGTTTCAAAAAGGTGCGGACGGGGATGGAAAGATTCCCGCCCCAAATCGGCGAACCCAAAAAGATCCCGTCATACTCTTCCAGTTGAAGGTTCATGGGCTCAATATCAGAGTCTTTGTGAAAGGCAATTTTGCCAAGCTCGCTAAAGATCTTCCCCATTAGCTTTTTCCCTTTTTTCTCTCCCTGTACCCGGATCTCATGCAGATCACCTTGCACTGTATCTGCAATGGTTTCTGCGATCATTTTGGTATTTCCAGAATATGAGTAGTAAACAACCAGCATTTTTCCCACGCCAATCACCTCTCTCTTGTATTCCACCGATCTCAGTCATTAATTCTAAACCTTGACCCCTTTTCCTTTTTTCCGGATGGATGCGAAAAGGCCAGTGATCATGTGCATGAACAATGAACCAGGGCTGGCCACCATAGACACCCTCGCCAAAGCACAGCTCCTGGAAGGGTTCATCGCCAGCCCAGAGGTGATGGAAGCCTCCAACGGCACCTACCGCAGAGGGCTGAAACAGTTCTTCCTCTGGCAGGAGGGGCCCCCCACAAAGGGGGACTGAACCGTACCAACATCCTGGCCTACCGCAACCACCAGATCTCCACCAGGGAAAGCCCCTTTTTTGGGGGTCTATGTCCATAAAGACACGTGGGGGTATCTTCTCAGTGCTTTTTCCAAGAACTACTACAGCAAAAAATACCCGCCAGGAACAGGGGAAGCTATTTACGAAGCAGTATCAGAGATCAGGTCGATACTCGAAAAGAAAGCTCAGGTGGATGTGGTTATTCGGGAGAAATTCTTCAGCATGGGTTTGGAGGGGATCAAGTCTTGGGCGAAGAAAGCAGGAATTCCGCTACCCAAATCAACCTCTATTGTCGATATTGTCGAAAGCATCATAGAAATCTGCCACCCATTCAACTCCGAAGTGAACGAGTTTTATTCGAGGGCTTCTATTCGGGTGTTGGGATGGAGAGATTCCGTTTGAAGGTGGTACGATGAGACGCATACTGCTCAGCAAAAGCACCCAGCATAGTTGGCCTTTTCCTCACAGCCATAATTTCACGCTAAATTCTTCAGATGAGGCGAAACTTGCCTCTGGTTGCGAAACATCCAACCGAAGGGGTGTAGCATGTCAAAACCACTGAATATAGTTCCGCCTTCCGAGTATGGTTCATTATTAAGCCAGATAAAGGAACGGGTCACTCACTCGTTTGTGGTCTCTCGGGTCAGCACCGTTTGGAGTTCTTCAATAATCGGAGGAAGTCCTTCGATAACAGTCTTCCACAAGATATCCAGGTTAATTTCAAAATAGGCATGAACCAAACGATTGCGCATACCGGTCATCTTTTGCCATGGGATATTGGGGAAACTGGCTTGGGCTTCCTCACTCAACTGACCTGCTGCTTCACCTACGATTTCAATCGCCTTTACGAGTGCCCACGCAAGCTGGCGGTCGTGGTCGAGATCTTGCCTGGTTCTGTTTTGTGTGAACCTGACCGCTTCCAGGGCTGCGTCAAGCATATGACACAATCGAATCCGATCATTCAGCTGCATATACTACCTCAGCTTCAGAGACTACACGTTGACGGAAGTACCGGCTTAAATCCTCAGGTGTTCTCAGATCGACTTTTCGTCCTAGGAAAAACTCGGAAAGGTCCTGTTCCATCCCGGCGATATCAAACAGGGTGGGGATATGGGCAGGATCAAATTCCGCAAGTATATCCACATCGCTATCCGTTCGAAAATCATCACGGATTGCTGAACCAAATATGGCCATACGCCTGATCCCGTTTCTCTGACAAAAGGAAGCCAAGGCTTCTCGTGAGAATGTGATGCTTGTGTTCATGAGGTCACCCCCTATATCTGAAAAAGGTGTTTGAGATTCGTTGCATAATTCAAGACGAAAAGCACATTGAATCAATAGGCAAGATACTGAACGGAAATATCGGCTCCGCCCCTACCATCCCAAATCCTTCGCCATCCTACAGAACCCTGTGCCCTCATCACAATCCGGCTGGTTATATCCGCAGCGTTCAAAGAAGCCAATGGTCCTCTTCTTCGACTGATGAAGAATCACTTGGATGATCTTCAGTTCTTCATACTCCTTTTCCAGCAGACTGAGACCTGTGATGCCAAAACCTTTGCTTCGGTGAGAGGGATCCTGATGAAAGAAATAGATCCGGACGATCTTTTGGAAGGGATGCGCCCAGAGATACCCGATCTTCAGAACATCACTCCTGATCACATAGATCTTACCGAAATAGTGAGGCAGCGCTCTGAAATCGCTCTCTTGGATCAGCAGATACCGTAGCAGTCCTGTATGGTCTTGGGCTTGTTCTTGCATGAGAACTTCGACAAACTCGTTTATAGGCTCCTCATCGGTGATCCGATGAATGTGGATAGTAGGAAGATCCACGCCCTATACCACTTTCTCCTTCAGCCCCTTACCCGCCACAAACTTCGGCACTCGCTTTGCCTGGATATCAATGGGTTCCTTTGTCTGTGGATTCACACCCTTGCGTGCTTTTCTGTCTTTGACCACAAAGCTGCCAAATCCCACCAACCGAACATCTCCCCCGGTTGCCAATTCATCCGAAACAGTCTTGATGAAAGCGTTAATGAGGCCTGGGGATGGAAAGATTCCCGCCCCAAATCGGCGAACCCAAAAAGATCCCGTCATACTCTTCCAGTTGAAGGTTCATGGGCTCAATATCAGAGTCTTTGTGAAAGGCAATTTTGCCAAGCTCGCTAAAGATCTTCCCCATTAGCTTTTTCCCTTTTTTCTCTCCCTGTACCCGGATCTCATGCAGATCACCTTGCACTGTATCTGCAATGGTTTCTGCGATCATTTTGGTATTTCCAGAATATGAGTAGTAAACAACCAGAAATTTCCCCATACCCATCACCTCTTTTTTTCGCTCCGTATGTCTTAGCAAAATCTTCTAAGCTGTGATCCCTTTTCCTTTTGATCCAAACCGATTAATGATTGGTTCCCCGAAAATGCGGTGCATTCATAAGGCAGCGAAGAAAGATCTTAATCATCTCGGGATCGAACTGAGTCCCTGCGTGGTTTTGGATTTCTATAACGGCTTCTTGTGTGCTCAGTCCTTTTCGATAGGGCCGATCCGAAGTCATCGCATCGAAAGAATCGGCGATGGCGATCATTCGAGAGACAATTGGGATTTCTTCTTTCATCAGATGATCCGGATACCCTTTCCCATCCCACGTTTCATGATGGTGTAACACAATATGGCTAATATCCTTCAGAATTTCAGAAGAGGCTAGAACCTCAGCGCCCCATCGCGGGTGGTTTTGAATGGTCTCCCATTCTGTGGGATCAAGAGAAGCAGATTTGATTAAAATCCGTTCCGGAACAAGAATTTTCCCGATATCGTGAACCAATCCAGCCCAATATGCCCGTGATGCTTCTTCAGGTCCCATCTTCATTTCTCTGGCCATATCCGATACCCATTTTGCGACTTGTTCTGAATGGCCTCTGGTGTAGGGATCATGAATTTCTAAAATTTTGATCATCGAAAGAATGATCTGTTTTTGAAACTGCTCGCGAGATGCGATAAAATCTCGAATCGTAATGTATGAAGCTGCAAGATTGGTGAACGAGCTGAGCATACGAATGCTTTCTGGAACAAATGCTTTCTCAGAATGATTGGGAATGTCAAGGATTATGATCCCTAAGGGTTTTTTCCCCAGGAGTATCGAGGATACCAGAGAGGAAGAAACTCCCATATCTATCCCTCTTCTCCCCACTTTTTCATGATGAATGTGAAAAGGCCAATCGTCATTAGCATGAACAATCTTTGGTTGCTCGACAGGTGTTTTGCTCCGTAAGGTGAGCTTATGTCCGTCAAGTGATCTCATGACGGGGTTTGTCGTTATACAGACGCTGTATCCATCCTCCGTTATGGTTGCGATCGTCCCTGTTTCGGCTGGTTCGATGACATTGATCATAGTGGTTAGGAGTTCTTGGAAGAAAAGAGCATCGTCTTCCAAAGCCTTTTTTGTTAGGATAAAGGTGAGTTGGAAAATCGATTCAAGCCCGTTGGCCAGTTTTCCAATCTCAAGATAGGCGCTTTCAAGCTCTTCGTTATTGGCTGTAAGCTCCTGATTGGTTGCTTCCAATTCCTGATTGTACGCATCAATCTTTTGCGCGTCACTCGTGATTCGGAGCATGGATGCTTCTATGGATTGCGCCATAAGATTAAAAGAGTTTGCCAGAATCCCAATTTCGTCGGAAGAGTTCGGTGTTAGTTGTTCTTTAAAGGAATCCAAAATCATGATGTGTTCCATTTTCTCGGGGATTACTTTTGGTACGCTTTCTCCAAATCTCCCGACGATAGTCGATAAAGCTTTGATGGGTTTGCTTATGAAAACACCGGCCCATATACTGAACAGAATCACAATGCCAACGATGCCTAAGAAAAAGGCGCCGATAAACCAAGACAATCGAAAAAGGTCAGCGAATAATTCCTCTTCAGAAACGGTTATTCCCAAAGTCCATTTGGGACTAAAAGGGATTGGCTCGTAGAAAATAAGCATAGCCTTCCCGGTGGGTTGGATGATCCGCTCATATTGACCGGCTTCCCCCATCATCATCTTACACCCAGCAACATCCAGCCCAGTATAGCCAAATGCTTCCGCTTGCAAAAGGTTTAAATTCATCCTCAGGCTTTCATCAGGATGAGCGATCACTGTACCTGTTCCGTCCACAATCCACCCAAACCCTGATTGGTGAAAGCGAATCTCAGATGCGATGTCGGTTAGGGTTGTCAGAAGTACGGTGAACCCGATCATACCGATCGTATCCCCATGGAGATCTTTTACACCGACAACAATCGGAACAACCAAATTCCCGCTTCCCACAGAGATTCGCGGATTTGCTATCGAGTAGGGTTTTCCCTGTTTGATAATCGCGTCGTAATAATCCCTGTCTGATAGGTTTACGCTCGTAGTCCCGTCTGTTCGGGCAACAGTGTCTCCAAGAGTGTTAGCCAGAAACCCGGTTTCGTAAACACTAATCCGTTCGTCACGAAAAAAACGCAATTCATCACTCATGCTGGTTAATGAACGGGCCACGTGGCGTTCTGCAACGGCATGAATTTCCCCCAAACGCGCCAATAGCCATTGACCAATCTCGGCTGCTCTTGATTCAACCAAACTACTCGCGCTACTTGTGATATTTTGAATGATAAAATGGGAATACCAATGATGCAAAGATACACCAGAGATTGCGATTAACAGCAGAATAGGCAGCAAAAACAATAAGAGAATTTTCGCCCGAATGGTTTTTACCCGGAAAAGGGTCCTTTTTCGCCATGTCATCATCAAGCACCTCATCATATGGAATAAGCATGGAGATGATGGTTCGAAATCGATCGCAATCGTGTTCTTTTATAGAGATACCAATCAGCGAACAAATGACCTAATGTACGGATTCCCGATGCGAAGAGTCGATCGTTTGCGACGGCGACTAAACCATCGAATGATTGATTATACCACAATGCGGGCTTGAGTTTGGAATAACTTTCAATGGATCCAAATGCAGGCTGTTGTCCATTGGATTGCATGCTCTTCAAGTCTTGATTTTCTGCAACAGACATGGTATAATTCAGTTACCGTACGAATCAAAAGGGGACACATGAAAAAAACAACAATGGTTATCAGCAAGAGTTATCCTATATTTTGGCATCATCATGATCGTTCACCCGCGCTGTTTTGCGGTTGATTGTTCGTGGAACCAACCGAAAACCGGCGCATAAGGGCGCCGGTTTTCTTTTTGGGGGTGAAGATGAAGCGAGATTGGATTAGTCAATCCATTACAGTTGCTCGCGTGTTCCAGCAGGCCCGAAATCTGTTTGGAAGATGCGGGTATCAGGAAATCGCGCTGCCTGCTTTGGAGAAGGATCAAACTAATATGAAAGAAGGGTTGAGAACGCTGGTGAATGGCGAACTCTTTCTGGCCCATCCCGATCCTACCTCTCAGATTCTCTCCCATCTGAAGGGACAGCACGCGTTGAACGTATTCTACTGTTCCGAAGTCCTTAGCCTCCACGGAAGAAGCCGATGGCAGATCGGTGTGGAACGAATGGGGGATGAGAAGATCAGCGGAACGGTTGAACTGTTGCGCATGCTGATCCAGTTCTTGGAATCATTATGGATTCAGGATTTTTTTATCGATATTGGTTCGATCAAATTATGGGAAAACCATATGGCCGACATCCCCGAGCATCGCCAAGAGATCTGGCGATCGATTCGCCAAAGGAATTTTGGAATGATCGAAGAACTTCCAATCTCAGCGAAAAAGAAACAAGAACTTTGGCGGCTTCTCAATACCCGGTCCCAGTCATCAGATGATGAAGAAATGGCAGACCTTTTATCCCAGATTCAAGACAAACGGATCTTTGTGGATATGGGGACAATTCGCTTTCTGCCTTATTATCACGAACTTGTATTTGAGGTCTATGTTCCTTCTTTTGGCGCGCCTTTGGGCGGGGGCGGTCGATACAGGGTCAACGGAGGGCTGGGATTCGGATTCGCCCTGGATGCGGAAATCCTTTCTCAGTTTCAAAACAGCGCGTCAAGCCAAACGGAGGCAGGGTCATGGGATTAAAAATCGCGATACCAGAAGGAAGGCTTTTGCCTTTATGTACGAAAGCCTTGGAAGCCATTGGGATTGAAGTGCCCAAAAAAAGCGGAAGAAAACTGTCTTTGCAAAAGAACGGGATTTCCTTTCTCTTCAGCAAATCCTTCGATGTGCCTCTTTATGTCGAACATGGGATCGATTTGGGCATTGCGGGAGGGGATGTGGTTTTGGAACGAGGGTGTGATCTCTTTGTTCCCCTCGAGCTGGATTTTGGAAGGTGCAGGCTGAGTCTGATCACCCATGAACATCGAACCATCACGATGGATGATATGGAAGGATATCGGATCGGGACAAAATACCCGAAGCTGACTCAAGCGTATTTCGCTCAAAGAGGGATTTCCATTAAAGTACTCCCTTTTTCCGGTGCCATAGAATTGGGTCTGGTGCTGGGTATATGCGATGCAATCGTCGATATTGTGGATAGCGGACGAACCATTCAAGAAAATGGGCTAACAGAATCAGAAGTGCTGATGAATGTTGGAGCCATGCTTATGGTCAACAGAATTGCCCAAAAAAAGCATTTTGATCGGATCAACGAGATTGTGATCCAGCTGAATGAAGAGAAAGAGAAAACCAAGAGAGGAGGGGTCACCGATGGATTCTCTTGAGGCTCAGGTTCGAACAGTCTTGAATGATCTGAATGCCCGAGGCATTCATGCGCTTCATGAGTATGGAAAGAAATGGGATGGGTACCAAGGTCCTCTTGAGTTGTCTTCGATAGAATGGGAGAAGCGGAATGCTCTATCGGACTTGGACCGAAAAACCGTCCGGGAGATCATGGACCGGATCAAACGATATCATCAACGACAGATGCCCCAGGATGATCGGTATTTCGAAGGCGATTCCCTCTACGGGCTGATCCATCGGCCGATTCGAAGGGTGGGGATCTACATCCCCGGAGGAATGCCACTGCCTTCAACCCTTATCATGACCGGGATTCCGGCAAAAATTGCGGGTGTTTCTGAGATTGCAGTGTGCACACCGCCCAATTCCCAAGGAACCATTCATCCGATGATTCTCGAAATTGCCCATCATTTGGGAATCGCCGAGATGTACAAAATCGGAGGCATTCAAGCCATTGGGGCAATGGCCTTCGGAATTGGAATGGAAAAGGTCGATAAGATATTTGGCCCCGGAAATCGGTTTGTCAACGAAGCCAAACGGCAGGTGTATGGGCATGTCGGTATCGACAGTTTGGCCGGTCCCTCAGAAATCTGTGTCATTGCTGATCATACGGCTCCTTCTGACTGGATTCGGGAGGACCTTCTTTCACAGAAGGAACACGGAGCTGACGCGAAAGCTTGGCTATTGACGGACAGTTTTGCGCTTGCAGAAGAGTTTGCGCAAGAAGAAGAAATCGAAGTCCGTCTGTTGCCGGATATTCGTGCGTGTGTGCAGCAGGCCAACATGATTGCCCCCGAACACTTGCAAATTGTCACTGAAGATCCAGAGCAATGGGTTGACTTTATCCAACACGCAGGGGCAATCTATTTGGGTCAATATACACCGGTTCCTGCGGCTGACTATTTTCTGGGTTCGAACCATGTTTTACCGACAGGTGGATGCGCTCGGTTCAGTTCGATGCTTACGGTTCGGGATTTTTGCAAATCTTCCGCGTTGGCGCGACTGTCCCAAGCGGATTTTTTTGCCCATCGCGCTCTTGGAATCCACATGGCGAGCGAAGAAGGACTGGAGCACCACCGCAAATCCTTGGAAATTCGAGAGAAGGAGGTACAATCAACATGATGGATCCAAATCCAAAAACGCAGCGGATCACGGGAGAGACGTCCGTGACCATTCTGCCCCTTCATACCCCCGAACAGACACCCACGATCCTTGTGGACGATCCCGTTCTGAAGCATATGCTGAAAACGCTGCTGTTTTACATGGAAAAACCCTGCCACCTGGAAGCCAGCGGTGATTTGCTTCATCATCTCTGGGAGGATATTGGAATAACGCTCGGGATGTGGCTTTCCGAGCAAGTCGATCGAAACGCGATTGCTCGGTTTGGCCAAGCGCTAATCCCGATGGACGATGCCTTGGTCCTGAGCGTGGTGGATATATCCCGGCCATGGTTGAGTTGGGACCTTTCCGGAGACATCCCTGAATCGGGTTTTGAACCCGGGTTGGCTCGAGAGCTATGCATGGGATTGGCTCGTTCGTTGTCTGCCACAATCCACGTTCGGAAGATCAACGGAGATCATACTCATCACCTGATGGAAGCGGCGTTCAAGTCTCTCGGGAAAGCGTTTGCGATGGCTTTTCAAGAACAGGATCGGGTTATGAGCACAAAAGGGCTTGTTTGATGGAACGATTGGGAATCATCAACCTTGGCGTGGGTAATTTGTCAAATGTGCAGCAAGTAAGCGGAGGAACGATCATTGATGATCCAAGCGATGTGAGCGCTTTTGATCGATTGATCCTACCGGGTGTGGGATCATTCACGTCAGCCATGCCCGCGTTGACCGCTTATCGTGGTGCATTGCTTCAAGCGGCCCAAAATGGTGTTCCTTTGTTGGGCATTTGCCTCGGATTTCAGCTTTTCTTCGAAAAGAGCGCGGAAGGCATCGGGGAAGGTTTGGGGTTGTGCTCTGGGAAAGCTGTTGCTTTTCCTCCCGGGTTATCGCCTCATATAGGCTGGAATGAAGTGGAATGGGTCCAGTCCATCCCCTTGATTGAAGCCATTCCCAACCATTCCTTTTTCTTCTTTGTCCACGGATTCTATGTGGTTCCAACGGGTGATTCGATCATTCTATCGACCACTACCCACCAGAATCGGGATGCATCCATCTCTTTCTGTTCGGCAATAGTAGAAAACAACTTGATCGGGGTCCAGTTTCATCCCGAGAAATCATCCTCTTTTGGAATCCGTTTTCTGGATCAATTCCGGAGATGGATCCCATGATTCTTTTACCCGCGATCGACCTCATGAAAGGCCAGGCCGTTCGGTTGGTCCAAGGAGATCGGACTCGAAGAAAAACCTATGGCTGGGCTCTCGATGTCGCATACCGATACGCGGAAGTTGTGGATGAGATTCATATCGTAGATCTCGATGGGGCTTTTACGGGAGAACCGAAGAACCTGGACACCGTCAGTGAGATCATCCAAAAGACCCATCTCACAGTGCAGCTGGGGGGAGGCTTTCGTTCCAACGATTCCATTCAAAAAGCCATCGATCGGGGTGTGAATCGTGTTTTGATCGGAACCCAAGCGGTAGAGCCCCGTACGGTTTTTCAAATGGAACAAGCGTTTCCCGGGAAGATTGCGGTGAGTATCGATCTGCGAGGAGGCAGAATGATGCTCGAAGGGTGGGAACAGCCCTCCGATGTCCCATGGAAGGATCTTTTTCATTCGCTTCAAGGGGTAATTTCTTGGTTTGTCATGACCAACGTGGATTTGGATGGAACCTTATCGGGAAGCAAACCGTTCCAACCCTTCTGGAATCAAGAAAAGGTGATCTATGCAGGCGGGGTAAGCAATTTGGACGACCTGGATCGTTTGAGATCAATGGGATACTACGGAGCCATCAGCGGAAAAGCGATCATCGAAGGACACCTGAATCTGAAAGAAGCGGTCGCTTTCTTGCGGCAGGGAGGATAATGATGCTTGCAAAAAGAATCATAGCGGCGTTGGATATTCGGGATGGACGAGTGGTTAAAGGCATTCGATTTGAAAGGATTCAGGATGTAGGTGATCCATTGACCCAAGCCATGATTTACGAAGAACAAGGGGCGGATGAAATTGTTTTTTTGGATATTGCTGCCAGTCAAGAAAACCGGAATCATCGGAGCGAACTGATGGCCCAGGTTGGAAGAAGATTGCGCATTCCATTCACCGTTGGTGGAGGAATCACCAGTGTCAGAGAAATGGTTCAACTGGTCCAATCGGGAGCGGATAAGGTTTTTGTCAATACAGCAGCTGTGGATGACCCGAATCTCATCCGGGAAGGGGCATTGGTGATCGGGAGCGCCAATCTCGTTGTCGCAATCGATGCAAGGCAAATCGGCGACCAATGGAAAGTCATGATTCGGGGTGGGCATTCTGAAACTCGTTGGCAGTTGCTGGATTGGTGCCAATATGTCCAGGATGCGGGAGCTGGCGAGATTCTCTTGACCTCCATGGGTCACGATGGAACCAAAAAAGGCTATGATCTCGCCATGCTCACAGCGGTAACCAATACAGTCACGATCCCGGTCGTCGCTTCGGGGGGTGCTGGGCGAATCGAAGACTTCGAAGCCCTGTTTCAACAAACCAACGCCTCGGGGGCATTGGCTGCATCGATTTTTCATTATGGAACCATCGGAATTCATCATTTGAAGGAAGAGCTCCATAGGAGGGGGATTCATGTTCGAATGGACAAAAACAATCCAATGGGATGAAAAAGGTTTGATCCCTGTGATCATTCAATCGGAAAGCGGAGCAGTCCTGACCTTGGCCTGGGTTACCATGCAGGCGCTTAGGCTGTGCCTTCAGACGGGGTTTGTCCATCTATGGTCTCGATCCAAAGGCAGGATTCGCAAAAAAGGCGAAGTGAGTGGCCACACCCAACGGATCGTAGATCTTCGACTTGACTGCGATCAGGATGCCCTTTTGATGATTGTGCGCCCGAATGGGCCTGGGTGCCATACAGGCGAACAGACTTGTTTCTTTCGTTCCGTGCATCAAATCACTACCGATTCATGCCCAGAGCCTATGGACGATTCATTGGTCCTTCTGAAGGATCTGGAGGCAATCATCCAACACCGAAAAGAAGAACGGCCCGAAGGGAGCTATACCGCGCGATTATTCGAAGAGGGAAGAGAGAAGATCTATCAAAAGTTTGGAGAAGAAGCAGTCGAAGTGCTTGTTTCTCAATCGAAAGAACATACCGTCTATGAGATCGCCGATCTGATCTATCACTTGATGGTTGTGATGGCTTACGAAGAGATCGCATGGTCCGATGTGATGGCGGAACTTGCCAAAAGGAGAACCCCATGAAGGTCCCGGTACATATCCACCAGTTGCGTCCTTATGAATCGACCGAAGAACCGGGGTTGACTCAGATGAGTAAGAACGAGTCACCATTCAATCTTCCTAAAGCGTTGAAACAGTCATGGATTCAGTCGCTCATGGATCACCCCTTTAACCGATATCCCGAATTGGACCATCACACGCTGAGAAGCAAACTGGCCCAACACCATCGGGTTTCCGTCGATCAGATCGTGATCGGGAATGGAAGCGATCAGCTGATTCATGAGTCCATCCGTCTATTCTCGGGTGATTCCGTGGTTACTTTCCCGCCGACTTTTTCAATGTATCGCTTTTACTCATCTTTGGAGAGCCTAAAAACCTGGGCTTTTCCCTTAGGAACTGACTTTCATATTCCGCTCCCTCAGGAGGTTCCTCAGACTGATTGGCGCCAATGCAGGGTGGTGTTCATTTGTTCACCCAACAATCCCACGGGAAACTGTCAGCCTATAGATAGGATCGAAGCGTGGCTGCAGATCGGGACAGCGGTGGTGGTTGACGAAGCGTATGTCGACTTTTGTGACCAGGATCTTACGGAGTTGGCCAAGAGGTATCCAAATCTGATCCGGCTTCGCACCTTCTCCAAGGGGATGGGAATGGCCAACCTCCGATTGGGGTATGCGATCGTTTCACAGTCCATAGGCAGGTTGTGGAATGGGACCAAACCGCCTTTTTGCTTGAATGGAATCACTGCGATCTTTGGAGCAAAGGCCATGGAGTCGTATGAACATTTTGCTTGGGCGCATAAAGAGATTCGGACGGAACGGCAAAGGATGTATGACCGTTTTTCTCATTGCTGCTATCCATCCGATGCAAACTTTCTCCTCTTTCGAACAGGGGGATTTCATTTTCTCAAAAAAAGAGGGATCCTTGTCCGCCCTCTATCAGGGAGCCTGGAGGATCATATTCGGGTAACGATATGCGCGCCAGAAGACAACAACAAGTTCCAAGAGGCGTACCGAACATGGTTGGAAGAAAGGGGCCTTTGATAATGAACATAAAGGAGAAGGAAGTCAAACCAAACCCTGAGAAACGGATTGTTTACCCATATCCTGGCCATCATCGGTTCTTACCCATTTTGGCTGGCTTATGTGTTACATTAATCTTCGGATTCTCTTTCCTCTTTTCCAAAACGGCATTACAGTCTCTAACGCCTTTTCAGCTCTTGGCTTCACGATTCACCATAGCAGCATTATGCATAACCCTTCTGGTCCGCTTAAAGGTTGTTCGGATCCAGTTGAAAGGAAAACCCATCGCTTCCCTTCTAATCTTGTCGATTGTTCAACCAATTCTGTATTTTCTTTTTGAAGCCTGGGGGTTGCAGAACGCTGGGGCATCGGAAGCGGGAATTATGTTATCGCTGATTCCAATAATCGTAACGGTTTTGGCCGCGGTTTTTCTCAAAGAACGCCCATCGAAACTCCAGTTTTTTTTCATCATTCTTTCAACGGGAGGGGTATGCTACATCGTGATTATGGGTGGGCTTCTGAATCAGTCTCCTGATCAACCCCTTTTCTCAGGAACCTTGCTCGGATACCTCTTTCTTTTAGGAGCGGTAACGTCGGCCGGGTTTTATAACATTTTGTCGCGCAAGAATTCTATTCGATTTCGACCAATGGAAATTACTTTCGTGATGATGTGGGTGGGTATGGTGGCATTCATAGGCATGGCCGGAATTGAGTTGATCGTTACAAACGGCCTGGATCAGTTGGTAGCGGGTTTGTCGAACCCGATAACGCTTATCTCGATCCTGTATTTGGGGTCGTTGTCTTCCGTCATGGCCTTCTTTCTCCTCAACTATATGCTTTCAAGGTTAGAAGCATCCCGAAGCGCCATATTCGGGAATATTACAACCATAATCTCCATTTTGGCAGGCGTGTTGTTCTTGGGAGAACAGCTTTATTCGTTTCACCTGATCGGTTCGATCCTGATTCTGATGGGTGTTTGGGGTACACAGGTTTTCAGAAAAAAGAGAGCAGATATGAAGTGAAACCCCCCATGTTGGTTTCTTTTCGTTCCTTTCACCTATCTTCTGACAGTTCCTCGGAGCCTTCCAAAACCCGTCCGGTCTCTCCATTCGGCAACTGCTGCACATCTCGGAGGCGTCGTTCGATGGCTCGAGATCGCACTTCTGCTTGTTCGATCACATTCCCGGCCTCCGCCAATTTCTTTTTGGTTTTCTCCAACACATCGCCAAACTTCCCAAACTCCGTTTTAACCGCGCCCAGCAGCTCCCATACTTCGCTGGTCCGTTTCTGGATCGCCAAGGTTCGAAACCCCATCTGGAGGCTGTTCAAGAAGGCCGAGATTGTTGTGGGTCCGACGATTGAAACTCGGTACTCCCGCTGAATGATTTCAAACATACCCATCCGCAGCACTTCCGCATAAAGTCCCTCAAAAGGAAGGTACAAGAGCCCAAAATCGGTCGTATAGGGTGGTTCCACATACTTTTCGCTTATGTCTTTTGCGAATTTTTTGATGTTTGCCATTAATTGCTTTTTCGATTGGTCAATGGCAGGCAGATTCCCTTGTTCATAAGCCTCAATCAGCTTGAGGTAATCCTCTGTGGGGAATTTAGCATCGATTGGCAAGCGCAGATCGCTTCGGGTTTCGTCATTGCCCGGCATACGGATGGCAAATTCCACGCGTTCTCGGCTGTTTGGACGGGTTGCCACGTTTTTTTCATATTGATTGGGCGCCAAAAACTGCTCCAGGAGATTCTCCAATTGGTATTCACCCAATACCCCCCGGGTTTTTACATTGCTCAGCACTTTCTTCAGATCGCCCACGCCCGCGGCCAGAGTCTGCATCTCTCCAAGCCCTTTGTGAACCTGTTCCAGGCGATCGCTCACTTGCTTAAAGGATTCGCCCAATCGTGTTTCCAACGTTTGGTGGAGTTTTTCATCCACTGTTTTCCTCATCTCTTCGAGTTTGGCGTCATTCTGCTGCTGCAGCTCACGGATCTTGGTTTCCATCACTTCTCGAACCGAATCCAACCGACGCTCGGTGGTATTCATCATCTGTTCCTGTTTGACGGAGAGATCCCCAAACTTTTCTCTCTGCAGTTGGTTGAAGGCTTTGACATTTTCTGAAAACTGTCCCTCAAATGATCGCAACGATTCGATCAGACTTTGCCGATTGGCTCGATCCATCTCGACAATTTGGCCACTCATCTTCATGAGTTTATCAGAGACCGACTGGCCCAATCCTTCAAGAGTTTTCGCCAACTCCATCCGGCTTTGCTGTTCTTTCTGATCGAAGGCACTCCGGCTCCGTTCTCCTTCGTCACGAATCAGTTTTTCGGTTCGCTCTACCGATCGTTCCATCTGTGAATCCATTCCATTCCGGTCTTTTGCCCGAAAAAAAAGCATACCGAGTAAAATAATCTGAACTGAGCCTAAGATTACTGGGATTAAAATCACAAGATCCAAAAAAACCCACCTCCTATGTGCATCTTCCAAAGGAGCCTTTATCCTGCTCAATGGCTCGATGGTCATCGCACTCAGGTCGACAAATGCGTCTATGCCCCGATTATCTCTTTGGTTGTATCAATCAATTGGATTATACCATGCTTGTCATATGTCAGGCTCTTCCTTCTTGGCATTTCGAAGCAAGGGATTGATGACCCTAAAACTCCCGTTTTCCAACGGATCGATCAATCAAGGCTCTTCGTCTTGACTTTGTTTCGACTTGTGTGATAGGATAAGCAAAATCATCCAAACGCTTGTTTTTTTGATGCAATGAGACGGATTTAAAGAATCAGGGCGCAGATGGCCCCATAGTTCCAAAACAAGCAAACCGTATTCTCGGAAAGCAGGTGTATTACTTATGGTTTTCAAAATCCTTCAAGAAAATGGCCATGCCATCGCAGTCATTCAAAACGATACGGTTTTGATCCATGATATTCAATCTGCATTGGACATTATGGCAACAATCCGTTATGAAACGGATTGCGAGAGAATCATTATGGATCGATCCGCTTTGTGTGACGCTTTTTTCGACCTTAAGACTCGAATGGCAGGAGAGATTCTCCAAAAATTCATACAATACCGAATGAAAATCGCCATTATTGGGGATTTTTCCCAATTTACCAGCAAAAGCCTTCAATCGTTCATCCTTGAAAGCAATCGAGGAACCGATATTTTTTTCCTACCGGATCAGGCGCAGGCCATTCAAAAACTGAGTCTTACGCGATAAGTAAGGATCGGAAGAGAAACCTTTAAGCATGGTGAGCTTTTTGATCGAACCGCTTTTATTTCATCCATCAAATATCCTGATGATCCATGAATTGATTGGAACAGAGGAATCTTGATCGAAATCATACAGAATGAGATTGAGGTGTTCGATGTGATTTCTTCTTTCGGTCAACGGTTTGGAAAAAATCCGATTCTTATGCTTCCGATGATCGTCTTATTTCTGATTGGATGCGCACTTGGAGCATCTACCAACCAAGAGGGCGATGGGTCGCTCATACCAGAGGGACAGGTGTATTATGTAAGCCCGACAGGAGATGACGCAAATCCGGGAACACGTGAGCAACCTTGGGCTCATCCGGGAAATGCCAGTCGACTTCTGGAACCCGGCGACACGCTGATGGTTATGGGCGGAACCTATGTCTTGGGTCAATTCGATCAAGATATTCTCATCCCCCCAAGCGGGGCGGAGGGAAAATGGATCCGAATCATTGGCGAGGAGGGCAATCGCCCGATACTGGCTGGAGAAAACAACCTGTATGCTGCAGTAATCCTGGATGGCGTTCGGTTTGTTCACATAGAAAACATAGAGATCACCAGTTATCAAAACAGCCCTTTCCGAGATGGGATTTGTGGGGTAGGCGAACCGCTCGAGTCGATCATATTGAAGCATCTGCATATACACCATATTGACGAGTTCGGGATTAACTTGCGAGATATCGATGGCCTTTTGGTTGAGGATTGCATCATTGAGTATTGCGGATTTGGGTCTATAGGGGGACCAACAGGGCGTTTAGGTGGCTGGAGGAATATCGAGATCACACGATGTCAACTTTCCTACAGCGGTCATTACTATCGGGGGATCATGAACAACCCCGCTCTGCCTTACGACCGTCCCGACGGCTTCGGAATCGAGCCATCCGAAGGGCCAATCAAAATCAGCTATACCCAGGTTCTTCACAACAGAGGCGACGGAATCGACTCGAAAGCCCGCAACACCTTCATCCACCACTGTGTCGTCGGAAACAACTATGCCAATGGAATCAAACTGTGGGGTGGTCCAAGCCGGATCGAAAACACCCTGATCTACGGGACTGGGGATGGCGATCTCGATTCGCCCTGGCCCGCGATCGTGATCGAAGAGTCTTTTGGCGAGAATGGAAGATTCACCTTAACCAACATAACTGTGCATGATCATTCCCAGAGACGGTGCTACATGACGCAAATTCAATATGACTCCGCAATCCCCATTGAACTGGAAATCGTCAATTGCATCTTCTCTCATGGGTATGGCGCATTGTACATTGGACCCAGCGCTACGTTGATTGCAAAACACAACATTTTCTTCAGGCCCAATCACTTGGTTCAGGTGATTGCAAACGGAACGGAATACACGGTTGATCAAATCCATGAAGGTCTTCTGGGAGAAGAGAACCGATCCGTGGATCCCCTTTTCGAGAACTCAGTATGGGGAGCCCATTACCCTTCGTTTCAATTGAAACGCGAAAGCCCCGGTGTGGATACAGGGACTATGGAGGGCGCCCCCAAAGACGATCTGATCGGTATATTGAGACCTCAGGGGGAGGGAGTGGATCGCGGTTGTTACGAAAGCCATTAACTAGGAAACGCGGCCACCCAGCAGGATTTATTCGATACAGTGCAATTAGCAAGAAAAAGGAGGGAAATGTATGATCAAAGCGGTGATATTCGACCTGGATGGGGTTGTAACCGATACCGCAGAATACCACTATCTCGGTTGGAAACAATTGGCCGACGAAGAGGGATTCGCTTTCAATAGAGAAATCAATGAACAACTCCGAGGTGTGTCGAGAATTGACTCGATGCAGATCATTTTGCGCCACAATCGTCGCAATTTATCGGATGAAGAGATCGAAATCTTGACCGATCGAAAGAATCGGTATTACCAGCAATTGCTTACTCAGATTTCCCCTTCGGATTATCTACCCGGCGCAAAAGAACTCGTCATGGATCTCAGGAAAAGAGGAATCATAACCACCATCGCATCCGCGAGCAAAAATGCAAAACCTGTTATTGAAAGCCTCAAGGGCAAGGATTTATTCGATTACATCGCGGACGGATATAGCGTTTCCCGATCAAAACCCGCTCCTGACCTTTTTTTGCACGTGGCGAAGCATTTTGAGTTGAACCCCATCGAATGTGTTGTGATTGAAGATGCCGAAGCAGGTATTGAAGCGGCTTTAGCGGGAGGAATGTACACAGTGGGCGTAGGACCTGCCGAAAGGGTAGGCAAGGCCCACTTGCGATACGACCACACGTCCGATTTTAATATCGATCAGATTCTTGCTTTGGGAGAATTGGAATCTTTTGGTTCCGAAGGATGACGGACAATACATACAGATCGAGGAAACGCAATATCCATGGGCTCCATAAGAGCAATCGAGCAATCGATCGGTCCGTCTTTTTCGACAGTCCCTTCCCATTTCTCACCCGGAGATAGATTGAACTGGTTTTGCCACCAAACAGTCTGGTTTCTCTGATTCCATACGGTCATATTGGGCCCGTTGCGTTCATAAGAAACCCCCAAATGAGTTGAACAGCATTCTTGGTCACGAATCCGGAATTGCACATCGAGCGGGTATGAAGAATCGAAGACAAGGATGAAATCCTTGGTATAGCGGACAAGGATACCGGAATATTCTTCCCACGTTCCATTGCGGAATACTTCATAAATCACAGGTTTTCCGAGATTTCGTTCCAACAGGGGATCATACGAATTCCACACATAGTCGACAACACTGGTTCCTGCATCGGTAATATATTTCTGATTCTGTCCAACCACGGATGTCTTTGACACAAGCCGCCCCATAAAAAGGGTGAGACTTTGGACAATTGCATCCCGAAAGGCGGCAAAGAAGTTCCGGGTTCTGTTTCGAAGAATAACAATGAATGGTTGTTTGACCATCAGGTATTGTGTTTTTCTCTTGCCTTGCTCGTTCGATGTGAGGTCCTCGATCGGTCTGAATACGCCAAAAAGCGTGGGAAACTCGCTTTTATACAGGATAAAACCGGATTCGAGATGACCTCCATTGGAATAGGGCCGATCGTACAAAGTGGTATAACCCGTCGCCTCCAGATGGAGTTTTCCAAAGAGGCTCTTACCATTTTGGAAAAGGGTGATCGTATGGGTTCCATGAAGGGCTTTGATGCATCGATCCTTTACACTGCTTTTAAAAAGACTGATTACAAGCGTAGTACAGAAAATGATAACAATGGTCCAGCCAAAAATGTCCATATTCACCCCAATTCATGGTTAATCTTCTCGGATTGAATACCCCACTCCGCGGATTGTTCGGATGAGTTCTTTCCCGCAGGCGAGCTTTTTCCGCAGGTAGTTGATGTATACTTCGACCGCATTCTGATTCCCGTCGTACTCGATACCCCATACCCCTTCGAGGAGTTCTTCTTTGGATACGACCTGGTTCTTCCTTTGCACCAGATACCATAACAGATGGAATTCTGTTCGGGTCAAGCATACGGGCT
This sequence comes from uncultured Thermotogaceae bacterium, assembly GCA_964462525.1. GTDB lineage: Bacteria > Thermotogota > Thermotogae > MWEM01 > MWEM01 > CAYWWY01. Next base: position 200,133 of record CAYWWY010000005.1, read on the forward strand.
GTCCCTTTTCCCAGGCCTGCCAGCCTTTTGGATCAATTACGAGTTGATCGGCAACGGTTGTTTTCTCTGAAAGAGCGATTCCTTTTCGACGCAGCAGCGCTCGAATTCTTGCTTTCAGCTCGCCGAGATCGAATGGTTTGGTCACATAGTCATCGGCCCCGGATACAAGCCCTTCCACTTTGTTTCGCGTTTGATCCAATGCGGTAAGCATAATGATCCCAACACTATTGTTGGTTTCCCGGATCATTCGGGCGACTTCGACCCCATCCAGATTTGGGAGCATAACGTCCAAAAGCACCACATCTGGAGCAAAAGGCTCCAAAAGATCCAAAGCTTCGAAGCCCTCCCGAGCAACTTTTGTCTCAAATCCTTCATGGTTTAGCTCCAGTTGAAGAAGCCGAGCGATCTTCGGTTCATCTTCCACAATCAGGATCTTCTTTTGGAGCATTTTACCGCTCCGGGCCCGCGATCACTGTCAAAGGAAAGACTTCTTCTTCATACCCGTTTCTCGAGCAGGTCTTAAAAACTTTGATCCATCCTTCACCGATATTTTCTGCTCGGACTTGCAGCCATAGCTCGTAGGTATATCGATCAATCAACCGCCATTTTGTTTTGGCGATCAACTCGAATCCTTCCGCTTCAAAGTGAATGTCATCATCGAAAGAGGGCAGAGTACACCGGTTGTGTGTCTGACCCAAGAGAACCCGTACATAGAATTCGCTCCCTTGAGCGACCGTTGTTGATTCCACTTCAAACTCGAAATCGCATGCAAACCCAAAAATGGCCGATAGAATCAGAATCCCCAAAATGATCGTTTTTGCCTTGTTTGGATGGTTCATGATCCTTCCTCCTTATCGAATCGGCTGTTCTTCGGATCGGGATTATCGCTCTCCCAATCCCTTGGCTTCGCTTGTTTTGTCTTTTGCTGCGACTTTGAATAGGCCCAAGAATCTTTCCGGCAGGCTTGAATGCATAATCCGCAGTTGATGCATTCTTCATTGACCTGCAACTGATCGTTAATGGCCCGTGTAGGGCAATGTTTCGCGCAAAGATTGCAATGAACACACCCATTCTGCTCTCGAAATCGGAATGGTCGAAACCGACTGGCGAGAGCAAGCAAAGCTCCGTATGGACATAAGAATCGACAAAACGGCCGGAAAGTCACAACAGAAAGGCCGAGAAAGGCAAAGCTCAATCCCCAATTCAATCCCCAGTCGTCCCAGCGGAAAAGAGATTGGAAGGGGGTTAGGCTATCATTTACGCTGGCTCCACCGACCATTCGAATGACTTGAAAGGCGAGCAAGCCATATTTGACCCAAATCAATCCCGTTTCGATCGATCTCGGGATCTTGAGCTTTGCTTTGGCGATATATACCAATTCACTCAATGCCCCAAACGGGCAAACGGTGCTGCAAAAAACTCTTCCAAAGAAGACGGAAATCACGACAGGAATAATGAACAGAATCAAAAAAGCCGTATCCCACTTGCCAAAGATATTCTGAACCGCCGTGGTTGGACAGAGATATCCGCCCCAAACAAATCCGATAATAACTACAGATCCGAAAAGTAGTGCCTTTCGCAGCCGTTGGAATTGTTTGCCATCTTTGATCTTTAGGAGCAGGATCGTCGTAAGGGCAAAAAAGATCAGATGGGTCCCGATCTTTCCCAATAGATCATGTTCCCAAAAGGCCTTCCCTACCATCGCCAGCTCCTCTTGTGGATCCATGGTTTGGATGGGGCTGAATTCAAGATCGGATGGAGGGCCAAAAGCAATTGTTGTTCCGACCATGATGATTATCATGAGTCCGATCATCAACATACGTGTTTGGAATCTATGTATCTTCATCGAACACCCCCGGATATAGTTTCATCAAGAATCATATCATCGATTTCTTGGAGTAGGCTTAGAGTTTATTGGTCTCCGGATGGAAAGAAATCGGCAGGGGATGCTGCCGATTTCTTTGGTTTCTACGGATCCGATTGTCTTTAGCAGTTAATGACAGTCATCACAGTCGCAATCCTCATCTCCCCCTTTTTGGAATGGCCCTCGATCGTCCACACCGAAGACTCTTTGACCGCCACCGCCGCCCATGACGTCTCGGGCAACTGCCAAAATGGAATCCATGCGTTCCTGGGGGATAAACTGGGCGTGGTAGGTTAAGCCATACCGAAGGGCTTGATTGTGCATCGCCCTGATTTGGTTCTCAGCAGCCATTGTTCGGTGCTCGAAGACTTCAAGGAACTCTTCGTCTTGACCAAAGGCCAACCCAGCAGCTCTGTGGAGTAAATCCATATCAAGGATCATCATAACCACTTCAATCGCATCTTGTGGGGAGCGAAATCCTTTTTCGAGATAATCCTCATACATAGCTTTGATTTCCGGATTGGTAAAGGTGCCAATGGTCAAATCTTGGATTGGGTCTTCGAGATTGTAGGGTCGGAACAGTTCGTCATAGGTTGATTCTAGATGTTTGGCTTTACTTCGAGAGAAGTTGTAAAAGGTTGGGATCCCCCACTTCTGTGAAAATTGCATATACAGATCATGAGCCATCTTTTCTTCTTCCCGTCGAAGTTGAGCGGACTGGATTTCTTGGTAACTCAAAGAACTGGCAACTAAAACGATTCCCACAAAAGCCATTAGTACTACCATCATGCTTTTTTTCATACGATCATCTCCTTAAGGATTGGTTTGGATGATCCTATTGTACGATCCGATCCTTAAAGATCGCTTAGACTTTCGTGGGTTTTGATGATTGGTTGAGGGGAATTTTCAGCAGTCGGTATGATTTGATTCAGGTGGGGTATTTACCAATTCATCAAGTTCTTCATTTCTTTGATCCTTCTGATCGGTTTGGACCGGTTGGAGCGGAATATGGACAGTGAAGGTGGTTCCTTTTCCTGGACTGCTATGCACAGCAATAGAACCATTCAGCAGTTCAAGTTGTTTTTTTGCGATGGGTAAACCCAAGCCGGATCCTCCCTGTTTTCTTGTGAGAGAGGAATCTCCCAAAAAAAAGGGCTCATAGATATGTTCAAGGGTTTTACGGTCCATCCCTATACCAGTATCCAAGATATGCACGACCAATGTTGAACAAGCGTCCAGTTGGTGAACTACCTTTGCCATAATCGTTACGTTCCCTCTGTCTGTAAATTTGATCGCATCATCCAGTATCCTCGATAGGATGGATTCAATTCGTTTTTGATCAGCAAACACCTCAACAAATAAGCTTGGATCTAGCGTGGAAAGGAGCTGTAACCTTTTATTGGCTGCCCTTTTCTTAAATGCGTGCACCATTTCTTCAAAGCTTTGCAACAGGTTATAGGGTTCGAGATTTGGTTTTTTCTTTTCGGATAGGAGATCGGTCATTTCCAAAACATCGCTCACAATTCCAGTGAGCCGTTCGGAGGATTCAAAGACAAATTTGAGAAAGTCTTCCTTTTCAGCCTGAGATTGGGCACTCATCCACAGTTCCAAAGAACCGATCAAACCGTTCAATGGGGTCCGGATTTCATGGCTCATGATCGACAAAAACTCATTTTTCGCTCGGCTCGATGCTTCTGCCTGCTCTCTTGCCGAGATCAACCGCTCTTCCAATCGAACCTTTTGGATCGTATCGGAAAGGGTATTAGATAAAACTTCCATAAGATGGATTGCGGTAGAATCCCATGTAGCTTTTCTTCTGACCGAATCAAATCCCAGAAACCCGATCAAATCGGTTTTTGATTCCCGCACCGAACACACCAATAAAGATTGAATTCCTTGGGCCCGGAGCATTTTTTCCTCGGCTACTGCCTCTGTTGGTAGTTCTTCTACCGATTTGATCAGTAGAATTGGTTTGGTTGATAGTTGCTCCCACCACCATGGGACTGCATGGGTCGCGAGATCTTGAAGGTTTTTCTTTTCCGGCGGGATGCCAGGAGCAACCCATTCATGAGTATTGGAATACGTTTTCTTATCTTCGGAGGTGAGAAAAACATACGCTCGGTCGACCCGAAAAAAACGACCGCATTGCTCCAACATCCATTCGATCTTCTGATCAAGATTCTCAGAATTTGCGCTGATGAAGCTGCGGGAGATGTTGCTGAGCATTTCGTTAAATTTGCTATGATAAAAAACCTGGTCCTGCGCGATTTTCCTTTCTGTGATATCGCGGACATAGCTACGGATCTTCCCTCGTCCGTCTTCTGAAATCAGAGTCGCAGTTACCTCCGCAAAAACTCGCTCCCCATTACTCCGGATGAATTCCGATTCAAAGGTGGCTATTTTTCTTAGAACGATCGTTTCCAACCGCTGAGCAAATTGTGACGCATTTTCGATAGAAACGAAAAATGATAGGCGCTTGCCGACCAACTTGTCTTTCGTATATCCGGACAGGCGGCATAATTGGTCATTGACATTAAGAATGGTTCCTGAAAAATCATGCTCGATCACAGCCTCATGAAACGATTCGGGGATCGTCGCGGTTTTCTCGGGAGTGATATCGATGAAAGCTGTAGCAAGAAGTTTCTCAGATAAAGGATAGACATGGACACGATACCAACGGTGAACAGGTTCAGCGTATTGCTCATAGACTTCTTGCGTTTGTTCCTTCATAACCTTTCGATACAGGGCCTTATGTCGGGGTGTCAATTCGGATAATACTGATGCGGCGCTCCTATTTTGTCTGTCCCCCATTGAATCCAGTGTTGTTGACATCATTTCTTCGAAAGCGGGATTGAAATATTCAACTGCAAATAGATCCCCATCATTGGAATCGAAGCGAGAAACCCGATACACCACGAATCCAAAAGGCGCATGTCGGTATTGTTCCATAAGAGAATGAATGACTTTGTTCACCTTCTTCATCTCCAATTCTGATATTCCTTATCAGACCAGGTTGGTGGATGATTCCTCGCAAATTGCTCAAGCCTCGCAAGAAAAGGTTCCCGAAAGAACCAAGGAATTTCAATGGTTTCGGCAGCGGAGAAAATCCTCCGAATGCAACCATAACGAATTCTGGCGTTTTTTTCTTCCGTCATCCTCTATCTGGCGACAACCCGTTGAATTTGAAGCCAATTCGTTTTTTCAAGCGGTCTGCAGTGTTCGTTACCGATTGTAATCCCACGCGGGGTACGCCGCCCTAAATCCCGTATGATCGAAACCGTACTATCTCGTTTTCTGATTTGCATTTGGTTGACATGGGGCAAAATGCCAGGTATAATTGGTTGTCAATCATTCGTTCGAACCATTTTTAAGGAATTATCTTGAATCGTCGGTTATCAGCGATTGACTGAATCAAGCGAGAGAATTACCATGAATGCATTATCTATTGACATGTTCTTTCTTGTTGGCGAAGGATCTTCTATTTCATTGATTTCCTTGAGGAGGCGAGAGTGATGAAGAAAGTAGGGCTTATGGTCGTGGTATGGGTTGTCGTGGGTGGGGTATTGCTTGCAAATTCCCTCATCGCTACGGAAACAGAAGTGTCTTTTTTCCACTTTGGGCAAAGGGTGGTTGGGATTTTGACCCTCCCGGAACCTGTTTATGACGCGGTGCCTGCCATCCTGATTCTGCACGGGTTTACGGGACAGAAAAATGAGATGGATGTTGCGGGAACCAATGAAGCGATGTTTGAGATGACCGCCCGATTGTTCGCGGAGCATGGAATTGCAAGTCTTCGGATTGATTTCCGCGGCTCTGGGGACAGTGACGGAAAGTGGGAAGATACGACCTTTTCGAGCCAAATTAGCGATGCGCATGCTGCGATCTCATTCATGGAGAGTATTCCTGAAATCGATCCCCTGCGCATTGGTGTTTTGGGATTCAGTCAGGGAGGATTGGTCGCCGCATGCACCGCTGCCAGAGACTGGCGGGTTGCGACAACCATCCTTTGGGCTCCGGTAGCCATTCCCGCGTTTACGTATTCTCAGCTCCTAGGAACAGATACTGTGCTCAAAGCTCTTGAGCTGGAAGCCGAGGATAGCATTGACGCCACCCTTCCCTGGGGCGCTGTTACCACACTCAAAAAACCGTTCTATAATGAACTCTTTCTGATCAATCCCATAGCTGAAATCATTGACTACTACGGCCCTTTGATGGTGGTGATCGGTATCCGGGATGATGTGGTTTTCCCTCAACCGCATGCCGGGCAAGCCTTTATGGATCACCATTACGGTTGGAGAAAACTCGTGCAGTTGGACACTGATCATATGTTCGGGATCTTCGGAGGTCCGGATATTCTTCAAGAAGCCATTTATAAGGCAATCGATTGGGTCTATGTGACTCTCCCCTAAGCAGATTGGCCTGCGATGATACTCGAGCTACGGGGACTACCGGAACCTCTTGTCCATGAAACGGCCCCGGTTTTCTTGACCCTTGTGGTATGATATCCTTGAGGAGGGAAAGAATCAAAAGAGAGCCAGATTGTTAAAAGAAAGACATATTAGGAAAAGAGGAGCCGTTGATGGAAGAAATCGAACTCTTTGATCAGATAGGCAAAGTTTATCGAGGCTTTTCTTCTGCGGGAGATCTTCATCTCCAAAAGCATCGATTTCTTCATTTGCGTACCCGAGCGAGGTTTTTGCTCCATCTTACGTCGTCCGATCAGCGGGCGCGTTTGGAATCTTTATGCAAGAGGTGCGCGGACGAGATTCTCTTGGTCGGATGGTGTCGGGCAATTCATGCCGCGCCCCAGGAAGCGTTCGAGGAATGGTACGATCCTCTGGTTCTGAATCACCTTCTTCTGCTTGCGGCTCTTTCGAGAATAGAAAAAGCATGGGAACTGATCCGAGAACGCTATCACCGTCCTCTGTACCATTGGTTGTTCCAATCGCAAATCGAACACTCTTCGGGTCCGCATTCCCGGGATCGAGCGCAGGAATGGGCGGAGGAGGTATTCCAGAAAGGCTGGATTAATCTTTCCCAATTCAACCCCTATAAAAGTTCGCTCTATACTTGGCTGACGGCGATTGCCAAGAACCTTGCCTTTTCGAAACCCTCAAAAACGGATCAACAAACGACCCTTCGGTTTGAATCGATTGAAGAGGAAAATGAAGACTTTGATGGAATCGATCGGGTCGCTTCCCTGGAACCCCCTGAAAAAACCCCGGATCAAAGGGCCGAAGAAGAAGCAGTGGGCTCCTTCTTCCTCAATGCGGTCTTTGAACGCGTTGGGTATCCATGGCAGGTGATCGCTTTTTTCTTTCAGAAGCTTGGGTACCCTCCTCAGGAGATTGTCGAACATCTGGCGGGATGTACCCTTTTCATACTAATGGAGAAGCTGTTCCACGAATTTGCCCAAACCTCTCTGCGTCCGACCTCTCAGATCAAGGGGTACCGAAAGGCATTTGAACAACGACTTCAAAACCCCTTGAAAGACTCCTTAAACCCCAAAGACAATGCAACCCGCAGGCTTATGGCCCCGTCGATGGACATGATCGTGGGTGATATCCCGTTGGAATGCTTTCTTGGCAATCATCCGGAGAAACAGGTGAGTGAATGGAGCGCCAAAGTGATGGTTCGGCTGCGCGCCACCGCCCGAGAAGAAGAAATCCAAACCATGGATCCCTTTTGATACGGAAATCCGTGTCGACATCGGTATAACCAGGTAGAGAAGGAAGGGATTGGATATGAAAAACAGGATGGATCAGCACTTGGATGAGAAGGATCTAGAAGGCTATGTGGAGCTCTTGCTTCAGGAGAGAGCCGGCACATCCGGGATGATGGTCTCATCGATCCCTGCGATCGAAGAACACCTGGATGGATGTGGACTTTGCTCCCAAAAAGTGGATCAAATGTACCGAGAATGCCTGGTCTTCTTTGATTGGAGTTTTGATCGGGACAACCAGCGTATCATGATTCAAAAAGCGGTTTTTGCGATTCAGCAGGTGTCCAAAGAGTCCTATGCCTTGGTCCTTCAAGACCGATTGGCGCGTTGGGAAAAAGCCATTTTTGACGCGCCAAAAAACTTGAGTCGGGTTTTGCTCGACCTTTCCGATCAAATCCGACAGAATGTTTCGCGATTTATCTGCCCGTGGGGGTCTCAACTTTCGCCTTCAGCTTGGGAGTTCAGGTACGATACTCAATGGGTGCCCACCCGCAATGGAGAAAAGAGAGAGGAACCCAATCTTCAGCGGCTCCATGCCCGTCATGTTTCTGGTCCGTATGGGTTTCAAGCGCTTATTGATGAAGATGACCACGTGATATCGCTGGAATTTGATACAGGCGTTCCGGCCGAAAGGATCCCGATCGTCATGCTGATCAACCTAGATGATCCGGAAAGACTTCCCCTTCTGGGGTGCCTTGAATTCCAACAAGAAAAAGACCTCTATCAGATTCAGTTTTCCAACCTTCCGTCAGGCCGATACATCCTTATGGTTGAACCTTGACAAAGCTATCGTACCCATTGCGTGAAGGCCAAGAACCAGTCTGAATCATCCAGGGACCGTTCATCTGTACCGGAAGTTGACGGAAAGATATCCCCATATACATAGAAGTCATCTGATTGGGACAGCCCATGCATGGCTTGCAACAGCGTATTTTCAACCGGGAACGGTCGGTTCCAACGCACTGCCCCCTGCGGGGTCAGACCGATCAGAAGGTTATCGTATTGACCTGCCCGGCGTGCATGAGAGCCGACTTGCGCATAGGATTGAACCCCCACCAACCATTCATCTTGGGTGAGGGGTATGATTCCAAAAACCTTTTCGTCGCCAGCTCCACCCACGCGCAACGGCCATTCAATGGACGGTTCGGTATCCCAGCGTACCTTAAACCGGAGAAGAATCCCATCCTCATCGGTTGGAGGAAGGCGATTGTGGGTGGTCGTTGGAATGTCTCCATCCCTGGAACGGGTCGATCCCCCCAACCAATAGTATCCTTCGTCTTCCCAATACCCCGCTGTAAAGGATTCATCATCGCTTCCGCCGAACAAATAGTGCCTTCCGTCATGTGCGTCCAGCGATTGACCATTCGGGAGCACAAACCAGAAGTTGTTGGACGCAGGAGGGAAGCGGCCGGTTGCAGGGATAAAATCCGACGCGCTTACACCGACAAAAAACTCGATCAAACCGTTCTCTTCCACAAGGTCATAAAAGGCATCATCCGCTGCTCCTCCATACCTCCCTTGAAGGTGGACCACCCCAGGAAAATCCAGGCTCCCAAGAAAGGCCCACGCGTCAGCACTTCCATATTCGGGTGTTGCCTCCAGATGACCGGTAGAAGAGCGTGTCGAGCCCATCACATAGAAGAATCCATTTTGGGTCGAATGGGGTTTGACGGCATTCGCCCTGTCTTCGGATTCTCCGCCGTAGAACGCCTCCCATCGGATCTCCCCCTGATCATCGAGCAGGGCGATCCAGATGCTCCAGTTCCCTACGGAAGGGTTTCGCGCACTTTTACCGCTCATATTAAGTGATTGGGCATTGCCTACCAGAAGATAGTCCCCATAAGAGGTTTGAAACACGCCAATCCCTTCGTCGTTCTGGGAACCACCAAAAGTTTGATGCCATTCTTCGTTTCCTAAGACATCGGCTTTGACCACCCAAATATCCCAAACTCCGGTATCCGGATTAAGCGTGCGGCCGATCCCAATGGTGCCTCCGTCGGATGTGATCCAGAAATCCCTAACCTGATCGGTGGTATCGTTGGGATGGCTGAAATCGGTAAGCCACCGAACGATCAGCCCGCCAGGCTGAAAACCAGCCGAACACGAAAAAATGAAAAGAAAAGCAAGGAAACACGAAAGAAAAACCCACCCTTTGTTCATCATTCCATCACCTGCTTTCATTTCCGTTTAATTGGGCCGAATCAGAAACGCAACCCCAATCAAGCAACCCGCCATGGCCAATACAGACAAAACCCGCCCATTCCCACGGAGAAGGAAACATCCCTTGAACTCGAAACTCGTTAATCAAATTCAGTTGGGCCTGGCGAAGCGATTGGCTCTTGGGCATCCCCACTAACAGATTTCTGTAGAACTGACGCATCAATCGGTGTGTGGATGAATCAGGAACCTTCCACATACTGACTATCAACGTTTTGGCTCCTGCGGTCAAGAAGGCTCTTCTCAGGCCCATTACGCCTTCTCCGTTTTCAATCTCACCCACCCCTGTTTCACACGCGGATAGGGTGGCCAATTCAGTGCCAAAAAGATCGATTCCGAAGATGTCATATGAAGTAATTATCGGGCTTTGGAAGATCTTGGGCAGCGTTCTTCCTTGGATCAGGTTGTTGATACCGCTCATAACCATGCCAGACCGGAAGGATGGAGAAAGAACATCGACTCCGTGGTTCTTTGGTCCTTCTTGAGAAGAAGCCTTTTTTTTCAGAAAAAACCCATGGGTAGCGATGTGAATGATAAAGGGGCTTTGTATGGAAAAAAGGGCGTTTCTCGTTGCCTCTCGACCTGTGAAGACAGAGACCGGTATCTGGTTTTCTTTAAGCGATTTCGTGATTTGTTGAATCTCCGTTTGGGTTCCGTGAAGCGGTTCGAAACAGACATGATTCTCTTGAAAAGCGCGCAGGATCGGGTTGTTTTCTTCCAAGCCCTTTTGAAGCTCTTCTGAAGGGACGGAGAAAGCGGGATCCGCGAAGAGAAAGGCTTTGCGTAAAGCGCGTTTTTGAACGGGGATATCGGAAAAAAGGAGTTCTCGCGAAGTTGTGACATAACGAACAATATGCTCTTCGATCAAAAACCGCCCGTTCGGCAGGATCAACGATTCAAAAGGCAAGAGATTGAGTTGGCTGTCAGGAGACAAAACCCACGAATGGACCCCTTCTGGTGGGGAGTCTGAAAGACACTTCTGAAAAACAGGTTGGAAGAGGCTTTGGAAAAGTTGCCGTCCATGGCTTTGTAAATAGATGTTCTGATCACTAAACCGGCCCGTGCTGCTTGGACTCATCATAATGGAGGATCGGTATTGGTGGATTTTTTGATCGATGCTTTGAGCAGGTCCCAGGAACACCATACGGATAGTTTCTTGCTTGCGCAATACAAATGCTATGTATCGATCTTCCTTCTCTACGGGGCCTTCAGCAGTCAGTTCAAAAAAAGGATACCGCAGAAAGTCCACAAGAACTTCTCCTTTTTCGAGGCCTTGCTCTATGGATTGCGTTGTCATCTGCTCGAAGGAAAAGAAGGAATCGATCTTTCTGGGGATTTGTCGGTTGATCGCTCCTTCCAAACGGTGGATCTTCGTTTCCAGTTCTCTCATCCGGGCTTGTTGGGCTTGGGGCTCTTCTTTTTGACCCCATTCTCCTAAGGTTCTTTGGGCCAGCTCGACTCGAGCGTTTTTAAGCGTATCGAAGAGGGCGGCCGTCTTGGGATAGGCTTGTTCGAGCATGCGTTCCTGAGATTTTACCGACGCTTCATAGGCCACGGCCTTACGCTGAAGAGCCATCTGAAAACCCATTTCTGCGGCAACATCAGAATCGGGCATATGTTGTTCGATGAAAGAAAACAAGATGGCGGTGTGTTCTTGAAGGGTTTTGAGAAAACCCAGGGTAAAAGATTCTGGGAAGGCTCTAGCGATACGAACCAACCCTTCGGTCTGGTTCGCGCAAGCTTGAAATAGGGTCTCAAGCGCAAGCTCTCGCTGTTGAGCGATTGATTGAACAATGCCCAATTGAAGCGCGGCCGCGCAAAAAAGCGGATGAGTCGAGCCCCATTTTGTTTGTACGATGTCCCTGCTTTCGGAGAGGATCTGCTCTGCGCGGCCGTAGTTGCGGAGAAAAATGGAAAGCCTGCCCTGATATACCTGGGCGGTCAAGGTGATAAGGTGCTCCGAACCTAAGCGAGAAACGCATTCAGGAATTGTAGACTGTAGCAAAGCATCCGCTTGGTCGAGCTTCTGAAGCGAGATCAAGCAAGAGGCACGGTTGATCTGGATTTGGAGCGTATGAAAATGGAACGGCCCAAATACGGATTTGCAGGTTTCTTCAGCAACGCAAAATAGCTCATGCGCCTTATGGTGCTTTGATAACCGCAAGTAGAGACCGGCAAGATTTGATTGAGTTTGGGCCAGTACAGGAGTCGGTGGACGGTTCTCTTCTGCCTGTCGCTTCAAAAGACCGTGAAATCGTTCCTGCGCTGACTCATACCGGCCCATGTAGAGGTCCAAAAGACCGATGTTGTTCTCAGTTTCCCAAACTGTTGGATGGTCGGCTCCTAGCGTCTTTCTTCTTAGTTCTAAGGCCTGGGTGTACAGAAGATCCGCATCCTCGTACCGACCTGTCATCCGATACAACAAAGCAAGGTTGTTCAGGGATTGCGCATACAAAATCGGATTGTCTTGGGCATGTTTCTTTCGAAGGTAGAGGGATTTTTGATAGTGCTTTTCCGAAAAGTGGTATTGGCCTTTTGTTTTCAATAGGAGGGCAAGGTTATTGTGACTTTCAGATAGTTCTTCCCAGGAGGCATCTGGTTCTTCTTGCCGGATTTTCAATGCTTCCCGGAAACTTTTTTCCGATGAAAAGAGGGTTCCAGAAAGAAACTCGATCTCACCGCGCTCATTCAGGACCCTTGCATAGATTAACCGCTCCCTTGGGAAGTATGTTTTCAGGCGATTAAGCGCTTTGTCACAGAAATCCCACGCTGTTTCTAAAAGTCTCCATTTCCGAAATGTTCGGGATAGTGCCGGGAGCGGTTCGGTAAGAGTCTTTGCGTCCATTGAGGGATGTTCCAACCAAATCTCCCATTCAGACTTTGCCCGGGTAACAAGCGCTTCATCCCGCTCTTTGGTTTTTAAGGTTTGAAAGAATTGGAGTTGTTCTGGATAGGATGGTTCACGCATCGGGTTTCCATTGGCCCGCCTTCCTCATTAGCCACCCCTTTCCGTCAGAAAGCCCTGCAAGATTGTATCATGCTCTTACTAAATAAGTCAAGGAAAAAGCAATGAAAGATGGATCTTCCATTTGATACGGAAATCACCTTTCTGGTCAGTATATCCAATCGAGAGAAATGATGGCGGTTCAAAATACGAAGGAGGTTGATGGTTATGAAGAAACGAATCTTTGGGATAATGATGGTTGTTTTGCTCATGACGTCGGTAGCGTTGGGAACTGTCGAGGGGTTTCGGGTAACCTTTCGTAGCAAATCCTCATTGACATACATCAGCCCGCCCCACGAAAGCTTGTTGATTATGGAAAACGTGGGAGGGAGGGTGATTTCTGATGGAAGTGATTGGGAGGTTGCGTACCTTGAACCCACGGTAATGCCAATGAGAATACATGCCTTCCATATAAGGAATAAGGGATGGACCGATTTTTTCTGGTGGGTGGATACGGTCAATGGCGTCGTGTACAACGTGACAGGTGGAACATTCGGAGCCAGAGAAATAAGCCAACGGCGTACCGCTCTCAACAATATTTCGGTCCGGGTATGGGGCGATGAGGGTCGGAGGCCAAACCGGTTTACACTCTTTTTTTCCGAAGCCCATCTCACGTATGAACGGCAAGAAGGATTTGGGGGAATGCATTTCGTTCATTTGCGATTTGAAACGGAGGGAATGGTTCTTTCCGACTTATTCAGAAGTCCGTTTCCGATTACCGGTGGAAATCCTTGGCAGGTGACTACTGGCAGTTCAATTGGACCCGGTGGGGTAGGTGCTAATCATTTTGAACTCCGGCATGGTTCTTGGCCAGATGGACAATACTGGAGGATCATCCCGTCATGGAGAGAAATCTGGGATCATGACAGTCAACAAGGGCGAGGGAGGAATTGGCCGGTTACAGTAACTGGCGGGCCTTTCACCTTGACCCTTCATCGCCAGCCAGTTGGGGGTGGAACTGTGACTGGTGGAGGTCAGTACACTGCCGGCGAAACCGTTCTCCTTCGGGCTGTTCCGAACCAAGGGTATCGTTTCCTCTACTGGAGAGTCGATCAAACGAGGATCAGCGATCAGACCGGTTTTTCCTATAGCATGCCTGCTCGAAATCATACTGTAACCGCGGTTTTTGGACCGATTCAGGAGCAGAGCTACACATTGTCCCTTACGATCAGTCCAGCGGGTGCGGGAAGTGTGACTGGTGGTGGTCAGTACACAGCCGGCGCTTCTGTCAATCTTCAAGCAGTTGCGAATCAAGGGTATCGGTTTGTGCAGTGGCGATGGGGTCAAACACCGATAAGCAGCCAAGCCAACACTTCTTACACCATGCCTGCAGATAATCGAACGCTCACGGCCTATTTCGAAACGATCCCTTCTCCAGTGACTTTTACCCTTACCCTTCAAATGAATCCCACGATGGTGGGGACAGTTTCGGGCGCAGGCCAATTTGCTCCAGGAGCCTGGGTGAATATTCAGGCGACGGCGCATGCTGGGTTTCAGTTTACGGGTTGGACGCGGACCGATCCATGGAGCGGCTGGCCAGGCGTTCCATTCTCGGACCAACCGGTTCTGGGGTTCCAAATGCCGGCTGAGAACCTTACCCTTGTGGCAAACTTTTCACAAACCCAGCCAGCTCCAACTCAACCAATGATCGGGATTCATGTGGAAAACCATCCACAAGGGGTTGTCGTAAGCAATGTGTTAAGCGGATACCCAGCTCATGGGAGGATTCTGCCAGGGGACATATTGACTCGCTTTGCTTTTTTCTCCCCGGGACCCGTTCAATTCTTCGGAGGCAATCATGTCACAATCGGAAACACGACCGTTTCGATCAACCCGCCAATGGGAGATGTGATCCAGAGTGTTTCTCATGTTCAAAACATCATGGCCAGCAGGCCGGCAGGATATTCAATCGCGATTTGGTTACGCAGGATGGGTACATATCGGCTGTTTGTCGTTACGAACCTTGGTACTCCCTTTGCGGCCGCATATTTGTTTTAGGTTGGTAAGGCTTTTTTTACCTGCCCCCATTGAAAACAGAAGAACTTTGGATTAGGATATTCCTGCGATAAACAGCATAGCAATCTTTCAATGCGCTCATTTTCTCAGCAATCAAAAGCTCGAGCCGGGATGCGATATCATATGTGTCCCGGTGAAGGGCTGTGCGCATCTGTGTAAACAGGCTCTGCCTCTCTTGGGTGTCTTTGGCCAACTCTTGGCGCAATTGATCGATCTCTGCATAGCGGATAGAATCAAGTTCGGTAGAGTACCGATCGAATAGAGGCTCACATTCATGAACCGTTTGCAAGGCTTCAGGTAGGATTCGAGTGAGGATTTCCGTTTTCCATCGAGATAGCGCGCTCTGGGTATATCCATTGAGCCATGATTGGGAAAAGACCTCTTCGCGAAACAGGGTTTGTGTTTTCTGCGTGTGGGTTTCAAACGATCGCATCATCTCGTACACAGTCATGGGCGGTTTACCGAATCTCCGGTTTCGTTCATCGGGGGTGAAATCATCGAAGATATCCTTTTCGCTCCGATACTGCCTATTTGTCTCGAGGTAGGGGGACTCATCCCCGCGCTCTTTTGAAAGTTCATGGAGAAGCTCTTCAGGAGTCTTCTGATATTCAATCGCATAGCGGATGCCGTCTTCCATCGCCATGCATACACCGGCTACAGCAAGATAGGTGTTGGTGTAGGGGTTGGGGGATCGGATTTCAAAGCGCGTAGATTGCGGGCAATGAGGATCTCGAATCACCCCCACCAAAACAGTCCGGTTACGGGAGGGAAGGACTGGTGAATGGCCAAGAGAAGAAACAACACACACTGGCGCTTCAAATCCAGGTCTCAAGCGATTCAACGCGTCACATGTCGGAGAGATCAACGGGTTAATGACCTCATAGTGTTTGAGGAGTCCCATCAATGCACCATATCCTAAGGGGCTCAAATAAGATTCTTGGTAGGATTCTGGTGAAAAGAGATTGATGATGCGTCCATCATGGGTAACGGCTTGAATTCCGATATGGGTATGCTCCCCATTCCCGGCCACCGTAGGCAGTGGCTTGGCTTTGAAAATGACCTCCAAACCATGACGGCGGAAGATCTCTCTTATGGCGATCCGGGCCCGAAGCTCGTTGTCGGCGGCTTGCATAGCGGGCGCATATTTCCAATCAACTTCGATTTGTTCCATCACGTGAGAAAGCTTTCCCTGAGAATCGATCCGAGCCTTGACACCGCCTACTTCTTTATGGCCCATTTCCGGAGACAGCCCATATTGTTCGAAGAGCATCATCACTTCTTCCAACGCAGTGCGTACAGACCCACGGGTTCTTTGCCAATAGTTTACCTGCATGATCTGACTGGAAGATAATTCGTCAGTTTCCACTTTGTGCATGGGGGTTTTCACCCAAAACTCCAGTTCTGTACCGACGGTAATATGGATATCAGAAATCTCGGAGATCGGAGGCAGAATCATCCCCGGAATGCGTGGATACTGGCCTAGCAACTCGATCACCGATTTTTTCATGTGGTTGACGGCCTTTTGCAAAATCGCCCGCGAACAAACACGCTCGTTTTTGTACAGCAGAAAAGAAGGAATCCGCAGGGTGCCTATTGGCTTGTGGTATTGTGGATGAAGAAAATCCCAGTTGTAGTCCACTGGCCAATTGACTTCGGGATCAGCGATCATATCGACCTTCGCGTCGTTCAGCGAAGCAAGATGGTTCAGCGCAACCGAAGATCCATCTGTCTGGAGCAACGGCATGCCATTAAAGTATTGATCGATGTCCTGCAGAAACCAACGAATCGGGATCTTCTCGTCGGTGTCGTTCCCCGCCAAGTCGATTCCGACCAAAGAGACGAATTGGATCTCAGGGTGCTCGCGAAGAAGATCGATTAGTTCCCGCCGCGTATTCTGTTTCGGGGGGATATAGTAGAGAAGCTCAGCCGCCATCAGCTACCACCTCGCAAAGAGTTTACGTGTGCTTTCCCCTACCCCGGTATGAAATGGGATTCATGTTGGAATGGTTTGCAGGGAGCAATCCATTCCCCGCATGACGATTGGGCAATTATACCACAAGAAAAGCCTCTGCCTTACTGGGGGTGTGGGTAACATTAAAGGGTGTAAGATGTCCAATACTCATAGGAAAGAAAAACA
>CAYWWY010000006.1:0-15187 GCA_964462525.1 uncultured Thermotogaceae bacterium
AATAAATCGTTCACCCATGAAACGGTCAAGGTAAGTTGACTTAAAAAAGGAGCAGAAAGATGAAAGCGCTAGTTGTCCTTTACGATGGTTTTGCAGAGTTTGAGTATGAAATCCCAGCTCTTGCGTTCTATGACTTCGATATCGCTTTTGATGTTGTGGGTCTGGAAAGCCCGTCAGTGACAGGTATGATTGGATTACGAGCTAACGTAAGTCAAACGCTCGATCAAGTGGATCCAAGTCTGTATTCCGCGTTGATTCTACCTGGAATCGAACCTTCCACTCGGGAGAAAGCAATGAATAATGAAACCCTGATGGCGCTGATCAGAAAATATGATCAGGCCAAAAAGATCATCGCTGCAGTTTGCGCTGCCCCTGTGTTGTTGGGGCAAGCGGGTATCCTCAAAAATAGGCGGTTTTGCTCTGACGCCCGAGACCAACCAGCTTTTCAGGGAGCGGTACGTGTTGAAGGTCCTGTGGTCCGTGATGAGCATCTGATCACAGGGTTGGGGTCTCGAATCTTCCATTTCACCGCCTTGTTGGTCGAAGCCTTGACGAGCCAGGAAAAAGCCAAAGAGTATAGACAATGGGCGGGAATATCAATTTAGCCTTTGTTCGGGCAGTCATCTGGAATCGAGAATCGTTATCGAGGATCATGCCATATTCCCCGTGGCATCCAATCATTGTGTTATAATCCTTCATAAAATTACGGGAGGGAATTATGGAATGGAACCCAATCACGATCGATGATCGATCGCTGTTCGAAGAACATCTCCAGGGAGCTCAGGGGTTTGGTATTTCAGATCTAATGTTTACCAACCTCTATCTATGGAGGAACGCAAAACAGCTACGATTCGATATTTTCAAGGATTATCTTCTTGTCGGCAGCTTTATCGATCCCCATCATCCGGTGTTTTTTATGCCATTGATGAAGATGGATCATCAATCTGCGGGGTTCGATTCGGTTCTTTCTCCCTTTTTTGCCACATATAAGACCTTCCAGTTCACCTCTCTTCCTAAGGATGTTGCAGAACGCTTCATCTCGCTATTTCCACCGGGTACTGAGATGCGAGCGAATCCGGATCGGTTCGATTATGTGTATCGGACCTCCGACCTAATTCGTTTGGAAGGGAAGAAGTACCATGCCAAAAAGAACTGGGTTCATCAATTTCAAAAGAAGTATTCCTGGTCTTTTCTTCCATTAACTCAGGAAAGAATCCCTCAGGTCATTGAAACCCAACATGCGTGGTGCAAGCAACATCAATGTCAATTGCATGCTTCTCTGGATGCTGAGTACAAAGGAATTTTGGAAATCTTGGAACACAAAGAACAGTTGGGCTGGGTTGGTGGGTTGATTGAAGTAGAAGGAAAGGTTGTAGCTTATTCTATTGGAGAGCTTCTAAACGAAGAGATGGTTGTGATCCACGTGGAAAAGGCGAGTCCGGAATACAACGGGGCATATCAGATGATCAATCAGCAGTTCCTTATGCATTGCTGGAACGATGTTCCATTTGTTAACCGCGAAGAAGATCTAGGCCTTGAAGGCTTGCGGAGAGCCAAGAAATCCTACCATCCCGCGTATATGGTCGAAAAGTATTCGATTGTCTACCCAAGAACATCTGAAGATCATCCTTCCAGCATCCGGTTCGGCTAAATCTGTTGTATCGATTATCCCATCCTCCTGAGTTGCATAACTCCAAACTCCGTCGACATCACCCCATGATTGCCGTGGAACTTCATAAAATGAGTAGATGCGAGATTGCATTCGAGCTGTTCCGCATAGATGTTCGACAAGGTCTCTTGGCCATGGAAAGCATATAGATCCGTGGGGTGTTCTCAACGAGCCCGATTCCTGTTTACACCCATGAGGAGATGAAGGCATTCCTTTTTTGCAGTCGCAAGAAACGTTCAAAGGCTTGGATCGATCGGATCATGATTGGAGAAATCGCGCCACCCCCCATAGAATAATCCTCTGTCTCCAGAGGGCTCTCTAAGTGATTTTTGTCAGTATGGTTTCGCTTACGCTTATAATCCAAGTTCCAAGCTTCGGTCAATTGATCCTTTCTCGATTTTCGACGGTTTTGGGTGGCAAGTAGTACAAGCAGTATGCGTGTGGTATAATATTTCTGGTGGTAATATACCGACGAGTAATATACTGAAGAATATGGAGTGGTTATGACCTTTATAAACCGAGAAAAGGAATTGGCATTCTTTGATTCACTCAAAAAACATAACGAAAAAAAACTGGTTGTCTTGTACGGTCGCAGAAGAATCGGGAAAACCACGCTCATGAAAAAGGTGATGGAGAACGAACCCGGGGTCTTCTACTATTTCATCGAGGTTCAACGGGAAGAAACGCTATTGCGTGATTGGAGCCTGAGGATCTCAAAAGGGGTGTATCAAAACTGGTATGATCTCTTTTCGGCGCTTTTCTCCAAATATATCTTTGTGATCCTCGATGAGTTTCAACACCTATGGCAGATCTATCCTGGGATCTATTCATCCCTTCAGCATGCCTGGGACGACTGTACCCGTCCGTGCATGCTCATCGTTCTGGGTTCCTATGTGGGGATGATGAAGCGATTGTTCCAGGATGAAAAGCTTCCTTTGTTTGGCAGAAACGATCATATGATCAACCTTCAACCCTTCCCTTTGAAAGACGCCCTGGAATTTCTGAGGAAATCCGGGTACTCTTTGGAAGAATCGCTTGAGGTGTTCTTTCTCGTAGGAGGCATTCCGAAATACCTGTTGGGTTTTCAGGAGTATGCTCCTTTGAAACAAAAACTCTATGCGCTTTTTCTCGATACCTTTTCACCTTTCCGGGAAGAAACGAAAAACCTGTTGATTCAGGAGTTCGGGAGTGCACATCGTTCCTACGCATCGTTGCTAGGGGCGATTGCCGGCGGGAGACGCTCTTTGTCAGAAATTCAGTCTTTGTCCGGTATACCCGCCACATCCATACCCAAATACCTACTGGAGTTGGAACAAGAATATGCGATGGTGCATCGTTCTTCCTCCATTCTCCCCAAGAAACAAAGAGAGCAGAAGTATCAGATCGCAGATCCCTTATACCATTTCCATTTTCATTTTCTGGATCAGTTTCGATCGGAATTCGCATTTGATTCTTCGGCAGCGTATGAAAGAGCATTTCCACTTCTTTCCAACATCTTTGGCATACGGTGGGAAGAGGTTTGTATGCAATGGATGCGAGAACACCCGGACGATCTTCCTTTCACTCCCACTTCCATGGGAAGGAGCTGGGGAAGCATTCCCGGTAGAAAAGGAGAAAGTTTTGAAATTGATGTGATTGCCATGGATGAAGCGCATATCCTTTTCGGAGAATGCAAATGGACACAGAAGAAAATGGGTATCCATGACCTCGACCGTCTCCGCGAGAAAGCATCCCGATTGTCATTCCACCAGGAGAAAAAACGCTTCGTCCTGTTCTCGAAAACTGGCTTCCATCCGGAACTGGAAAAGCTTCAAAGTGACTCTATCTTACTGTTAGCCCCCGGGTCCATGTTTTGACTTCTTCATCTTTTGATGTGTGTTTGGCTCGTGGACTTATGATCATTATGCTCTCGCGAAATCCTTTTGACCAAATGCACACATGAGTATGCCAGGCGTACGCAGTAACATGATCACTCGCTGCCTCCTTCGATTCCCTTCAACACCTTCCGACCCTTTTCAGTTAGCCTGTATTTTTGGTTGCTGCTGCAAGGATGGTGCCGAAGGATTGATCTCCATGTTCCCTTCGGGCACTGAGACGCGCGCGAATCCTGATCGGTTCGATTCTGTGTATCATACATCCGACCTTCCCGCGTATATGGTCGAAAAGTATTCGATTGTCTATACGGGAACCCCTGAAGATCCTCCCTAAAAGCGGAAGAATTCCGGAATCGATTGAAGAATCTGCGGAAAGAGCCTTTGATTCTCCTTGCGGTTATCCTTGTTTTTGCTCTGCTCTTTCTGTCGGTTTTTTACAATCCATAGCAGAGGGTTTTTTGGTACAATCTCCTGCATGTTTTGGGAGAAAGGGGAGAAATGGATGAACCAACCGGCAATCGATCTTGAGGAAGTCAAGAAAACGTATGGAAAGGCGGTACAAGCGCTTCGCTGTATTTCTCTGAACGTAGATCCGGGGACAAAGGTATCTTTGTTGGGACCCAATGGCGCTGGGAAATCCACGCTCATTGGCGTAATGACCGGGTTGATCCGCCCGGATCGAGGGAGGGTTCGTGTGTGTGGTGTAGATCCGATTATGGAATCCACTGCTCTGCAATCGCGATTGGGGGTGGTGTCCCAAACCAACGATTTGGATCCTTTGGCGACTGTGATGGACCATCTGGTCTTTCAAGGAAGGATTTTTGGGTTGTCCAGGAAAACAGCCCGGGGAAAGGCAGACGAGTTGATCCATGCGTTTTCTCTTGAGGGAGAACGAGCCAAGAAAGCAAAGGCCTTGTCGGGAGGAAACCAGAGAAAACTTCATTGCGCGCTTGCGATGGTTCATGATCCAGAGATCCTGTTTCTGGATGAACCCACCGTCGGTTTGGATCCCATTGGTCGGGCTCGTTTCTGGTCGACGATCGATTCGTATCAGAACAGGACAGGGGCATCGATGATCCTCACAACCCAATATCTCGAAGAGGCGGACCGCCACACCGACCAAATGGTCTTGCTCATCGAAGGTCAGATCCATTATGAGGGCAAGATTTCCGCTTTCAAAACGAAAGTGCAGGCATCGCCGTGTAGCCTAGAGGATCGATATGTTGAATGGGTCCATGAGATGGAATCCCTTCAGGGCCCTATGAGGCGAGGTGATGCGCAATGAGCATGGGCGCGCTGCTGCTCATTAAAAGAGCAATTCTCCAATTGATCCGCAATCCTTCCGCTCCCGTAAGCGGATTGGGCATGAGTCTTTTCTTTTTGATCGTGTACAACGAAGGAATCGGGGGGATCGGATTTCTCCCGGAATTTGGACAAGCGGGATACCTGGCCTTTCTCTTTCCACTTACAATCGCTTCTTTGGCCATGGGATCATCTTCAGCGGCTGCGTCCAGCCTCCAACGTGACCTTCAATCCGGATATTTTCGCAGGATCTATCTCAGCCCTCTGAGAAGGTATGCCTTCGTTTTGGCGCCGCTGGTGGCGGATGGGGTTGGTACCCTTTCTATGACTTCAGTATTGGTTCTTGTCGGAGCGCTCATGGGGATACCGTTTCAAATGGGATTCCTTTCCGTCCTCGGGATTTTGCTTTTGTCCTTTCTGTGGGGAACAACCATCTCTGCGATGGCGGCGGGCGTCATGATCCGAAGCAAGAATCATCAGGGAGGTCAGATGGTCACGATGCTAGTCTTTCCCCTTCTATTCTTCAGCACGACCTTTACCCCAAAGGAACTAATCGGTTCCGAATGGTTTTTGAGGATCGCGCAATTCAATCCAGTCACCTACCTCTTCGAAGGCAGTCGGTTTCTTTTGGCAGGAACCGCCTCTGCAGAATATTTCTATCTGGCGTGTTTGATTCTTGTGATTAGCGCAAGCGCTGCAACGGGCTTTGCTTTGATGGGTTCAAAACGGATCTTGGCATAAAAAAGGAAACCTGGTATAATCATCCATCACGAATAACAGGTGGTCCATCATGAACGAAGAGAGCAAGACCTACCGGCCTGCACACACGCTGCTGAAACCATACATCCATTGCTATTGGACGCTCCGAGGATGCGCTTCAGAGCGTCCGTACTTGCTTCCGCCAGTTCCCTATTATGATTGTATCCTCAGTTTTGCTGAGGATACAAAGGCGCATTACTCGAACCATTTGCAGTCTTCCGTTCAAGGGAGCTTTTTGGGAGGGATTCGGACTTCTCCGGTATTGCTGGCTGCCAATGGGAAGATCGAGTATTTGGCCATTCAGTTTTATCCCCATGCCTTGCGCCCTTTTTTGGACGATGATTGCGAGGGATTTCGAGATCGATTTATCCCAATCGCTTCAATTCCGGGGGCCTTTTCGCGCTGTCTGCGAAGCATCTCGGAAACAGAGGAATCTATGCCACAAAGGATTCAACGCGTTGAACAGTCCCTCGTTGAAATCTTGGAACAAAAGAACCGAAGCCTGTCTCCCCACTTGGATTACGCGATTCATCTCATGAAACAGGCCATAAGGATCCATCCGGTCGAGGATCTCTCTTTTAAAGTCAATCTATCAACGCGGCAACTGCAGAGGGAGTTTCGGCGGTTTGTGGGGATCGGTCCCAAAAAGTATGCACGAATCCTTCGGTTTTACCGGTTTTTGATGGCGCTCCAAAGTTATTCATCCTCATTCAACCTTGCAACCCTTGCGGACCGCTTGGGATACTACGATCAAGCGCATTGCATCCACGAGTGCAAAGAGCTTTCGGGGCTCAGCCCTTCGGAGCTTATGGGTCTTCACTTATCTTCAAATTAAACCTATCTAGCCAAGAATCCTTTGAGAACAAAGATCGGGAAAAATTGAACAGAGATAAATACTCTAAACCTCTTATATTGGGATATTCAAATGGGTAAAGGTACTCCTAGTTTTGTGGGCTGAGCATCAATATTGTATCGTTTTTCCTTTGATTTGAGCGTATATATTGACATTTATTTCCCTTCATGGTAAACTAATGCTTATACTAAATAAAAAATAAGTATTACGGTAATAATAATTAGATATATGAAACATATGTATTACAATAAAATAGATGTAATACTCCGTTAAATTCTTTATCTTGGGATCTTCTATTCCCAATCCTGATCTTATGTGAGCAACTAATCACTTCGAGGAGGGATCATGAAAACCTCTAGTCCTCAAAATCACAAGTTTATTGCGCATCGCAGGCAGTTTGATGGAGCGATCCAATCGCTTGAAGATCATCTTTTAGGGACATCTCAGATCGCCGGTCAGTTTGCGGAAGATATTGGTCTTAGAGAATGTGGAGAACTGATGGGATTGCTTCATGATCTGGGAAAAGCCAGTCAAGAATTCCAAAACTATATTCGTTCGGGTACGGGATTGATCGATGAAGATGCGGATGAATACGTTGATGCTGAAAAAAAAAAAGGAAAGATCAACCATTCATCAGCTGGAGGTCAGTTCTTGGAAAGGCTCTTCTCCGATCATCGTGAAAGCAAACGTGATTACCTTACCGAACAGCTCTTAACGCTATGCGTATTATCCCATCACTCAGGGCTGATCGATTGTTTGGATGTGGAAGGGAATGACATATATCGAAAAAGATTGCAGAGAGATGAGGAAACAAGCCATTTTGAAGAATCATTGAGAAAAATGGATCGGTTTCTTGCCAAACAAAAGCCGCAGTTCATGAAAGAGATGAGTTCTCAAAAGCTCGAGAAAAAAATCCCGCATATTATTGAACCGGGAGATACTGAATCAACCGTTCAGTTCAAATTCGGATTGCTTGTCAAGTTTTTGTTTAGTTGTTTAGTCGATGCAGATCGAATTGATACAGCCAATTTTGAATCTCCTGAGAATGAAAGCTATCGTTCAGGTGGGATCCGTCAAAGCTGGGGATGCTTGACAGATAAGTTCGAGCAATACATAAGTACGCTAGAAACACGCAATTCCATTGACATAATCCGCAGAGACATATCCCAACGCTGCCTGGATTGCTCGCAGAATCCGAAAGCCCTTTACCAGCTCACGGTACCGACTGGTGGGGGAAAAACCCTTTCAAGCCTTCGTTTTGCCTTACATCACGCAGAAAAGCACAAGATGAACCGAATCATCTATATTATCCCCTATACCTCAATTATCGATCAAAATGCTCAAGTGGTACGATCCATATTGGAAGATGGCGAAGAACCTGGGACTGTAGTTTTAGAACATCACTCCAATCTGATGCCGGAAAAAGAGAATGCCAGGCAAAAGATCATCTCGGAAAACTGGGATGCGCCGATTGTTTTTACAACAATGGTACAGTTTTTGGAGTGTCTTTTTGGCGCTGGGACTCGAAACATCAGAAGGATGCATCAAATGGCAAATGCGGTCTTAATTTTCGATGAAATCCAGACGCTCCCCATACACTGTGTGCATCTTTTCAACCTAACCATACGGTTTCTCTGTCATTCATGTGGTTCTACCGCTATACTATGCACAGCTACGCAACCGTTACTCGATCAGGTAAAACCACCGGAATGTTCTTTACCCATTGGAGAACGTCAGAAGATAATCCCCAATCCCAAAGAACTCTATCAGCAGCTTAAGCGAACAAATCTCATCGACCACAGGAAAATTCCAGAGGGTTGGGATACTGAGGATATTGCTCAACTGATCAAGGATGAACAAAAAAAACCGGCAGTGTGCTTATCATAACCAATACAAAGAAATCTGCAGTAAACCTATTCCAGATTCTGAGAGAACAGGAGATCGAAAACCTATTTCATTTGAGCACAAACATGTGTCCGGCGCATAGAATGGAACACTTTCAAGTGATTCGGAAGCTTCTGGATAAAAGCAAAAATGTTGTTTGCGTAAGTACCCAACTCATTGAGGCAGGGGTTGATGTTGATTTTGGTACAGTCATCCGGTATATGGCTGGAATGGATTCTATTGTTCAGGCCGCGGGGCGGTGTAACCGGAACGGAAAGCATCACAATCCAAGCAATGTCTATGTGATTAACCCGAAAGACGAGAACCTAGGCGCTCTGATTGACATCTCAGAAGGAAAGAGTCAAGCAGAACGAGTATTCGGGGAGTTTTCGAGGAACCCAGATCTCTTTGAGAGGGATTTGCTCAGTCTTAGTGCCATGGAACTTTATTACCGGTACTTTTTTCATGCAAGAAGCAGGGAAATGTCCTACCCTTTGAAAAAAGGGTCGTTTCCCCGTGAAGATACCTTAGTGAGTCTATTATCAAAAAACAAGCTATCGATCGCTGCCAGTCGAAGGGCAGATGATCCCAAAGAGGAGAGCCTTTGTTTGAATCAATCCTTCAAAACGGCATCAAAGGTATTTCAAACGATTGTTTCACCAACTCGAGGGATCATTGTGCCATATTCCGTTCGAGGAAAAGATATAATCACCAATCTATGCGGTGCAACACCGATCGAATATCAAAGGGGTACGATAAAAAGAGCGCAGCAATTCTCGATCAATGTTTTTTCCAACAAACTCTTGCAAATGTTCGAATCCAATATGGTCAAAGAAGTGCAAAAGCATTCAGGGATTTTGTACCTTGATGAACGGTATTATAGCGAAGAGGTAGGGTTCCAAGGGGAACCTTCAGCAGGTATGGACATACTGATTGGATAAGGAGGTGGATTTTGAGAAATACGGTATCCTTTAAGGTATATGGAAGGTACGCATTGTTTACTGATCCGATTACGAAGATCGGTGGAGAGAAAAGCACTTATCAGATTCCAACCTATCAAGCACTAAAAGGGATCACTGAATCGGTTTATTGGAAACCAACCCTCATCTGGGTAATCGACCGTGTTCGTGTGATGAAACCAATTTGTACCGAGTCAAAAAATGTAAAGCCAATTGGTTATGGAGGAGGAAACTTTCTATCCATTTACACATATCTCACAAATGTTGAGTATCAAGTACAAGCTCATTTTGAATGGAATCTTTTTCGAGAGGATATGGGAAAGGATCGGAATGAGCACAAGCACTATTTTACAGCGAAAAGGATGATCGATAAAGGGGGCCGTAGAGATATTTTCCTGGGCACAAGAGAGTGTCAAGGATACATTGAGCCATGCGAATTTGGTGAAGGAACGGGTTTCTACGATCAATATGGATCCATTGATTTCGGTTGGATGGTTCATGGGTTTGACTATCCCGATGAAATCGGTGAAGATACTTTGTATGCGCGGCTATGGAAGCCGAAAATGATAAATGGAATTGTTAACTTTCTTCCCCCAGAAGACTGCCCAGTTAGGAAACGAATAAAATCACAAAAACCGAGCATCATCTGTTCATCGGGTTTGGAAGAAGAAGGCTTACTGGACGGGTATTTGGAGGAAAAGGAAGGAGGAGGAGCATGAATTGGATTTCAAAACTGCTTGAAACTTATGAAAATGCGCAGGGCGCAATTGGCGTTGAGTCAGACGATCAACAGGTCCCCTTGTTACCCATTTGTCATACTACCCAAATGGCCCATATCGAAATTGTTTTGTCTATTGAAGGTGAATTCTTACGAGCGCGCATTATTCCCAAAAAGGAAGCCAGGACCATCATTCCTAGTACTGAGACTGCGGCTTCTCGATCCGGAAAAAAACCTGCTCACTTTCCCCTATGCGATAAGCTTCAATACATTGCTGGAGATTTCTCGAAATATGGGGGGGTTGTCACCAGCGGATTTCAGGATTACCCTCTCGAACCATTTGACAACTATCTTCGAGACCTAGAACAATGGTGCAGTTCTCCCATCAGGAATGAAAAAGTGAAGGCCGTGCATACTTATGTAAAAAAAAGAAGACTAATCCAAGATTTGGTCGAACAAGGGGTTCTATTCGTCGATGAAAACGGGCGTCTTCACGAAAAGTGGGATAAGGGTTCCATTCAGGAGGCTCCAAGTATAAAGCAAAATGACGCTTTCGTTCGTTGGGTTGTTGAAAAACCCGGAGATTCTCAGTCTACTCTGTGGAATGACAATGAAGTATTCAACTCGTGGTCAGCCTATTATCTTTCTCAGAAAGGAGACGCGCAGGTATGCTATTCAACTGGAAAAACCGTTCCTATCGCCAGCCAACATCCCAATAAAATCAGGAACGATGGAGATAGAGCGAAACTAATATCGTCAAATGACACAACAGGGTTTACCTTTCGCGGAAGGTTCACGAGTGCTGGACAAGCAGTCTCGATCGGTTATGAGACAACACAAAAAGCCCATAGCGCATTGCGGTGGCTTGTTTCGAGACAGGGGTACATCAATGATACCTTAGTGATTGTTGCCTGGTCAACAACTCATCATGAAATAGCCAACCCAATGAGTGACACATTGACTTTTTTGGGGATAGACCTGAAAAAAGATGAACAATCGGGACTACTAGTCGATACTGCGCAAGAATTAGCGATTAAACTCAACAAAAAAATCGCTGGGTTTCGCAGTCGGTTGACAAACACAAAGGATGTTATCGTTATGGGATTGGATTCTGCAGCTTTGGGAATTGGCCGACTTTCTATCATTTTTTACCGGGAACTAACGCAAGCTCTTTTTTATGAACGGATAGAAAGATGGCACCTTACTTGTTGCTGGAAGCATCGATATTATTCAGCTGAAGTGATGGACCAGGCGACAGGAAGAAAGAAGAGAAAGACAATTCCATTTGCAGGGGCTCCAAGTCCAAAAGATATCGCTAAAGCTGCTTACGGGAGTAAAGTGGATGGAACTCTTATGAAAGGGACGCTAAAAAGGCTCCTTCCTTGCATTATCGATGGTCAGAAAGTACCCAGTGATCTTGTAGAATCCGCGGTACATAGAGCATCAAAAAGAACGAGCATGGAAAAATGGGAATGGGAAAAGACACTAAGTATTGCTTGCGCGCTGTATAAAAAAATGCGTGAAAAGGAGGAGGTTTATGAGATGGCGTTAGAAAGAAATCGGAGCACGAGGGATTATCTATATGGAAGACTTCTTGCCCTTGCAGAAAACCTGGAACAATGGGCTTTGAGGGATGCTGAAGCAAATCGGCCAACGACTGCTGCTCGGTTGATGCACCGATTTGCGGATCACCCGTTTTCTACCTGGAGAACGATTGAATTGGCTTTAGGTCCTTACAAAGCGCGATTGGGAAAAAAGTCAATCAAAGCGCAAGGATTAATCTCAGAAGTGGTGTCCATGTTTGACCACGATGATTTCATTAACGATAGAAAACTGACTGGAGAATTCCTCCTAGGATATCACTGCCAAAGAGATTCTTTGTGGAAAAAAGATACAGAGAAAGATAGCGATACACAATCTTCAATTCAAAAAAACGAAAAACCTACAGAATAAAACGAGGAGGTAGAACATGGAGACTTTAAGCCAGAAAATCGATTTTGCTGCTATTTTGCTTGTGAAAAACGCGAATCCAAATGGAGATCCTCTCAACGGAAATCGACCACGAACAACCTATGACGGCTTTGGAGAAATTTCTGATGTGTGCTTAAAAAGAAAAATCCAGAACAGGCTTCAGGCATTCGGCATCCCGGTTTTTGTCCAATCAGATGATAATCGAGTAGATGAGTATTCTAGTTTAAGGGCAAGGGCAGAAGGGGAGCTTAGTCATGTTCCCAAAGGCGATGAAAAAGCATTTCGTAAGGAATCTTGCGGAAAATGGATCGATGTTCGCGCTTTTGGTCAACTGTTTGCGTTTACAGGGGATAAAAAAAAGGGAAAAGGAAAAGCGAAAGATAGCGAAGACGAGACAGAGCAAAGCGAGAGTGTATCAATTGGTATCAGAGGACCCGTTTCGATTCATAGCGCATACAGTGTTGGCCCAGTAAACACGACAAGCATACAGATTACAAAAAGTGTGAGCGGTCAAGGCGATGGAAAAAAAAGAGATTCGGATACAATGGGAATGAAGCATCGTATTGATCACGGAGTTTATGCTACTTATGGTAGTATGAATCCACAACTTGCCACCGCCACAGGGTTTAGCGATGATGATGCCGCATCGATCAAAAGAGCTCTTGTCACGCTTTTCGAAAACGATGCATCTTCAGCAAGGCCTGAAGGAAGCATGGAAGTGGTAAAAGTTTATTGGTGGAAACACAAGAATAAGAATGGGCAATTCTCATCAGCAAAAGTCCATCGTTCTCTTGAAATTTCGGTAAAAGGTGGAATAACAGAACCTCATAGCATTGATGATTATGAAATACAGCTTACACCCTTGGAAGGTTTGGATGTTGAAATTATCGAAGGGCGCTGAAAATGTCCGAATCGGTAGCCAGTAGTGAGGATTTTTTACAGCTATCAGGCATTCAGCATATAGCTTTTTGCAAAAGACAATGGGCGCTAATCAATCTCGAGCAAGTATGGGCAGATAATGTTAGAACTGTTGAGGGATCAAAGTTGCATGAAAACGTTGATGATCCATCCTTTCACGAAACCAGAAAGGATATCCGGACCGTCAGGGCGATGCCGATTATAAGTTATCAGCTTAAACTAAGTGGAACTGCGGATCTTGTTGAGTTTCAAAAAAAGCCAACGCAAATTGGAAATGAAACTTGTCAGTTAAGAGGCTTTGATGGTTGGTGGAAACCGATCCCTGTTGAGTACAAAAGGGGAAAACCGAAGCCTGATAACCGAGACGCTGTCCAACTCTGCGCCCAAGCAATTGCATTAGAAGAAATGCTTCATGTTTCGATTCAAAAAGGGTTTCTTTTTTATGGTATTTCAAGACGTCGACATCAAGTTAGTTTTGATCATTCACTCAGAAATAATGTTTTAGAACTAGCTCAACTAATGCATTATCTAGCAAAGAATGGCGCTACACCTAAAGCGGAGAAAAAAAAGCATTGCACTTTATGTTCCTTAATTGAGTATTGCCATCCCGATCTGACTCTAAGGCATCGTTCAGTGCGAGAATATCTCGAAAGAATAGAGGATGTTGAAGGAGATTCAGGATGAGAAAGCTTTTAAACACACTATATGTTACGACTCCTGAAGCGTATCTTGCTAGAGACGGTGAAAACGTCGTTGTAAAAGTGAATTCCAAGATAAAGTTTAGGGTTCCGGTACATAATCTGGAAGGAATAATCGGGTTCGGGTTTAGCGGAGCAAGTCCCGCGTTAATTCAGTTGTGTTGTGAACGGGGTATCGGAATCACTTTTCTGTCTCCTTACGGAAAGTTTTTGGGGCGAGTGATCGGAAAACTGAACGGTAATGTTTTGCTACGTCGAACACAGTATCGATGGGCAGATCAACAAGATACAGCATTAAGATTATCAAAGAGGTTCTTACTCGCAAAACTGATGAACTCAAAAAAAGTTCTTCACAGAGCGCTCAGGGATCATCCAGATGCTGTTGATCGGGATTTGCTGGAAAAAACTATATCATACTTCGCAAAAGTTTCAAAAAAGATAGAGCTACTGGATAACTTGGACTCTATTCGCGGGATTGAAGGGGAAGCCGCAAGTAATTACTTTCAATGTATGAATGAATTAATTCTGCATCAGAAAGAGGATTTTCGACTTATCAACCGAAACCGCCGTCCTCCTTTAGATCGGATTAATGCCCTCCTTTCTTTTCTTTACTCAATCCTTGCCCATGATGTAACTTCAGCTCTTGAAAGCACTGGATTGGACCCCCAGGTAGGCTATTTGCATAAAGACCGACCCGGCAGAGCAAGCCTTTCTCTAGACTTGATGGAAGAATTCAGAGCCTATTTGGTTGATCGGCTTACCCTAAATCTCATCAATCGAAAACAAGTATCTCCGAAAGGGTTTCAAGTGATGGAAAACGGAGCGGTAATTATGGATGAGAATACTAGAAAAGAAGTACTAACAGCCTGGCAAAAAAGGAAACAGGAAGAAATTACCCATCCATTTCTTGAAGAAAAGATTCCTCTTGGTCTTATCCCATATGTTCAGTCAGTGCTTTTGTCTCGCCACATGAGAGGAGATTTGGACGATTATCCCCCTTTTTTCTGGAGGTAGCATGACTTATGATGGTATTGGTAACGTATGATGTGAATGTTACAACGCCTGAGGGAAAAAAACGGTTAAGACGTGTTGCAAAACAATGTGTGAACTATGGTCAAAGAGTCCAAAACTCTGTTTTTGAATGTTTGGTTGATCCAACCCAATTTGCAGTTCTAAAAACAAAACTCGAAAAAATCGCAGATCCAGAATTGGACAGTTTAAGATATTACTATCTCGGATCAAATTGGAAAAAAAGGGTCGAGCATTTTGGCGCAAAATCAACCTATGATCCTGAAGGGTTTCTTCTTGTTGAGTAATGCGAACCTTAAGCAAACATCGTTTTCATGGGGTATTTGAAGCTATCTGTTTTTGAGCCTTACAAGAATACGCTTTTGGTTTTTGAAGCTTGCTCCTAAGCCATTAATTTAGGTTCGCATATTTACCCTTTCAGAAGGGCTTTATCATTGGGTTTAAACAGTATACTGTCGCGCCCCGCGTGGGCGCGTGGATTGAAACCCTGAGACATACGAGATGATGGAGCGGTATGAGAAGTCGCGCCCCGCGTGGGCGCGTGGATTGAAAC
>CAYWWY010000006.1:15287-112207 GCA_964462525.1 uncultured Thermotogaceae bacterium
GTCGCGCCCCGCGTGGGCGCGTGGATTGAAACTGGATTATGCCGGTATCGAACCGGCCATGAAAGTCGTCGCGCCCCGCGTGGGCGCGTGGATTGAAACTATCCGCGATGGTCTTGACCTCCGCTGTGCTATCGTCGCGCCCCGCGTGGGCGCGTGAATTGAAAGCTCTGTGGCATAGTACGATTAAAGCTCTCTTTACGGAATCAGTCCTTTGGCGCTTAATTGATCATCTTCTTCTTTTCCTGGCAACTCATATAGTTCTCCCACTCTTATACCCCAAATAACTTTCAATATCCATTTTGGGATGATCAACATGTAGCATAAACGGGTTGCTGCGAGGGCAAAAGTAGGGCTGAGAAAGACTAGGTACAAAAAATGAGTCTTTCCTACGAAAGAAGCTGAGATCTTACGGTTTTTTCTTCTCACGGAGTGTCTTCCGGTTAGAATCCGTTTCTTTAGATTTGATGTGAGAAGGAAAAGGGAATAGAATAAGGTAAACGATTAACTAAACGTTTAACATGTAAGGAGCAGAACATGGGATTGAGCATGAAGGATATTGCAAAATCAGCAGGCGTTTCAGTAGCGACGGTCTCTAACACGCTTTCAGGGCGAAAATATGTTAGTCCTCAGTTGAGAGAACGGGTAGAAGAAGCGATTAAGCAGCTTCAATATCGACCCAGCAAGATTGCGCGTAGCCTAAAGACAAAAAAGACCTTTCAAATAGGGCTAATGGTTCCCGATATTACAAATCCGTATTTTGCAGAAATCGCACGAGGAGTAGAAAGCATTGCGCTTCAAAACGGATATCAGCTCTTTTTATGCAATACCGACGGACACGCTTCAAGAGAAGAAAAGGCGATTCATTCGTTCTTGGATCAGCGCGCAGATGGCATCATCAATGTTGCTCCAAGAATGTCTGATGAACCATTGTGTTCCTATGCGCGACAAGTACCTACGGTCATTCTTGATCGCGAAATACTGGAAATGCCTCATGGTGTTGATCTTGTATACACCAATAATTATGACGGGCCGAATGAATTGGCGCGGTATTTAATCAAACTGGGCCATCACCAATTTGTATGTATCACAGGTCCGGATGATGTGCCCAGCAATCGAAAAAGAGTGGAAGGGTTTGAGTACGGGCTTTTTACCGATGGGATTCCTCGATCGCGGTTATTATTGGTTCACGGAGATTTCAGTTTCGAAAGCGGATTTCGTGGGATGGAAGAAGTATTCGAGCAGAATCCGCGACCAACAGCATTGTTTTGCTGCAATGATCTGATGGCTTGGGGGGCATTGGAGGCAGCAAAGCAAAAAGGGATGAAAATCCCTAAAGATATTGCTATAGCTGGATTTGACAACGTTTATTTCTCAGAGTTCATTGTTCCTACACTAACTACGATCCACCAACCCAAGTTTGAAGCAGGGCAAATAGCAATGAAAACTCTTTTAACCCGTTTCGAAGCAAAGCAAGGTCATCCCAAGAAAATCGAGCTTACAACACAATTGATTATCCGTAAATCGACATAAAGGAGTGATCACAGTGAAAACAAAAGGCATTCTGCACAATGATTTGGCGCAAGCTGTAGCAAAAATGGGCCATGGGGATATGCTCGTATTGGCCGATAGAGGGTTTCCTTTCCCTAGGCATGAGATGACGCAAAGTATTGATGTATCTGTTGGAAGAAATCTTCCTAAGGTGGTTGATGTGCTTCGAATCATTCTCGAAGAACTTGAGATCGAAGAAGTGATTATTGCTGACGAATCGAAATCAATCAGTCCAAAAACCTATGCGGCCTTTTGCGAAATCCTTTCAAAGAAGCGGAATAAAGGGAATACCATCATCGAAACAAATATCCCTCATGCTGAATTCAAAGATATGGTCCTTAACGGAGGACTGGAACGGAAAGAAGTAAAAGTGTTTGTCAAAACAGGGGAATTTACCCCCTACGCTAATATCATTCTAGTTTCAGGGGTAGATTTTTAAATAGTTAAACGTTTCATAGCGATAAAACGTTTTTCTATGAGGAGGCATAAGATGGTTACGCAAGACTCTCATTTCGAAAAGGTATTCGGTACGAAAAAACCGATCATTGGAATGGTTCACTTAAAAGCCTTGCCTGGGGCTCCCAAATATGATCCAGAAGTTTTCCCTATGGAGAAAGTGGAAGAAATAGCAATAGAAGAGGCCTTGTTGCTCCAAAAAGCGGGTGTAGACGGAATCCAAATTGAGAACATTTGGGATTATCCCTATGTAAAAGGGGGTGAAATCGGGTATGAAACCGTTGCAGCAATGGCAGCAATCGCCCGTTCGATAAAAAAGGAAGTTTCGATTCCTTTTGGGATCAACTGTCACCTTAACGGAGGAAAAGCCGCATTGGCGATTGCCGTATCTGTTGGAGCGAAATGGATCCGTGTTTTTGAATGGGTGAATGCGTATGTTTCACACGCAGGAATTATGGAAGGGATTGGAGGAATGTTGGCGAGGTATCGAAGCTTTGTAAAAGCGGAATCAATCCAGTTTTTTTGTGATGTGCATGTAAAACATGGAAGTCATTTTCTTGTTTCTGATCGATCCATTGAAGAAATGGCTTATGATGCAGAATCAGAAGGAGCCGAAGCGCTCATTGTAACAGGTTTTGAAACAGGACAAGCTCCAACGCCTCAACGAGTGAAATCGTTGAATGAAAAAACAATGGTTCCATTGTTGATCGGGAGCGGTTTGAAACGAGAAAACCTTGAAAGCCTTTTGCCTTTTTGCGATGGAGCGATCGTAGGTAGCGACTTTAAAAAAGATGGAGACTGGAAGAAACCAGTAGATTTCGAGCGTGTGTATTATTTTATGGAGCAAGCAAAAAAGGTGCGTGGGGATCAGTGATGAATCAGTCAATTCTCTGTATGGGTTGTGTCAATATGGATTTAGTGATGAGAGTTGAGCAGTTGCCAAAGATGGGAGAAACCGTTATCACCGACCAATTCCAGACATTTCCGGGAGGAAAAGCCGGAAATCAGGCGGTAGCTGCTTCTCTTCTCGGAAGTAATGTGAAGATGTTTACCAAATTGGGAGATGACGCTTTTAGCTCACAGCTGGTTGACTCTCTGAAATTTCATGGCGTGGGAACTGAATCAATTCTCCGGATGCAAGGCAAAACTTCAGGGATTGCGATGATTATGGTTGATGACCAGGGGAACAATTCCATTGCATTTACTCCAGGCGCTAACGGAGAACTCAACCCGAGTGATGTAGAATCTCACGCTTCATTGTTTGTGCCAGGTTCTATGTTGGTCATAACCCTCGAAATACCCATGGAGACAGTAATCGCCGCTGCAAAGCTTGCGCATCGGAACGATATGAGCATTATCCTTGATCCTGCACCAGCTCCAAAAAACCCTCTTCCTCAAGAGCTTTTTCTTCACGTTGATTGTGTGAAACCAAATGAAACGGAGGCGTCCCAAATCGTAGGTTTTCCTGTGTTTGATGTGTCTTCAGCGATCAAAGCAGCCAAAAAAATGCAAGAAATGGGTGTTAAGCTTCCGATCATAACTTTAGGAAGGAATGGCGTAGTCGCACTGGATCGAGGAGTACCGAAAGTGATTGCTTCTTATCCGGTTCAAGCAGTTGATACAACCGCCGCTGGGGATGTGTTTTCTGGAGGTTTGGCAGCGGCGCTATCCCATTCTTATTCTCTGGAAGCTTCCTTGCGCTTTGCCAATGCAGCTGCTGCGTTAAGTACTACAGTTCATGGAGCGCAAACATCGATTCCAAATAAAGAGCAGGTGGATCAGTTTATGGAAGAGCAGCGAAAAGGAGGCTAGGTTTTGCATCCGGCATTGGTTTTAAAGAGAATCTCGAAGCGTTTTGGAGGTGTTCAAGCCCTAATAGACGTGGATTTTACCCTAGAACAAGGAGAAGTTCATGCGCTTCTTGGTGAAAACGGGGCGGGAAAATCAACGCTCATTAAAATTCTTACTGGAGTCCATCAGAAAGATTATGGGGAAATGCTTCTGTTCAACGATCCAGTTACAGTGACAGATCCGGTTGATGCAAGATTCAAAGGGATTGCCGCAATATACCAAGAACTGAGTCTTGTTGAAAGCTTGAATGTAGCTCAGAACATTTTCTTGGGTCATGAGCCTGTCAAAGGTTTTTTTCATCGAGTACAGAAAAACGTTTTACTCACCAAAGCAAGAGAATATTTGGAGCGGTTCAAAATCCCAATCGACCCGAAAACTCCTGTATGGGATATAGGATTAGGCCAAAAGAAGATTATTGAAATCATGAAAGCGCTTTCTATTCAAGCGAAGATCCTGCTCCTTGATGAACCAACAACGGGTATGAGCAGAGCAGAAATCGAGACCCTTTTTCAGATCATCCAAGATCTCAAAAAGAAGAATGTGCATATGATTTATATCTCCCATCATTTAGAGGAGGTTTTTGAAATCTGCGACCGGGTTACCGTTTTGCGAGACGGAAAGAATGCTGGGACCTTTCCTGTTCAAGGGCTGAAAATGGACACTTTGGTGAAAAGCATGATAGGAACATCTTTAGGAGAAGAACTTCCTAAAAAAGGGGATGCTTCTACCGACTCCGCTGTTGTTTTGAGAATGGAAAAATTCCGATCGCAAAATATGCAGAAACCGGTAAGCTTCCAGCTTCATCGAGGAGAGATCCTTGGGGTAACAGGAATCATTGGTTCAGGAAAAAGTGAGCTAGGGCTAGCCCTTTTTGGGGCTGATCCGAAAATCCAAGGGAAGGTATTTGTAGACGCTCGTGAGGTTCGTTTTGGAAGCCCATTGGAGGCCAAAAAAATGGGAATCGGTTTTATCCCAGAAGACCGGAAAGGCCAAGGGCTTTTTTTGGGATTATCCGTTGATCACAACATTACAGTTGTCGCCTTACATCAACTCGAGCGATTTGGCGTTCTTTCCCTGAGAAAGAAAAAGAGAATGGCGCTCTCTATTGCCCAAAGCCTTAAACTCAATCCGCTTCGCATTGAATTGCCCGTGCACTCTCTGTCCGGAGGAAACCAGCAGAAAATTGTTCTGGGAAAATGGTTTTACAGGCGGCCAAAAATCCTCATTTTGGACGAACCGACTCGTGGAGTTGATGTAGGAGCAAAGAGAGAGATCTATCGCTTAATCCGAAAATGGGCGGATCAAGGGGTTGCTGTTCTCCTCTTATCTTCAGAGTTTAAAGAAGTCCATGAAGTATGCGATCGAATTCTTGTCCTGTATCGAGGAGACCTTCTGAAAGAGATTGATCCGAAGAGGACAACGACTGAGAAAATTATGTCCATGGCGTTAGGAGAGCATGTATGAATCATTCCACTCACAAAAATACGAAAGATTCCCATAGTCACCGATTCTTCAAACTCCTTCGGGGGGAGTTCGGGTTGTTTTTAATCCTCGTCGTACTGCTGATCACATTTTCTTTGTTATCTCCCTTTTTCTTTTCTTCGCGAAATTTGCTGAACATAACTCGGCAAATATCAATCACGTTGATTGTAGCTATCGGTATGACTTTCGTGATTCTCACGGGAGAAATCGATTTGTCTGTTGGGTCGTTAGCTGCATTGGCGGGTGTTACAACAGCAGCGACTCTGGTGGCAACTCAATCCATTTTCCTTGCGATCTTAGCCGGATTGGCAATGGGAATGGGAGTTGGTTTCATCAATGGGTTGCTGACGGTGTATGGTAGAGTCCAATCCTTTATTGTGACTTTAGCAATGCTGGGGGTAGCGAGAGGGATGGCGCTTGTTTGGACAGGGGGTCGCCCTATTTCTCAATTATCGGAAAGTTTTAGTTTTTTTGGAGCTGGTTATGTAGGGCCAATTCCCGCATCTTCATTAATCGCCGGTATTGTTTTTTGTGTTGGCCTGTTTTTCCTGAACCAAACCAAACACGGAGTGTATATTCGCTCAATCGGCGCCAATCGAGAAGCAGCGAGATTATCTGCTATTCCAGTAAAAAAATATCGACTCATCGCGTTTCTCGTTTCTGGATTGTTGAGCGGTTTGGGAGGAATCCTCATTACTTCTCGCCTTCTTTCAGCGCAACCTACTGCTGGGGAAGGAATGGAACTAAATGTCATCGCGGCAGTTATTCTCGGTGGGGCTTCTTTATCGGGAGGGATTGGAACTGTATTCGGAACACTGCTGGGAGCAATGATTATTGGCGTGATTGACAACGGGATGAACTTAATTGGTGTTTCTGCCTTTTTCCAACAAATCGTCAAAGGGGCGATTATCTTAATAGCCGTGTTGATCAAAAGGAACAATTCACAATAAACCCCCGGAGAGGGGTAATCAAGGAGGGAAATCAAATGAAAAAGGTAGTTGTTCTCGTATTGTTGTCATTGGTGGTTTTCTCATTGGGATTCTCTGCGACAAAGACAATCGGGTTTTGTGTTTCTACCCTTGCAAATCCATTCTTTGTCACCATGAAGGATGCAGCTGAAGCAACTGCGAAAGAAATGGGATTTACCCTAATTGTACTTGACGCACAGGATTCTCCTGAAAGGCAGATTTCACAAGTCCAGGACTTAATCATCCGAAATGTTGATGCGTTGGTGATCAACCCAGTTGACTCTGATGCTATTGGCACAGCGGTCCTTGAAGCAAATCGATACAATGTTCCTGTAATAACCGTGACTCGACCGTCTAGAATGGGGAAGACGATGCAACATCTCGATATTGATAATTCGCAAGCAGGAAGATTGATCGGGGAAGAACTCGCAAAAGTTCTTGGAGGTAAGGGAAGAGTAGCAATTTTGGAAGGGATTCCTGGCGCTCCATCAGCAGTAGAGAGGCAAAGAGGATTCCTTGAGGCCTTGGAAGACTTTCCTGATATCCAAGTAGTATCCAGCTTGACGGCAAATTATTCCCGAGAACAAGGAGCCAATGTAATGGAGGATATCCTTCAAGCCAATCCTTTTCTTGATGCCGTGTATGCTCATAATGACCAAATGGCTCTAGGAGCAGTCCGTACAATCGCTGCTGCAGGAAGGACGGGTGAAATCAAAGTTTTCGGGATAGATGCTATTGATGATGCCATCTCTGCGATTTTGAAAGGGGAAATGTCAGCTACCGTGAAACAGCAGCCTGGTTTACAAATCCAAATGGCTTTGGAATCAGCCTTAAAGGTTTTAGCGAAAGAAACTGTCGAACAATTGGTAATCGTCCCGCTGAAACTCATCACTTCTGAAGTTTTATCCGAAGAGTGATCCATCAAAAGGGGTGGGGAGATCCCACCCTTTTTTTCTATCAAATGGATCCTACTAGGAGTAGTTGCATTCTTACACAGAATCGGCTATAATCGATTATCCCAAATCGGCGTAAGAGGAGGGAGGATCCCGTGATGGCCGGTTCTTTTTTTGTTGCTTTTCTATGTATTGCAATCATTGCAACCTTTCTTTCCATCGAGTCTTTGTGGGCGCGCAAAGCGCGTTCCAAGATTCCCTTACGCGTTTGCGTCACTGGAACTCGCGGGAAATCGAGCGTTACCCGGTTGATCACATCAGTGTTCCAAGAGCATGGGATTCGTACCATTGGTAAGGTTACGGGTACTCAAGCGATGCTTCTCCTTCCAAATCAACAAGAAAAACGAATCTTTCGCAAAGGTACGCCAACCATCTTGGAACAGGTCCGTGTGCTTCTGCGGTCAGCGGTTTCGGAAAACTGCCAAGCCGTCGTTTCGGAAATCATGAGCATTTCCCCAGAGATGCAGCGCGCCGAATCGATCCGGATTTTGCATCCACATATTACCGTAATCACGAACATCCGGATGGATCATATAGGGATCACAGGCTCTTCTATTCCAGAGATTGGGAGTGCTTTTCTGGATGCTGTACCTCCCCGCTCCATCATCGTGATGAGAAAAGAAGATTGGATTCTCTCGGAGTATTCTCTCAAAAAACTGCAGAAGCGATCCATTCGACTTGAATGGGTCGATGATGAAGAAGAAACGGATTCTTTCCGTTCTTCAAAGGATGAGCTTCAGAGAATCAAAGAGCAGTTGGGTTTACAAGCGCGACTAGAGAATCTTCTGCTTGCGGATCGGGTTGCTCGATTGGTCGGGATTCCTGTACAGTCAATCCAACAGGGAATATTGGAGGCAAAGAAAGACCCGGGCGCTTTGGAAATTACGATTCAGAACAACCAGCCAATTCTTATTCCCGTTTTTTCCGCTAATGACCCCGAATCGACCTGGATTCTTCTGGATCAAGCGATGAGGCAGTTTTCTCTTCGGCCCGATTCGATGGTTGGCGTGCTGTGCCTAAGGGCGGATAAACCCGAGCGCACTTGGCAATGGAAGCAGACATTCCTTGCTACCCCCCCTCCATTCAAAGAGCTTTTCCTCATTGGAAAGGATGCGCATGCCTTGAAACGCGGGTTGCCAAAGACCCTTAAGGTTAGTATTTTGAACGGCCTTTCTGTGAAAGATATGGTGAGAGCCGTTAGGGTTGGGAATCCGAAAGGGGTAATAGGTTTTGGAAACCATGTAGGGTGGGGGGAGAGATGGCAGGCTGCTTGGAATTCCTTATCGGAAGAACAACCAACTTGCAAGCAAGCATCCGAAATAGGCGATCACGATCCACAGAAGGATCGATAGAGAGGGTGGGGAGGTCGGAGGGACGGAATAGGCATTTGGTTCTGGAAGAGGGACAGGATCCCATAAAATCTGGTATTGATCTGCGATTCCTTTTAGGTATAGGACATGGATAACGGGAATTTCTGTTTCGAGCATCGCCTCGATGACCCCGTTTTTCGGGGGATTTTGGGTGTTTGATGGGAAGTTCAACCCTGGGATGAGATCATGGGGTTCAAGAAGATCTCCCGTATTAGCCAACGCGCCACCGATATTGATGAAGCACGATAGATTCCCATAAGGATCTGCTCTTTTATAGATCTGCATCCGCTTCTCCACATTCTCTTCCATTGGTTCCTCCATCATAAAAGGGATCGATAAGGCTTGAACTTGATCCATAAGGGTTTTTCGAACGTATGGGTCGATTTCCAGAGCGCGGTCCTCATCTCCACCTAAGGAGAGTCCATGAACCTGGGCATGTTCAATTCCACCCTTGCGGAGCGCTTGCGCCATCTCCAGAAGAGTGAACAGGGGATGATTTGCGCCCCATTGAGATGCAGTGAGGGACAGAATCGATATTGGTTGCGCCTCCAGGGCTATGCAGGCGGAAAGAGACGCAATCCAAATCCCAGGAAATGATCCGGAAGAACCGATTGCAACAGTATCGCCCGGACGCACGCCTGCTTCATGCAACAGCCAGACAAGGAGAGAAGCGAACTGAGGGTTCAAAGAGGTCCGTTTAGCTTCCAAGCTTCCCAAGGTTGTTGTCAGTTCTGTATACTCTTCCCCTATCATTCCTGTTTCATTGAGGTCCGTTTCCGGATCGATGGGAAGACCTAGCTCAATCCGATGAAGCTGGATGATTTCCATCATCTGAACCATTGTTTGGGCTGCTAAGATCCCTTTTTCCTGAATCTCGTAATGATGACGGCGCTCTTCCCATTGAAAAAGGGCATAAGCGATGATGCTGAGGATCAACCATATGCAGATCAATCGATATTTTGCTGTTTTCACTGGGTTCCCCTACACGAGTCGGTCCAGCATCGAAGTGCTGGCTGTTACGATGAAAAGCCCGGAAAGAGATACGAAGACACCTTGCTTTTCAAAACTATTGGCCAAGATGCCTGGAATCATCCATCCGATGATGCTAAGGGGCTGATGTAGGGGAAACAATTGAGGGAAGACCTGAAGCAAAAGCAAAGAGCAAAACCCAGAGACACAGAGAAGAAAGACAAACCGCCTGCGGCCAAAGAGGATCCACCATTGGCGGGCGATGGAAAAGATCCCCCAGGTTAGAAAAGCGACGATTAGCATGGCAAGGAGTTGGACCGGTTGATCAATCGATAGCGCGAAGTATATCGGAACAATGATCCCTCCTGGGTTGAACCCGGTCATTTCTGTGTACAGGAATGAGCAAAGCAATCCAAGAAGGATGGTGTTCAAAGGCATATGATCATTTAATCCCAAACAATCGAAGGATCATGGGAACAAGAATCATTCCTACCGTCACCCAATCCCATTTTTTTGCGTCCCGCCAGGCGATCTTCAGGAGAACCGCGATGAAAAATACCAAGAGAAGCTTATAAACGATCATCATGAGAACCCCTCCTTTGGTGTCGCTGATCCAACAGGATCAATAATCCTCCGATCATAACGAGAACCAAAATAAAGATCGGGTAGAATAGAGGCGCGTTTGCGATCGAAGAAAAGGAACGGGAATTGACCAAAGCAACAGTAGCAAAGACCATTGTGAACAGAAATGAGGGCAATGAACGAAGCCATATGGAAAAGTAATTCTTTTCTCCGACTACATGAGCAGCGAATATTCCCGCAAGCGCTGTGGGGGGAACCATGTCCCCCAAACCGGCCAATAAGGAGAGGGCAGAGCATACCATAATGTCATTGTTGCCCAAAAAGACGAGAAGAAAGGGAACGCCCAAAACAGATGCGGATCCATAAGATGAAACAGCGCCAAACAGGGGAACGCCGAGGGCAATCCCGATTAAAATGATCCCCGACGGGAGATCGTTCAAAAAGGAGACAATGAATCCACGGGTGCCATTGAGGGTCATGATTTGGATAAACATCCCCACTCCGATCAGAATGGACAGAATACCCAACGATTCCTTCATCGCTTTTACCGAAAGCTTCCAGAAATTTGGTCGTTTTCCTGTGAGAGAGGCAAACAGCGCGCATATGAGGAAAACGAAAGGAAGGCCCAAAGACAACGAAACCGGGGTGTTTTCCAGGATCATAAGGAACACAAGGAGAATCATCGGAGCATACAAAAACCAGGAGCCTTTTTGGATCCCACGCTTTGATTGGTGTGGCAGGTCAATTGGCTTAACGATACGTCCGCCTAACAGCAACGCGGTTACGATCGCTAGAGGAAAGGTCAAGAACAAAAGAGGAGCAGTAAACCCGATGTAGGGCATATCGACGCCTTGACCGATTATCATCGCTGGGATGTTGACCGGTGGAGCAATCATTCCGAAGATTCCGGCCATCGCAATCAGAGCGCCCGCTCTGGGTTTTTTTAACCCAAGGTCTTTCAGCACTGGGAAGGCAATGGCCCCCGTTGTAAGGACCGCGGCAGAGGAAGATCCTGTAATCATTCCCGCGATCATGATAAAAAAAGTCATGATCATCAGCAGAAAAAGCGGTCGATTATGGAACCGGTTCTTTAACCGTTCCGCGATATCTTCTAGAAGGCCGGATGCCCGGATGCTTTCCATGAAGATCATCGCACTTGCGATTACAAGAATGGCATCGAAAAAACCGAACCCACCTTCAACAAGATGGCGTAGCGGAAAAAAGTGCCCGCTTGCAAGGGCCCCAACTAAAGCCGCGCCCATCAAAGAGATCGATATCGGAACCTTGATAATCGCGAGTCCAACGAAAGCCCCTAGCATGATGAAAAAATACAAGACCTCGGGAAAGATCATGAACGAATGCTCCTTTCAGCCTTCTCTCAGTTTAAGTATGCCCCAATGCCGAAGGTTATTAACTCTTTCTCTGAAGGCAAGCCTTCAAGATGGATTTCTTTTCCCGTAAAGAGAGCAAAGCTCTCGATCAGGGCTCGAATTACCTCAAAGTGCATACCGACCCTATGCTCGATGGGGTACTTTGGATCATCCAGCACGAGAGGTTGGTCGCGCCATCGGTCTTGTCCTGGATTGGGAGATTCGGAAAGAAAGGAAATGCAATGGGTCGCGTCTCCAATCTCTCGATGGCTCAATCCTCGGAAATCGATGCTCGATTCCTCCAATTTCATCGGAATCCCTTGATCTTCTACTTCAAAAAGCGCAAGGGCCCCAATCTCCAAACCGCTCGGATGACATACGAGCATATATGCAAGGCGGCCTCCCTGATGGATTTGACCCCCAGGAAGCGTTACTTGTTCAGGGGTGTCGCTTTCATGCATATCCAGATTAAAGTCAACATTTTCCTGTCGGATCAACTCCATGATCGCGTACGCGAGTTGTTGGGTAGGGGTTCCATCGATCTTCCCTGGGAAGGCACGGTTCAGATTCCGGCTTTCGTCTCCCGCTCCCACGACAGAGCCAGTTGGGTAATGGATGTAAAGCTCAGGATCTTCAACGCCT
This sequence comes from uncultured Thermotogaceae bacterium, assembly GCA_964462525.1. Lineage (GTDB taxonomy): Bacteria > Thermotogota > Thermotogae > MWEM01 > MWEM01 > CAYWWY01. The sequence continues at coordinate 27,479 of CAYWWY010000006.1, forward strand.
TGATCCTCCAAGCTTGTTCTCCGATCTCCGTACACCAAGATTCTGGGCCCGCTTTTTCCTTCGACTTCCAAGAAATGAGAGGAGCTGCCTAGCTCATCTGGAATCGAAAACCCACTGCTGTTTGTGAAAGGGATCACGATGACACGACCACGAGTAACGATCACGTTTTCGATGAAAACGATCGCGGCGGATGTTCCTGCGATTTCTCTTGGATGAACACCGCCAAACAGGAGAAATGTAGCCCCTTCTTTTCCGCTATCCAGGAAGTAAACACGGGTATCCATCGAAGTGTTTCGGATGGAAGGAAAGTAATCCGATAACCAAACCATTCCGGTAACTCCGTATCCGGGACGCACATCAGGCAGAAAAGGGAGCGCCCCTTGAGAAAAAATCACATGTCCGATCAAAAGCAAAACGCACAAGATCATGATAAACTGCAACCGTTTCAAATTGAAAATCCTCCTTTTGAAAACCCGCCGCGAGAAATCCTCGCAGCGGGTTGATTTGCTTAGCGCTTAGAGAAATAGGTTTCTGAGAATCTCTCGGACATCATTGGTGCGTTCAAAGAAAAGGATCGGGATCTCGTGTTCTTCATGGATATCGGTAAAAAAACCGTCTTCGTCAGCATCCAATTTGACAATGAGGAAATCAGTGAAAGGGATGAGTGCTTCAACGATCTGATCCGAAGAAGGACCACGCCGAGGGGCTCCCTCCAATTGGACCAGAATGACCGGAATTTCGGATTCTTTTGCTTTTTCTACAATACCGAGAACTCTGGCAATTTCAACTTCCGTATCAATTCCAGCAGCCCCCAGCCCTTTTCCGCTGGCACCGGCAACAATTATTACGGTTCCAATATCGGACATGTCAATCTCTTCCGCTGATAATACTCGTTCAAAAACATGTGTAAGTTGAACAGCCCGGGCTAGCACAGACATTTGAAGTGCGCCAGGAGATTGGCCAGCGGAAGTAATAAATATAGGCTGGTCATAGAAGGGGCCAACCTCTTCAGCAAAAATGGGGACCAACATCAAAGCAAGTACAGCAAAAATAACAACTGCTTTTTTCATTACGATACCTCACTTTCCCTATTTCTCTGGTGCGGAAGCCGCTCCATCCCTACGGATAGAACCCACACCGACAATCATACCACTGGTCTCTCGAGAGATGATATTTGGCCCACCGAAGTACAAATCAGGGTACGAGTAGAGGCTGATATTGTGACCAAAAACCTCTGATAAAAACTGGAAGGTGCTTTCAGGAAAAGTATCTTCCATAGGTAGTGTTCTGAAAGCAGTACCTGCCGCATATTTTGGCAAGCCTACCACTGTTTCGATGGGAAGTTGGAAATCGATCAAACCAACAATCATTTGGGTCATTGTAGACATGATTCTCCCGCCACCGGGTGTTCCCAGTACCCAACGGACTACTCCGTCCTTCTTGATGATGGTAGGGCAAATCGTTGTTCTCGGTCGCATTCCAGGAGTCAGGTTGATCACGTCTCCCGGTCGGTATGTACCTGCATAGTTTTGGAGTTGGTTGTTGAAAAAGAAACCGTTCATGTAATAGGTATTTCCCCAAAAGCTGGAAACGGTCTGCACCCATGAAACAGCGTTCCCGTCCCCATCGATGATGGTGAAATTTGTCGTGGAAGGAGACTCGTAGATCTCTTCCTGTGCCGTGGCAACCTCCTGCATTAAGGATTCCAAAATGACTTCGACATAGGTCTTTCCATCCTCATAGGGATAAGCATCTCCTACGAAATCCCAAAAATTATCTGGATTAATGGCTTGCTTCAAACTAATCTCCATGGCTCTCGAACGAGCAAATTCTTTACTCATAAGTCCCATAATGGGCATATCATGGAAATCTGGATCACTGATGTAGGTGCGACGGTCCAAATCCGCCAAAAGCATTGCCTGGTGGATGATATGGATACCCAATGGATCATCCCACGTAAAAGCAGAAAGGTTGAAGTGTTCAAGGATATTCATTGTCGCGATCAAATGAGGGCCAGAAACAGGTGGATGAGGCACATAGAGATCATACCCGCGATAGGTGCCGTGCAGGGGTTCTCGTACAAATGACCGATAGCTTTCCAGGTCTTCTTTTCGAATATACCCATCGTTCTCAATCATGAATGCTTCGATGGCATCCGCAAGCGCGCCTGTATAAAAATCATCAAGCCCATGGGTAACCAGATGTTCGAGAGTATCTGCCAAATCCGGGTTTTTGTATAGTTGACCGGCTTCCCATGCCAGCCCTTCATCCAGAAAATCGAAAGCGTTGTTCAACAGCGCATCGTAAAGATCCGCAATTGTTTGGGCAAAGGTAGGATCGACAATGAATCCCTCACGCGCAAGTCGAATGGCAGGTTCCATGAGGGTTTCCAAAGGAAGAGTCGCTCCCAGTTCGTAAATTGCTTGAACTCCGGCCAATGTACCCGGTACACAAGCGCCTCGGGCTGTTCTATGCGCTGTTGAAATTCTCAAGCCCTCCTCTGTAAGTTTTTCGTAGGTTGCCATAGCAGGAGCAGCCGCGCGAAAGTCGATGGCATACTGCTGGCCATCGGCCATTGCAATGACCGCATACCCTTCCCCCCCAAGACCAGAGGCATAGGGTTCTACCACGCCAATGGCGAAGCTTACTGCAATCGCTGCGTCCACCGCATTCCCACCGATTTCCAGGATATATGCACCTACTTCTGATGCATAGGGGTTTGCTGCAGCGACCATCCCGAAACTCGACGCATTCGTTTGAGACGTGTTGACCGAAAGGGCCATCACCGAACACACAACCACGATCATCGCAACTAACAAGTTTTTCCGCATGATTCTTCCTCCTTTTTCAAGATAGCGTACCTGCCAAGCAATATCACACAAAGATCAATAACGATAGCATAAGGCTCAATTGATATCAGCAAAATTCGGAGTCGGAATGGATCCTTTATTTCTGAGGTTCTAAAAACGCTCCCAATCCATCGCTAAGAATGGATGCGTAAGCAGGTAGTTGATCGATTTGAATCATACGATCATAGTATAGCAAATTGAAAGCGTCTACTAAAGCGGCAATAGAAGCGATGTGCCTCGCAACACGCAGGTCAATGGAATAACCACTCTCGTCGTAAGGAACAAAGAGTTGGTTTCTTTTTGCGGCAGCTACATAAAATCGATCCTGACCGGTGACGACCAAAGCTTCGTCTGTCCTACCTCGCATCCGACCCTGTGATGGATTGGACACTTCCAAGAGGATCGCCAGGGTATCAGAAGAATCCCCTAACTCACGGTGAGTCAAACCCCTGAGGTTGACAGGGGATTCTTCCAGACCGATATCGATCCACTCCATTTCCAGCTCCATTTGCGCGAATATGGCGACTTCGGCAGCATCTTGATGAAAAACAATAGCGTTGTTTACGGGATATTCCGGGGATGATTCGTGTAGATCGATGGTGAGGTCAATACTTTCAGTGAGGATCAATTGAAGGATTGCATAAGCAAGTTGCTCAGTCGGATTTCCATCTGGCCTTCCTGGAAAAGATCGATTGAGATTCCTTGTTTCCTGTCCTCCCAGCTGTCCCCCCATTGGGTGAAAGTAGATAGTGGGATCTGGCCATTGATGGATGGGATTGGTGTTTCTGGAACCAAAGCGAAAGGTTCGCGTTCCTCCATCCGGTAATGCAATGGAATAGAATTGAGGAGCGCCCTCCATGGGATCCGAATGGGTGACTGCGCTCGCGTTGGCCCACGGAATAAGGTAGACGGTTCCCGCTTCTGCCCGGATGTTTTCGATCAACGTGATTACCGAAAGTGTGGCGGCGGGTTCATTGGAATGATTCCCCCCAAGGATAAGGACTTTTCCTCCCGGTTGCTCTCCCGAAAAGACAAAAACGGGGGTATCCATCGGAGTGTTATGGATTCCGACAAACCAATCCGATAAAGGAGCGATCGCACAGAATTGGGGGTTGTAGTAGACCTCGGGGGCCTTCCACATTTTCGAAAACTCGAGCCCAGATCCGATAGAAATCGAGGAGACCACAATGAAAAAGAGCACAAAACGTATAGTACGGGGCCGATGCGCCATGAAATCCTCCTGAAGAATGATTTAGGCAGTGTCTTACACCGATGCTTTCCATATAGTATACCATAATTTCCAAGAGACTTGTCATCGATTTTGGAGAAAAGGTGGTTCCTATGGATTATCGAAAAAAAAAGATTATCGCTTCTAAAGATTATCGCTTCTGATGAGAAAAAGCAATTTACAAGAGGCGCATAGGCAAACAAGTCAGGGTTTTGTTGTGGTACAATACGCTCGTGTGGGAAGGGGAGATCTTCGTTGGTGCAACCGCAAGAGATTCTTGAAGATACATTTGGGTTTGACGCTTTTCGACAGGGCCAGAAAGAGATCATTCAATCCATTTTGGGAGGGAAGGACACCTTTGCGATCATGCCCACGGGAAGCGGAAAATCTTTGTGCTATCAAATTCCCGCGCTGTCCCTCCCCGGTGTAACACTGGTTCTTTCTCCGCTGATATCTTTGATGAAAGATCAAGTGGACGCGCTTCAGGTTATGGGGGTCCATGCGGCGTATATAAACAGCGCTTCAAGCGAGGAAGAGTTTTCTTTGGCTCTTCAATTGGCCAATAGCGGCCAGCTTCAACTGCTGTATATCGCTCCGGAACGTCTTGATACTTCGTTCTTCCACCAATGGGTTTCTCGATTTTCTGTCCCGCTCGTTGTTGTAGACGAAGCCCATTGTGTCTCTCAATGGGGGCATGATTTTCGCCCTTCTTATCGATCGATCGCTCCATTTATCCGGAATCTGAAATCCAGGCCGGTTGTTGCTGCCTTTACTGCAACAGCCACGAGATATGTTCAAAGTGAGATTTGTTCATTGCTCGAACTGAAAGAGCCCGTTTTATTCTCCACCGGGTTTGATCGGCCCAACCTCTTTTTTATGGTGAACAAACACCAGAACAAGGAAGCCTTTATCTTGGATTACACGAGATCCCACCCCAAGGATTCGGGCATCATCTACGCGAGTACGCGAAGAGATGTTGAACGCCTTTCCGAGCGGCTGTCCCGCCATTCAATTCCTGTGACCTTCTATCACGCCGGGATGAGTCCGCAAGAAAGAAAGCGCTCCCAAGAAGATTTCCTGTTCGATCGAAAACCAGTTATGATCGCAACCAATGCCTTTGGTATGGGGATTCATAAATCCAATGTCCGCTACGTAATTCATCATCGGATGCCCCAAAATTTGGAAAGTTATTATCAAGAAGCGGGGAGAGCAGGGCGTGACGGGGAACCATCGGAATGCATCCTGCTCTATCGGGAAGGCGACGATCTGATCCAACGGTTTTTGATCCAAAATGATGAAACCCCCGAACCCCTCATGAAGCATAGATTTCAGAAGCTGAAAGAGATGCTCGATTACTGTTTCGCGACGGGGTGCTATCGGAATCAAATCTTGCAGTATTTCGGAGAAGAACCCGAATCGAGCATCTGCGATCATTGCAGCAATTGCAAAGGAGAATGGGAGAAAACCGACGTGACGATCGACGCCCAAAAGATCCTTTCGTGCATGCATTGGCTCCAGCAAAGATATGGGGCCTCTATTGTCGCCAAGGTGCTCAAGGGATCACAGTCCAAAGAAATTCGCGAACGGAATCTTGATCGAATCCGAACCTTTGGAAAGATGAGTGATCGGAGCCTTCAGCAGATTCGCGATCTAATTCATCTGATGATCGTCGAGGGTCTGATTCAGAAGACCCAGGATCAGTACGCGATCCTCAAGTTCACAAGTGAATCGCGTTCTGTCTTACGAGGCGAGCGGTCGGTCATTCGAAAAGTTCCCGTCCTCATCTCATCGGAAGATGAGGTCCTCCATACCCCGTCCTCCATCCATTCCAACTCTTCCGGTCAGGCATCTCCGTCCACAAAACGCAGAAGAAAAGCAAGCGCCCCACTTTTCGAAGCCCTTCGTGCGCTTCGAAAGGAAATCGCGGAACGGGATCGCATTCCTCCCTACATCGTGTTTCACGACAGCACTTTGTCAGATATGTGTGAGAAAAAACCGCGCACCATACAGGAGTTCCTCATGATAAAAGGGGTAGGAAAAACGAAAGCCAAGAAGTACGGAAAAGCCTTCTTGGAAGAGATCATAAAGGTAACCAGGAATCAGGGGGTTGAAGGATAGACAGTCTTCTGAACAAACTCGCACTGCAATGAACCCGAATAAGCCTATATTGAGATCATCACAGACGATGCGAGTCAAAAAAGAAACCCTGGCTTTTTCGCCAGGGTTTCTTTGAAAATAGAGAGGTAAGAAAACCGTTCAATCTTGGTTCAATATGGTGATTCTCCCTTCTAACGCAGGAGATACCGATTCAAACTTCTGGAGGTATTCCCAGAAGATATCTCTGAGGAATGAACGAGTTCGGATGACTTCACGCGCTTCTTTGAGCATCGTATACATATCTCCGCCACCGGTAAGAAAGTCGTTGGCTGCCAGCATATATTTCTTCTCCAAATCGATGGGGCTGCCTTCGACTGTGACAGAAATGACTCTTTTTCCCACAGGCTGGGTGGGATCGAAGACATATTCCATTCCGGAAACTTGCAAGAACCCGCCGGCCGCGCTGGGCCACCAAGAAACTCCGTGCTCCAAAGCATCCCACACCGTCTGACCTGTGGCTTCGACGACTACGACGATATTGTCAAACGGCAGAACCGTATAGATATCTTTGATCGTAATGTCTCCGGGATTGATGCTGGCGCGAATGCCTCCGCCGTTTTGTATGGCTAAATCCGCGCCGGTGATTTCCCTGAGGCTATCCGCGATCAGGTTTCCGAGATTCGATTCACTCAACCGAACCACGCCGCGATCCCCCTCCAAAAAGACATCTGTTTTTCCAACGACATGTTCAAGCACATCATCCATGTGAGATACATACTTTTGGATCAGCAGATCTGCTACAGGATCGACGGGAAGGTTTTCGGACATAAATACGTGCCCAAAATTAAACCCCAAAGGGGTATCTTGCCAGAAATTGATGTGGATCTGAGATACCAATTCCGCATGTTTTCCCGATGCAATTAGCCACATGTCGTTGATGTTGATGGGTAGTTCCACTTTATCTTCTCCACCCCCCAAAACCATATATACAGGCCATCCATCCAATCGAAGCGGAAGTCGGGCGTTATGACCATGCAGGTGAGCCAGAATGAGAATGATATCCACATCGTCCTTGATCTCTTCCACAACACGAATGGTTGCTTCGTAATGATCCTCGAAGGTAATCCCGATCACGTTCCGAGGATGCGTGTACCAAGCGCTGGAATCATCAGTTGTACCAATGATTCCAAATCGGATTCCACTAACCTCAACAATGACATAGGGATCCAGAAAATGCGGGAATTCTCCATGATAGTACGTATTGGCTGAAAGGAAAGGGAAATCCGCCAAAGCCGCGTTTCGCTCCATAACATCGAAGGGAAAATCAAAGTCATGATTTCCAATGGCCATCGCGTCATATCCCATCAGGTTCATCAGTCGAATGACCGGCTCTCCTTCGAACAGATTGGCAACGTTGGTGTTGTAGGGAGCATCTCCAACATCGAGAAGGAGAAGGTTGGGTTGAATGGCTCGCATGTCATTGACAAAACGGGCCATCTTTGCCATTCCACCGATGAAATAATCCGACCCGCTCGGTTTGTATGGTTCCAAGTTTCCATGGATGTCGGCTGTTACCAAGATTGTCACGGTTTTAAACCAGGGATCTCCCACAATACTGAACAGGATATGAGCTGCCTCGCCCCGAGTCAGGATTTGATCGCTTTCCCAGAAATCCAATCCAGCAAAACCCAAAACATCCAAAAGATCCAGTATCTCTTCTTCATCATAATCACAGTCTGCGCCAAAGATTGCATTGGCAACGATTGTGGAAAACTCCCTTCCTGTTACGGAAAGTTCGGGATGAAACGGGACTTGCGTTGTTGGGATCACTCGAACTTTTGCCAACCCTTCAATGTATGGTTCGAGTGGATGGTATCGTGTGTCTGTAAAGGTAGGGACAACATAGGATTCATTGATGATTGCCAAAGGATTGGTATAGGTAAGCTGTTTGTCAATAAAATGGGGAAGATGCAACGGGTAGATTTTGGCCAACTTGAAGGCCTTCACAACCCATTGAGCCGTTTCACCTCGAGTAATCGGATCATACGGCCGAAAAACCCATTCCTCCTCGCCAATTCCCGTAGTCTGGTACAACCCTTCGATAGATACCCGATAGGGATGGTTTCTGATGTCCTCAAACGAGAAAATCTGGGATACACCCAACGAAACCATCAAGATCAGAACCAGCATAACAAAGAAAGAGCCTCTCCTCATCATGTGTCACTCCTCTCTCAAAGTGTGGAAACATGAAATTATAGCACAAATGTCAATCGATTGATTCAGAATTTGATTGGAGCCCTTTTCAATAGCTGGTTGAAGAAAACGGGTATCCTATGCAGGGTGCCCCTTCCGTGGAGGCGATTATTCGTTTTTCTTCTTTTTAATTGGATCACACAAAAAGGTTAGGTGCAACTGGGGTTCAAGGATATGCGGATTGCCCTGATACCATTCCAAAGATGGGCGGTTGACATCGATTTCATACGGACTTTCCAGAAGCCATTGGGCGCTCCATGCTTCCCATGCCGGTCCGATTTCCTCGCAACATCCGAAATGGACATAGATTGCGTAAAGACCGCCAGGAAGATATCCGTGGGCAAGATCCGGAATTGTTACTTTAGCGTTTGAGACGATCAGACCGAGATCCCATCTTTTTTGATCTTCGGAGATGGAGGCATGGTGATCATGAAAGACGGACAGATATCCTTCGATAGAAGTGTCTATGGATCCTTCTTGCACGATATTCATGAACTTCTGCCATGTTTTGGGCATGTTCCAGTAGGTTCCATCCCCTCGGAGGGTGAGGATGCAATACGGTTGGAGTGTTGCGATTTTCATCATGAGGGGTGTTCCTCCTTTCATTTGCCAAGCCATCCATTGGTTTTGTAATCCATCTGGATGATAGTGAATATCAAGCGGCGAGAAGAGCCCACCCGACCAATGGGGCAACTCCCGTAGCTGGGAAGGGCTGAGCCCCAACGAACGCTTGAATTCTTTCGAAAAAGCTTCCTGAGAGGCATATCCACATTCGAAGGCAATATCGATGATCCTGAGCTTGGTTCTGCGTAGCAGATAAATCCCTTTCTCTTGCCTAAGCCTTTTGACCATTGCTCCAGGCGTTTCGCCCACATGCTTCTTAAACTGGCGTAAAAAATGAAACCGAGAAAAATGATGGGGTTCAAGAATTGGATGATCTCCTCGCGCTATTTGTTCGGAAACGGATTGAACCGATTGGTGGATGATCGATTGCCAATGCTGTTGAGAAGCTTTCAACGGTTTGCTTTTCATCGTAGTTCCTCCGGAAGAATACAAGGATAGTTTATCATAACCAACGGGTTCGTTCTGTCCAAAATTGCGGTACAAATTCATGGAAAATCTGCTATAATTAAATATTCCTTACAATGGACGGATTATCAAAGAACTATCCGTTGGAATCTAGATTGCTCATAGCAAATGGAAAAGGAGGGTGTGCAACATGAGAAAAAACGCAGTTTGGATTATGATTGTCATTCTTTTGTTTGCGTCGGTTGCTTTCGCTGATTTCGACCGGTTCCGGATCGATTTTCCTCAGTGTTCGTTGGTCTACGTTCCTGCGACCAATATTCTCCAAATCGGTGCCAGTGGACGAGTTCTTTCGGCTGGGACTGATTGGACCGTACGACAAGTTTATCCCTACCTCTATCATCTTCGCCTCAATTCTTGGTCCGGGTTCTATTGGATGGTGAATACCTCTCGCAAAGAGGTGTACCGAGTGACCAACGGAACCTTTGGTTCCATTGGAGGTACACAAACGAAACTGAACATTGCTGTGGAGACAGTGGGTGGTACGGGAGGCACAGTGCCTACCCGATTTACGCTTCAGTTCACCGATGCCAATCTGATCTATGTGCGTTCGACCCGGCTGGTTCAAATCGCGGCCCAAGGCAATGTGCTTTCAACAGGACATGACTGGCAGAAAGCAGAAGTATATCCATACCTCATCCATATCCGTCATCAGAATTGGTCCGACTTTTATTGGAAGGTCAATACGTCGCGAAAAGAAATCTATGAGCAGCGAGGAGGGACTTTTGGGTCGATTTCCGGAGGGACACAGACTTTGCTGAGTTTTCCCGTGACTGTCTTTGGACAACAGCCCGCCCAGACCTACAGTCTTTCTTTGACAGCTATGGTGGGAGGGTCGGTATCGGGAAGCGGGCAGTTTTCTTCCGGTTCAACGGCCAGTATCCAAGCCACTCCAAATCCAGGGTATCTGTTTTCTCGCTGGATGCGTGGGTCAACAGTTGTAAGCAATCAAGCGAGTTACGCCTACACGATGCCTGCTGAGAATGTGACGCTTATCGCGTACTTTGTGCCTATATCCATACAAAGCTATACCCTGACGCTTTCAACCAGTCCCGTTGGCGCAGGTACGGTGATCGGAGGGGGGCAATATACCCCTGGGTTTTCAGCGAATCTGCAAGCGACTGCAAATGCTGGGTACCAGTTTATTAATTGGAGGCAGGGCTCTACCATTGTAAGCAATCAACCCAGCTTTACCTACACAATGCCTTCGCAAAACGTAGCTCTCACGGCGTACTTTATTCCGATTGTCCAACCAATGACCTATGCTCTTGACCTTCAAATGAATCCACCGATGGGTGGTATGGTTATCGGAGCGGGGCAATACGCTGCAGGCGCTTGGGTCAATATCCAAGCGGTCGCTAATGCTGGGTATCAATTTACAGGGTGGACTCAATCCGATCCTTGGAGCGGATGGCCTGGGGTACCCTTCTCGAATCAAGCCAATCATGGGTTCTCTATGCCTGCTCAAAACCTTACACTTGTTGCCAATTATACCCAAAGCCAATCGGTTCCTTCCCAACCTTCGTTGGGAATTTATGTGGAAAACCATTCTCTCGGGGTTGTGGTTACCAATGTGGCAAGCGGGTATCCGGCCCATGGGCGGATTCAGATAGGCGATGTGCTGACTCATGTGGGGTTCTACCCTTCTGGTTCGTTGATTTCTTACGGTGACGGACGAGTCGGCATTGGAGGGATCATCGTTCGAACCAATGCGCCCATGGGAACTCCAATACAGAATCCGGCCCATATTCAAACCATTCTGGGCAGTATGCCTGCGGGCCAGGTTGTTGCCATATGGTTGATTAGGGGCGGGGTGTATCGGTTGTTTGTCGTTGTGAACCTGGGGACGCCGTTTGCTTCATCCTATCTATTCTAAGGAGAGAGGCCTAAAGGATTTCGGAGCGCAAACAGTTCATTCCAAAGGCATTAGGCTGACTTCAAACCAAAAGGAGACCCCATCGGGACGATTCGTCACACCATAAGCCATGTTATGGGCCCTCATTATGCCTTGAACGATGGAAAGGCCAAGTCCATTCCCTCGGGGCAGGTTTTCCGCAGTAAACCCATCGAAAAGGTGTTCGATTTGCTCCGAGGGTAAGGGAGTCCCGGTATTGAAAATACAGACTCGCACAGTGGGCTCTCCTGGTTCTGTTTTGGACTTCTCGGTTGTTACTTCGATGATCCGATCATCTGAAGTATGGTGAATGGCGTTCGTAAGCAGGTTGGTAAAGACTTGTTCAATCCGCAAAGGGTCACCCCATACATCGGGCCAATCGGTTGTGCGATCTTTGACTTGAATGTCCGCTTCAAGAAAAAGAGGAGCGAATTTGTCCATTCCCTTTCGGATCAATCGCTCAAGAGAAAAGGATATTGGGTGAATCCGGAAGAGGCGTGATTCCATTTGAGAAAGATCCAACAATTCTCGCACCAATTGATCCATTTTTTGCGCCTCTTCGATAATGATCGAGCAGTATTGGTTTTTTTTTGATTCTCCATGGATCACATTGCGGGCCAATCCTTCTGCATGACCCATAATCAAGGTAATGGGTGTTTTCAGTTCGTGGGAAACATGCGAGATAAATGTCTTTCGCATCTGATCGATTCTTTTTTTGCTTTCAAGATCTTCCTGCAACACTTGGTTTGCCATCACCAATCGTTCCATGGCTTGGCCAAGTTTATCCGAAAGATCGTTGATGCTCATGCCCAAAACCCCGATCTCGTCGTTTCTTGTTTCGTGGTATCTTCGGGAAAAATCCAACTGACTGATGCTTTTTGCTAACGACGTAAGCTCTTGAATGGGACGCGTGAATTTCAGAGATAGAAGGAACGCTGCGGGAATTCCAATCACCAGCATCACCAAAGCCAAGGCAAGTAGGTAATTGCCAGCAATTAAGGCTTCTTCATGAATCGCACCGATCGGAATAGAAAGCTCTAAGACTTTCCCCTGCCCCATCGGTTGAACCAGACTAAGCGTTTCCATGTTTGCGCGCGGATCGAAAGAAGAGGTGATCCGCGCGCTAGGATCCGCATCAGCGGCATAGTCTTCTATGCGGAAACTTGGGGGAGGAACCAATCTTTCCCCCCTTGGGAGAGGATTCCATCCAGAATAAAAGACGGGCTCTCCCTTTTCCAAATCAAAAATTACCCCATGCAATCCTTTCATCCTCATTTGCATTTCAATTTCATAATCAATCCGTTCCGGTGTATCTTCGAGAGTTCTCTGAAGAGTCTGCGCTGCTTCCAGCAATTGCTTCTTCTTTAGAGAGACATAGTAATCTTGGAGAAAAAAAGCATTTGCGATTACGGTCACAAGAAGGAAGAGACCGATCAACAGCGCCGTGAAACTGAAGAGTTTCCATCGAATCGACATGATCTACTCCCAATCCAGACGATACCCAAAACTTCGTATGGTTATGATTATGTGCTTGTAGGGTCCCAAATGTGCGCGGATGTTTTTGACATACGTGTCGACCACCCGTTCATCTGCCTCATAATCGTATCCCCAAAGGTGTTCCATTATGCTTTCTCGAGATAAGGCTTTCGGGGCGCATTCCGCTAAAAACCGAAGCATAGCGTATTCTTTTGGAGTCAAAGGGAGAAATTTTCCCGCGCAGCGAATCTCATGCCGATCATCATCAATGTGTAAGGGGCCCAAAGTAATTGGTTCTTTCGAGGATCGCTGTTCCCTTCTCAAGATCGCCTTAATGTGTGCCATCAGGATATCGTACCGAAATGGTTTTCCCAGGTAATCGTCTCCGCCGATTGCCAATCCTTGGATTTCATCTTCCGGTTGATCTTTGGCAGTAAGGAAAAGGATGGGGGTCGGCGCGTGTTCGCGGATCGTTTGGCACACTTCCAATCCATCTATTTGGGGCATCATAACATCCAGGATCACCAAATCGATCGGCTGATGGAGAAAAAACCGATCAATTGCATCAGACCCATCAAAAGCCAAAACAACATGATACCCTTGATCTTCCAAAAAATCTCCAATCATTCTACATAGGCTCTTTTCATCATCCACGACCAAAATAGTTGCCTGTGGTCTTTGTTGTTCCATTGGTTTCCTCGCTCTTCTTCAATCAGATTGCGAACAGTCACTCGCTTTTTTCTGTTTCGAGTTGCAGGAAAATATGATCTCTTCGGGAAAGGATAAACCGGTAGAGTCCAATGGTCTCTCCCCCCAAAAATCCTCTTCCTCCACCGGCTTGGGCAGGCATTTCCATTCTTTGCATTTGATCTCTTTGGATAGGAGGTTGCATCTGTGGGTTTTGAAAATCGTTCCTTCCGAACCCTCGCATCTCTTGCCCTTCTAGCTGGGACGGGTGGGAAAATGGAATACCTGGATTGGCCCCATCTGGAGGAAGCCAGTTTGGATCCGGTTGCCCCAAATTATCCCCTTGGCCGAAAAATAACATTTCTTTGGGTTCCCCCCCCAAAGAGACCATTTCGTCTTGCGTAAACCCTTCCCACAAAGAAGCTTCAAACTGTTGCATTGAGTAAAACTTAGTCGGATCTTCTTCCAACCAAGGGCGGATCATTTCAGCAACTTGTTCAATCCATTCTTTCATACGGGAAGGGTCGAGCGCCTCCTCCGCAACCTGACGAACGTACTCATAATACTGACGCACATAGTCTTCTTTTTCCAAGAGACGTTGAATCAACACCCTCTGCTCTATGGGAACTGTTGTTGGTCGGTCGATTTGAAACTCCACCAATTGATTCTGAGTCATTCCATGCGAAAAACCTGCAAAAGACATATTTAGATCCCAAGGAATCACTTCAAAGATTCCATTTTGCTCATACAGGTAATAATTGTGCGCAAAAGGTCCTTGGTAGCTATCCAGATTGGATAATACAGTGCTTACGGCAAGGTATCGCAACGCTCCATCCACATTCAAAACAGTCGATATATCTCCCTCGTGGTTCAGTACATCCAAAAAGCGCAACAAGGCCTCATGATTAGAGTTCTTCTCATTCGTCTTGAGGCTGTCTCTCAATCCGGGATATCGATCGATACTCTCTCCGTTCCAAAGCAAACCGGAACCAATCCCGCTTGGTTTATACAGGTCTCCATTTGTTTGTTCGAACCAGGATGCAACGAAAACGGAATCGATCTGCTCAACTGCCAGGTAAAGGCCCCAGGGTTGTCCGTTGATTGTCAGAAATACAAAGCAGTTGCGCGCAGAGGGCACTCCCATTTCTTCGAAGATCCGATAGGAAAGGTACTCCCTCATAAACGAAGGGTCAGAAAATCCATTGTTGAGGCTAATTTTCTTCACGCCCATTAACGTTTGGTCTTTCACATGTTTATTGATATCCACCTTAAAACTATACCGGACCGAAGCCGATGATGCCGTTGTGTTCAATGAAGAGTTTCCTTTCGTGCGCATGGCCACATTGTCGATCTGTATCCCGTTAAATATTATGGTCGCTGGATAGTATTCCTTCGCCAATGGATGATCAAGCATCGCCTGCAGATCATCCGGGTTAAGGATGATTTCCACTGGTATGACTTTGTCATCCGGAAAGATCAGTGAAGATCCTTGATTTGCAGAGAGATCTTCGGTAGATCCTTCAAGAGAGATCTGGTTTGGTTCTCCGAGAGTGGGGATTCCTCGCGCGAAGGATTGCTCTCCTTTGGTGCCAGCAAATCGCGCGTAACTGAAGCCTTTTGGCGCGTCTCCTTCTTTCCATTGAAGGGTTTCAACGATATTCCCTTTGTATAGGAGCATCAGACTGTCTTCGCTGCCTAGTTTGAAAGAGACGGTATAACCCGTTTCAATCCCATTCGGTAGGTTATCTGCATAAATGATTATGCATTCACCCGGGTACAGATCAATAGCTGGCAGTGGTTCGGGTACTCGCCCTTTCTTACCGTCTGTAATGAAAAACCCTTCCAGATGAACGGGTTGATTCGGATCATCACCAACGGCTAAAATCTCGATCCAATCCGGCCCACCTTGCGCGCATTTTGTTACGATCTCGTTGATAACGATCCAAGTATCCCTTTCATACTGAGAATATGCGATCGAAAAGAGCAAAAGCATAAGGGTTAAAAAAACTACGACAAGGATTTCTTTCTTCTTCATAGCGCCTCCTTTTATCCGTCTTTATGAGACATAATCTCCATTATAGACAATCAATACCGCATGGGTTACCCCTTCGATTTCTGATATACGATTGACAATTGCGTCGGATCCCTCTTTGATCCTCAACTCGAAGGTCAGCTCACAATGATTGGCTGTTTTATTTTTCGCTTTGAGGTGAAAGCGGGACGAATGCTTTTTAAGGACCTCATGAATCTGATTTTCACTGACATCCCGGCCGCATTGAATGCTCAGCATGTAGGGTCGTGTTGTAAATGAAAGGCGTGTCATCAGTAGGATAATCAAAGCAACGCAGATAGACCCGAACAGGGAAAGAAAGAATAAGCCTGCGCCGGTTACAATCCCAACACTGATTGCCCAGAAGAGAAAAACAATATCAAGAGGGTCTTTCAGCGCAGTCCGAAATCGGACGATGCTTAATGCTCCAACCATACCCAAAGACAGGACGATATTCGTTGCAACAGCCATAATGAGAACAGAAGAGATGACTGCCATCAAAACAAGGGATATGCTGAAGTTTTTTGTGTACAAAACCCCCCGGTACGAATATCGATACACAAAACACACCAGAAAACCTTGAGCAGCAGAAAGAACAAGAGCCAAGACCATGTCGGTGTAATTTAAGTAAAAATTCGAATTTTGCATGAGCGCGCTGAGCATTACGATTCCTCCCAATCGTTATATTTCATGAATTTTCGGCAACACGCATATTTTGAAAAAGAAACCGGAGTATGCATCGATAGGGAAGTGAGTTGAAGAATGAAAGAAGGAATGAAGCGGTCGTATTTCATTTCTAATAGGGAAAGGTCTTCTTCCAAGGCTGGGATCAAGGTAATCTCCGAATCAAAAAGGTCAATCCCATGAAGACCCGTTCTGATCTTTGTGTCTAGGGTCAGTCGAACATTTTCTACGGGATACACGAAGGCTTCTCTTCGATAATCTACGATAACTACTGGCCGAAGAAGTGTGTTCTGGTATCTTTGGTAGAAATCATGGGATAAGAAATCATCAGAAGTACATAGAAAGGAAATGTCGTTCGAGAGGATCTGCCGATACTCGTTCTCAGATATCCTTCGGGAAAGCTTTCGCGAAAGATGCCCTTTATGCATTTTTTTCTCCAAACGCATAAACTGACCATCCTCGTTATAGATTCGGATTCGATAATTCCCTCGAATCGGAATCCCGCTAAATTTCTCGAAAAGGCCCGATTGATGTCCGTCATCGAAATACAGAGAGCGTACAGAATACCCCCGTTCTTCTCGATCATGGATATCCCTCTGAAGGGTTCCAGAGAGATTCTGCCTCAGAAGGTGGAGATCGGGTCTGCCAATCAAAAATTTCCGTTCACACCGATAAGCTTGCTGATGCATTATTTGCTCCTTTCGAAAACGATCGAAGCAATCATACCTCAGGAATATGTAGATTTGGTGGGGAAAAAGAACGGTGATTGCTCCCGGTGGAAAGAAAAGCTTGCATATCCATTGCTTTTCTGGTATAATCCGGCGGTATGAAATTCACACGTCCTTTTTTGGGCTCCTAGGTGCCTGTTAGCAGGTAGGAGCGCTGTTAGAAGGGCGGAGGGATAACCCATGGAGGTGGCAAGTTGGGCGTAGTAAGCATGAAACAGTTGTTGGAAGCAGGGGTGCATTTCGGTCACCGAACAATGCGTTGGAACCCCAAGATGAAGGAATACATCTATACCGATCGCAAAGGCGTGCACATCATGGATCTACAGAAAACCTTGCGATTATTGGAAGAGGCCTATTATTTTGTCAGGAACCAAGCCGCTGAAGGAGCGACGATCCTTTTTGTGGGCACGAAACGACAAGCCCAACAGTCCGTGGAAGAAGAAGCCAAACGATGTGGCGGGCTATTTATCACAAACCGCTGGTTGGGTGGGTTGTTAACGAACTTTCCCACGATCAAGGCCCGGATTGCCTACATGAAAGAACTGGAGGCCCAAGAAGAGGATGGTAGCCTGAATGCGCTTCCCAAGCAAGAGCAAGCGGTCATTCGACATGAATTGAGCAAACTGCAGAAGAATCTGGGTGGCGTACGGGATATGAAGGACCTTCCGGATATCCTTTTTATTGTGGATCCTAAGAAAGAGCGAAATGCTGTCCTGGAGGGAAATTTGCTAAAAATCCCCATTGTAGCGACATTAGATACCAATTGTGACCCAGACGAGATTGATTATATCATTCCTGGGAACGATGACGCCATTCGCGCAATCCGATTGATCACCTCAAAGATTGCCGACGCTTTTCTGGAAGGCAGAGAAGGATACAACCAGCAGGAACAAGCAGAAGCTGCCGAATCCGATCAGCCCGAGGCAAAAGACGAGGATTCCGAAAAGCAAGATGATACGGTCATAGAGAATGACAAATCGGAGGATGCGGACTCTGTGAAAAAAGAGGAAGTCGTATCGGACTGAGCATTGATGGATCGTAAGAACGACCAAAACCCGAAAGACCAATCAAAAGCGGGGGAACCCGCTTTTTTTTATGATATAATAGAGAGGAAAGGAGTCGAGCATGAACAGAAGAAGCCCATATCTATTCATGGGGATCCTGGTAGCGGGGATCACCTTTGCATGGGCCTCATATCAGTTGCCCATAACGGTGAGCCAGCGGATTACCTCAACTTTTGGCGAATGCCGCCCATCCGAAGACATGAACTTTATGCGGTTTCATATCGGTTTGGACCTTTCCACCAATACAATGGAAAATGTGCGTGTACTCGCGATGAAGGAAGGGTATTTTTGGAAGTACATGCGGAATGATCCTGTGTATGGGCATACCATCTTTCTGAAACACCCAGATGGAATGGTCAGTGTTTATGCCCATTTGAACGGTGTGACCGAACGATTTGCGGGAATCGTAAATGCTGTGAAAGGCGAGTTTGGCGAAGATGCCTATTTGGAGATCGAATTCGAGCCAGACGAATTTCCGGTACGGAAAGGCGAATGGATCGGTCTGTCAGGAAGGACTGGCTTGGCTATGGCCCCCCATTGTCACGTTGAAATCCGGGATCTGGAACGAGGCGTGGCTTTAAATCCGGTTCCATTTCTTCGTGGAGCTGTGGATGCTCTCGACGCTACACTGAGTTTTGAACGGATCCGGATTGATGGGCAAATCTCGAATATTGTCTCGGGAGGCACCTATTCATTCACCTCAAACGTTCCGCAGATTGAAATCAATGCCCGCTTGAACGCGCGAACAGGCACGGGACGATTTGGTTTGAATCAAGTGGAATTCTATCTGGATGGGGAATTGCTGTACCACCTGCGATTTGATGAGATCGCTTTGGATTTCGTTGATTATGGAGACCTAGTCTTCGGAGAAGGTTCGAATGCATCCAATTACTGGTACAAACTCTATTCACCCGTGACTCGGAGTCCGGTCGTTGCGAACAAGATCACAGGTATGACCCGGTTTCCGGATCTTTCTCATGCCCGGATTGTGATCCACGACGATTGGGGCAATTCCCGTGAATGGTCCTTTCGTTTGCAAAGGAGGTAGACGGCATGTGGCCTTTTTCAAAAAAAGAGAAGAAGCGTAAGGTTCCGAATCCCCTGTACCGGAAAGGAGACGCTTTTGTCATCTATTCTCGGTGCGGTAATTGTGGAGAGGTTTTTCAGACTCGGATTCGGAGGTCGTCTGAGGTCTTTCAAACCTTCGGGCAAGAACCAGGAGCCTATTTAATCGATAAAGAGCTCATAGGGAGCAAGTGCATGAATCGGATTCGGATCAAAATCCACCTATCAGAGACCTATCGACCTATGGATCTTCATATCGATGGGGGCGCTTTTTTGACTGAAGACGAGTACCTAAAGATAAAGGAGGAAGAACACGAATGAAAAGACTCTTTAGCAGCGAAAGTGTGACCGAAGGACACCCCGATAAGGTCGCCGATCAAATTTCCGACGCGATTCTGGATGCCATTATGGAGCAGGATCCAATGTGTCGAGTGGCAGTTGAGACGATGGTGGCAACAGGTGTGGCTTTTGTTGCTGGACAGGTTTCGACCCGAGCATATGTTGATATCACACGAGCCGTTCGGAATACGATTTTGGACATTGGATACACCCGGGCAAAGTTTGGGTTTGATGGCGAAACTTGCGCAGTTCTGACTTCGATTGATGAGCAATCCCCCGATATTGCTATGGGTGTAGACATGGCCCGAGAGATAAAGGACGGGGAGACCCAGGATACCGAAGATGACCTGGATCGGTTGGGCGCAGGAGATCAAGGAATGATGTTTGGATATGCGACCAATGAAACCCCTGAATATATGCCGCTTCCCATTGTATTGTCCCATCGCTTGACCCGGAAGCTGGCCGATGTGCGGAAATCTCAGAAAGATAGTTGGTTGAGGCCGGACGGAAAGTCGCAGGTAACCGTTGAATACGATGAGCAATGGAATCCGTTGCGGGTTGATACCGTTCTAATATCGACTCAGCATGAGGATGTCCCGAAGGATGATCTACGAGCTTTTGTCATCAAAGAAATTATTGATCCGATGATTCCCGAGCAGCTTCGGGATGATCGCATGAAAATTTTGGTAAACCCTACTGGGCAGTTCATCCAAGGAGGCCCCAAATCAGATACTGGACTGACTGGAAGGAAAATCATCGTGGATACCTATGGCGGATGGATTCCCCATGGAGGGGGCGCCTTTAGTGGAAAAGATCCGACCAAGGTTGACCGCTCCGCTCATTATATGGCTCGGTATGTGGCAAAAAATGTGGTTGCAGCTGGGTTGGCCGACAAACTGATGATCCAGCTGGCGTATGCAATCGGAAAAGCCAATCCCGTTTCGGTTTTGATCGATTCTTCAGGAACGGCCAAAGTCGATGAAGAGAGGCTGCTAAAAGCAATCATGGAAGTCTTTGATTTTCGACCGGGGAAAATCATCAAAGCGTTGGACCTTCTCCGGCCAATATTCAAAAACACAGCCGCATATGGCCATTTTGGACGGTCCGACATCCAGTTTTCTTGGGAACGGACCGATCGCGCGCATGCTCTCGCGCAATATTTTTCATAAACATTGTGTAGTTAGGAGGTGAATGCATGCTCGCAGTGATCATGGCAGCCGGTTTTGGTACGCGCATGAAGTCCAAACACGCCAAGGTTATGTTCCCTTTGGCCGGAAAACCCATAATCGGATGGGTGACTGACGCGGTGGCTTGTTTTTTAGAAACCCGCCCACCCGCTACGATCGCAATTGTTGTCGGGCCAGAGATGGAGGAGATCCATGCTTGGTTTCACCAGCAAATGCCCATGTTTCAAAAGCGAGGGATCACCATAAAGCTGTTCAATCAAGAAAAACGTCTGGGGACCGGTCATGCAGTGAAAACAGCATCTTCCGCATTTGAAGGGCTTTTGGATGATGAAAAGGTGTTGATCCTGAATGGGGATGTTCCTTTGGTTCAACCCGCCACTCTCAGCGCGCTTGTCCGAGCCGCTCAAGACAAAGCGGGCGCTGTTTTGACAATGAACTTGAGCGATCCCAGAGGATATGGCCGGATTATCCGGAATGATCAGGGAATGATGGGGCAAATCATTGAAGATAAAGATTTGGATATGAACCAGAGGGCAATCAGCGAAGTGAATACAGGGATCTACGCATTTTCGGTTCATTCTTTGCGGGACGCAATCGGTAAATTATCCAACGACAACGCACAAGGAGAATACTATCTTCCAGAGGTAGTCCATCATATCTCAACGCAAAACGGTGTTGTTGGCACGTTGATTCTACAAGACCTTTGGGAAGCCCGTGGGGTCAATAATCGGTACGAGCTTTCAATGATTGAACAGGAGGTCAACCATCGGGTTTCCAAGCATTGGATGTTGGAGGGCGTTACCATCGTTGATCCTCAAACAACCTACATCCACCCCACCGTATCCTTAGGGATGGACACCATTGTTATGCCCATGACAACGATTTATGGCAACACACATATTGGCCAAGATTGCGTGATCGGACCCATGACCCAATTGGTTGATTGCCGTTTGGGCAATGGTGTCCGGGTTGAACGGTCCCATTGCAAGCAAGCGCAGATCGATGATCACGCGCAGGTGGGTCCCTTTGCTCGGTTGCGGGAAGGAAGTATTATCGAACGAAACGCCCGCGTGGGTAATTATGTTGAGCTGAAAAAAACCCGCCTCGGGAAGGGCTCAAAAGCTCAACATTTGACTTATCTGGGTGATGCTGTGGTTGAAGACGATGTCAATGTGGGGGCGGGGACGATCACCTGCAACTACGATGGATACGCCAAGTACCCAACAACCATTCGAACAGGAGCTTTTATCGGAAGCAATACCGCTTTAGTGGCGCCTGTAGTGATCGGTAAAGGCGCGATTATCGGCGCAGGTTCTACAATTACTCGGGATGTTCCAGATAACGCGCTATCAATCGGACGCGGGCGACAGGTGAATAAAGAGGGGTATGCGGAGGAATATCGGAAATTTCGAGAAGGAAACCCGAAAGGGGGAGATGACCGTGCCCTTTAACCGGCCGGAGGTGAAAGTGTTCTCAGGAAGAGCCAACCGCGATCTAGCGCAGCGAGTGGCCCAAATAATGAACATGCAATTGGGAGAACTCCATTCAGAAAGGTTTGCTGATGGAGAGATCAATCTCCGGATCGGAGAAACAGTCCGTGGTCACGATGTTGTTCTGATTCAACCAACCTGCACTCCTGTCAATGAAAACCTGATGGAACTTTTGGTTATGATTGATGCATTCAAGAGAGCTTCTGCCAATACGATCACTGCCGTGATGCCGTATTTCGGTTATGCGCGGCAAGATCGGAAAGCCCGTGGGCGTGATCCCATCAGCGCAAAGCTTGTCGCCAATCTCTTAACAGTAGCCGGTACGACACGTGTGATCACAATGGATCTGCATGCAGATCAGATCCAGGGTTTTTTTGACATCCCGTTAGACAATCTCCAAAGTTTTCCGATTTTCGTTCGGCACTTTCTTAGCATGGATGATTTCAATCCCGAAGATTACGTGGTTGTTTCTCCAGATGTAGGAGGGGTGACACGAGCACGCCGGTTTGCGGAGAAGCTGAAGGCTTCTTTAGCGATTTTGGATAAGAGGAGACCCCGAGAAAATGTAGCTGAGATTCTTCATGTAATCGGAGACGTACAAGGAAAAAAGGCTATTTTGGTTGATGATATCATCGATACGGGTCGATCACTGATCAATTCGGGAAAAGCGCTTATGGAACAAGGTGCTTTGACAGTGGATGCGTATGCGACCCACGCCATCCTATCCGATAATGGCCCACAAAGGTTTGAGGAATCGGTGATCCAAAATGTATATATAACCAATTCCATCCCTCAACCCAAATTACCGGAGATGTTCAAGGTCCTTGACATAGCTCCGCTGTTAGGAGAAGCTGTGCTTCGGGTTCGAAAGAATCTTTCGATTTCCATTTTGTTTCGATGATGATAGATTGGATAGAGAAGATAAGGAGGAATGAAGACCTATGAAGAAGCAACAAATGGATGTGATGGAAAGGAATCAAACAAAGTCTTTGGGATCCCGGAAAGTAAGACAGGCAGGGAAGATTCCTGCTGTTGTCTATGGTCCAGATTTTGAGCCTTTGCATGTATCGGTGGAGAACAAAGTCTTTATGACCATTTCAAAGACCCTTTCCACCACAGTGCCGATTCAGTTGAACATTCAAAAACTGGACGGTTCTCAATCCACAACCCCGGCTTACTTGAAGCAAGTGCAGCGGCACAAAGTCACAGACGCGGTTTCTCATATTGACTTTTTCGTGGCTTCTGCGACCCATGTTATGCACGTGGCTATACCCATTCGGTATGAGCATACTCCCGCCGGGGTAAAGAAAGGCGGAATTGCAGAACACCACTATGATTCAATCTTGGTGGAAGCATTGCCAAAGGATATTCCCGCAGATATCGTCGTGGATTTGACCGATCTTGAGCTGGGGGAAAGCATTACTGTAGCAGATTTAAATCTACCAGAAACCGTCAAACCCATGATGAATCTCGACGATATTCTCATCTCCATTTCCGTGCCACGGGGTCTTTCGGAAGAAGAAGAAGCTGCAGAAGTGGAAGAGGGAGGAGAAGCGGAACCGGAAGTCATTACGGCCAAAAAACCCCAAGAAGAATGAACCCTTGGGTTGTTTTCGGTCTGGGCAATCCTGGCCCGCAGTATGCCACAAGCAGGCATAATGTGGGCTTTATGGCTATTGACTCATTTCTGAACTCATTGCCCGCTCCTCAAATCTTGGATCGCGGAGAACGGGAGCGTTTTTTGTGGTGGAAAGTGGCTGCGCCAATCCAACCTTTGATTCTTGTCAAACCCATGACATTCATGAATCTGAGTGATGAGGCATACAAAGATGCATTGGGTATCTTTCGGTTTGAACCTCAGGAGACCCTGATTATCTATGATGATGTTTCGATGAACCTCGGGAAGATCCGCATTCGTTCAAAGGGTTCATCGGGAGGGCAAAAAGGAATTGATGCCATTCTGCGTCTCTTAGAAACACAGGAGATCAAGCGGATCAAGATGGGAATCGGACCAAAACCGGAAAGGCGAGCGCTTTCCGATTTTGTCTTGGAGCCATTCACGGAGGAAGAGTTACCGATTCTGAAAAAAATGGTGGATCGAGTGGTTCAATTGTTGCATATGATGCGAAGAATGGATTTTGAGAAGGCTTTGAACCTCTTTTCCCGCCAACGGGCGCAAGGAGAAGCAGATGAAGTGCAACCGATGTAAACAAGAAGAAGCGCAGTTCCATCAAAAAGAATATGGATGCGAGATGGAGAAGGAAATCCGTTTTTGTGAACGGTGCCTTAGGCAGACTTTGCAGCATGAAGCATCGGTCCCCTCAAAAAAGGCGGTAGAGCATTTGAGCATGCGAAATGCGCTAATTGAGGACCGTCAGTTCTCAGAGCACGCCCTTCAAGAGAGTCTGGCCTTTATGCTTCTCTTTCCCCAAGCCTTTCTATCAACCTTTACTTCCGGTGATTTACCCTTTGATGAAAAAAGATGGGGGAAAATGGTTCTGGAGGTTCAATACCACTTTTATCGATTGAAGCTCCAGTCGGCTCAAAAGAATGAAGATTACGATCAGGCGACTCAGTATAAAGAGATCATGCAGCGGATTATTCATTCGTATCGAAAGCAGTTTTCCGAGAAATGGGGGGATCTATGAAAAAAATCATTGGATTGACCCTGATGGCGGCTATGATGGTTTTAATCACCTCTTGTACAGTCGTTCCCAGTGTACGCGAACGTTATGAACAGTATGTAGCTTTAGCGGAAAAGGCGCTGAGTAATGCAAATTATCAAGCATCCAGAGGATATTGGGAAAGCGCTTTTCTTCTGACTTCCGATTCTCATAAAAGAGCGATGATCCTCGACTACATAGGGTTTACCCACTTTTTTGAAGGAGATCTCGACTCTGCGATGGGCCGGTTTGTGGAATCACGAGCGTATGGTGCAACCTATCGGAATTCAGTGGGCTGTCTGCATGTGGCCTATTGGTCCAGGGAATATGAGTCCGCTTATTTACATGGTCTACAAGCAATGGCCAATCCAGGGGAATTTTCATTGATGGTGGGAGGAGAACAGATGGATCATACCTCCTCCCAAACGCTCTTTGCCTTTACATTGGCCGTGTTGATGTTGGAACAGGAATTCGAAGCGTTGGCGCCGTCTTTAGAGCAACAACTGGTTGATCTGATCCGGGGGGTGTTTTTTCCATGAGACCCTTTTGTGTCCTTTTCAGTTTGATGATGGTTGCCCTTATCGGGTGGGCCATGCCCCCGCACTCTCGGATTATGGATGCGATTGAAGCCCGTACAGTGATCATGCCTGATTTGTCACTTCTCGATCGAGGAGAACCGGAAATCCGCGCAACGGGATCCCTGCGGGGGGTGCTTTTGTTGGCTGATTTTACCGATCAGCCCCGGATGGTCAGCACCCCGTTTTTTGATGATCTGATGAATGCACAGGGTCTGAACTTTGATCAAAAGTATCCAGGAAACCTCAATGTGAGTAGTGTCCGAGAGTTCTATCATCACAACTCAGGCGGGCTTCTGGATCTGCAGTTCGATGTCTATGGCTGGTTTTTGCTCCCTGAGCCGTATTCTTATTACGTCAACAACCAGTACGGGATTTATGGTGCATATCCCAGGAATGCCCAAAAACTGGTGGAAGATTTGATTGAAGCAGCTGACCCATATGTGGACTTTTCTCAATACGATATGGGCGGAACAGGGCGGGTGGATTTTCTCATGGTGGTTCATACCGGACCGGGAGCAGAATTTACCGGAAACCCCAACGATATATGGAGCCACCAATGGTCTCTCCGTTCTCCTGTTACAAAGGATGGAGTTCGCCTTTCGGGGTATGCAATGCAACCGGAGTACTGGGAAGTTCCATATGACATGACAATAGGGGTGTATGCGCATGAATTGGGACATCTTGCCTTGGGTTTGCCCGATCTGTACGATACCCGACAAGGATCACCTTCCTACGGCATTGGGTACTGGGGCGTAATGGCTTCAGGGAGTTGGAACGATCAAACCAGCGACTATCCCAACAACCTGAGCGGATATGGGGGCGCCCCTGCCGAGTTTAGCAGTTGGTCCAAAATCCGAGCGGGATGGATCGATCCGATCGTGATCGGTCCGACCACCACGCAATACCTGTTATCGCCCGGCGTAGTTCTGAAATACCCGCATCCTCAAATCCCACAAGAGTATTTTTTGATCGAGTGGATTGCTGATTCTCCGTATAATCGGTTTTTGCCTGTTTATAATCGGGTTGCAATCTGGCATATCGATGATCGAAAATTTAGCTATGGTAATACCCAGCCATGGTATCCAGGCAAAGACCTCACCAACCACTATTTGGTAGCGCTACGCCAAGCAGACGGGCAATGGGACCTTGAAAAAAAAGCGAACCGAGGAGACGCGGGGGATCTATACGGTCAAGGAGACATATTTGTCAGTTTTTCCAACCCTGCAAGCCACTTCTATGATGGGCATCCTGGGGTTATGGTTCAGGGGATTGAGTTCCGGCCAGATGGGGTCATGTTGTATTTCGGAGAGCGGGATGTGTTATTTGTGATTCACTCTGGACCCATCCTTGGATGGTCGCGTATCTTTGTCTCTAATGAGGAAGAGGCGCCATTGGAGTTGTCTTTGTCTACAAACGCCCCTCAAGAGATCCAGGATGCGTACGATGAACCCGAATTCACGCGGATACGTTCGGGGGTTTTTGCTTTCGAACTCCCGACAGAATGGTTGGAATACATTCTCTTGTTTGGAACCCCGTTGCGGTAAGCATAATTGAATAGGGGGGAAACCTATGTGGTTTTTGGCGGTACCGGTACCGGAAGCAATCAAACGTGCACAGATGATGGGGGATTTTGAAGAAGCCCGAAGACGGATTGATCAATTCTTGACGAGACCTACCGTGCCTGAGCCAGTTCGGCTGCGCCTCGGATTTGAGGGGCATCGTATGGATGTGCTAAAACACGACTATTCCTATTCCGAAGAGGAAGCCCAACAAAAGTTTTTCCAATCTGTCAATGATAGCACTCCGGAGGAGTACGATTCATTGATTGCAGAAGGCTTGTTGGATAGCATGGTTATTGATGGAAAACGGCGATTCGCCAAACGGTTTGTCGAAAACCTCGGGTTTGCCTCGGAAGCTCATAAAAACCGAATGAAAGAGAAGGATCCTTTCGAAATTGAAGGAGACAAGCTGCGCCAAGAGCATTTGGAACGGCTTGCCCGATCCGAATGGCCCAAACGGTATCGTGTACAAGGCGAGGTTCGTCTTCGTTTAACGGATGATCAGGTTTCTGGACAGACCCTACGGTGTTGGCTTCCCCTACCCCGTGAAGGAGATCAACAGATTCGCGTTCGGCTTTTATCTGCCTCTCAACCATCGTATGCGGTCAATCCAATGTTTTCGGAAGCCCGATCCGTTTATATGGAAGCCCCAAAATCGAATGATTCTATCTTCTGGATCCGTTTTCAATACTTAATTCGAGAGTGGATCTCTCAAATTGACCCACTAAAAATTATCCCTCCGAGAAACCCCATGGATTCCTTTTTACAGGAAGAAGCTCCCCATATCGTATTCACTCCGTATCTGAAATTCCTTGCCCACCGGATCGTTGGATCGGAATCCAACCCGTACTGGAAGGCAAAAGCGATTTATGAATGGATTACCCATCATATCCGATACTCCTTCATGAATCCGTATATCGTCTATGAAGACCTATCCACATTTGCCGCTGTCGAAGGACGAGGAGATTGCGGGGTTATGGCTCTTCTGTTTATAACATTGTGTCGAATCGCAGGGGTTCCTGCGCGATGGCAGTCGGGATGGTACGCCAATCCCATCCATTGTGGAAATCATGATTGGGCGCTCTTTTGGGTAGAACCGTACGGCTGGCTTCCGGTTGATGCTTCTTTTGGGCGGAGGTTTCGGAATGAGCCGATCTACCATAGTTTTTATTTTGGGAACCTCGATGCATTTCGAATGGTATCAACAGCCTCCTTTATGGCGCCGCTGAGCCCCACCAAGCGCTTTATCCGCAACGATCCGTACGATCATCAGGCGGGAGAAATGGAAACGGAAGACGCAGCGATCCGCAGTCATCAGTTGGAGTCAACCATTCGAATTCTCGCTTTTGAAGAGGATCAAGAGATCGTATGAACCACAGAGAGGATTTCAAGAATCCAAGCATGATCATCCAAAGAGTGATTGATAATCTGGGAGACCATAGGGTGTGCTATTTTCGCGGAGATCTTCTGGAAGGAGATCCCGATACGCTTGTGGGAGAGGTTGATACTCGGGAGACATGGGAACGAATTCGCGAGCATTTAGATAAATTAGGTCTTGAAGATGTGATTCTTCAATTGCGGGTGCTTGAAGAAACCATCCCTGAAGGGTATCAGTACGCTATGGTGCGCGTTCCGGTCAGCGATATACGCAAAGATGGCCGGTTTCGGAGCGAACGGGTTCATCAGCTATTGTTCGGCGAATGGGTGCGGGTGTTGGATCTTTCGACCGACTACTGCCGGGTGAAAGACCTGGCGCGCGGGTATTTGGGGTATGCGCACCGCCAAAGCTTGGATTTTTGCAGTGAAAAACGGTATCATGAGATTCAAACCCTTCCTCGGTGGGTGGTACGCAAGCAGCATGCCTTCGCCTTTCGGCTTGCCGAACGGAGGAAAGATCGAAATATCCACATTTTAGAACAAGATTTGGGGTGGCTTCCTCTGGGATCATCGCTGCATGTAGCCGACGCGAATGAAGATCCATTGCGCGCTGAGATTCCTTCTGGCGAGATCGGGATCCCCCATGAAAGCTGCGGGTTGTATGAGTCCTCATCCATATGCGAGATAAAAGGGCATCTTCCATATTACTCCCATGTTCCCTATCTCTGGGGTGGGTGCTCCACATATGGAACAGACTGTTCGGGATTTGTGATGCGATTGTTCGATATGATCGGGCGAGTGATTCCGAGAGATGCGGATCAACAAGAAAAGGCTTTTTGGGCAATTGAACAAGACCAAGCCCGATTTGGCGATCTTTGCTTTTTTCCAGGCCATGTGGGGTTGTTTATGGGAGACGGATGGATGCTTCATTCCAACATAACGCTTGGCGGAGTGACCATCAGCAACTTGTTTCATCCCCGCAATTCCTACGAAAGCACCTTGTTCAAGACGATGACGAAGATCGGGCGTTGGGAAACCGGTTCGACCAGGGAAAAACGACCATGAATCCAAGCGCGGTAGGCGGGTGGATTCAATCGCATAAAGAGGACTTGGCAAAAAAGATCTTGGATCGACAGCTTCTGGATTACATGATAGAAGATCGGGATCGAATCAATGAAAAGAGAGATAAGTGTTTGGAAGACATCGGATATCATCTCTCCTATCTGGCTAACGCATTGGACAAAGACAGCCTTCTTCTCTTCGAACACTACGTGATCTGGGTTCGAAAGCTCTTTCAAAACCTTGGGATATCCATATCGAGTCTTGCAGATAATCTAAAAGCCACAGGAAGGGTTTTGAGAGAAGCGCTGGGCGACGAAGCGTTTCAACGGATTCGACTCTTTCTCGATCGAGGAAGCGCTGTAATGTCAGGAGAGGTTTCTGAGCATGCGGTAGAAGAGGAAGAGTTAGATTCTTTGTGGAATAGCGATGTGGATTTATATATCCGCTTTCTGCTCGAGCCAAATCGAGCTGCTGCAACAAAACTGGTCATGGATCGATTGGATCAAGGAGTCGATGTTAAAATGCTGTACCTCCACATTTTTCAGCCAGCCCTCCGGAAAATTGGGAGAATGTGGCAAACCAATACCCTCTCTGTGGCGCAGGAGCATTATTTCACTGCTTCGACTCAATGGATCATGTCTCTGTTGTACCATCGAATCTTCGAAACGCCACATAATGGATTCCGATTGGTTGGAACCTGTGTTGGCGGTGAATTACACGAAATTGGTATGCGAATGGTATGCGATTTTTTCGAGATGGAAGGGTGGGATACATACTATTTGGGAGCCAATACACCAACGCAAGCGGTGCTTGAAGCAGTTGATTCACACAAGCCTCATCTAGTTGCCATCTCCACGACCATGGTTTTTCACATTCCCGGAGTGGAGGCAATGGTTCGAGCAGTCAAGGCCCAAAGCGGAAATCCACAGCCTTGGATCCTGTTGGGGGGATATCCGTTTAATCGTGATCCTGAACTGTGGAAAAAGGTGGGAGGAGATGCCTTTGGTCAAGATGCTCAGATGGGTGTGATGAAAGCGCGCCACTTGATTGCGAGTGGAAAAACATGAACACTGGTTTTCCCATTCAAAGAGGCGGTTTTACTCTTCTGTGCGATCTAGATGGCCGGGTCAAAACGGTAATGTCCAATCAGATCGTATCGGAGGGTTTCATTCAGGAAGGCGCGTCCTTTTTTGCTATTTTGGATCGAGAAAGCCAAAACAAAGGGAAGGAGCTATTTGCTGAGATTGAACGCAATCAGGTGGCATTGGGATGGGAATTGAACCTGATTTCCGCAGCTAGCAAACAGACAGATCCGATGCTGTTGGTGATCAACGGCATGCTGTACGAAGGAGACGTTGTGCTCATGGGATCCTTGTCTGCCTCAGAATTGGCTGCATACGAAGAAGAATTGACCCGAATCAATCATGAGTTGACCAATACGCTTCGAGCGCGGATTAAAGAGCAGGTTGTGATTATGCAAGATCAAGCCCGAAAAGAACGGGAGTACCTGGAAGGGTTTTCCAAAATCAACAATGAACTGGCCAATATGCAACGGGAGATCACAAAAAAGAACATCCAGCTTCGAAAGCTGAACGACGAGAAAGATAGCTTGTTGGGTATCGCTTCTCATGATTTGAGAAACCCGTTGAATGCGATTATGGGGTTTTCCGAGTTTCTGGTGGAGGACCTGCAAAATGCGATCAGTGAAGAACAGATGGACTTGCTGAAAACCATCTATGATTCCAGCCGATATATGTTGGGTTTGGTAAATGACCTTCTGGATTACGCGAAGATTGAAATGGGCCATTTGGAATTGCATCGGGAACAAACCGATCTACAAAAACTGGTGGAACGAACGGTATCCATCAATCGCCCTTTGGCTGAACGGCACGGAATTCTTATTGAGTGCCATCTTCTTGGAGCGTCCTGGATGGTCGATGTGGATCGAATCAAGATTGAGCAGATTATGAACAATCTTTTGGGCAATGCGATCCGATATTCTCCGTCTGGATCGAAAATCAAGGTGCAAACCGAGGAAAACAGTGGGTGGTATTGGGTCCGAGTGATTGATGAAGGTCCTGGGATTCCTGAAGAAGAGATGGGAACACTCTTCAAGCCTTTTGGGAAAACGAGTGTAAAGAGCGCTCGTTCAGAAAAAGGGACCGGATTGGGCCTTGTAATCGTAAAAAAGATGGCGGAAGGTCATGGGGGGGCGATTGCTGTCTCAAGCAAGTTCGGGAAAGGATCAACATTCTCTTTTTCCCTCCCCAAACCTGATAGGGAAAATGGGGATTAGTTTTGGAGTTTGTGGTCCTAGACACAGAAACAACCGGTCTTTCCCCTGACAAGGGTTCATGCATCATAGAAGTAGCTGCGGTAGTGGTTCGAAATTGGGAAGTCCAAACCGAAGAAACCTATTCGGAGTTGATCAACCCCGGTCGACCGATAGATCCGTTTATAACCCGACTTACGGGAATCACCAATTCTATGGTGCGGGGGAAACGGAATCTCTTTCCTGTAGTTCGTGACTTTCTTTCTTTTTTGGGCGATCGAACGGTGGTCATCCAAAATGCTTCCTTCGATTTGCGGTTTCTCCAGCATTCCTGTCATCAGTGTGACATCGAGCCCTTTCGAAACCCATACATCGATACGATACACCTTTCTCGAGCGCTTTTCCGAGGGAGGCATAATCTTGACGAAATCCTGCGTCGTTTGGGGATTCACGCAGTCGATCGGCATCGGGCGTTGGGGGACGCA
Organism: uncultured Thermotogaceae bacterium; assembly: GCA_964462525.1. Taxonomy (GTDB): domain Bacteria; phylum Thermotogota; class Thermotogae; order MWEM01; family MWEM01; genus CAYWWY01. The sequence continues at coordinate 59,652 of CAYWWY010000006.1, forward strand.
ATAGCTACAGCGCATGCCTTTGTCGCAATGAGCCAGAAAATCGGATACACCAATCTATGGAGGTGGGTCCGAATCCCGTGAATGCGAATCGTGAGATACGAATTGGAACCAGCGGGTTTTCGTATGATGATTGGGTTGGTAATGTTTATCCTGTTGGTTTGCCGCAGAACAAATGGTTTGAATACTATACGACCCTCTTCGATTGTTTGGAAATCAACTACACCTATTATCGGATGCCTTCGTATCAGACGATGGTATCTCTGTGCAAACGAGCACCGAGAGGTTTTGCTTTTGTGATCAAAGGGCATCAGTCGTTCACCCATGGATTCGATCGATCCGGAATTCCCGAGTATCTACGCAGCGTATCGGTTATTCGAGAACAAGGCTTTCCCCTTTTAATTTTGCTTCAGTTCCCAAACTCGTTTCGAAGGACCGACGCAAACCGAACCTATTTGGATCATGTGATCAAAGATATCAATATTGATTGCGCGGTCGAATTTCGTCATGAATCGTGGGACAGACCGCAGGTAATCGATACATTTCGTGAGCGTGGGATTTTGTGGGTTTCGGTGGATCAGCCCGCGTTGCAAGGGCTCATGAACCGCCGTTTGGTTGATACAGACGGGTACTACCTTCGGTTTCACGGTCGGAACGCAGAAAAATGGTACGCGCATGAGCACGCATATGAGCGATATGATTATCAGTATTCAGAAGAGGAGCTTATGGAATGGGTGGGAAAGATTCGCCTTGTGGAGAAAGGGAGAAAGCTTGTTTTTTTTAACAACCATTTCCGGGGAAAAGCAGTGATTAATGCAACAATGCTCAAATCAATGATTGGAACAGAGAAGATCGATCAAGCGGACACAGAAAAGGAGGGTTCACATGAAACGTAACGATTTTCCGAAAAACTTTCTGTGGGGTACAGCCACTGCGGCCTATCAAATTGAAGGGGCGGATTTGGAAGACGGCAAAGGCCCTTCGATCTGGACACACTTCTGTACAAAAGACGGAGCCATTCGAACGGGTGAAGATGGCTCTGTGGGTTGCGATCATTATCATCAATGGGACGAAGACCTGGAACTAATGAAAGCGCTGGGCGTTAATGCCTATCGCTTCTCGATCAGTTGGCCTCGGGTGATTCCGGACGGGAAAGGTAAACCGAATTCAAAAGGATTGGATTTTTACAACCGATTGGTGGATGGGATCCTGGATCGCGGCATTGAACCAATGATCACGTTATATCATTGGGATCTGCCCCAAGTGCTTCAAGAACAGCACCAAGGATGGGAATCCCGAGATACCATAGATTACTTTGGTGTTTACGCGCAGCAGATGTTTTCTACCTTGGGAGATCGGGTGTCCAATTGGATCACTCTGAATGAGCCTTTTTGTTCTTCCCACACGAGCTACTTCATGGGCGAACACGCTCCGGGCGTGTGTGATGCGAAACGCTCTTTCCAGGTCGCTCATCATCTCCTTTTGGCCCATGGGAAGGCAGTCCAAGCTTTTCGTTCGGAAGTGCCCGGAGGGAACATCGGATTGACCAATGTGACCTCGTGTATTGAGGCGGCTTCGAGTTCCGAAGAAGACAAGCGGGCAGCCTTTTTGGGCAATCAATTCGTGAATGATTGGTTCTATGCCACTCCCATTTATGGATCATATCCCTCCGAGTTGTCAGAAACCCTGAAACCGTTGGGTTTGTACCCCGAAGTGAAGAACGGAGATTTCGAAATCATTCGGGAACCCATTGATTTTTGGGGTGTGAATTACTACACCCGCCAGTTGGTCAAAGCCGATCCAGGAGGCATGATGGGCATCGCTCATGATAAACCTCGTTTGCCGACCACGGACATGGGTTGGGAAATTTATCCCCAAGGATTAACTCAGTGTTTGAAGCAAGTCAGTGAGTATGGAAGCCTTCCCTTGTATGTGACCGAAAATGGGTGTGCCGAAAAAGATATGGTGTTTCGCGATAAGGTACATGATGAGAAGCGGGTAAAGTATATCCGGGAGCACATTAAGGCGGTCCAGAATGCGATCAACCAGGGAATCATCGTTAAAGGGTATTTTTTGTGGTCTTTTTTGGACAATTTTGAGTGGGCTTACGGGTTTTCCAAACGATTTGGCTTGGTTTATGTAGATTTTAAAGACCAAGAGAGAAAACGGACCCCCAAAGACAGCTATTTGGATTATCAACAGTTTCTTACCCAAACTGATTCTTGATCGGAACAGAAATGTAATATATGCGCCTTGATTTTTTGGAAGAAATTGACTATAATTATAGTCAATAAGGAGTGGGTATTGTGCGTACTTTACGAGATTTACAGTTTGTGCCGTTGGCAGACGCCAAAAAAGAGTTTTCCGCTGTGATCCAGGATTCTCAAAAGGAAGAAGTGATCATCACTCGAAACGGAAAACCGGTATCGGCGCTAATGAGTTACGATCGATATGTTCAGATCATGGAGTTTTTGAATGAGATTTACGATCTTTATCTGATAGATGTAGGAAGCGAATCGGACGCTGCATTGATCAAAAAACGAAGTCTTGACGAGTTATTGGTACATTTGGATACTACAGATCAGGAGGTATAATCGATGGCACAAGTTCTTTTGGACCATGTGTGGAAGGTGTATGAAGGAAAAGTCGAAGCCGTAAAAGACGCAGATTTTTTGATTGAGGACAAGGAGTTTGTCGTTTTGCTGGGTCCTTCGGGATGCGGGAAAACTACAACGCTCAGAATGATCGCGGGTTTGGAAGAGATAACGAAAGGGACAGTGAAGATTGATACCAAAGTGGTCAACGATGTTGAGCCCAAAGATCGGGATATAGCAATGGTGTTCCAAAACTATGCTTTGTACCCGCACATGTCCGTGTATGACAACATGGCATTCGGGTTGAAGCTCCGAAAATTCCCAAAGGCAGAAATCCAAGAACGGGTTCAAAATGCCGCCCGGATCTTGAGTATTGAGCATCTTTTGGACAGAAAACCCAAGCAGCTTTCTGGAGGCCAAAGACAAAGGGTAGCAGTCGGTAGAGCCATTGTACGAGATCCCAAGGTGTTCTTGTTCGATGAACCTTTGTCCAATCTCGACGCCAAACTTCGGGTCCAAATGAGGGCGGAGTTAAAAAAGCTCCACCACAGACTTTCTGCGACCATTGTCTATGTTACCCACGACCAGATCGAAGCCATGACCATGGCGGACAAGATCGTAATCATGAGAGATGGGGTCATTCAACAAGTAGCCAACCCCCATGAAATCTACAATCAACCGGCGAATATCTTTGTGGCTGGGTTTATTGGAACCCCTCCCATGAACTTTATCGATGGGTTTTTGATGAAGAAAGACGGCGGGTATTGGTTCCAAGATTCAACGCAAACCATTCATCTGAAGATTCCACAAAAGTATGAGGAAAAGGTAGTTGACTATGTCGATAAAGCAGTGGTTTTCGGAATTCGCCCAGAAGACCTTTTTGATCAACGAGTATCTTCAATCAAAGGGACGGAAGAGAACTCGATCGATGTGAAAATCGACGTAACAGAACCCCTGGGTAGCGAGACATTGCTGCATATTGTTGCTGGAGAAGCGCAGATGATCGCAAATGTCAGCCCGGATACGGAAGCAACCGAAGGGGAAAATATGAATCTTGCAGTGGATATGAACAAGATGCATCTTTTCTGCAAAGAAACTGAAAAGGGGATTGTTTGATACAAGACTTCTTTTAGGACAAAAGCCAATGGATTTGATTCCATTGGCTTTTTTTATGGGAGCATCAAATCCTTCTTAACCTTGTCGAGATTACGGCAGTAGAGTTTGACCTGTTCGAGTGTGATTTTGCTAAGCTTGTGCGATTCAATGAGCGCATTATCAAAAGAAACCATTCCTAGCTTCTTCCCCGTTTCCATCATGGTCTCGATTTGATGAAGCTTTCCTTCTCGAATCAGATTTCTAACGGCATCGGTGACCAGAAGGATTTCCAGGACCGGTATGTATCGGTTCCCGTTTGCATGGGTCAGCAGTCTTTGATAGATAACGGCAACAAGAGCATTGGCCAACTGCATGGCAACTTGACGCTGTTGGTGTGCCGGGAAAACATCGACAATCCGTTCGGGCGCAGTGGGCGCTGAGTTGGTGTGAATGGTTGCAAAGACAAGGTGGCCGGTTTCTGCTGCGGTAAGCGCCAGTTCCATCGTATCCAGGTCTCTCATTTCTCCGACAAGAATTACATCGGGATCTTGTCGAAGGGCATACTTGAGGCCATCAGCGAACGACTGGGTATCCATACCCAGTTCTCGTTGATGAATGACCGCTTTTCGGTTTTCGAATACATATTCAATCGGATCTTCAATCGTCAAGATATGCACGGGTTTGGTCGCATTGATATGGTTGATCATGGCAGCAATGGTAGTCGATTTCCCGCTGCCCGTGGGACCAGCGACCAGAATCATCCCCCGATCCCGTTCACTGATCTCTTTAAGCAAAATCGGAACATCCAATTCTTCAAGAGTTCGAACTTTTTTTGTAATAATCCGGAATGCCGCTGCCATGTTCCTTCGTTCATAATAAACGTTGGCTCGGACCCGAATGAGGTCTTGGATTCCAAAGGAAAAGTCCACTTCTTTTTTTCCGTGAGGCGGTTGGAACCCCAGATTTTGAAAGAGCATCTCGAGACTCTTCTCAACATCCTCGTGACTCATGATGGGGACTTCTCGAACTCGGTTCAACTGACCAAAAACACGATATATGGGGTGTTCATCGGTGCACAGATGCACGTCTGATGAGTTCATGCGGTATGCATGCAAGATGAGTTTGGGAATGTCGATGACAGGCAAGTTAAAACCTCCTTTTCTGGATCATGACACCATCGGTAAGGCCCTGAACCAAAGCCATTTCTTGATCCTTTTCTAAGATTCGCACAGGGTATTGCGAGCCGTCTGCGCCAGTGACGTGGTCTTGGGTCAGAAAAGATATGGGAATCCAAGCGGCCGGTTCTCCCGATTCGATCAAAGTAACTTGGACACGAGCGCCAATTGGCAATGTCGGAAGCGCCATGTCATTAGGTAACTGGATCGCCCAATCCTCTTCTTTTCGTACCAGAGAGAGGCTGGTTTGGGTAAAGGTCCGACTAATCCCAGGCACAGACACAGAATAATGAATGGCTTTTTGAAGAGTCTGAAGCTGTTGGGAAGATAACGAAATGATCCAACGAGCTTCTTCTGGAATGAGCCGCATTAACTCTCTTCCTGGTTCAACGTGGGTATTGGGGCGGACGGATACGATTGATACAATACCCGAAACAGGACTCAGAACACGCGAAAGGTTCAATTCGCGTTCTGCAATCTCCACTGCAAGTCTTCGTTCTTCTTGGGTCGCTGCTCCTTCATGGACCAAAGCTCTTGCATACTCGTTTCTGGCTCGGGCGAGCGAGTATTCGATATTGATTTGGTCATACGCGCACAATAGATCTCCTTTTCGGATGAAATCAAACACGTTCACCTCCACGTGTGTGATGAAGCCAGAAATGGGCGCGTAAACTGGTATCAGGGAAGAAATGGCCAATTCGCTGTTCCATTGGGTTTCTTGCAGATAATCCACCGTCTGGATGACCAAAGTTTCATAACGGTATCCCAGAATGATGAGGATGAAAACCGCGCAGAGCACCAATACAAAGATCAAGCGAATGGTTTTACTCAGAAGGGGCTCCCCCCCTTTCTATAACCTGCTTCACACTCAAAGATGGAGCTTGAACCAACGAGTAATCTCTTCCAATCGACGAATTCGCGATCGAGGACGACCGCCCCGCGATAGTTCGTGATTTTCTCCGCGGAACCAACAGAGTCTGGATTCTATCCCAAAGTACCGAAGGGCCGTAAACATCTGTACCCCTTCTGGAATCCAACAACGATAGTCTTCTTCTGAATGGATGAACAAAGTGGGCGTCTGAACCTTGTCGGCATATTTCAACGGAGAATGTTCCCAGAGCTTGTCTACGCCATCCCAAGGGTTGGTGAGGTGTTGATCGGGAACGAAAAAATACCCGATATCAGTCGTTGCGAACTTGGATATCCAATTGGAAATGCTTCTTTGAGACACTGCCGCACGGAAGCGTTGGGTATGGCCAATGATCCAGTTTGTCATGAATCCGCCATAGGAACCGCCGGTCACACCCATTCGGTTGCGGTCGATAAACGGACACTGTTCGATGACTCGATCCGTAAAGGTCATAATGTCATGGTAGTCTTCGTACCCATACCGGCCTCGAATGTCCGCAAATTCATTTCCGCGGCCATCACTCCCTCGCGGATTGCAATAGAAGACAACGAATCCTTCATTGGCCCAGTACTGCATTTCGTGGTAGAAGATTTCCCCATATACGGTTTTTGGGCCTCCGTGGATATTGAGGATGGCCGGATACTGATTGCCTGGATCAAAATCGGCTGGTTTCATGATCCAGCCTTCCAAATGGAGAGAATCGGTTATCGAAACTTCCATCTTTTCGGGTTTGACCAGATGTCGATCTTTTTGAACCCATTCATTAAACCGAGTGACTACAAACACTTCTTCATCACGGAACCGATGCAGTTCTTGAAGTTTGTTGTCTTGGAACCCGATGAACAAGATTCGTTCTTTGCATACCGAAAACTGGTCAATCGATCCTGGATAAGGCAAAGGTTGTTCGATGGTTCCATCCATATCCACACGATGAAGGACGCACCGATGCCCTACTGTTCCTAAGAAATACAGATTTCCTTCTTCGTACTGCACGGTTGGAGAAGGTTTTCCCAATCGACAATCGCTTCCTACAGAATTCCCTATGGAGTTGTCCCATTCGGGAGTCAGGCACTGTATGCTTTGATCTTTCAAATCATACAGATAGAACTTCGGGTTTTGATTGAGCCCATAATCCTGCATATCTTTCCCATAGTAGTAAACTTTTAAATCACCCGCAAAACCGGCTCCTGAAGAAAAAAACGGTTCTGTGGAGATTTGCTTGACTGAACGAGTGCCCAGATCCATCAACCATACGTGTTCTTGAATGGGATAGCGACCTTGGAAATCGATTCCTGAATAGACAAGTTGTTTCTTCTGTTCATCCAGCTCAAAGCTGCTCACTTGGAAGGTCTCATGCGTTAGCGCGTCTAGGTAGCCAGAATCGATATGGTACATATACAAACGATTCCGTTTTTTATTGGTAAACCCTTTCCCGTTCATCCAAAAGGGAATCTCATCAAGAACTTCAAAGTCTCTCTCCTGCTCGAGTTTTTTCAAAGCCTGAGATTTGGCGGTTTCATTCATATCCGCTAAATCCATGCGTTCGGGATGATCTACCGCGGTAATGAGCAATCGTTTGTCATCCAGCAGATCGAAGCCGGTAACTTCCATAGGGATTTCGAATTGCTTTATGGCTTCTCCACCTGTAATGGAAATTTCGTAGAAAGTTGTTCGGATGATCCCGGCTTTCCGCGCAGCCTGATCATCGGGGTTTCGCATAGAAGTAAATAGGATGTGTTCGCTGTCTTCTTTCCAGAGAAACGGTCCTTCACGACCTGATTGAGTCAGCGAAGAAAGCTGGTTCCGTTTCCAACGGTATAGCCATAGATTGACTTTATACCGGTTTTCTTCGACATCGGCCTCGTACACCAAAAAGGCGGCTTTTTTCCCATCTGGAGCGGATTGAATCCCAGAGAGAAACCGGTAATTGGTGAAATCATCCAATTGCAGTTTTTCCATACGCTCCTCCTCTGTTTGCTTATGGATCGATTTGTGTAAGAATTATACCATAATGTTCCAATTGATCAAACTTCAGGTCGTCCGCATTTTCTTTCGTAGGAGAAAGATAAACACCGGGGCGCCTACTAGGGCTGTGATTGTGCCCAAAGGCATTTCGATGGGGGCGAACATAGTGCGGGCTATGGTATCGCATGAAGACAGGAATAATCCGCCCAAAAGCGCGGAAAAGGGAATGCTCTTTTTGTGGTCTGGACCTGTGATCAATCGAGCGCTATGGGGTATGATCAAACCCACAAACCCAACAATACCCGCGACGCTAACGCAGTATGCGGTTAACAGAGAGACGGTGATAAAGATCAAAAATTTAAGAAGGTGTACATTGACACCCAGGTTCATGGCCTCTTCTTCTCCCAAAGAGATTGCGTTTAGTTTTACGGAAAAGATCAATCCAAACAAGATGGCAATACCAGTTGCCAAAGCCATTGAGCTTACCTTGGTCCAACTGGCCCCCGATAGACTACCCATAAGCCAATAGGTGGTGCTTTGGATATTTCTCCAGAGAAAGACAATGGCAAAGGTTGTGCCTGCGTTGAACAGGAAGTTGACAATGACCCCGCTTAAAATCAGGTCCACAACCGGAGTTTTCGCTCCTCGTTTTGCAATGAAATAACTGCTAAAGGCCGCCAACATGGCGAAAGAAAAGGACATCAGAGGAAGATTGTAAAGGATGGCAGGAATTGCAGTCATACTTCCCATGATCCCGATAGACAATACAATTCCGAAGGCAGCCCCGGAAGAAACCCCCAAGATATACGGATCGGCAAGGGGGTTTCTGAGAAGGGCTTGAAACAAGTTGCCACAAACGGCCAAGGTCGCTCCAACCAATATTCCAAGCAGTACTCGCGGCAACCGAATGTTTAAAATGATAGAATGGTGGACCGGATCCTCAGGAGGTTGTGAGGTCAATGCCTTCCAAACATCGCTAAAAGGTATCGATACGGTTCCCAAAGAGGTATTCAGAAGGAGGAAGAAAAGAAACAAAACCGAAAAAGCGATTGCAATCGCGATTTTCAATCTCCTGGAGATCACGGGCAGCAAGGGTTACCTCTTTGGGTAGAGTTCCTGGAACAGAGTTTCCAGTATCCCAATCAAAAGGGTATTGGGTTGGTTGGACGTATCTCCATCCACGAGGATAAAAGATCGGGATTGGATGGCATTGACTCCAGCCCACGGTTGGTACGAAAGCAAAGCGCGAACTGCCGGTTCTTCGCCCCCTTCATAATAGACAGGAATGATGATCACGTCAGGATTGGCTTTGGCTACAAACTCTTCAGCGATTGGCAACCACCCGCTTGGACCGGGGAAATGGCCTGTTATATTGATCCCTCCGGCCAAAGCGATTAATTCGTTGAGCAAGGATCCATAACCGCACGTCCAAAGGTCTTTTACTTCGTCTCCATAGAACATGGCAAAAAAGACTTTCTTCCGCTGATCCAAGGGGATCGTATAGGCTTCCAGGGCAACATTATCGACTCGCTTTCGCAACGACTCCACCAAAGCGGTCCCTTGTTTTGGAATCCCAAAGATGATGGAAATCAGTTGAGCGCTCCGATAGACATCCTCTAACCCCAAGGGATTCAGTACCAGTGTGGGTATTCCTAATTCTTCCAATCCTTGAACTTCGGGAGCCTGAAATCCACCCGCCATCAGGACAAGGTCCGGGCGCAACGACAAGATTTTCTCTCGATTAAGCGGCATCAACTGTCCGATTCGCTCCGCTTCAAATCGGTCGTAGTCTGTTACTCCTACAATCCGATCGCTCAATCCCAGTTGGATCAGAAAATCGGTAATTGCCGGAGCGGCCACGATAACTCGTTGGGGGGGTGTGGGGACATCGATCACCCGACCCAAATCGTCAATCACTGTAACAGAAAAGAGCACAGGCAAACAGAGAACCAAGAACAAACCCAACAGCACCAAATACCGTTTCATAAAACCACCTCATTGCACCAAATTTCCCGTTTTCCTTGTCTCGAGGAAAACGGGATTATCCAAGGGTTGGGTTAGGTTTCCTGGCTCGCGGATCTGCTTACTCTCCCTTCCTTCCCGGAATGCTCCAGTGGATGATTGAAGCTTCGCTTCAATTAGGGATTTCATACCCGCATACAGTGGCGGCACCGCTCCGGTTTTGCACCGGATTCCCTTTTCCCAACGCCTCCTATGTGTTTCACTTGAGTAAATTATACCACGGAAGAGGTCCTTTTGGTCCATCCTATATCATACGGAATGGGTTCGATGGGATAATCTGGATAATAAGCTTCATGGTATAATATAGGTACGCAAACATATCATACCCTTAGATCGAGCGAATCACATGGAATTGGAGTGATTGTTATCGTAGAAAAGATCCAGCAGTTTTTGACAGATACCATCCAAAAATATGACTTTCAAGGAGTTGTTGTTGGGATTAGCGGAGGCATAGATTCTGCCCTTGTGGCGGGTCTATGCACGCGCGCATTAGGCAACGAGAAGGTTTTTGGTCTGCTGATGCCTGAACGGGATTCAGCCACAGACACTTTAGAAGACTCCATATTGGTTTGTCGACATTTTCAGATTCCATACCGCGTGAAGAAGATCTCTCCAATCTTACGAAAAATGGGTGTATATCGACTCCAGCCGCCAGCGCAACTGTTTCCTCGCAGAATCCAAGAAGCCTATGTCCGAAACAAATGGGAATCAGTGGGAACAGAGGATACTTACCTGGCGAATCTGAGGGGACAAGGGTCAAAAGAGTTTATGAGGGGGGTAGCATATTCTCGAGCCAAACATCGGACAAGGATGTGCTGTCTCTATTTGGAAGCCGAACAGAAAGGATATGCAGTTGTGGGCACCACCAACAGGACCGAGATGCTGACCGGGTTGTACGTCAAATGGGGGGACGATTCGGTGGATATCGAACCCTTGTTGCACCTGTACAAACGACAAGTCTTCCAATTGGCCAAAGATATTGGTGTTCCGGATCGCATCATCCAAAAACCGCCCACCCCTGACCTTGTTCCAGGAATTACTGATGAATTTGCCTTCCGGATGACCTATGAAGAACTGGATCGGATCCTTGAGAAGATCACCGAAGGAGGCGACTTGAATTCAGAAGACCCCGCGAAGGTTGGACGGGTCCAAACGATTATGGAGTACGCATCCAAGTTCAAGATGCGTAATGTGCGCATGCCGATAGACCAAGAAGAGAGAGGATAAATATGCTTCCCAAAGAAGATGGCTTTACAATGCCCCCAGAGTGGCATGTCCATCAACGGACATTCATGGCTTGGCCAATTCGAGAGTCTATTTGGCCCGACGGAATCGAAGAAGCGAGAAGAGCCTACGCTATGGTCGCTCGGATGATCTCGCGATATGAACCGGTTGCGATGATTTGCTTGGAGGGAGAAGAATTGGAGATTCGGAATGCATGTGGGAAATTTGTTGATCCTATGCCCATGTGCTATGATGATTCATGGATTCGGGATAATGGGCCAACCTTTCTGATCGGAAACGAAGAACTCCGAGGAGTTCGCTGGCGATTCAACGGTTGGGGGGGGAAACACTTCCCCTTTGAATCAGATGAAGAAGTGCCCCGGATCCTTGGGGAACGCTTTGGTATTCCTATGTACGAAGCACCAATCGTTCTGGAAGGCGGTTCGATCCATGTCAACGGCCAGGGAGTTTTGGTTACGACCGAAGAGTGTTTACTAAACCCCAACCGCAATTCAGGCCTATCGCGGAAGGATATCGAATTGACCCTGAAAAACTATCTGGGCGTATCCAAAGTATTGTGGTTGAAAGGAGGTCTGATCGGTGACGAAACTGATGGGCACGTGGACAATGTTGCAGCATTCATAGGGCCAAAGGTTCTTGTGATGCAAGTTTGTCACAATCCCACAGATCCCTTCTATGAAACATCACAAGAAAATCTAGAGCGGGCCCGTTCCTTTGCCGAGTCCAGCGGTTTGAGTATTGAGATTGTGCCGATTGAACAGCCCTCTCCGAAATTTGAAAACGGAAAAAGATTGCCTTTGAGCTACATCAACTTCTATTTTGTGAATGGAGGTCTGATGCTTCCCACATTTGGTGGGGATTGCGTGTCCACGGACCGAAAGGCGCGAGCAGCCTTTACTCGACTCCTTCCGGAGAGAAAGATTATCCCAATGCCCGGTTTGGCCATTCCAAAGGGTGGAGGGAACATCCACTGTATAACATTGCAAATGCCATTGGTGATTTGATCCAACGCTCATGATACTGCATAGAAAGGTGGTGAAGGATTTTGGAAAAGATGCGAGCAGCGTGCATTCAGTTTTCTCCCGAACCGATGAATCCGGAAAAGAACTTGATGAGGGCCTACCAGTATCTGAAAGAGTGCGAGGTTCTTTGCAACCCGGATCTAGTGGTTTTTCCTGAAACATTCACAACCGGGTTCACCCCATTTGGGGGAGATAAGGCTTTGTTCGAAGTAGTAGAAAAGATTCCCGGTCCCGCTACCTCTTTGGGAGAACAGTGGGCGAAGGAAATGAATTGTTTCATCTGTTTTCCGGTCTATGAACGCGGCAAAGGCCTTTCTACCATCTATAACAGCGCTGCGCTGATCGGACCTTCCGGGATCCTTGGTGTGTACCGAAAAACCCATCCTTTCCCTACAGAAAGAACGAGTGCCGGGGGCTGGACTACCCCAGGCAACGAGTCTTTTTGTATAGAAACCCCCAAAGCCAAAATCGGAATTGTTATCTGTTATGATGGGGATTTTCCGGAATTGGCCCGGGTAACAGCGTTGAAAGGCGCAGAAGTGATCTGTCGTCCATCCGCATTTATGAGAGCCTTCGATCAATGGGATTTGACAAACCGGGCCCGGGCTTATGACAATCATGTCTATTGGGTTGCAACGAATTGCACTGGTGTTGACGCAAGCGGAGCCGCTTTTTTTGGCAGCTCTATGATTGTCCATCCCAGTGGCCAGAAACTTTCTCAAGCTTCCGGAAGAGACGAGATCATATGGGCGGACTTGGACCCGAACCCCATCCGTTCCATCAATCCCGGTTCTTCCATCGAACAGATCTTTGATCATATTGAAGATCGAAATCTGAAGGCATACAATGGTTTGCTTGAAGAGGGGCATGCTTCTTTCGAACCGAGCAAACGAATTCCATACGAGAGGTGATGCATGAGCGCGCCATTAGAAGGGCTTTTTGTTTTGGATTTAACGCGAGTTTTGGCAGGCCCGTATTGTACGATGATCCTCTCCGATCTTGGGGCAACCGTAGTTAAGGTTGAACGACCGGAGGGCGGAGATGACTCAAGAAGCTATACGCCCTTTCAAAATGGAGTCAGCGCGTACTTTATGAGCATCAATCGGGGAAAAAGAAGCATTACATTGAACTTGAAAGATCCAAAAGCCAAAGACCTTTTGTTGCCCTTGATTCGCAAAGCCGATATTCTCGTCGAAAACTTCAAACCGGGTGTGATGGAACGATTTGGTTTAGGGTACGATGAGGTTTCTCGGATCAACCCCAAGATTATTTATGCCAGCGGATCGGGTTATGGTCATTGGGGTCCTTATTCTCAAAAACCTTCATACGACATCATTATTCAAGGGATGAGCGGTATGATGAGCATCACAGGAGAAGATGAGGACCACCCAATCAAAGTGGGGAGTTCGATTGCGGATATATCCACCGGTATGTTCATGTGCATCGGGATTCTTGCTGCTTTGAACCGGCGATCCGTGAGTGGAAAAGGGGAACATGTGGATCTTGCGATGCTGGACTGCATGGTCGCATTACTGGAGAATGCCGTTGCGCGGTATGTGACCACAGGAGAGATTCCCAAACCAATTGGAAACAATCATCCTTCCATCGCGCCATTCTTCACCGCAGAAACACGGGACGGGAAAATCAATATTGGAGTGGGAAACGAGGTTTTGTGGAAACGGTTTTGTGGGGTTATTGGCCAAAAAGAGCTTACGGAAGACCCGCGATTTCTAACGAATAAAGATCGGGTCAAACATTGGGATCAACTCCGCCCCCTTCTAGAAGACCAGATTCGGATCAAAAGCTCCAAAGAGTGGTTAGGGGTTTTTGAACAAGCGGGGATCCCGGCGGGGCCGATTCAAAATATGGCCCAGGTTGTTCAAGACCCACAGATAGTGGCCCGAGATATGATGGTAGAGCTGATCCATCCCACTGCGGGCAATTTCACCGTACCGGGTTCGCCTTTGAAATTCCGAAACCATCCGGCAAAAGTGGAGCAACCTGCGCCGGATCTTGGTCAACATACGGAAGAAATCTATCAACAGTTGTGTGGTTGTTCATTAGATGAGATACAGACCTTGCGCGCGCAAGGGGTTATCTAGGGCTATCATCCCAGCAAATCAATAGGAGTTCACAATGCGCCAAAACGCATGGATTCCTTCTTCGATGGCCTGATCAGGAGGAAGAAACCTTGGATGATGCAGACCATAAAATGGTTTGTTTTCTTCCTGGGTACCCAAAAAAAGCATGAGAGAAGGGTATGCTCTGCAAAAATACCCGAAATCTTCTCCACCCATCATCGGAGTCGCAGGCTGAATGGACAATATGGGTTTAAATCGTTCAAAAAGATCGGAATCATTGGTTACTTCTGGATAGTTTGAGTACGGCACAATCCGAACTTCCACACCCAGGTGGGTATGAATTGACCTTCCCAGATTTTCCATCTGCTGGTACACGGACTCGATCATACTGGATGAAAAGCTGCGCAGGGTTCCTCGGACGAATCCTTTGTCAGGGATGATATTGTGTGAGGTTCCCGCTTGAACTAAGCCGATTCCACAAACAAAAGGTTGGGTAGGGTCGCGTGGGATTCGGTCCACTCCATCCAAGAAGGCTCTGAGCGCGGATATGGCGCTTTTCCCTTGATGAGGGAACGCGACATGAGCCCCAAATCCGTGAAAAGAGGCTTCAAACTCCAAAACATTTGCAAAAAGGGTTCCTGCGATCCCTGCAATTGTACCGAGAGGATAAGAGGGATTTACATGCAGCGCAAACACGGCTTCCACGGAGAAAGAATCAAAAAAACCGGTTTTCAAAACTTGCTCAGCGCCTCCGTCCTTTTCTTCTGCGGGTTGGAAGAAGAATAACAGGTTCCGATCCGGTTGCTCATGGATAATTTTCTGAATCAATCCGTACAGTACTGCGGTATGAACATCGTGGCCGCAAGCATGCATATACCCATTTTCCGAATGGAACTCCGCATCGGTATCTTCTTTCAAAGGGAGCGCATCGATATCCGCACGAAAAACCAGATGCTTTCCGGTGTTGACTGTATACTCCGCGATAAGTCCCGTTGTTAAAGGCCTATGGATCTTGATTGCTGGGCATTTGGAGAGTTCTTCCGCTAAAAGTAGGGTTGTTTGCGTTTCTTGGTTTGCAGGCTCAGGGTTCCTATGAATCCGATGCCGTAAATCGACGGCATTCATCATCGACGTGCAATCTGACATCATTCAACCTCCTAACAAAAAGGATTTGTCTGTTTCTCTTTGGTTGTTAATGATTGATCCCAAATCTCGATCAGCTTCCCAATGGGTTCTCGGTTTTTCCGGAACCAATGGGGAGCAAGCCGTAGATAACCATCTTTTGTCTCAAATTGCTCACTCATACAGATTTGATCCCAAAACCGCTTCCATTCCAAATCAGATAAGAAAGACTGCAATTTTGGGATCCATATGCCTTGCGCTTTCCGGATGCCCATGAAAAGGGTTTCTTTTCCTTCCTCTGCAGGTTGATTCTCGCGCTCGTATTCAGGGGGCGGCAGTGAACCCATCGACAGCGATCGCATATAGGCCTCGAGATTTTGGGTGTTCTGATACCGCTTGTTCTTGATGTGTCCACCCGCAGAAAGACCAATGCCGAAATAATCGTCGTTGTTCCAATAATGGAGATTATGGAGAGACTCATAGCCAGGTAGGCAAAAGTTGGATGTCTCATAATGGATGTATCCTTCTTTCGCTAAAAATTCAATAATCAGCGATTCATTGGCTTCTGTGGACGAAGGAATGGGCAAATCAACCACTTCCTTCATCACTTGTCTGTATAGCGGCGTATTATCGGCCAATTCCAGCTGATAGATAGAGATGTGATTGGGTCTGAGTTGGCGTAAAGCAGCGATGGCAATGGACGCATATTCTTTCGGTTCATTCGGAAGGCCCATGATCAAGTCAATGCTGATGGCGGAAAACACCTGAGAGGCAATTTCGTATGCTCGAAAAAAAGAATCGGTCGTATGCCTCCTTCGGACAGTTTGCAAAGAAGGATCCCAAAAGGATTGAGCGCCCAAACTGATCCGGTTGACCCCTGAATCGCGAAGCATTTCCATCCATGAAACCGTAACCTGTTCGGGGTTGAGCTCTACTGTATATTCTCGAATGGTTCCCGTAAAAAACTGGCCTAGAGAGTGAAACAGGGTTTTTATTTTCTTGTGATCGATCGCGTTTGGAGTCCCTCCTCCAATATACAATGTATCAATCGATTGGATTGGGTATTCGTTCAGACGAAAAGAGAGCTCTCGAATCGTATCAAGAAGGTAGGCAGAAACAATCGGTTCATCCAGATCAACAAGGGAGCAAAAATCACAATAAGAACAACGGCTAAGGCAAAAAGGAATATGAAAGTACAGGCCGCATCCATTCATCGCCTACTGAGGAAATCCTAGGGGGACAATCAGTCGTCCCCCCATATAGAAAGATTTTGAGGAAATGGAAAAGATGAAGGCATTCTGGTTGGTTAAAGAAAGCTCTCCCCGCACATTCCAATACCCGCCGCCATCAAATCCCAGAAAAACCGCCCCGCTAATGGTCAAAGGGCCAAATTCAGTTTGAGGAGTATCGTGAAAAGAAAAGCCAAATCCCAGATGGGATTGATCGGGCATCCAACCGATCACAAATCTCGGTTCGTGACGGGAGGCTCTGCTTCCGATCGAGATGTTGCCAAATGCGCCCCATAATTCTCCCAAAACGATTCCAAAAGGTTCATACTCCATATAACGGATGCCAATCTCTGTTAGTGATTCGAAGTGATGGAGGGATGTTTGGGTGAATGAATCCATTTGTACCCGCAATCCCCCCATGTTCAGGTCCAACATAGATTCGTTGATAAAACGCGGATTGCTGCCCTTGCCGAAAAACCGCGCGTGATTCTGAAAGCGGGTCAATCCAATATATAAAGACTCTGTACCTAAGAGCGTATTAACCAGATTGGAATAGTCAACCGCTTCAAAAAAATAATACTGCCAATCCACTTCGTAATACAGTTCGCTTCCGACACCCAAAAAGATTCGAATGCGACTTTGTTCTCTTAACTGATCCAGCAGAAGCATCCGTTCTCTGCGAGAGCGCTCTCCAAAAAGAAAAACCCCAACAACCGGACTCTGATCAGAGATACCAAAGCCAAAGTCAAAGGGGGTGCCGAGGGTAAAGGGAAGTCGAACCAGGAAATACTCACCCGGATACCAATCGATACGGGCAGGGATTTCTGGGATTTGACCGGGTGAATTTGGTAGAATATATTGAACAGAAAACAGCAAGAGCAAGATGACGGAAATCCACTTCTTCTTCATCGGGCACCTCGTTGGGATCATTACGGCCAAATAATTATACCATACTCCCGAGAAATTCAGAATGGGGAGAACACAGAGAGGGAGATAGAATTGGAACGAAGCGATCGAACTCGAATCATTGCCAACGCTTCATGGGCGGGGATTATTGGAAACGGAATCTTGGCAGCGATGAAGATTATCGCTGGTTTGATCAGCGGTAGCCTTGCCGTTGTTGGTGATGGGATCGATTCCAGTACGGACATCCTAACCTCGGTGATTACCTTGATCACCGCGCGCGTTTCTTCAAAACCTCCCGATAAGCACCATCCATATGGTCACGAAAGAGCAGAGACTGTTGCTGCGAAAGTCCTATCCTTTGTCATTTTTTTCGCCGGAGGGCAATTGTGCGTCAGTTCAATCCAGACGATAACTTCAGGTGTTTCACGAGAAATCCCTTCTATTCTAGCCTTATACGCAACCTCTATATCCATCGTGGGGAAGATTGGATTGGCGCTCTATAAATTCCAGGCTGGGAAAAAGACCAAAAGCAGTATGCTGATTGCAGACGCCAAAAACATGCGAAATGATGTCCTCATTTCTTCTACCGTCTTCACCGGTCTTCTGTTTACGATTGTGCTAAAAGCCCCTATTTTGGATCCGATCATCGCTTTGTGCGTTGGGATTTGGATCCTGAAGACAGCATGGGGGATCTTCTGGGAGAGCAGCCGGGAGCTGATGGACGGCATGAGCGATTTGCAAATGTATCAAAAGCTATTTTCAATAATCAAGCCAATCCACGGGGCTGTTCATCCTCATAAGGTCCGGATTCGGAAATTCGGTTTCAAGTATGTTGTCGATTTGGATTTGGAAGTGGATGGATCCCTAACCGTGCGTCAGGCCCATGAGATTTCAAAAAAAGTGGAACAAGCGCTGATTCAGCAAATGGAATACGTGTCGGAAGTGATGGTGCACATCGAACCAGTTGGAAATGTGGAAGAGGAGCCTTATGGAATTTCTTCAAAGGATTATCCTGCATCTCATGATTCCACAAAGGAGAACGGAAACAGAAAGTGACATAGTGGTTTTTATCTTTGGCGAAGAATTGCCGATAAAGAAACAATCAGGGATTTGATCCCGTTTTGTAGAAATAATCCATTGCGGGGAGCATAATCCAGGTCCCTTTTCCGTCCTTGTTGGTAAGTGCTTGACTCACTATAGGCGGGAGAGGGTTCTTAGGGAGTTGGGTGTATTGGATAAGAACGAACTCCATTTATCGTTTCGAGTAAAGGGTCGTTTGGTTGTTTTTGTCATCCTGATTGGGTTGTCAGCTGTGTTTTCTACATCCTGTTTGATGATGGTAAATCCGATGTCCGGAAGCACTGGGTCTGATACAGATATCTATGGGCTGTTCCGGTTTTTTTCAGAGCAAGGAACACAGGTTTCTGGCCCACTCACCCCCCCTGCAACCTTTATTGTTGATTTCCAATACCGGGGACGGTTGCCCGTTCGATCTCTGGAGATTTCAGCAATCCGGAGTTCGAATGAACATGAATGGTTTCATCAGGTCCGAGGAGCCACAAGACATGCAACCACACTCTTTGACTCGGGGATGAATGCGGACACATTTATCTTTTATGCGACAGTGACAACGATTGGGCAGCAGATTAAAGTCTATGAAGATATAATGAGAATCATCGATACAACCCCCCCTACGATCGTCCAAATTGATTTCTACCTTACAGACCATGATACCTTAGTACCAAACACGACCAATGATGTCTATATCTGGATTCATCTGCATGACCCTGAGACTTTGCTCTTTGCGCCCGACATTCGCAATACCATGGAGCGACATACGCGGTTGTTTGTCAACGGAAGATTGGTGCAATCCTTTTTCAACCCAGACGATATTTTTGTCACTGGTTCAGCCAATCGGATGATCGCAATCATCCGTACAGCTTTGGATGATCTGAAACCGGGGAATAATTCGATTCATCTGATCATGGGCGGATTTGGCCTTCATGAAGAACAATTTACTGAATTTCAGACAGAAAAAACCGCTGAATATCCCGACCATACCCCCCCAGTCATTCTTTTTTGGGAAGCGGTGGATACTGATCCAGGCGATCATATTGTTGATTTTGTGGCTTTCGATTCGTTTATTTTTCGGGTCCGGGCGCGAGACCTTCCCGATCATCCGACATTTCCCCCCGCTGGTTTGAAGGAGATACGGTGGCGGATTGATGGCGGGCCTTCTGCGTATCAAGGAATCGTTGATGCGGGCGGGTTTGTGGAAGCGGAGTTCTCCATATTCATGGATCCTCGAAACGCCGGTTTTTCGGACGGGATATATTCTCTTCGTTTGGAGGTCTGGGACAAAAACGATAATGTCCATTACGAACCACCGATCTTTTTCCGATTGGGGATTACTCAGTCAAAAACAGTGGATCTTTTGGTGGAAAAGATCAGAGGCAATCTTCTAATTCCTGAATTTCGGGTCGGAGATACATTACGGTTTATGCCCGACACGGATTGGTATTTGACCAGTCCCCACTGGGGAGTGATTCCGAGTTCGATTGCATTAACCGATCAAGGTGTATATGCTTTGTTGGAAGACGCACCCATGGGCAACCACACGATTACGCTTCAAGCCCATCATCAGGGCATACCTGTATTTGGACGAACTCAGATTACCGTATTGGCTACGCCCGTTTCCGAAGACGCTGTGCCTCCGACCATCGAATTTCGAAACCTGAACGTAAGCGAACCGGGACAGCCCTTCAAAATCGTTGTTCGTGACGAAACGATGCTCGAAGAGGATTGGAGAGACACGTTTGTCCGTCCCCCATCTGCCATTATGTGGCCGGCTGGAACTGTCGACGAACCCGGGACACCCTATCCGTTATTGGTTCTCTTTCATCCGGATGCCGAGTACAACGCGAGCCGGTTTTTGCAGGTGTTCGAAATCGTTCTGAATGATATGACCATGGGCGGAATTCCGCCTGTCCTCAGACCGGGAGATCGAATCGTATTTACCGTGGAAGTGAAGGACAAACGAGGAAATACGGCTGAAAAGGGGATTACGTTCATCCCATGATGATTTCCGTTTCATATGCTTAGGTACACCAAAAAAAGGGGGGTTCCGATAAGGAGATGAGAAATATGCGGCGATGCAACTATTTGTGGGTACTCATGGCTCTATTCCTTTTCTCCCTCTTCACCTTGAGTTCCTGTATCCTTGAAGAATGGATGAATCCAACAAGGGGAGGTGTGCCACGCCCCAATGTGACCATGACACCAGATCAACCAGCGTACATTGGGCAGAATATCCGGGTTTTGGTTACCATGAATCCCGCTCGAAAAGTGGATTTCATTCGTTTGGTGGTGGTTAACGGGTTCACAGGAGAACGGAGGGTCATTGCAGAACAGCAGAATGTGGCAAGAGCCGAGTTTTCCTACACCATCGATCGCGCCTATTTTGCCATTGTCGTGGAAACCCCTTTGCATACGGAAGCAACGGAACGCGCTATTTGGAAACCTGCTAAAAATGCCTTTTACGAGTTGAGAGACGCAACACCCCCATCGGTATCGGTATCCGTCGCTCGGGTCAACGCATCATCCAATCAACACCTCGTTTCCCTAGATATCTTTGAACCCCATTCCAAAGTGGTTGCACAATGGATCATGGTGAATGGACAACGGGTAGAAATGTCAGAATCGGAAATCCAGATTCCTCTTGATCCTGGAGATTACACGATTGTTGGGTATGCGCGAAATTCGAGCAATGTGGAAGGACGCTCCGCCTCTCTTTCTATGAGGGTGGCTCCCCCCACAAGCAGCGCGCCGCCTCGATTCGACCTAAAGACGCCAACCTACATCGAAGCATTTAAGAATGAAACCATTTTTTTGATGGCGGATATAGAAGATCCAACCTCTTTTTTACGGAGCATTGAAATCATCCATTCGGGCGGAGGACGGAGGATGGTTTATTTTGATCCTTTAGAACCCAGGCATTCGTTCCGATACTCGTTCAAAGCCGTCCGAAGCGAATCTGTTGAAGTGATCATAACAAATGGCAACGGAGTTACCGCCATAATTCGATATACCATCGTTGTCAAAGACCATCAAGCGCCAACTGTAATCCTTTCAACCTCTCAATCGGGACGGATTCCTTCTGGATCCGAAATTGTCGCTCAGATCCATTCGACGGCCCATAATGGAGAGCGGATTCAAGAAGTCCATCTTTTGGTGAACAACTATACGCAACGCAGTTTCTTCCCAGATCAACCGACCTTTTCCCGGAACGATCTTCCTTATACTGTGGAACGGGGATTGCAGACCTTGCGGGCGGTTGTGATCGATAGTCGAGGAGCAAGAGGGTATAGTGATGAAATTGAAATCATCGGTACCATTGTGGATGATACACCTCCCTCAATCCAGTTGTTCACGCCCGCTGTCGCTTATCTTGACATTCCCGTAAACATTTCTTTCCTTGTTTGGGATCGGGATTCCTCGATCGATGGATCCCCCACCCTCCGCATCGAAGAAGACAATACGCAGCTCATGCCGTCTACCTTTGACGGGTCCTTCTTCACAGCTTCCTGGACGCCAGGCTCTTTGGGTGTGAAAACAGTGCGCGCAAATGCGCAGGATACTGCGGGAAATACCGGGTTCGCTGTTGGGACGGTTCAGGTGAAGGATCCCACTGGGATCGTACAACCAGCTGTGGGTGTTTTGGGAGTCGAACCGAACCCTGTATATTTGGGGAACCCGGTTCGTCTTACGATTGCCATCACCCCCCCCAATAACTACCCCGGGGAAAAACCCCAATCGGTTACCTTCTTTGTTACCCCGCCCAATGCCCAAGGCTCTCATTCCATAAGTCCAGAGATTCCTCAAGATGGACAAAACCTTTATCGATCCACCTATGTGCCTACGCATACAGGCGTTCATATCGCACAAGCCGAAATTTGGTGGAAAGGCAACAAGTTCACAACCGATGCGGTTCCATTCACAGTAGATTCTCCCCAACCCTTCCTCCAATTCTCGGTTACACCAACGGAAACCTATGTGGGCAACGAGATCACACTTAGAGTCGTGGCTACTCCAAGCAATCCCAACGCGCAAATCGAATCCGCTGAGATTGTTGTTGATGGGACCATAATCTACCCCATCGCCACCGAAGAGCGAGGACAGCAGAAAATTTATGAAGTGACGACCTCCACCTTGAACTTTGGCGCGGGTTTGAAGATAGCAACAGCGAAAGTGACCGATTCTTTCGGAATTACCCAAGAGAAATCCGTATCCTTCCGGTTGGTGAACCCCTTGCTCCGGATTGATGGTTGGAACATCAACCCCCATTCCGGTGGGGCAGTATCTGTCATGGATCCTGTTGCCTTCGAAGCTTTTATCGCCGACTTGATCCCTCCAGCGGTGAAAGTCTTCGGTCATGTTCATATCCGGCCTCCTGAAGGGCCGGATGTCATGGTGCATATGAATCAGCAACCACCCCCCAATCACTATGAATTCCATTCCAAAGAACATTGGGTCCCCAAAATGGATGGGACCCATACACTGATACTGACAATGGACGCGTTAATCGGTACGGCAACACAAACCGACACAATGGTTCGAGATGTGGTTGTCAGCAAATCTGCTCTTGACTTGAAAGTTACTGCAGCTGATCCAGGGACGACCAATCTGTTGGATATCGATCGAATCTACGTCGGGATGCTTTTCGATTTCGTTTTTGAAGTTTCGGGGGTTCCGGAAAATGATTGGATCCAAGACGTCGTTTTCTCCATCACGCAAAATGGAACTGTATACCTTCCTGAATCCAAACCCGTTCGAGAAGGTGTCAACCAACGCTACCGGTATAGCATGTCCCCCTTCTCACAGAGCGGACTGTATACAGTCCATGCGACTGTCACAACCCTTGTCTCGGAAAAAGGAATTCAACGGCCAATTCATGTCTTGGATTCCCAGATCAGAAAACGGACTTTCTCATTGATTGGCGATCCAAACAGCTTGGTCCTTGGACAACCCATGGATTTCCGACTTGAGCTGGATAACCCTGCGAATACGCCTTTATCCATCAATTTTTTCCTTGTGGACGAAAACCGGCAGAAGCTTCCGCCGATCAGTCCCATTGTTGCTGAGCCAAATGATCCTTCCAATACGGTGTATCAAAACATTCGAAGTTTCTCGCTCACTCAGGCTGGAACATTTACCGTTGCAGCAACCGTTACTATGGCTTCATCTCCGCCCATTGAACTGCCAACAATGTTTGGGGATTCCTTCTATTTTATGCCCGAGCCAAATATCAACATCCTGGTCGACGATTCAAAAGAGTACCTCTTGAATTACGATGGGCTTGTGGACATTACGGTCACGATTCCCAAAGGAATGGAGATCCAACCTCCAACAGTCGATGTCATTGGAGGCGCTGCGAATGTCAATCCGATCCCCTACCATGCAGACACCTCGTCCGATTCTGTGCATTACTACTCCTATCGGATCAAACCCACACAAGCCGCTTCTGTTGTCTTGGATGTGCGCGTGTATGAAACGAAAGACTTTGGCCGGGTCAATCCTGTGAGCACAAAAGTCGCCTCGCTAACTGTCGTGCCTTTCCAACCGCAGGTGATCATCCAGGGGAAAACAACGGGAAGCGCGCGATTTGTCCAAGCAAAACCGGCAGAGATCGAGATGACTATCTCTCAAGTACCCGAATTCTTCGAAGGGAGTTTCATATTTGAACCCACGCTTAATGCTTTCAACTCGACTGTTTTTCCTGTGACGAGTCCAACGCACACGGCAAGCGCTTTATTCGATCCTCAGACTCTGTTCAATCTTTTGGGCGCTGATGCTGCTACTGTGATTGTAACGGCGCGTTCTGTCGGAAATGAAACATTCATCGCCCAAGGAACCCAACAATTTGATGTGGATCTACCCAGGATCAGCAATGTTCGGTTTCCCTCCGAGGTCATTAACGCGGACTACATCGTATACGATCAATCAGAACTTAGGGTATTGTTCAATAATCATGATCTGGTAACCAATTCCAATTTGATTGAAGTGGAACTGTTGATCTTTGATGGTGTTTCTACAAAGACATACAAGACGCATCCGCACTTGGAACCCGCATCTCCAGAGGCTTACGCCCTTTTCTCCAATGTAGAATTCACAAAATCAGGGACTCATACAGCCATGGCAAAAGTGTTCTGTCTGAATACCAATCCCAAAGCTTTATTGGAGGCATCGATTGTAGAAACCCTCCATGTATGGGATGCAGGGACCTTTATCGATGTGACTTATCCCAAGATATCCGATACAGTATTCGTTGGGCAAAAAGTCCGGCCAATCGCCCGACTGACCAATATACCCAACGTGATCAGCGTTCGGCTCGATATTGTAGATGCTACAACATCAGCAACCATAGTATCCAATGGACGAACAATCGAAGCCACACCCAATTATTGGGTCCTCATAACAGAAGACGCACGAGAAATCCCGATAAAAGGGGACTATCGTGTACGGGCGACGGTTCAGTCATCACTTTTGGGTACCTTACTTAGTGATTGGGAGCCATTCAATGCAATCGACGGAACATTGAGTCTGGTAAAAATCGAAAGGACCGCTGAGAGCGGTGGCTTGTTGGAAGTGGGAGAACAGCTTCACTTCAACATGGAATATACCTTCAACAATCCGTACCGCAAACCGGAAACCAACGCGACGATTACTCTGGATACAGCCAACATCGATGTGATCCGTCAAGGGGAACCAACTGTAGAACCCTTTGGGGAAACCTTCCTTTATAAGGAAATATGGGCGGCCACACCGGGTAACCAGGGCGAACACAAACTTGAGTTTAGCGGTCGCCAAGGGTCGGAGTCCTTTACCGGAGAGATGAAGTTCATGGTTGTCCCATCAATCGAGAAACCGCATGCGATTTTGGCGAATACTGAAGTAGTAGTGGGACAAAAGATCAGTGGATCGATTACATTCTCAATCACCAATTTCCTTTATGATTATGCAGATGCCAAAGGGATCAATCTTTGGGATTATTTAGATGGTCGGATCGAGTTCCCGAATACCGAGGGAACAGCGAGGGTTTTCCAAATTGTGGATACAGGAGGAAATTGGGATTACATCATCGATATAAGCGCAACGGCTCGAGAGCATAGCGGAGGTCCTGGCGGGAGCCAAACGTTCACGGCCACATTCAGCTATCGGATCGATAATACTCAAGACGCAAACTACAAGCAAATCCAATACAGGATCATCAACCCACCCGAACCATAAATGATCCAGAAACCAACCGTCTTCGAATCTGTAAGAGGGGTGAGGATTTCATATGGTTCAGCGGGGCGGATGATCTTTAGGGAGTTGATGGGATAAACCGCGTTGATAAAGAGCTTGATCAAGAAACGGGAATTACGCTGTTACAGACCACGATCTATGGATATCTGTCCTTGATCGATTCGAAAGGAACCCCCTATGGGGTTCCTTTGAACTATGTGTTCGATGAAGGAAAAAATACCTTAATCATTCATTGCGCCCTTTCAGGACGCAAACTGGAGGGCCTAAAGAATAACCCCCTAGTCAGTTTTTGTGTCGTGGGTCGAACGGTTGTCGTTCCCGATCAGCTGACCTGTCTGTACCAAAGCGTTATCGTCCATGGAAAGGCTTCTATCATCGAGGACTTGGCGGAAAAGGCGGACATGGCCCGGCTTTTGTGCGCCAAGTATGCGCCCGGTCAGCCGATTCCTGATTTGAAAGGGGGATTGGCCCGCTCTTGTTGGGTTCGGATCCAGATCGAATCCATGAGCGTCAAAGGGGATCCCGCCCATGCCTTTGCGCCATAAGGTGGTCGGGCAAAGGTTCAAGCGGATGTTGGGTGAGATCACTCCCTATCTTACCCACAGGCGAGCGTCTTTGGACTTCTGGACCTTTTCGTTGGGGAAGGATCATAACGCCGCTTTTGGAAAAACGATAAGCAGGGGTTTTGCTTGGGATCCATCCCAGTGGCCCGTTTGGTTTGCCAGAGAATGCGTTCTTCCCGTCCTGCAAGGGGATGAATGCCTTTGGTTTCGGAGTTGGTTTGGCGGTGAAAGCAGTATTTTCATCGATCGAAGACCTTTTGGGACCATCAACCTGTACCATCAAGAGACAGATATCTCCACACTCGCAGATGGAAAACCCCACGATATCGAAGTTCAAACAGTTCCATTCGGGTTGTTTGGTTCTCCTCAAAAGGACTGTTGCTATACGCAATCCTTGCTGGTATGGAAGCATCATTCCATTATCGAAGCGTACACAACCTTTCAAACGGCCATCGAGCTATTGGAGGATGCTTCCGATGCGCATCTCAAACATGAGCTTCGAGAGTGCTTGGAAAAAGCCTTCTCTATGGTGACCATTCCCAGAGATACTCAAACCTATTTTCAAGGTGTTCGTGACAACCCAACCTTGGCCCCCAAAGCAACTTCCGTATGGAAGACACCGGATTATCCGGAAGGGGCGGTTCTTCAAGCGTGGCCGCAGGTACAAACTGGGCTCAGGAATGGCGCTCGGTTTCTGCGGGAACGGATGGATCAACTTGCCCGCATCCATACCCATCCAGGATCAATCTGGGCCATAGGCCATGCCCACATCGACTATGCGTGGCTTTGGCCGGAATCGGAAACCCACCGCAAGATCGTACGGACCTTCTCCAACGCGATCGGGCTTATGCGCAAATACCCCGAGTTTGTTTTTGCCCAATCGTCGGCTCAGATGTATCAGGATCTTTTGGACATGCATCCAGATTTGTTCGAGTCGATTCAACAGAAAGTCCGCCAGGGACAATGGGAGCTTGTGGGGGGTATGTGGGTAGAAAGCGACTGTATCATTCCCTCGGCGGAATCTTTGATTCGCCAATTCATCTATGGCCAATCTTTCTTTTCACGCCATTTCGAAAAAAAAGCCATTATCGGATGGCTACCTGATGCCTTTGGGTTTTCTTGGATTCTACCCCAAATTCTCCAACAAGCCGGTATCCAGCTCTTCCTCACCACCAAACTGAATTGGAACGATACCAACCCCTTTCCCTACGACCTGTGCCGATGGCGCGGGATTGACGGAAGCGAAGTCATCTACCACAGCTTCAACAATCCGACGCAAGGCTACAACGGTCATATGGATGTCTATGGCCTAAGCAAAACATGGGATCATTACCATCAAAAAGACGTGTTTCCGCATACTATATATACGTATGGGTATGGAGACGGAGGAGGAGGCCCTACCGAGGAGATGATTCAAACCTATCGGCAGCTTGCGAGCGCTCCCGGTATACCAAAAATCCAAATGAGTAGCGCTGAAGCGTATCAGGATGCTTTGATGAAAGAAGAACTGATCCAGAAACTGCCAATCTGGGATGGGGAGCTATATCTGGAGATTCATCGAGGCACCCTTACATCCCAAGCTCAGACCAAACGGCTGCACAAACAGGCTGAAGAAGGACTGGTTCTTTGGGAGACGATGGCGCTTCACAACCCGACAAGCCCATATCCCACCCAGGAGATTGATCGGGCATGGAAATGTCTGCTGAAACACGAGTTTCACGACATCCTTCCGGGATCTTCCATCCATGAGGTATATAAGCAGTCAAACAAAGAGCTTCAAACGATTGTTGATCAGGCCGTTCAAGGGATTCAAGCGGTCGTAAAAGATAATTTACAAGCGAACCATTCAGCAAGCGTGATCAATCCTTCCCCCTGGCCCCAAAAACCCTTTTTGCAATGGCAGGGAGAACCAATTGTACTCAAAAACCAACGAGGGACTTCCTTGAAGAGGCAAGTTTTGGACGATATAACGGTACTGTACTGGGGAGAAGAAAAGATCCCAGCCTTTCATACGGAATCTTTTTCCGTAGAACAATCTGATAAGCCATCCGTAAAGAGTCTTGGGGAAGGAGAAAGAACCGAAGCCTTGATCATGAAAAACGATTCATTGGAGGTTGAGGTTTTGGGTGACGGGTCGATTCAGATGGTATTCCTTCCCCTAAATCGAACGGTCTTCCGAGAGTCCGGCAATCTACTGATGATGTACTCAGATGTTCCCTGCTCCGGAGACGCTTGGAATATCCATCGATCGCATCTCAAGCACGGACAGAGGATTCGTCCGAGATCCATTCAGTGGGTTCATACTGGCCCAATTCAATGGGTGATCCGGGTCGATTACCAAATCGATCATACAACGATCGTTCAGGAGTATGTCCTTCGTCACGGATCCGATCGGCTGGATGTTCATACCCAAATCGATTGGGCCCACCGAAGGACTTTGCTCCGAGCTTTGTTTCCAACCACGGTTTTATCCCGCAAAGCCCGATATGATCTATCCGCGGGATTTATCGAACGACCGACCCACCAAAACACTCCGTGGGAGAAAGCCCAATACGAAGTTGCTAGCCACCGTTGGTGCGATCTTTCCCAACGGGATTTTGGAGTAGCGATCCTGAATGATGGTCTATACGGTCACAGCGCGCGGAGAAACGAACTAGGATTGACATTGGTTAAGTCAGGGGTTTATCCGGATTTTTTTGCCGACGAAGGGACGCATCAATTCTCGTACTCCATCTTTCCCCATAAAGGGGAGGATCTGATGCCTGTGATGCTCGAAGCCTATGCTTTGAATCATCCGCTTCATCTTTTCCCCGGAACTGCGAGGGTGCATTGGGGAATCCGAAGGATATCCGACCCGAATCTGAGAATCCTTGCATGGAAAAAAGGCAAACGGGGCGGGGCAGTATTGAGACTGGCCGAAATGATTGGCGCGCAAGGAATTGCGACCATTGATTTCTCGTCTCCGTGGCAAAGTATTTCGAAAACCACGATTCTGGAGGAGCGGGCGCAGGTGTTGGTGAATCAATCCGATTCTTTGAGTGTGGAATACCGCCCCTTCGAAATCATTACGCTCGTGATGCGAGAACAAGAGTAAGGAGTTAGAGTCAATGAAACAATGGATGTTTCTTCCCCTTGGTTTTTTTAGCGGGTCGGTCATGTATTCCTATCTGATTGGTCGTTTTGCGATTGGCGCGGATATCCGAACCTACGGAGATGGCAACCCGGGATCCGCCAATGTGTTTCGAAGCGGGCATCTTGCTTTGGGGATTCTTTCCATGCTATTGGATTTTGGAAAAGGGTTTCTGCCAGTGGTGGCTTTTCGGTCTTTTTTTCCCCATGAACCGGTTTGGTTGGTGTTGGTATCCGTTGCTCCTGTATTGGGCCATGCGTTTTCGCCTTGGATGAAGGGAAAAGGAGGGAAGGCGGTTGCCGTCACTTTTGGAATTTGGTCCGGGTTAACCCTGTGGCAAGTTCCCTGTCTTCTGGGGGGGTGCTTTATTCTTTTCATGAAAGGCATCATTTTTGAGCCCGATGGGTGGAAAGTGATTATGGGGATGCTGGTTGTTCTAGTTTTTCTCCTGTTCGCGCTTCCTTCGGTTTCTTTTTTTGTCATTTGGGTAGCCAATTTCTCCATCTTGGTTTACAAGCATCGAGCAGATATCAAACAGGGATTCCGTGTTCGGTTTGGCTTCTCCCTGAGGAGCAAAAGATAATTTTCGTCTAGATCCATAATAGACCGAAAGGCAAAGGAGGGATGGGTATGGAACGAGAATTCTTACAAGATCGAATATGGGCAGTGGTTGGAGTTACACCAGACCCAAAAAAATTTGGGAATCGGATTCTTACCAAACTGAAAGACCATCACTACACCGTCTATCCCATAAACCCCAAATACCCCGAAGTGAATGGCGTGAAAACCTTCCCGAACCTAATCGCATTGCCTCAGAAACCTTTGGTTGTTAACTTCGTCGTCAATCCAAAGATTGGAATCCAGGTGTTGGAGGAATGCATCCGATTGGGAATCAAGCGGATATGGCTCCAACCAGGAACGGAAAGCGAAGAGATTCTTCAAATGGCAAAGGAAGCCAATATACAAGTTGTTCAGAATTGTGTGTTGGCGGTTCATTTTTAGGGTCTAAAGGGAAAAAGGGAGCACCCACGGCTGCATGTCAGACCCCCTGCTATGTACGGTTGCTCAGGTTCACACTTTTTAGAATTCTCTGACATTGGCAAAAGAAGATCATACGAGCTTCTTTTCACGAACCATTCGATCGATGATATGGAGCAATTCGGATCTTGTGGGAACGACGCTTTCATAAAGGATTCGCCCATCGATCAATAACGTGGGTACAGAACGCACACCAAATGTTTTCATCATCGATACGGTTGTTGGCTCTGATAGGCGATGCTCGTGGCATTGCAGGGGAAGATCAGGCCTTTCTTCCATCAGAGATCGGACCGATTCCACCATGTATTGGCATGCGGCGCAGCTTTCGGAATTCAGCGTAATTATGTCAGCCGTCAGATCTTCCTGTTTTGCGTAATCGGGTGCGTTGTATGGTTGGATCTCCACTTTCGGAAGCTGGGTTGTGAGCTGCGCAATCAATGAACCCATCTGCTCATAGGGAACAGAATGGATCAATGATGCGATGGCAACAAGGTTTTCTGGCGGAGTTTGATAGAGCAAATCGCATCCGGGCGCGAGGATAAAGCCGATTTGATCGGATTCGTAGATGCACTGGGCGGCAGCGAGTTTGCAAAGCTCCGGCGATCCGGAAAGAAGAACGCTTGCCAAGGGAATGTTTCCGCCAAAGGCGATGTGATGCGTTTTCGCGCAGTCTCTTAGCATTGCCAGAGGCACGTTTTCGTCGACAAAAAGAGAATCGGGATTGGTTTTACAGATTTCATCGAGATTCTTTCTCGCATCCCCACAGACAAATGAGGCTGAAAGGCATCCCAGAGAACGAACATGGGAAAAGATGGATCGGTACGGCTGGGGCAAGAATCGTTGAAAGGTTTTGGGTGCGATTTGAGATAACATGGGATCCACAACGGCAATCCCATGCGCGCCATTGCCAGCGTAGTAACCAGACATTGCGCAAGCCACTTCCGTACAAAAGGCCAATAGTTTGTCTACTGTATCCGGATCCAAAATCATTTTCATTAGGAGATCGGTACCCATCAGGTGGGTGGCGAGTGTCAGCGGTCCCGTAATCAATCCGAACAATCCCACATCGGGATGGTGACGGTTCAAACGGAGTAAGGCTTTCATAATTGCCGGGATTCGCCCTTGATCGATAGAAGGGATTACCCTTGCTCTGTCTGGATCATCCAAAAAGGGATGAGAGCATACGCTGGGGGGGCAATCTTTAGCCCATCTCAACTGGCATCCCAGAATTTCGGCTTCGATTTGCAGATCAAAAACCACCGGAATCGCATCCGGGCTATATCGAACAATTGCCTCATGAACGCCTTCATATAAGGCATCGGCTGATTGGAGGTACGGTTTGGCTTCCATTCCGATTAAGTACCCCCCATGCACACCAACAAAAGGCATCCATGGTATGCGATGAGGCGTTTTTCTTTGAAAGGCGTTTTGGAATACTTCGCTCATTTCGACCCCCTTTGTTGATCCCAGTCCAAAGCCGCGCGTAGCAGTGCCCGATAATGATCATCCGGAATGAAGTCCGGAATCGAATTCCCGCTGCCAAGCGCATATCCTCCTCGAGCCTTTGCCCGTTCTAGCATCTTAGTCGATCGAAGATAGATATCTTCAGGCCGAGAGCGGACCATAAAGTCTACGTCGATGCCTCCGAGGACGGCGATCTTTCCATGAAGGGCTTCATAGGCTTTTTCTACCGGAAGGATGTTGTCCTCATACGAATGCCGGCCATCAAAGCCCATATCGTCTATGATATCATCGAGGATTGCGTCAAACTTCCCACATGAATGCAGTATGGCATACTTCCCCTTTTTGTGAACCATATCGACAATCTTCTTATACCAGGGAAACACGTAGGTCCGGAGGGATTTTGGGGAGATCATCGTCTGCGTATTGAATCCCCAATCGTCATTGAGAAGGACCGCGCCAATCTCGTCGTATTCGAGAGAGGTTTCGTAATATGACAAAACCCGTGCTCCTACCTGCGCAAAGATTTCTCGCGCCAAAGGCTCGTCTTCATACAGCATCAGACACAGTTGCTCGTACCCCACAATCCCAATGGTATTCTCCAAAATACCATCGTGGGAAAAAATGACAAACTTGGCATCGGGGTGCAAGTACGATGCGGCGCGAGTAAGAACCGAAAAATCGCATCGATCGATTTCCGGCCATGAATAGGATTCATACGAAGCCCGATCGATGATTACGCTTCCTTCATTAAGGGATTTGGTCTGTGCGCTTCTTTCCAGAGGAACGTTCCGTTCGAATTCAAGGCCTCGAACGATGATTGGGGCAAAATCATATCCGCCTGAATCAAAGGCCCGAATGGTCGTCACGATGCGATCAAATTCTGTATCAGCACGATAGCTTTCGCCAACAAGCATTCGTTCTTTGCTCTCTCCGATAATGAAGTCGAACAACACAGCTCGTGGGGGGGGGTTTTTCTGAAGTACGCATTCCAGATTCGTAAAACTGGGTTCTCGATTCTTGTCTCGAAACATCTGCACGCTCCTTTAGCCAATAAGCGGCCGCGGACCAATCCGCGGCCGCCAGACAACCGGAAATCAATCCATTTTGCTCACTGTTGTTTTGTGGTTGGTCGCATTGTAGGAAAAATGATAGGAAGTCTCTTGGGCGGGTTTCAAATAACTTGCTTGTCCAAAGCCAGCAGGCGTCCCATCGAACTTATACTGAGTCTCCACGCCCCATCGTTTGCCCCATTGATCGTCATAAAACCGTTTGGACAGAGCCAATATCATCATATACCCGTCTCCATCGCCTGTGTAAGCGGGTAATGTTATGGATCCTTCATAGATATGAGCGTTTTGAGTGGGTTGAAGAGCAAAAGCCTGAGAACCGAAAACAATCCATCCATTGAAATCACCGTAAATCGTGGGGCTTGGAAGATTTCTCACTTCTCCGTCCTGGACAGGGATCATGCGGGTTTTTTTCGTTTCTGGATCAAAGACGAATTCGTAAGTTGTTTCTTCCGAGGGGTTCAGGTAACTGACCTGACCCATTCCGGCGGGTGTGCCATCGAATTTGTACTGTTCTTTGGCGCCGAAGAAGTACCAGTTCGTATCAAATTGCGTGGAGAGGATGGTTGCCATCATGTATCCGTCCCCATCGCCTTCATAGGCCGGCAGCGTGTAGAATCCCCGGTAGATGCCCTCGCCATAAAGGTCTGTCAGTGTCAACGCTTCGGTATCCCACATACTCCAATCGCTGCCTCGCCCCATGGCGGTGTTAAAGTCTCCATAGATTCGAGGAGTCGGGAAAGCCTGGACAGAATCATCGTAGATGGTCTTGGTGTTGGAATCGAACACAATCGTGCATTTGCCGTTGTCTCGGATGTAAACCGAACCGAGTCCCGCCACGTCTCCGGATGGCGTTACATACACCGGGGCGGGTTGGAACGCATAGTTATCGGTACCCCATGATCCCTTTGCATCCCACGTGCCATCAGTCACTTTGTAATAATGACCGTCGTACATCGGATCTCGATTGTCTTCGGTGAAATCGATCGTGATCCGATACCACCCATCTTTCCCTTCGATTGGTTTTAGTTCATACCCTCCGTCCCGGGGAACCATATACCCATTGGCGCTGGTGCCCAGAAAGAACTGGGGCCCGGAAGCAAAAAGAAATGCCGTCGTCAGGATCAGACAAATCGCGATCAGTTTCACACGGTTTCGATGTGCCATTGTTCGTACCTCCCTTTTTGATAGTAGTCCCTTTATGTACCGGATGCTTTGCTCAACAACACGAAAGAGCGGCCTTCCAATCGGACCTGTTTCCCCTCTATGCTTGCCATCCCAAACAATGGGGATAATTCCGTGTC
The DNA here is from genome assembly GCA_964462525.1 of uncultured Thermotogaceae bacterium. Taxonomy (GTDB): domain Bacteria; phylum Thermotogota; class Thermotogae; order MWEM01; family MWEM01; genus CAYWWY01. The sequence continues at coordinate 93,885 of CAYWWY010000006.1, forward strand.
AAATAGAATGGGGGATGTGGGTTGATGATCAAAATTCGCAATCGCAATCAACTGCTGATCTCTCAATCTTCGACTGAATACGAGGACACGAGGACCGCCATCATGGACCTCCATATCCCCCTTTTTGAGCACTTCTGAACGACTGCGGATATGCCCCATCTTCGCGATTCTGAACCGAAATGCTTCGTTCTGTCCCCATTGCATGGCTCTTCGATTGTCAGGGTCTTCTCCTCCGTCCATGGCGATTTCGTCGCCATAATAAATCAAGGGCATTCCTGGAAGGCTTAGGGTCACAAGCAGCATCAGTTCATGGAGACGCTCATCTTTTACATATCTGCGGTTGCGGATGGTGTCATGGCTTCCTACAAGGTTCACGAGATAGTTGTGTACAGGGGTTTTATACAACATACGGTTTGCATCCATTTTCTCCCAAAAGAGATTTGCATCGATATCGCCTATCGCGAATTCCCTGAGCGCGTTCATATATTTATAGTTCGTGATTGAATCCAGCTCGTCACCCAACAACCATCTGCCTGCCTGATTCCATATTTCTCCAATGATCAGCAAATCCGGGTTCGCCTTTCGAAGGCGTTTTCGAAATTCCCTCCATAGCTCATGGGAGACTTCATCCGCCACATCCAACCGCCACCCGTCCAGATTCAGTTCTGTGGTCCAATGCAGGGCAATACCGACAAGGTAATCGATCACCTCGGGATGATCGGTGTTGAACCGGGGCATAGAAGGAATCAAACCACCAAAAGAATCATAATCTGTAAGAGGGTCTTCAATGGGAAACTTGTGGATGGTAAACCATTTTGAATAACGAGACCGTTCCTGGTGTTTTCTCACGTCTTGGAAAAAGGGGTGCTGGTCGCTGCAATGGTTGAACACAGCGTCCAAGATTACTTTCATCCCTTTTTCGTGGGCCGCGTCCACCAGGTTGCGCAACCCTTCCTTTCCTCCATAGATCTCTTCGACTTTGGTGTAATCGACCACATCATATTTATGGTAGGTATTCGATTGGAAGAGGGGACTCAGATAAAGGGCCTTGACACCCAATTCGATCAATGAATCGAGTTTCATGATCAAACCCTCAAAGTCCCCTCCGTAGTAAGTGTTGCGGTCGGGTATGGCGTCCCAGGGTTTGGTTCCTAATGGATTGTTTCGGGGGTTGCCATCAAAGAACCGATCGACCCAAACTTGGTAAATGATCTCTCCTTCCGCCCATCCTGGGAGCAACAACCTGTCCGATTCGTTGATGTATGGGTAGAAAAAGAATCGGGATTCCTTGGGCTCGGAGACAAACCCGTCTGCTGTATAGAAAATCGCCTCAAGACCATCATCCAACTCAAAGCAATATTTGAACCGCTTCCCAGGCAAAGAAACGACTGCTTCAAACCAATCATGCTCCGAAGTCCGAGCAACGTGTTTCATCGGTTTTCGTGCAGGAGGTGATGAATGGTCATAGATATTCTTGTACAAGACCATGACTTTCTGGAGGTCCCCTTTTCCCGCCTTCAACCGAACGCCTAACGACTCCGAGTCGATGGGCCAGGCAAAAGTATGTTCCGATAGGTGCATTACCGCGCTCCGATTCACGTTTTCACACTTCCTTCCGTCAAACCACCCAAAAATGCCTTCTGAAGGCTATAGAAGATCACGAGCATGGGAATACTCCCCAATACTGCTCCAGCGCAATAGAGGCTCCAATTGGTGCCGTATTGACCCATGATCATGCTTTGCAAACCCACCGCCAAAGGCATTCGGTCCAACCCCCTCGTCATGATGGTGCTCGCAATGACATACTCGTTATATGCGATGACAAAACTTTGGATGGCGATGATCGATATCATGGGTTTGGCCAGAGGCAGATTGATTTTCACCAGGATAAGAAACCGCGATGCACCATCAATTTTAGCAGCTTCATCGATATCGATCGGAATCGTATCAAAATACCCTTTGGCAATCAGAATCAATCCAGCAGAAGCCAGCACCGAATTCACAATGATCAACCCGGGAATCTGGTTGAGCAATCCCACAGCTGCGAAAATCCGAAAGATTGAAACCATGGATAGGGTCAGAGGAAAGACCTGAATGAGGAGAATGGACTGAAACACTTTTTGGCGCCCATAGAATCGCAATCGAGACAGAGCATAGACCGACAAGGATACCAACACAACCGCAACCACTACGGTAACTGACGCGATCACAAAGGAGTTGATCATCCATCGAGTGAAATGGGTTTCGGTGAGCAAGATTCGAAAGTTTTCCAACGAAAATTGTTCCGGAATCAGAATCGTGGTCCCGATCACATCTTTTCCAAAGGCAATCAATACAACGAAAATAAAGGGCAATAGCGTGATCAGGACAAGAGAGATCAAAAGGGCATGGATGACGATTCTTTTTCCCATGGATCGGGTTTTCATGCCTGTTCACCCGCTGTCTTTTTTTTGCCCAATGCCATCGCACCCAAAGCGAAGGATCCTACGAAGAGAAAGATGATCACGGCATACGCGGCTGCCAATGAGTATCGTTTTGTGTTGAACGCGGTGTTGAACACATATGTGATCAAGAGGTCTGTCGCCCCGGGCGCGCCCAACTGGGATCCGAACGGACCTCCTTGAGTCAGGAGATAGACACCGAACTGATTCATTTGCATGATGAGTCCCATAATGAGCATAGGGAGCATAGCTCGAAAGACCCAAGGAAGCGTGATCTTGTGAAAGATTTGGAAACCGTTGGCTCCTTCGATACAGGCAACATCGAAAAAGCTCTTGGGTATCGTCTTCAGGAGCCCCAAAACGAGAACCATGTAATAGGGAAAGGAAAAAGCGGTCATGACAAGCACCACGCTTACACGGGCCCATATTGGATGAGAAAGCCAAGGTGCGCCAGGAAGCCCAATCAAACCTAACAATTGGTTGACCATACCGCCTTCCGTTTCTAAAAGCCCCTGCCACATGAGTAGGGTGATAAAAGCCGGCACCACCCAAGGCAGGATAAAGATCACGCGATAAATTCGCGCGAGAGAAAAGGAAATGCGGTCCAACAGAGTTGCCAGAAAGGTTCCGAGTAGGAATGAAATCCCGACTACCAAGGTGGCAAACGCTATGGTCCATATCGTCAGTTGGGCCAATCCGCGAATTTGGGTCGTAAAAATCTGATGGAAATTGGCTGTTCCGATCAAACCGTAATCTCGGAGATTGATCCCGCTGTAGTCTGTAAGTGATAGATAGAAGTTGTGAACGATGGGGTATACGTAAAAAATTCCCAGCATCAAGAGCAGCGGGAGAAGAATGATCCAGGCAAAGGCTGTTTCTTTCATGCTCAAACGGTCTTGAATCCTTTTGTTCCTTTTTCTGCTGATAACAAAGAAACCCACCACTCCCGCTCCGCCGATCAGAATGATCGGAAGAACGATGTCTTGCGGGTTGATCACAATATGCTCAGGGGTTTGGTTCATCAACGCTACATCAGATCGGATCCGATCCGTCAACATACGCAAATGGATTTGGGGATCGACTTCTTGTCCGTGCTGGTCCCCAAAAAAAATGGTTCGGAAGGCTGTTGGTGTATAGTTATACCAAATCGTCCCCTCGGGAATGTTTGGGAAGGGTTGACTGGATTGTCCGATCTGGGTTAAAGACTGCAAGATCGTGTCAGTCTGAACATATGGACTTGCGATAACCGCTTTGTTGCTGGGGTTCCGCTCGCCGGTCTTCTGATCCCCTCGATTTCCCGCTTCGATCAATATCTGTTGATGATCATCGTAAAGGATAAAGTCGAGGAATGCGATGGCAGCTTCTTCATTGTTTGTGAATCGGTTGACGACAAATCCTTGTATGGTTGAAAATGGCTGTGAATCGGAACCATCATGGTGGCGCGGAAGCATCGCAATTCCATAATCAAGCCCCATGTTTTGGTAAATCTGGGCATTCCAAAGCCCATACAGGATCATAGCCACCCTTCCGCGGGCGAAATCCATAGAGATGTGGCTTTCCGTGTGGTTGGGGTTGGTAATGGTCAAATTATGAGTCATGGCTTGCTTCATCTGCTTAACATACTGCAGCATTCCCTCGTTGTCCAACCCGATATCATAGGCGTTGTGGGTTCCATCGGGTAGGGTTCCATAGTAATACCCGCCATATTCCTGTATGATCGGGTACAGAAACCACATATCCTTGGGATTGAGTCTCGTTCCAAACTGAACCACTTGACCCTGGTCATCCATCTTGGTCAACGATTTGGCCAAAGAAAAGAAGTCATCCCAGGTTTTCGGGAGATCCGAGGGATCAATCAGCGCTTTGTTGTAGAGAAGCCCTGAAGTATCGATGGAGTATCCGATTCCATAGGCTGTTCCTGAAATGGTAAAGGCATCAAAAGCAACACCAACAAAGCGTTCCCGTAAATCACGGTCCACACTGAGAGGCAACAGATACCCCGAGGCAACCAGCCCACCAATATCTGGGGCTTGCATCAAAATAACATCCGGTCGGTCTGGCAGCTCAGCGTTGTTTACAAGATCGGCCGGCGCGTCGAAGATCGCCCGCCGACTAATGATCTCCACAGGAATACCAGTGGTTTCTGTAAAGGCTTTTGCGATAGAACGCATCTCTTCATTCTCTGCCTCGATGTGGGAAAACCAGACGCGGATTGGTTCAATCCCAAAAACCGGTATCTGGCACATCATGAAGGATGTGCAAAGAATCAGGAGGAAGCTTGTCCATGTATACCGGATGACTGTTTTGGTCCGCAGAGCGCGATAGATTGTCTGTAGCTTTCCAAACACCTTCCAATTCACCCTTTCATTTGCTTTAACGCCCTCGTCTTTTATTGAACTTCACAAAGAGAATGGATCAGGGGGATTATAAGGCCTGAAACCGGTTGCTTAGGATAATGGCTTCTTGGACATCAGACACAGGCAGGCAGATGGAAAAATTTCCTTTTTTCAGTATGCTCATGTTTTCTTCGATTTCCGAAAAATGATCGCAATCGATGGCCAAACAAACTCCTTGCGCATCCTCTACCAACTGATCCAGATGATCGATCGGGCGCGGTTGATTGGGATCGGTCGCAAGCCAAAGGTTGACAACTCCGTGTAAAGCGCAGATCTCTTTGACCAAGTACATAGCTCGGGAGTGACTGTGCATATACCCCCGTCCAAAATGATCGATGACCCTTTGGGTGTGGGGCGCGCAGAAGGTGCGATACAACTTGCCAGATATCATACAAGCAATGTCCTCGGACATATTGATATTCCCCTCCAAGTACCACAATCCATACTCTGTGTCCCCCAGTTCCTGTTGAACAAGGGAATAGATATCCTCTGCAAATCGAATTGTCGCAGTAGCGCAATAGTCCAAGAAAGCGTGAACTCCTTCCGGGTCTTCGTAGAAGTCGATATAAATCGAATCTCCACGGAGCGCTGCGGCTAGATCCAAAGGGGAAAAGAATCCCCGAGTGTATGGAATGCCCCCTTCTCGTTGATGGCGGAGCAAAGCCTTGGTGATCTCTAAGAACCGTCCATACCACAGACTGCTCCCCAAAGGAGGAAGGTCTTTAAAATCCCATATGCTTTTCAATATGGGTTGAGACCAGCTTGTATCTTTTTTGAAGTAGATATCCCCTGCTACGAAAGCGGAATAGTCGCCGATTCCTAGCACCGGAGTCACAGAAGGAACCATGTTGTCATCCACTTCTGTTCGGGCGTCGAAGGAGGTCTTGAACATTTGGCACAATACATGCGCATAATCTTCGATGTCCGAATCATAATGGAAAGAGGTCAGATCGAGATTCGTGTATAAGGCGACATCGGAAGGAGGAAGAGCTCGAAACGTAACATTGCCTCCTCTCCGATGGAAGGCATCATCATAGGTATTGTTCATTTCTTGAATCGTCTTCTTCAGATCGGGTTTATAGTGGGAAAGGGGTAGAAACATGCTCGTCCTCCTTGTCGTTTATTGATCAAGACGTTTGGGAATCTCCTCATACATGTGAATATCTTCAAAAAACCGTTGCACTCCTTTGTTGTAATGGTCAACATCTGAGGCTCCTTGAAGATATCCATAATGATGAAGGGTACAGTGAAGGATCAGATCCATGAGCATCTGATCGATTGCCATCTCCATCAACATGGGGTTTTCAGTGGTTATTCCGATCTCTTCAATCTTTTCGTTTCCTTCGCCCATAATAAGCAGTTTCCGATCAAAGACACCGGTCAAACGTCGATTGGGGAACTTTTGATGAGGATTTTCCAAATTGTATGTATATTGGATTCCAAAAGAAAAGGGGAGTTCGCAAAAGGAAAAGGCATAGATCTGTACACCCCGTTCATGGGCTTGTTGCAGTTCATCCGCGATCAAGTTTGCTTCTTGTGACCAAGCAGAGAGGTAAATTTCTCTCTTGCTCTCGAGGATTGCTTTCTTGAATGCCTCAATCATCTGAGCCTTTCCGGATAGGTTGAAGACATAATTCTCACGGTCAGATATCCGAGTCATTGATTCCAGCTGCTTCTCCAAAGCATCAAGCTTTTTTCCATAATCATTTCGGGTTGTGTGAATGAAGTCTTTGTAGTTGACAGCCGAATACATCTTGGGACTTCCTTCGATGACTTGCACGCACTCTTTTCTTTCGAGCCGTTTGAGTACGTCATACACCATCGTCCGGGTTATTCCCGCTGTTTTGGCCACCTCGTACCCAGTCATTGGACTCTTCTTTGACAAAGCGATGAAACACTTTGCTTCATTCTGAGAAAACCCCATTTCTTCCAGTAGTCCTGTATCGATCATTGAAATCACCCAGTTCCAGAATAGTAGTTATAACTATTACTACTATTAGTATACCATAAAGCAAAACCCCGAGTCAAGGGAAGGAAAAGCCCGGGTCTCCATTCTACGTGATCGTACTCATTTCCATGTATGCCTTGATTGTTGGCCCGTTTTGCGGAGTTTTTTCTCAATTGAAAAAGGACGAAATCCCTTTTATGCGGAGCCAGATCTTGACAAATCAGCTGAGAGAAGGTATAATATGCAAGGTTGTACAAGTATACAACAATATAGATTCCGATAAGGAGGTTTTTTTATGACAGAAGAGGCAAGAAAAGAATGGGGAGTCTTCGGGATTCTGGTCTTTGGGTTTCTGCTCTTTTTTTTGATCCCTTTCACCTCTGAAGGCGTGCAAGCCGGTTTGCTTGGCGGATTTCTAATGGTGCACGAATATGCGCGCGAACATGTGCTCTTCTGTTTGATCCCCGCTTTCTTCATCGCGGGAACAATATCGGTTATGGTACGGAAGGATTGGATTCTCAAGGTGTTGGGTCCTGCTTCCAAACCATGGATCTCTTATCCAGTGGCTTCGGTATCCGGTGGGATTCTGGCGGTCTGTTCCTGCACGATCCTCCCCTTGTTCGGAGGTATCTATAAGCGTGGGGCCGGTTTAGGGCCGGCGATCGCTTTTCTCTTTACCGGCCCTGCCATCAACATCACCGCCATTCTTCTCACCGGCAATGCGATCGGGTGGGATATGGCCATCATGCGACTTGTCTTCGCGGTGATCACCGCGCTGATCATAGGTCCTCTGATGCAACTGATCTTTCGAGAAAAGGGAGAAGGCGGGTTGGTTTTTACCAAAGAGGAACAGGAGTTTCCCATGTGGAAACCGCTTGTCTTTTTGGGGCTGCAGATCAGTTTTCTGGTCTTTGCGGGAGCCCCTATTCCGCAAACGGCCAAGATTCCCTTGATGCTGGTGTCCGGATTGGCCACCGTTGGTTTTGTCTTCCTCTTCCCTCGGCCTACGCAAACCTCATGGATTGGAGAAACCTGGAGCTTCACCAAAAAGATCTTCCCCTTCCTTTTTGCGGGGGTTTTCATCGCGGGTATCATGACCGCCGTTCTTCCCGCAAACTGGGTGGAGGCCTTTGTGGGAGGGAATCGACTGCAATCCTCCTTGGTTGCTTCGGTATTAGGCGCTTTCATGTACTTCGCCACATTGACGGAGGTTCCGATCGTCCAATCGCTGATGGAACTGGGGATGGGACGCGGACCAGCCTTGAGCCTTTTTCTGGCAGGAAATGCCTTGAGTCTGCCCAGCATGATCGTGATCGTGAAACTGCTGGGATGGAAAAAGGCAGTGACCTTCTTCGGAATGGTCGTTGTGTTTGCAACCCTTTGGGGTTTTCTCTACGGCAATCTGGGTGGATAACACCCTTATCATCGTAAGGAGGGATCATCATGAAAATTGAAGTGTATGGAAGTGGTTGTGCAAAGTGTAAGCAGACCAAAAAAGTGATGGACATGGCTGCAAAGGAATTGGGCATTCAGGCCACTGTGGAATCTGTCAGTGATATGGCAGCGATGATGGCCAAAGGGATCGCATCCACCCCGGCCATTGCGATCGATGGAAAAATCGTTTCGACAGGCAAGGCGCCTTCATTGGAGCAGGCCAAACAGCTTTTGCAAGCATGAGAGATGTCAGCGACCTTTTCAAAGCCTTGAGCAGCCCCTGGAGAGTCCAAATTCTCATAAGGCTGCATCAGGGCACCCTATGTATGTGCGAACTGGAGCCGGCTTTTCCAATCGACAAAACCACGCTTTCCAGGCATATCCAGCTTCTCGTGCGTTGCGGACTTGTACAGGAAGAAAAAAATGGTACCCGCAAGGAGTTAACGCTGGTCGACCAGGACCTTTTTGATTTGATTGAATCAGCCGAGGCGTGGGTGAGAAAAAAAGCGCTTGAAAAGACGTAGAAAAAGAGGATGCAAAATGGAAGGAAAACTGGATCTTTTCAGCAAGCTTTTAAGTCTTTGGGTTTTTTTGGCCATGCTTGTGGGCACCTTACTGGGGAATCTTTTCCCAGATGCAGCCCGCGCACTTGGCGGTTGGGAAATTGGGAACATATCGGTTCCCGTAGCCATTGTATTGCTGATTATGATGTATCCGGTCATGCTCAAGGTCGATTTCAAAGAAATCACGAATGTCCGACGAAACAGCAAACCCCTGTGGATCACCCTGGTGATAAACTGGGGAATCAAACCCTTTACAATGACCTTGATCGCCTATCTCTTCATACGCGTCTTATTCGGAGGCCTCATTGGGGAAGAGCTGGCCCAAGAATATGTGGCTGGGATGATCCTGTTGGGACTTGCCCCCTGTACGGCTATGGTGCTTGTATGGACCTTTTTAGCAAAAGCCAACATAAACTATGCCCTAGTCCAGGTTGCAGTGAATGATCTGATCATCCTCTTTCTCTTTGCGCCTTTGGGTATGCTGCTGATCGGCATGACCACCGGATTTCCCGTTCCCTTTGTCACGATTTTCTGGTCGGTCATATTCTACGTCGCCATCCCGCTTGTGCTGGCCATCATGACACGTGTGTTGGTCGTTAAAAGGAAAGGGCGGGAATACTTTGAGTCCAAGGTGATTCCCAGGCTGGAACCGGTGACCAAAATCGGTCTGCTTCTCACCCTTGTTTTGGTATTCATGTTCCAGGGTGAGGTCATTACCAGCAACCCTGTGCATATTCTTCTGATCGCCATTCCTCTGACCATCCAGACCTATCTGATCTTCGGAATCGGTTATGCGGCTTGTCGCATTTTCAAGATTCCTTTTCCTGAAGCGGCCCCTTCCACCTTTATCGGCTCTTCGAACTTCTTTGAGCTGGCTATTGCGGTCGCTCTGATCCTTTTTGGCATGAAGTCCGGTGCAGCGTTGGCAACAGTTGTGGGCGTGCTGACCGAAGTGCCGATTATGTTATCTCTAGTCGCGATCATGAAAAGAAAGCAGAAGCGCTTTGCCTTTGATCGAATCTCTTGAAGAGGGTTCCTGGATTGCATGCCTATTTCATTATTCTCTCTCAGGATGTGATCGGGCAAAACAGGTTCCTTTAAAAAAAAAGAGAGAACTTTGATCGGGTCATTTTGGAAACTTGACTTTCCATCTTTAATTGTGCTAGAATACCCAAAATTTCCGTTGAGGAGTATGGATTGTGATTTTTGAGAAAAAAGCCTTCGAAAATGTAAATAGTGTATATTTTTATTTTATCAGGCAAGTGCCCTCTAGGAGGTTCTTGTCGGTTTCGTCATAGAAAAACCACAAGAAAAGAGCAAGAGGGCATCCTACGATAGGGTGCCCTCTTTTTTTTTCCATATTATACGAGGAGGTTGGGAACATGAAAAAAGCACTGGTACTTATCCTTTTGGTGGTATGTGTGACGACGGTAGGTTTGTCTATGAAACGCATCGGTATCACCGCGATTGTGGAACATCCAGCCTTGGAAGCAGTAAGGCGGGGCATTTTGGATCAATTGGCCAACAATGGGATGATCAAAGGAGAAGATTTTGAAGAGCTCTATCATACGGCTCAAGGGGACATGAATACAGCCATATCCATCGCGCAACAGTTTTCGAACAGCAATCTGAATCTTGCGGTAGGGATTTCCACGCCTTCGGCCCAATCTCTTGCCAATGCTGTAAGAGGTCTTCCTGTTGTATTTTCTGCTGTCACCGATCCCGTTGGAGCTTCTTTGATCGCAAATCTGGGAAAAAACCGCGGCAATGTTGTAGGGATCAGCGATATGACTCCGGTCCGGTCTCAAATCCGATTGATGAAACTGATTCAGCCCCATTCGACTCGTGTCGGCATTATTTACAATTCGGGAGAAGCCAATTCAGTTTCGATTACAAGGGCTGCCAGAGATATCTGTGAAGAACTGGGCATGTCGCTGATTGAGATCATCGGCAGCAACACATCGGAGATGATCACCGCTTTGAACGCTGTGGTGAAAGACCTTGACTTTATCTATATCGGAACAGATAATACAGCAGCCTCGAGTATTGCAGCAATCGGACGAATTGCGAAAATGGCCAAGGTTCCAATTATGGCAGGTGATATTGATATAGCCAGAGGGGGCGGTGTTGTGGGATTTGGTTTTGATTATTACAAGATCGGCCTGGAAACGGGTGAGATTGTTTATCAAATCTTACAAGGAGTTCCTCCAAGCGAACTGGAATCACGATTGATTAGCGCTGATTCATTGATTCTTTACATCAATCTTGATTTGGCGCAGGAATTGGGCATTGATATCCCAGAAAACGTAATGGCCAGAGCGGACCTAATCGTACACAACGCCCAAGAGCGAGAGGCCGGGCATTGATTGCAATTATCGAACAAGGCATCATTGTTGGTATTACCGGCATTGGTGTCTTTTTAACATTCAGAATCTTAAACATGCCGGATCTGACGGTTGAAGGAACTTTTGGTTTGGGTGGGGCTATTACGGTTGCTTTGATTGTATTGGGATTGAATCCTTATTTGGCATTGATCATAGCAATGGTTTTGGGGGGATTGGCCGGTTCGGTCACTGGGCTGATCTTCAGAAAACTGAAAGTGCATGTCCTGCTTGCGGGGATATTGGTGATGACTATGCTGTATTCGATCAATATCCGGGTGATGAATGGGCCGAACCTTCCCATACCAACTACAAGGCAGCAAGTCAGTCTGGCCATATATGAGGAAATCAGCGGCGTGGATCCTCTGGCAGATCTGTTCGGGGATTTTGATACGCTATTGCCCGAGAAACCAACCGTGATTTATCCCATCCCCAAGAGCGAATATCATGATGCTGCCGCTCTGAATATCTTCAATCATCAAGGGAATGGGACCGATCTGCTTTTAATTTCGGTTATTGTCGCAATGGTCATTTTTGGGTTGTTTCTGTTCCTAAAGACAGATTTGGGAACTGTGTTGAGAGGATTTGGAAGCAATCCTGACGGAGTGGAGGCATTTGGGTTATCCCGGGATTTTATCAGTATTCTGGGATTATCTCTGGCCAATGGATTTGTGGCGTTATCGGGAGGAATGTTTTCCATGTATGGGGGTTTTTCCGATGTGACCATGGGACAAGGTATGATTATCACAGGATTGGCCATGGTGATGGTGGGTGAGATCATCTTCGACAGATTCAAGCCGCTGTTTGGTTTGATTGCGCCAATCGTCGGAGGGATTGTGTATCAGATCATATTGGCTTTGGTTATGAGATACGGATACAAAATTGGTTTTCGCGCCAGTGATATGAAATTCTTGACAGCACTTTTTATCATCAGTGTGATCGGGTTCAGCTTGATCAAAAACCCCAAGGCAAGAAAATTGGCAAAGGGTAAGGTGAAATCATTATGCTCAGGCTCGAAAATGTAACGGTCGTGTACAACCCCGGCCAAGAAAACGAAAAAAAAGCGTTGAAAAATGTGAGTCTTGAAGCCCATAAAAGAGATTTTTTGATTATTGTCGGATCGAATGGCGCAGGGAAATCCACGCTTTTGAATGTTGTTTTGGGCAAATTAAAACCGAATGACGGGCGATACTATTTGAAAGGCAAGGAGATCAAAAAACCATCGCAGTCGAAAATGGCTCATTTGATCGGAAGAGTCTATCAGGACCCCAATTCTGGGGTGTTTTCCAATCTGAGTATACGAGACAATTTAAAAATCGCCTCAAAAAAAGGGAAACGGGGATTGAAGTTCAGCAAAATTCATCCCAAAGCCATTGAAATGCTCAAACATCTCAATATGGGTTTGGAGGAACGGATGAACACTGTAGTCGAAGAGCTGTCTGGAGGGCAAAAACAAGCTTTGGCAATGGTTATGGCTATTATTACCGATCCTGAAGTCTTGCTTTTGGACGAACATACAGCGTCGCTTGACCCGACGAGCGCCGGAAGGGTAATGGATCTGACTCGAATGATCAATGAAGATTTGGATGTGACGGTTATGATGATCACCCACAACATGAAGTTTGCGGAAGAATTCGGAAATCGAAAGGTGGAGATCAGAGACGGAGTGTTAAGGGAAATGGGTTGATTTTTTGGCGAACCCGAACGATCCGGACGCGTATGATTGAGTCGGTCTACCGACCAGAACCAAAAACTGTCTTGCTTTCTCGTCCATTACAGGTTTTCTGCAATAAGCGCGCATAGCGCGGTTACCCTTCAGTCATATAAAAATTGTTTCAGTCGGTTTGCCTCTTGTTTTTCTTTGTTCGGATCTGGTATGATAAAGGATGGTAGATAATTTCCCGAAAAGGGAAAAAGGAGGGACAATTATGAAACGATGGCTGATCGGACTGTTGGTAGCATGTTTTGCGCTCAGTATGTTTGGTTCTGGCCAACTGGAAATTTTCAGTTGGTGGACCGGAGGCGGAGAAGAAGAGGGTTTGCTAGCGCTTATTGAGCTCTTCAACGAACAGTATCCCGATGTGCGCGTCATCAACGCGACTGTAGCGGGCGGGGCAGGAGTCAACGCCAAAGCAGTCCTGAAAACCCGAATGTTGGGCAACAATCCCCCGGATTCTTTCCAAGTGCACGCAGGTGAGGAACTCACCGATACGTATGTCATAACTGGATACATGGAACCCATAACGCAATACCTCAAAGATTGGGGTGTTTACGACAAGTTTCCTCCATCAATTATGGAAATCTGTTCCTACAAAGGCGAAGTATATTCGATCCCTGTCAATGTGCATAGAGGCAATGTAGTATTCTACAACATGGCAATCGCCAAAGAGATTGGAATGACCTCAGCTCCTCGGAGTATGGATGAATTCCGGTATTATCTCCAAAAAGCCAAAGACAAAGGATATATTGGATTGTCCCTGGGGGACAAGGACAAATGGGAAGCTGGACATCTGTTTGAAACGCTCCTTTTGTCCACCTATGGTCCGGATCGATACAATAAGCTTTGGGATGGAAGCCAAAGTTTCGACCATTATGCGTTGAGAAAAGCTTTCGAGCGATTGGCTTCACTTGTCCCCTTCTTCAACAGCGATCACGCAGCCCTTACCTGGCAGGACGCTTCTCGTCTGGTTTATGAGAAACGAGCCTTTGCGAATATCATGGGAGACTGGGCGGAAGGATACTTCAAAACGATGGGTTGGGAGCCTGGAGTGGATTTTGGTTGGTTTGCCGTACCTGAGACACAGGACACCTTTATGGTCGTATCCGATACATTTGGCCTTCCGAAGAATGCGCCAAATCGAGAAAATGCCCTTCGATGGCTCCAGTTCATCGCAAGTGTCGAAGCACAAGACACATTCAACCCCATAAAAGGTTCGATTCCCGCGCGAATGGATGCAGACTACTCCAAATATGACGTGTATCTCCAATGGTGTCTGGACGATTTCGCAACGCTTGCTTTATCCCCTTCGATCGCCCATGGATCAGCTGCGCCCGAAGGTTTTGCAACAGCGATGAACGATGTTGTGAATCGCTTCATCACCACACTGAATGTGGACCAAGCCATTCAAGGTATCTTTTTCGCTGCAGAAGACGAAGACTATACAATTAATTAATCGTTTGAGAAAAGGGGCTTTCTAACAAGAAAGCCCCTTTTTATTTGATGTAGTCAAGTGCAGGAGGGCTTCATGCGAAAAAGAAAGAACAAGTTGTTGGGATTTTTCGTTGTTGCGCCAACGATTGTTGCCATCGGGATTTTCGTGTATGGGTTCATTTCTTGGACCATTCGTGCTTCTACTGCGAATTGGAATACTTTTGCGCGCTTGGCAAGTGGCGTATATGAATCCGTAGGATTTCGGAACTATGAACGGTTATTCCAAGACCCGAGGTTTCAAACGGATCTTTGGAACACTCTTTTTTTTACCCTCTTTTTCCTGACCGGATGCCTGATCATGGGAATCTTTTTGGCAATATTGTTAGATCAAAAACTCAAAGGTTCGCGAATCTTTCAAAACATCTTTCTTTTTCCTATGGCGCTTTCGTTCGTTGTCACAGGAACAGTTTGGAACTGGGTATTTATGCCCGGAACGTTGCCGGGAAACCCAGCTGGCATCAACGTGTTCTTTGGACTCTTTGGATTACAGTCCCTCCAATGGAGATGGTTTACCTCGACCGATTCGATTGGGAACTTCAACTTCGCACTGATACCGGTTATCATTGCGGCCGTATGGCAACTATCAGGGTATACAATGGCAATGTATCTAGCTGGTTTGCGGTCGATCCCTGACACACTGACCGAAGCTGCGCGAGTTGATGGTGCGAGCGCGATACAAACCTTTTGGAAGATAAAGTTTCCCCTGTTGAAGCCGATTACCCTTAGCGCAATGATTATTTTGGGACACATTTCTTTGAAGATTTTTGATCTAGTGTATGCGATGACTGGTAGTGGTCCCAATAATGTGACCGATGTACCGGCGATCTATATGTTCGAACTAACCTTTCGTTCCAATCGATATTCGTTGGGCTCCGCTATTTCTGTGATTATGTTGTTAATGGTAGCGATTGTTATTGTGCCCTACCTTCTTTCCACTATGCGGAAGGAGGCGTGATCATGCCACGTAGAAGAAACTGGAACCGCATTTTGCTTTATACGATCCTCGGCATCATCTCTGCATCCTACCTGCTCCCAATCTATATGCTCTTGGCGACCAGTTTGAAACCACTGCGAGATATCGGCGTGTCAACGATGTGGCATCTCCCCCGTGAAGTTTCGTGGGAAGGGTTTCAAGCAGCATTCCAACGACTGGGACCAAACTTGATGAACAGCATTCTTCTTGTCATACCTGCAACCTTAATCTCCACGTTTCTCGGTTCCATTAACGGATACATCTTTTCCAAGATCAAATTCCCTGGGGCGAACATCATCTTCGTTTTTATCCTGTTCGGAATGTTTATTCCGTATCAATCCATTCTCTTTCCTTTGATCCAATTTCTTCAGAATATCCGTCTTTATGGTTCTTTGGGGGGGCTAATCTTAACTCACGTGATCTATGGACTACCGATCACCACCTTGATTTTCCGCAATTACTATATGGATGTTCCCGATGAGATGCTTGAAGCCGCATCAATCGACGGTTCAAATATGTTTAGCACCTATTTTCGGATTTTGATTCCTTTATCCATTCCTGCGGTGGTCGTAGTTGTTATCTGGCAGTTCACGAATATTTGGAATGAGTTTCTCTTTGCGGTCACGATTACGAGCGACCCGACCAAACAACCCATTACCGTAGCTTTAGTAAATTTGGCCGGGAGCCAAGTGATCCAATGGAACATGCAAATGGCAGGGGCCCTTGTAGCAGCGATCCCCACTCTTTTGGTTTACGTCCTTCTGGGCAAGTACTTCATCCGCGGGCTTCTGGCAGGGTCGGTAAAAGGGTAGTCGATCTCTCAATTCATGTGGAATGCATTTCTCTTCCATAGAGGCCTACACAGGAATCCCAATGCAACGGGTCCTCACTTCCAAAAGAGGGGTAGCGAATCATCATGCAATCGAAAACGCCCTCTGTGGTTTTTGCCAACTCCGCGCACCATGCGGCCTTTCGGGTCAATTATAAGTGCCAATTGCTTTTTCCATGGCTTGGAGAAAGGTTTTCCAGTAGGTTTCATAAGTAGAATGGTTCATCAAATACGGCGTTAACACACAAGATCGAAGGACGGTTACGCTTCCATATTTGTTCCACTCAGTAAGATCCATGCCAAACCGTTCGATAAATCGTCCCGGAATATCTCCATATTCTTCCCTTGTCAGCGATGTTTTGGAGGTAATGAAATCATTGGTGTATAGAGGTCCTGATTTGTATGAGCACTGTTCATAAATATACAGGTTGAGTTCGTTCATTTCAGCTAGGCTATTGTTTCCGACTTCGTGAAAGGCGTAATCGATGACATTAATGTCAGGCTGTGCCAATGGCAATACTTGGTATAACCGCCCTTTAATTTTCATAGGAGGATGATTTTGCAAAGAGTGATAGAATCGATATGCCCCTTCGATGCTGGCGCTGATAATCTGACCATAACCAGATCGGTTTAAGGGAACAACCTTGTGCGCCATCCATACAGCAGAAACCGCTGCTCCAGATTTTGATCCCTCCATGATATAGCTTCCCAACAACATAGGGTTGTCTTCGTTTTTATCGAACACATAGGCTGCAAAATAGGAGATAACCTCAATCATCCTTCGATCGGCAGCTACGATCGCGCCAGCCGCGTAAGGAGTGTAGCCAAGTTTATGGGGGTCTACGGTAATAGAATCGGCGTCAGACATCGCCCGGAAGGCTTCATAGACATCCCGACTCAACCATCCGGGTTCGCAATTATCGGATCGGGGGTTTGGAGAAGCTAGTTCCTTAAAACCGACAAACCGATTGGTTTCATCCAGAAACAATGCGCGCGCATACCCTCCGTACGCAGCATCGATATGCAAGTAGAACGAAATCCCTTGTTTGGCGTAGTTGTCGCGAAGTCGAACGATTTCGTGAACCTCATCAACAGCGCCTTCCTCGGTTGAGCCGACAACTGCGATTACAGCAAGAATGGGTTTTTTCTCAGCAATCAACGTTTCAATCTGTCTGCGTAATTCTTGGACATCCATACGATAATTTTCTTTGACTGGAATTGCGTACAAGTGATCTTGGCCAATTCCAAAGATATCGACGGCTTTGGTCCAGGAATAGTGCTTTGATTGGGGAACAATGACTGCTCCAGGACGGGAGAGATGCATCCCTTTTCCTCGCACCGTGTGCCGTTTGACTTCTTCAAAACACCCTTCTACTTTTGTCCGGTCAACAAGGTCTAGAATCTGCTTTGTAGACATGTTCAAAAGCCGCCATTCATCGAATCCGTCGACTAGTTCCGGATGACAAGCCCCAACGGCCAAAGGAAAGGACGCAAGATTCCGGGCCAACCATATTGCTTCGTAATTGGCAACCGTTCCGCCCGAGGTGATGTGGCCCCAAGAGCGCTTTGGATCATAACCCATTAGTACAGCAAGTTGCCGGCCGACTTCGATTTCCAAAGCTGTGGTCGCTGGAGAACCTTCGTATGCGCAGTTGTTGGGATTGTATAGGATTGTTAGCATGTACCCTAAATTGGCTGCCATAAGGGTGTCGGTATTCATGTGGCCCAAGTAGCGGGGCGAAAACCACGGCGTTGAACTATCCTGAAGCTGCCCGGCAAGATCAACAAGAGCCTCTCGTGTCCGCTGGATGGTTTGGAGATATCCCTGTTGTTTTTTTTCATGATCGTTGACCACGGGTGAATCATCTGGATGGAAAAACCGGCGCCAGTCCGCATGATCATCCATCAGGAAAAGCAGCATCTTTCGGAAAAAATCGTAGTTTTCTGACTTAGGTCCCATGAAAAGCGCGTTTGTGTTAATTGGTTCATCCATGTGTACCACTTCCTTTCTCCAGTTAATCGCGGCATATATCCTTTCACCTGCGGGGGTGGTTATTTTTTAGACGTCAATTCAGGTCAATCCCTCTCATGAAAAAAAGCCCCCGTACGGGGGCTTTTCTAATACCCGTAAAGGGTCTTTACTTTAC
>CAYWWY010000007.1:0-101136 GCA_964462525.1 uncultured Thermotogaceae bacterium
ACTCGAGAATATCAACCCAAACATCCCGCCGGATGCCATCGGTGAGGCTATCCGGAAAATCACCCGCACCAAGTCGCCCAACCTGATCGAGAACAACCGGCGTTTTCATCGCATGCTTACCGATGGTGTGGATGTTTCCTATATGAAAGATGGCAGAGAGGTCCACGACAAAGTCTGGCTGCTCGATCTCGATGACCTGGAAAACAACGATTGGCTCGCCGTCAATCAGTTCGCGGTCATTGAGGACCGCAGAAACCGTCGACCCGACATCGTGGTTTTCGTCAATGGCCTACCCCTGGGCGTGATTGAGCTCAAAAATCCGGCGGATGAAAAGGCCTCCATTCGCCAAGCCTTCAACCAGCTTCAGACGTACAAAAGTGATATCCCCGGCCTCTTTATTTATAACGAACTGCTTGTCATTTCCGACGGTCTGGAGGCCCGGAGCGGGACGCTCACCAGCGGCTGGGACCGGTTTATGCCGTGGCGCACGATTGACGGCAAGGAAGTCGCCCCACGAGGTTCCGTGGAACTCGAAGTGCTGCTCAAGGGTGTCTTCGACAAGCGGCGTTTTCTCGACCTTGTTTTGAATTTCATCGTGTTCGACGATGACGGAGCCGCGATTACCAAGAAAGCGGCGGCTTATCATCAGTTCCATGCCGTGAACAAAGCGGTTGAATGTACCTTGTCGGCATGCGGCATCGAGGCCGACCCCGGCATGCTGTATGCCCGCTTCCCGGAGTATGACGAGCACAATCCTTATGAGGTGCGCGAGTCCCAGGCCGCTTATGGCTCCGGAACCGATCACTTCGGAGGTCGTCGTATCGGGGTGATCTGGCATACCCAGGGAAGTGGCAAGAGTCTTTTGATGGCGTTTTTCGCCGGTAAGATCATCCGTCATCCGGCCATGGAAAATCCAACTTTGTTGATGATCACCGACCGGAACGATCTGGACGATCAGCTCTTCGGCACATTTTCATCTTGCTGTGATCTTCTGCGCCAAACACCTGTTCAGGCGGAAAACCGGGAACACTTGAAAGATCTGCTTCAGGTTCCTTCAGGCGGGGTGGTTTTCACGACGATTCAGAAATTTCTGCCCAGCGAGAAGGGCCGGCAATACCCCGAACTGTCCACCCGTCGGAACATCGTGGTCATTGCCGATGAGGCGCACCGTAGTCAGTATGACTTCATCGACGGATTTGCGCGCCACATGCACGATGCTCTGCCGAATGCTTCCTTCATTGGGTTTACAGGTACGCCCATCGAACGTGACGACCGCAGCACACCGGCGGTCTTCGGCGACTACATCGATAAATACGACATTCTGCGGGCGGTCGAAGACGGCGCTACTGTTCCTATTTATTACGAAGGCAGACTGGCAAAGATCGATTTACGGGAAGAGGAAAAGCCGAAAATCGACCCGGAGTTTGAAGAGATCACCGAGGGGGAGGAAGAGTCCTGCAGGCAGAGGCTGCGCACCAAGTGGGCCGCTCTTGAAGCGATGGTTGGTACGGAAAAGCGGATTGCACTCGTTACGGAAGACCTGGTTCACCATTTTGAAGACCGCCTGCAAGTATTGGACGGCAAGGCCATGATGGTCTGTATGAGCCGTCGAATCTGTGTGGACATGTACAACGCCATCGTGGAGCTACGGCCTGATTGGCATAGCGACGAAGACGACAAGGGCGTGGTGAAGATCGTCATGTCCGGTTCCGCATCGGATCGCGCTGAATGGCAGCCTCATATTCGCAGTAAGCCGCGACGTGAGGCCCTGGCCAAGAGGTTCAAAGACCCGACCGATCCCATGAAGGTGGTGATCGTCCGGGATATGTGGTTGACGGGATTCGACTGCCCGTCGCTGCATACGATGTACGTCGACAAACCGATGCGGGGACACGGCCTGATGCAGGCGATAGCCCGCGTTAACCGGGTGTTCAAAGATAAACCGGGCGGACTGGTCGTTGACTACCTCGGCCTTGCGGACCAGTTGAAACGAGCCCTTGCGGACTACACCGATGCGGGTGGTCGCGGCAAGGCGACAATCAACCAGGAAGAAGCCGCCCAGGTGATGCTGGAGAAATTCGAAGTCGTCGTCTCTATGTTCCACGGTTTCGATTACGCCTCTCTTCTCAAAGCAGAACCCGCAAGGCGTATCGCAGGCATCGCGGCCGCCCTGGAACATATCCTTCAATTGGAGGACGGCAAGAAGCGCTATCTGGCAGAAGTGACTGCTCTGTCCAAGGCTTTTGCTCTCGCTGTTCCGCATGAGGCAGCTCTTAAAATCCGTGATGAAGTGGGATTCTTCCAAGAGGTCCGCGCCGGGCTGGCCAAAGCAACGGTTGAAGGCGAAGGCAAGAGCCCCGAAGAGATGGATACCGCGATTCGCCAGCTGGTATCGCGGGCCGTGGCCTCAGAAGAGGTCGTCGACATTTTCACTGCAGCAGGCCTGAAGAAACCCGACATCTCGATTCTCTCGGACGACTTCCTCCTAGAAGTACGGCAGCTTCCTCACCGGAACCTGGCGGTGGAATTACTGAGAAAACTCCTGAACGATGAGATCAAGACGACTTCCCGCAAGAATGTCGTTCAGGCACGATCCTTCGCGCAGATGCTTGAAAAGGCCATACGGAAATACCAGAACCGTGCCATCGAGGCGGCGCAGGTGATCGAGGAACTCATCAAATTGGCCAAGGAAATGCGCGAGGCTCAGCAGCGTGGCGAAAACCTTGGCATGACCGATGATGAAATCGCCTTCTACGATGCGCTTGAGGTTAACGACAGTGCAGTGAATGTTCTGGGGGATGAAACGCTGAAGACAATTGCGCACGAACTGGTTGAAGCGGTCAGGCGGAACGTAAGCATAGACTGGACAGTTCGTGAAAATGCCCGCGCTCAGATACGGGTGATTGTGAAACGGATTCTGCGCAAACACGGCTATCCACCCGACAAACAGGAAAAAGCAACACAAACCGTTTTGGAGCAGGCGGAAGTTCTCTGTAGAGAGTGGTCGACGGTATGAAAAAGATCGCCCAACAAATCGCTGCACTGGGTTTTTACTCCGCTGCGCTCCTTTGATAGACGATTATAATTGTTTATCCTATTGCTGCAGTTTCAAACTAGTATAAATAACGTGTGTGGAAGTAACAACGAAACCACTATAAGCTGCAAGCCTTTAGAATAGGGGCACTCAGGAGAACGGAAACTACGAACATCAACAGGAGCACCTCTAGCAAACATTACAGACAAATGTGATACAGCAATACGAAGTACACTGAATGTGTTCCATATCTCAATCTTTTTTGGTGTGCTTGGAGGATCTCCATCCGGTCATTGAAAATCTGACAAATAATGGCAATCACAATCAAATAGTGCGTTGGGCCCGCTTCTGAGCGGATTTGACACCGGGCTAAGAGATTCTGCTTTACGAACTTGAAAAAAGTCTCCATTAACCTTCTGAGTGAATCGTATTGGATGATCATTTCGCTGGAGAGCGCTGTATCGTAGCATAGCAGAATCGCTCTTGATTGGTCTTCAAGTTCTGTGACCATTACTTTGACCGGTATGCGGATGGACTGAACATTTGCCAGATACGAGCCGTTTTTGATTTTCTTCCCATTGACAATCAAAGACCGGTTCGTTCTAGCAAAGGTCGAGTTGGTGTTCCAACTGTCGGTAATCACCAAGGACTCTCGAACATCATTGTCTTTGAGCCAGGATACGGGCATATCGATCTTTGACTCATAGGACCCCGATGAATCTTTGGAAGACCTTCAAAACAGCATATCCAGGGGTTGGAAGAGGGTGTTGAATGGGAAACCCATAGTTTTCTTCCGATAAAACCACACTGATGGTTGTGTGGGGTTTCGATCGTATCGAAAATCATTCCAAAATACCCCTTGACAGTTTCCTTGTCTCGTGGCACAGTATTTATGTCGGTACTCCTTTCTAATGGATTGGGATTTTCATTCAAAAAAACATCCAATCCAGAGTACCGATTTTCTTAGATGTCTTATGAGGACTTCTTTTCAAAGATCTTTTTTCAAAGACACTTGAGCATTTTCATTCTATAACCCTTATTTGTAGCCAAGTAAAAAAGCTTCCCAACCATTGCGCTTACTGAAATCTCATTTGGAGTGACGTCTGACCCTACTGGCAACGAAAGCTCTTATGATTCCATTATTTGCCCGCTTTTATGGTTGTCGAAATGTCCATGCACGTTATGAGGATTATAAGTATTCGGATAAACCCGCTAGGATATTCTTTTCGAGGGCATTAGCCTTGAAGAAAAGAAAGCATCCACTTTTTGGCTTATGGAAAGATCGGCGCTGGATTAGTATAAAAGGCTACCCAAACCCTATTCCTAATCCTTGCAATTTTCTGGAAGATAGCTCGACCACCAGAACCAAAACAGGGATTCTCTCGGAAGAAAACTGCGAGCAGTAACCATCCCCCTGGAGCAGATGAGCAACCTGGGGCGTTTGTCGATGGATACGTTCGCCAACATGATCCCCATCCCCATCACAGGACCGGAAGATGCCTTTATGAAAGCGAGACTGGAGGATTAATCGCAAGTAGTTAGGAAACCCGTGTGGGGCTCATTATGGTTGACCTCTTATGGTCAATCATCCCAGTTATAGTTTTTTTACCATACTAAAAGAGCGATATCCCTTGGGATCATTCTCTTTGACAAATACGATCTTATAGCCCAATCTCGCGTAGAACTTCTCTGCTTGAAACTCAACTGTGCCCAAATTGATGCTATATACACCTAACGCTTTGGCTTTTTTTTCCATTTTCCAAACAAGCGTCTTTCCTATTCCGAATCCTCTATACTCTTCTTTGACAATCAACCAGTCTATGGTCATGGAGTCCTCAATCATACTCCCGTGAATTCCCCCTGCAAATGTGTCGCCATCTAGCGCGACATACATAAATGTTTCTTCTTCTAACTCAATTTGATTTTCTTTGGTAAAAGTTTCTGATCGATTTGACATCATGTGTTTGTATTCATCGATTATTTCCTTAGATATGATTACTTTTGTATGAGAATCACTTTTTTTATCTAAATCAATGTACTTTAAATAAATATATTGAGGTATTTTTGATGTTCTTTCAGTTCTTCCCCCAATTGTAAAACCAATCGACACAAAATCATCTACTCTGGATCTTCTGCTTGTATATAGTTTTATGCCAACTGCTTTGGTTTTATAATAATGACAAATTTCGGAAATTACCGTATTCAAGACTTTAACATTCTCATAAAAAATATCACCGATACTTACCCAATCCCAAGAAAACTTGGCTTGTATCCATCCAACCAGTTTTTCGCCGTCAAACGCATAGAAGTATTCTGTGGATGATTCTCTTGGGCCAGTGTGTTTTTGATTGTACGCTCGTAACTCTTTGAGAAGGGAATCTTTGTATTTCAAATCCTTGTCTTCTATATATTCCATTTGACCCTCTTTCTTGGTGTCTTTAGCCCATAATCATAGGTGGTTTGTACCCACCGTTGTAAAGACGATTCAGATTAGCCTCTTCAACAACCATTTCCTCGATTCTTTCCCGGTACCGCTCAATGGGATTCGTTTTTTTTCCTTTCTGAACCGCCTCCCTTTAGGAACTGTTTCCTCCCGATTATACCAAAAAAAATAAGTGCATGCGTAAAAGGACTTCAGGGACGTCTCGTATCGTCTTCAACGGTTGACATAAAAAAGAACACATGGTATGATTCCAAGGTTCAAGCCTAAAGAAGCAAAGGAGAATCATGATGATCACCATTCTGTTGTTGGTTTTGATTTATTTCGCCTTTATCAGTCTTGGATTGCCGGACGCTCTATTGGGAGTTGCATGGCCTGTGATCCGAGAACAATGGAATTTGCCTTTGGATTATGCCGGTTTGATAGCCATCCCGATATCCGTATTTACCATACTATCCAGTCTGTTCAGCGGACACGTGATTCGGTGGCTTGGAACGGGAAAGGTGGTCTTTATTAGTTGTTTGATGACTGGCGCCGCTTTGATCGGGTTTTCCAACGCCGCTTCTCATTACTGGTTGATGGTGTTGGGTATTCCGTTGGGGATGGGTGCGGGATCGGTTGATACCGCATTGAACAATTACGTCGCTTTGCATTTCAAGGCCTATCATATGAACTGGCTGCACGCGTTTTGGGGGATCGGTGCGACCACAGGGCCGTTGATCATGTCTTTTTCTTTGTCCCAACAGGGTTCATGGAGGGGCGGATACGCCATTGTAGGGAGTATTCAGTTGTCATTGGCCCTTCTGTTTATTCTCTTTTATCCCCTATGGTCCAAACATCGGTCCCAGCCGGGGTTTAACCACGCTGTCGAATCAGAGCGTACGGAGCATGCAACCAAGCTCCGGATGATCTCCATTTTAAAAATCAAAGGCATCTTGAACGCCATCCAGACATTTATGTTTTATGTCACAGCAGAGATGGCGGTGGGACTATGGGGCAGCACATTTTTGGTGGAAGTGAAAGGGATTTCGCCCGAAACCGCTGCTTCCTGGATTGCCCTGTATTATGGAGGGATAACTGCAGGCAGGATTTTATCGGGTTTTGTCTCATTCAAACTTACCAATACCCAGATGATCCGTCTTGGCATCGGAATATCTCTGACAAGCGTGTTCTTGTTGGCAATCCCGCTGCCCGAGGTTCTCATTCTGCCATTTCTTCTATTGACCGGACTGGGGTTTGCCCCAGTATTTCCAGCCATGGTCCATGAAACCCCCAAACGCTTCGGTTCGAGGATCTCTCAGACTGTGATCGGATACCAGATGGGATTTGGATATCTGGGGAGCGCCATTATGGCCCCTCTGATCGGCGTGATCTTGAGAAACGTCGCTGTTGAACTTTTTCCCTTCCTGGTTTTGATCTGCATCATCATTGTACTTTTTGCTACGGAACGATTGAACCGATTGGCCAGGGTACGCGTGTGATGATCTCGATGCGCGCCGGATGCTGGCTTACATCAATTCCTCGAATCCCTTCTCGTGGAGGGTGCCCATGGAAACCCGATATGGCATGACTCGTTCGTGTATGCGATCCTGAGACGGGGATCGGCGAAAATCCTAGGTGATCGGATGCTCTGGATCCAAAATCCCCATCTCATCCACCCGCTCGGTTCTGTTTTTTCCTTTTGTTTTTGCTTGATAAAGCGCTTGATCCGCTACTTTAACAAGATCCATCGGGTCCTGCCCCAGGCTGGGTTTGATTGTCGCGCACCCCAGGCTTAGCGAAACAGTCTCCGCAACGGATTGATTTGCTGGTTGAATTCCCAAACCCAATACCTTCAATCGAATCTTCTCCGATAAGGATATTGTTCCCTCGATTCCTGTCCCGGGCAAAAGCAGACCAAACTCGTCGCCTCCGTACCGAGTCACCAGGTCCGCAGGTCTACGCACGCAGGATTGGATGGCGGACGCCACCATTTTGAGTACACGATCTCCTGCAGGATGCCCGAACCGATCGTTGTATGTTTTGAAGAAGTCGATATCCACCATGATAAACGAGAGCTCGTTTCCTTCCCGGATCGCGCGCCGCCACTCCAGATCAAGCCACTCATCCAGTCTTCTTCTATTGGCAATCCCCGTAAGCGGATCCTGATACGACAGGCTTTGTAAACTCTGAGCGGTTCCCTCCAGTCTTGATTTTTCGGTGGAAAGCTCTTCAATTTTCACAAACGACGTTGCATATCTTCGGGAAAGGACGATGGCTTGCAAATAGATAAACAGTAGAGAACCGATCGGAACTAGATATGCGGATGAAATGATCTGCTGATGATAAAAGATATCGTTTATGATACACAAAGAGTATATGAGAAACGCTGCCAGGAACAGCTTGGCTCCTTCCCTGTTGCGATATGAAGCTATTGCAAGAACCACCGCGATGTAAAGGGACATAAGCGCAATAATGACCTGCATGGGAAACACGAAGTCCGTAAAAAACACCGGGGGAGTGAGAAGAATCATGGCTGCGAAGAACAAACCCGCAAAAATCAGTCCTCGGGAAACAAGCTTGTTCATCTCGCTTTCATAGAGCGATTTCACAAAAAGGGTGGAAAAAGTGATTGCGAGCGCCAAGGATAGATAGGTGATCCGCACATGAGCGTGCCATGGAGTGAACGGAGCAAACAGGACCAAAGATTGTTCGTCCACGACAAGCGATCGAATGGCCATCGTGATGCAGAATAGAGAGAAGAATAATGGGCTTTTTTCCTTTCGACGCAGGAGGAAAATCACGAAATGATAGAGAGATATCATAAACAGGCTTCCGAAAGAAAAGAGTTTGATGCCAATCCCTTTTTCTCTCATATCCCGGATTGCTTCTTCGGTTCCAAGATAAGGAACCATGGCCGGGCCACCTCGGGCATGTTCGAAGTTTGAAACATGGAACATCAGTTCCAGCGTTTCGGAAGAGGAATCGAATGATAGAACCAACGGGCGCCATGACGGGACTGTATCGGAATGGCCGATCCCGGGATTTCCTGTCGAAGCTGCTTCAGTCCCGTTTATAAAGACCCTGTACGCCGTTTCCCAGGCGGGTATGAGCAGACTCAATCGTTCAGGGACATTTGCTTTCATGCGTATAGTCAACCGATATGTGGCTATGCCAATACCTGGAAGTGTTTCGCCTTGATACACATATCCCTTCCATGTTGAGGGGACTTTGATGGGTTGAACCGCATCGGCCCATCGGGCCCCCGTTGCTTCTTCGGGCAGAACATGGCTACCATACACAAATTCCCATTCTCCGCCAAGAGTCAGAACACCGCGGCCGGATATGTCTACACCCGTCAGATCCAATACGCCCCCTTCGGCATAGATCGGATCGATCAAAGCCCCCGATAAGAACCCTTGACATGAGATCGTTGTAAGGGTTAATAAGAAGGCAAGCACCATAAGTGCCCCCTTCCAAACGAGCCGCCTTTCTCCCCCTAATTTCCTGTTGTGTCTTAGGTCTCCCAAAATGTTGCTCCTTTTTGCGCTAGAATCGAAAGGAGGAAGCACAAGATCATGGTTTGGAGCCATTGAGGTATTATATCACAGGAGATTTGTCAATTCTGAATGGATGGGCCCGTTTGTATTCCCTACAGATGGTTCAGATTGACAGGGATCGCGAAGAAGGGTATAATCTGTGAAGTGAGAAAAGGTCGGGGATCAGGATCGGTGCCGATATTTGAAAAAGAGGATTTGCCTATGAAAACAGATCGTCTTGTCAATATGATTTTTCTTCTGTTAAAAAGAAAAAGGATCAGCGCAAGAGAGCTGGCTGATTCCTATCAGTGTTCCGTTCGGACCATCTATCGGGATATTGCAACATTGGAACAAGCTGGTGTTCCGATCCTTTCATACAGAGGGGCTGAAGGAGGGTTTGAGCTCATAGAAGGATATCGAATCGATAAGCCCTTTCTATCATCTCAAGAAGCATCGATCATTCTTGGTCTGCTTCATGGAATCAAAGACGTCGTTGATGATGTCGAGATCGAAAGCATCTCGAGCAAAATGGATGGAGCGGATGCGGCTTTTTCAAACCTCTACTTTGATATGAAAGGGTGGTGGATGAGTGATGATCTCCGAACAAAGGTCAATCAGATCAACCAATGCATCACCCGACATCAACAGGTCTTTATGGAGTATTTCAATTCGTATCATCACTCGTCAAAAAGGACCGTTTATCCGATCAAAATTGTCGTCAAAGGATCTCAATGGTATCTTCATGCCTATTGTACCTTGAAAAATGACTATCGATTGTTTAAAATTAACCGAATCAAATCTCTGCAACTCCTTGATGAATTTTTCAATCCGAAACAATACCAAGCCCTTCCCAAGCAAAACAACAATTGGGCAGGCAGGGCGGAATCCCCAATCATTCTTAAATTCGACATAAACATCTATTCGACGTACAAAGACTTCTTCCTCGAAGAGCAAATTACTCAATACAACCAAGATCATTTCATCGTCAAAGTCCATTACCCGATCGATAATTGGGTTAAGGGACTCATTTTGAGCTTTGGAACAATGGTGGAAGTGATTGAGCCTTCGTCGCTCAGAGAGGAAATCAAGAAAATCGCTCAAGAGGTTGCCGGGATATATGACATAACCTGACCGGTTCTGCCGCTACAATCGCATTATGAACGGATACGAGGATCAGAAAGCTTTCATAGTTTCAGTTTCCAAGCAATCCTAAGAGATTTGGGTGTGAATGCTATCCAAAGCGGCGTTGAGGAGGCGCGATTATCATGAAAGAACTCATTTCAAAATGTGGCATGAACTGTTCGCAGTGTCCTGCATTCCAGGAGAATTGCAAAACAGAAGAAGATCGCATTCTTTGCTCAGAAGGCTGGGGTAAGTATGTGAAAATCAATATCTCTCCCGATGGATGTATCTGTTCGGGATGCCAACATCCGAATCCCTGGTCCGGCAACAGGGTTTTGCCAGATCGGTTTTGTTTGATCCGGAAGTGCGCGGTAGAAACCCAAGTGCCCAATTGTGGAGCATGTTTCCATTATCCGTGCGCGCTGTTATTGAAGAGTAAGAAAGGAGCTACCTATCTTGATCGGCTCCGCGAGGAGATTCCCAGTATGGAATATGAAAAGTTCGTGAGACCGTATAGTCCGAGCGAAAGTATGGAACGGTTAAACCAAACTCACGAAAAAGGCGATTTGATAAAACCGGAAATCAAACCATTGAAAACCAATCTATCGAAACCTGGCCCCAAAACAGATCGAAAATATCGGGATTTCTACTTGTTTATTGAGAAGATATTTCAAGCAAGAACTGAGTTATACTATGATCAAATCCTATTCAAAACTGGGAAAGGTTTATTTAAGTGCGTATTGTGGGTATTTGGAAAATACGGAGAGATAGAAAATACTTCATTAGTAATCAACCAAGATGTGAAAAACCAACCAAAATGCTTCTCTTCAATCGTAAGGAAAGATCCTTTATCACTTCATACCAGTTTATTGAAAATCATCCCTTTTTTGCAACTGTACAAGGTTCATATCCTTTTTTATACTATATCGAATAAAAAATGGAGATTAGAACTATCATTCGATTCCAATTTGGATCATATTATTGTTTTAAAGGAATATATCGCAAATCTTATATCTTTACATGGCGATCCGGAATATATAGGACAATCAAAGTATAAAGGGGATGCTTTTAAAAAATTTTCTCAATTGCGATTTGATCATTAAAAAATCACAGAAAAGAGCGGGGGGGGGTGATTTCATCCCATTGATCTCACCCCCCCTCTCCCATTTGGAATGTGTCTTTGAAGACAGGCAGTACACCACAGAAACGCATCTCCTTCCCCCTTAAGGGCCTCGAGTTTTCCTCATACCTCACATGGTATTTGCTTGATTCCTCGAAAAAAAACCAGGAATTGTGATAGAATCCAGCAGGATGAAGATCATTATGATAAGGGAGAAGGAGGAACCATCATGCTGTATCGACTGATATATGGAAATCCGACTATGCAAGGATGTTTGCCTGAGGATGGGTCATTTCTAACCACCCGTTTTGATCCAGGTGCTCCGTTGTTTCACCTGGATCAACAAGGCAACCGGTTGCAGGATCTGTCCTTGGAGATAACTGACAAAGGCACTGAATTGATCCGCTGGATGGATAGAGGACCAATTTATGGGTATGGGGACAAGGTCGGTCCGTTGAACCGGAGAGGGGGAAGGTATATCTTTCAGAATACCGACAATTTCACACACCATCCCTCTTCTGATCCCTTGTATAAATCACTCCCTTTCTCCATACACCTCTATCGCGATAAAGTGGTTGGAGTATTTACAGACTTTCCCGGTTATATGGAAACGGATGTGGACACAAGAAATGATGGAACGATTCGATACTTTGTCAAGGATCAGGGTTTTATGCAATACGTGTGGGAAACAGAGACCATTGAAACGCTGATTCAGGAATGGATCGCGCTGACGGGAAAGAATGCGCCGGTACCTTTGTGGGCCTTCGGCTATCAGCAGAGCCGATGGGGGTATGTGAACCAGGATCAAATATTGGACACAGCCAAGACATTTCGGGACAAGCGCTTTCCCTGTGACGTGATCTATCTGGATATCGATCACATGGAACGATTCAAAGTCTTCACCTGGGATCCCGTCGCTTTTTCCGGGAAAGATCAGATGCTTGCTCAATTGCATTCTCAGGGCTTTCACGTAAGCGCTATTATTGATCCAGGGGTCAAGGTAGAAAAAGACTATCCTGTCTTTGAGGAGGGCAAGGATCGGTACTTCTTGAAAGACCGATCCGGGAAGGATTTTGAAGGCGCTGTATGGCCTGGAAGGACACGATTTCCCGATTTTCTGGATCCCATAGTGCGTAAATGGTGGGCAGAAAAGGTGGGACGGCTCTATCAGCAAGGGGTTGATGCTTTTTGGAACGACATGAATGAGATCGCGATCTTTTTCACTGAGAAAGAGGTTCGAGAAGCGATCGATACCTTAACGGATCTGGATATCGATAAAGGGATCAATGGTTTGATCCACCTGAACAGCATTGCTGCTATGGGGCAGCGCAGCCATGCAGAGGAGATTGTGCATCTGGATGGCAC
Source organism: uncultured Thermotogaceae bacterium (assembly GCA_964462525.1). Lineage (GTDB taxonomy): Bacteria > Thermotogota > Thermotogae > MWEM01 > MWEM01 > CAYWWY01. The sequence continues at coordinate 12,600 of CAYWWY010000007.1, forward strand.
CTCCCATTCGGTGGTGAAAAACCTATATGGTCGCGAGATGATCCGCGCAGCTTATGAGGGGATTCGCGAGGTCGATCCTAAAGCGCGCACCTTTTTGATCTCCCGATCTGCCTATCCTGGGATTCAAAAGTATGGCGGCGTCTGGACCGGAGATAACCACTCATGGTGGGAACATATCTTGCAAGAGATCATCCGAATCGCGTCCCTGGGATTGTGCGGAATCTTCTATGCGGGATGCGATATTGGAGGGTTCAGCGGAAACTGTCATGCTGAGCTTTTGATCCGGTTTATGCAACTTGGTAGTTTTATTCCAATGTTCAGAAACCACGCAGCTACCGGGACCAGCCCCCAAGAACCGTGGGTATTTGGGGAAGAAGTGGAAAAAATAGCCAGGGAAACGGTGGAAAGGCGCTATCAGTTGATGATGCATCTCTACTCCCAATACATGCAAAGCCTGATACACAATCGCCCCTTGATTCGTCCTCTCTTCTTTGATTACCAAGCGGATGAATGCACTTGGGGTATCGAAGACCAGTTCATTTTCGGAGATGGCATAATGGTGGCTCCAGTATACCGTCCGGGAATTACGCATCGCGCTGTGTATTTTCCTGAAGACGGTCTGGATCTGAACATGTATCAGATTTATCCCAAAGGATGGCATGTGGTTCCTACTCCACTAAACCGAACAGCCCATTTTCTGCTCAAAGGTCATATGGTCTTTGAAGTACCTGCTTTGCAGCACCTCAACGATCCAAAGTGGGATCATGTGATTGTACGGTGCTTTGGAGACATTGCAAACGCCAAGCTTTATGAAGATGACGGTCTGACCACCCAATACGAGCAAGGGGTCTATTCTTTAAGAGAATTCCAATTCAACTCCGGCAAGGTAGAAATAGATACCTCGCATAAAGGCTTTACCCCTCATCCAAGGAAATGGATTTTTTTGGATCATACCCAAGGTGGCCAAGAAAATGGGGTTTGGGAAACCGTGATGTAAAGAAAAACGGAGGGCGCAATAACTGGGTGTGGGTTTGAAACGGATGATCCGGTCAAGAGGCCACCCTTGAAATATGACACAACCTGACAGGTTCTGTGGGTAGAATCTTATTGGAATCAAAAAAGCAGGGAGGTTGAGAGAAATGCAAAGTGGTCAGGTATGTCAAAGCTGCGGAATGCCCTTGACAGAAGAGGTGTTGGGAACCGAGAAAGACGGGAGTAAGAACGAAGATTATTGTGTCTATTGCTACAAGGAAGGAACCTTTGCTTCAGACTGCACCATGGAAGAGATGATCGATATCTGTGTTCCCTTCATGGAAAAAGAAGGCATGAACAAAGAAAATGCCAGGAAGCTGCTTGAGAACGAGTTACCGAAGCTAAAGCGGTGGAAGCACAGATCAGCTTGATTCACACTTCTGAATGACCCTTTTCCCCAACCATGAACTGCGGTTTGTGGTTGGGGATTCTTGATGAAACTCTTTACCATTTTCCGTATGTTGTTTTCTCTAAACCCTTCGAATCGACGCCAATGTTTTCAAGGTATTCGATCATTCGACAAGAATGTTCCAATGAATGGATCGTAAAAAGCGCTTCTTCCAAAGTCTGCGCGCACGAAAACACACCATGCCCCTTGACCACTACTGCTTTGTAGTTTTTTAGATACTCCGGCAATACATCCTCCATCTCTTTGGATCCGGAAGAAAACTCAAAGCCCACCACAGGCGCCTTGCGGATAAAATAACCGCCTTCGACATCAATCGGGATGATCTCGTTTCGCACCATGGAAAGCGCAGTCGTCGCAACGCTATGACAGTGGACAATGGCAAGCGCTTCCGTATGCATATAGATCTTTGCGTGGACCCGAGATTCTGTGGAAGCGATCATCAGGTTGCTGTCGATTCGAAATAGATCTACCTCAATCACATCGTCCTCTTGAAGATAGCCCAGCATTGATCCGCGGCGGGTCACATACATTTTGCTTCCAACGCGCACACTCAGGTTCCCGCTATGCGAGTTGTTCAAACCGGTCAGGAATGTAATCGAGCCGATTTTTTGAAACTCGCGGACAAGATCTTCATTTACAGCCATGGCACATCCTCCTTCAGTTGAAACCGCTCGATCGTCGCGGGTGTCGGTATTCCTTGATCATCCCATCCTCGGTAATCGTAGTACTCCTGAAGCATCTCTTCCAAAGGGACCGTCCTTCCTTTTGACAACCCTTCCTTCAAAGGTTCGGTCAATAAACGTTTGGGTAAGGTATCATCTTTTTTCGAAAACCCCAGTTTGAGATTGATCAAACGTTCCAGATTGTGTACACGAGCCCCAATGGCCTCCACCTCAGCCGAAGTGTAGTCCGTTCCCGAAACACCGTTGAGGATCCGGGCCCAGATATCCATGGAAACAGCGTAACTATTAAAACGGCATACGACCGCAGAATCGTAAAAGGCCCCGATATCTTGGCTTCGAGCCACATGGGTCCCTTTTCCGCTAACCGCCAATCGGTTGATTCTCCGGGGGGTCCCCAGCTCTTCATATCCTACGGAATAACCACCGCGGAGATGGCAAGCCCCTCGGTTGGATGTTGCGTATCCAACACCCATACCCATTGAACCCCTCGGATCATATGCCGCCAATTCCATTCCTTTGACGTTCATGGCAAACTCCGCTCCCCCAAACTGATCGGATAGCCGTTTCGAACCCAACGCCAGATGCTTGCCTTCGTCTTGGCAAGTAGCAATTTTATGAATCAGTTCGATCAGTTTTTCTTTTTCTCCAAAACGGATGCCAAAATCATGCAACCCTTTCTCTGTCGCTTCCATCGCGTAGCTAATCGATCCACCCGCGCTGATCGAGTCCATTCCGTACGCGTTGCATAAGTAATTGGCTTGGGTGATCACGCTTAGGTCATCGATGCCCAGGTTCGGTCCCAAGGCCCAATTGGTCTCATATTCAGGCCCGTCTCCAGAAATCCCGTTTACCTCCGTGCGCCTGCCGCATCGGATGACACATCCCCAACAACCGGACTGCTTTCTTAGGAGGGTGTCTGCAATCGCCTCTCCATCAACCTTTTGAATGCTTTCAAACACACCTTTCTGGAAATTCCGGGTCGGGAGCATCCCAAAGAAATTGATTACTTCCATCAAAGCGTTTGTTCCTAAAGCCGGCAACACTTTGGAGGTGATCGGATTGGCTTTCATTACTTTGATAAGCTCGTAATTGGCTGCGTCAAAGGCCTCTTTGTTCCCGATCTCTGGCCTTTTCGTTCCTTTGACAGCGATAGCCTTCAGTTTCTTGGAAGCCCATACGCTACCCAACCCCCCTCGTCCGAAATGACGGTGCCCGTCTACGCAGACGCTTCCATACAAGACCCCGTTCTCTGAGGCTTGGCCTATGGATAGGATCGATGCGCCTTGAGACGACTGTTCTTTCAAAAACTTTGTGGTGTCTTGTGTCGATAAGCCCCATAGCGACTGGGCATCCAAGATTTCTACCCCTTTGTCGCTTATATTCAGCATGACCGGCCGTTCTGCCTGACCTTTCACCACCAGCGCGTCATAACCGGTGAATTTGAAGAAGGGACCAAACATCCCTCCGGCATTGGTATCCAACAGAGTATTCGTAAGCGGCGAACGGGTCGTCGCGCTTGCCCGCCCGCTCCCGGAAACTGGCATACCAGTGATTGGCCCAACTGCGAGAATGACCGGGTTGTCTTCCCCAAAAGGATCCACGTTTGGATCGGGCGCGTACTGAAGATACAGATAGGCGCCGATGCCTCGACCCCCCAGATACTTTTCGGACACGTGTGTAGGGATTGGTTTGACTTGAATCGATTCCGTGGTAAGATCGACTTCCAGATACTGGGACCAATATCCACTCATATAACCTGTTTCCTCCTTTTCAGATCTTCCAGCGATCGCCGACTATCCGCCGAAGACCATCGGAATGAAAGCCACCTCGTCTTTATCTTTCAAGAGGGTATCGAAGCCCTCTAGATAGAAAATACTCGTGCCATTGATCATGATTAGCACATCGTTCGGTATTCCTTCAAAATCTACTTCCAGCAACGGTATAAGCCTTCCGTCAAGCATTTGATCTGCCTCTACAATCAGTTTTTCGACCGTGATCGTGTCTTGACGAATCGTATGCTCCATCGTTTGCACACCCAGCTCCATCCGGTATATGGAAAAAAAGGTAAGTCGGATTGACTTTCGCCCTTCGTTCATAGTACCCGTCCCTTCACATTCCGATAGCAGGATCAAACCACCGATGCCTATGCAATTATACACGATCGCCAATCAAAAACGAAACGGAGAATGCCTACAGACCGCATTCTTCGGAACCGATCGGATGAGAAAAGAAGACGTGAGTTTATCGATGATCTTAGCCGAGGATTCCTTCCCGCATGCAATCGTGACCAATGGAATGACCTAAGTCATGCTGGATTGGTCAAAGTCATGACCATGGCTACTTCGCAAACCCCGTTATTTGCCGTATAATCCGAACCGAAGTCAAATGACAATTCGATTGGGAGGTATGGCTATGTACGACATTCGGTTGCAAAACCTGACAAAACGGTATGATGACAGACTCGCCTTGGACAATGTATCCCTGGATATCGAACAGGGGGAGATTTTTGGGTTGTTGGGACCCAACGGCGCGGGAAAAACAACGATGATCCATATCTTATGCGGATTGATCCCGATGGATCGTGGCGATGTGCATGTTGGCGGTACGTCCATCAAAGATCATCCTGAAAAGATCAAAGCGCAAATTGGCTATGTGCCCCAAGAAATCGTACTCTTCGATACTTTGAGCGTGTGGGACAACATGGATTATTTTGGTCGATTATACGGACTTCGGGGGAGTTATCTTCGGGAAAAGATCGATCAAGCCCTTGAAATTGCCGGTTTAACCGATCGAAAGCGCCAGAAGGTCAAAAAACTCTCGGGCGGGATGCAACGGCGACTCAATCTTGTCTGCGCCATCATGCACGATCCAAAGATCCTAGTGCTTGACGAGCCTACAGTTGGGGTGGATCCACAGTCCAGAAATCATATCTTGGAGGCCGTTCGGTCAATGAACAAGAAAAATCAAATGACGGTAGTGTACACTTCCCACTATATGGAAGAAGTGGAAGCCCTATGCGACCGTTTGATGATTCTAGATCTTGGCCGGGAATTGGTGAAAGGCTCGAAAAAAGAGATCCTGCGCACGGTTACCCAGGAAACTGTTATGGTGGTTCGGGCGGAACCGATCCCGAAGGAGCTTGTCTCTTCTTTGAAGGAGATCGAGGGGGTCAAAACGCTGTCGTTTGAAGAGGATATAATCCGGATTGTGATTCAATCTTCGGATGATGCGGTGGAGGAGATTATTCACCATTTGCTGCAGCAACCGATGAGGATTCGCAATGTGACCATTGATGATCCCAATCTGGAAACGGTATTTCTCAGCATTACGGGCAAAGCCCTCCGGGATTGAGAGGTGAGCATGATGAGGATGAAATTGCGTTGGTGGAACCATCTGGGCACTATTGTTCGGAAAGACCTTAAGGTGCTCCGAGGAGATTCGCCCATTTTTGTGATCTTATTGATCCTATTCCCATTGGCTTTGAGCTTTTTCTATAGCCTCATGTACCAAAATATCATGGATCAGAACATCGAACTCAAGGGTCTGACCCTATACATCTCCATTGATCAAGAAAAACCCAGTTCCCACTTGTCCATGGAAGCGTGGGCTCAGATGGTGGGGTATGGTTCCTTTCCATTCTTGGAGGTCGTTCCGCTTTCAGCACCAGAAGGACTTGAAGACCTTTTGAAAGAAGAGAATCGGGTTGGTTTGGTGGTTTCTGGCGAACAGCTCCGATGGGTAAATCATGGGAATGATACATTAGAAAAAGAAATGGTGCTTCGATATTTATCGGAAGCGGTACGGGAGGCCAACCTATCGATAATGCTCCAAAGCCAAATCGCTTCTTTATCTGGACCGGAGCACACCGAACTGTATAACGCTTATATAAAGCATTCTCAGGAAATCGACCAAACCTCGTTTGTACAAGAACTACCTCAGATGGAGATTCGGGCGTTATCATCCAGGGAATACTTTATGATCTCCGTATTCGTGTCCTTCAGCCTTTTTTTCTCGACCGGGATTGTATTGCAACGGGAGAAAAAACTAGTTCGCCGGGCTTTTGCCACGGGTTTGTCAAAGAGGATTCTGTTTTCCGGCAATGCTCTTACCACCTTCAGCCTCGGCTTTCTGATGATGAGCGCCTATTTTCTTTTGACATTTTACGGAATATTACAGCTGAAGGTACCGTTGTTTCCCCTTCTACTGGTGGTGGCTATGCAAGCTACGATGATCACAGGATTCCATTCGATGCTGATGGGTTTGTGCAAAACCGACAAATCCAGCACCCTAATCAGTGTCTTCGTTCTGATGATCTTCCTTTTATTGGGCGGAGGCAACTTTCCAGCCGATACATTTCCGGCTGGTGAAACCTTGGCAAATGTGATCCCCAACTACAATGTATCCAAGCTGTATGAAGCTTTGATCTTGGAAATTCCTCTGATGAATCTGCTGGGAAGATTTGGCTTAGTCTTATCAGTATCAGCTGTGATGGGTATGATCGGATGGTTTGCGTTTATGAAGAAAGAGGAGGATTGATGATGATGAATGTTTCATTAATTGTTGCGAATATTCGAAGGATGGGAAAAGACTGGAAGCTTTTGCTGGGCGTTTTTTCCTTGCCGCTCTTGGCGATTCTGGCCATCACCATACTCACCAACTCATCGGCCGGGATCCAACAGATTTCGATGGGTATTGTCGATAAGGACGGTAGTCCCTTTGCTCACCGGTTTATTGAAGAAATGAAACAAGACTCTTATCTCGCGATTTCGATCTACGATGAGGCAAGCGCCCAAGAAAAATTCATCGCTCGGAAGACCCCGGTCATTCTGACCATTCCCGAGGAGTTTTTCGCTCGGGCCATTGCGGGGGAAGCTGTCCAGATGGGTTTGATGAGAATGGAGACCGTTCCGGCAGAATCGGTGATCGAACGAGCCCAACAGATTGTCCGAAGCCTTCTTCGCGAAGAGGTGTTGGCAGTGTTTAGTGATAACAGCCGATCCGAAGATCTGGCCTCCTCCGTGATCACCCTTGAAGTAGAACGAATGGATCGACCCCCCAACCGCTTTTTGGTTATCAGCCTGATCATCACTTTTATGATGGTTTCGGTGATTTTCATGTCCCATGAACTGATTGATCTACGGAGGAAGCGGCTCTTTTTCCGAATGTACGCCACGCCGCACAAACCGAGACAACTTACGGGATCTTTGATGGGGACTGTCTATATTCTGCTGGCAATCCAGACGATCGGTTTGTTCGTGGTTGGATCCATATTTATGGGGGGGCCTTTGGTAGAACACAACTTAGCAGGCACCGTTGTGCTGATGGCTTGCTTTATTCTGTTAACACTGAGTTTGGGCGTGATCATCGCTCGAGTCTGCAAAACTCCCAGCATGTTGGGTGTGTGGGCCAACCTGATCATTCTCCCCACGGGGATGATCAGCGGGATTTTCGTTCCCCAAGAATATCTACCGGATTTCTTGAACAATATCTCTTTTCTCGCTCCCCAACACTGGGTCATGACCGGACTCCAGAAAATGAACGCCGGAGAACCCTTTGTATCGATCCTGCCCAACGTGTTGGTTTTGCTGCTTTTTTCCGCTTGCTTGTTCAGTTTTGGGATCTTCCGGTTCGACCGTTTGGTCAAGGCATAACCGAAACAACAACTGCCCATCGTTTCCCGCGAACGGAGAAACGATGGGTTTTTTCCATTATGACACTCGTTCCACAACAATCGTGCATTTTGTTGCTAAAGCAGCAATCGCTCCGATCGCTGCCCAGACTGGTAGAAGAATCGCGCCCACTACCCCCAAAGTAAGCGGGATTTCGATTAAGGTTTGCCCTTCTTCATTTTTGATTGTCAGTCTCCGAATATTCCCTTCATGAACCAATTCCTTAATTTTGGTGATGATCTGGTCTGCTTCAACACGAAACTCTTCCTGTTTACCCATCGCTTTGCTCAGCTCCTTTGATTACCTCCCGGACGGTTTCCTTGATTTCATCCAATCATACAGGATCAACTACCGATATATCGATCGGGATGATCGAGGATTTTCAGAAGAGTTATCGGGTTATTTCTCCTGAACTCGCAAATCATCCGTATTTCTCCCTAATTTGCGGATATTGTCTTATTTTCATTCATTTACGCCATTTTTGACTCCAGGTCTTTCTTTTTTTCATGAAGGCTGGTCATGGTTTACCAATGTGTTATACTATGAAACAGATTCTCCGATCAATGGTATGGAAACCCAGGATGCCAATGTCAAAATGGTCAAAACATATAAAACACCCTTCGGGAAGGAGAATAAAACTATGGATTCGCCTCAAAAAGCAAATGTTCGGAGATTGAAACGAATGCTTGGCGAAGTCGTTCCCTATCTTGTACATCGGCGAGAGGCAGCTCTTTCATGGCAATGGCGCTCTGAACAGGATCAGGAAAAAAAAGCGTTGGTTGTGGTCCAACCGGGTTTTGAATGGGATCGGAACCATTGGCCGGTATGGTTCTCACGCGAACTACTCCTTCCAAGCAGGAACCCGGATGAACGGGTTTGGCTTCGAAGCTGGTTTGGAGGAGAAAGCTGCGTTTTTGTTGATGGACATGCTTTTGGGGAGATCAATATCCACCACAGGGAATTGGATCTCTCTCCTTTTTGCGATGGGAAAAACCACCGAGTTGATGTGGAAGTGGTTCCCTATGGGTTATTCGGAACCCCCGAAACTGAGATTCGGTTTACCGAAGCGGCTCTTCTATGGAAAAGGACAAACGTTGTTCGCGCGTTCAAGACCTTCCAAATTGCGATCGAGCTTTTGGAGAATACGGACAATGAAGAGCTGATGGATCGGCTGACGAATGATTTGGAGCGCGCTTTTCGAGATCTATCTATTCTGAGAGGGACGGATGCGTACTTCCAGACTGCGCTCCAAAACCCTTCTCTGGCCCCAGAAGTGACCAGTGTATGGAAGATGCCCGATTTTCCGAAGGATATCATACCCGAATGGGGGGAAGAAGCACGCGCCTCTTTGGTAAAGTCTGCGAGAAACCTTCGGACAGGACTCGATCGCCTCGCCCAGCGGTTTCCTTCTCAAGGCTCCCTTTGGACATTTGGCCATGCCCATATCGATTATGCGTGGCTGTGGCCAGTGGAAGAGACCCGACGCAAGATCGTACGAACCTTTGCAAATGCCCTCCAGCTTACCGAAAAATATCCGAAATTTATCTTCAGCCAATCTTCAGCGCAGATGTACGAGGACCTTGCACGCATGGACCCCGCGCTGTTTTCGGACATCCAAAAAAAGGTGGAGCAAGGTCAATGGGAACCCGTTGGGGGAATGTGGGTGGAAAGCGATTGCAATGTTCCTGCGGCTGAATCACTGATTCGGCAGTTTGTATACGGCCAGGCCTTTTTCGAAAAAGGCTTTGGAAAACGCTCTCGGGTGTGTTGGTTGCCCGATGTTTTCGGGTTTCCTTGGATTCTTCCTCAAATTCTCAAACAGGCAGGGATCGATCTCTTTGTCACTACGAAAATCAATTGGAATGATACCAACCGGTTTCCTCATGATCTTTGCCTTTGGCGAGGAATTGACGGCACTCAAGTCATCTATCATAGCTTTGAAAATCCCAGCCATGGATACAATGGTTTGATGGATATCCATGGATTGACCCAAACATGGGACAACTATCATCAAAAAGCTCTCTTCCCGACATCACTGTACTCCTTTGGGTACGGGGATGGTGGTGGAGGACCGACTGATGATATGGTGGAGTCCTTCCTCCAACTAGATCAGGCGCCACAGGTTCCAAACCTGTCGTTTCAGAGGATGGAAGACTATCTTCATGCCCTTGAAGAAGAACCAGATCTCCGGGAGAACCTTCCGGAGTGGGATGGGGAGTTGTATTTGGAGTTACATCGAGGCACGTTGACCTCTCAATCGCGAACGAAACGATTGCACAAGGAGGCGGAATCATGGCTTTGCCTGTGGGAGCTATTTGCAGTCCACGATCAGAATCATCCGTATCCCCATGATCCGATCGATGCCTGTTGGAAAGACTTGCTGAAGAATGAATTTCACGATATTCTGCCCGGTTCTTCGATCAAAGAAGTCTATGACCAGGCGAATCAAGAGTTGAACAACATCATCGAACAGGCAAAGAAAGGATCCAAAAAATTGTGGGTGGTTTCTCCAGGGGAAGAGAAGGGGAGTATCATCAATCCCTCTGCTTGGAACCAAAACGCCTTGTTTTTTTTGACAGGACAACCCCGTGAACTGACCAATGATCAGGGCGTTCCGATCCTCAAGCAGACGCTGGATAACGGGATGACGATTTATTGCGCAGATCCACCCCTTGAACCGTTCCAATCCCGTTGGTTTTGGGTTTCCAAACAGCCGGTCCATCTCCCTGATCAGGCGCCCATTCCGAATCAATTCATCTTAGAAAATGATACGTTGCGGGTTGAGGTTATGGAGGACGGTTCGGTACAGGTGGAACACCTTCCAACGGGGAGAAAGGCTTTTGCTCCCACAGGAAACCAACTCCATATCTATCGAGACGTCCCAAGCTATTGGGACGCATGGGACGTTGACATGGCCCATGGCGCTTATGCGACCCGCTTGAAGGCTGATCGCATTGAATGGGTTCATACCGGTCCGATTCGGTGGACCATTCGGGTGACCTATGGATGGGAACAGACACAGATCATTCAGGATTACCACCTGGATTGCGGATCCGGACGATTGGAGATCGAGACGCATATCAATTGGTGCCATAGGCGGACTTTGCTCAAAGCCCTCTTTCCAACAACCATTCTTTCGCGTACGGCTCGATATGACCTTTCGGCAGGGTATATCGAAAGACCAACGCATCGGAACACTTCGTGGGAAGAGGCAAAGTTCACGGTTCCTGCTCATCGATGGGTCGACCTTTCTCAACGAGATTTCGGCGTATCTATCTTGAATGATGGTCTGTACGGCCATCAGGCTCATCAATCGACCATCGGATTGACATTGATCAAGTCCGGGGTCTTCCCTGATTTTTTCGCCGATGAAGGACTCCATCATTTTTCTTACGCCATCTATCCCCATCAAGGACAGGATTTGCTCCCGACAATCCAACAAGCCCACGCCTTCAACTCTCCATTTTTTCTCCATGAGGGTACTCCCGCCTTTCCTTTTGAGATCCGGACCATTTCAGATCCCAATCTGAAGGTATTGGCCATGAAGAAATCAATTGACGGAACGACAGTGGTCCGACTTGCCGAAATGACTGGGGGGAGCGGACAAGCGAGCATTGTTTTCTCCCAAGTCTTGTCTAAAGTGTCCAAAACAACGATTCTCGAAGATGAGATCGAAATCCTGGAGCGACAAAACCGCGCTTTCACTGTTGATTATCGTCCCTTCGAGATTCTTACCCTAAAACTGTGGCAGTAGGTAAAAAAAAACTTTCAAAATAAAGCGGGGTGAAGAGATGAACAAAACGGCATTAATCATTTATGGCGGTTGGGAAGGACACCAACCCCGAGAAATCTCGGAACAATTCAAAGGGTTTTTAGAAGAACTCGGATTTGATTGCGAGATGCATCCGGACCTAACCGTATTGGAGGACGAAGGTCGGATGATGAACCTCAATTTGCTCGTCCCTATGTGGACGATGGGTGAACTGAGTGGGGTTGCAACCCGTTGTGTTCTCGAAGCTGTCGAGAAAGGAATGGGGCTTGCCGGTTGTCATGGGGGCATGGGCGATGCCTTTCGGGCAAACACGGATTGGCAGTTCTTGACTGGCGGCCAATTTGTCAGTCATCCCGGGAATGACGGAACCGACTATCGAGTGAATATCAAACGCGGATCGAGTCCGATCCTCGAAGGAATCCATGATTTTTCCATCAAAAGCGAACAATATTACATGCATATTGACCCGGCCATTGAGGTGCTTGCTACCACACGTTTCATGGCAGATCCTTCCTTTGGGCCTCATACAACCAACGGAGAAGTGGATGTGCCCGTCGTATGGACCAAACGGTGGGGCAGAGGAAGGGTTTTTTACAATTCATTGGGCCATAATACAAAAGTATTTGACCAATATGAACCTGCGGAGATAATGAAAAGAGGATTCCGCTGGGCAGCAAAGAGGTAAAGGAGGACGGAAGATGAAGATTGGTGTTGTAGGCTGTGGCAATATCAGTGATATCTATCTAAAGAACTTGACTCAGGTCTTTTCAAACACCCAGGTGGTTGGGGTATGTGATCAAGTCGAAGAAAAAGCCCATCAAAAAGCGAGAAAGTACGATATCCCTCAAGTGATGACCCTCGACCAAATGCTCAGCAATCCTAAGATCGATGTCGTACTGAATATTACCGTTCCCAAAGCCCATTATGAAATCAACAGACTGGCATTGGAAGCAGGAAAGCACATCTATTGCGAAAAGCCACTTTGTATAACCAACGCAGAAGCAAAAGAGATCATGGATCTGGCTGCTGAAAAGAAGCTTCAAGTGGGGTGCGCTCCGGATACGATTCTGGGAGCCGGGATCCAAACCTGCAAAGAATTGATCGAAAGAGGAGAGATCGGTCCGATTATTGGCGCAACAGGGTTTATGACCTGCCCGGGGCACGAGTGGTGGCATCCCGACCCGGACTTCTACTACCGAAAAGGGGGAGGGCCGCTTTTGGACATGGGACCGTACTATCTAACCGCCTTGGTCTATCTGATCGGAGGCATTTCGCGGGTACAGGGAATGGGTTCCATTCCTCAAGCACAGCGCGTTATCCACTCTGAACCAAAAAAAGGGCAGATGATCGATGTGGAAACCCCCACGCACATCACTGCGTTGATGGCTTTCGACCAAGGCTGCATCGGAACCATGATTATGAGCTTTGATACTTGGTACACGCATTTGCCATTCATTGAGCTCTATGGATCCAAAGGCAGCATCTGTGTTCCTGACCCCAATTCCTTTGGAGGCCCTGTATGGATCCGGAAAGCCCATGAGAAAAAATGGACTGAAGTGCCCATCAGTAAACCATACAATACCAATTCACGCGGTCTGGGTCTTTCGGAGATGATCGATTCAATCCAGAAAGGGATGTTACCCATCTCCAGCGGTGAGATGGCCACTCATGTACTGGAAGTGATGAACGGAATTTTGACGTGCGTGGAAAAAAAGAACGACCACGAAATCCGCACAGCGATGCCCAAAGCATAATACTATTCCCTACCGGTATCTTCAATCCAAAAAAGGGACCGCTGTAACAGCGAAAAGCATTTGCTTATGGATCAATCGACACGATTGTCCTTTGGATCGATTGGATGATTTGGTAAGTAGGCCGTACATAAGAAAAATATCTTGATCGGAATGTATATGGCTATATAGGCAGGTAGGTTGTAGGTGGTGCGAATTGATGAACCCCGGTAGGGCATGAGATGATTTTTTAAGAAAGGGTTTTTCTTGACAACCGAACATATCATTATTTTACCATTATTTTACGTTTTTCTGATATAATTGAGTATATGCATAGGTTGAAACATAGTTCGCTCCCTTTGAGACATTGAGATTTCTTTCGAACACAAAGGAGCCTCTTCAATAATGAGCAGTTGATTATGGAGGTTTTAACAAAGCCCGGCCCGGAATGCGTTTTGAAAGGAGGTGAAGGGACCCGAGGGTTGAGTGAAGACATCCTTACGAAAATCAAATGTACTTGAAAGGGGAGACAAAAATGAGAAAGAGATACTTACAGATTGTTTTTTTGGTATCCGTCGTGTTTTTCATTCCGTTAATCGGAACCAATTGCCATGAAGCAGATTTACCAAAGTGGGGACAACTATGTAATTTAGGCGCTTTTATGAATATGTTAGGAAGGGATCATTTAGAACCTGCTGAATTCGATTTTCTTGTCGAGTTTTTGGGGCTTCAAGAAGCATTTGGAAAGAGAGACGAAGGTGAGGAAGTTGAATTTGAACAGCAGCCTGAATCAAGACAAAGGATTGTCGCAGAAAAAACGGATAAAACCCAGGTTTCTTATTTGGTTACAGAAAGAAGTGGTACTCCTCCGGACTACTCATATGATCTGACGAGATATCAAAAGAACCAGCAGGGGGTGTTATCTAAGGTTAGTACTCTTGAGCAAGGGGCTACTTCTGTACCAGAATCGAATAGAGGATATGATCCAACTGTTTCTATGGGTCAAGATTGGTTGTCATATCTCAGTTTTTTCTTTCCCAGTTCCTACATCGTGAATTATTCTAATCCTTCTCTCAATTATTCCGTTCATAAAACAAACCCCGATGGATCCGTTAAAATGCAACAACCGCAATTCCAAAAAACAAGCTACAATGCAGAATATCTTCAACACAGTTCTCCAAGAGATGAAACACCTGAATGGTATGGAATCGTTGAGTATGGAATTTCAAGCAGAGAAGCCAAATTTGGGTATATTGATATGAGAGACCTTGAATCGTATGCAGATCCTCGTCCTGGATATGATGGAGTTCTTGTGCCTGTGTTTTTCACAACAAGTACCCTTGCCGAATGGAAAGAATCGCCTTCGTTGCTTGCCCGGATCGTCTATGATGACCTCAATCTTCGGTTCCGAATCTATGACCTTTCGCCTCGGGTTACCACAGAAAATCCTGAAATCGCGTTTTTGGGAACGGCAAATGGAATCGGGCCGAATGTTTTGTGGTATCAGCGGGATGGCGTCGAAGAAGCCGAACAGATTCTGATTCCCGAGGGTGTGGTGGAGTGTTATTATCCAAAATTCGACCGTGAAGGAAAGCGACTGGCATTTATCGGTAGGAATTCTGGAAACCAGTTTGCCATTTTCCTGGTTGACAATGTGCGCGAGTCTCTTCAAGCGCATCGGATTGGTGATTGGTATGATGGGTTAGGCAGAACGGATTATCCTACATGGCCTGCACTGCAAGAATTGCTTTGGCCTGTGGAAAATCGTTCGGTGGTTTTTGTCCAATATTCTACTCCTACTGATTTTGGCACCGAAGGAAAAACTGACCAAGATTATAAAGATGCATGGGCGTATGATGTCCAGTTGATCGAAATCTTTATCAATGCAAACGGTTCAGTATCCGGGATCTATGAGCTTTTTGACAAAGACCCCCCGTCTTTGGTGGATATTTGGAATTTCCCTGTTTCATTAACAACAAGATATTGAGAAAGATTCTTAGCGCTCCAGGTGGATTCTAGAAGATCCCAGGACTGGGCGGCTTTGTTTATGTAGTCCCCAATTGTCTGACCAATCCCACGGCGTCTGACGCATCCATGGCGTAGCCATCAGCGCCGATTTCGTCAGCATATTCTTTGGTTAAGGGTGCCCCGCCTACCAAGACCTTGACCTGATCCCGGAGCCCTTGTTGCTGTAAAGATTGGATCACAGTGGGTATGTTCATCATAGTACTGGTCAATAGCGCTGAAATAGCTACAAAGTCGGGTTTTTCCTTCTGAACGGCTTGGACAAATTGTTCCGCTGTAACGTCGACGCCTAAATCCACAACCGTATACCCGGCTCCTTTGAGCATCATGCACACCAAGTTTTTCCCTATATCATGGAGGTCTCCTTCTATCGTTCCTGCAACCACTTTCCCCATCCTTGGAACATTGCCTTGGACGAGAAGCGGTTCGACAAGATTCAGCGAGGCATTCATCGCCTTTGCTGCCACAAGGACTTCGGGAACAAAGTATTCTCCTTCTTTGAAGAGACGGCCTACCTCGTCCATGCCAGGAATTAGGGCTTGTTTCAGAATTAATTGCGCGTCTGCCCCTTCGTTTAGAAGCGCTTGCGTCATTTCCTCCGCCTTTTTTGGTTGTACATCGATAATGGCATTTTTCAGCTCTTCTAGATAATTCATTGTCCCCCTCACCTTCCAATCGTTGGTTTCGCTTCATTACTGACGTTGTGAGCTCTCTTCAAGTCTTTCCCTAGTAAGGCTATCCTCCGCATTAATGGAATTGTACCATAAATCCTGATGAAAGACCATCATTCGCGACCATTATTAGATCGGCAGAAGAAAGGACTCTGTTGGTGCGTTTGATTGCTAGATCTCCTGAGCCTCCAAACCAAGGGAAAAGAAGATATCAACAATTTCCGCATCAAACTGGGATCCTGAGCCTTTGAGTATTTCTTGCCTGGCAAACTCGACGGAGTAAGGTTCACGATAGGCTCTCAAGCTGGTCATAGCATCATAAGCATCGGCTACCGCGATAATCCGTGACGCAAGGGGAATCTCTTTTCCTTTGATCCTCGATGGATATCCCATCCCATCATATCGTTCGTGATGATACAAAACATATTGCCCGATATCCCGCAATTGTTCGGAAGTAGACAAAACCTTAGACCCCCATACCGGATGCATTTTGATGCTTTCGTATTCTTCCTGAGTTAATCGGGTTACTTTGTTCAAGACATTGGTAGGGATCAGCAGCTTGCCTATATCATGGACCAGTCCGGCCCAATAAACTCGTCGGATCCATTCGGCATCGTTTCGAATCTTTTCAGCAATCATTGAAGAATACCGAGCCACATTCTCCGAATGGCCTTTGGTGTAGAGGTCATAGAGTTCCAAAATCTGAATCATCGACATTAAAAGATCCTTTTGGAACTTTCCTTGTTGTTTTCGAAGCATCTCCTGGCTTTCATGTAGCGCTTTCTCTGCAAGTTTTCGTTCGGTGATGTCCTCATAGGTTCCTAAGATTCCGATTACATTGTTGGTCTGATCAAATAGAGGAACTTTGTTCGTATCCAGCCACGCATGTTTTCCATCCCTTTGAAGCTGCCGTTCAATGATGTGGTATAGCGGGGTTCCAGTTTGAAGAACCTTTTTGTCGTACGCTCGAAATGTTTCTGCTTCTTTTGGATCTAAAGACAGATCATAATCGGTTTTCCCGATAATGGACCGGGGAGAGGGTAACCCTTTCGCTCGCGCGTAATTGCTATTGCATCCCAAATATCGCAATTTTCGATCCTTCCAGAACACATGTTGAGGAATACTGTCCATAACCAATTGGAGCATCTTTTTTGATTCGCGTAATTCTTCTTCGGACTGAATCCTTTGTGTGATATCGCTGAAAAACCCATCCCAGATAATACTTCCATTGGCCGCTTTTTCTGGCGTTGACTTGGATTCGAGCCATATGTATTCTGTAGTTTTCCGGAACCGGAATACGGCATGGTATGGTTGTAGAGTCCGTGCAGACTCCTTGAGCCTTTCCATGAATTCTTCGTGGTCTTCTGGATGGATTCGTTCGATCAAGGCATAGCTATCCCGTAACACTTCTTCATAAGGCACGCCTGTCACTTCTTCACAGTTTTCATTTAAATATGAAAAAACGAACGAGTCATCTTCCTTCATTACGAACTGATACACGATTGCAGGCGTATTTTCGATCAGCCTTTTGTACTGTTCTTCGTTCTTTTTTAACTCATCCATTTTCTTCTTGAGACGGCGCTTCAAGAGAAGGGTTATGCAGACGAGACTGCCAATCAAACCAAGGGCAAACCCTATGCTTATCCAAATAAGCTGAAGCGTTTGCTCATCAATTCCTGAATACACATCTAGAGCAATCCATTTCTTTCGGATGGTTTCGAGTTCGATCGCAGGAATTTGCCCCAAGGCTTTTTGGATCGAACTATATAGAAGGGGGTAGTGTCGGCTGATTCCAATGCTCCAAGCAAAGGAATAATCTGTTTCCCCTGCAACACGAAGGTTGGGAATGCCCATTTGATCAATAAAGAAGGCTGCAACCGCTAGGTTTTCAACATAGATGTCGATCTGACCAAACGAAAGGTCCTTTAGGCCTTCAGGGACACTGGTTACGGTAACGACTTCGTATCGATATGTGAACGCGCGATCTCGGATAAACTGTTCGGTGGCATATCCCGAAACCACGCCGATCCGTTTGTTGGCTGAGGTATTCAGAGTAACTCTTCCCGGGACTTGATATGTGCTTAAGAGAACCACAGGAACTGTGGCATAGGGGTCGGTAAAGAAAGCGTAGCGTTCCCGTTCTTCAGTTCGGACAATGGTTGGCGCGATCGCGCACTCTCCTGTTTCTAGTGCCCTTAAATGCTCCATCCAATCGGTTGAAGGAACTTTCTTAAACGAAACGCCGAGGATTTCTTCGATCATCTGGATCACGTCTGCGCCCATCCCGACAAAGACTCCCTCGTCGGACTGGAATTCAATGGGAGGAAACTCAACATTGTAATAGAGAACCAGCTTGTCTGGATTCTGCTCAAGCCAGGTCTTCTCTTCTAAAGTAAGGATAATGGAAGAGGTATTTTCGGAACTCATGAGTACCGAAGGAATCAGAAAAAAAAGCGCAGAAATAACAAGAAACAGACCAAAAAAACCTTCGTTCCGCCAATTATTCACTGCGATGGGGTTCCTTCCATTAAAAATGAATCAACAAATCGAATTATACCATATTGGAAGGTGCTATTCTCAAAGATTTTGGAAAAGTGTTTTTTCTGAAGATTTGAGTAACAGTACGATTGAGCTATTTTTACCAATTAATCTAAGTAAAGATAATGCGATTTTAATACGCTTCGCAATCCAATCCTTCATTCTTTGTCCAACCCGATTGCGATCCGGAAACGCGGTTCGCTTTTCTCTAGTCTTTCGATTGCCCTTTCGTAGCAATGGTTTACGCTTCGCTCAAGAATGAGAAAACGTCTCGCTGAAAGGATTTTCCCTGCGCAGGATGGCCCATCTTTGGGTAGAGGATCAACCGCCCGTGCGGAATCCCTTCTGCAGTTTGCTTGAAGAGTTCTTCGGAGTAAAACGGATCTTGACTGCCAGCGATAACCAAAACTGGAGTGGTAATTCGATGGAGATCGTCTCGGAAAGCGTGTTTGTCTTCCGCCAAAACAGTAACGACCAAATCAGAAGGATCTTTGGGTCTATCGAACATCACAATCATAAGCGATCCGATCCATAGGAAAGGCGCAATCAAAAACCTCATCAATCCTTTCTTGGGTTGCATAAAACCCAGAAGCAGAGAATAGGCTTTGGAATACCGGTCCGCTTTAGCCATTTCCGCAACGCGCAACTGAAGAGCTTTTGCTTCTTTACTCAAAGCATGAGCGCTCGAGTGGATAATCGCTTTTCGCACCAAATGCGCATAATCAGCCAGAAAGTACAAAAGGATCGATCCACCAGTTGAAAGGCCGATCACATCAACCGGTCCGGAAAACTCATCCCTGATCATTTGGGCATAGTCATCAGCCATCTCCTTTAGGGTGTATCCATGGGGCAGATTCGGTTTCCGCAAAACGATATAGATTGTGTACTCCTCCATAAGGAAACCGTACATACTTTTAGACATCCCTGCAAATACCCCGGGTTTGTTCTCAAACATCAAACCCTGAAAGACAACTAAAGGCTTTGGCCCATACCCAAATCGATCATAGGGCAAACCGCTTTTCTGAAAATACCCTGAAACAGAAGGGGTTTCTTTGGATTTGCTCATCTTCCTCATCCTTTCTTGAATATGATCGGTGTGATTCCGAAGATTTGCATTCCAGAAGCTATGGGTAGCATCTTTTTCACAATCTTCGGGAGTTTCTCATAGTGATAGTATGATTCCGATCTCTCCAATTTTGATTCCCACATTCCTCATGCAGAATCCTCCTCCAACAATCTTTTCTATATTTTACGCCATAGCTGAGATCCTACACGATCCATTTTCTCATCCTGGCTCATCCAATGGCAAGGTAGAAGACAAACATCCCCGCCAGGATCCAGGTCAAAATATTAGTATCCCTAAACCTCCCTGTGAACAACTTGATGATGGGATAAGCGATGAATCCCACAGCGATTCCGTGCGATATGGAATAAGTCAAAGGGATCATCAGTAGGGTGAGGAAAGCCGGGATAGACTCTGTGGCATCCTGCCAATCGATTTTCGTTGCGGAACGAGTCATGAGAAATCCTACGAAGATCAATGCAGGAGCAGTAGCCGCCCCAGGGATGGACGCAGCAAGCGGAGAGAAGAAGAGCATAGCCAGCATCGCTATAGACGTGACAACAGAAGCAAAGCCCGTTCGCGCTCCTTCGGCAATTCCAGCAGCACTTTCAATATAAGCAGTAGTGGTCGAGGTTCCGAGAACCGCACCTGCCGTGGTTGCGATGGCATCGCACATAAAGGCTTCTTTGTCTCTGTCCAGGTTTCCATCAGAATTCGCAAAACCCGATGTATTGGAAAGACCGATCAGCGTCCCTGCGGTATCGAACAGATCCAGAAAGAAGAAGGTCAGCATCACAGTGATGAAACCAAAGGTGAAGATCACATCCGGTTCAAAGACCATCTTCGCAAAGATCGGTTCGATACTGGGGACTCGTCCCACAAGACCCTGAAAGGGCGCATGTCCGGTCAGCCAAGATAGTCCTGCCGAACCCAGAATACCAAATAAAACGGATCCGGGTACTTTCAGCACATAAAGAATCGAAATCAACAAGATCCCAAAAGCGGTGATCAGCACGTCCAAGCTGTATACAGAGCCCAATTCCACAAGCGTTGAGGGATTCTGTACAATCATGCCACCGTTTTCCAGACCGATCAACGCGATAAACAAACCGATTCCAACCCCTATTCCCATTTTCAGAGATTTTGGAATCCCTCGCGTGATCAAGGTCCGCAGTCCTCCAAGGGTAATCACGATGAAGATGATTCCTTCAAAAAAGATGGCCGTCAGCGCGATTCTCCAATCAATGCCCATACCGATGCATACTGTATACGCAAAAAAGGCGTTCAATCCCATACCCGGAGCGAGAGCAAAGGGATACTTGGCCCAGAAGGCCATGAGGATCGTACCCACCACCGAGCTGAGGATCGTCGCCACCATGAATGCTCCAAAAAACTGACTGAACAGCTCCGGGTTTTCTGATGCCCCAGGAATGACATTGATCAGAACGCTGGGATTGACTACGACGATATAGGAGACGGTCAGAAAAGTGACAATTCCTCCGATTGCTTCTTTTCGGAATGTACTTCCCGCTTTAGAGATTCCGAAAAAATGATCAATCTTGCGAACCATAGCGCTTCTACCTCCCCTATCTAAAGCGATTACAGCGATTTCTAGGATATTATAGCACAAACATAACTCTACAGATTTGTTCGTACTTTTATTCACTACTGATCGCTGGTGGAAATCGGAGTATTGGGAGGAATCTATTGACATACTGTGTAACGTATGGTATAATATAATATATTGTATAAGGAGGTGCACGGTATGGGCCGAGACACAATTGATTCCGAAATGAACCGCGGATTTCTCCAACTCCTCATTCTTTTTTTACTGGAAAAGGCCACGTACGGATACGGAATCCTTCAACGAGTAAACGGATTGGGATACTCTGTCGAAGAAAACTCGCTCTACCCATTGTTGCGTCGGCTTGCGGAAAAGGGATATCTTTCCAGCAAATGGGAGGTTGTGGAAAACAAACCCCGGAAGTATTACGAAATCTCCAAGGAAGGGCGAGCTTTGAGAAAACAGCAGTATGAAGTGTGGAAGCAACAGAATGAAATTCTCAGTGGATTGAAGGAGGAGATCGACCATGAATAAAGTGCTGGAAGCATATCTTGCGGAAGTAAGGGAGTATTTGGTGACTGAAGAGGATGTTCAAGACATTCTAGCCGAGATTCGCAGTCATATTCTCGAGAAATGCAGCGGCCAACATGAGGGATGCACAGAAGAAGCGGTTCAGAAGGTGTTAGAAGATTTCGGGAGCGCCATCGATGTGGCCAAAGCCTATTCCACTGCCGAACCTGTTATTCCCGCCTATATGAAACGGGTGATGGTCTTCTATACGGGTGTGCTTTTTGCCATCCATGTGGGGCTTACGGGTCTATCAGTGGCATTGGGCACCAGCGGTTATCCGTTCTTCTACCATCCAACATGGTGGCAGTTCCTCGCGGCCATACCTTGGATCTTTGTCTTCGATTTTGGGCTGGTGGCATTGGGATTGTCCGTAATGAGCCACTTCAAGAAAGTAAAGTTCATTCCATTGCCAAGCAGAGCCTATATCCCCTTCGGGGAGAGAAAATTCCATCCGATTCTCCTGGTTTTGCAGGTTGTTTTATGCGGTGTAATCCTTTATATAGCGCTTCAACCACAGGTTTTTGAAAACTGGCTGAGAAACCTGTTCGAGGCCCGAGAGATGGCATTCGTTCCTCCTTCGACCCTGTTTTCTGGCTTGTATCTTGGAATCGCGCTGTCCCATGTCCTGGATGTGGTTTTTTACTTTACAAGAATTTGGTTTCGCAAAGGGTTTTCGGAATTTCTAAAAATGATTTTTTCGATCACAATCCTGCAGTATATCCTTAGTACCGAACTGATCGTTCAAACCGATCTGGAACGGTTGGTCCAGAACGTCTTTCGTGGATTGATTCTCTTTGGATTTGTGGTTCAAATCATTGGGATCATCGGTGTCATGATCCACTGGGTCGTTACAGAAACGAAAGAAAAGCGGATATGTGCGAAGTAGCAAAGGATGGGGAAAAGATGAAAGCGATTGTGTGCACTCGATATGGGCCTCCTGAAGTACTAGAGATGAAGGAGATCCCGAAACCAAAGCCAAAACCGAACGAAGTCCGTATCAGGATCAAAGCCACCGGGGTCACATCCGGCGATGTTCGGATCCGGAGATTCGATGTGCCTATATCTTTCTGGATACCCGCTCGCCTCGCTCTGGGAATGACCAAACCTCGATACGCAGTGTTGGGTATTGTATCATCTGGAGAAATTGATTCGGTGGGCAGCGGAGTATGTCGATTCAAACCAGGAGACCAAGTTTTCGCCGCAACGGATTTAGATCGCTTTGGAGCGTATGCGGAGTATTTGTGTATCAAAGAGACAGGAAGCATCGCCTTAAAACCGGGAAATATGAATTATGAAGAAGCTGCCTCGATTATCTTTGGCGGGCTTACAGCAATTGATTTCCTCAGAAGGGCGGGTCTAAAAAAAGGGCATAAAATCCTGATCTATGGGGCTTCCGGAAGCGTGGGCACCTCGAGTGTCCAACTCGCGAAACACTATGGCGCAGAAGTCACTGGGGTATGTAGTGGCGTAAACACCGATATGGTGCGTGCTTTAGGCGCAGATCATGTGATTGACTACCTCAAGGAAGATTTTTCCAAACATGGGGTCCTGTACGACGTAGTGTTTGATGCAGTTGCTAAAGCCCCTTTTTCTGCTTGTTTGCGCGCTCTGAAAAAAGGCGGGGTTTATATGAATGCCCTCGATACTCCAGGCATGATGATGCGTATGCGATGGGCATCTTGGACAAGGGGGATCCGTTTGCGGGATAAAAGCAACACGAAGAAAATCAGCAAAATCAGTTCTGAGGATTTCTTCATGTTGAAAACCTTAGCCGACGAGAGAGCGATTCGCCCGGTGATCGACCGTGTCTATTCTTTAAATGAGATCGTCGAAGCGCACCGCTATGTCCAGCAGGGTCATAAGAAAGGAAATGTGGCAGTATCTATTGGTACCCCTTGATTAAAAGAAAAACCCATTGTTCCGGGTTCTTTGTGCAGAAGGAGCATCCATTTTTCTTATTGAATGAATAACTTTGGGTTTTTGGTGTATAATATCCAGAAGAGGTTCCGAAAAAAACCGGACATGTCATCCATGCAAGAAATCAAACCTTGCCCAAAACGGAATAGAATGCTTAGATTGTAGATCTGGAGGAAAAATCGTGGCGACCATTCATGAACGAACCAACCTTTCGGTATTCAAAGAGATACGGAATGCAATGGATATGGTGAATCCCAAAATTGCCAAAGTCTATATTCCTTGGTTAATGAAGCACCCCCGATACCTTAGGCGTGCTTTGCCGATGCTCAAACAGTTTCATCAATGTGAACAGATTCGACAGAACCATCTTAAGCAAGGCGTCATGGTTCCACCCATTCTGATCCTGAGCATCACATCCCGATGTAACTTGAATTGCGCAGGATGTTTTGCTGCCGTTGTGGGAACGAAAGTTTCTTCTTCCGATCTGGATTCCCGTTTGCCTTTGGATTTTGACCAGTGGAAAGGCATCTTGACCGATACGTCAGAGATGGGAGTGTATACCTACCTAATCGCAGGTGGAGAGCCTTTGCTCTTCCCGAGATTGATCGAGTTATGTCAGCTCTTTCCCAACCAGCTTTTTGTCATTTTCTCCAACGGCACATTACTAACACCCCCTATGCTGGATCGGCTTGCCAAGTCAACCAACATCGTCGTTGTGGTGAGCATCGAAGGAAACAGGCTCCAAACAGACGATCGCAGAGGCGTTGGAGTGTACGAGAGAGTCTCAGGAGGGATCGGTCTCCTAAAGAAACGTGGGATCCCTTGCGGGATTTCTGTAACCCTCACCCGATCGAACGCATCCTTCTGGATGGAAGACTCTTCTGTTGACCAAATCATCGAAATGGGCGCTCAAATGGGTGTGTTCATCGAATACATCCCTGTCTCATCTCCGTTAACCCAATCGATGGGCATCCAGAAGCAAGAAATCCTTCACCCTGACGAACGTATCGCATTCCGGAAGAAACTGTTGGAATATCGCGCTTCCAAACCGATGTTCTTCATTCATTCCCCCGGTGATGAAGAAGCCTTTGGGGGTTGTGTATCTGCCGCAAGAGGGTTTGCTCATATCACCCCGTATGGGGATGTGACTCCATGTCCTGTTTCCAACGTGGCAACGCACAATCTCACAACCGCGTCCTTCCAGCAGGCATTGCAAAGCCCTTTATTTACTATGATCCGTGAGAATGAATCGTTGCTGGAAAATACCGACGGACCTTGTGCTCTATTCGCTCATCAGGAAGAGTTGGATCGGTTGGTAGACCAAATTGGCGCTTATCGAACGGGCGCTGATTAAGGGAGGAAGGGTTCAGTTTTAGAGAAGAAAAATTTGAAGGAGATAAATATGGAAGTATTCATTCGAAATGAGCGTGAAATTGACTACCGAGAAGTCGAAGAGCTCACAAGAGAAGCTTTTTGGAATCTTTATGTACCCGGTTGCGACGAACATTACCTGGTTCATATCATGCGCAGCCATCCAGATTTTCTACCCGAACTAAGTTTTGTCGCAGTTTTGAATGGGAGAATCGTTGGGAATATCATGTATGCAAAATCCCGTTTGGTCAATGATACAGGTCGGAGCATCGACACAATAACCTTTGGTCCAGTCAGCGTTCTCCCTGAGTTTCAACGAAAAGGGATTGGTTCAAGACTGATTCTCCATACCGTTGAAATCGCTGATTCTTTGAACCACAAAGCCATTGTCATTTTTGGTCACCCGCATAATTATTGCAAACACGGGTTTGTAGGCTCAAAAAGGGTTAATGTGTGTGATTCAGACGGTAGGTATCCATACAGTTTATTGGTACTTGAGTTAGAAAAGGGGTGTTTGGATAAGTATACATGGAAATACGTTCCTAGTGATGTTTATTCCAATATAACCGAAAAATCAACGTTAGAGTTTGATGAATCGTTTGAGAAAAAGGAAAAGTGTTTTAAGCCTTCACAGGAAGAGTTTGCGATTGCCAGCCAAGCATTTATTGAGTGAAACCGCGTTCCGGCATTTTTCTTTGCGAACCAATGCAGAAACAGAAGATTGATGAATCAGATCGAGTGGCGGAGGTACGGTGAGTGCAACCGTTCAGCGCTGATCACGGGAGTCATGAATCATAATCGGAACAGGCGGCGAAACAATAAGTACAGAAATTTACTATTTTTCTGGAACGGGTAATTCTCTATTTGTTTCAAAGGAACTCCAGAAAAGAATCCCCGACTCCGTAATCATACCAATGATAAGCCTTATGCATAACGATGTGATCCAAACCAAAGGAAAGTCGATTGGGTTTGTTTTTCCATGCCATGCGTTAACTATTCCTGTAGCAGTGAAACATTTTTTAAAAAAAATAGATCCAAAATCTTCTGAATACTTTTTTGCAGTAGTTACAAGGTACGGAACGGTATTTAAAGGATTTGATAAAATAATAAAATTATTGAACAAGAAAAATAAAATTATTAATTCGCAATTTATAATAAATATGTGCCATAATGAAGCACCTCGATCTAATAAAAATTACATCGTTCCTTCAGAATCCGATATTAAAAATATAGAAAAATCTGCGATTAAAAAAATCGATCTAATCAGTAGTACTATTGCGAATCAATATTCTATAATTGAAAAAGACACAACTGTACTCGCTAAAACTTCATCGAATACGATTAGTAGTGTACTAATTGAAAACTTTGTTGTTTTTCTTATGGATTTATCCGAATATATTGGAGGAGTTAATTATTTTTACCATGATGATGAATGCAACGGGTGCGGTGTATGTGAAAAAGTATGTTTATCGAAAAAGATTAAAATTGTAGAAAAAAAACCCGTCTGGCAAAAGAATGTGCTTTGCTACATGTGTTATGCATGCTTGAATTACTGTCCCAGACAATCTGTTCAAATTAAAAATATCCCTTATGTAAAATCGTATACTACAAATAACCCGAGATATCCGCACCCATACGCTACAGCAAATGAGATTTCGGCCCAAAAAGAACGCCATTCATAAAGGGTTTTTGGGGGGGTTATGGTGAAGGTTTGCTTGTTTCCCAACGTGGCCTATTTATCTGAAACATCTCGAGCAATCGAAATATTTAAGGCACTCAAGATGCTGGGTGTAAATCCTCTTGTGGCTACACACGGTGGCACGTATGAGCACATTCTGCGGGAGGAAAGGATCCCTTATCAGATCGTCTCTCCCGAAATGACGAATGAACAATGCCGTGACTATGTTTTGGCAAATATTGGGAAAAAGCGTGGTTTTTATCAAGCAAACGTACTACGAGAGCACGTACACTCTGAGATTGATTTCCTAAAAAAGAATCAAGTGAGTCTTGTCCATATTGGGTTTACTCTTTCTGTAAAGCTATCTGCAAGGTTATTACACATCCCTCTCTCTACTGCGCATGGTTCTTTTTTTCCGCCGGTATTCGAAAAACGGCTGGTGCCATTTAGGAAAGACTTCGACGTAGGTTTGATCCGGTTGTTCCCGGATCGATGGAAAAGGCAATTTGTAAATTGGCTTTTCCCCCATATAAAGGCATTCACAAAAGCGTTTGATGTTGTCGCAAAAGAGCTTGGAATAGCGCCAATCCAATCCATTGCTGATCTTTTTGTGGGTGATTATACTTTTGTAACAGACACCCCAGAAATCATTGGTATCAGCAAAGATGAGATCGAGAGTTGGGAAAAGAAAAAGAAGGACTCCCGATACAGCAGCCCGATCAAACTGATTCTTGCTGGAGCGATTTACGCGAAACTTTTTGGAGAAGTGTCTCAGGATCTGGTTGAGTTCTTTCATACCGACAAACCGAAAATATTCGTTGCTCTTACCTCCAGTGTCAAAGACTGCTTGTCTCGCGTTTACGATACGTTGAAAGGCATGGATTGCCGCGCGGTTTTTTCCACCACCATTCATCCGAAGGATTTTGAACCCTCAGAAAACATTCTTCTAAAGGATCATATCCCTTCCCACAAAGTGATGCCCTTATGCGATCTTGCGATCATTCATGGCGGTCAAGGCAGCATTCAAACAGCCATAGCATCATCGACACCCATCCTTGGTTTCCCTCTGCAACCCGAACAAAACCTTAACTTGCAATTGATTGAAAACCACAAAGCAGGCTTCAATCTTCCGTTTTCCGTCTTAAAGAAGAAGCAATTGGATTCCTATATTTCAACAATCATAAATGATAAGAGTTTTTCCATCAATATGAAGCGACTGAAAGCATGGCAAGAAAGGTACAATGGGCCCGAGAATGTTGCAAGATCAATACTGGAATTATGAGTTTTTCACAAACCCTGATCCGAATTTTTCAGCAATATCTCAAGCCTATCTGGAAAGCCTTTATTGCACAATACGCCTGGTCAATTATTGACCATAAATGGTCAAATATCCCTGAGCGAAACACATTTAAGTGGTAATGAACATGAGTATGGTATTTATTTCCG
Source organism: uncultured Thermotogaceae bacterium (assembly GCA_964462525.1). Taxonomy (GTDB): domain Bacteria; phylum Thermotogota; class Thermotogae; order MWEM01; family MWEM01; genus CAYWWY01. The sequence goes on from CAYWWY010000007.1 coordinate 40,738, forward strand.
GAGGTGACTAATGGCAATTGAGATACGCAAGTTGATACCAGACCTTGCAGAAGATTATGTCCATTTTTTTGATACTACGCCACACGATACCGAGGTGGATGAACATAAATGTTACTGTGTGTGTTGGTCTACCGATGATTATGAGGGCAAAGACTTTTCAACAGTAGAGAAAAGAAGAAAATGGGCTTTCCAATATGTCAAAAGCAATCATATTCAAGGGTACCTTGCTTATAGCGGTGATGTGGTTGTTGGGTGGTGCAACGCCAATACGAAATTAGATTGCTTGAAATGCGCTAGTTGGAGAAGATTCATGAGTTATGTACCGTTAGTGGAATCGAACACGAGCATAAAAGTAAAATCTATTTTCTGCTTCGTGATTGCGCCGGAGATGAAAAGAAAAGGCATTGCTACGCTACTACTGGAGCGTGTATGTAAGGATGCGATCCAAGATGGCTTTGACTTTCTTGAGGCATATCCCTACAAGGAATCAAGTTATCAATCATCCGATTTTGGTGGCCATTTTGAGATGTATAGAAAGAGTGGATTTCATGTGTCCTTCGAGGCTGAACAAGGCCTTGTTATGAGGAAGAAGGTTAAGTAGTTGCGCACCGCTGCCCCCTTTGCCTTCCTTAAAGGTTCTCGGAAAGAATAAAGCAAGGGATAATCAAAAGGGAAGCGAGAAAGTCCAGAGGGTAAGGCTCGAAGAGTGGAAGGGGATATTATGATTTTCTCATTTCGGACTGTTGAAAGAAACGATTCTGCCAGGGTCGCAAAATGGAAAAACGATCCCTATGTTCAGCATATGGCTTTGAACCCGGGGAGCGAGATTACACTCATCAGTCAGGAAGAAGATATTGAGAATTATCTGTTGACCAAAGAAGGCGATTACCAGATTATTTGCTGTGATGGCGAGGCAATCGGATATGTGAGAATTGATTGGATCGACTCGGAGAAGAGAGTAGCTTGGCTCCGATTTGTGTTGGGCGAACAAAGGGGTAAGGGTTTTGGAACAGCCGCGCTAATGCAATACTGTGAACAGCTTATGGTTGAAGGCTGCCAGAGAGTCGAAGGGGAAGTCTATTGTATAAACATAGCCTCTCAGAGAATGTTGGAGAAAGTGGGTTTCAAGAAAGAAGGGATTAAGAGGAAAGCCCATTTTACCGGGAGTGAGTATGTGGACATCTATGTCTACGGACTAATTCGGGAGGATTGGTTCGACAAGTGAAACCCTCTTTTTCAAAGAATCCTTCCTCAACATCAGTATAAATAATTATCCTTTCAAAAAAAGCCTTTGTTGAGTGGCAGATGCGTTTTTCCAATACCGCTTTTTTGGGGTGTTTTGTGAGCAGACAATCATTGAATTTTGGGTCCGCAAACATGTGAATACCAAATGGATTTCACATTTTTCGGGGGAGTCTGTTAGACATGGAAAGCGAAATGGCGAGTTTTCTCACCTCCGAAAAAAAGAATGCCTAGGTAAATCAAGAACAGCTATGTCTACGAATGGTTGGTGGATCAAGCCGACTCTTAAAGCATAAGAGCTTTTCATCACTAATTCTTGGCTACCAGAAGCCATACTGCTTCGAAGTAGCTTTTATCGAGAATGCTGTTGTGTCCCGAACCACAAGCATCAAAATCGATTTCTTAGTACCGCCGCAGGGTTTGCAAATACAGCTCTACCCCTCCATCCGTACTCGGATGCAACACAATCAGCTTGTCTCCAACATGATCCCTTACTTGGCGTCTTCCCATCCCTGGTCTGTCCCCTTCTTTCCATCGTGGATTGTCATTGAGATAGGATTATCAAGAAGAAAACGATTTTTCATCCATATGCAATTGGGCAATGGCTTGAATGATATCTTCCCTTCCTACAACGCCTATGCATTTTCCCTCCAATAGAATGGGAATGCGGTCGATATCTCTTTCTAGCATGATCAAAGCCAACTCTCCCGCAGGCGTTTCCTCTTCTGCCGTGATTAGTTCTGTGTTCATAAGCTCTTTCACCGAAAGTCCCAGCACTTTCAGAATTTCTTGAACATATCGTTCAGGGTTCTGTCGGTAGAGGAATGTTTCGAGAAGATCCATACACTCTGCCATATAGCTTTTTTTTCCATGGCGTAGGATATCTCCTTCAGTAATTACTCCTACCAATCTTTGATCCTGATCCAGCACAGGCAAACCGCCCAAATGATGTTGACTCATGAGCCTTACCGCATCACACAATCGCTCTTCGGGGAGAATGGAAACTAAGTTTTGCTTCATGAGGTTCTTTGCGATCATACCTTTACACCCCCTCCGCTTCCTTCTCTAAAAGACGTGGAGCAGATATTTTGATTCCAATCGCACCCAAAGGTGCAGTCACAACGATCGACAAAACTGCGATGGCAAGGATACTCTCACCTTTTTCGATTCCCATGGCCAGAGGAATCCCCCCAATCGCAGCCTGCACCGTAGCTTTGGGTGTGTACGAAATCGCGCAGAACAATCGTTCTCTCTGGTTCAAAGAAGATCGAAGCAAAGCAATGAACACCCCCGAAAATCTTCCTGCAAGACCGATTCCGATGATGAGAAGACCCATCATTCCCGCTTCCCATGCGACAGGAATGTTGACTTCCGCGCCAATCAAGACAAAGAGGAAGATCTGCGCAAAAAACCATGCCTTATTCAACTCTCTTTCGATCTGCACGGCTATATGGTTGGTTTTTTCGAGAAGCATAAATCCAAAGACCAGGACTCCCAAAAGCCCAGTAAGGTTCCATCTCTCACCGATGATATACACCAGGATGGCAAAGCAAAGGACAAATGCGATCTTCTCCATCTCAGCAATCCGCCATTTCTGGTATTTCATGGTTTTTCCCAATACCCACCCAAAGCCAATTCCAATGGCTACTCCGGCAAGAATACGCAAAGGGATCAGCCCGATTTGAAACAGCAATCCTTGATCCGAATGCATGGAAATTCCCATAAATGCGGTAAACATGGAAATCGCGAACACATCGTCGACGGAAGCCCCAGCAAGTATGATGATGGGGACCCCTTTTCTCATACCCAACCCTTTTTCTTTCAAGTACAACATCGAGGGTACAATCACAGCAGGTGAAACAGCTGCCAGAATAAATCCCAGCACGCCTGCATGTGTAAAAGGCATGTTTAAGAGTTTCCAGGCGACGATGGCAACAAGGAATCCTTCAATCAAGCATGGAAGGGCGCTCATCTTGGCCGCGATCACTCCTACTTCTTTGAGGAGGGCTTTCTCCATACCCAATCCTGCGCGCAACAAGATGATCACCAAAGCAATCATCCGGATCTCCCCAGCGGCTTCCATGATCTGAGGACTCAACCACTCAAATCCGTAGGGGCCAATAAGGACTCCAACGATGATCATCCCCAGCAGACCTGGCAATCTCATCCAAGAAAACACATAACTCCCAAGCATTCCAAACAGAAGGATCAAGAAAATGCTTTCGATCATATGCTCACCCCATAAAAAAAGCTTCTACAAGGATCTTGTAGAAGCCATTAGCTTTTCAGCGGTTTACAGATTGCAGGAGAGCTTCATCTCCCTTGGTTCGAGTATAGCACAAACAACGATGCTTGTCAATTCTGGTGTTCCAACACTTTTGGGTAAAAGTGCGATTTTGAGGGTGATCATACTCGGATTATGCGAGTTTTACGCGTCAATGTGATCGAAGGTGGGGGGCAGTTCGATTTACCATTGTAGCAGTTGTCTTACCTCGCTATCAAAGGACTTTCTTCAAAAAATAACGGTCTTCTCTCTTGTCTTTGTGGCTACTTCTAAGGAGGCAACCGCATGATCAATATCGAGATTGGGCGATTTTTCATCCCTTTTTAGGCATTCCAGAACATGCCGGATGACTTGCTCATAATCGTCGGTTTCAGGGACTTCCACTCTCTGTTCTACTCCATCTAAGTTGACATGCACGCTTTGTTCCACCTCTTCTCCGAAACTCCCCCGGAATCGGACCGATCCTTTCTCCCCATCGATGTTATAACCGATAAGAAAAGGAGAATTCTCGGGCAAACTGGAATCGCTGATCAGAGTTGCCATAGCCCTTTCATACCCATAATTGGCCTGAATGACGGATCTTCTTTTCATATCAATTCCATAAGAGGCGATGGATTTTGGGTTCCCTAAGATTTCCAAGAGGAAATCGAGATTATGGATAAAAAAGGTGAACACCGAACGGCCTATCGATAAGTCCCCCCAAGTCGAAGGCGTTTTGTTGTACGCTTCAAGATAATGGATTTTTCCCAGTTTATTACTCTTTGCATAGTTGATTCCAATCTGGTGGGGTGTAGAGTATTTTGTAAACATATCCACATATACATGTCTTTTATTTCCATCCGCTACGTAAGCGATTTCTTTGGCTTCTCTGAGAGAAAAAGAGATCGGTGTTTCACAAAACACATGTTTGCTTTTTCGAAGGGCACGGATTGCGTATTCATGATGGAGTTCTGTCGGTAAGCAGATATCGATAAGATCTATACTCCCATCCTCAAGGATATCTTCGAACCGATCGGTGACAAAAATCCCATATTCTCGATGGATCTTTGAAAGCGCATTCTGATTTCTTCCGAATACATATTTGATGGTTACGTCTGCTATCTTCTGGTATATTTCGATATGATTCATCCCAAAATTGGTTCCAAGAACTGCAACATTGACCATTGATTCTCCCTGCCTTTCGTTTCTATCTGTAAGAAGCCAATCAAAGGAAATGACTTAGCTTTGCGACTCATAAACCCTCGATCCGGCTGCCTAAGGCTTTAACCATCCATACTCCATAAGGATTATACCATATGCAATCAAACCCACACCCCACACCAAACCCAGGATGTACACATTCGTTTCTCTTCACCGAAAAGCGGAGTTCCGATATGCAGTCATGCAACCGTTGCGGCGCACTAAGCCCGGCGAAAGAAAGGCACACGGATAACACCCGTGTATATCAGAAAACAGGCACTGGAATCCTTCCGGTCGATATAATCCGAGAAGAAAACGAGTATTTAATCCTAATGACGCAGAGAGAAGCCATTACCCGCACAGGAGCAATGGAAGTCTTCGTTACGATAGAAAGCAGGAAACCCGTTTTGGAGCGGATCTCAGGTATAGACACAATCGCTGTTTCTACGGAGCTTTGGTTTTCAAATCTCAGCATTAGTAGAAAACCCAGTGGTAATTTTAAAGTTGTCTGATGTCCTACAAACTGATAAGGTCCTTAATGGTCAGGATCCTTCCTCATCCTCCTAAATCATTTGGGCGGCAGAACCCCTTGCGTAATGGTAAAAAAAGAATCGGGATCATACCATTCCAAAAGATCCAGAGATTGCTGTTCTCCAACACCGCCGAGATAATTGTGGACCCGTTTCTCCAGATAGGGATGGGATCGGATCAGAAGGCCCGTGTTCATGTATTTGTCCTCCACGGCGAAAACAATGCTGCGGATGTTGGCCAACACAATCGTAGTGAGGCACATCAAACAAGGCTCGACGGTGGTATACATAATGCATGATCGGCCATGTTTCTTCAAGTACGGGGCGCTTTGAAAGATGGCCGTGTTTTCGGCATGCGCCACATGGCTGTCCAAAGACAAAAACCGATTGGAGGATCGGATCACGACCGTTCCATGGTGGACAATAACTGCCCCGATTGGACGGTCTCCTCTTTTCCCCGCATCTTCCGCCTCTTCAAGTGCGATCTGCATAAACCTGATATGGTCGCTCTCATGAAACTGGGAAAGATCTTTGCCCGTGTGCGCTGATTTGGTTTCCAATTCTCTCTCTCCTCTCTCCGATCTAATTGGTTTTCCGATTTCCAGCCACCCCTTACGCTCCCAAAAAGATTGCAATAGTGTTCGGTCGATTATAGCACACCAATGGCCCCTTTTCCTGGTCGAACTCATCTTCGACGGTGTTTTTATGAAACGATGCTTGTGTTATAATGTGACTGTAATTCTTCTCATCGAGTGCTCCTGTCGAAAACAAAAACAGAAAAGGGGTGTTGGTATGAAGAGGGTCTTCGTGTCTATGTTTGTTGTCACAGTATTGATTGCCACCTTTTTGTTCTCCGCTCAGTTGAATGTTGGATTCATCTACATCGGACCTGCAGGGGATGCAGGGTGGACCTATGCGCATGATCTGGGAAGGCTTCATCTCGAAGGAGTCTTTGGAGATCAGATTTCAACGACCTTTGTCGAAAGTGTGCCCGAAGGGATGGAAGCGATGATGACCATCGAGTCCCTTGCAAGAAGAGGATACGATATCATCTTTACTACAAGTTTTGGGTACATGGATCCAACTTTCTTAGCGGCAGAAAAATACCCTGATGTCTGGTTCCATCATTGTTCTGGGTATAAAAGCGCCGAGAATATGTCCACATATTTTGGAAGGATGTACGAACCAAGGTTTCTGACGGGTCTTATCGCTGGCATGAAAACATCCTCAAACCGCATTGGATATGTAGCCGCCCATCCGATTCCGGAAGTGGTGCGGGGTATCAACGCCTTTGCCTTGGGCGTTCGGATGGTCAATCCTGACGCGCGTGTCCATGTCGTGTGGAGCAATACCTGGTACGATCCCGCCATGGAAAAGGAAGCTGCTTTGAGCTTGCTTGATCTCGGTTGTGATGTCATTGCCATGCATCAGGATTCTCCTGCGCCTCAACAAGCTGCTCAGGAAAGGGGAGCGTTCAGCATTGGATACAACAGCGATATGGTCGCTTTTGCTCCCAAGGCCTATTTGACAGCCCCCGTCTGGAACTGGGGTATATACTACGAGCGAGTGGTTCGCGAAACTATGGCTGGAACCTATCAAGCCGAAGAGTATTGGGGTGGTATGAACGACGGGATTATTGGGCTTGCTCCCATGACCGATTTGGTTCCCCAGAACGCTCAGGTTATGGTTGAAGTTTTCAAGGAAGCCATCAAAGCAGGCTCTTTCCATCCGTTCCAAGGACCTGTTTACAATCAGAGAAACGAGTTGGTTGTTCCGAAAGGTCAGATTCCATCAGATGGAGAACTGCTTTCCATGAGTTGGTTCGTGGACAACGTGGTCGGGATCATTCCAGGGTCCAACTAGGCAAGTTATCCAGCCGGGCGTCATGATGAGCCCGGCTTTTGTATGTAGGAGATGATCATGCCTGAATCAGAAGCACCCGTATTGTGGATGAAGGGTATTGTCAAACGTTTCGGCAAAAAGGCTGCTAATGATCGCACGGATTTTGACCTTGCTGCCGGGGAAGTGCACGCTTTGTTGGGGGAAAACGGGGCGGGAAAGACGACCCTGATGAACATTCTGTATGGTCTGTATCGGCCCGACGAAGGAGAGATTCAGATCGACGGGAACCCGGTCTCGATCCGTTCTCCCCACCATGCGATGATCCATGGAATTGGAATGGTCCAACAGCACTTCACGCTGGTTCCATCTTTTAGTGTGGCTGAAAATGTGGTTTTGGGGATGAAAAATCAACCCTTTTGGAATCAAACCAAGTCTTCTAGAACTCAGTTCGACCAACTTGCCAAAAAGTACGATCTTCCAGTTCCTTCGAGCGCAAAAGCGTGGCAGCTCTCGGTTGTCGAAAAGCAGCGTCTTGAAATCTTGAAGCTTCTTTTTCTATCTGCCCGTATTATCATTCTTGATGAACCCACGGCTGTGCTGACACCTCAGGAATCGGAAACATTGTTCAAAGCGATTCGGAAGATGAAAAGCGAAGGAGCTTCCATTGTTTTTATCTCCCACAAGCTTAGAGAGGTGATGGAGATCGCCGATCGAATCACAGTCCTAAGACAGGGCAAAGTGGTCGGGACTACAAAAAAGGCAGCGACTCGTATCGAGCAACTTGCCCAGTGGATGGTAGGCAGAGAAGTGGTTCTGAAGGTATCGGATCAAAGAGTTCCTCCCAAAGAAACCATCTTGCATGTTCAAGGATTAAAAGCCACGGACGACCGAGGTGGAAACGCCTTGAAAGGTATCTCATTTGACTTGAAACAAGGAGAGATCCTGGGGATTGCAGGCGTAGGCGGCAACGGGCAAAAGGAGTTAGCCGAGTGTCTTTATGGCTTGAGAACACCTTCCGAAGGGAAAGTGCTGTTTAATGGGAAAGAGATTACGCGCTGCAGTGTGCGCAAGCGGATGCATATGGGGATCGCTTTTATTCCCGAAGACAGAAAAAGCACAGCTTCCTGTCCCAATCTCTCCGTTTCTGCCAATTTGATGATGAAGAGAATCAAGCATTATGGAATCTTTCCCAACCGGAAACGGATGCGTGAAAAAGCCAAAATACTGGTCGAGCAGTACGGAATCTCTCTAACCAGTGTCAACCAACCCATTAAACTCCTTTCGGGGGGCAATATCCAAAAAACGATCCTAGCGAGAGAACTGTCTTCAAAACCAAGTATAGTCATTGCCGAGCATCCAACAAGAGGATTGGATGTGGGGGCGATGGAGTTTGTATACAATCAATTGATTCAAGCAAGAAACGCAGGCACAGCGGTTCTGTTGTTGGCAGGGGATTTGGAGGAGATCTTCACTGTCTGTGACCGGGTAGCAGTCATCTATGAAGGGAAGATCGTGGGATATTCACACCCGGACCCCTCACGTATCGAGGAGATCGGGTTGATGATGGCAGGAGCGGGCCATGATTCACATTGAAAAAAGGCAAATTCTCCCAAAAGGGTACTCGATTCTTGTGTCTGTACTCTCCATTGTTTTCGCTCTGTTGCTCATGGGACTGATCCTGCTGATCTTTGGGGCGGATCCCGCAAAAGCCTATCAGGAATTGTTCACATGGCCCTTTTTTCCGTCAATGGGGTTGCAAGATACGGTCGTCAAGATGATCCCGTTGCTGATTATCTCTCTTGGCCTAGCAATCACCTTCAAGATGAAGATCTGGAATATCGGAGGGGAAGGCCAGTTCTTCATGGGTGGTATGTTTACGACTTTTGGTGCTCTGTACGTATTCGGAGCCGATCAGTCTCCATGGGTGGTCATACCTCTCCTTTTGGTCTTCGGTTTTTTGGGTGGGGCATTCTGGGCCTCAATCGTCGCATTTCTGAAGACCTTTCTGAAGATCGACGAAATTCTTGTCACATTGATGCTGAACTACGTGGCTATGTATTGGGTCGATCACTTGATATACGGGCCCTGGAAGGATCCTCGTGGATTTAACTTTCCGCTCACAGCGGTATTTGCCCAAAACACACGGCTTCCTCGTATCGGCTCAACTACCATACACGGTGGATTGTTCCTGGCCCTGGCTTTGGTAATTGTGGTATATCTGCTCATGAAGAGAAGCCGTTGGGGACACGAGCTAGAGATCATCGGCGACAACCCTGTTGCGGGACGGTATGCGGGGTTTTCCGTTCGCAAGAACATTTTTCTGACCCTCATGATCAGTGGGGGACTTGCTGGATTGTCTGGATCGGTGCAGCTTCTTGGAGTTCAACATCGCCTTCAGAGAGGGTTTTCAATGGGGTACGGATTCACTGCGATTATTGTTGCATGGCTTTCGAAACTGAATCCTTGGGCAATGGCTTTGACCTCTTTCCTTTTCGCCGGTTTGATCATCGGGAGTGAGCAATTGCAAATCGTTATGCGTCTCCCAGTGGCTATGGTGAATGTCTTACAGGGATTGGTTCTTTTGTGCTTGCTTATCACAGAGACGCTCTTCCGCTACCGGATTCGATGGGTATCGAAGAAAACCCATTTCGATACTTTGGATAAGGAGGCAGATTGATGGACTTCCTTGTTGGTGTTTTGCAGGCTACTATCCGGGCAGGCACGCCCATTCTGCTAGCTGCTACCGGCTCAATCCTTGTGGAAAGAAGCGGAGTAATGAATCTCGGTATCGAAGGAATCATGCTCATGGGCGCAATCGGTGGCTTTGCGACTGCGATCACAACATCCAACCTTTTCCTGGCGCTGCTTGTGGCAGCTTTGATGGGAGCCATGCTTGGATTGATTCACGCGTGGGTGTCGATAAGTCTCAGAGTCAATCAAGTCGTCAGCGGATTGGCGATCGCGATGCTGGGAGGGGGTATTTCAGGCATTTGGGGTCGAGGCTTCATTGGAAGAACAGCGGCGCGATTCGAACCCATACCGGTCCCTTTGTTATCGGAGATTCCACTACTCGGACCTACCCTCTTTCGACAAGATCTTCTGGTATATGCATCATTGCTTTTGGTAATTGCTTTGTGGGTCTTCCTTTTCCGGACAAGGGGAGGGATGGTTCTCCGATCTGTGGGAGAAGCCCCTGACGCGGCCGATGCGAGAGGAATCTCTGTGTACGGGGTGAGATACCTTGCAACAGTGTGCGGTTGCGCCATTGTCGCTATAGGTGGAGCCTATCTCTCATTGGCCTATACTTCGATGTGGATCGAGAATATGACTGCTGGTCGAGGATGGATCACTGTGGCCTTGGTGATCTTTTCAACATGGGATCCACTGAAGGCATTGCTCGGGGCGTACATCTTCGGCGGAGTAACTGCTATCCAACTCCGACTCCAAACGATCGGAGTCAACATCTCATCTCACATCCTCATGATGTTTCCCTATCTCGCCACATTGATCGTAATCGTACTGTTCAATTCCAGCGAGAGGATCCGTAGAAGAATGGGAGTTCCCAGCCAGCTGGGCATTCCTTATTCTCGGGAAGACAAGAGCTAAGAACCCCCCTGTTCAACGAAACCGGCAGGGCGCTTTTCATGAATGAACCCCCACCTGTACTTAATAGGGTTGAAGGCCCCCAACAAATTCGGATTTTACGATATGAGCGGCATTGTTTTCGGGTGGTGCAACGATTTGTATCATGAGGATTATTATATCGAAGGAGAAAAGATCAATCCTGTTGAATTCAGAATCACCGGAACACTCACTCAATAAGTGTCGCTTGATATGCGACCCTCGCTCCATTGATCCGTGCTATCATTCCTCCTGTAAAAAAACGGAGGTGAGGCCGATGGACAATCGGGCGACTGATTTGGTTTTCATTCTGGATCGAAGTGGGTCGATGAGCGGGTTGGAAAGCGACACGATTGGCGGTTTTAACGCGTTTTTAAAGAAACAACAGGCTGAGCCTGGTGCAGCCTTTGTGACAACGGTCTTGTTCAACGATGAGTACGAATTGCTGCACCATCGGGTCATGATTCAAGACATCCCGCCTATCACCGAAAAAGTGTACTTTGTCGGAGGGACCACGGCATTGTTTGACGCGATCGGGAAAACCATACACATGATGGATCGATGGGGAACTCCGAATGAAGATCAGAACCATTGCGACCAACTCTTATTTGTGATTACCACAGATGGGCTCGAAAACGCAAGCCGAGAATACTCCTTTGAAATGATCCGACAGATGATCGGGCAGAAAAAGGGAGTTGGGTGGGAGTTTGTTTTTTTGGGAGCAAACATCGATGCAATTGCGGTGGCTCGTACGATAGGTATCCATGAAAGCAGATCCGCCACGTACCACGCTGATGAAAAAGGAATCTGCGCCAACTATGAAGCAATCCATTCTCTCGCTATGGGGTACAGAAGGATTGGAACGGTTCAAGAAGATTGGAAGCTGAGAATCGAAGATGACTTTCATAGAAGAAAGCATGGTTGAATCCGTCCCATCACTCTCTTAGCCCGGATTGGCATAACAAGGCTTGCATCTTTTTCTGTTTTGTGCTAAGATCGATTCGCGAAAAACCCTTCTTATTTGGGCAGAGAGGGAGGTACATGATGTCCATGATCATTGTCTTGTTGGTGGCATCATCCATATGCTAAACGAAAAGGTGTTTCACCAGATCCAATCGTACATCAAAAAGTATTATCAGGAAGCAAAAACACCAGTTGAAGTCCGAGAATCAGCGTGTTATCAGGAAATGTTCAGCCCCACCGAGCTTACGGTCAGGAAGCCTGAACTTGAGGAAAAGCTGAGCCATCCTGAGGAGACATTCTCCCAAGCGTTGTTTCATTGGATTCAAAAAAAAGAACTCTCTGAAGTGGAAACCTATAAAAAGGCGAATATCGATCGAAAGCTGTTTTCCAAAATCCGCACCGACAAAGACTACCGCCCCTCCAAATCAACTGCGGTCGCGCTGGCAATCGCTTTAGAACTAAACCTGGATCAAGCAAAGCAACTGCTTCACAAAGCAGGATATGCCCTGTCGCGTTGCAGCAAATTTGATATCATTATCACATACTTTTTCGAAGAGGAAAATTACGATATCTTTGAGATCAATGAAGCCTTATTCGCTTTCGATCAGGTTCTTCTTGGGGCTTGAATTGATGTGGAACTTAGATTCATCTAGAAAAAAACGAAACGAGGAGGATGCCCATGGATTTTGTGGAGCACAATCGGGAAGCATGGAAGCGCGAGGTTGAAAAGGAAAACCCTTGGACCCGACCCGTAGATCGAGATGTTATACAGAAGGCTCGGCAAGGAGATTGGAGTGTTTTACTCACTCCAACGAAACCGGTGCCAAAACCATGGTTTCCCGAACTGGAAAAGATCCAGCTCTTATGCCTTGCTTGTGGTGGGGGACAGCAAGCACCTGTGTTTGCGACCCTCGGAGCCGATGTTACCGTTTTTGACAACTGCCCGGCTCAATTGGAAAAAGATCGAGAGGTAGCTGAAAGAGAGGGATTAACTCTCGCATTGGAGCAGGGAGATATGCGCGATCTATCTCGGTTTCCGGATGAATGGTTTTCGTTAATCTTCCATCCTACATCGAATTGTTTTGTTGACGACATACTTGCAGTTTGGAGAGAATCCTATCGCGTTTTGAAACAAGGAGGTATACTGCTTTCCGGGTTCTGCAATCCCGTTACCTTTATTTTTGATTTGAAGGAATGGGACGATCACAAAAATCTTGTGGTTCGGTACAAAATCCCTTATTCCGATTTACAACAGCTCCCCAAAGAAGAACTGGATGCTCGGATCAACGCCAAAGAGACTTTGGAGTTTGGGCATTCCTTGGAAGATCAGATTGGTGGGCAAATAGCGGCTGGTTTTTCCATTCAGGGTTTCTACGAGGACTCCTCTGGTGGAGACCTCCTGGACTCGTATCTGAATACATTCATTGCAACCAAAGCGATAAAAGGATCACCAACGAGCTAAATAGCCTCTCGCTGAAATGGGAATGCGGCTCGATGATCCCTCAGTGAAGAAAAGAATCGGAGGTCATGCAGTGGTTGACAAGATCGAATACAAGACATTGGAAGACGAGAAGATCGAATCTCTTCATCAGGCATTTCTGGACGCTTTTTCGGAGTATGAAATCCCGATTCATCTGCCTTTGGACCGGTTTCAAGAAATGTTGGAAACAAGAAGCTATCATCGTTCCTTCTCTGTCGGAGCCTATATCCATAATCGGTTGGTCGGTTTTGTTTGCGCCGGGGTTCGGGAGGGTCCCAATGATCGATTAGAAGGGTATGATGTGGCAACAGGAATTATCCAAGAGTATCAGAAGAAAGGCATCGGGAGTGAAATCACTCGAGTTTTGCTGAGAAAGATGAGGCACCAGGGTTTTCGCCGCTTTACCCTTGAAGTACTTGAAAACAATATACCAGCCCAGAAAGCGTATCTAAAGAACGGATTCCAAATAACCCGAAAACTGCATTGCTATCGAATCCATCCGAAAGGATCGGATAAGGAACCAGAAGCATTCTTGATATCAGATGAAGGCGCTTTGGTCGGTATCGATGAATCAATCATGAATTCCTTTTCTCCTTCATGGCAAAACTCCTTTGCTTCCTATCGCAACAAAAAAGAAAACCATCATATCCTGGTCATACATGATCCCAATCAAACGATTATTGGCTACGGGATCATCCATAAAGAGTCGGGGAATATCCTTCAAATTGGCACCGCTGACCATCCAAATCGAAAGAACCTTGTAGAAAGAGTCTTCCGTTCGATGGCTCTCGCTGTACCCAAAGAAAGCTATTCGGTTTTAAACATTGAAGAAGGTTCATGGATGGGTAAAATCCTACCTTCGCTGGGGTTTGCCCATTTTTTAAGTCAGCATGAAATGGAGTTTCTTTTTTAGGTTTGCTTTACGGAAGGGTTCGGATGAAAGAAGCCGGAATCATTAATCCTTTCATGAAAAGAAAGCATAAAAAAACCCTCAACTTTTTGATTGGTTGAGGGTTTTCTAAGAGGTCAAAGATTTGCGACTGAATTGACTCATGCTCTATATCCTAATTCGAAGGATCGGTCGTATATGTCGTCATAAATCTCTTCCAACCTCCGAGGTTTCTTTAATAACAAGGATTTCTTATACACCATGGTGCTCACCTCCTTTTTCATGGGTCTCTACGCTCGGAATCCCAGTGTGTAGACGTTGATAAAACTCTCTCTTTGGACCTTCTCTACTCTGTGGCTCATCTCGGCTGCGCTCACGGTTCGTTTCTTCATTGTGTTCACCTCCTTTTTTTGATTTTCACTGATATTGTACCCTATGAGCTTTGCTCCCTGTCAACACCCAAAACAGATCAAAACAGGTAACAATTGAGTAAACTGCGGAGTTGACTCCTTGAAAGAGCGAATAGAAGTCTTTTCACTTAGGAAGGACATAAGAATAGCGAGAAAAAAACCATGAAGGGAATCGAGACAGTGTTGGCCAGAATCTCCGCTGGAACAGGTTAATAATGGATCATTGGGGAAGAATCGACCCGAAAAGGCTTAGGTTTCAACGATTTCGATTGGTTTTCTCGTTTCCTCGTTTAAAATTACCTGTTGCTTTTGCCATGATCATTTGCCCTTCAGCAGAGGGTGCGCTTGCAATCTTTTCTAAAAAACGCTCTCCCTCCGAACCCTTTAGGGTTCTCACTGTTTTTCGGTTCCATTCGATAAAGACCTTGCCATTTTTTGTGATACGATAGGAAAAGACATTTGCTTCCGGATTGCTTGGTTCCATTTGAACGCTCTCCTTTTGACTCTAATGAATTGTTGGAACGATTGATCATTGAGGAATTATAGCATGTACAATTACCAATCGGGTAGGGACGGGGAAAATGATGTACTTTTCCCTCAGAAATACTATTTTGCATTCAATGAAGAAAGGGTGAAACCATGAGGGTTTATACAAAAGAAAAAGGGAATGTGGTTGAGTTTGGAATTGCGGATTTTGATCCGAAGTATCGGCCTGTTTTAAAAATGTGTTTCTATGAAGACAAGGGAGACACATTCACGAAAACCTTCCTGAAAGATTCACCACACATGGAAGCAATTCGCGCCCATTACGTACTGAATGCGAAAAGGATGTTTGACCAGTTGGGGTATTGGATCCCAATTCCATGGGAAACAGCACTGGAAGCTTTCTGTCAAAGGATCAAAGATCAGAACATCGATTGGTGGTTGGTTGGCAGCTGTTCGGCTTGCGTTCGAGGAATTCCGCTACATCCCCACGATATCGACATAATGATCGATTCGAAAGATACAGAAAAGGTTACCGATTTGTTTGCGGGGGATCTTATTGAACCTATGATCAACACGGAAGGATGGGTAACGAAAGAATTTGGTGTTGTTTTTCTTCATGCGCGGATTGACATTGCTTCCGATCCATCGGAATCATTGGACCATCCCGATCCGGTCGATTGTGGACCTTATGCAAAACAGCACCTTGAACACGTGCAATGGCGTGGATTCACGATACCAGTTCCTCCGATTGAGTTTTTGGTTCAATCCAATCGGAAGAGACGAAGAACAGATCGCGTTCAGATCCTTGAGGAATATTTGGTCAGTCACAAGCCTTCGTCAGAGAGGCTCTGATTCAATCAGTTCCAAGAAGACTTTTACCAGCAAAGGATCAAACTGATGACCCGCTTCTCTTCGAAACTCTTCCGTTATTTCAGTGTGAGTTTTGGGGTTTTGGTAGGGTCTTCCTCGTTTCATGACATCATAGGCATCAACGATGGCCACAATCCGGGAAAGATACGGAATATCCCCTCCACGCGCGCCTTTAGGATATCCGTCACCATCCCATCGTTCATGATGGTGTAAGATCTCTTCCGCGACGGTTGCAAATTCCGCGCTAGATTGGGCGATTTTGTGGCCCGCGATCGGATGATTATAGATCATATTCCATTCTGCCTCGTTTAAGAAGCCTTCTTTCTTCAGAACCATTTCCGGTGTTTCCAGATACCCGATATCGTGTAACGAGACCAACATCTTCAGGCGTAGCTGCTCCTCCATCGAAAGGTTCAGCTTCCTTGCCAAGAGTTGCGCGGCCCGGTTCATACTCTCGATGTGCTCCATCGTTTCCAGGCTTTTCTCTTCCAGTATCCTCAAAAAAGTATGCAAGGCGATATTGGCTCCGCTCCGCCGCTCATAAGTTTTGTTTTCGTACATATGGTTTTCTGCCTCAGTAAGTACATCTTCCAAGAGTTGCTCCGGTTTTTGCTTCACCGCCAACCCCAAAGCGACGGAAATAGGAAGACCCAATTCAGACTTATTTTCGGATCTACCGGCTTTTTTTGATAATGAACGAATTCTGTCGCAGACAATCAGCCCCTGTTCTTGGTTAGTGGAAGGAAGGAAGATGACGAACTCATCTCCGCCCCACCGAGCAATGATGTCTTCTTTTCGGCAGGCTTTTCGGAAGATTTCGGCCGTTTCTATAAGCATTTCATCCCCTACCGAATGACCAAAGCTATCGTTTGCCAACTTCAATCCGTTTAAATCGGCCATGATCAAACAGATGGGCAGCTGCCGCGGTTGATCCAGTCGAATCATTTCTTCTTCAAGGTACCGACGATTGTACAAACCGGTAAGACTATCATGAAAGCTCACAAATCGGATCTTCTCTTCTTTTTGCTTTCGTTCGGTAATATCGCGGACTACGCTTTGGATGTGCATTGGCAGTCCTTGTTCGTCGCGAACGAGAACCGCTTGGATCTCAGTGTTGAGAAGGGTACCGTCTTTTTTGAGAAAGCGTCTTTCAAAAAGGGGGAATTTCTCTCCTCTCAGCAAACGATCAATAACCATTTGGCTGTCCATCCTCTCGGCGCTGATTTCATCAAGTGACATGGTCTTCATCTGATCTTTCGTATACTGGAACATCTCGTATGCGCGCTGATTTGCGCTAATCACAGATCCATCCAAATCCAGAAGAAAGACTGCGTCATGGGTTTGTTCGAAAAGCGACCGGTACCGCTTTTCGCTTAACTGGAGTTCTTGGTTCTTCCGATATAGTTCATTCTCTGCAATCCGACCAATTTCCCTGGACATCTGGGCGATTTGGTTTTCGGGCATCGCATCTCCATTTTCTCCCATCTTTTCTCCTTTGATCACCGATTCGATTCTTCGGCTCAGTTGGATCAGGGGTTGAATAAACCTTCGGCTCATTTGGCGACTTTGCATGAAACCCAATCCAACCGCAACCAAAGCTGTAAGAATGAAAAGCGTTGTGGCTCCTGCAACGATCGGTTCTAGAACCTCTTGATGATTGACAACCGTTACGACCCACCACCCTGTCGAAGAAAGATATCGGAAGTGCGCAAGTTTGTCAATCTGATCAAGACGGTACGCAAAGCTCCCCTCATCCACACGCTGAATCGCTTCAATCACCTCAGGAAGGACCAAATGAATCAAAGACTCATCATGATGCAAAATGATTGCTCCCAAAGGATTCACCACATAGCTGTAGGAACTCTGATACACTTCCCTTTCCTCGATCAATTGGGCGACCCTTTGAATGGAATACTCTATAGATACCGCTCCTGTATACCGGCCATCGGATTGGCGCAAGGCCTGACTCGTTGCGATCACCCATTCTCGCGATGTATACTCTTGATAAGGAACTCCGATCGAAACATCTGGCGCTTTTTCCATAGCAGTCCGATACCAAGGGCGAGCGGTGGGATCGAAACCCTCAGGGATTTCCCAATCATTGATCAGCATCAGTTTGTTTTCGTAACCGGAATATATGTACAGGATGTCTTCATTATTCATAGAATGCGCGGCATACAACTCAAGCACTTTTCTATGGGCTTGTTCATCCATCAGCAAAGCATCTTGAGTTTCTCTCTGGTTTGCCAATATTGAGATGTTCCGCGCAATTTCAGAAAAGTATTGATCGATGAAAAGAGAAGCAGCAAGGTTGGTTTGTCGGATCACTGCCAGGGCTTTGGAGAACTCGCTCTGGTATAGCACGACAGAAAAGACGGCACCCAAGCAAATCACAACTACCATCGAAGATGCGATGTAAACCCGAAAGATCTCTTTTTGGAGGGATGAACGGTTTGTTTTCTGCTTTTGTCCACTCATAATGCATCCTTTTGGGCCCAATCTGCATTCTGCTCAGATTTGAGCACACTGATCATTATGATCTATGCCCGATTATACCACATTGGTTAAATCGAAAAAGAAAAAAGGGTTATGAGTAATCCACCTTGAGCTCTTTTTCCAAGTCATTGATTCTTGCTTCGAGCTTTTTTGTGTTCGAGCCAATCTCCTCCAAAGAATTTACTTGGAGGATTTGTTCAAGGAACTGAACGGTTTTTTGGGGATAAGCCCGATACGCGTATCGTAGGCCAAAATCTGCCTGCCTTGGCCGATACTTCAAATTCAATAAAATGGCGTAGTTTCTCGAAATGAGTTGATAATAAAAGAGGAAAGCCTCGGCAAACCGATCTCGGGCGATCGCCTTATTGATCTCGAGAATAACCACAAAGGCGCTTCCGATTGCGGAAAGAAACATCCGCTTGCCCATCTGATCCGATTTCTCTTTGGGCGTTGGAGAAAAATCCAGAATGCCTGTTCGGTCAAACCAGACCAATGGCATACCGTGACGATCTGATTCGGTAAATCTCTGAGGGTTTGATTTTCTTACATAACAAAGATCCAAGTAAAACAGATCGTGCGTGTTCTGAAGCTGATAGAAGCACTGCGAGAACCCGTGCCAAGCCGGTTCGGGAACCCGATACTTACGATTAACCCCAAAATGCTTTTCAAGAATTGATTCCACTTTTTCGAACAAAAGATCGACTGCATCATCATCGCATAAAATCAAAAGGTCCAGATCGGATAACGGATCCAAATATCCCGTTGCCGACGATCCCCCTTCCCAAACAGCATCAACGGATTCTTCTGCCCAAAGGATGGGTTGTAACACTTCTTGAAGTGTTTCTTTGGTGACCATAAGACTCCCTTCTCCGAATTGGTTTATTGCCATTATGTTTGCTTGCAATCCGACTGGTCCTATTGAGATATATTCCTCAAATGGGCGGGTTATTCGCGATAGACGTACTGTAATACCATAGACCCTTGGATTTTCCCCTCCCCTTCGTTTGTGACTAATACTTCCGGTCGCCTCCTTCATTCCTATTATAGATAATTATATAACGGCATTATATCACGGAAAGGCGGGGTTTTCTTACCAAGTTTCGATAATTATTGGCATTTGACAATAACGATGATTCGTGATATAATTGGCATAAGCTAATAAAGGAGGTGGCGATTATGCCAAGATTCAATGGTACAGGCCCCTTAGGATATGGACCTGCTACAGGTCGTGGAATGGGTTACTGCACAGGATTCCGTGGATGGGGTCGTGGAATGGGGCGTGGGTTTGGTGCGTTCGGGCAATTCCGAGGTCCAATGAATGCAGCCTACTTTCCGCAAACTACGCCAACGGTTTCTAAAGAAGAACAACTACAGATGATGGAAACGGAGATCAACGCCCAAGAAGCGGTTTTGGACAGCATGAGAAAACAGGTCGAGCAATTGCGTAATGAATCGTAAGGCTTGCTCAATCGCGATAAGCAGCGGAAAGGGTGGGGCCGGAAAAACCACCCTTTCCGTCCATCTGGCTGACTTCTGGCACGCTCAAAAGCTACCTGTGGCTCTTGTGGATGCGGATGTCGAAGAACCAAACGATGCGCTTTTCTTCTCCTTCGCCCGGAACGAATCACACCCGTCCTTTCGCTCGGTTGCAAAATGGGATGAATCTCTATGCGCGCATTGCCTTCGGTGCAAAGGAACCTGTGCATTCAACGCTTTGCTGGCAAGCCATCAAAAGGTCGTCGTGTATGATACGCTCTGTCATGGGTGCGGCGTGTGTGTACACCTTTGTCCTCATAAGGCTTTATTGATGAGTCCATTACAAATCGGCTCCATAACCGATGGAATGACTACAAATGGTCTCCGGGTAGTGAGTGGAACTCTGGATGTGGGTCAGGAACTTGCAGCTCCCCTTGTGCACAATACGGTAACATTCGCTCAAGAACACATTTCGGAGGAAACCATCCTTCTATTGGATACAGCCCCTGGAGTATCTTGCTCTTTCGTGGCAGCTGTGGAATCTGTGGATGCAGTCATTTTGATCGCTGAACCCACCCGATTTGGTCGGTTTGATCTTGAACTGGCAGTCCAAGCGCTAACGAAACTGGAGAGGCCTTTTGGAGTCGTAATCAACAAGTATGAACCGGGTTTGGATTGCATCCATGATTATTGCTCCTCCCAATCGATCCCAATCTTGGGATGCATCCACCAGGATACGGATATTGCTCGGGCTTTATCCGAAGGATCCATTATCTGGAAGGATTTTCCTATGCTAAGCAAAGCCTTGGAATCGATCACAAATCAGGTATTGGACCGTAAAAGAAAGCAGGTGCTGCTAAGATGAAGGAGATCACAGTCCTCTCGGGAAAAGGGGGAACAGGGAAAACTTCTCTAACGGCCGCGTTTGCTCAAATTTTTTCCGATCAGATTGTCTTGTGTGATGCCGATGTAGATGCACCTGACCTTCATTTGCTAATGAATCCGTCCGTTCTTTCCCAGCAAGAATTTGTTTGCGGCAGCCAAGCAAGGATCGATCCGGGTTTGTGCGATGGCTGCGGTAGATGTTCGGAAGCGTGCGCCTTTCGCGCGATTGGCATGGAGCAAGGAAAGGCGCGCATTCGTCTCAATCGATGTGAGGGTTGTGGATTATGCATGCTCATTTGCCCACAAAAAGCAATAACCCTACAGCCCCATTCTGTTGGCTATTGGGCCATATCAAAAACTCGCTTCGGCTCTTCTTTTTGCCATGCACAATTGGATCCGGGTTCAGAGAATTCGGGAAAACTGGTGACTCAGGTTAAAAAAGAATCCCGGGTGCTGGCGAAACGGGAAGCGAAACCCTTTTTGTTGGTTGATGGTCCTCCAGGCATCGGGTGTCCGACCATTGCCTCACTGACAGGCGCTAACCATGTTCTTATTGTTACAGAACCGACTCGATCCGCGATCCATGATCTAGACCGATTGGTGAAATTGGTGCGCAACATGAATCTGCCAATGAGCTGTGTGATCAACCGATCGACGATCAATCCATCGCTGACCCTAGATATTCAGGAGTACTTGGAAGTTCGTTCGATAAAACATTCATCAACCATTCCGTATGACCCTCTTTTTGTCTCAGCATTGAATGAAGGAAAGACCATCATCGAAGTTAGTCAGAAATACCAAACTATTATCAAACGGATCGGAGAGGATTGGATATGACCATTGCATTTCCAACAACCGGGTGTAGGTGGGACGCTAATTTGGATGAGCAGTTCGGTAGGTGCGCTTATATCGGTATTTATAATGAATCCGAGGATCAGTTTGTCTGGATCGAGAATGGTTCTGGACAAGAAACCGCTTCGGGCGCTGGGGTACAGACCGCGCAAAAGGTCATCGATCATGGGGCAAGTGTCCTGATTGCCCATACTGTTGGGCCCAAAGCAGTACGAGCTTTGGAAGACCATGGCATCAGCATATGTTGTACCCACAAAGCTGTAACAGTACAAGAAGCATACCACCAATGGAAAGCCAGTCAGAAAGGGCACGGAATAGAAAAAAACCAAAAAACCCAAAAGAATCAGGGAGGATCAATATGATGATTGCGATTCCCACAGTGGATGGAAAAGTATCCGCTCATTTTGGCCATTGTAGCACTTATCGGATGTACGTAGTCGAAGATTGCTCAATCAAGGAAATGATTGAAAAAGAGGGGCCGGAACATGAACCCGGTGTAATTCCAAGATGGCTTAAATCAGAAGGTGTTGATGTGGTCATTACAGGAGGGGTAGGACAAAAAGCCATCCGGCTTTTCGAGTCTTTGGGTATTCAAACTGTCGTGGGCGTATCCCCACGAGAAACAGATGAGGTGGTGCAGGAATACCTTGCAGGAAGCCTTACAAGCGATTCTAACCTTTGTGACCACTGAGGATTCAGTATATGCCACGTCCTCATAAAGCCCGAAGAGTAGAAGGAGTTCCCCTTGCTTTTGCCTTTAAACCAGCGGGGCGAAAAGGGAGAACCCTTGAGCATGTGGAACTGAGCTTGGATGAATGGGAGGCCATTCGTTTGGCGGATTATCATTCGCTCTATCACGAGGATGCGGCGCAACGGATGCAAGTTTCTCGTCAGACATTTGGAAACATTGTTACATCCGCTCGAAACAAGATCGCCCAAGCATTGGTAGAAGGAAAGATGCTGGTGATCCATAATCGATTACCTGGGGGATAATCCAAGATATTGCCTTCCGGGATCCTCTGTATGGATCGCTGAACGGTTCTGACCCTGGGGTAGAATTACCCGAAACCAAATAGTTGTTTGGCTTTTTTGTGTTGCAGATCTCCTGTCGAGTCAAGTAGGAAATTTCGGTAGAAGAGCGTTCGGGTTAAAAAGGGACAACAAAAAAATGGACAAGGGGGAGTCCGATGAAGTGTATGGTGATCAACTGTAGCCCGTCAATGGAAAAGGGAAACACCCATTATGTACTGATGCCTTTTATCAAAGGGATGGAAAAAGCAGGAGCAGAGATCGAACTGTTATTTTCTAGCCAACTTTCAATTAAACCCTGTTCATGTGGAATCATGCATTGTTGGTATAGGAAACCTGGTATATGCTATATCCAAGATGACGATATGAAGGGATTGTATCCAAAGCTAGCCGATTCGGATCTTCTCGTCTGGGCAACGCCTGTCTATGCTCCGATCCCTGGTGAAATGCAACACCTGCTTAACCGACTGTGTCCCTTGCTCATTCCGGATTTGCGCAATAGAGACGGACGAACCCGCAGTCGGTTTCGAACCCACGTTCGAATTCAACGAATTGCGTTAGTCACAACCGGAGGGTGGTGGGAAAAGGAAAACGCGAATAATGTGGTTCAAATTATGAAAGAAACGGCCGCCAACGCGGGCGTTCCGTTTGCCGGGGCTGCGATCCGGCCCCACGCTCACTTGATCCGATCTTCACAGATTTCAGCAACCCCTGAAGCGCGATCTGTGATCGATGCATTGGAAGAAGCGGGATTCCAACTGGTTCGTGAAGGGTTTATGATCAATAAAACCTTGGAGGCCATCAGCCAACCGTTGATCTCCGAAGAGGATTTGAGAGCCCTATACAACCAGTGGGTGGAATCTGAAAAAACCATGCAATAATGTTAGGAGGTAGATCAATGGAACAGAATACGGATTGCCAGAAAGCCATATATTGCGCTTTTCTCGGAAAAGCCGCAAATGCGCAGATTGCAAAAAGCAAAAAAGCCAATATGGTCGATTGTCCTTATGTCACCTATTATGAACCCCAGGGAGACCAGATTTACGCATTCTTTACGATTCCAGAAAACCATCGATGGTGGTTGTCCATGTTGGAAGAGCAACCTGAATTGCTGGGATTGGAAGCCGTTCGCGTTGGATTTATGGATCCTCTGATCCATAAAGGTCCCTCCAGTCCGTGGTCACGGGGAGAAACAAAACCGGTAATGGATCGCACTCCATGTGATTGTTTCTGTCCAGAGTGTGGTCAATATCAAAAGAACTGTGAAGGATGCCCAGCGACCAAAGCGTATTCTGTCCGATTAGAATAAAAGGGCAGGTTGGAAAGCCTCCTTCTGGAAAACTCATGACGGTCGTACCCCCCCAAAAAAATCTCCACGAAATCTTCACATTCCTTTTTGTATACTACACACGAATCAACCCAAAAAAGGAGGGGTACATCATGAAAAAGGTAGGTAGTGTTATTCTGGTAGGTCTATGTTTGATCAGTTTGGGATTTGCGTTTCCACTTCAAGCGCAGGAAACCCTCAAGACGGAATTCCAGTTTCATCTAGCAGAACTGATCCAGTCAGGAGGATTCTCCCAAGACCAGCTCTCACGGGTTTATACAACCGCTCTTTCCACTCGAGAGAAAATGGATGCGCTGATCGAGAAAGGACAGGAGCTCCATCAGCGGGCTCTGGAAATGATGATCAAAGGAGAAACCGAGGAAGCCTATGCCATGCGCGCTGAAGCTACCCACCAGCTCAAAGCAATCCAAGATCACTTGTCCGATTTCAACTCGGAGCTCCAAGAGATCATCACGATCAAGAACCTGATCCAGTTGATTCAGCATGGATGGGAAAAACTGGGCATCCTTCGCGACCATTGGGCTCCTCATGCAAGCCCCAAGCCAGTCACTCCCCCAGATCGAGGAACTGCTCCGCAGGCTGATGTTCGCGTACTTCTCCCGCAAACCGCGACCAACATGCAAACTCAAAGCGGCCGGATCACGCATAGGGCCTCAACTCCTTCGATCCCGGTCAAAATCGAAATCCCCGAAGAAGCACGAGCGATCCTTGAAAAGCATGGTCATGTAGCCGTTTATTCCGATCCTGAGATTCAGCATCAGAGGGAAGCGCTCAAGCAATCCATCGAAGATCAAAACCAAGCTAGAACAGCAATGATGACTCGGCGCGGGGCGGCAAAACGAGTTGGGATCAATTCATCACTCATCCAGGCAGCACCCAAAATCCTGCAGGCGATCCCCGCGGTTTTACTAACCGACTCAGCCCTCGAAGTTCTTAAAATGTTTGCCCTCCGATAAGGGGCAAGACCCGATCAAATTTGCCAAAAGCCTGGCCAGCCCCAACTGGCCAGGCTTTATGATATAATGAATCCGATCAATTTGGATGCAAGAGGTGAGGCAGGGCTTATGAAAGTGTTGTTGGTTGAAGACGAAATCGACTTAGGAAAACTGATCACAGAAATCCTTCAAGACGCCATGTTCGTTGTTACATACACCCCTGACGGCGAAGAGGGTTTATACTTGGCGCTCAATTATTCCTACGACCTGATTATCCTCGATTTGATGTTGCCAAACCGCGACGGGCTGTCAATTCTCGATGAGATTCGAGATCATCGGATTTCAACCCCAGTGTTGATCTTAACGGCTATGGGCGATATCGAACATCGGGTGCAAGGACTGAACTTAGGAGCGGATGATTATTTGGCCAAACCGTTCGATTTTCGAGAGCTGATTGCGCGTTGTCAGGCTCTTGTTCGACGAAAAGAGCACCTGGCAAGGCGAACAAACATTCTTCGATGCGGGGATTTGGAACTCAACATGTACGACAAAACAGTCTTCCTAGGAAAAAAGGGAATTGACCTGACCCGGAAAGAATTCCAAATTTTGGAGTTTTTGATGCTGCATCCGGGAAAAGCTGTTTCCAAAAGGGAATTGGAAGAACACCTGTGGGATGATGAGGAAGAATTATGGTCCGATGTTCTGAGAAGCCATATCAAAAATATCCGGAAAAAACTGGGCCAAGGGTCTGGAACACCATCCATCCGCACGGTTCGAGGGGTAGGTTATGTACTCAGTCCTTGATGAACGGACTGCATTTCGTAAAGCAAGAAGAAAACTGGGATACCTGTACCTGGCAACCATTGTTTGCATTGTCGTGTTGGCAGAAATCCTCATTTTTCCCTTTGCCTACCGGATCATTACCGAACGATTTGATACGCAACTCATCCAGTTTGTTCAACACATCGCCAACCGGCTTGTTTCCGTTCTTGAAACCCATCCCCAAGAACGCTTGGGCGGCCTTCTTCTGCCCGAAATCTCTTTGCTTCAGCCGGAGCAGGAAATCTTTGTGATTTTGGATCGCCGTGGCCAAGCCATTGTACAATGGGGAATGGGTAGGCTTCAACAGTTTCCGGTAAGAGAAGGGATTATCGATTTACCCGTTGAGTTCATTGAAGAAACAGAGCAGGAAACCAAGGAGTTCCGGGTGTTGGTTCGCAACGTCCGAGGACCGCTCGGAGCAGCTCAATTCACATTTCTCATGGGGAAGGATTTAGCTGTGTTAACCCAACAGCACCAAATGCTCCTAATCGGGATGATCCTTTTGGGTTCAATTGTTGCAGCCATCGGTGGATTCGTGGGATTCTTCTTCTCATCATACGCGCTCAAACCCGTGGAAGAATCGACGCGTAAAATGCGGCAGTTTTCCCAAGACGCCTCTCATGAACTAAAAACGCCCCTTTCGATCATTCGAACAACCCTCGACCTTCTACTATCGAAGGAATCCCTCTCTGATACAGCTCAGGAAAAAGCGCATATTCTTCAGAAAGCCTATCGTCGAATCGAGCATACGGTTGATCAATTGACACGTTTGGCGCGAGAAGAGGGAAAAGAAGCAAAATCGCCTCTAAAAAAGCAGCCTGTGGATATCCAAAAGCTTATAACAGAAGTCCGGCAGGAGTTCACACCCTTGATCCAGGAAAAAGGAATGCAAGTGCAAATTCAAAATGATCATTCACGAAACCTTGCTTCAAGCTACGCCGCTTTGAAGACGATTCTTTCAAATCTGCTGGATAATGCAATTAAGTACGCCCCGCCCCACACAACCATCACGATCAGCGCCACTGCTCAGGAAGGGGTTTTTACTCTTTCTGTCCAAGATCAGGGACCCGGTATCCCGCTTGAAAAGCAAAAGCAGGTTTTCGAACGCTTCTATACCCAATCCAATCCCAATCATCATACTCCCGGCGCCGGGATCGGCCTTTCTATAGTCAAAGAAACGGCTGCTGCGATCGAGGGTCGAATCGAACTAATGTCTGTTGAAGGGGAGGGTAGTACTTTTTCGCTCCGAATCAGCCTTTCGTGAAAAGATAGAAACAGTTTCCTCCGTTTCTTAGTGCCTTACTGATCCAAAAAACGAAAGTATTTTTGGATCCCTTTCAAGATCATCCGAGCCATCTCTTGCTGCCCCGAAGCCTGTCGTAGATGATTCTCGACTTGCGGATTTGAAAGGAAATCACATTCGATCAAAATGGAAGGGACCGTTGGAAAGGCAAGCACAGCGAAATCGCCCCGACGGATCCCACGGTGGCGGTAGTTTGACTCTTCAAAGGCTTGGACCATCTGTTTCGCTGCAATTTCGCTATACTGTTGGGTGGTTTCTTTGTGATCGATCATGAAACGAAGTGTATCGTTCGAGGTAGGCAGATTATCGCCATGGAGTCTCTGCAAACGCGACCGATACCGCTGTTCGGTATAGTCGTAAAAGTATACTTCCATTCCCCGAACCCGCGCATCTAAAAAGGAGTTCAGATGGACGCTCACAAAAAGATCCGCCTTTGCTTCGTTTGCGATCATCGCCCTTTCCTGCAATGAAATATACACATCTTCGGTCCGTGTCATTATGACTTCGAACCCGTTCTGTAGTAGGAACTGGCGTAAAGCGAGACAGATTCCTAAGGCCAGCGATGCTTCAGTACTTCCACCGGAACCAATCGCGCCAGGATCACGCCCTCCGTGACCGGGATCGATCACAATCAGGGGTTTTTGTCTGAGTCCGGGTTCCCAAAAATCGAGAAATTCCTGGTCTGCTTCAGAAACTCGCGATATGGGTGTGCCCCAATCCAACGGATTATGGTGTGAAGTGAGATCGGAGGGGAGTTGAGCCAGATCGATTCGCTGACCAGTGATCACATAGGACAATCCAGTCAACTGACTAAACCCTTCCAATGGAATAAAAAAACGGTTTTGGAAAAGCCGGGGATAGGTATCCATCTCATGAAATCTCTGATCCATCCAAACAAAGGTCGAATGGTTGTAGAATAAGATCTCTGTTCCTTCAAAAAAAACTTTCAGTGTTTTGTTCTGATTATTCCACTCATACTCTGCTTCTAAGGCTTCCGCCAAAGTGACCGCGTGAATGAAAACTGTGTTTTCCACTTGAAAATACCGGTCAGAGGCAATTCTCTGACCGGAAAGAAATACTTCCAACCCACTTCCTGTAAGGATTGCAGTTCCGAAAACCACAATCATTAGAACGCCCCACCCTTTTTTCATATCCTTCCCCCCCAATCGGCGCGAATCTAGGTGGCGGTGTTACTTTGCAAAAAAGCCTTCTCCAGGTACCTTCGAAACCGATTGCGGATCGATTTCGTGGAGAATTCTGAAAAAATCCAACACTTCTTCTTCGATTTCATCAGCACCCATAAACTCATACAAAGAGCGCTCCAGCGAGTTATACAAGACGGGAATCGAAAGGTTTCCCAAGTATTGCGCGCTCACCTCGATCGCTTGATCGGGTTCTTCGATAAGCCACTGCGCTGAATGCGCAAAAGCCTCTCGCACCAAAGCCGCTTTTTCGGGATGGGTTTCCCAAAAGGACTCTGTAACATAGATTCCTGTGATCGGGAGTCTTGGTTCAACATCAAGCGCCTTCCCCCAAAGGTTTTCCAGAGAAAAAACCAGAGATGAACCCTGTACCACATTAAGAGCCAAAGTCACAAAAGGCTCCGGAAGAAGCGCCCAATTAACGGTTCCTGCGTTCATCAAAGGGACGATTTCTGCAGGAGATAAGTATCGAATCAAAAGTTCCGTTTCGGGATTGATTCCTTCCTGCTGGAGCAAGAACCGGAAAACCACATCACTGGTTTGTCCTCTTCCTTGAGCCAAGAAGACTTCTTTTCCTTTCAGATCTTTCATCGCAAATTGTTCCCCATCTGTATCTGATCTTGAAACCATTGAAAAGGTCCTCCATAGGTTGATCCCTAAAAGTCGGACGGGCATACCTTGGTTATAGAGGTTGGCTCCAATACTTGCTGGGATGATCAATACATCCGCGCGCCCAGTTACAATGGATGATACGACTTCATCAAAGTTTCTCCAAAAGTTGATTTCAACAGGGTCTCCTCCGATTTCCGGGTTGTTCAAAAGCCCTGCAATTGCCAAAACACTTGGCCCGATTGGATTGAGAATGCGGACTCCCATCAACATTGATGGGAAGAGCGCAACGAGCGCTACCACTAAGATCGTTATCGTTCTTTTCATCGTCATTGAACTCCTTTCTGGGATTGATTTATTCAAGCATCATAATCAAAACTATGCATTCGTACACGGCCGCAAATTTCCATTAATTCATCCATATTGAAGGTCGCTATCCATTCCCAAGGCGGGTATAGGATCTTCCCTTTGTTTTCTCTTACAAACTCTGGATCTGAGATTCCCTCTTTCATGGGAATCATATGCCCGTTTCTGCTGTATGTATTCTGAAGCCGATCATTGAACAGACAATCCCCCAAAAGCGGTAAAATCGAATCCGGTGCATCCTTTCGAATCCCGATATATGCGGGTATACAGACAGCACCTTCTTCTGGCCAAATTTGTTGAAGACCAAAACGGTCTCCCATAACAGAAAAGATCGTAGGTACGATCGCAATGGGGTATAATCCGGATTTTGCGAGTTGAAAGGCTTGAGCTGGTACCGTGGAAAAGCGGACATTCTCAATCAGTTTCTCTACCGCTGTTTTCCCGTAAAGATACCAGTATGCCATTAAAACCGATTTACCCGCTGAAGTATCGATCCCACCCAAAACCACTTTCCCTTTCCATCTTTCGGATAAAAGAGATTCCAAAGATTTAGGAACCGCGCGTTCCTCGATAAGGGTTCGGTTGACCACCATTACGAGCGGGATGATGTTTGACGGAATCCATTTTCCCGTTGGATGCATGATCGGATGGTCAACATAATCAGGACGTTTTGGAAAGAAATGGTCTATTTGCGCAAAACTCTCGGACCGTTTCAGTAGGCACTTTGAATCGTGGAAGATGCTCAAGTCTGTACTCACCAATCCTTCCGGTATTGGCTGTCCCGAACTCAGCTCCTCACGGACCCTTTTATACAGGGTTTGTTCCCTTCCCAACCCAAAATAGACGAAATGGAAGGAGCAATTGCTATGGGTTCTGTAATGGATGAGGTATCGGTTGTTGTTTTCCTCCTCCATTTTGCTTAATAGGCAAACATTATTCCAGTACACGGTCTTATTCTGGTTCACGACACATACTCTCCTCTTCGGAGCCGTTCTTTATATTCATTCAAAACCAGATCCATTTTTTCAAGTTCATGCAATCGAGCCTTTTCTCCCGCTGAGGTTTTAATAACCTTCCGGATTCCTCCGTGGGCCAGAATCACCCTCCTGTTCGCCATTAAAGCCAGTATTGGATCATGCGTGGCAATCAATACAATCTTCCCTCTGTTTTCCAGCAATGAGATCGCTTTCCTCCGATTGATCCCAGCATTTTCAATTTCATCGATTAAAAGAATCGGGGATGTGCTCAAAAAAACGGTGTCAGCAATCATAAGCGCTCGAGATTGTCCTCCGCTGAGGGATGTAAGGGGAGTATTGGGAAAAACGGGTTCACCCGTTAAGGAGTTGGTGTATTCGATGATCGCGCGCACTTTTTCTTCATATTCTTCTTTATCCCCTTCATGGACCATCCGACATTGGGCATGCATTGCAAGAAACTCTTCAACCGTACGGTCCATTACAAAATTCATGTTTTGTGTAAGCTGAGCGACAATTTTGTTGCTAAGAGAAGAGCGCCAGGAATCCAATGGAGGATTCCCATTGACAAAGATTCGCCGACCGGTAGGGGTATCTCCTTGCGCCAGCCATTCAATATCTGCCAAAAGCCTGCTCTTGCCTGAGCCTGTCGGGCCCAAAATGCTGATTACTTCGCCCTCGGCCAAGGTACACGATAGGGGTTCAGGGTTCCCGTGTTTATCAGTCCCTCCCTGGATGGTTAGTGTTTCGATTGAAATGGACTGATGGTCGGAGAGATGATTGATTTGCTCCAAAAAAAGCACCAATCGTTCCTCAAGATCCCTTTTACTGGTACCAAGATCGTCCAGTTTCGTTGAGTCACTTCGATCTATGTACTCACTGATCGTGAATTCGACCGGTACTTCTGGCAAACCCATCATGGAAAAAAACTCTGGTAACTGAGGATATCTTTGGATCACCTGCTCAAGTGGTGTGTTTAAAGGCAAATGCTCTAAAGGCACGCTCATGGCTTGCTATCTCCGAAATCCATTTTTCGTATGCTCCCCATTTGGAACTCATCTCCAATTCTGGTTTCTCCCAAACAATAGGAACACAAAGCAGATGGAACTGAAAACCGCAAGTTGTATCCTTGAAGGGAGACCAAGTCAATGCTTCTGCTGAACAGTTGAGCGATCGGTTCTACGCCTTGTCCTGTGATTCCTTGGACATGAAAGATTTTGCATCTTGGGTTCGCTTGAAGAATCTTGAATGCAAAGACCTCTCGCTCGGCTTGGGAAACAACATCCCCTTTAGTAATGATGACAATATCTGCTGATTTGAGCATTGGTCCTATCTTAAAGGGGGTGTGAACACCCATAAGGTTATCGATCACGCAAACGGCAGTGACTCCCTGAATGTGAGGAGAACACCGATTGCATAATCCAGCGCTTTCGCTCACCATCAGATCAAACCCTTGTTGCAATCCCCATCGAATGCATTCTTCAATGTTGCTGACAAAGAAATGATCAGGACAAAGGGTACCAGAAAGACCCGTCTTGATCGGAATGCCCTCTTTTTCATACATAAGATGATCTTGAGCAGAGAGACAATCCATTTTCACGGCGCCGATATTCATTCCGGTTTTCCTTAAAACTCTGGCGGTTTTCAGGATCACGGAA
This sequence comes from uncultured Thermotogaceae bacterium, assembly GCA_964462525.1. Lineage (GTDB taxonomy): Bacteria > Thermotogota > Thermotogae > MWEM01 > MWEM01 > CAYWWY01. The sequence continues at coordinate 72,489 of CAYWWY010000007.1, forward strand.
GTCTTCCCCACCGACGGAGGCCCGGATACGGTGACAACCTTCATTTCCATTCTTTCCTTTCGATTGATATGGTTCCATTTGTACTTTCTTTCGTCACTCGCATACTAAGGTTTAGGGAGCCTTTTTCGCGAAATTGCCGCAAAAATGGTCAATGTGGCAATACCTGCGTACACAACCAAGAACATCGTTACGCCTGTAAACCCCAATAGAGTGCCCAACGAGAAAACCAAACCGGCAATGAGAAACCCAATAACAATCGGATAAACGGTAGCAAGGACCGCCCACTTCCACCCAATTTGGGCAGCAATCGTGACGATTGTGGCTAAACAGGGCGGGTATAGAATCATAAACAAAATCATGGCAGCGCCATGCAAAGGCGTGGCATCAATTCCGTCGTCCATGTCCCGATACAGAACGCCCAAGGTGGCTACAACATTTTCTTTTGCCGCAAATGCGCTGATCAACCCTACATTGATTCTCCAATCAAAACCTGCCCATTTCGTGATCGGCTCAACCCACTTTCCAACCGATCCAAGAAAACTACCCATCAGAATTTCCTCGTTCCGATCGTATCGAATCATCCTTCGTTGAGTCTGGATTTGCCGTATTGCTTGGGACACTTGAAGCGCCTGCGGATCCATCAACCCTTCGTGGGTCGCAACAAGCGATCTTCCAATCAGATAGAAGACTGATGGTTCGATCATTGTTTTGAGCAACCCGCTTGCCTGGTCCTGAGGCGATAGGGATTGATAGATATTGTTTGCTTCTTGAATAGATATCCATAACTGATCCCGATTCTGACTGGATAGCCGAATCGTTCCCCCATTAGCGATGAGGTAAAACGAAGGATTTTCTCGAAAGAAATCTTGGTGAACGGGGGACAAAAAATCGAGTGTTCGGTCTTGGATTGATGATCGATGCCGGTTGACATATGAAAGGTAAGAGGCAATTTGATCCGGAGTACGGATCAACAACAGATAAGGATTATCCAATCCTGCTGCTTGATAGAAATCGTTCAATGCTTCAGTTACGCGAGAATCGATCATCATTTCTTCTGAAGTCCCCAAGGCTGGATAATTCAGAAGAAAGAAAAGAACAGCCATCACCACTGCAACAATCGTCACTACTTTTTTTATAAACCCCCACGTGCGTTCGATGACACGAGTCATGACATTTTTCACCGAAGGGATATGATAGGGGGGTAATTCCATGATGAATGGAGCGCGTTCTACCTTTCTCAATATGGTTTTGGAAAGCATACTGCTAATGCTCAGCCCGAGAAAGATGGTTATGGTTGAGATAAGAAACATCATCAGGCCCATCGAACCAGGAAAAAACAACCCGACCATCAAAGTGAAAAATGGGATCTTAGCCATGCAATTCATTAGAGGTATGATCAGGATCGTTGCCAATCTTGCGTGCTTGTCTTTAATCGTCCGGGTGGCCATTACTCCGGGAACTGCGCACCCTCCAATATAAAGGCCTGAGAGGATCAAAGGCAAAGCTGATTGGCCATGAAGACCAAACGGACGAAAGACCCGATCCAAAATAAAAGCCACACGAGCCATATACCCCGAGTCTTCCATTACTGCGATAATCAGGAATAAGATCACAAAGATCGGAATATAGACCAAAACAGAAAATACTCCCTGAAACACCCAAGAAAAAAAGGAAGTAATCACCGGATCCTGAATAAACCCTTCTGCAGGAAGAAAAGATAAAAAACCCGTTTGCACTTGACTCATCAAAGGGGTTAACAAGCCAGAAAGCCGATATCCCTGAACGATCGCCAATTCGTACACCAGGAACAGGGTGAACAGAAGGAAGATTGGGCCTGCGATTCGATTGCATAGAACCGCGTCCAAACGATCAGTAATCGTCCTTTGACCAGGCTTAATCTCCCGCACGCATCGATCAACGATCAATTGCGCTTGATGGTATCGCGCTTGGGCGATTGTCAGTTGTGAATCTTGGATGTCCATTTCCGAATTCTTTCGGATATCCTCCACGATTTTTGAGGGGTGAGGAGAAAGATTATCTTTGGGCATGTATCCTCCTCTTCTGTTGAGAACTATGGATGAATCTATCGAGATCCGGATCATCTTCCCATATCTTGATCGCCATCCAACGAAGAGGGATAGAAGGAGAGATATCGACTGTCGCAAGTTCTTCTGTCGTTTTCTGAATGACTGGTTCCAAAATCGGGCCATAATCCAAAGAAAAACCTGGTTTTTTCGTTGGTTTTGCGCAGGAATCTATCATGGTCCGTTTCAATTCTTGGAGTCCTTTGCCGCGGTTAGCAACCGTCGCGATGATTTTTATACCGAGCTCTATGGAGAGCTTCTCAACATCTACTTCCATTCCGCGTGCGCGCGCTACATCCGTCATCGTCAAAGCCATCAGTATCGGTCTTTCCAGCTCAAGCAGTTGAAAGGTCAGATATAGGCTGCGAATCAGATTCGATGCGTCAGCAACTTGAACGATCAGATCGATCGGTTGTTTGAGTAGGAAATCTACGGCTACCTTTTCTTCCAACGAATAGGACGTCAAACTATAGGTGCCAGGAAGATCCACAATGGTCAGAGGAACGCCAGATACCATGGCAATTCCGCTCCGTTTCTCCACGGTAGCTCCCGGATAGTTCGCAACGAACTGACGAACCCCTGTCAGAGCATTGAAGAGGGTGGATTTCCCTACATTGGGTTGCCCAGCAAACGCAACGGTGTACGAATCTGCTATCGATTGATTTTCCGTTGGTTCCTCTTCAGTAGGCAAACATGATATAGAGCCAGGGCACCCTGAGCATGGATTATTCATTCAATCACCTCAACCATGATCTTCTTTGCTTCTTCATGCCGCAAACTGACAAGTGTCTGGTGGAGAACCACTTCAATGGGATCAGCAAGAGGGGCATTCCGAACGATTTCCACATGAGCCCCCGGAATGAAACCAAAATCAAGAAGCCGCTTTCCTGCCATACCGGACGGATCGATCGATACGATGCGGCACCGCATACCGGGTTTTACTTTCTCAAGCTCCATCTTGTCCTCCCCCTTTTCCCCATGTTCTTTCCATGCCGATTGTGAAATCGATGATGTCCTTCTTGGTTGATCTCTTCAACAAAGACTTCGGAAGCCAAATTTTTCTCCAGCACCAAACGACTATGATCCACAGCGATCAAATATGGGGCATTCCCTTTTCCCGCGATCAAGACTTCCGCGATTGCGCCAAATGATAGCCCCATATCCAAAAGCCTCCGTTTGGTCTCCCCAGATCCGGAATGGGTGATAATCCGAACTCTTGTCCTGTCCTTTTCTATTTGATTCAAAGACACCATCTACAATCCCTCCATTGCATTCAATCGACTATGTTGTGAAAACTAGCTGAGAAGAACCTGCTTTCGCCCAACCGTTTGTTGCTTCATACATCGATGATCGGATCCCCTGCTTCGAGCTTACCATGATCGGCCCTCTGGGAAAGGGTTTCCATTGCCAGTTCCATATCCATTGATTCCGTTCAGTGACAACCGGACTTTCCGTTTGATCCTTTTCGAAAAGCAAGTATTAATAAAGAAATGGCAATCAACAAAAGAAGAAACGCGATTGCGATTAACCATCCTTGAATGCGAATCAGTTCTTCTTTGATCGCTCCTTGATCGTGGGCATACAAGGTTTGGTTGGTCAACCATGAGGGGATTGCTATGGGCGCGCCTTGATCCGAAATGGGGTCTTGAACACTTTGATCCAAGCCTGCAGAGGCAAGATCCATAACAACCTTTTCATCTTCTGGATCGGGACCACGGAGTACAGGGCCGGGTCTACGAATGGTATGACCAGGGCCTCCATCAAAGACAACGTCATATTGTCCCACCTCAGGTATTTCTACTGTAATGGACCCAAATCGGTCAAAAACACCTTCCCATAAGGTGTTCCCTTCCGAGTCTTCCAGTCTGCAAGTCATCCCTGCAGCAGATGATCCATCCGAAAACCCCGCTTCAACATAGATCGTCCCGTCTTGGTTATCATCGATAAACATGAGTGGCGTATGGGCCAAAAGCATTGCCGATAGCATTGCCAAGACACCAACGAAAATATAGCTCTTGATTCTCATACAACCCTTTCCCCCTTTATCTACTCCTTTAAAATTGTTCATTTCCCGAAATCTTCTTTTCGTGACGAGGAATCCTACTGCATTCTCTCTATCCTCGTTGAGAAACAAAGTCTATTGAGAATGTTTCTCATTTTCCGTCAAGATTATACCGGAATTTCCTTCGAAAGTCAAGTATACGAATTGCCTCATAAAAAAAGTACTCGACAAGGGGTGAATCCCTCAATCCTTTCCCTGCAAGAAATCTTCAAATGGGTATTACGCCATTTTTCATTGTCAGCAGCCATGTCCAGCAATTTCAATCATCTCCTCGATTCTCGCATCAAGTTCATCACCAAGGCCTTTGATGTCCGCTCCCAAAAACCCTCGTATAAGCATGGAGACAGCTTCGTGCTCTTCCATTCCTCGCGACATAAGGTATTCAACCTGGTCAGGCGAGATCTTTCCAATACTGGCTTCATGACTCATTCGCGCATCGGCGTGTCGGGAGCATAATCCCGGAACAGATTCGATGATCCCTTTTCCCCCAGAATCAAGAAGCATTCCCGCGCAATCCACGTGCGCTTTGCAGGGCGCTGCGCCGATCAATAGTCCTCCTTGATGCATGATCCCTCCAGTACACACACCGCGATGTGATAGTTCGGCGCTCGTATTCTCCGCATTGAGATAAACGGTACCGTCTGTTTCAATCTTTGATCCTGGAATTGCTATAATAGCAGTTGTATACTTGGCGGATGCTCCTTTTCCATTCAACCAAGTTTGAGGATTACTGACAATATGTTCTGCTGGACTGAAAGAAATATAATTGCTTTCAAACTGCCCTCCCCCCTCCACAATTGTACCGGAGTGAGGATAGACCCTCATTTCTCCCGACCAAGTATGAACCATGGTACTGACAAGTCGCGCATTCTTGCCAATATAGTGTTCTTCAAGTGCTAAATGGAGCCCGTTGATGACCCGCGGGTGGTTCAAGCAGCCGCTAATCAATTTCAGCTCTGACCCCTCTTCCAATACGACAATATTATGAACGATTTGCGATATATGGTTTTTTGTCATATACATAGCCGCTTGGCAAGGCATTTCAACCTTTGCGCCCTGATGCACACGGATAAAAAAACCCAAAGGATTTTTCTCATTGGCGCAATTTGCAACAATATCGTTAAGGTCCGATGGTATTGCATTAAAAAAATACCGTTCACGAAACCAAGAGTACCGGATCAAAGCATCGGAAATGGGAAGCATCTCAAAACCATCCAACTCGTATAACGGACAGATGAGTTGATGATCGCATACCACAATGGTTGCAGCCCGCTTTTCGCTTCCTAATAGAATTCCCGATGCCGCTAGGGCCGCAATCTCAGATTTTTTAAACCGTTCGTTATCGATTCTTTTGATATGATCATCCTTCTGAGTGACAGAATCCTGCGCGAAATCACGAACACGGGAGCGGTTTTCGTTTGCTTTATTTTTTTCCTCCACAAATCTCATACTCCTTCTCTCGTTTCCATACAACGAATGCAAGCTTCGTATCCAGAGGCGGCAAGGATATCCAGAATTATAGTCGGATTTCCTGAACAACCAATAACACCTTTATGCATAATATGCGCTTTGTCAACGGGAAGGTGTTTGAGAATATTGCAACTATGTGTGATGATTAATCCCGTTTTTTGTTGAGCGGGGCATCTTTCATCCATTGAAAATAGCCGATGGATCAACCCACCCACAATAGAAAGCGCCTCGACGTCTAACCCGGAGTCAGGTTCGTCCATCATGGAGAATATAGGGGAAGTTACAAGCAACTGCAGCAATTCAGATCTTTTGATTTCCCCACCCGAAAGTCCTTCGTGAATGTTTCGGTCCAGAAAACACTGCATTTGAGCCTCTCTTGCAAGTTCCATAATGTTGAAAGATAACTTTGAGCGCTTGTTTGCATGTTCCAACACATTCCTCAATGTAACGCCTTGAATGGTGGGAGGCCGTTGTTGCGAGATCCCGATCCCGAGTTTCGCGCGTTGAGTGATGCTAAGATCTGAAATATCTTGCCCTTTGAACCGAATTCGACCCCGTGTAATATCGTACCCTGAAAATCCCATGATTGTCATCATAAGGGAAGTCTTCCCGCTTCCATTTTGCCCCAGAAGAGCATGCACCTCCCCTTCGGGAATAATCAGATTAACATTGCGTAACAGCTCTTTCCCATCTGCTTCAACAAAAAGGTCTTCAATTTCTAGTAGGTTCATGCCTTTTATGATCCTCCTGAAAATCAATGGATTTTTTCTTTGGATTATGTCAACCCTTTTTCCATATCTCAGTTTTCTGATTTTCCATTAAATTCTTCACCAATGAGCGTTCGGAAGTAGGGGCAGTTTTTCATCAGTTCTTCATATGTACCCTTTCCCACGATCCGTCCATCTTTTATGGCGACAATCCGATCCGCGCTTCGGATGATGGAAATTCGATGCGCGATCACTAGAGTAGCGCGCCTCTTTTTCAAACTCTGAATGGCCTGATTTATGAGTCGTTCGTTTTCTGAGTCTAAACTCGCACTAATTTCATCCAACACCAACACAGGAGAGCCTTTCAAGAAAGCTTGGGCAATGGATAACCGTTGCTTTTCTCCACCTGACAAACGGAGGCCCCGTTCACCGATGATTGTGTCATATCCCTCTGGCAACTGTTTGATAAAGCAGTCTGCTCGAGCCTTTTTCGCTGCTGCTCGGATCTCCTCATCTGTTGCGCCAGGGCATGAAAGGCGAAGATTCTCAGCTACATTGACATTAAACAAGTATACATCCTGTGGGACTACAGTTACGATTTCTCGTAAACTTTCCAAAGGCGTTTCACGAATATCCATGGAATTAATGCAGATACTTCCGCTATTCACGTCCCAAAATCTCTGTAAAAGCCTCGCGACAGTAGTTTTCCCGCTACCTGAAGCACCAACCAAAGCAAGCGTTTCTCCCGTTCGGAAAGAAAAATCTATATTGCGTAAAACTGGGGGATTTTGGTCTTTGGATTCCTCTGCGGGGTAGGTGAAAGAAACGTTTCGGAACTGAACAACAATGTCTTTCCCATCGTAATCAAATCGTGTTTTTCCGTTATCTGACACCAATGGCTCTTTCTCTAGCAAGTTGAGCACCCGTTGCGCCGCTCCAAAAATCAAACCGTAGTTCGTGCTCATGTTCAGAGCTTCGAAAATTGGTGAGAAGATCGCTGCGGATAAAACGAATAGCGGCATCAACCACAAAGGAGATATACTTCCGTATCCAACCAGCGTTGTGGCAGTTATATAGGCAGCAAGGGTTGCTACTTCTATAAGCAGGATGATTCTGCGGTTTTCATTCGCGCGCCGTTTAGCGTATGTCATCGACGCTCCAGAATACTCCGCGTTGGCCTGGAAAAAACGGCTGAAATACTCTTGCTGCCACTGAAATGAAATAATATCCTTTATCCCCTGTACCCCATCAACGATTATCGCGCTAAGCTTTCCCGTTGTTTGGCGAACTTGTGCTCCCTGGGAATCGGAATGGTGGGAAGAATGCTTGGGAATCATGATCAATAGCGCGATAAAAGGCAGTATCACAACGGGCAGGGCCCATGAAAAAATCCCCATAAAGACCAGAGCGGCTGTTGGAACCATTACCGCTACGATAATCTGACTGATCGTATGAGCATAGTACCATTCAAGCGTTTCCACATCGTTAAGAATAATGCTGATCATATCTCCACTTCGTTTATCCATAAGAGCCGCAGGAGCCAACTCATCTAGCTTATCATAGCACTTATCCCTTAGCTTCGTCAGTATCCGATATGCCATGTCGTGTCCGACCAACAGGTCCAGATAGGAAAAAGCCCCCATTAGGAGTACAAGAACTCCTGCGATAATCATCAGATGGATCACTTCAGCATGATTCCCCATAAGCACTGAGCCAACAAGATAGGATGTAACAAGAGCAGTTATTAATGGGAGCAGCTTATAGATGAGGTTGAATAGGACCGCAAAAAAGAGATATACCCCAAAGCCCTTGATGTGCTTCGTCAGTGCGAACGCGTATTTTATTCTTGGTTTTTCATTCTTCATAAGCCTGTCCTACTTTCATCTGGCTTCCCATCAGTTTTCGATATACAGAGACTGTATGCGTCAGCTCCTCGTGTGTACCTTTTGCATGTACCCTTCCTGTATCCATAATGATTATCTGGTCTGCATTTTGAATAGTGCCCAAGCGATGAGCGATGACCAGCGCTGTTTTTCCCCTGCTTAGTCGGGCGAATGCATCCTGAATTGCGATTTCGTTCTTCCGGTCGAGAGACGATGTAGCTTCATCCAGAATCACAATCGGGGGATTTCTCAAAAAAACACGGGCAAGGGCAATCCTCTGACGCTCTCCGCCGGAAAAGCGCATTCCGCGCTCGCCGATCATCGTATGGTACCCTTCGGGTAGGCTATCGATAAAATCGTGGATGTTTGCTTGTTTTCCGGCTTGTACAATTTCTTCTTTCGTAGCGTCTGGTTTTCCAATCCGGATATTATCCTCCACCGTCCCATAAAACATATGGCAGTCTTGCCAGACGACCCCGATCTGTTCTTGCGCTAAACTGACATTTTGGGCACTTAGCGCAATCCCCCCGATCGAAATCACTCCATCACGAACTGCGTAGAAACCAGCCAGAAGGCTCGCGATCGTCGACTTTCCACTACCAGATGCTCCAACAAGAGCTGTCGTTGTCTGGTATGGCACAAAAAAAGAGACTTTTTTCAGAACATCGCCATCCAGTTCGTTATACGCAAAACAGACATGATCAAAAGAAATATCCCCGCTTACACACGTTTTGGTCTGATGATTGATCCCAGTTTCAGATAGCAACGAACGCGTCACCGGCTCATCGATGGTTTTTTTTATCCGATAAGAAGCTGTCACGCCCCGATAGCCGAAATGCCACGCTGATATAAGCGCATAGAACGGGACAAAGCATGCGCCAATCAAAAACAGGGCATAAACAAGGTCTTCTTGAGCCATATTTCCGATTGCGGTTTGATACGCAGCGACCGCAATAGAAAAAGCGCTGCCTAATCCTGCGAATAATTGAAGAACAAAGGTTTCAAGCATAGTAATCCGTAGGTGGCCCATTATTGCCTGCCGGAGTTGTTCCCCTTTTTTATGGATCATTTGCTTTTGGCGCGCGTTGGCATTGAAGGCTTTAAGAGTCGTTATGCCCTGAACACTGTCAAGACAGTCGCTGTAGTATTGGGCATGCATCCTCATCTCCTCAGCGCCTCGTTTTCGCATAAGGAAATAGAACACCATCGGGCAAATCAACAGACCCGCGCTCGAAACAAAACAAACCACCGCAGCAAGGGAGTTGAATGATGCAATGATACTGATGATTATGCTTGCGTTGATTATTGATGAGACTGCAGCAGGTAAATAAATGGTGTAGTATTCATTGAGAAACTCCACCATGGTGGATATCGTCGATGTGATATCTCCTGTACGCCTTTGGCTTGTATATGCTGGTCCAAGTGAAAAGATCTTTTTGAGAAGACTGTCTCGAAGAGAAGTTTTTAATTGCCAAACCACATTGCTCCGAAACGACAGCTTTAACCTGCGCAAGAACATAGCGAGCAACAATGACAACTGCAATAAAAAGGAATACTTGCCAAAACTCGGCGAATATAAGAATCCTCGTTTCCCCTTGGATCATGCGGACCCCGAAGGCAATCCCAAGCGATACCATTGATGCGAGCAAAGTGATAAAAAGCTGAAGAGCGCAGGTTTCAATGATTTTTTTCTCAAACCCTTTGACAAAAGCAATCAAGTGGCGATTTACAAACATGAAGTCTCCTTTTCCCCTCCATCATCATAATCAAGTGGACGAAGCTTCGCTTTGCCTGTACAGCATCTGAGCAAACCATCCATTTTCTTCCTTCAGTTCTTCCGGAGAACCCATTTCTCGGATTCTGCCTTGTTCCAATACAACAATCTTGTCGGCGTTTGCGATGGTACGCATTCGATGGGCAATGATCAAGACCGTTTTCTCACGCACCAATTCGGAAAGTGCGGACTGGATCTTGGTTTCGTTTTCAACATCGAGAGAAGCGGTTGCTTCGTCCAAAAGAATAATTGGAGCATCTTTCAACAAAGCTCTTGCAATTGAAATTCGTTGTCTTTCGCCCCCAGAAAGGGTTTCACCGTTTTCTCCCAGGACTGTCTGATACCCATTCGGCAGTTTCCGGACAAAACTATCGCATTGGGCAATTTTGGCAGCATGGACGACTTCTTCGTCGGTCGCGTCACGCTTTCCGATGCGGATGTTGTCCATGACCGTCGAATTGAACAGAACAACATCCTGAAAAACCACGGCAAAGCTTTCCAAAAGGGTTTCTGGAGAAATGGCGCCGATATCTTGGCTCCCTAAGAAAATTTTGCCTGTGTCCGCATCCCAAAATCGGGCTGAAAGCTTCGCTGTTGTGCTCTTTCCGCCTCCTGAAGGGCCTACCAATGCTGTTATTTCGCCTTGATTCGCGGTAAAAGAAAGGTCATGAAGAACCTGTTTGCCTTCTTCGTATGAAAACCCGACATGATCAAAAGTTATGGTATATCCATCTGGTTGAAACTGGGTCCGTCCAGATTGCACAGGCAACAGATCGATATCCTTGGTCCGTTGAATGCGGACATCTAAGTAAAAAAGAGCAGCCATGTTGTTGAACACTTCGCTGATCGGGTTATAGATCCGTGAGGCAACAATGAGAAACATGAGGTAAACAAAGAAATCCACTTGGCCGATTGCCAATAAATTCGCTCCCACGATGATGACACTGGCCAAGCCTAACTTAAGAAAGCTTTCCGCTGATTTTAGGAGCCCACCGGTTATAATCTCTACACGGACAAGGTTTTGTTCGAAAGCATCCGCTTTTTTTCTCAAATCCTCAAGGTATGATGATTCCTGATGATACGCTTTGATCTCTTGGATCGTTTCAATCCCTTCCTGGATTGCTTCGCTCATGGCAAGCTTTACCTTAAGGACTTTTTCAAATCCCTGTCTTTGCATTTTTTTCGAAATCATGATGGCCAAACCCGAAATGGGGACAACCCAAAAGAGAGCCAAAGCAAGCTGCCATTGGTAGAAAAATAACCCAATAGCGATTATGGTCAGGCTAATCAACGATGCAAACAATTGGGGCACAGCGTGCGAAAAGGTGTGTTCTAATTCGGTACAATCCTCCATAATAGTAGAAGTTAGATCCGTAAGGTTTTTCTCCCCGAAAAAGGCTAATGGAAGCTTCCTAAGTTTTTCGGCAAGATGAATTCTTCGACTTGCGCTTTCTTCATAGATTACCGTGTACGTGCTTCTATATTGGAGAACCGCAATGAGAAACAGAATCACCATAAAACTGATTCCGGTTATGAGATAAAACCCTGGGCTCCTTAGAACTGCCACAGATGGATTTAGGATCGTTGGAAGATAATCGGAAAAAAAGAGATATACATAAACGGCAGATAGCATAAGTGCAACATCCAAAATTGCTGTAAACAATACCCCTTGGCAAAAGTCTTTTGCCCCTTTGCGGGAAAGGGCAAAACGGTTTTCAATCCATGAGAACATGGCGCGCCTCCTTGCCTAATGTCCACTGCACCGATCGCTGATATTCCTCCCACATCGAAGCATAGGTTCCCTGTTTCTTGGCAAGCACTTGGTGGGATCCTTGCTCGATCACTCTCCCTTTGTCAATCACAACAATCTGATCTGCTTGCTGAACGCTTGTCAATCTATGGGCGATCATCAGAACTGTCTTTCCTTCCATCAGTTTCCTTAGGGCTTTCTGAATCAGGTGTTCATTCTCCGGATCGGTAAATGCGGTTGCCTCATCCAGGATCACAATGGGAGCGTTTTTCAGCATTGCGCGCGCGATTAAGATCCTTTGCTGCTCCCCACCAGATAAATAGGTACCTCCCGATCCAATCAAGGAATTAAGGCCTTTCGGAAGGAGATGGATAAATTCACAACACTGAGCCATTCCAAGCGCTTCTTCGATTTCTTCGCTCGAAGCGGAAGGTCGCCCATATCGGACATTATCCAAAAGGCTTGCATTGAATAGTCGAGTATGCTGGAAGACAAAGGTAATATGATCCATTAGTTCTTTGGCGGCGATTTCTTTTACGTTGGTTCCCCCAATGCACACTTGACCTTGATTGACATCCCAAAACCGTGCTACGAGTTTCGCCATCGTTGTTTTTCCTCCTCCGGAAGGTCCTACGAGAGCAAAGGCCTTCCCTTCCGGAATCACAAGGTTTACGCCATCAACGGCGTTATGATTGCTTCCCGGATAACGGAAGGCAACATTCCTGAATGAAATGGAATGGTTATGGATCTTTTTTGGATGTGCGGGCAATGAAAACAGGGGATAACTCACGAGGTTTTCCAATCGATTCAGGGCTTCTCTTGCAAGACCCGCAGCTTGATTGATATACATAATCCTCATGATGGCAATGGAAAACAGGGGTGTTATCAATACATAAAGAACCAAGTTGAGCATCACACCTGCATAATCCCCGGAATGTCCGATCATAAGGATCGCTACAGGCACAAGGAAGAACACAAAACCATTGATTGCGACTGTATAGAGTGACATTGGTTTCTCCCACATTTTTGTGTATGCAAACACCATTCTTTTATACTTCATAATGCCATCATGAAACTTTTTAAAGGAGAAAACCGTTTGCTGAAAGACTTTCACAACCGGAATCCCCCGCACATACTCTACAGCGTCGGTGTTCATCTCTTCAAGGGAAGTCATATAAAGATCCATAAACCTTTTCCCTCTTTTTGTCATCATTGTTCGGATAAGGATCATTGAAATTCCCATTGGGATCAGGCAAGCCAATCCCAAGCGCCATTCAAAGGCAAAGATAAGAACCATCAAGGTTAAAGGGGTCAGAAATGCGCCCGCAAGGTCAGGGAGTTGGTGCGCAAGAAAACTATGCGTTATCCCCGCATTATCATCAATCACCTTCCGGATTTGCCCTGTTGTATGAGAATCAAAGAAACCAAAAGGCATCTTCACGATCTTTTGCATCGCTCTTTTCCTCATATTCACTTCCACCCTAAAGGCTACCAAATGGGAAAATGAGAGTGCAAGAAAATAGAAAACAACGGCTAGAATAGAGGATCCCAGTGCGCTCCAAGCATATATGTGGATTTGATCAAGAGAACCAGCGATTCCTTCAGCAAAAATGGCCCGGACAATAAGCCATATGAAAAGAAAGGGTAAAAGATTGGCAAGAGAGCTTAATGCTGAAAGAGTCAAAGCAAAAGGCAACATAAGCGTTCTGCCAGTCATATATGTTCGGAATTTCTTAATAATCATAATTCTCCGACCCCCTACATAAAGTTTTGGTTGTTTATCGCTCCGATACTAGTAGCCTTTATCCCAATCCGAACTTCATCAAACACTTGTTCCCTTCGACATTTTCGAAGCGATTCATGCAAGTTACCTGGATCCAAGTGTTCGACGATGGTACAAAAGGAATAAAAAGAACGGAGCGCCTATCAAAGCAGTGACCACACCCACCGATAACTCAAGTGGTTGAAAGACCGTTCTGGCAAAGGTGTCTGCCGCAATAAGGAGACTACCACCAAGCAATGCAGACAGAGGAATTTGAAACCGATAATCGCTTCCGATCAAAATTCGAGCAATATGGGGAGCGACAAGACCGACAAATCCAATCGTCCCAGCAGCGCTCACAGCGCTTCCAGCCAACACGGCCGCGATGGCAATGATCAAGAAACGATACCAGCGAATGGATACCCCAACGCTGGTACCGATTTCGTCCCCCAACGTAAACACATTGGCTTTTGGGCTGATCAAGAAAGCAAGCGTAAGCCCAACAATACTATAAGGAAGCAGCAAATGCACATAAGGCCAGCTCCGGCCCGACAGACTGCCGAGTAGCCACCCATATGTGACGTCCAATTCATCCGCGTTGAGAGTCATTAACCCTGAGGTAAGCGCGCTGAAAAAAGAGGAAATCGCCAATCCCGCTAATACCAAATGAATCGTGCTTCCGGGTCCAGGCTGACTCATCGACAGGAGATAGATCAAGAAAGCGGCAGTAATCGCTCCCAAAAAAGCAGCCAAAGGTATGTGCACCGACAGTGCCGGAGCTACCACCATCATTGCCACAGCAGCAAGGCCTGCTCCAGCGTTGACTCCGACAATATTTGGCGATGCCATCGGGTTTCGCAGTACTCCCTGAAGAAGCGAACCAGCCACAGCTAGATTCATACCCACAAACATACCCGTCAACACACGGGGCAGTCGTACATTCCCGATCACTTGTACAGCCAAACGTTCTTCCGGTAAGCCAAGCAGAACTCGAGCCACCTGCGGCAACGAGAATTCTATGGTACCACTAGCAATGCCATGAAGAATAATCCCGAGAAGAACCAGGCATGCTCCTGCTAACGTCCCGATTTGCCGATGGCGGTGGGGGATCTGATCAATATTTAGCCAATCGCGCCTGCAAGGAAACTGCAGATTCCAGAAACGCATCGATGTTCCCCTTTCTTTACCCGTATACCCTACTCCAATATGATTTTTGCTGCCATCTCATACATCTCCGGTACTGTGGCGCGTCCTGGGTGAAGCCTAAAGGGGAGCATGTAAATGCGGCCACTTTGCAAAGCTGTCAACCCAGCCCAAAGTGGATTCTCTAGATAGCTGGAAAGACGCTGTGCGTTATGTTGGTGATCATTGCTTGTGGGCCTAATTAAGATGATATCGGGGTCGGCCGCTAAAATGGTCTCAATATCAAACGAAACAAAGGTATCCTGACTGCTTCCAGGCATATCGTCGGGTACAATATTACTGATACCCAGACCCGTCAAGATGGCACCAAGGCCAGAACCTGTTTGAGCAGCGCGTATGCTCTCTCCATCTTCCAGAATGAGACCTGTACGGATATTCGTCTCGAGGCGTATCTGATCCTTCCACCTCCCAGTAATGACTTCCACTTCTTCCACAAAACTCAGCGCTTCTTCTTCTCGCCCCAAAAGCCGTCCCACAAACAATGCGGTATCGTACAAAGGGGCATCACCCACTTTGGAAGAATCGATGACATACACCGGGAAGCCTGTACCCTCCAATGCAGATACAAGCTGACCCTGGTGCCTTGAATGTGCAAGAATCAGATCGGGTTCCACCGCATAGATCATTTCGATATTGATATTCGCTTGCATACCAAGACTAGGAAGCCCTTGCGCCTCTGACCGAATCTGATAATTGTCTACTGTAGCTACTGGATCTATCCCGATCATATACAACGCTTCCATGAAATTGGCCGTCAATGCTACGGGGCGTTGGATCGGATGCTGAATATGTACTTCACGTCCCATATGATCAATGAGAATGACTGTATCACCTGGCTGCGTGGCTATCCCTGCACTTACACTCAAGATCAGCACAAATAACCCCATAATCACCCATTTCCTACCATTCTTACACTCCACGATAATCTCCTCCTTTTTTTCAACGAACAGGCCTGCTTCATTTCTTCAAGCTGGCCTTCGGATTGTTTGATGTTCGGATCTTCGTTTTGCGCGCCGGCAATATAGTCCTTCGGGAATCACCACCGGACGCCACCCGGGTTCCACTTGACATACATGCGCATGAATTCCGTATACTTGTCTCAGGGTTTCTTCTGTGATTACGCTGACAGGAGAACCCAGACGATGCACAGCCCCTTGGTGCATCAAACAGATCCTGTCTGCCACCTCCAAAGCGTGGTTGATATCGTGAAAGACAGAAATAATGGTCTTCGAAAAATACTCTTTGAGTCCGATGATGATCTCAAGCAATTCCCACTGGTGTTTCAGATCCATGTAAGTCACTGGTTCATCCAACAACAGCAATGGGGTATCCTGTGCTAATGCCATGGCGATCCATGCCCTTTGCCGTTCTCCTCCGGAGAGCGTATCTAGCAAACGGTGCTGCAAGGGTACCAGTTGCAGGTATTCTAGTGCCCAATCCACTTTTTCCTTATCCTTTCGCGAAAGCACCCACCCTGTCTTCTGGTGGGGCGTGCGCCCGAGGGCAACCAGTTCACGAACAGTCGTTCCCTGCATTTTTTCTTGGAACTGGGGCAGGAATGCAATTTCTCGCGCGAGTTCCTTTTTGGAAAAAGTACGGATGGATCTCCCGCGCAAGCAAATGCTCTCCGGATTCGGGGCAGGAAGCAAACCATTGATGCATCGAAGAAGCGTAGACTTTCCTGATCCATTCGGACCAATCAAGCCGATAATCTCGCTGCACCTGACTTGAATCGATACATTATTAAGGACTGGAGTTTGTTGGTAACTGAAACATAAACCTGTCACTTCCAGCATTTTTCTTTCTCCCCTTCGCGTATACCTTCTCTATTTGGTCAACATTTCGCATCGGTACCTTTGGTTTATCTTTATTATTACTTGACTCTTCTTCCAGAGAAGAAGACTTCATGGCAACCGAGATATCAAGTACTTACTGAGGAGCTCCAACCCTCTCTTGTTTTTGGAAAGATACAAATTGGGCTCAATCAACTCCAATTCCGGTAGGAAAATTTTCCTTGTATCCTCATCTCGCAAGAGGTCGATTCGCATATACGCAGGCTGTTGATCGAATGTCTTGATAATCTTTTGAATGAACTCCAATTCATCTTCTTCAACCCGATCAGGGAAATATGTTCCTCCATGATGAATATGAACAAGAAACCCATTTCTGTGAGGTTTTTTCAGCATAGCATAGGTTATCTCCCCGTTGATTACAACGACTGACTTTTCGCCGCAGATTTCAATGGATCGAATATATTCTTGAATCATCGCTGTGGTTTTGTTTAAAATGGTTTTAACTATTCTGTAGCACCTCTTTATATCTTTTTTGTGCACCCTGAACGTGTTCTTCCCGCTCGCACTGATGGCTGGTTTTATGATGATGTCATCGGACTTGATGAATTGCAACGCGGATTCGATCTCTCCCATCTTCCGCACAAATCGAGTTGGCACGGTCTCGATCCCCATCTTATTCATTTCAAGCAGATACTCTTTTCTGTAGTTATGGATCACCACTTTGATATCATTAACCAAAATTGTATTCTGAGCAATGGTTTGCATTTTTTCAAGAAACTCATCGATCCTCTGATCGTAATCCCAACAAGATCGAATAATGGCTAAATGGCAGTACGAGAAATCGAAATCGCGGTTGTCCCATGCCACGATTTCTGCTCCATATCCAGATTCTTCAAGCGCTTTTTTTAGTGCCAGATCGTCTTCATAAGGGTGTTCTGAGAATTGCTGACTAACCATTATTGCGATATCTGTTTCTTTCACAAGAGACTCTCCCATCTCGGCGGAGATCACAAAACAGGGTCCACACCAATTCTGTTGAGTTCATAATCATTGCTTTGGAAAAAGAGGTATCACGATGGATACCTCTTTTATTCTATTGTCTGTTAGATCAATGATCCGCTTTATGGCAGGTTGTCCACACGGACAAAGAAAGCGCCTCCTACTTCGTGCTCCACGCCATCAATTTCTTCTCCTTCCATCAAGGCGACAAACCCCCACCAACCCGCCCAGGGGAATGAAAAGTGAAAGTATCCGTTCTCGTCGGAAACAACAAGCATAGCCGGCGATTCTCCCCCTGGGAATGAACGACCGTAATGTCCTGCAAAAGCCCCTTTGAAGGCATCGGTGTTTACGTACTCCACTTCGATTTCTGCATCGGCCACAGGTTCTCCTTGGAACAAGACCCGGCCCGTGAACAATGATCCAGGGTACAAATTGAAAGGCCATGTCAAAGGCAGGATTTCAGCCTCTGTCCCTACAGGTTCACTCCAGTCGCTTGGAAAGCCCATCGAATTTAGGATCACTTTCGAGTGTTGCGTAATGAATATATCCTCTCTCTCTTCATAGTAAGGCGCCGGACTCAAAGCAAAGACAAAATCCCCCATCCCTCGTATGCGATAGTCCGTCTTCCAGGCCTGGGCTTTTCTTGATCCGTGTTCAAACGTGTATTCCAGAAGTTGATCGGTCAGATCAATGATATTACCGCGGTTCACCACGAAAAAATGATCCGGCCTGCTCATGTTCATAGTAAGCGGATCGTCGTCCGCTCCGTGAGATGCCCCACCGGGATGGGTAAAGATCAACTGTAGCGAGATTGTAGTAGCTCTTCCGTCTTCGAAAAAACTTTCGGATGGAAGGATCATCTGAAAATGGGCCCAGCCCATTGTTGCAAGAATACCCATCACGACAAGCATACCAATGCTTCTTTTCTTCATAAAAAACCCTCCTCATATGATAGTATTCCATCATCATGGATTTTGAATCCATTCTTGTTTTCATTAATACTAACTCTCATACTTCCTTTTGTCGTTCACCAAACAGAGTAAAAAAACACGTTTGCTGGTAAGTTCCTTAAAAATGGCAATGGTCCAAGTTTCTTGCTCAAAGGTTCCAACCTGAACCATTACCGAAACCCCAAGTAAATGGTACTGCAGTGGCAAAACAAAGTGACAACCCAGATGGTACCTTATTCAAGATCGGGAAGATTGGCTGCAAGCAACCTTGCCGTCCTCGTCATTTGTTCGATAACTGTCGAAACGTCAATTTCTGATGGTCGATAAAAGGTCAGCCACCACTCATCATATACATCGCTTGTGGTTAAATGAGCAAAACAACGGTTGGAATATCGCCCGTGGCAATGGGGAATCGAACCCTCTTCATACCCATGATAACTCATCAGAAGCAAGGTTCGGATTCCTAGATCGATCGCTTCCGGAGAAGAAGAAAGGAAGATAAACCACTCAATATCATATTCCTCCCACCTTGTTTCGAGTTTTCCAAAATAATCATATTCTACTGTTGTCTCACCGTTTACGAGAACTGTTCTTCCATTTTCCGTAACAACAAATTGTTCGATGCTTCCTTCATACTGACGGATCATTTCTCTTTTGACCATTTCTGGTGAGTATCCTGGCTTGTGATGAGAGATTGCTTCGAAAAGTCCTTGTGCGTTTGGATGATCGAATATCATCGTGAAACTGTTGTTTTCTCCCAACCAAGGAGTCAGATCACGAACACAGCTCCCTTCCGAATGCAAAGCCCCAGCAAATGAGATCATACCAAGAACCATCAACAAACCAACAATCAGTTTCCCTTTACCTATTTGTTTCATGTAAACCACCTCCCCGTGGATTTTCGCTTATCACCCTTTATTCCCTTTGTTCATACACGCAGCATCATCGTATGTGGATTGATAAATGAATTCTTATTCAATTTTTCAGGAGTCTCCGGTATCCTGGGCATCATTCTCTTTTTATCTTTCAAATATTCCCCTTCTCTCGTACAACACATCCTCTTTTTTCCCCTTTCAATGGTTTTGCTTTGAACGCAGAGAATGTAATGATATTCGTTTTCATTTGAGAATAATTCTCAACTATCCGATAGTACCATTTTCTTTCCACGAAAGTCAACCCCAAAGGATTTCAAAAAACCACACGAAAAAAAAACCGTAGCGCCCAGTGAAAAGCGCTTTATCCGGCTTTTTCTAATCGTTCAAAGACATGAATGGGAAAGAAAACGGAAGATCAGATCATTATGGGGTCAGATTTCTAAGAAGAATCAATCTTAGGCTATGTATATGGATAACTGACTCAGCGTTTATGGCTTGGCTGATTGTTTTAATGCATCTTCTACGGCGGAAAGATAGGTCTTTGATGTAACCGAAGCGCCACTAATGACATCTACTTCCAGTGATTGAGATTGGATCACTCTTTGCATAAGGTCACTCATATGACCTTCGGTAATTTCTACTGGTTTTTCGTTTTCTACCAAATAAATCGCAACAACCGTTCCCGAAGAGACAGTCACTTGGATTTCCTTCGCCCTCAAATGCAACCCTCTGGCATACCCTTTGTATGAACCGATAAATGTTCCATCCTGCAAACGATCAAAATCAATGGTTCCGATTGTGAGTTGTTTGTTTTCGCGCCATGTTTCAATCGCTAAAAAAAGGACGAACCCTAATGCCGCAATTGCCGCAATTCCCAAGATTCCGAGTATCATTTTTCCCATCTTTTTTCCTCCCATGATGAATGATTGGTATTATCTGGATTTTGGCTGAGGTTTCGATCTCTTGTTTCTTAGTGAATGAATAAAAGGAAATATTCATTCACTATCCCGGAAAAAAATTATCGAAAGACATGATTATATAGATTTGTCGCCCTCGGTTAATCCTTTTATGATAAACTGAGCCAAAAAGACGACAAGTTGCGGGAAATGTTGGGTTCCAAGGTCTCTCTTGTGAACATCTACATAATGGATGGAATTGAGCATTACTATTATGAAAGCATCATCAAAGTCATCCCTCATCCGACCTTCTTTTTTCCATTTCCGAATGCATTCCGCTAACCGGTTTTGGAAGAACTCATTGATATTTTCGATTTCTCCTTGTTCATAAAAGGACTGTTCCAGTTTATGGACAAGATCATTGTTGTTCCATTCCCGAAGAATCCGACTGGAACTCATTTCCGCGAGGTTTTGGGTGATGATCCGAGTCAGTAAGATTGCTGGATCATCCTCACACAGGCGAAAGGTTTTTGCCAGTCGTTTTTTTTGCTGTTCGTTTTCTTTTGTGATGATCTCAAAAAAAAGAACCTCTTTGGAATCATAGTGTTTATAAAAGCTTCCAACTGCAATCCCTGCTTTTTTTGCGATCTGTGCAACATTGGTGTCTTTGTATCCTTTTTCGTTGAAGAGATCGTAAGCGCATTGGAAGATCTGCTCCTTTTTGATCATTAGAACATGGCCCCTTTCATGATCCGTGAATGAATGGATCATTATATTCATTCACTCTGATTATACCACGTAATAAACGCTACTCCAAATCTTGTGAAGACACAAAGGACCTTCCTGATCGGAAAAAAGGGGGGAATCACAACGCTCGATGCTTTTATGGACTATATGCAGACCTTAGTTCTTTGCCCCATTGCATCATTTCTGGGTTTCTGTTTTGTAAGATCTTGTATTTCTTTGATTCATAGATCAAATCGAAATCCGAATATGGGCGTTGATCGGAACCGATTGTAAAGATCCACCCTACGTAAAGGCTTGGCTGCATGGAAACAAGGCCATGATCTTCATGATTGGGCAAGACCCAACGAGATAGATCATCCGAATGGTATAAGGCAGAATAGAGGGCGGGGTCGCTAACCCAGATTCTTTCTTGATCGGAAAAAAGAGCCAATATGCTTTTCGATTCCTGGGATATAGAAACAACCGGTTGTGCTGTCAACCATTGAAAAAACACGTCTTCTTCCGTGTTACGCCGGACTCCAACGAATTCCCACACCAAAGTGAGAAGGAACAGGAAGGCGATGATGTTCCGCAACCTTCGCTCGTTCATCAAGCGGCCAATATAGGGAAAAAGAATGATGTAGTTGATCAGCAGTAGTTTGGAATTGGCCATAAAAGCGCCCGACTCATGGAAGAAACCCAATAGGATTAAATTGCACCATGGAAGGACCAAGGTGAAAAAAAGGGGGGACCGGAAAAATCGGAGAAATCTCCCGACTACAATCAGGGTGAATCCATAAAGGATCACGAAAAAAGCGGAAGAGTGGAGAAATTGAATGAGATATCGAAACCCGTTCTTTGGAGAGAACGCTGCAAACCAACCGGATATTGTTGCAGCTGGATCGTTTGTAAACATGGTGTTCAAAAGAATCCAGCTTAAAAACAAAAATACAAGAGGGAACACAGAAACAAACGTATATTCAAGAACACGCATTTTTTTAAAAAACAAAAAGAAAAAAATAAATAGAAATATTAATGAAAATATGATACTAAAATCGATCAATACCAACATTCCAAAAATTAAACCAAAGATCATAATAAAAAAACTTTCTTCTTTTACGCTAAACTCCATCAAAAAGTAAAATGAAAGGATATTCAACATAAAAAATATGATGGTTCTAGGAGATTGGAGTGAAAGGAAGAGCATCGACGGAGAAAGAATCAACAAAGCGATCAAGAAAACCTTGACTTGCAATGTCTGATAGTGTTTCAATATGTATAGAATCAAGAATCCCATGCTGAACGCAGCCACAAAAGAAGCCACAAGCACAGGGTGAATCAACAGCAAATAAGGGATATGAGGGATGGGCGGGGTTTCAACCCCAATGATTCCCAGTCCACCCGGATCCCCCCACCAAACGGTTCTTGCTTGAAAGGAATACCACCGGGTCTCTTCGGACAGAATGCCTGCTTCTTGAAGGGAAAGCCCCAAAGTGAGATACATGACAAAGAGGCATGCGAAGAACATCCAGAACCACGGATTGCGCAAGGGGTTCATGATGTAGGAGACATTAGCCATCTGGTTTCACCGGAGACGCAGCCGGTCTTGCAGCCAAACCATGTGTGGTTTTTTCCCAATAGTGGGGTTTGGTGATAAGCTGCCACAAGGCCTTGTAGGACGCGATGGAATGGAGGAGCCAATAGAGCGGATTGATCAGGCTGATCCAAATCAGAGCAAAGTTCTTCCTTCGAAACGCCCCAAGCATATTCATGTACACACCAAGGAAATTGCCGATCAGGAGGTTGAACATGGAAAGCGGCAGCAAAAAACCCCCAAAGGTCACTGCGAGGAATTGGGGTTGCAGAAAAATCCATAGTAGGAAGATCCCCCAAAGAATGGGGTTTAGGAGGAAGACGATCGGGGTGCCAGATACGAACAGCTGAAAAGAAAGCCATTGCTTCAAACCAAGTGTTTTGAGCATTTTAATGGGATGTCGGTTGTACACAAGGGCTGTTTGCATATACCCTTTGATCCAACGAGATCGCTGTCGAATCCAATTCCCCACCTTTGGGTTGGCTTCCTCGAAGGTGGTTGATCGAATGATACCTACCCGATACTTTTCCGCCGATGCCCGAATTCCCAAATCGGCATCTTCCGTGGTGTTGAACGGATCCCAACCGCCCAACTCCCTGAGCTCCTTGACCTTGAAATGGTTGCTTGTACCCCCTAAAGGAATCGGGAGACCGAGCATAAACAAGCCCGGGAGCATATAGTCGAACCAGTAAGAGTACTCCAAGGTGAAGAGGCGGGTTAGAAGATTCTGGTTTTTGTTGAAGTAGTTCAAAGCCCCTTGGAAACAGACAAAGGATGGGTCGGAGTGTGTAAACGCCCAGTAGGCCTTTTTGATTTGATCTGGCTCGGGGATGTCCTCTGCATCAAAGATCACCAAGTACGTTCCGCGGGCAAAAAAAAGTCCATAATTGCACGCTTTGGGTTTGGTTTGCGGCTTGGACTTCGGCACGATTAGAAACCGCCAATTCGTCGGTGGTTGAGCCGCTTTCGCCGCTTCCAGAGTGAGTGTGTCCACCTCTTCCAAAAGCAGCATAACATCCAGTTTGTTCTGAGGGTAATCCAAATCTTTAATCGCTTGGATGAGATGGCCAACCACCTCAGGTTCTTTGAAGACCGGCACCAAGATCGTGTACACAGGAAGCTCATCATCCTCAAGGGATTCAAGGCCTGTGCGATCTTCTTTGAAGGCGATCTCGTCTACGGTGCCAAAGATACTTAAAAAGAACTTGAACCCAATCAGCAAAACGTAGAGAATTTGCACGACCATGAATATCGCGCGCAGGGTGCTATTCCAGTCGATGAAGATGGCTGCCATCAAGAGAACCCAAACTACGATCCCAGCCCATAGTTGTCCCTTGGAGAAGACTTTGTAGGCAGACTCTTCCGGGTCCCGATAAAACAATCCAAACACCGCTTGATCCAACAAAGGATTTTTGTAATACCTCTGCATGAGGTTCATGAAATCCAGATCGGTGATGATCATCTGTCGAATCTCTATGTTGGGGAATTTCGATTGGAAGTATGGTTCAAGCTTTGGGTTTCCTGGGTAGGCGTTCAGAACGATCAAAACGTTGTCTTTGATCTGATAAGGAATCGCTTGCAGCTCCATTACCTGTTTTTGATCCAGTTGTTCCAAAAGGGTAGGATCAAGGTCGTGTTGTAAGGTGTCAATATCGGGGGACACAAAAGGGAGATCATAGTGAATGCTCAAGGCCTCAAAAAGATCGTACCTTCGCACCATGCCTAAAGTGGACAAAATCCATCCGATCCTTCCTCCCTGACGTTTCTGGATCTCTAACGCTTGTTGGAGTTGGTCGCCTGTTATCTTTCCCATCTCTACTAAGATGGTTCCGATGGGCTTGTTTGCCATTATCCACCCTTTTTCCGTTTTTTTCCTGAACTCCTGTAATAAACAGCAATGATGATCAAGATACCCACCAATCCCAGGATAACAATGATCCAAATCCTCCATGTCTCCCAAAACCCTGGTTTATTTTCCAGCGAGACTGCAACCCAGTTCGTTTCTTTATCGATGGCAACAGAAGCCATTCCTCTC
This sequence comes from uncultured Thermotogaceae bacterium, assembly GCA_964462525.1. Taxonomy (GTDB): domain Bacteria; phylum Thermotogota; class Thermotogae; order MWEM01; family MWEM01; genus CAYWWY01. The sequence goes on from CAYWWY010000007.1 coordinate 97,055, forward strand.
GCACCAAGAAACAGAAGGTTTCCGCCTTCGCGGATCATTTGATCGAACCGATGGGATTGAATCCAGGAAAAACCAGCAGCAGATCCATACCACGTGAACATGACCACAGGCTTTTGCATGAATGAATAGGCGCCAATGACTCCCATAGGATCCCGGGAATCGAATTCCAAGAGAGTCGTTCCTCGGGATCGATCCACAACCTTGAAGGATCGTGAAGTGTCTACCAAGGGTTCAAAAAAAGAGAGCTCGGTAGGATCCATAATAAGCACCAGTCCATCATACGACTGGAGCATATCCTGATTCGCTTTCACTTCTTGCGGACCTATCACAAAGAACAATCGATCGGCCGTGCCGTTTCGCCCTAAGAAGAAGGCATACTCCATCAAAATCCGGGCCGCTTCTAAAGAAGGTTGCGTAACCACCAGAATCTTGGGACCCGAAAAAATATGAGCCAAATCGCTCATCTTTCCATGGATTAAGGGACGAAGGAAATCGAATTCCAAGCGAGAATTGAGATCAAAACCAATCGCAACTTCCCGGCACAATGTTTGGTTGATCCATTGAATTTCAAACTCATTGATGCCTTGGAAAAGCTGCTCGGGAATCGGTATGGAAATCTCCACATCTTGGGATACCGAATGAAAGGAAATGCTCTTGAGCAAATGACCGTTCAATCGTATGTTTCCCACAATCGATTCGGGATGCTCAAGCGGTGTGGAATGGATCTTCAGTACCAATCTCGCGTTGATCGGAATCCCCCCGATCTCCGAAAGAGGGATATAGCTTTTCTGACTCCCGGAAAAGCGAATGGAAAACCCGGATTCGATATCCATCAGATCAGAAAAGGGAATGGTTCTTCTCTCTTGATCCGATATGGGTATTCGATTGAAATCAGCGCTCAGAAGAGTAGCCTGGTTCAAGGGAAGCGCGGAAAGCACCTGATGCCGCAGCAAGTCAGGTGTCAAGTCAGTTCCCAATGTAATGCTCGAGATCCCTGATTCAATCCGGTTTCCTTCCTGAAAGCCGATGTTTTTGGCTGTTGGAGAAACCCCCTCAGAAAGGGTAAGAGTACGTGAAAACCCTCTTGAACCCAAACCCAAACCATATGCGATATTCGCCATGGACTGCAGTTGAACGAGCTGGGTTGGATCAACCACAAAATGAAAGTCTTGCACCGTTCCGTAGGGATCGAAAAAACGCAAAACGCTGGGCTCCGACCAAAGACTACCCTCAGAAGGCTCCCCATAGGCGATTTCGAAAAAGGTATCCTGCTCAATCGAGAAAAAGAGGGTGCGGATATCCGGGGCTGATATCGATTCTCCCACACGACAGCCTTCCTGATCCAAATCTACCAGGAGAGAAAACTTGGCGAGGCTTCTCTCTTTGATCCATGATGATGGAAAGGAAAAAACCACAGGTTGCGCTTTTCCCAGTAAGAGTTGCGTATTCACTGGTATATCATTAACCAAGAGAGAAACGTTCGCTCGAGGACCCGCTAAAGGGGTAACCCGGTAAAAAAGAGTCATCGTGCTTTGAACCCCTTCTGCAGGAAAACCGACTGGGATGTAAAAATCAAATTGACCCCGATCTCCGAATAGGAGGATGCTTTGTTCGAAATTCAAGCTTGAAAGTGAAACCAGATTAGTTTGAGACAATCCCGTTATACCTGCGCATAAGAGCCCTAATGCTACCAGAATGCTAGAGATAACGAGCATCTTTTTTTTATGAATCACAATGGTCATGCTATACCCTCCTTCTCACCCTTTGAACTTACTGTAGTGTGATGTGGGCCCATTGAATACCCGGGTATGCTGGATCAATCCAAGAAACTCTACCCCTAGCAGCTGATTGATCATTCAATGGGAAAACTTATGTTGCACAAACCTTCATAGTAATTCCCTTTCTCAGCTACGAACCGGAAAACACAATAATCTGGATCGTTAATGCCTTGAGGATAGTATCGTTCGCTTCCCTCGAACCAAAGCGCTTTTCTCGATTCTTCATCTGTGCAAACTTCCATTCTCCCGAGGAGCAACAACCCCGAAAAGCGATCTTGGTCAACATAATATACGCTCGTTTTCGCTTCTTTCCGGATTTGCTGAACTCGTTTCGAGGAGGTGTTGGTACTGAACCAAATAATCTTCATTCCCTCATATTGCAAATTCAGCATTGCCTTGATATTGGGATACCCTTTTTCGTCAAGCGATCCGATCATGGCAATTTTCGATCTCTGGATCAGTTCCAGTCCCTTTCTTTTAGCAAGTTCCTGATTCATCCCCGCAGCTCCTTCCAAGGCAGAAGTACTGGTCCGTTTTTTAGTACTCTGGGTCAAGTAACATGCATGGCATCGAGAGCACTTTATTGATTATACCATGATTTGATTCCTCCGCTGCACTAATTCTCGAAGATCCAATCACTTGAATGCTTAATTTTTTAATCCGAGTGAACGATATGAAATCTGGGGGGGTATGTTCTCAGATCATATGGTATAATCAATCTGGATCGAGAGAGGAATTTTGGATATGGTAATGGGGTTTTGACGAAAGGGGAAACCCTGAACGCTGAGGTGATGATGAAAACAGGGCGATTTTGTGTGTGGATGACGAAACGATCGTTTTGGACGCCCCAAAATCCCAGATCAAACGCCATTTTTAGGATAGGTACCTGTGTGAAACTGCGCTGTCGGTGGATGAAGCTCTGGAGATTTCCAAAGATCGGACCGCTGAAGAAGAACCGATAATCGTGACCGTTTCGGATTGGCTTTTGTCAAGCAGGCAAAATCTATCGCGGAAGAAACCCTCATCGGCAAGCTACCCCGCCTTTGTAGGGCTCTCGATCAGGAGACCTACGTTCCGTCTTTTCCCGACAAGTTGAACCGAGTGTGAACAAACTTGATTCACAATGCGCTCCAAGCCATGGACTATTTGGGCCCCCTTGAATTCGCCAATGTTCAAGCATTCCGGGCTCCACGACATTTTTCCGTTCATCTACCCACAAAACGGCTTGGTTAATACACCCTATGAATGGCAAACCCAGAAACCAACGAAAAGCCGTTCCGTTGAACAAAGGCCGTTTATGGGTTGATGTGTAACTATGTTTTGAACCGATCGGATCCATATGAAATAATCTCTTCGATTTCCTTTTTTGCTGTATTTGAGGGAAAACACTTCAGAGATGTTGTCATTGCTCATTGTTCGTGTTTGTTCCGCTTATGAGGCTTTGGTTTCTTTGAGATTGAAGATTCTTTGAGTTATCGATAAGGTTGCTTCTAACTGGTGCAATAATCTTAGCTTTGTTCAGTTGTAATACGATAAGAGTTATCCAAATCCAATAATCTCGAAAGGGGGAACTTCAGTTGAACGTGAGCGAGTCTTTTCTTAAACGGGGATTTCGGTCTTTGCGTTCGAAAATTTTGACATGGTTTCTCATTCCCATCGCCGCTTTGCTTGTAATCACCGGGATCATCATGTTTCTTCAAGTGCAATACTCTCAAGTCCGCCTCATCGAAAACTCAAGCATGGAAGTATCTCGAGCCCGTTCCGCAGAGATCGGCCAATGGTTGGGCGCTCGAATTGCGGAGATAAAGATGATCGCAAATCGGAGCACTGTGCAAAGCATGGACTGGGGAATTGCTGGTAATGAAATTAAGGAGTTGGTGAAAGCCAGTGGAGGGCTGTACGAAGCCATGATACTGTCTCTTCCTTCAGGTGATACATGGCGAACCGATGCGGAAGATACGATTGATCTTTCGAATCGTGAGTACTTTATTGAAATCTTTCTTCAAGGGAAAGACTTATCAATAAGCAACCCCATGATTTCTCGAGGGTCAGGAAACCTTGTGTTTGTGGTTGCGCATGCAGTCAAAGATCGACAAGGCAAAACCATTGGACTTCTTGGAGCAACGGTTCAATTGAAAGTGCTCAGCGAAATTGCAAGCGCAATAAAGATTGGCGATATTGGGTATGGTTGGGTTTCCGACGAGACTGGAATGATCATTGCACATCCAGAGGCCAAGAACATAATGGAATTAAACCTGCTTCAATCCGACGCTTTGGGCTTCCGAGGACTGCAAACGGCCGCTC
>CAYWWY010000008.1:0-54658 GCA_964462525.1 uncultured Thermotogaceae bacterium
CTAAGATTGCTGTATAATGGAGAGACATTTGAAACAGGTTCCTTAGTTAATAAAATCGGCAAAGGAGACTCTGACATGAAAGTATTGATCACGGGTGGCACAAATGGCATGGGGAAAGGTGTTGCGACAGTATTGGCGTCTGTTGGGAATCAAAAGCATGAAGTCATTATCCTTTGCCGATCGAAAGAACTCGGTGAAGCGACAATCAAAGAGCTTCTGAATCGGACGTTGAACAGCAAAATTTCGATCGTTCTATGCGATCTTGCCAAATTGAGCGATGTGAGGCATGCCATAGAAGAGATTCACCGCAATCATGCTTTTTTGGATGCGATTTTTTTTAACGCAGGGTTGGGCTATGCAGCCAAAAGAGTAGAAACGGAAGACGGGATGGATTCGCATTTCCAAGTTAATTATTTGTCCCAATTTATGATGACGCTCAATCTGTTGGATTTGCTGGAAAATTCTGTCAATGGAGGAAGAATCATTTTCAATGCAACCAAAGGCGGGCAAATATTCTGGGATGATATGCAACTTAAAAATAAGTGGAGCTATGAAAAAGGGATCCATCAAGCTATGGTTGCGAAAAGAATGTTTTTGATCAAGCTCCATAATATTTATCGAAGCCGGAAATTATCAAATCTTTCTTTTATCGGCTTTGAAATACAGAAAACCGTATGGAGCAATCAAATCAATATTATCCCTACCTTGATGAAATTAATGGCAACAACAATGAAAATGTTTGGAGCCTTTATTTCAATAGAGAAGTGTGGAGAGATCATGGCACCTCTGTTTACTGAAAATCAAGAAGAAAGCATGAAAAAATCAGGCAAGTTTATCACTTGGAAGAATAATGAGTTTATCGATATTCGAGAAGAAGTCGATGTACTGAATCAGGAATTGCAAGAACGGCTGTGGATTGAAAGCGTGAAGCTGTGCAAGGATGAAAAAACAAGTCAAATTGCCGAGCGATTTTGCTAAAAAAGGTTTTATCATTTGGGTTTTTGTTCTTGTTCCAAGATACCTGAGCAAAGATCGCTTTTGGAATGATTGACAATCAATAAGGAGAATGCAATGCATGAGCGAATGATGGATAAGACAACCCAACCGACGGACACAGATATGATCAACACGATCGGACAACCCATTTCTGTCTCTTGGACTGCCTTGCGCGGCTTCTTGACAGAAACGTACAATATCGCTTCCGTCATCAATTACGGAGGAAAAAAGTATGGCTGGAACCTGAAGCATCACTCTGGCGGGCGCCCTTTATGCGAACTGTACCCGGAGAATGGATCCTTTACCGCTTTGGTAGTGTTGGGAAAGCGCGAACTGGAGCAAGCTTTGGAGAAGATCGATGCTTTTGGGCAAACCATCCGACAGTCGCTGCTGGAATCACCCAGATACCATGACGGTTGTTGGATGTTTATCCGTGTATCTGATCCCGGAACTTGCCAACAGGATGTTCAGGATATTCAACAGCTTGTCTTGATCAAGAAAAAGCCGCCCCGGAAGAAGACGCCTACACCAGGAGGGGTTTGAATGAAGGTTCGATCTATCCAATCCAATGAGGTCCAATGGTTTGCTCAAAGTTCTTCTTCCTCGGAGTCCTGGGAGAAACCGCTCGAAACATTATTGGACCAAGGCAAGACCTGTTTATCTTGGTGTTTTGCCCTTGAACAGGAAGGGGTGTGTTCGGGACGAATTGTATATGGCCTCTTGGATCAAAAACTGGTCATCTTCCATCTCTGGATGCATGAGTTTGATTCTTTCGGTTTTGATTTGCTCATCCAACACAGCACGCATAAGATGTCAGAAAATGGATTTCTGAAGGTTGAGTTGCACTTATACTCGGATAAATCCAATTTTAGCCAATATGCGCAGTCTCTTCAGGCAAATGGATTTGCCATCACCCAGAAGAAAACCAGCTTGATCAACAAAGATCCCCGACCCTCCTCTTCAAGAAATCGACTGTTATATCGGAGCTGTATGGAAGTTGGCGATGATGCGTTCATCGAAGCAATACGCCAGGTTACTCGAGACACATTAGACCAAGACGATCTCGATTCCGTCTTGGAATATGGCAAAGAGAAAGCGGCGCGCCATTATTTTGTCATTCTGGAGGAACTTGATAATCGAAAAGATTGGTGGAAACTAGGTTTTACCGATCAAAATCAACTCGTTGGGCTCGTGGTTCCCCAAAAACCGGGAGAATCGACCGGAGTGATCAATTATATCGGTGTGGTTCCGGAACATAGGGGCCATGGATATGGAAAAGACCTGTTGGAAGAAGGGATACGCGTTCTCCGAGAAAACAATGTTTCGGAAATCATCGCTGATATAGACGCGGCCAATTTTCCCATGGAAAACGCCCTCCTTGCTCAAGGGTTTGAACCGGATGCTTCCTTATTGGTCATGAAGAAGGATCTGGAGGGCGCACCTGAATCACTGTCCTAGTCCCTAACCCGACCTGGATTTCTCCTTCGAACCCCCCCACATCGCTCACCACGGATATGCGGTACTTCCCATGGTGGATTTTCCCGACCCAGATGCCTTGACCATCCGTGGAAAAAGAATGATTCGGGTTTTCATCCAACGATCGAAGCGTTACTTTTGCGGAAGGAACCGGTTGATCCTCTATATCCCGGACAATCAGTTCCCAAGGTTTTTGGACCCATACCATCAAAGCAATCGTGATCCCAAGCACGGTAATCAAGATCAAGGGAAACCATCGTTTCGTGGAAAATGACGTATTTTTCTGTTTCATGCTCCTCCTCCTTCATCAGCATTCTTCGATCCTTCGATACGACCGCATCAAAACGATCCCGCCATCTTTGGGCCTATTATACCTTTTTTTAATCAAAAACCCATGCTGTGCGGTTTTCAATGCCTAGATCTTTCGCTCGTATTGGTGAGTTTGGAATCACACGGATCAAACTGGTATAATCAATCATCCTACCGATAACGGTTGTGCTAGGGGTGAGCTTGTGTCTGGATTGGTGGGATTGTTTGTTTACGGCCTGCTGAGCGGAGGATTTGTCATACCGGGCGTTTTGGTGAAAACAGCTTCAGGGCAAATCCCATATACCATCGTTCATCTTTCCATCCTGGTTATTCTGATCGCGGATTTCATCGTCCGTTTCAAAGATCCGGAAGAAAAAAGGAAGACATGGCCGATCAAGACATTCTTCCAACAAATGGGCTTTGTTATCGGCGGAGGGTTGTTTGTCTTTTTGCTCGCAAGAACCTTCGGGATTTCTTCGGTGGTGTTGTCATCTGTTGTTGGAATTTTCGTAGGAAGCCTGTGGCCAGCTTTCGCGACAGCCGCTTTTTGTGGGTCATTCGTCGGAATGGCTTCCCCCGACCTGTTTTGTTCGGGTTCCCTTTTTTTGGCTACGCTCTTTGCTTCTGTCATGTTCTACATAGGTGGGAGAAACTATCTAGGAATCGGTGGAAAGTTGGGAACAACCGCTTTTTTTGGGGTTTTGCTCATGGCGCTGATCCAGGGAAAATCCCTTATTGAGCCATGGAATCCGGATGGAAAAATCCTTCCGGTATTAATCGTTTTGGGCGCTGTTGGTTGCCTGGCTACCTATTACTGTTCAGAAAAGAGAAAGATGGGCCCGGTAGTTGGTTCTGGTATCGTCGGGATCGTGGGTGGCATCCTCTTGCCCCTTTTGGATCCCACCTATGGAGCGCTTTATGCCAATCTCGTATTCTGCGCCTCATTTGCGGGAATGGCTTCAAGACGAATTCTTCAAAGATGGCCTTTGTTTGCTATTTCTGGTGCTCTGTGCGGATTGCTCTTCTATTTGACCCGATCCTATTTCGACGGGATTGGAGGAAAGCTAGGAACAATCGCTTTTGTATCGGTTCTGGTGGTTCAATTCGCGTTCCGCCCGCTGATTCGCGCTTGGAAATCCGCGTAATTGAGCGTATTCCCACGCAACCCGGATCGCTTCTTCCATGCTTATCGGGCTTGCAATCCCTTGACCCGCGATATCCATACCCGTACCATGATCGACTGACGTGCGAATGAACGGAAGCCCAAGGGTCACACTAACCGTTTTTTCAAAATCCATCATCTTGGTGGCTATATGCCCCTGATCGTGATACAGGGACAACACCCCATCATATCTTCCTTCTGCTGCTTGATGAAATACACTGTCTGCTGGAATCGGGCCATGCACATCCATGCCCTGGTTTTGGGCATCCATTACAGCAGGCTCGATAAACCGCTTCTCTTCATCACCAAAAAGACCGTTTTCCCCAGCGTGGGGGTTTAAGGCAGCGACTGCGATCTTCGGCAAACGATGGCCCAGTCGTTCTAAGCCAGCGCGCGTTTGAATGATGCCTTCCAAAACTCTCTCTTTGGTAATCCAGGCGCACGCCTGCTTGAGAGACATATGCCTTGTCAGAAAAAAGACTTTGAGGGCATCCACTTGAAACATGGTCATTGGGTTGGATGAACCGGTTAAATAAGCAAGAATTTCTGTGTGGCCAATAAAAGAGATGCCAGCAAGTCGAAGGGCTCCTTTGTGAATGGGACCAGTCACTAGGGCGTCGATTCGCCCAGATCGACAGGATTCGACGGCTTGAGAAATGAATCGGAGGCTTGATTCGCCGCAAATGGCCTGAACGGTTCCCATCGAGATTTCAGACGCCGTTGATCGTCCACAATAAGGAATTGATGGCCCCTCTTCCTGCTTCTGATCCTCAGGATCCCAAGGAGAAAATAGAAGATTGGTTCCTAAAAGGGATTGCGCTTGATCGAGATAAGGAAGGTCTCCAAAGACGATCAGGTGCGCGTTTCGAAAAGAAGACCGATTCGAAAGAGCTTTAACCAGTATTTCGGGCCCAATGCCTGATGGATCGCCCATAGTGATACCAATTCGCGCTCGTTTGTTGTTCATGGATTCTCCTTACCCCTAATATGATTGATTGATGGATCCTTTTGCGCCCTCAATTGCATACAAGCCGGGTATATCCGATATTGTACCATAAAGGGTTTTTGATTCACTTGATCTGGTATAATCGACACATCCTTTTTCTTGTTGTAGTTGCTGTCATATCAATCTGAAAGTAACGCTGTCTTGACTTGAGTCCTAGTAAAAGACGGATTCCGATAAGATGACCTGCCCTACGAAATTACCGTACATTAGGAGGAATCATGATGATTATTGCTTGGTTGGGAAGCATTGCATTCCTTTTTGCAGCCGGATTGTATTTGTTGCTGGTATTTGGATTGCCTTTGGGTGAGTTTGCCATGGGAGGAAAGCATAAGGTTCTTCCGCCAAAATTGCGGACCGCATGCGTGATTTCGATCGTAGTACAGCTGTTTGGAGTTGCGGTTTTACTCCAGTTGGGAAACATCTTCTCTTCTGGCATCGCTGAGGGCTTTGCTCGAGGCGCCGGGTACTTTTTTGCGGTGTACTTATCCTTCAATACCCTGTTGAATGCGTCTTCAACAAGCAAGAAAGAAAAGTGGGCGATTACGCCCCTCTCCCTAATCACTGCCATCAGCTTCTGGATGGTTACCATTCAATCGCACGGATAGTCCTATCGAGTAAAAACAACCAACAATATGATGATCAGGATAATGCTGGTGAGGATGCGAAAAAAGATCCGTTTCTTCCATGCCTCTTTCGATGCGTTCCATTCCATTCCGATTCCTCCCAGGATTTACTCACGGATGCTTGCTTGAGCAAATAATTGATCGGTCCGCTTTTCTCGCGCGCTGATCCGATGGTGAACCGTTCGCGTTCGAAATCTAAAATCCGATCAATTTCCTTCTCAGCATCGGTTTGATCCTTCGCGACATATTAATGACGGTGTAGGGGAAACCGATCCCTGAAAAGAACAGAATGGCCAAACGAGCAAAGATTGAAAAGGTGTATCCGGCCATAAACTCAAGAAGGACCAGGATGTACCATTGAAACGGGAGATGGAGCAAAAAAACGACGAAAGAATACTTCCCGAACAGCATGAATACCTTCCCCGCCCATGGAAATATGCTTGCAGAGCGCCCCTCTTCCGTTTTCTCCGCAACACTGAGCCACACCAGCAAGGAGATCATCGCAAACAAAACGCCAAACAACGTGAACATATCGGTCACGAAGGTATCAGCGCTCCGATTGATGACATAGATCATTTCTGTCGCGCTGATCGCCCACAAGAATAAAAAAAGGATGCCTTTATGCTTCAAATCGGGAAAAGACGCCCTTTTACAAGCTCCCATAACATAGCCGATGTAGAAGAAAGTGCCCCACACCAGAAAGTTTCGGTAAAGAAAGCCCCCGCCAAGGATTCCAAAATCCATCTGCTCAGGCGAAACAAACCAAGCAAAAAGGGAAACTGACAATAGGAATAACCATTGAACGATAAACACATACTTAAAGATGAGCAGCATCAAATATTCCGACTGAATTCGGATCATATAGGCATACCAATGGAAGAAGAACAACACCGGAAGAAAATAGTATTGCATGCTGATCGTGAAGGTGGAGATCGAAAAGAGATATCGGATGATGTAGGGTTGCTGAGTGATAAAAGCCTCTCCCACAAGCGTATAGCGATAGGGGCTTTCTATGAGGAGATAAAAGAGAAAGGCAATGCTGGCCCAGATTAGGTATGGAATCATGAGCTGCTGAAAGCGTTGAGACAGTTCGGAGCGGCGAATCCGGTGTTTTTTTCGTCCCTGGCCGTAGCCGATTAAAAAGACAAAGATCAGCAGGCTGGGGGCGCAAAACTTTGCAATCGTGACAAGCACGATTTGCTCGTTGAAGCTGGCTTCTTGAAAGATTTGCAAAACCGAGTGTCCGAGAACAACCATAATAATACACATTCCACGAAGCCTGGTCTGTGTTCCATGGCCCATAACGGATTCACTCCTCTTATGGATCCAAATTGCCGTCCATAGATTATGACGGTTTTCCATCCGGTATTCCGGGCTCGTAAGAAGAAAACCGCTTCAAGTCAGGTTCCTTGCGAGCCAGTTTTTTGGCTAAGGCTTGAGAAGCTGGGGTAACAGATAGTCCTGCCTTACCGGTGCAACATAGCGCTTCTGGGAGCATACGACCAACCTGATCTTGCGCGGCGATCGTTTGATCCAAGGGAATGATCGGGTCAAAGCCGGATAAGATCATATCGGCCGAAGCAATCGCATTCATGCCTGCTAAGATATTCTTCCCCAAGCATGGTACTTCCACACGATTGGCAACCGGGTCGCAAATCAACCCGAGGGTGTTTTGCAACGCGATCGAAGCGGCAGATAATGCCTGCTCTGCATTTCCTCCAGCCATTTGGACCAAGGCTGCTGCAGTCATTCCCGAAGCAGAACCGCACTCTGCCTGACATCCACATTCTTCCGCGGCGAAGGTGCTTTGGGCAGCGATGAAGACGCCAACCAATCCCGCAGCAAGGACGCCTTTTGCAACCTCGTCTTCTGAAAGATCCCATTCGTCTGCAACAGCCAATAAGGCGCCTGGCAATGCCCCGCATGATCCGGCGGTGGGCGTTGCCACAATCACACCCATCGCGCTTTTGGTTTCCATAATGGCTGTGATGTATGTGATCACTCGTTTGTTGAATCCCCCACCGATCAAACGGCCGTTGAATTGGTTTAGTTTTAGAGCCTGGGGGCCCAGAATCCGGTCTTCATAAGGCCTTCCCGCAAGCCCTTCATTAACGGCGTTTCTCATCACCTGAACCAACTTTCGGCAGTATTCAAGCACTTCTTTTTCATGAAACCCGCTCCGAGCGCGTTCGTATTGGATTGCAAGGGTGGCGAGCGGTTGATCCTTATAGATATCGCGATCAGTAATTTCCGAAGCGGTTATAAACGGTACGGCGATTGTCTTTCGGGATTTAACGGGTAGAACCGGGGAAAGACAGACGATTTTTCCCACACCTGGAATAGTGTCGACGATCTTCATCTCTTTCGGGGTCAAAGGAAGGCCATGTTTGATGTTGATCAGGTCAAAAGCCTCGGAAGAACTGAGAAGAATCTCATCCGGTTCGGTCAATAGTTCCGATAAGAAGCAGTTCTCATAGAGGCAGGGTTTGGAATGGGCTTTGTCTATAAACAGGAGCGTTTCAAAGTAATCTCCCCTGATATGGGTTGAAGCCCCATTTATTTCTTGCAACTCGATCATCCCACCACCGGTGGAAACAAAGAGAAACTGATCGGAATTGCCTTTTGAGGGAAAGACTGTGATCCGGTATGTGTTGGGATGGGCGGTTGGAAAAGGTTCGATGGTGAATTCTACCTTCACCCCCTTTTGCTCGGCCGTCTGGATCGACTCTATCAAACCGGGATCCGCTGGGTCCATCCCCAAGAGACCTCCCACAAGACCGATATCGGATCCTTGGCTCTGAAAGGTGGTGGCAAGCGAACCCTGTGGGTCAAAATTGACGATCACCCTCTTAATTTCGCCTTTGTAGAATTGGTTCAGCAACTGACCAATCCGCGCCGCTGCTGCTGTGTGAGAACTGGATGGTCCTCTCATTACGGGACCGATCACATCGTTGAAGATGCTGGGGGCTAGTCTTTTCATTCCAGCTCGATGCCCCATCCTTGATCGATGGCTTTCCGATAGATCGACTCAGCCACAGTCAGATCGAACAAGGCCATCCCGACACTTTTAAAAAGAGTCGTTTCTCCCTTGTTCCTAGGCTTTGGATGATCCGTAAGAAACTGGCCAAACGGAAGGATTTGCTTTTCACCGATCCAGCCTCTTTCAAGGGGAATGATCAGATCGCCCGATTCTTCTAGTCCATGCGGGGTATCAATCAGGATCGAATCGACCAAATGGTACAGAGCTTGAGGCAATTCACGCATTTCCGGTTTGTATGAGCCGATGGCGATGTAGCTTTTCTCTCGCAGCAGTTCTTTATTATCAGGCAGAACAGGTGTGGTTGCTGGCGTGGCAGTAATCACCAAATCAGCATGAGAAACAAGAGCTTCCACCGATGGCGCCCTCTGAACAGACAAGTGGGGCAACCGGTCGCGCACCATGAGCACCAGCTTTTCCGATTTCCTCGGATCCAAGTCGTAAATCAAAACCCGATCCAGTTTTCTTACTGCGTTAGCGAAAATGATTTGTGTGAAACCCTGCCCTCCCGCGCCAATCAATCCCGCCACTTTGGTATCGATTGATGCTATGTTACGTATGGCCAATCCACTGACCGCTCCAGTCCGATAAGCCGTTACAGCGCCGCCGTCCATAATCGCCAAGGGCATACCTGTTGTTGCATCATTCAGCAAAACCAATCCAGATATGACAGGTAGTCCCCGTTGGGAGTTGTTTGGAACCAAGGTCAAAATCTTAGTGCTGAACACGCGCTCGAGAAAACAAGGCATATACAACACGGTATTGCCCTGATGGTCCAGATGAAATCGATTTGGCATGTGGAACGATCCAGCTTGCTCCACCGCATAGGCCCTCTCGACAGCATTCATTAAATCCTCGCAACAGACCGCTCGTTCGATTTGCTCAGCGCTAAGGTATCGCATCTCGGTTTTCCTTTCAAAAGACCTTGATTCGTCATGATTATATCACATACCGCACGGTGTGGTCAGCTTTTATTCCAATGGATCATGTCCATTGATCAGTCTTGAATCGTCAATCACAGTCTAAAAATAAAACTCCCAGCTATGAACCCCGCTTTATTCCTCGGAAAGGGCACCTTTTCCTGGAGCTGAATTCACCGAACACTTTGTAGGAAAAGGCTTATGGGAAACCCTCTTTCATAAAAACGGGTCATTGAATTGGTTGAACAGATGTGTTATACTTTCCAAGCGGTTTCCTTCTTTGTGTTTGCGGCGAACGTATCGTACCTAAGAGCCTATACTTCGCATATCTTTCCCCTTTTTCGGTGTGGGAACAAAGGGTGATAGGAGATGATTCAATGAAAAGAGCATGGCAAATCCATTGTTTTTCTCGATTCATGCTGTTTCTGATTCTATTGATCTCCGTTTTGTTTTTCGGAAGCGGGCACGGGGATGATCTGCTTCCTGCGAGTTACGATCTCAGAGATGTGGAAGGCATGAATTTTGTTACACCGGTGAAAACACAGGCGGTTCCTGGGGAGTTATGGAACTCTGTGGGATTGTGTTGGGCCTTTTCAAGTCTAGCCTCCTTTGAAACCAGTTTGCTGATACAGGGGATTGTCACCGATCCTTCTTCTGATGCGGCAAACCTTTCACCCTGGTATATTGGCTGTTATGTGGGATACAACCATCCCAATTACGATTTTAACCCTACCTTGGTTGGTGACCCACCGGTCCCCATAGGGTATCAACTAGATAAATCAATGTCATTGGGCTGGGGAGGCAGTCCGTTGTTCACGGTGGACTATTTAAGCACCGGTAAAGGATTGGTGTTGGAAAGAGATGCCCCAATACCCCTTGAGACAATGCAAACGCGAGCAAAACTGCGTCCACCAGATGAAGATCTACCGGAATACTACATGCTGCGTCATGCCTACGTTTATGAACGACAGGATTATCCCACGAATGAAGCGTATCGAAAGGCAATCAAAATGGCCGTGGTTCGCCACGCGGCTGTATCGTCTCCCATGTTCCTTTGCCCTGCAGATACTGCTCGGCAGACTGGGAAAGGGTTCTGGCGTGATGATCACTATACGGATTATTACTGTGATGATGAAAACTTAATCGATCAACTAGTACATATGGTCACCATTATTGGATGGGATGACCAACGTTGGATCCATGAAGCTCCGGGACCAGGGGCTTGGTTGATAAAAGACAGTCTGGGAACGGATTATCATGACGAGGGCTATTTCTGGATATCCTATCATGATACAGTTTTTTTAAAGGGACATACCTATGGGGTTGCTTTTGTGGGTGATACGGGAGCGGGTTATGAACGAAACAGGTATCAAACCAGCAAAGGCGCATTATCGGAACCGGTGAGTGGATCGACCACCTTTGAAAGTGATGGTTTTCATCGGGAAGGGGCTGATTCTTTCTGCTGCGCTCGTTTTGTGGCTGAAGATGACCAGCTCTTGAAGGCCGTTGGGCTCATCACGGTGAATCGAAACGAGCGAATCCACATTCAGGTTTATGCGCAATGGGATGAAGTGAACGAGGAACCATCTGATCTGATTTACTCGGAAATGATCACCATCGAGGAAAAAGGCTATCATGTAGTGGATCTGTCGCAACCAATCTCTTTGCCCCCAGGGGAAGAATTCGTCCTCGCCTTTGGTTTTCAATACAACGTCGATGCAACTCGCGAACCCATTGTCTTTATCTCCCAAGAAAATCCTCTACCGGTGAAAGGAAAAACATATTGGAAAACCGGAGATGACACCCGAAAGTGGCAGGATTACAGTGAAATAAATGATAATACCCTTTTTTACCTTCAGGCGATTGTTCAAGGCCCTATATCAGAACCGGTTAGCACGAAGCGCCATTGATCAAGCCTTCAGAAGGATGTTGGATCCAGAAAAGAACCTTGTCGGACTAAGAGGCTGGGGTTCCGTTACTTGGACAAGCGAAGTTTTCCGGTTTGTTCAAAGCTTCGGAAGATTTTTCCGTGCTTCTCGCTCAGAGGGTTCAGACTTTCTCTTTCAAAGCGTGCCACATAATTGCTGATCCAAAGTAGCCTGCCGATCTGCAACACTTCGAGATTTCCCTGTGGCCATTCGAGATGGCTCTCATAGCCTGCGCGAAAGGAAGCAAATAGCTCCTCATAACGACATGGTCCAACCGTCTCCAGAAGGTCCAGCATCCCCATCGCAATATCGTGTAAACGGTATCCCCAAATAGTGTCTTCGAAATCGAAGGGGCGGAGCTTGCCATGATCCAGTTTGATGTTTTCATGCCACAGATCGCAATGAATAACGCGTAGATCGCTCTGGGGAAGCCTGTCGTACTCATTTTCCACCCACTGCTTCGCCCGGAGATAGGCCTTCTGGTCTTCCTCTCTAAAAGACTGGATCAATCCCTCTCCGAAAATCATGTCGGGTTCTCCTCGGGACAGGAATGCATCAAATTGCTTGGTTGTAAAACCCGAAGGGGGCCTCCATGATTGGCCGTGAAGGTGCAACTGAGCAAAGAGACTGCCCATCCGCTCGAGGTTGGCGCAAGTAAGGCGGTGGGCAAGAAGAATTCCCTCCACCCAAGTCATGAGCGTAGCATGCCAGGTATCCGGCACACCCGCTCCCCGCATCGGCAACACATCCTCGCCTTTGGAAGAAGGGATAACCAGAGGGGCTCCGATCTCTGTGCCGGTATGGAGCGCTTTCAGCCATGCAGCTTCAGCGCGGAGATCCTCGAGACTGCGCCATCCCGGATAAGCCATCCTCAATACGAAACGCTGTCCTGTCTTCGATCGAACTTTGTACAAAAGGTTTGTTGCGAAAGCCAACATGCCCCATTGTTCTACCTCAATATCGTACTCCTTCAGCGCATTTTCCGCCAGTTTTCTAATGCGCCTAAGCTTACCTTGACTTGTCAATTGCGTGAAGTCAGTTATCGTTGTGCTCACCCCGGGTTTCTCCTTTTCTTAGGTTCGGCTTTATAGCTGCTCTGAATGGCTCCTATTGCTATGTTATTCTCGATGAGTTTCAAAACTATTGACAGGTCTTCCCAGGGATCTATTCATCGTTTCAGCATGTTTGAGACGATAGCGGGGGGAATGCGGTCTTTGGCGGCTTATGAAAAAGACTTTCCTTCAGACCGCGGGGTTTCGTTTTTTTAGCGGTTGATCGGGTTTATTGGAGAACAAGAGGGTGCAAAAAAACCATAGCAGGAAACAGTTTTACAGATAGTCTCGGAACTGGCCTATTTATATGGCGCGAAGCGTATTGGCATTACAGATATCGTACCCGCCTTTTTGCTACAGCTACAGAGATCGTCCAACAGCTACTTGGGGTAGTTTTTATCCCGCAATCAGCAGTGGGTTCCAAACCATTTGATTTGGATCAAAAACGGGTCCTCGCAATACGGAATCCCAACGCATGGTAATAAAAATCGGGTGCTACATCACCTCGGCTTGCTACCCGGCAGTCCTCTGCCTCATATTCCCAACCACCACCCCGCGTTGTTCGCTCATTACCCTCAGATGGGCCAATGGGGTTGATTCGCGTTTCGTTTGAATACTCATCAAACCAATCATAGCACCATTCCCGGACATTCCCGTTCATGTCATACACACCCAGTTCGTTCGGTTTCTTCTGACCCACAGGTTTTGTTTCATCGTCGGAATTTCTGTCGTACCATGCGACCTCTTGAATGGTGTGGCTACCTGCGTACCTAAAATCCTCTGTGCTTTTGTGCCCGCCTCTTGCGGCGTATTCCCATTCGGATTCGGTCAGAAGCCGGTATCCTTCCACTTTCGTTACATCGGTTGTTGCGACTCCCGCTCGATCAAGGAGATTCCCGTCTTCATCATAGGCAGGGCTCAAGCCTTCACTTTCGCTCAACCAGTTGCAGTAAGCAATCGCATCCCACCACCTGACGTTGATCACAGGCCGAGTTTCTCTGCCCCAATGGGAAGAAGAAAAATACCGTAGGCCGTCATGAGGGGGTCTTCTACCTAACGCATCACAATACACTCCATATTCATTGAAGGTGACTGGATACTTCCCAATCCAAAAATCGTAGGTCAATTGGACGGTATGGACGGGTTCCTCCAAGAAACTACCCTCCCGGTCATTTCGTGTATTCCCCATTTGAAAGGTGCCCGCTTGCACGATGACCATCTCTCCTCCATAGGGAAATTGAACCTCATCTGAGCCTCCAAAAAAA
Organism: uncultured Thermotogaceae bacterium; assembly: GCA_964462525.1. GTDB lineage: Bacteria > Thermotogota > Thermotogae > MWEM01 > MWEM01 > CAYWWY01. Next base: position 13,775 of record CAYWWY010000008.1, read on the forward strand.
CATAAAGGCAGGAGTAATGACAATACCATCCACAATCTCAAAAGTACTCGAAACCGGTTGTAACGCTGTTTTCTCACCTTGATCCCTCCTTTTTTGATTGTTCAATGTACCGCGAAGAAATACGACGCTCCCTTTGAGCGGTACGACCTACGGGAAGTAGACAGTACAGAAATTACGGAAATGTGATATTGTGAAAAAACCCTTTTGATTATACCATACATGCATGAATGAATGATTTCTGATATAGGAAATTCCTTTTTTGCGAAGCCATCATTTGATTGACAACGGGATCGGTTTCGTGGTATAACCCACACAAGTTCTTGGACCCTTGGGAGGTTGGATAAAATGAAAACCAGCATTCGAATTATCGATGGACAAACTTTGAAAAAAGCGATTGCGCTGAAGATTCATTGTTGGGCGGAAGAATTGGCGGGAAAAGCCGAGAACACCCTGTCCTTCGAAGAAGAATATGAGTTCTGGAAGGATTGGACGGTAACTGCTCAAGATCATCAGGATATTCGGCTTCTCATTGGAGCCTATCAAGAGGATGCGTTTTTGGGTTTTGCCGCAGCCAGCATCGCTGAGATCGAAGACCTTCCTGCGGGCGGAATCGAGCTGAATATGCTCTTTGTGGACGAAAAAACCAGAGGCCTACGAATCTCCTATCGGCTGTTGGAAGCAGTCGCTGTGTTTTTCCAGGGTAAGGGGTTCTCCCAGATGGTAATCTACTCCCATCATTACGCTCCCTCAAATGAATACTACCGAAAACTGGGCGCTCAAGTACTTCGCCAGGAGCTTCAGATGGATGGCAAGCTCCTTGTGGATGTCTTTCAGATTGACTTGGAGCGCTTGCGTGGGATTGTTTCTGACCCTTCTTCCGCTCTTCCCTTTTCGATGGAGTTACCCTTTGAAGATTCTGTAGAAGAGGTGATTGAGTTTTTGGAAAAATCGGATCATATGGTCTTGGCCACATCTCAACAGGACCATGTGACGGCTCGGATGATGTCTTTCGTTCATGATGGAATCGATCTGTACTTTCAAACTGATACCCATTTTTTGAAGACCCAGCAGATGCGTTCCAATCCGCGGGTAGCCATCTGTCAAAACAATGTTCAGATCGAGGGAATCGCACAGGAACTGGGCCATCCCACTTCGGAAGCATGCAAACGGTTTATCGAACTATACCGCGCAAAACATCCCGGTTCTTACGCCCGATATTCCAAACGCTCTCAAAACACTGTCTTCTGCGTGGCGCCGAAAAAGAGTACCCTCTGGAAGTACATCCATGGGGAGCCCTATCGCGACTGGATCGATTTCGAGAAGAAGATGGCATGGAGACAAGCGTATGGAGCTAACGATTGAACCAATTCAAAGGCATGTTTCCTACTCAATTGCGATTCTGACGGTTAAAGCCTTTATCCGGTTTGGGAAATTCGGGATCCATCAATTGATCCACATGATATAATAGACTATGACCCCTGATTGGGGAAACTCGAAGGTTTTCCCGACCTTTACTGATCCCGGTTTTCTTGGAGGTAAACCGATGAATGAAGCTTTGTCTTTGATCCATAAGTACTTTCCAGATGCCCAAGCTGTGTACTTGTTTGGAAGTTATAGTACGCAATTTCAAAGGAATGACAGCGATGTGGATTTAGCCATCCTGTTACCCCCTTTACAAGCAAAAACCCTGGGAAACTTGGTTGCCCATGCTCGTTTGGAAGACATAATAGGAGTAATGAACCGAAATGTGGATTTGATAAACCTGAGAATGGTTGATACCGTTTTTCAACACCTGATTATTCAAACCGGTCGAGTCCTTAGCGATATCGATCCCTTTGAACGGGCTTCTTTCGAAATCCTGGTGATGGGAAAATATCAGAAGCTGAACCAAGAGCATTCGGAGATCCTTGCAGTTATTCAAAAAACCGGTACGGTTTTCTTATCATGATTGATGATGTTCTTCTGAATAAAAAAGAAAGCATTGAACGGTGCATTCAGCAAATCCGTAAGTTCGACGCAATCCCAACAAATTTGCCATTCGAAGGGGACTTCCTCAAGCAAGACGCCATTGCGACGAATCTGCAAAGAGCCATGAAACAATCGTTTATCACTTTTGAGGATTCACGTATACAGTCACTCCTCGGGAGTTCAGTTCAGAAATTTGGGCAATCACAACCGGATTGGTGAAATTCAGCAGATTCCATCGGAGATCAATCTCATCTCCCGGCCCAAACCCGGTATTCTGAACAAGCGGCCCTGCGTTTATCACAAAGTTATGCCGTAAATCCAGGATTTGAAGGTTGGTCAGGTTGGTTAATGGGCCGAGATCGTTGATCACGTTATTGGCAAGTCCGAGTCGGGCTAAATTGGTCAGGTTTTGTAGCGGTGTCAGATTGCTGATTTGATTGTACGAGCAGTCGATCCGATTGAGATTGACAAGATTCTGCAATGGTGACAGGCTGCTCACCTGATTTCCATTAAACCAAAGCTGCTGGAGCTGTGTCAAGTTACGCAAGGGGGATAAATTGCTCACCTGATTATTATCCAGGCTTAAGCTCAACAGGTTGATCAGGTGCTGAATCCCTTCCAAAGAAGTGATGACGGTCCTCGGTTGCCCTTTCTGATCATGTTCTTCACCGATCGCACACGTGCTCGAAGGAGCGGGATTGCTAACATTCAGTATTACGATACCTGCTACGTCTTGAGGGTATATGGGCCCCGTTGCCTGTCCTGTATATCCGGCGGCATTGCGAATGGCTTGTTCCAAGTTAGGACACGTGAACACAATGGCTTTTGGACCGAATAATCCTCCACAACCCCCGAAAACCAGTGCCAGAAACAGAAACGCAAGAACCCATACGGTAGCCTTGATTCTGCGCATTAGAAACCTCCTTCTTTTTTTTTCACTTCCCTCAATGCGCGTAAGAAACCATACCCAACCACCTGCCATTACCGAATATCCGATTATAGCACAGAATAGCCCCAAGTACCAATGAATTGCCGTGGCAACAAACGTTTGCTTTGCGCCAAGAAGAAAACCAAAGCAATTGATCGAAAAGAAGAAAAAAGGATTGATCAAGATAGAAACTGGTTGGGTTCTCCGGGAATGCGGGGATTATTTCTCAAATGATGGGTTTGCATCAAGAAAGACAGATCCGGTATAATGTAATCGATTACATTTCGGATGGGGGTGCACTCTTGTCGGTATCGATCGCTCAAATCGCCAAACATTGTGGCGTTTCCACAGCAACAGTATCCCGGGTTCTCAATCAATCGGACAAAGTCACTGCCTCTACTCGGGAAAAGATCATGCAAGCCATTGAAGAACTCGGTTACTCCCCCAATCAAGCTGCAAGAAATCTACGCACACAATCCACAAAGATGATTGGTGTGATCATTCCTCACGATACAGAATATATCTTCAACTACCCCTATTTCTCGATTTTCCTTAGAGAACTTTCGAAAAACCTGTCAATCCATCATTATTATCCGATCCTCACCACCGATCAACCCGGTAGCCATCCTCTCGATTCATATCGCACCTTTCTGGATCGTAAGATTGTGGACGCATTCCTCTTGTTGGATATCCAAGATGAAGACGAACGGGTCATTTATCTGCAACAGAGGAAAGCCAAGTTTGTGGTTGTCGGAAGGCCTAAGAGTTTTACGGACCTAATCTATATCGATACGGATAATGAAATGGGCGGGTATATGGGGGCACGGTATTTACTCCAAAAAGGATATCGGCGAATCCTCTTTATCAACGGGCCAAGAGCCCAATCTGTAAGTACCTGGCGGATGAAAGGGTTTTTCAGAGCCCATGAAGAAGCCAAATTGCCGGTTCATAAAGACTTGATTCGTTATGGAGATTTCCTTGAGAAAAGTGGCTTTCAAATCGTGCAATCGATTACCTCCCGTTTTGATGCGGTTTTTGCAGCTTCCGATCTTATGGCAATGGGAGCGATCCAAGCTTTGCGTGAGAGAAACACGCTGTGCCCAGTGATGGGATATGATGATGTGCCAATGGCCGCAACCTTCAATCCGACTCTTTCAACGGTCGCTCAACCGATCGACCAAGTGGGAAGGCTTGCTGCCCGTGAGATCATTCATCTTGTTGAAAAGAATCAAGCACAATCACAACTCTTGCCAATATCATTGGTATTGCGTCAATCCACAGAAGAAGATCCAACTCGTACCTAACGAAATGGAGGGATTAGTGTGAAGAAGGCATGTTTGGTTTTGGGTTTGGTATTGATGGTTTCCCTTTCATTCTCTGTGACACAGATCCGAATCAGCGGGTGGCCGGGAAATCCAGTGGAAGAAGCCGTCATCATGAGAAATGTGGAAGAATTCAACGCAACCCATCCCGATATTCAAGTGGAGTGGCAACCCATCCCTGGGGACTTTCGACAGATGCTCATCACTCAGTTTTCAGCGGGAACAGCCCCAGATCTTTTCTACGTTGAAGCGTTTTGGTTCGAGGAATTGGCAAAGATGAACATGTTGCTCCCTTTGGATACCTACATTCGGAGAGACAGTTTCCCGATTGGAGATTACTATGAAACGCTCACCAGCGCTTTTACCCTGAATAGTCGTCTTATGGGGATTGCAAAGGACTTTTCAACACTGGCGGTATTTTACAACAAAGAGATCTTCGACCGATATGGAGTTACCTACCCCACCGATCAAGATACCTGGTTCGACCTATTGGATAAGTCCCTTCAGCTCAAACGAGCGGGGTTTGAGACGCCGATGGTTCTTGCAGCAGATTTCAACCGGTTGATTCCTTTTATTTTAGGAGCAGGAGGCCGCCTAGTCGATGAAGATCTTCATACCGCATTGGGAGACCCAGCGAGTCGATTCGGAATTCAGTTTTATATTGATCTCGTCAACAAGTATCAAGTTGCTCAGGAGCCAGCCAATCTTGGAGCGGGTTGGATCGGTGAAGCTTTTGGAAGAGAGAGCGTAGCTATTGCAATGAGCGGACCATGGAGTGTCGGGTTTTTGCAGGAGCAATATCCGGAAGTCTGGGAAAAGACAGGAATCGTTGAAATGCCGGGACTTGTTGAGAAAGCCACGATGGTCTATACTGTTTCTTGGTCGATCAACCGCAACACACCGCACCGTGATGCAGCATGGGAAGTTCTGAAATTCCTCGTCACCAAAGGGCAAGAGCGGTTTGTTCGAGAAGCAGGCGTGCTTGCTTCCAGCAAAACCATTGCATCAAAAGATACCGAACTCCATAAGCAAGTCTTTTACCAAGGCGCGCAGTATGCCACTCCCTGGATGGTGCCAACGCCCAGTGGCGTTTTCAGCAGAGCGCATGATCAGATCAACAGTAAGCTAAAAGACTTGTTCTATGAGAAGATCACTCTGGATCAAATGATCGAAGATCTTGAACGTGGGTACGCAACCTGGACCCGTAATTGAGAAACGTGATTTCTGCGGATGGGTTATTCCCATCCGCTTTTTCTGATTTCGGAGGGGAAACATGAGGCTCAACGCGAGAAGGAAAGAGGCCATAGCAGGGTACGTCTTTGCTTCGCCCATCATTTTAACCATAATGATCTTTACCATCTATCCCGTTGCGATGGCTCTGTACTACAGTTTCACGAACTATCAACCGACGGAAGCCCAAAAATTCAAATTCTCCGTCATTCCTGAAGAAGCTGTAACCTTTCATTTGGCTGTGTTCCCTGATGAACCCGGCCTTGACCGTCAAGAGCTGATCGATTGGTTTGATGCCATTCTTTTTGTTGAGCTCGATTTGGGAGTCCGGTTGAACCCCTCTCAAAAGCAAGCGGTAACCGAACACTTGATGATCGAACAAATCGTCGATGACTTCCTTGGAGGAAAACTGAGTACTCCAATGACTACCGAACGGTTCTTCTCGATCTACCTTAATGCCGAACAACATCAGTTTCGAAGATATATTCCTGAGTTTGTCGGATTGAATAATTTCCAAGAGATGGTTCAGGATGAATACTTCTGGATTTCTCTGAGCAATGCATTTATGTTTTCAATTATCGTGGTTCCGATCCAAACCTTTCTTGCTCTCCTTTTAGCCGTCTCAGCAAACTTGAAAATCAGAGGCCGAGGCTTTTTCAAGGCAATTTTCTTCCTTCCTTCCATCTCCTCCGCAGCCGCGATCTCGATGATCTTTTGGCTGATCTATTCCAAACCAGGTGTTCTCAACCGATTGCTTGGAACCATCGGGTTCGAAGCGGTGGACTGGTTGAACAATCCAAATACCGCTTTGGGCGCTGTCATGGTTATGAACATCTGGACAACAGCAGGATATTTTATGATCACCTTTCTTGCCGGTCTTCAAGGGATCCCAGGCTCACTGTACGAAGCTGCTTCGATGGATGGGGCAAGGTTCTGGAAGATCTTTTGGAAGATTACCATTCCATTGCTTCGGCCCCAAATCCTTTTCGTTTCGATTATGGGCATTATCGGTTGCATGCAGGTTTTTGATCAAATCTACTTTTTGATTCAGAACATGCGAAACATCACGATTTCATTCTACATATACCGCAATGCATTCCAATACCACCGTATGGGCTATGCCTCTGCGTTGGCATTGGTTTTGTTTGTCATCATTTTAGGGTTGACCTTGATGCAGAAGAGATTCTTCAAGGAAGAAGCATACTTTTAAGGAGGGCATATGATTCGGAAAAAAACCTCAATCGCCTTGATCATCGGATATGCCGTCCTGATCCTTTACTGTTTGATCTCGCTTTTCCCCTTTACCTGGTCAGCTCTGGTCTCTCTCGCACCAATGCGCCATCTAACTCCAGAAGGCGTAGAACGGGGTGTGGACATCATGCGATGGCCTCCGAGCATCAATCTGTTCCGAATTCCCCCCCAAGTCTTTGGAGCTCCAGCAACCACCGATAACTATTGGAGGGTATTCGAAATCACTCCATTCGCACGGTGGATTCTGAATACCATTATATACGCGGGTTTGGTTACCCTTGGTCATCTGATCTTCGATGGATTTGGAGGGTATGCCTTTGCTCGATTGCGCTTTCCTTTGCGTGATTTCTGGTTTCTACTTTTTCTGTCTACCCTGATGATCCCAGGGCAAATTACCATGATCCCCAACTACAACCTTATGGTCAATTTCGGATTCGTGAATACTTACTACGGGCTTTTTCTCCCCAAACTCACGGGTGTCTTTGGTCTCTTTCTGATGAGGCAGTTTTTTCTCGGAATCCCGAAAGAACTGGAAGAAGCGGCAAGGATCGACGGGGCATCCATCTTTCGTACCTATTTCAAGATCATTCTACCCATCTCCAAACCTGCTTTGTCCGCTTTGGCCATTTACATCTTCGTGGGACATTGGAATGATTTTCTATGGCCGTTATTAATGACCAATCGGCGGGATATGTATACCTTGACGGTCGGATTGGATTTCTTTCGGACCAGTTACTATACTTTCTGGCAGTATATGATGGCTGCTTCGATCATGATGACCATTCCTATGATTGTGATCTTCCTTTTTTTCCAGCGATATTTTGTGGAAAGTGGTGTTTCGACGGGTGTAAAAGGATGATCGAAACCTTCATTGGCTCAGACTTTCTTTTTTATGAATCGGGAATGCGTTTATACTACGTTGGACGTTGTAGCGGAGACAACGAGGCAATTGGATGGCATCTTCCGGGGAAGATGGGAGGACTCTGGATCGATACCATTCGGATCCTTTCTTCCATTCAAGTGAAAGATCATGATCATGTCCAAATGCCTGAGCGCTTTCAAAATCATGGGCTGATGAAAACATTGGCTTTTTCTTGCGGAACCATCTCTATGATGGCCCACCCTTTCCTTCCTATTTTTTACCTCAGTGGCGCTTCATGGGAAAAGAATCTGAAGATCTGGCTAACAACTGATGCAACCCCTGTTTGGCTTGAGAAAAGTCAGTGGGAGGTAACATCGGTGCAATGGCATCAGGGAAAGGGAAGCTGGAAACTTCGGGAGCGTGAAGAACTTGGTTATGAGCATTCTTGCTTCCTCGATGGAGAAGGAGTGGAGCTTCTTTTCCATTCGGGTCACTGGATTGTATCTCCGTCGGGACGGGAATGGACCATACAGATTTCGACGGGGGCTCCTTTTTCCATTCCTTTCAATTGCGCCCTTGAAGAAAAACAAAACTACGTTCAAAGATACCTGCCCCCACCGAATGATGGTATCAGTTATTGGGCTGCGCATAACGCTTTGGACTTGTTCATGGAACGAAAAAAAGGGGCTGGTTTTGCTGCTGGATTTCCTGAGTTTCCTTGGTGGTTTGGAATCGACTCAATTTATACTTGCTTGGGATTGATTCGAACCCCTATGCTTCCTATGGTCCGGAGAACCATCGATAATCTGCTCCATTATGGAAATGGGTTTCCAGTGCATGAAATCACAACGGAAGGAAAGGTCTATTCCCCAGCTCGGATGAACGAGGTCCTGGCAATGGTATGGTTGCTCATCCAGTACTCCAACCATTCGGAAGAAACTTCCTATGTCTCGATCATCGAGAAGTTGGTCCTTTATGTGCTTCGAAACTGTGATCAAGATGGGTTCCCTCTGGGTGAGGGAATTGTGGAAGTTCCAACTCCCAAATTGCCTGGATATTTGGATTGTGCATCGTGGTGGATTGCCATTCTCAAGGCTTTGAATCGCTCACCAAAACTTGTATATGGACTCGAAGCGGCTTTTGGTCTTTCCGCTTTCGCCCAGAAAGTAGAAAGAAGCTTTATTCAGAAGTGGAAAAGAAGCCCTTCCCTTTTCTTTGACATCAAAACCAGCACACGGATGGATTATTTTGGCCATTTCATCCAGATCTACCCGTATGAATTGGGAATCGTCGATATGCAACTGGGAAAAGAGTCTTTGGACTATATGGTTGAAGAAGGCTATTTCAATCCCTACGGGCTTGTCCATTCTCTTCCCATCTATACCTTTGATGCCGGAGATTATGGGAATTGCAAGAAAAATGAAATGACTTGGACTTTGCCCGCGGTTTTGGGATTGCGCGCTGCAAAACGGTATGGAATGGATGCTTTGTTCCACCAATTGTTGGCCAATCTCCGGAATGGGTGGAAAGAAGGGATGATCGGAGCCATTCCTGAAATTTTGTCTCAACCCGGTCTTTCCAACAATGGATGCATCGTCCAAGCATGGAATGGATATTTGCTCCAAGACGATCTGTGGAACCCCCAGTCTCTTTAGTATACTCGTAAAGGAGGAAAAAAGATGAACCCCCTATGGAATCTGACTCTTGTGGGAGAAGATTACAAAGAGGAAACCGTAAATCGCACCTTGTTTACCCTTGCCAATGGCTATCGAAGCCTACTGGGTGGGAATGAGTTTTCTCCTTCTCATAGGGTGGTATCTTTGATCGCAGGGATATTCGATCGTTCCAAGGCTCAGGTTCCTGAACTGGTGGTGGCTCCCAATCCTTTGGATCTACGAATGTACGCAATGGACTCCCGTAACATGGAGCAAATCCAACTTTCTCCCTGTCAAGCAAAAGATTATCGGAGAGTCTTGGATTTGCGTCAGGGGATTTTGGAAACTCAGATGACGATGGTTACGCCAGAAGGGAAGCAAACGAGAATTCAATCCCAACGGTTCGTGAGCAAAGCAAACCGCCATCGTTGGGCCGCTACATATTCGGTCACCCCCTTGAATTGGGACGGTTTTATGATTGTCGATGCGGGAATCAACGGGCATGTGTTCAACAATCTCACCGATCCGATTCACCGCTGTTCTCACCTTCAGGTCAAGAAAACGCGCGATTGGAACCCTGGAATCAGTTTGCTTGCTGAAACACGCGATCAGGCCATTCAGATTCTCGAAACTCTGTCCGTCCATTTTCCTTCTCCCGATCGTTCATCCATTCAGCGCGAATATCGGGATTTCCCCGATGAAGCACGCGACGTTCATATCATGGAATGCGCGAAACAGGCAAACTTTTCTTTCTGCCTACTTGGAACAACCTTCACATCGAAGGATCTTGATTCTCATTCTCTTTCCATATGGGATATGGCTCGCCATGAATCGATGGCTTTTCAAAAGGATGGGTGGGAAGGTGAATGCAGCGCGCATAGAAGGGAATGGGATAAATTCTGGGAGAAAACGGATATAGAGCTGGAAGGAGATGACCCCATCCAACAAGGAATTCGGTGGAATCTTTTCCAGTTGGGATCATGCGCACCTACTGATCCAAGCGTTTCGATCGCTGCCAAAGGGTTGCATGGGGAAGGATACAAAGGTCATGTATTTTGGGACACGGAAACCTTCATTTTTCCCTTTTTCTTGATGACTCAACCCGAAGTGGCCCGCAACCTGCTTTTGTATCGATGGAATATGCTTTCAGGCGCTGTGAAAAACGCGCAATCCAATGGATTTGAAGGTGCCCAATATCCTTGGGAATCTACCGATACGGGAGAAGAGACAACTCCTTCGTGGGGCCGAAACTACAAAGGGCAACCGATGCGGATTTGGACAGGAGATGAAGAAATTCACATCACCGGCGACATAGCTATTGCCATCATGCAGTATTATCGCGCAACGGATGATACGGAATTTATGGAGATGCATGGGGTTGAAATTCTGATTCAAACGGCTCGATTCTGGGCATCACGTCTGGAATGGAATCCAGACAGCTCCAGATACGAGATTCGAAATGTGATTGGTCCGGATGAATTCCACGAACACGTGGACAACAATGTCTTTACAAACGAACTGGCTCGATGGAATTTGAACGCTGCTGCAGAAATGGTCCAATGGTTGAAGGATCGAAATCCAAAGCTGTTGCAGAGAATCGAGCAGAAGGTATCCCTGCCTCCGGACTTGCCTTCGATCTGGAGAGAAAAGGCAAGCCAGATCTATCTTCCTATGGATTCCACAATGGGGATCATCGAGCAGTTTGAGGGATATTTTCAGAAAAGGCATGACCCGATCACTGCCTGGGACGAAGGCGGGCTTCCATGTTGGCCGAATGGGGTGAATACCGCGCGTCTGAATGATACACAGTTGATCAAGCAACCCGATGTACTCATGTTGTTTCACATTCTCCCCCATCTCTTTTCTTACGAAACCGTCCAACGCACCTATGATTTCTATGAAAGCAGGACCATGCACAAATCCTCTCTTAGTCCTTGCATTCATTCGATCTTGGGTATCCGCGTTGGAAATACCACCCATGCCTATGACTATTTCGCCAAAACCATTTTCACCGACTTGAAGGACCTGCAAGGAAACGCGGCTGACGGGCTCCATGCGGCATGCACGGGCGGCGCATGGCAAGCGGCTGTATTTGGGTTTGGAGGGTTGTCGATCGATCCGGATGGCATCCCCCATATTCAACCCTGGATTCCAAAACACTGGAAGAAACTGACCTACCGGTTTACCTGGAAAGGGGTTTGCTGCACTGTCTCGATTTCTCATAAGGAAATAACGGGTATCGCCTCCGGTTCTACCAGAATTCGAGTTCTCAATCAAGAAAAAACGGTAACCCCTGGAGAACTTTGGTCTGCTGGATAAAAAAAACCCTCCGCTTCAGGAGGGTCCTCTATGTGAACGGTTCGTATGGTTATCTCTTACGCTTTCAATCCCAGTTCGAAACTTCTGTCAATAAATCCTTTCTCAATCACTACTTCTGTCTGTCTTTTTTTTCTCTTGAAAATCTTCATCGCCATTCCTCCTTTCTTTCTTCAGGATTACTGGCTTATGTAAAGGTGGTTCAGGTAGCCAGTCTTCAGGTCGTCCATCGTCCGCGCCATTTCGGATGCGCTCTTTGCTCGATTCTTCCTTAATGCTTTCTTACTCATGCCTGCACCTCCTTTTTGATTTTCACCTCTATTGTACATCAGGGTCTTTGGTGCATGTCAACAGAGAATTTAGAAGAATTCGTGTTACAGTTTGGTAAATTAAGGGGTGTGGTGCTTTCGCGCTTTCAGCAGCCAGATATATGGCGGTACTATAAGCAAGGATTCTGGCCAGCCTTTGAATCCGTAATCAAATGTGATAGGATGGAGTATAAAAAAAGGAGGGTTGAGTATGGGTATAAAAGGAATCTTGTTAGCGCTCGTTCTTTTGGTTGTGGTATACAGCTCATTCTGGGCAAATGACCAACAGCAGATTTTCTTCGAATGCGCAAAGTTGGAAGAAGAAATTCGAAAAGCAGAGGGATTTGTTGGGGCTTCAAGCGGGCCAATCTATGCATTGGATGTATTGGGAATCACACAGATCGATGCCGCAGAAAAAGGAATAACCTCTCTTGAGGGCATGCAATATCTCTCAAATTTGGCCCGTTTGAACCTTCGAAACAATCGGATTTGCGACATATCCCCCCTGAAACAACTCGAGAATCTGGAGTTACTGAATCTCGGAAGCAATCAAATCAAAGACATTACCCCTGTGGAGGGCCTGATTTATCTTCAGTGGTTGCTGTTTGAGAGAAATCAAGTCGAAGACATCTCACCTGTACAAAACCTGACCAATCTGAAAACCCTGTGGTTCCCATGGGAAAACCAAGTGCACGACATTACGCCGGTAAAAAATCTGACCAATCTTCAGTCTTTAGGGTTTTCAGGAAACGGTGTGAGCGACATTTCCGCCTTGGAAAACCTGACAAAGCTTCGAGATTTGCATTTTTCGGCAAACCAAGTCGGTGACATTTCTCCTTTGCAAAACCTGACCAATCTCCGGGGACTCGATTTTCGGCACAATCAAGTGCGCGACATCACTCCTTTGAAGAACCTGACTAATCTTGAACGTTTGAATTTCTGGAGCAACCAAGTGCGCAATATCGGGTCTTTAAAGGGCTTGACCAAACTTCAGTCCCTGAATCTCAGAGGCAACCTAGTGAGTGACATTTCAGCTCTTGTTGCAAACTCGGGACTTGGGACGGATGATGAAATCGATATAAGAGAAAACTACCTCGACCTACACGCTGGTTCAAAAGCCATACATGAGATTACAGCATTGGTTGAACGGGGTGCGAATGTGCTGTACGACCCACAAAAATAACCTCCGATACCGATTTCCACTCCTAACATTTCGTTGCTCTGGCTTTGGCAAGTACACAACGCCATTCTACAGCAACGCTTTTGGCAAGGGTACGCGGATTGTCTGTATCCAAGATCTCCCAAATCGTTTCCACATAATTTTGAATGCGTTGATCCTAGACTCGCTTGCTTGCCTACGGACTTTTTTTGATTCGACCGTTTCCATTTTCCATTTTATTACGATTTCTCAAATACTCGGTTCGAAGCGTATGTGCCGCATAATTGTTATTGTACACTGTGCCCTTCAAAACATAGTGCCGCTCTCCTTTTTGACTTGGTCTCTTGTAGTTATATTATTCCCTTTCTCGAGTACTTTTTTCGAGGTTTTATCTTTCGATCATTTATTTTTTATGAGGGATTCGAAGTATAGGTTTTTTTTATCATTTCTGTATAATATATACTATAGATTAACCTCCATCATACAAACTGATATTTACGGACCCGGATCAATCGAGATGCCCAGTAGAACTTGGAATATTTGCTCAACATTATGAAAGCAAATTTCTTTTTCATAAGGCAATTGATTCCATATATAATTAGCAAAATACTCTATATTATGATAATTCTTGTGAATATATTACTATATATATTATAATATTACTGTATTATTATATATAATATATCTGATATATAGTATTATATTTTTATCTCTATATTTATTAAATACATATAGCAACTTAGATATTATATATTAATAAAATACTATTATATAAAATCTATATTTTTTTGCGTTCATTTTATTACACTTAAGGAGGAATTGATAGTGTATTTAGAATATTCTAATATGAGTCTTGAATATGATATTATATTATATATCAATATATATCTGTTTATTTATTATATTATTATTAATAGAATATAATGAATATTGATATTATAATCAATTTTATATATGTGTATAAAGATTTTATAATATTAGTACTATATGTAACTAGTCCTATATTTATAGGATTAATATATACATTAATTAGATATTCTTATTTAAAAAGGAAAGGTAAAAACTATTTTTACTCGAATATGGTTATTGAAAAGAATCTTTTGTTAAAAAACAAACTAAAAGTAGAAGATCTTCAAAATACAACTTGGAATGCGAATATAAGTACAGTCTCTACAGTTACTTCAATATTAATGGCAGTAATAGCCTTAATTGTTTCTTTCATGTATGGTAAAGATTTAAACTTCACAGATTCGCTTTTCTTTTATTTTATCCTTTGTATAGTTGGAATTGGAACAATTCTTAGTGCTTCAAGTTTACAATTTTGGAGATTATGCATGGATAAAGGAAAATCTGTTAAACAATATATTAGATATAGGACTATCGCTACTAATTTAGATATTCTTGGTTGGTCATGTATATATTTTTCGATATTTTTCTTAGTAGCTCTCGTAAATATATTTGTAAGTGTTCTTTTAAGTTCTATTGGAACAATATTCTTTATTATGGTATTAGAAGTAAAGTATTATATAATAAATAATAAGTAATATATATTTTATAAACTATTATAATCAATTAATAAACCTGTAGTTGCTATATTATTGAATATAAATGGATTATAATAAATAAATATTTAGGATGAATTCAACATGTTTTCTCATGGATCTTTTCGGACGCCTTTTTTCCAAGGATTCTGTGCTTCATTTTTTTGTGAAGAAGCAATCTAGGGGAAGTAAATTATGAGGAGCAAAAAAAACCTTCTGTTTCCGGAGGGTTCTCTATGTGAATTTGGTTCGTGCAGTCTTCCCTTACGCTTTCAATTCCAGTTCGAAGCTTCTGTCCATGAAGCCTTTCTCTTTGTGAACTTCGAGAAGTCTTTTTTCTTTTCTCTGAAAAACCTTCATCCCCATTCCTCCTTTCTTTCTTCCGGATTGCTGGCCAATGTATTTGTTTTATTCAAAACTACTGAATGGATCGGTCATCTCAAAAAACCATACGGTATAATAATCCCACAAAACCCAATCGCAAACGACTAACCCCCTCCGGGCAAGAAACCACAGTTGCTCGAAAGAAATCCCCTTTGTTTTTTTTAAATCATGGTTTTTCTCAATCACCAACCATAGAATGGCGATTCTTCTACCCCGAGATCCGTGGATCATACCCAAAAAAGCGTTGGATGGCGCTGATCGGTTGCGATAGCAATTGATAATGCGTGTTGCATAAGGTTTCCCCGCCTCCGATTACAGATCGAAAACGAGAAAGCTTTGCTCCAATAGATCCACAAAGAGGATCTTTTTTCTTAGTATTTCACCCCGATTCAGAAGAAGTTTGACCACTTCGCTGGTCTGAATCGAACTGACCGTTGCAGGGGTGAATGAGGGGGTTCCCAGTTTTTTCTCCACCCTTTGAGACCCTTGAGCGTATACCTTTTGTAAAGTGCGATCCCCAGGGAAAATCGTACTGACTTGGCCGAACCAACCCCCTATCCCTCCAAAAACCATCGGAATGCCTAAACTTTCCGCAAAATCCTGAAGCATCAACCTGGCGTCAATATTGTCAAGAGCATCCACAATCACGTCATGGTGCTTCAGAAGGGATTCTCCATTATCTTTGTTCAAAAAAGTGTTTACCGGATCGATATGAACTTCAGGGTTCACCAATGCCATTCGTTCTTTGGCCCCGATTGCTTTGGACATACCCGCATTTCTGGTGTGCGAAAGGATCTGACGGTTCAGATTCGTTGCGTCAAATTGATCTCCATCGATCACAGTAATCCATCCCACTCCCAACCGTCCAAGCATTTCAATGACATACCCGCCCAATCCACCGCATCCCACAACGCACACGCGTGAGCGAGCAAGCCTTTCCTGATCCTTTTCGCTAAAGGTCTCTTTATTTTTCAAATACCGTTCTACATCGATCACCTCCGGCCGTTTGCATATATGAGGGTTATGAATGCGATGTTTGGATAGAAGTATTGTACCATAAAGGGCTTTGCCAAACTCTTCGGTGATCATTTCCCCTTATGGTATAATCCTTATGAACGGTTCAAGGCCTTTGGACTTGGATCATCTTTTATGAGGGCGAAAGGGAGCATCTGCTGATGGAAGTCAACATCATAGGAGGATTCCTCGGAGCAGGAAAAACCACCCTGATCACACAATGGATGCATCGAAAAGAAAGCCAGGGGAAGACACCTGGGGTAATCGTCAACGACCTTTCCAACAATCTGGTCGACCAACAGTGGTTTCTGGCACAAGGGTATCTAGCCCAGGCGATTTGGGGAAAGTGCGTATGCACTTCGATTGGAGCATTATGGGAGACAATCGAAACACTACAGAAACAAGGGGTGGAATATCTCTTTTTGGAACCGGTGGGTAGCCATCTGGATCTTTCACAGCAGATTCTGCCCCCTCTGCTCGGAAAGGATGCATCAATACATGTCCTTCCCATCACCGTCATCGTAGATGGACCCCGCCTCTTGCAGGCCATCGATAAGAGAAAGGCTTCCCTTCAAGAGATGATGGAGATTCAGTTCCAAGGGGCCGATCTTTTCTTCGTGAACAAATGCGACCTTTTATCACGTACGCAAGAAAAAAACCTTCGCCTGTTTCTAGAAGGGACGAAGGTTCCTTTCTTTTTCGGAAGCGCAGTTTCTCCGGAGCATGTTGCTTCCTTTTTTTCGTGGGTCGAGTCAAACGACATCGATCCGATGGGAGCAATCCACAAACCGATAAGCCCAACTCCTCAAAACCAGTGGAATCCTTCGGGTTTGAACTGGGTAAGCATGAACCTTTCTTTTTTTGGGAGTCACGAAACTGCCATTCATAAGGTATGGGCGTTATGTAAAAAACTTTTGGTGCAGTATGAACTAGGCCATTTGAAACTCTTCCTGAAATCCGAAGGCGGTTGGATCAAGGTCAATCAAACAGACTGGGATCATCCTCCCTCGCGTCAAGAATCCATCACTCATGCATCCCGACAGTGGAAAGGAATTCTAAATCTTCGATGCTTCGCTCCCAAAGCCATCCTGTCCGTATTACGAAGAGAAATCCTTCACGCTCTGCGCTGAAAATGGGTAGAAGACACTCAAACAACCCACAGTCTTCTAAAGCGGGTAGAACGAGGTACTTATCATGGATCGGGAGGCTTGTACCTTGTGGTCCCAAAGACGCATAAAGCATAATGGTTAGCACAAAAAGCCCAAAAGAATCCTCATAATCCGTATTCGTTTCATTGTCGATTCCTCCTTCGGCGTGCTTAAGCGCTCTAGCAGTGATATTTGGCTAGATCATTGATAACGGTTATTTGGGTATTTTGCCACAAGCCTGAGTGCCAAGCAGACCGAAAGCCACATCCTTACTCCTCGATTTCGATTCGGTCGCCAGTCCCAATTTTGGCGATCCCCAACCGTCGGTGAAACACCGACAGCGCATGAAAACCGGTGCAATGCATGGGAAACAGGTGTGAAGGGTTTTCGGATTCGAAGTAGGAAATTGTCCGTTGGATAACGCCTTCCTCTTCACTGACCAGATGGAATCCCCCAACCACAGCGTATAAAGATTGGCCGGTGACTGATTTGGCATATTCGCAAATATTGCATATACCTGCATGCCCGCAGCCAGAGATAACGACTGCACCATGATTGGTGGAAATCACCAGTGCTGAATCATCCAGCATTGGGTCATCTTTATGAATTCCTTTTTCGAAAGAATTGATTCTGGGGATTTCTCCCAAAAAGTACACCCCCGACAATACTTCGATCGGGGTCTTCGATGGTGTTACTTTATATGATGTTCCCGCTTTTTCTAATTCCTCCTTGGGGAGCTTTTCCATAACCCGAGGATGAAGAATCAAAGGTTTGGGGCTTTTGAAAGGAGAAAACCGCAATCCTCCAGTGTGATCGGAGTGATGGTGGGAGAGAACCACGATATCCGTCTTTTGAAGATCGACCTCGAGTTGAGCCGCATTTAAACCATAAAGATCCGAATAGCCAAGATCGAACAGAATGAACCCCGCACGGCATTCAACAAAAAGAGAGAGGCCCCACTCTGCCAAGCACTTCATTACTCCTCTATACCCACATTCGTTTTCACACAAGACTGTAATGATCATGGCGGTTCACCTTTCATAGATCGAATCAAAGCTGAATCGTACCATGTCGAATGGGCCGTTCGATCAGAAATTCGGATTTCTGCGGTAAATATCGAGAATATAAGGGTTGGGTCCTTCTACCCATATCGTGAACGTTCCGGATCGACGAATCACCCGTTCTCCTGAAGAGAGGTTTTTGATATTGGAATCCACCATCAGGATGGTTTGCTCCCATCCCGATCCATCAAAAACCTTGATTCGAAATGCTTGTGGATCGATGACTTCTCCACCTGTAACTACGTGGACTTCCCAGATAATTTTCCATTCTGGTTCCTCAGAACGGAAAGAGTATTCGCGATATGATTCGACTGAACCGATAGGAATGGTGATCGTTCTTATCTCCGTAGGAAGAAGTCTGCCGGCTAAACCGGTATGGGAAAAGGAAGTTGCGAAAACCCATTCCAAATCAGTTTTCTCGTCTCCCAAAAGCTGATCATATACATACCTGTAAATTTGTTGTTTTGCTTCTTCTGATAGCAACGACCATTCTGCGGGCATATCGGTTGGAGTTTCTTTGAACAATCCCAGTTTTTCTTTCAAAGCAATAGATGAGATATCGTGAAAAATGGCTTGAAATTCATTCCTGAACGGTTCTTCACAGATCTTCGCATACCCATTAACCAGAAGTACTGCATTCCAAAGGACGTCGATCTCTTTTCCTGTTATCCGGACCCCATTCCACAGATACACCAGCAAATCGCCATTGTCATCTTTGGGCTTCCAGTCATAGGATAAGGAAACGGTTTTACCCAGCAAATGGTGTCGGGAAAATGCTCTTGCTTCGGTTTTTTGCGTTTCTGTCCACCCGTCTATTGATGTACCGATTAGTTTCGCTACGATTCGTTTCGGAGCGGGACCTTCCAATTGGATTTCGATACGGTTTGCCTCGAAAACCTCTGTCACGATTCCTCCTTCTGGTGTGAACGAAGGTTTGAGACGAGATAGTATGGGATCGTAGTAGAAATTACCGATGGGAATGAGAAGATATCCCGCCCCGAAAAGAGATACAGAAATTGAGATCAACAGAATAAGAGAAATAAGAAGGCTTTTCTGCTTCATTGAGTTTCCTCCTCGATAATTTCTTAGGAACTCCATGGGTCCACCTCCGGAACATCAAGTTCAATGATTCTTGGGGTGATATAAATGTTTACGGTTGTATTCTGGCGGTTGTCGTTTTCTCGGGTGAAGAACTGTCCAACAAAAGGCAAATCTCCAAAGAAGGGTAACTTTGTAACAGTTTTGGATACAGATTCGGCAGTCAACCCCCCTATGACAAGGGTGTCGTTATTCCTGATCACAACTTCCGTGCGGGCTTCTCGCGTATGTTCCATCGGAAATCCATACTGTGATGGTTCGGAGGTGCTTACCTTGACAAAGATGGTCATGTGTACAGTCCCGTCATTCCTGACATGTGGGGTGATTGTCAAATCATAACCAGGCGTGATTGTGACAAACTGTTCTCTGCTGGTCCCATCGGGTTGGGGTACATATACCAAGAAGTAATAGGTGTCTCCAATGTGAATGTTGGCCTCTTTTCCGCTCATGGTTGTGATCGATGGATTGGAAATCTGGTTTCCAATCGTGTTACCCTGGGATTGTTTCAGATTCAAGTCCACCTGCAAGTCTCTTGTTAGAGCAGTTAAAAACCTTGAAAAATCAGCAAACTCAACGATCCCGCTTGTCAAGGACAATCCCATTCCATCTATTTCCAAAAACCCGTCCCCAGAACTAAGGCTCAAAGAACTATCGTTGGAAAAGCTTTTGGTGAACGTATCATCAATCACCAACGCGCTGATCTCCACCAGCTTTCTCGGGCCTGCAAGCTGTTCGACTAATCCCGAATTGCGAATAGAAGCCATCTGGGCATCGTTCACATTGGTAAAGATCAAGACGCCATTGATTTCATCCACAAAGACTTCTGCTTTATAGACACTGGTGAGCATGTTGGAGATCTCTTCAAAACCATGACTAAGCCTAAGGGTTCGAGTTTTGTTCATTCCAGAAGTATGAGTGACTCCCGCTGGAGCGATGATATAAATATCATGTACCAACCCATCGACTTTTTCTACATGAAAATCGTACAACCTCTTGATAATTTCCAGCCATCCTTCCCACGTGACTCCTTCAAGTCTCAATCGACAAGAAGACTCATAATCGGATGCCGCGTAATATGTATATTCCTCGTGAGGCAGAAAAATGTTTTTCTGCGGGGAGAGATTTGCGGCAATTTCTTTGGTTAGCTCGATAACATCCTGGCCGTTGGCCATGATATCGAAGGTCTGCGCCTCCTTGTTAACGATAATGGGTCGATACGAACTGCGGAGCAGTTCCATTGCCTTTTCAACCGCATGAGCAGGGCCTTCGATCGAAAGAGAAGCTTGAAACCCTAATGGGTCAAGCTCACGAGCGATCACGCCCAACTTTTGAAGTTCAGAGATCATCGCCTGCGTTGTAAGCCTCCGCTCCTGTTTGGAATCATAGAATGGAAATGGGTTTTGGATATATGTATAGATTTCTGCAACGGTAGAAGGTTTATACTGAGAAATCTCTGCGACAGCGTTATCGATCAAAGACTGGGATCCTACAATCAAAAGACTCTTCGAGTCTTCCAGGTGTGTGATCTTGAGGGTTGGATATTTGGCCATCAGGATCGAAGTGACTTCAAAAACGTTCCATGTATCGGGATTGGATTTTTGGATCTCTTTGTATGAAAACACATGCACCTGTTCTGATTCCATTCCTTCCAAAACGTCGATCAAACCGAAGCTGCGAAGAATAAGCTTTGCCTGATCCAAATGCTCCTTCTGCGCTTTGATCAAAAACTGGCCATTTTCAAAGTCCAAAAGCTGGATTTCCGCACCCTGTGTTCCCCCTACACTTTTGAAGTAGAGAGAAAGCACATTCTGAACAGTCTCGAACGCAATTCCTCTGGCCCGCTGCAATATGGTGCTATCTTCCATGAAATCAGAGCTCAAAGAATTGAGGATAACTTTTGCCCGATCCAAATCGGCTGGCGTGCCGGTAAGGTAGTACCCACCGGGTGCAAAGGGTTCGACAGACACACCCGGTACTTTGATCTGCACAAGGCGTTGTACCTCTTCGGGGTTAAGCGTGGTGATATTGATTCTGACAAGTTCGGTGATCGGTTGGGGTCTTCCGGCAACTCTCTGGACATCCAGTTCTTGAAGCTCTTGGATAAAGGCTTCAACGCCTCTTCTTTCGCCGTAGACCTTGTATACATCCAAGGTGGATATGTAGATCATGTTGACTTCGCGATGTTTGTAAAAGTTTTCCCAGATCAAGATGATATCGTTTTGCTGTAGGTAGTCGAAGAAGACCATCTGGGAATAGATCTCGATCCGTTCTATGTCGCTGTCGATTCTTTGGAGCTCTTGTTTGGCTGCCAACACATCGGTTTGGGATGTTCCTCGGATGATGAAGAGATTGAGGTTGTACACAGCGAAGACTTCGAGCCCAGGCCACCGTCTGGACAAATACAATGCCGTGTCACTTTGACCCGCCATCAATGCTTGACTGACCACATCCGTTTGCCCAAGCATTCGTTCGATCCGGGTTTGTTGGTCTTCGGTGTCCAAAGCTGATTCCCTAAGCAACAGCCCTTGTACGTCTTGTGGCGAGGGCTCCTCCGCTGTGCGGGGCCCAACGGTAGTTAGGCCAACGATCTGAGTTTCCGTTATTTGAGTGCCCGTAAATCGTTCAGCTTCTCTTTGCATCATCTCTCTACTTACATTGATCACTTCCACATACTCCGGTTGGCTGTACCAGACAGTTTCGAGTTGTTGGAGATAGGCTTCGATCGCGTCCAGATCCTGAGGTTTTCCTTTGAGGATCAGGATTGGATCAAATCCAGTATCGATCTGGACCATGGGAAACTTAGAAGCAAGAGAATTCGGAATACTGGGATCAATCAAAACTTGTCTTGCATTTTGTGGAAATCGATCAGACAAAGTGATCATTCGAACTTCTGACTGCAAAGGCGGAATGAGCAGGCCCCAATCATCTGCGATTTTTTGGATGGTTTGGACCTCGTAATTGGAACCCATAAAGCTAATCTCATCTGGGCTTCCGTTGAAGCTTTGAAGCGCGCGTACATCTTCGGCTGTCCAAGTTGTTGAAGGTTTTCCCACAAGCGCTTTAGGATTGAATCCTTCGCACTGAATAAAGGAAAGGGGGAATATTCGTTGGAGCGCAACGGCAAAAAGCTTTCCCGATCCATCTGCGACATGGAACCGGACCATTCGCTCATGGCCTCGGTCTTTTCGGTTTTTGATATAATCGTTGATGTACAGCATCAGCTTCATCACGGCCGATTCATCGCCGAACAAATAGACTTCGCTTTTCAGGGTATCCACTTCAAATGTGATTTTGTCAAAGGGAGGCAGGACTTCATTCTGCATGGAAAGCCTTTTGGTTTCAACGGTGAAGAAATCCAGCAAGGTCCGGATTTCCTGATGTTGAAGAGGGCTATATGAGATTTTTCGTTCAAAGATTTTGTCTTCTTCGGTTCGGATTACTGGTCTTCCGTCAGGTCCGAGCGTCGCCGTTTCTATTCCTTCCAAAAAACCCAAAAAATAGCGGAAGCGTTCATGCAAACTGTCTTCTCCGAAGAGCATGACACCAATAGAAATCTCATCTTCCCCGCTTCTTCCTCTGAGCAAGGTTATGAAGTTGGCTGCTAAGGTTGTTTGGGGGATTTTTGTGAATTTGGAGAAGTTCGTGAGAATAAAGCTTTCCAAGCCGGATAGGTTAAAGGCAACGCCTTCCTGCACTTGAGTGGTCCGAGTCTGGTAGGTGCGGTATAGCTCGGAATCTGTTTTTAGGTTCAGAGTGTAGGAAGCCCAATAAGCGGTGGTCCGTTCAGGGGAGAGATTGGTTTCGACCATAACTGCGCGGATTTTTTCGGGGATATGCTGCTTCCTTGCAATATAGAGGGTATTATTGGGGAGAAAGGCATAACCAATCTCGGGATTGTTCATGATGAGGTGCAGGAAAAAGTCTTCGGCGCGGACCCGTTCGGAAAGGATCACGAACTGCGCGGTCAGATTGCCTACGGACGCCTCATCGATGATCAGATTGATATCCAGGTATCTGCGTAGCTGAGCCAACAATGAAACCAAAGGAGGGCGAGCACCTCCGTGGAGTGGATCGGTGTAGGTCGAGAGCTCTTCAAAAAAGGCAGAGCTCCTAGGAAAGCTTATCCGGAGGGTGTTGGCAACTACTTCGACTTTGGGCGATCTCGGGAAGAGCATATCAAAACGAATTTGAATTGTGTTTTTCCCGGAACTCGCTCGAAAGCTCACAATCGGCGAATAACCGACAAATCGAACAATATCCTGATTGTCTTTGACTTCACCTGCTACCTCTATGGTAAGATAACGACCGTAGTCTTCTGTTCGGGTTGCCACAGAAGTGGGCTCGTTCAGGAACACAAAGACAAAATCTACCGAATCATCAGAAGTTAAAAAGGTATGATTGACCAGTTGGTTCGCTGTTGTGATGCAAAAAAGCAGGCAGCACAATGCGACAAGCAGTAAACGAGTTTTCATAATAACCCCCCAATTCGTACAATTTTCCCTCAAATACCTACTGTTTTCCCCTCAAAATTGTTCCTTTTGCTTCCTCAACTTTGAAATGGTTGGGCACGCACCCGATAAATTTGCTGCTGCCTTCCCGATGGATCGTCTGGATTCAAGTAATACAGAAGAATCCCCAAAGGAGTGATGTCAAGAATATGCAATTGGGGATATCCCGGCAAATGAGATTCAAGGTTGATCTCATGAATCGCAACGGGATTTCGGGTTTGGCGAATCCAAGCGGTTTTCTGTCCTTGTTCGTTAATAAAATAGGTCAGATAGAGAATGTCGCGGATTTCCTGGATCCCAGTATCTTTAGACAAAAGCAATGCATGAACCATTTCTGGATCGTCGAATGTGATTACATCGGGAATGAACCAGGAATCAGATACCTGGACATTCGATGATTGATCGTAAAGAGCCCAAGCGCGCTGCATTTCCGCTTCAGTCGCTACCGGAGGTTGAGCAGGTGGCACCGTGCTCGGTTGTTGGGGCGTAGTGGTCGTGGGCGCTCTGGGCGCGGTGGTCGTTGTAGTTCGAGCTGGCCCACCTGTCGGAAAGATATGAATGTCTAGAGCAGGCAAAGTTACGAAAATAAATAGAAACGCTACACCTACCAACAAACCAATGAGAATAAATACTTTGGTCCGGTTGGAAATCTTGTTTTGCTTCTTTTTTTTTGGCGACACAGGATCACCTCCTCAACAAGCTTGCATTTGCCTGATGACGGGCAATGACAAGGGAACGAAACTCCATGACCGGTTGGATTGCTTGGCCAACAATGATCGGAAACTGGAAGGAGTTTCGGATTTCCATCTGCTCAACCCGAACCCCGCGCAACATGGAAAGGTTTTCCAGTAACCAAGCAAAATGGCTTGCTGTCATCGATCCTTTGAATGAGAACTTTCCTCCGCTTTCGGTAAACCCGTAACCCAGGTTTTTAAGTTGCTCGATAAGAGTATCCAAGTCCTTTTGAAATGGCAGCAACGTTTGATGATACCTTTGATACTTTTGGGTTTCGGACTGCAAAACTGTGAATATGCGATCGTATTGCTGTGCGGATTCGCGAAGGTCACGCAATTGCTGGGTTTGCTCGATCAGCGGGAGGATATTGAACACTATCAATAACACTGCAAACAGGAATATCGCAAAAATGATTCCGATTGTTCTGGGCACGCCTACGTTTTTCACGGATTTTTTTGCCATACCATCACATCCCCGTAAGCGGAAGATTCAACTGAATGTACTTTCCCTGATAGAAAAGCGATTCGCTCGAAGTGCGGGCGATTCGGACATCAAAGCGTTGAAGTCTCTGTTTGAGCGCATTTTCGAGAGAGTCGGGTTTGTACTGCTCTATGTCTGAAGCGGTTTCAAAGAAGTCGATCCTCAGCTCCTTCCCGCGGGCGATGGATAATGCATTGATGTATACTCGACTTTCAGTATGAGATCGGACGACATCCAAAAAACCTTCCAAAGCGCCCTGAATGCGAGCTTGGTATAGCGCATCTCGTTCCAAGTCTCTTGACGCGGTTTGAAGAGTCCGGATTTGTTGATTCATGATCGAGGATTGTTGGTCCAACTGCTGAGAGGCGCTCCGCAGATCAGAGATTTGCGTTGCGGACATATATCGGGACGCATTGGGGCTTTCTGCGCGAATGGAGTTCACTTCCATCTCACGGATGGAATACAGGGTGATTCGAAATGCCGCTACGGGAAGAACCAATATAATGCAAAGCAAAAGGAAGGTGGTAATCTTTAACTTACCTTTTTTTCTTTTGTATAAATTCACTCCTACCAAGAGTATTGACCCCCCTTAGACCCATTCCCAAGGTCGTACGGTATACGTCCAAATCATCAGGAATGTCTTGCCGGATCACAGTCCGCTTAATGCTGATGCCATCCAAAATCCGAATGTCTCTGGCATTCGCTTCCAAATCCAGAGAAATCCTTTGATTGATGGAACAGAAGAAAACCCCCGATACGTTGAATAAAGGATCCGATTCGTTTAACGTGTTTAGATATTGTCGAGTCACTTTTTCGCTTTCGAAACCAACCAGTTTATAGAAATTTTCAAAGACAGAAAGTGCCCCTTGTGTATAACCCAGAGATCCTGTTTCTGATCCTTTCAAGATTGCTTCGAGCACTGAGGAAGGATCAAGGCCTGATTTCTCCGAATCTACAATCAATCGGTTCAAAGAAATGGGTATGTCCATGAACCGAATCACTTCTTTTCCCCGCAAAACAAACAGGATGCTGTATTCAAAATCGACACATACCAAAAAGTGAAGCTTTGTCGCTTGGTTCAGTTCTTCCAAACCCATTTTTTGGAAATCAAGGATCTCCAGATATTTCAGCAGATCGGGCATCACAATGTCCGGTTCTGATAGACCGCCTTGTGTCACTAAAGATTGGATAAAGAGTTCTAGCTGCGCTTTCTTGGCAGCAA
Organism: uncultured Thermotogaceae bacterium; assembly: GCA_964462525.1. Lineage (GTDB taxonomy): Bacteria > Thermotogota > Thermotogae > MWEM01 > MWEM01 > CAYWWY01. Next base: position 39,965 of record CAYWWY010000008.1, read on the forward strand.
ATACAAAGTATCCGGTGCTTAGGGAAGTTCCAGAAGTTCCAAACCCTTCCCCGAAGTCCAAAACAATGTTCTGAGAAGGAATCGAAAAATCTTCGGACAGCTTATACTGAATTGCTCCCTTGATCTGGTCTTTGCTTAGTTTGGGCATGGTGTAGTGCTCATATAAGGTTTGATCAAAAGGATAATTCACGACCACAAGGTCTTCCACGTCAACGGGAATCACCTGAATGATCGCGCGTAAAGCATTCAGTTGTTGATTCATCGAAAAAGACGATTGTCCTTTTTCGGGGGTTTTTTGGAGGCTCTTAATCATGCTCAATCGCTTGCCCCGTTTTCGAAGAAGAACAACACGAACAAAATTTGGATTCAGTTCAACGGTGTAAATCCTTCTATAAAAGATCTGCAAAACGGATCACCCTTTGCCCCAATTGTAACCCAATCTTTCCGGTTACTGGTTGGATCGTAACACGATATCTTACGTTATTCTTCTTCATGGTAATGCTTCCTCCCAATTGGATCGAGCCAGTTGGTGCGATATGAAATGAGATGGATGAATCGATCTTGAATTGGGTGATCTGTTGATTTCTGCGAAACAACACCGAGCGCCTTTGAAGAGCGTTTATTGCTTCATATCGGGCATTTTGGAACTGATGATGAATCGTTAGCATCGCAAAAGGGATTTCTTTGGTTTCAGAGATTCTCTGGGCAATCTGAGGAAATCCGATGACAGCCAAGGAAAAACAGGCAACCAGACTCATGCATAGCATCAGTTCCACAAGGGTTAGCCCGCTTCTTTTCATTAAAAACCTCCGGCTACTCCTTCCATACCTGAGTACATCGAAGTATACATGGTATATGCAATAAAGGCGATAAACAGCCCGACAAACACAATTAGTGTTGGCTCGATCAAAGAAACCAATTGCTTCACACTCGCGCGCACCTTTTCCTCAAAGAAGATTCCCACTTTTTCAAGAACAGCGTCCAGTTTCCCTGTTCTTTCACCAGTGCCCACCATGGCCACAACAATACCAGGAAAGATCTCCGCATCGTCAAAAGCTGTTTCAAGACTGGTTCCTTGTTTGATTGATTCAGCCATTTCATTCGTTACCCGTTCAAACCGGATATCCCCAGCCGCTTTGCTGGAAAGCTCCAATCCCTTGATAATATCGACGCCTGTTGCGGTCATTACGGAAAGGGTTCGGCAAAACCGTTCCAAACAGCTGTTCAAGCGGATGGTTTTGATAATGGGTATGTTTCCGAGTAAAAAGGAGGTTACTTGTTTCCCATTCCGTGTTTTGAGGTAAAAGAACAATCCAGCGATGATTCCAATGACGATCGGGATCAAGATTGGCCAATAGTTGGTGACAAAGACGTTTAGGTTCATGAGCGCGGCCATGATGCCTTCTGGTTGCCTACCAAAACCGGATATCAACTGGGGGAGAATAATCATCACGATTCCCCCGATCATAAGCAGGGCAAAGATCAAGACAAAGATCGGGTAGGCCATTGCGGATCGGATTTCATCTTTCAATCGTTTTTGGGATTCATAGAATTGAGCGACTTTTTCCAAAGTTTCTGCCAAGGTACCACTCGTCTCTCCGGCTTCCACCAAGTTGATAAAGACTTCATCAAATACCCTTTCTGCTCTCAACGCTTCCCCGAAGGTCATCCCTGCTTCGATTTCCGCAAGGACTTTGGCTATGATGCTTCGAAATTTCGGAGTAAAAACATCTTGAGCGGAAAGGACATCCAAAGCCATGGCAAGGTTGACCCCCGATTCAATCATTGTTGCCAATTGGCGGGAAAAGGTCATGACATCTAGCAAACGGATCGAGAAGATGGGTCCGATCTTTTTTTGTTTAACCTCCTGGAGCGACAAGACGACATATCCTTTGTTGGTCAATGCGCTCAGTGCCATTGCTTCGCTTATCGCATCAATCGTGCCGTTTATTTTGGAACCGTTGGCATCTACGGTTTGGTATGTAAACAACGCCAAGGAAGTTCACCTCATCTCCTGGTTATAATCCTCGTTTTTCCAGCTCTTCCAACCCTCGTGGATCTTGGATTTTCCGCAACGCTTCCGCTGCAAAAGTCCGTACTGAAGCTTCTTCCCATTGCCCGGTTTTTGGGTTTCGCATTTTCAGAACAGCTGTTTCATTCAATGCTGTGATCAAGGGGTAAACGGCTCGGACATCCTTGATCTCTCCAAGAGCGTAGGCAGAAAAGGCTTTAACAATTGGATTGGAATCATTAAGCGAGGTTAGAAGATAGATAACAGCTCTTGAGTCTTTGAGCATTCCTAATGACAAAATGGCATTGATTTTAACGTCATCATCAAGATCTTGAAGCAATGCGATTAAATGATCGGTATTGTTCGGCGAACGGATTTTACCCAATGCATAAGCCACACTGATTCGCACCTCGGCATACGGTGAACGGATTAACCCCTTTACTGCTTCCAAAGCCTGGGGATCTCCAATATGGGCTAGTGTATTGATGATGTCGCTCTGTACCATAGGATCTGTTGTTGTTTGCAGTTTTGCTACCAATGGCCGGACCGCTTTTTCTCCGATCGTTCGGAGCAAGCCCATCGCACTGTTTCTGTAATCTTCAGAATTGATCAGAAGACTCAGAAACGAAGCCACTTCAGCAATCCCTTGCTCGCTTTCAATATCCACCAAAATTCTGCATACCCGGAGTCCGAAATCGACAGAATCAAGAATCGTCGCCAAACGCAAACGAACGGTAAGCCAATGAACCGCTTCTTCGCCAATATTGACAAGGGCTCCGTCAATCCGAGCGTCATTTTCTTGAGTCATCATCCAAATCAGAGGCTCTACGGCATTCGCGCTTTGAATGGAACCCAAAACCCACGCGGCTGTCAGGCGAACTTCACGGTTTTCATGATTGAGCGCTTCGAGAAGCAACTGTTCGGATTCGGGAATTTGCAAAGCGCCAAAGGCTTCCAATGCCGCCATTTTTTCTTCCAGGGACCCTTTTTCGTAAATGGTGATCCAATCAGCAAATCGGATTCCTTGATGGGTTTGCGTAAAAGCAGAACCTACCATGACAATCCATAGTACGGTCAAGAAAGCAAAACGTTTCATGCGTTCCCCCCTCCCCCCTACACGTTGAATCGGATGTGAAGGATGTCTCCGTCTTCAATTGGGTGTTCTTTTCCGACCACCTTTATCAGCCCTTTTTCCTTGAGGCTTTTTTCACTACCGGATGCTTTGAAATCATCGTACTTGATAATTTCCGCTCGAATGAACCCGCGTTCCATATCGGAATGAACCTCTCCTGCAGCCTGAAGCGCAGTCGATCCATGCTCCAAAATCCACGCCCTCGATTCTTCGCGGCCGCTCGTAAAAAAGGAAATTCGGTTTCCGTGTTTCATCACTTTCGTGGCAAAGCGCTGAATGAAAGGTTCCGCAACACCCAACTCATGCATAAAGCCTGATCGTTCCTCTTCTTCCAAGCTGTTGATTTCCATTTCCAACTTACCGCACACCGCAAGGACATCTAGTGCATTTTGCTGGATAAAGGGTTGAATCTGCTTGACAAGGTCTTGGTTCGTTTCATAGGCTGGTTCATCCATGTTCAGGATCACGAACTGAGGCAATATCGATGCGAGTGAATAGCTGCCCAGTCTTTTCTTTTCCTCCAAGTCAAGTGGCTCGTACACAGATTTTGGAAATGAGGATTGCTCTAGCGCTTCTTTCATTCGATACAGGATGGGTATTTCCTGTTCTTCCATTCGGTCGAGTTTCCGTTTGGATGATTCCAGTCGATCGATCCGGTTTTCAAGGATTTCCAGGTCTCGTAGAATGATCTCGGATTTGATCTGGTCCATTTGCTCCATTGGAGAAACCATCATTTCCTCGAACACACCAATGATCCAAACCAATAAATCGCATCCTTGGATCATCCGGAAAAGCCGATTCCTTTCCTTTTCGCTTTTGGGATCTATGGCAGGTGTGTCCATAAGCTCGAAAGCAATCGGAGTAGTTTTTTTCGATTCATACACCTGTGCCAAGTGGGTAAGTCTGGGATCTTCAATGACAAGGATCCGCCCATGATCTTCCGGTAAGCCATAGGAACGAGACTCGTCGGAAACCCCTTCTCCAAATAGAAGACGAAAAACCGTAGTTTTTCCCGCCATGGGTAAACCGACCAAAGCAATTTTCATAGGCCCTCCTTTCCCGATCGCGCACAGATTTCCCGAGCAATAAAACTTGCCACATGGCTGGGTAGCGTTCCGGGGCCAAATCCCGCGTCATATCCGAGTTCGAGGGCAAGCGCATGGCTGATTCTGGGGCCTCCTGCCACCACCAAAAAACGATCGCGGGCTCCTTCAGCTTCAATCATCTCGATCAGACGAACCATCTGTTGAATGTGAATGTTCTTTTGGGTCACGATTTGCGAGATTAAGACTACGTCTGCGTTGACTTCGATCGATTTTCGGATCAGGTCTTCACATGGCACTTGGCTCCCCATATTGGTCACGGAAAAGTGGTGGTATCGTTCCAAGCCATAGTCGCCATGGAAGCCTTTCATATTCAGAATGGCATCCAACCCGACTGTGTGGGCATCGCTTTCAATAGTAGCGCCAACAACGACGATCGATCTCCCCAGATGTTTTTCGATATATGCATCAGTTTCTTCTCGATGCATGTATTCAATCGGAAGGTCCACTACCTTGATGTCTCGTAGGTTGATCGCTATCGGTGTCTTTCCGTATACGATGAAGAAGGAGAACTCTCCGCCCAAGTTTTCAGCCAAGACGACCTCTGCTTTTTCAAAACCCATTTTGAGAACCAGCTCTTTCGCGGCTTCTTTCCCCAACGCATCTGCTTTCACAGGAAGAGTAAAGGATAACTGGACAGCGCCATCATTCAGAGTATCGCCGTATGGCCGGATTAGGAATGGATTAGTCATGATGTGCACCTGCCGGCAATAGCATCGATTCAATCTTGTCGAAGAAGGGGTTGCAATAGGAGTCCTCTTTGATGATTACTCCCTCCAGTCCTTTTCCTCCATCACGAGGGCGAGAGATATCGGCAAACTGCCCTTCTTCAATGGCTTTCATCAATCCAACTTCAGCAGTGTGTTCCAATAGGTTCAAGGCTTGCGCCAACACTTCATTGGCTCTTTGTTCGATCCATCCTCCCGATTTGATCTGGATTTCTTCCTTTAATCCCCGCGCCGTGCCAAAGATATAGTTGGCATTCGTCAGGGCGAGGTACCGATCTTGGAGATAAGGAGTATGAATGGCTTCAGTCGGCATACCCAACAACTGAATATCCTGACCTGTCAAGATGGCAGCTAGATTGAACATTGCATTCATGATGAATCCTTTGAAAATGTTGCCCGTCATATATTTGGTGGGAGGCATATATTTAGGTGTGGCGTATGGAAAAAGCTGACGAGTGAGCAAGGCATGAGCCAGTTCATAGAGAAATCCATTTTCGATATCCGGGTCAATTTCAAATGCGTGTCCAAGACCCATAAATCGTTCCTCCATACCGGCTGCTTTCGCAAAGGCTTCATTGATCAACTGGGACGCAGTCACTGCATACGCTTTTTCAATGGCGTCGGAGGTGGTAAGATAATTATCTTCTCCCGTATTAATTGTAATATGGGCCAGCGCGCAGATCATACGGGAAAAGTATTGGTCGATCAAGGTTCGTTTCATGTTGATATCTCGGAAGAGAATTCCATACATGGAATCGTTGAGCAGAAAATCCAAGCCTTCCCAAGAAGCCATCATGGCAATCTCAGGCATGCACAGTCCCGATGCGTAGTTGACCAGACGGATATACCGCCCCGCCTCTTTGCCGGATTCATCCAAAGCGCGACGCATAATCCGAAAGTTTTCCTGGCTTGCATAGGTGCCCCCAAATCCTTCGGTTGTCGCCCCATACGGGACATACTCCAAAAGACTTTGGGCGGTTGACCGGATTACGGCAATGACATCCGCCCCTTGGGTGACAGCAGCTTTGGCCTGCTGCGTATCTTCGTGAATATTGCCGGTAGCGACGATCACGTATCGAAGGGGGCGCAATGGGTCTCCTAGGTCGTGAAGCATTTGGTTTCGCTCATCACGAATTGATAAAATACGATCGATGGCCATCTGTGCAAACCCTTCCAAATAATCGTCAATCTCATTTTTGGGCATGATCGGCACCGAAGTTAAGTCAAGTCCATCTGCAACTGCTATGGCTAGTTGTTGAGGTTCACATCTCTTTTGGATGCACCCGTTTGCGATCCAAAAGCTTGCCCCGTGCCCCAAAACCTTCTTTTGATAAAGATGATCGATCATGACATTGGGAAAGGGAGTGCCATCGGAGTCTTCTCCATCCACACCCATATATCGGGCCGCTGTTCTTTCGATGGATAGAGTCGTATGCGTCTGGACGAAGCGCTGAATGGGTTGGATGATGGTCTGCGCGAGCTGTTTGGTTTTCTGTACCAATTGGTCATCGAGTTGAATCATGAGCGCACCTTTCTCTGGTTCAATTTGGGTTTATGAGTGATTGCCTCGCTAAAACATTGGCACTTGAGGGTTCGTTTGATCCGCATCATATCCCAAGTGCTGGTATGCTTTCAGGGTGGCATTGCGTCCTCGGTGAGACCGTGTAAGAAATCCTGTCTGGATCAAAAACGGTTCATACACCTCACTGATGGTGTCTGGTTCGACGCCTGCCGCGGCTGCAATAGCGCGGATTCCTGCGGGACCGCCTTTGTAGTGGTCGATTAGAATCCGCAGGATTTTTCTGTCCATGTAGTCCAGACCAAAACTGTCGATTTCCAAAGACTCCAAAGCTTCGAGGGTATCATGGAGATCGATTTGGGTTTTGCTTTTCACCGTAGCAAAATCTCGAATCCGTTTAAGCAAGCGGTTTGCGATCCGAGGCGTTCCTCGCGCTCGTTCAGCAGTAATTTGCGCCGCTTCTTCGGATATCCCCATCTGGAGTAGATGGGCCGATCTCTGAACGATTTTCAACAATTCGTCTGGTGTATAGAAATCCAGCTCAAATATCATACCGAATCGGTTTCGGAGTGGAGAGGTGAGCAATCCGCTCCGGGTCGTTGCTCCGATCAGAGTGAAATGGTTGATATCAATCCGAATCGATCGGGCGCTCGGCCCCTTTCCGATTAGTATATCCAGAGAATAATCTTCCATAGCGGAATACAGTACTTCTTCTATGGAACGGTTCAACCGATGGATTTCATCGATAAACAGGACCTCGCCCGGCTCAATATTGGTCAGAATCGCGGCTAAGTCCCCTTGTTTCTCAATGACTGGCCCCGAAGTGACATGGACCGAAGTATCCATCTCATTGCTGATCACATAGGCAAGAGTCGTTTTCCCCAAACCCGGAGGCCCTGCGAGAAGCACGTGGTCAAGAGGTTCTTTTCGAATCTTGGCAGCATCCAACGAAATCTGTAGCCTTCGTTTGATTTTTTCCTGACCCACATATTCATCCAGGGTCTTGGGCCGCAAGGTTACAAAGGAACGGTCTTCCTGGGCTGTTTTTGGGCTGACCAGCCTTTCCAGTTCTTCCTCTTCTTCATGCAATCGCGATTCGATATGCTTCATTCCACCACTACTTTCATCATCCGCCATCTTTGATTCAGATCTTGCTTCCATTGGATCGTTCCACAACCTTCAAACAGATGGTTCAGGGCATTTTTCTGGTCATGGGCAATTTCCATGTAAAGGGCGGTTTTTTTTCGGAGGGGAAAATGCGCTCGGACCTTTCGGAAAAAACCCAAACCATCTGCGCCTCCATATAGAGCTGTCGCTGGTTCGAATGCGGCCACTTGAGGATCGAGCATGGTTTTCTGCTGCTCAGCCACATAGGGAGGATTGCAAATAATTATGTCAAACGAATCCAACGCATCTCGCACAGGATCAAGGAAGTCACCTTCCAAAAACCGAATCCGATCTGAAACCGCAGCCTCAGCTGCATTCGTTCTCGCGATAGCCAAGGCTTTGGGAGATATATCCGTCGCGGTTATCTCGGCAGTATCGATAAAATGGGCGATGGACACCGCGATGGCGCCGCTGCCTGTGCAAAGGTCCAGGACCTGCAGCGGTTGGTCGAGTTCTTCCTTTCTATAGTCGTCGACAACCCATTGAACCAGTTCTTCGGTTTCGGTTCGGGGTATGAGCACATCGGGTGTAACACTGATTTTTAAAGTAAAAAATGGTTGATATCCCAGAACATAAGCCAACGGTTCACCTTGCTTAATCCTTCTTAAAGCGGCTCCAAAACGGGATAAGATCTCTTCGGGAATCACTTCGTTCCAACGGATATACAGTTGGGTTCGTTCTGAACCAAACTGAGCTGCCAGAAGCCATTCGGAAACCAGACGCGCGTTTTCGGAATGTTTTTCTGCGAGATATCCGCTACTCCATAAGATGGCCTGGCCAATCGTCCATTTTCTCTTTTCCATAACACCTCTTCAACGGTATTTTACCATATATTTTACGAAATTGGAAGAGTAAATAATGTAAAAAACCGTTTGGAATTGCCAGAAAAACCCAGTTTGTGATACAATAGAACCAGATTCCATTAAACCATTGTAATCTTTACCTCCAAACGAAAGGAGCTTCTTCATGAAACCCCGTCAAATTCATGATTCGATCTTTTGGGTAGGTGTGAACGACACGCAAACCAGCCTTTTTGAAAACCAGCTCTCGTTACCCCATGGCATAGCATATAATTCCTATCTGATTCTTGATGATCAGGTTGTTCTGATCGATACAGTCAAAGGATCCTTTTTTTCTTCCTTCTTGTCTTCTTTGAAAGGAGTGCTCCAGGGGCGACCGATTGATTATCTGGTCATCAATCATATGGAACCGGACCATTCGGGCGCAGTGGATGCTCTGATCGAACTGTATCCAAAGATGAAATTGATCGGGAATTCCAAAACCAGAGATATGGTTCGGGCGTATTTTCACCACGAGATCGACTTTGTTGAAGTCCAGGACGGACAGCGATTTTCAATCGGCAAAAAAGAGCTTCAATTCTTTTTCATTCCAATGGTCCATTGGCCAGAAACAATGGTAACCTATGATTCTTCCAGCGGAACGCTATTCTCCTGCGATGCTTTTGGGGGGTTTGGCACCTTGGATGGGGGGATCTTCGACGACGAACTGGATTTTTCTGTATTGGAAGGGGAAATGCTCCGATATTACGCCAATATCGTCGGTAGATACAGCAGTATGGTTCAGAAAGCCTTGAATAAACTGGGAGGCATTCAGATTCAGACCATCGCTCCATCCCATGGTATGGTCTGGAGAAAAGACCCGCGAAAAGTCATCGGATTGTATGATCGGTGGAGTCGTCAAGACACGGAAAGAGGCGCGGTGGTTGTGTACGGAACCATGTACGGCAATACAGAAACCATGGCGTACTCAATCGCTAAAGGAATGCGTGATTCAGGGCTACACAACATTATTCTGCATAACCTGAGCAAATCGGATCATTCCGAAGCAATCCGGGATATCTGGAGAATGAGAGGACTGGCGCTTGGGTGTTGTACGTACAACATGAGCATGTTTCCCAAGATGGACGCTCTTGTCCGGAGCATCGACAACAAAATGATCCTAAATCGGATTGCGGGTCTTTTTGGCACGTATACATGGAGTGGAGGGGGTATGAAAGGGGTACAAGCTTTTGTTGAAAAATGGAAGTGGCCTTTGATCGGACCTCAGGTTGAGGTGAAGGGAGTCCCTACATCGGAAGACCTTTCTCAAACTCATCTCTTGGGGAAACACATGGCATTGGAGATTCTCAAATCCTAGATGAAAAGAAGAGCCCTTTTCCTGTTGCATATCTTGCACATTGCTGTGTTCGTTGTTTCATTTGCTTCCGCAAAACCCTTTATCCGAGTAATTGGGGACGTTGCCTATCCTCCTTTTGAATACCTAAACCCTGATGGAGTCCCCGAAGGATACTTGGTCGATCTTTGGGCATTGATTGCAGAGAAGACTGGGATTGCATATTCATATCAACTCACTGTATGGAAAGATGCATTGAATATGTTGCAAGCCCACGAAGCGGATGTCATAGGGGGGGTCTTCAAAACACCCGAGCGGGAAGCTGTATTTGAATTTTCTCGTCCCTACTATGAGATTACTGCTCATATCTTCTTTCAAGAAGGGTTGACGGGCATTCGCGCAGTGGATGATCTGCAAGGGTTCATTGTCGGCGTAGTCGAAGGAGACGCTTCGCAAGCATACCTGGAACGACACCTGACCAATGGCTATCTCAAACTGTATGATGGTTGGGAGGAGTTGGTAAAAGCGGCGCTTTCAGAAGAAGTAAAAGTCTTTGTTATGGATAAGCCCACCGCTTTATATTTTTTGGCGTTGCATCAGGCAGAAGATAAGATTCGGTATCAACCCGAACCGTTGTATTCCGAAGCCTTCCATATGATTGTGGCAAAAGAAAACACTGCGCTGCTTCACATGATCAACCAAGGGCTTGACCAAATTACGCCTCAGGAAATGAAGAGTCTGGAAAATCGATGGATGGGAAAAGAGATTGGGTACCCATCAAACATTACAAGAGTTCTTTGGTTCATTTTAATCTCAGCCGTCGTAATGATTGCGATGATTGTCTGGAACATGATCTTGAAGCGGAAAATCCGGAAAGCTGTTTTGACGATCCAAGGGCAAAACCGCGATTTGCAGCAACAGAATGAGCAGCTGCAAAGAAACAAAGACGAGTTAAAAGCTTTGAATGAAGAATTGCACAGTTCAACACAGCAGCTTGAGGCTTCGTATGCCGAGCTGGAAGCAGTGAATCGGGGAATGGAACAGATTATTGATGTAACAGCTCGCATGTCAGAAGCGGCAAAAGAAAATGACGAATCCTTTCTTACTCAGCTGCTGGAGATGCTGTTGGTCCTAGTGCCCCGAGCCGACTATGGAAGCTTATCGTTGGTTGAGGATGGCCAATGGCGGTTTGTGCATGCGGTTGGGCATGACTTGGAACGGCTGAAAAAGTTGAAATTGAAATCAATCTACTTGATGGAAATAGAAAAAGCGGCAATTTTCCCGAATATTCTCGAACGAAACAGGACAATCCTAGATGACCCGATTTTGGTGGAGTTGAATAAGGCGACTTTGCCGATCAAAGAGTCGATTGTCAGCGCGCTTCGTTTTGGGGGAAATCACGTCGGAAACATGGCCTTAGATATAGGAGAGGGGAAGTCAGAGCGATTTCAGGAAAAAGATGTGACGATCGTCAATGCCTTTTCGAATGTCGCTTCTTCTTTTATTGGGATGCAAAGGTATATGATCGAACAGGGAAAATTCCAAAAACAACTGTTAATGGCCATGATCCAGATTCTAGAGATCTATGATCCTTACACCCATGGACACTCCGAAAAGGTAGCCGAGTACTCAGCCCTGATTGCTCAGGATATGGGGATGAAAAAGGAACAGATTCAACGGATTTATTGGGCAGGTTTGGTGCATGATATTGGAAAGATTCTTGTTCCCCAAGGCATTCTGTCCAAACCCGATAAGCTAACCTATCATGAGTTTGAAACGATCAAGTCTCACCCGGAATGGGGTGCTCGGGTTTTACAGACCTCTGAAGAGCTTCAGGATATCGTAGAGAGTGTTCTGTATCACCATGAGCGATGGGATGGCAAAGGCTATCCGGAAGGAAAAAAAGCAGAGGACATCCCAATCAACGCCCGGATTATCGGGATGGCCGATGCATATGATGCCATGATTTCCGATCGGCCCTATCGGGTTGGGCTCAAGCTAGATGAGGCCATCGAAGAAATCCGTCAAAACAGCGGAAAGCAATTTGATCCAACCATCGTAGAGGTTTTTCTGAGACATCTTTATCAGGATCGAATGGGTTCCAGCAGCATTAACAGAAAACTGAATGGGGATAATCAAGGGAGGTTGACTCATGCGTAGATCATTGGTTTTGTTATGGATGATAGCAGCCAGTCTGACATTGATGGCAACGACAATCAGGTTGGACATTCTAACTCAACCTTCAGGAGGAAATGTGATTGTGAATGATGTGTGGAGGGGGAATGCTCCCGTCTCGGTGATGGTTAACCCCGGCCTGCATAAGATCGAAGCAAACCATCATGGGTACATAAGTCAGAGTACAGAAGTCGAAGTGAGTCTTCCTCAGGTTATTGAATTTTCCATGGTACCCATTCCAGACGTTGTAGAAAGATTTCCCATAGCCCTGTTCCTTACCAATTACAAAGAATCCGGTACCAGAAGGGTATTGGATCTTGAAGGCGCCGATGCGGTGATTGAGCACCTATCCAATCGGCTCCGTGTTCTCGGATTTCCACTATTTGAGAAGCAACCACAAGATGAATGGGACCTGCTTTTGGGGCCCGATTTGCTCATTCATTCTCTTCAGGATGAGTTCCCCGAAGGCCGGTTGATTCTACTTGTTGACTCGCAATGGAGTACTGCGATTTTTCAGCAGCAGAAAGTCAACCGCTTGACGATGCAGCTAAAGGTATATGATGTTCGCGAAGGGGTCGTTTTGGGGACAATCAATGAATTCGCTGAAAGCGTCGGATTGGTAAGTCAACAAATCGCTTTATGGCAAGTGGTCGAGAAGGTAACCCACAAGTTTATGAACATGGTTGGCGGGTACATGATTCAATTGAGTTTGCGAGAAGAACAGAATCCTGTTTTGATCGCAAAAGGACCCGATTTTCCTGTTCATTGGGAGATCAACAGTCCAATTCCTGTTCGGAGTGTTCGATTGGTCGATGGTAATGCCGAAGCAGCAGAATACTGGGTGAGTTCAGCGCCTGAGTTGCAGAAGACCTTTCTCTTTCTTGTGGATACCAGTTCGAAAATGGCTGATTGGTTGGATCCTTCCAAAAAGCTGATCGAATCGATGATCACTCAGCTTCCTGAGAACTCCCAATGGGCGGTAATGACCTTCGGAGATCAGATTGAATTGGTTCAGAGCGTGACTACGAGGTTTGACCAATGGGTTTCAGCGAAGGAGCGAATTGTGGGGTCAGGAATGTCACCCATGCATGATGCCCTTTACCGAGCGTCGAGTTACCTGTCCCGAATCGAAGGACTCCGCTACATTATCCTGTTGACCGACGGAATCGACCACGATTACTTTGATTCGAGTTCGGGCAGCCGGTTCACGCTCTCGGAAGCAATTCATTCCCTTAAAACCAACAGGTGCATCCTGTACCCGATCGGTATGACGCCATCCCATTACCAACAGTTGCTCCAAGAAATCGGTAGGGAATTTGGCACTCAATACATCAACGCATATCGAAAAGATTCCGTTGTTCTTGCGCAGAACTGGTCCGATCAGGTGCGTTTGTCTACCTTTGTCATCCAAGGGTATACAAAAGACGAGCCCCGGTTGATGTTGGGATTCAACGTATACGATGTGGATGAAAGCAGTCGCTTCTTGCGGCTTAACCCACAGATTACATCCCTGATCCCTCCTGAAAGGGTTCCGGCAGAACCTACTGTTGAAGTTGATGAAGAACCGATTGAAGAAGCGGTCCCGGTTTCAACTGATAAACCTTTGGATCTCCTTGTGCTCGACCCCGCTTTTTTTCTTGCCCCTCCTCTTTCAGGGTTGAAGCTACCCGAGATGTACAGCGAGGTCTTTTCTTCTGCTTCGATTGATCTCTTTGATATGGATCCATATGCCAATATATTGTGGACGACCGATCGAATCCTTTATTACTGGATCAGGGATACCCAGACGTTGAGATGGATGGAAATGGGAGAAACGATCTTGATTGCTGCTATTCATGAACCCTATCTCTTCGCGCAATCAGGGAAGACCCTTCATGTCTATCAGATCCGGGAAGACCAAGATTTGGACTGGATCGTTGCGTATCCCTTAGACAAGCGGATTGTGGAACTCCAAGTGATGAATCATCGCGTGTTGGTTCGGTTGAGTGACGGGACCGCCGAATCCTTTCATCTAACTGGAAGAGATCTCTGGAAACTCGAACCCAGTGGACACCCTATATCCAGTTTGCGCCTGTTTGATCAAGGGGGTTTGATATCGACCTATGCCAGCGGATTGGTTAATTGGTGGATCCCCTTTCATGAGGGCGAACCGAAATCTTTATCGCATCAACGGTCAATTGCTGGGGCTTTTTCGTTCAAGGCAGATCCGGGTCAATTCATTATGATTGATTCGAGTGGAGAAATCTATTATCAACCATTGGATGGGTCCTTGGCTTCCAGCAAAAGGCTGAATCGAGGAATTGTTTTAGATGCCCTATTTGCGGAAGAAGAAGAGTTGATGATCACCATCCATTGGGATGGTACCGTTCGCGCGTTTCAGGTGAACGATCTTCATGAGCGTTTTCAGATCACATATCCTCTGGGATTTTTGATGATTAAAACAGATCGTTGGGCCAAATCAGCTTTGGTACAAACCGTTGATGGATATACGGTGTATTTTTCTCTAGAAGCCACATCGATCCCGGAGCTTGCGGATCACCCAACGGTGATTCATCCCAACCTTCGACCGATCCCGGATGAACACCATACCCTGATTCCGATCGCTCCAAAACCCGACCCAGATAAACCACTGGTACCTGACCCAGAAACTTCACTGGTACCTGACCCAGACAAACCACTGGTACCTGACCCAGAAACTTCACTGGTACCTGACCCAGACAAACCAC
>CAYWWY010000008.1:54758-100694 GCA_964462525.1 uncultured Thermotogaceae bacterium
CACTGGTACCTGACCCAGAAACTTCACTGGTACCTGACCCAGACAAACCACTGGTACCTGACCCAGACAAACCACTGGTACCTGATCCGGAAGATTCCATAGAGGAACAGTTTCTGATTGACCCGGTATCTTTCCAAAACGAACCGAGCTTTCGGGTATTCTACGGTGGGTATGACATGGCCATGCCGTTCCGCGAACATGGGTTTGTTTTGGCGAGGCCGGGTGAAGTCTCATTTACGAACACAATGCTTGAACAACAGCTTTCTTTTCCGATCCGGAATCGACGGATTGTGGATATGGATATTTCTGGAGAGGATTTCTTAGTGATTTTGTATGACGACCGCATTGAGTTGATTGATCTGATCACTTCTATTAAAGTCGAACGAATCCAGGTAATCGCAAACACCCCTCTTGAAGGGGCTCAAAAGATCCGATTCACTACCGACTCACAACGGATTGTTGTGGTTCAGGATAGAGAAATCCTTTGGTACAGCCGATCTTTAGACCAATTGCTCAGTTATGAACATTCCAGTAAAATAACGACGTGGGCAGTACCGTACGATCGGATGCGATCCCTTGTTTTTGGAGACGAAACAGGCGCGATCGGGTTTGTGGATGAAGGGGGCATCAATAATGTGCAAAGGGTTTCCAATCAGCCGATCTTGTCTGTGAGTTGGTATAATTGGGATATTTACTGGATCACTCAATCGCGGTTGGGACGAGGCACGCGGGCGACGATTCCCTTGGAGGGCGTCGTACCGATCGCTTTGTACTCCGGCGATTTTGGAAAAAATTGGGTAGTCTTAGGAACGGGGGATGGAGAGCTGCTGATCTATAATTCTTCTTTAGAATTGGCTGGTAGAGCTACGGCTAGCGTAAATCCCATCAAGTTGATCCGCGGTTGGGCAGGAAAGATGATTTCTATGGATCGCCAAGGAGAGCTGAAAACCTGGGATTTAGGAAGCGGGATTTCAGCAGCGACAAGAGTAGGTTTGGCAGGATCCATGGGCATTTTTTTGAAAGATGCCCAAATCCAAGTTCTTTTCGAATCGGGTCAAAGGATTCAGATCCACCCGCAAACCCTGCGAGTGACTGCAACGATGATCCAAAATCTTCGAAACCCAATTCAGGATTTTTCCTACCATCCGCCCATGTACCAAGTTCAATACGAATGGTTTCCTCATACTGCGAACGGAATCTCTGATACGCCAATTCGAACATGGATTGGTTCTGGTTTATCAGCTTGTTCACCATGGATTGTAACCTGGAGCGAAGACAATGTGCAAGTAATGAGCGCGGAAACCTTGAGGGTCGAGCGCACCTTCAAATTCGGAGAAGGAAATGACGTTTCCTTTGCAAAAATGGTTGGAGAAACCCTCGTATTCTTTTTCCGGAACTCAATGGGTATGGTGCAGGCTTTTGAACCGGGTCAGGTCTTGGTTATGAACATTTCCGAACATTCACTGGGACCAGTTCGGACGGTTTTCGGATATCAAGATTTCATCGCAATCGTTGGAAGCCAGAGAATCGCCTATTTCTCAACAGAGCGGGATGAGTTCGAACGGATTATCCCATGGCCTTTTGAGATTGATTCAGCCCGATATAACCCATCGCGGATGACATTGTATGGGTGGAAGGATGGAACGCTCCTTCAATTCCCGCTTCCTTCCGAAACCGTTTCTGTATTTAAAGGAGAATCCATTGTGGGTTTGGATTGGACTGACCGACATTTATACCTATTGATGGAATCGGGAATGATTTGGGTCCAAGAACTGGATGAAATTTAGGAGGATGAGGATGGATAGAAGAATCCGAGTATTGGTGGGCAAGCCAGGTTTGGATGGGCATGACCGAGGGGCAAAAGTCATTGCTCGGTCTTTGAGGGATGCGGGAATGGAAGTCATATACACAGGATTGCGGCAAACGCCCGAAATGATTGTTCGCGCTGCGCTTCAAGAGGGTGTTGATGTAATCGGTCTTTCGATCCTTTCCGGCGCGCATTTGCGATTGTGCGAACGGATTATTGGGTTGTTACGCGAACACCAACAAGACCTTCCCGTATTCGTTGGAGGAATCATCCCTCAAGAGGACATAAAGCTGTTGAAAGAAATGGGCATAATTGAAGTTTTTGGACCGGGCACACCGACAATCCAAGTCATCGATAAGATCCGGGAGGTTGTAGCTGTTTGAAAGGGTGGGAAGAAGACCGCGCATTGGCGAAAGCCCTGAACGAAATTGAAAAAGGAGACCCTCCCCTCTGGCTGCCTGAAGAACGACGATCCAATGCATCAGACAGTTGGGTGATTGGAGTTACCGGAAGTCCAGGAGTTGGAAAGAGCACACTCGTAGGTGGGTTGGTGGATCTTCTTCTTTCGGAAGAACACGAGGTCGGAGTTTTGGCTGTAGACCCCACCAGTCCTTTTTCTCACGGGGCTTTCCTGGGAGATCGGATTCGGATGCAGCAAAACAGCTTGCATCCCAACCTTTTTATCCGAAGTGTCGGATCGCACGATTGTGTCGGCGGACTGAGCGAGTCGATCTTTGATATGGTTTGCGCGATGGAAGCTTATCAAAAAAAGTACATCATCATTGAAACTGTTGGAGCGGGCCAGTCTGATTTGGATATCATGTATATTGCCGATTGCATTCTGCTTGTCCTTTCCCCCGGTTCCGGTGACGAAGTGCAGATTTATAAGGCTGGAATCATGGAGATTGCCGATATTTACGCGATCAATAAAAGCGATCTTCCCGGGATAGAAAAGATGGTCCGTGATATCCAAGAACTCCTAATGGCCGAACACTCGAATGAACCTTGGAAACGGAAACTGATTTGTACACAAGCGTTGCGGAAAAAAGGAATCCAAGACCTGTGGGCATCGATTCAAGATCATCAAAGGATTATGCGCCAATCGGAGAAAGCCAACCGCAAACGAGAATTGAGAGATCGGAAGCATCTAGAAGCAATCCTCCAGCAGAAGATTAAACAGCGGCTAGAACAGGTTCCCAAAGATCTTTATCCAAGCTTCCATGAACATATGGCAACGTGTATGGACACATGGTATGCAAAGATATCCCGGGAGGGTGAGAAGGTATGAAGCAATTCAAGTCGATTGTCCATTCAGCCGCAAAAAAAGGGACTGGACGCGTTGTGGTTGCTGGGGGAGATGATCCATCATCCCTTCAAGCCGTTCAGATGGCCATGCGAGAGAACATGGTGGAAGCGATTCTCGTGGGAGACGCAAAAACCATTCAAAGAGAATGCGGGCAGATGGGATTCCATCCACAAGAAATAGTGGATGCTCAATCCCCCCAAGAGATTGCAGAAAAGAGCGTACGCGCGATCCACGAAAAAGGCGCGAATACTCTGATGAAAGGATCGATCAAGACAGCTGACCTCCTACGGGCTGTTTTGGATAAACAGTGGGGCTTGCGCAAGGCGCCGCTTCTAAGTCATGTAGCTGTGCTGGATGTACCAATATTGGACCGATTGATTTTCGTTACCGATGGGGGCATGGTGATTTATCCCACTTTGGAGGAAAAGGTGACGCTCATTCGAAATGCGGTCGAATTGGCCATGAGTCTGGGGATCCCAGTCCCCCGGGTTGCATGCATTACAGCGGTAGAAGTGGTGAATCCGTCTATGCCAGAAACGCTTGACGCAGCCCTTTTGGCTAAAATGAACGAACGAGGGCAAATTCCCGATTGCGTTGTCGAAGGGCCTTTGGGGATTGATATTGCATTGAGCGAACGAGCAGCGAAGATTAAGAAAGTCGAAAGTGTTGTGGCGGGAAAAGCAGATATTCTGTTGGTACCGGATATCCATAGCGGAAATTTCCTGGGAAAGTCTGTTGAGTACATTGGTGGGGGTACCATCGCTGGATTGATCATGGGCGCGCAAGTGCCCGTCGTGATCGTCAGCCGAGCGGATCAAGCGGATGCGAAGTTGGCGTCTTTGGCGTTGGCAACACTCATGGCCCCAAAACAAGGAGGGAACGAAGATGCCTGACCTATTTTTTGCGGTTCGGGGATGGATCGAAAAAGCAAAACAAGAGAGCACCCCTTATGAAAGTCAAACCCGTGAATGGTCTAATCGAGAAATCGCTGAGCGAATCGAGCACACCTTATTAAAACCCTCAGCGACCCAGAAAGATATAGAAAAGCTGTGCCAAGAAGCAATACAATATGGATTTCGATCGGTGTGCGTTAACCCTTCGTATGTATCGATTTGTGGGGATCAGCTACAAGATTCCCCAGTAAAAATCGTAACAGTTGTGGGATTTCCCTTAGGGGCGACCATACCCGCAGTGAAAGGGTATGAAGCTGAGTCCGCCGTTCAAGCAGGAGCACATGAGATCGACATGGTGATCAACATCGGTCGCTTAAAGGACCAAGAGTATGACTTCATCAAATTTGAGATTGCGAAGGTAGTTAGCCACTCGGGCAAAGCGCCTGTGAAAGTGATCATGGAAACTTCCCTGTTGGAATGGGAAGAAAAACTGGCGACTATCTATTTGGCTATAGAAAGCGGAGCCCGGTATGTAAAAACGTCTACAGGGTTTTCTGGTGGAGGCGCCACCATCGAGGATGTTCAATTGATGCGACGGTTTTCTCCCTCTTCTATGGGTGTCAAAGCCTCCGGAGGGATCCGTTCAAAAGAAGATGCAGTTGCGATGCTTTCTGCAGGAGCGGATCTCTTAGGAACCAGCAATGGAGTGAGCATTATCGAAGGAGGAAAAGAAGGACAATCCTATTGAAGATGAAACACGCCATCGGATCATGTCTATTTTTTTTCCTGGGGATATGCTTCGTTTCTGGCGTTTTTGGAACTCAGATTCTTTTCTTTGCCAATCAAGAGATCCGGCGGGAAACCCTCGGGTTTATCCAGGATGCGCGGTATTCATTGGATGTCTGTGTATATGGAATCAGCGACCCAGAAGTCCTGTATATGCTTCAGGAGCGCGTGCGTCAAGGGGTGCGCGTTCGGATTATAACCGAAAACCAGAATGCCATGGAAGTGTATGGAATCCAGGGAGCTGTTGTGATCGTTGATGATGACGCAGGATTGATGCATACAAAATATATGATTTCCGACGAAACCCGTGTTTGGTGTGGTTCTGCCAATCTTACGACCACCAGTTTGGATCGCCATGCCAATCACATCTTCTTTATCGATCAACCACATCAAGTACAACGGTTTATGTTCCATTTCGAGCAGTCTTTCCTAGGAATCTTCAAATCCCAGCGAGCTCCGGCTTATCCCAAACACGGGATCTTTTTTGGCCCCGAAGACGATCCGTTTCTTCGGATTATGGAAGTCTTAGAAACGGTTCAGCATGAGCTTTTGATTGGGGTGTATGCATTCACAGACTATCGAATTGCTAATTTCTTGATGATTCTTTCATCGAAAGGCATTCATGTTCGAACTCTGGCGGACCCTTCCTGGAACTTGAGCAATCCGTCCAGCGCCATACCCAAAATCGTTCATTTCTCTCCCGTTGTTTTGGCAAACGTAGAAGGCGCGTTATTCCATGATAAATACATGATTGTCGATCGAACTATCGTTCTGTTTGGTTCCTATAACTTCACGGAGGCGGCAAGCAGTCGCAATGATGAAGTGCTCATGATTTCATCCGATCCAGCTTTGGTCAGTGGATTTCTCGCTCACTTTTTTTCCTTCCAACCAGATGTCGGAGGTGTTCAATGAATCACGTAGTAGGCTTTGCGCCCGGGAGAGCCAATATTATCGGAGAGCATGTGGATTATAATGACGGGTGGGTGTTGCCCTTTGCTGTAGACCAATACACGCGGGTGCGTCTTCAAGAAAGCCCCGATCAGAATCATCGGGTTGTTTCTTCCTCTTTTGGAGAAGAGCTCTTTCCCACTGGGACCCTCAGGCCTTCTCATTCATGGGCGGATTACGTCAAGGGGGTCGTGCATGTTCTTCAACAACGGTTTTCGATCGAGCTTCCCCCTCTCCTTCTGACAGTCTCTTCCGATGTGCCCATTGGAGCTGGCCTATCCAGCAGCGCTGCAATTGAGGTTGCCACTTTGTTCGCAATCGAGTCCTTTTTCGATCTGCTTTTAGAACCAAAAGAGCGCTTCTTGCTTTGCCAAAAAGCGGAAAATGATTTCGTGGGCGTTCGCTGTGGGGTTATGGACCAATTCATCTCGGTCTTCGGAAAGGAAGGATTTGCAATCTTTTTGGACACCCAATCCATGGAGTATGAGGCCATCCCTATGACCATGGAGGACGGTCAATGGTGGATCTTGAATACCCGCGTGCAACACGCCTTAGGTAGTGGGGAATACAATACGCGTAGGGTGCAATGCGAAGAAATTCTGCATATACTCAAGAAAAATAGCTTTCGAGATATTGCTTTGGAGGACCTGAAGCGGAATCAATTGGGGGATCTATTGTATCGCAGGGCAAAGCATGTTGTGAGTGAAATGACGCGGACGGTTCATTGTAGAAAAGCTCTGGAAGAAAGGGACTGGTCAACGGTAGGAACCCTTTTATATACCACCCACGAAAGCCTTCAAAACGACTTTGAAGTCAGTTGTGAAGAGTTGGATTACATTGTTCAATACCTTAGAGATCGAGGAGTCCAGGGAGCAAGGATGATGGGAGGCGGTTTTGGGGGCAGCGTGATCGCTCTTATTCAAGAATCATTGGCCCCATCGATCGTTCCTTCTCTAGAGCGTGAGTATAAGGGAAAATTCGAAATCGATATGATGAGTTTTCCGGTTTCTCCTGCCCAAGGAGCGTATATTCAGAAAAAAGGCAGTCGAGACGTATGATCCGGTTTTGTTTGTTTGATGTGTATGGCACGCTATTCTCTAACGAAGGATTGTTTCGGAACACTGCCGAACGCTTATCCCAAGTGATCCCTTCTATGCATGCGGATGATCTGGAGATCGAAGTTCAAAAGCTGTATCACCAAGTCTTCGAACGGATCTTCCAGCAAGAAAACGCGTTCGAGTCAGAACGGACGATGTATCGTCAAGTATACGCGATTCTGCAAGAAAACTATCAGATCCGCATTGACGTTTCCAAGTGGATGGACCAAATGTATGAGGATTTTGCGTCCAAACCCATTTATCCAGATACATTCGATACACTCCAGGAGTTTCGAGAAAAAGGATGTACGATCACTTTTTTATCCAATATCGATCAAGCCCCACTTAAGGGATTGCTCGCTCGGTATCCTGACCTTCCCTACGACTATGCTGTCAGTTCGGAGGAAGCCCGATGCTATAAGCCCCATCCAGGAATCTTCAATCGCGCGCTTTCATTGATGAATGCCTCTGTGGAAGAAACGGTGATGGTCGGGGACAACTATCGGGCCGATATCCAGGGAGGCAAGGCTCTGGGCATGAAAACGGTTTGGATTAACCGATACAGCCCCCACCAAAGTCCTTCAGAGGACCATCCCGATGCGGATCTACGAATCCACACCTTGGCTGAAATGGTGGAATGGATGGAACGGAAGAGATGAATATCTACCTAAAAGAGCAAATCGCGCCCAGAATCGCCAACGGACATCCATGGATCTATGATAACGAAATCGCACATTCAACTGGATCGCTGGATCCTATGGGGATTGCCGATGTCTTTACGCATTCCAAACAGTTCATTGGCCGAGGATACTACAACCCACGATCCAAAATCCCCGTCCGATTGCTGACGCGTAGATTCGAAGAAATCGATGAATCTTTTATCCGCCGGACAATCCAGAAAGCCCTATCATATCGGGAGAAACTGCCATTGGCCCAAGAGTGTTGCCGTCTTTTTTTTGGCGAATCGGATGGGATTGGTGGGTTAATCATCGATCGATATGCCGATGTGGCTGTGATCCAGGCCAATACCCTTTGGGTGGATCAAATGAAACCGGCGATTGTCCAGGCCTTGGTGGATTTCATCCACCCCAAAGCCATTTTAGAGAAAAGCGACCATTCTTCCCGGAGAAAAGAAGGACTGACCACCCAGATCGACTGGCTTTTCAACTCGGTTTCCCTTCCGCTACAGCTCTCTTTGGAAGGGTTGGTATGGGAGCTGGATCTGATTCAGGCTCAGAAGACCGGATTCTATCTCGATCAAAAGGAAAACGCCATGATTGCCTCCCGTGTCGTTTGCCCCAAAGGGAAAAGTGTTCTGGACACCTTCTGCCATACGGGAAATTTTGGGTTGCGCATGCTTCAAGCAGGAGCGAGCGATATCACCTTTGTCGATCAGGCAGAAAATGCGCTCCAGACCCTTCAAAGGAATGCGCGCATGAATGGGTTTGCGGAACAGACCTATTTCCATGGGAATGCGTTCGATCTTCTCCGAGAGTGGGATCGATCGGGAAAAAAATGGGATGTTGTATGCCTTGATCCTCCCTCGTTTACCAAATCACGGTCCAGCCGATCAAACGCCCTTAGGGGGTATAAGGAAGTTAATGTCCGCGGACTCAAACTCCTGCGGAGTGGTGGATATCTCGTCACGTCTTCTTGCTCACAGGCCGTTTCCCGGGAGGAATTTGAAATGATGATCTATTCCTGCATCTCTGACCTGAAAATTGGCTTGAAACTGATCCATCGAGGCGGGCAGCCCCAAGACCATCCGATCCAGATGGAAATATTTGAAACAGACTACCTAAAGTTTTATATCTTCCAAAAATCAGACTGATGGAAGGAGGAACTTTTGAACCAGGGGATTTCATTTCAATCTGTCTACTTCCATTACCCTTCTTCCGATCCTGAGGATCCTGTCAAGCCATGGTTGATTTCGGATGTTCATTTGCGCATACCTCCCGGGGCCTATATCGGCCTAATGGGTGGAAACGGAAGCGGAAAGACCACGTTATTGCACCTGATGAATGGACTTCTTCGGCCCTCAATGGGTCGAGTGATTGTTGATGGGTTTGACACGCAGGAAACAAGACATTTGAAAGAAATCACGCGGAAAGTGGGGATTGTCTTTCAAAACCCGGACCAGCAAATTGTAGGGTCGACTGTGCGCGAAGAGATCCTTTTCGGCATGGAAAACTTGGGATTTGAACGATCTCGAATGAGGAGGAATTTGGAGCGAGTCCTTGTTCAGACAGAGCTAAGCGACTATGAGTCCCGCCACCCAGTCTTTCTTTCCGGTGGCCAAAAACAACGGTTGGCAATAGCCGCGATCCTTGCCATGGAACCGGATTATTTGCTCTTGGACGAACCCTATTCCATGCTCGATCCGCAAGGGGCATCCGACATCCGATCCATGTTGGACGCTTTGAGAAAGGCACTCCATTGCGCCGTGATTCTAAGCAGTCATGAACCGGAAGATCTGATGTTCTGCGACCGAATCCTATGGATGGATCGTGGGACGGTGTCGTTGGATATGCCACCGGTTGAAGCCTTCCGAGCATTGGCCCAAAGTGGGTCGTATGATCTGGGTCCCTACATTCGGGTTTCTCTTGAAGCGATGAAAGAAAACCCTGCCATATGTGGATTTATGGAACCGAAAGAACTGGCAAAGGTCCTTACGGAGAAAGACCATTGATCCAGTTTGATAAAGTCTCCTTCTCGTATATGCCCAAAAGCCCTCTGGCGGTTCAGGCTTTGGATCGGATCAGTTGGAGCACAGGTTCATCCTCTTCCATTGCGCTTATGGGAAAGACCGGATCCGGAAAATCAACTCTCGCTCAACTGACCAACGGGGTTCTTATGCCTTCCCAAGGAAAAGTGACGGTTGATGGGTTGGATACGAGAAAACGTGGAACCAAAAAACGGATTCGGCAAAAAGTCGGAGTGTCCTTTCAATTTCCGGAAAAACAGTTCTTTTGTGATACCATTTATGAAGAGATCTCTGTTGGGATGAAGACCCTTGATTGGCCCGAAGACAAGCAAAAAGAGCAAATCCAGAAAATAGCCGATCTTCTTGAACTGCCCATTTCTTGGATGAAACGGTCCCCGTATCTGATATCGGGGGGAGAAAAGCGACTCGTCGGCCTTGCGTCTATCTTGATCCGAGATCCTTGCTACCTCGTCTTGGACGAACCGATTATCAGTTTGGACTCTTCTTCCAAGCGAAGGGTTCTTGCCCTTCTTGAAATGATGGTTGATACGGGGAAACTTTTAATCTGCATCACCCATGATCCTGCATTCGCCTGTGAATTCTTTGGTCGTTGGGTAGTTCTTCAAGCGGGGCAAATTGTCTATGACGGATCATCGTCGGATTATCCTCTCTTTTCTTCAGAAGCTGTGAAACATGGGATTCTTCCAACAAGGGATCAGATTTGGAACAATCAGACCTGAATCAATGAGATTTGGGCATAGCCCAAAAAAACCGGCAATCGGTTGATAGGGAGGGAAAACCATGATCAGCAAACGTATGATTCGATTCTTTTCTGTTGTTGCGATCGTTTTTCTTCTATTCGGTCATACCAAACTGCTTGCAGGAACAGAGAATAGCGAGCCCAATCCTTTGCCCCAGAGTATGGAGATGGTCCTTGCCCGAGCGGGATCTTTTCTGATGGGAGGCACTCGGCGGGTTTCCCGATCCAGACCCGAAGAATTCCCGGTTCATCCTGTTGCGTTGACTTACGACTTTTGGATTGGGAAATACGAAGTGACCTTTGAGCAATTTGAGGCCTTCTGCGCCTCAGTGGATCAAGAAATTCCGGAGGATCGAGGTTGGGGCAAGCTGGATCGACCCGTGATTCATGTCAGCTGGTGGGACGCCATTGCTTACTGCAATTGGATGAGCCAGATGGAAAATTTGCCGGTTGCGTACCGGTTACGAGGCGAAGAAGATGCAGGGCGTTTTCTTGACGGGCAAGGAAATGTGACCAACGATATCACAAACGTAATTGGGTATCGTCTCCCCACAGAAGCTGAATGGGAATATGCCG
Source organism: uncultured Thermotogaceae bacterium (assembly GCA_964462525.1). Classification (GTDB taxonomy): domain Bacteria; phylum Thermotogota; class Thermotogae; order MWEM01; family MWEM01; genus CAYWWY01. The sequence continues at coordinate 65,636 of CAYWWY010000008.1, forward strand.
CCCGGGGCGGACATTTACACATTGATGATTTTCTGTTTTCTGGGAGCGACGACCCAGACGAGGTTGCATGGCACGCTACTAATGCGGATTACCAGACTCATCCGGTTGGCCAAAAAAAAGAGAATGAACTGGGCCTCTTTGATATGAGTGGCAACGTGGCCGAATGGTGCCACGATTGGTGGTCCGCAAGCTTCTATCAGGAGGGAGAAAAGACAAACCCGATCGGACCGATAGCTGGATCCTACCGTGTCAGACGCGGCGGGAGTTGGGCCACGGTTGCGGAAACCCACTGTCGGGTCTCCAGTAGGAGCCATGATCGCCCCGGAGGGTCCAGTGGGGCGATTGGGTTTCGCGTTGCTCGGACGGTTATGGTTTTGACGGAACGGCAATAGCCCCAACAAACCTTATCTGGTTCAGTCTTGAGAAACAACTTCCTCCAGTTCCCCGGCAATGACCATGGAACGGTATCGGCCATCGGATAAGTTCATTAGTGACTCATGGGTCCCTTGTTCTATGATCATCCCGTCTTCCATATAGTAAATGCAGTTCGCTTGGCGCACCGTCGAAAGACGATGAGCAATAACCAACGCGGTCTTCCCCTCCATCAAACGGGAAACCGCCTCCTGAACGACCCGTTCCGATTCGCTGTCCAAAGCGCTGGTTGCTTCATCCAGCAAAAGAATCGGCGCCTCTCTCAGAAAAGAACGAGTGAGCGCGATTCGTTGTCGTTGTCCTCCGGAAAGGTTGTTGCCTCCTTCTTCCAAGACAAAATCATACTTTGATTCAAGATCTTCGATGAACGTATGCGCGTTGGCCAACCGCGCTGCATTCTTCATTCGATTATCGGAAAGATGACCTTCCGATCCATCTTCAAAAGCCGCTTCAAGGTTCTTTCGGATACTGCCCGAAAAGAGGAAAGCGTCTTGTGGGACATACGTGAACTGGGCGCGCCATTCTTTCAATATCGTGTGATAGATGGATCGGCCCGAATAGGCGACATGGCCTTCTAATGGGGCGAAGAACCCCAAGAGCACCTTAAATAGCGTGGTTTTCCCGCTACCGGAAGGTCCGACAAAGGCGACTGTCTCTCCCGGAGCAATTTCAAAAGAGATCTTGTTGAGAACCAGTCGACTGCTATCCGGATAAGCGAAGGAGAGATTGCGAACAAACAACCCTTTATGGGAAGGAAGAGCAGGAATTGGAGCAGAGTGTTCGGGAGAAACAGGTGGGAAGGGAATCATGTCCGGTTCTTCCGGAATATCCATGACCTCAACCAATCGTTCGACCCCCGCAAGCCGTTTTGTAATCTCCGCAAAGATTGCTGACGCGCCCGAGAAGAGATAAGCGACTCCATTTTGAAGCTGAACGATGGCGATGATCGTCGGGAGCGTAGTCGGATCTTCAATCGCTCGATAGCCCCCAATAATCATTATGGAAATAATCCCCAAAAAGGTCATTTCCGAGAAAGCTTCACGCATCGCCTCCAGAGTGTTTCTACGGATCCCCGCTTTTTTCAGAGTTTCCGATTGCAAAAAGACCCGCTCATAGATCCATCCAGCTAGATTAAAGTATCGAATGATCCGCTGACCGCTGACCAATTGGGAATAAAGGCGGAGAAACCCCGCTTTTTCCCGTTGGACTTTCTGGCTTGCTTTCCTCAGTCTTCGAAGAATAGGCACATTGAGCAGGAATACGCCAAAGCATATACCCACAATCCACAAGCCGAGGACCCAATCAAGGATGAAGATTGTTATGGAGGATCCGATCCCTTGAAACAGCATAATGGCCAAGGATTGGAAGGAGTTTTTGAATAGCGCCACGCTTTCATTCAGATCGTGGTTGAACCGCGAAAGCAACTCACCGGATGGATACTTGTGATGAACAGCTAACGGAACAAAGAGCGTGCGGGAAAAAAAGGCTTTCCGCATGTCTCGCTCCACTTTGATCAAACTGCTAACGAGCGCAATTCCTGAAAACCACAGAAGTATACCGGTGAGGGCAATCAGTATGATTGCATTCAAAATGGTCTGGATAAGCAGCGCTTGATCCAACTCGACGATGCTGGAAGTAAGGTCGGCCAGAACAAATGCCATGTAAGCCAGAAGCGCGAAGTTTATCACGCCCATCCCGATCACTCCAAAGATATACTGGACCGTATAGGGTTTTAAAAAACGAAAAATCGATTTGAGTGTACGTATCATGACGCATCAGCCTCTTCCATCATCTGAGCCCGGAATAATGAGGCGTATCGTCCGTTCTTTTCAAGAAGTTCGTCATGTTTTCCCTGTTCGGCAATCCTCCCCTGATCCAAAACAACAATCCAGTCTACGAAGGTTAATGGGCTCAATCGATGCGCAATCATCACGACCGTCCGTTCTTTTGGGAGCTCCCGAATGATCCGTAGGATCTGCGCTTCTGTATCATTATCGAGCGCGCTTGTCGCTTCGTCCATAAGGATCAAGGGCGCGTTGCGAACCATTGCTCGGGCAACACAAAGACGTTGCCGCTGGCCTCCTGAAAACCGTGCTCCCAGCTCACCTGCCCGAGTTTGCATTCCATCGGGAAGCTCTTGGATAAACCGGTCCATTTGCGCTTCGGCAATCGCGGTCTTGACCTCTTCTGGAACGCTATCGATCCGGCCCAGGCTGACGTTTTCTTCGATGCCGGTGTCGAATAGAAATGGTTCCTGTACAACAACAGCGGTTTGGTCCCTGAGATCGGTTAAAGACCAAAGTTCCAGAGGTGTATCTCCAACTGTGACCTTGCCGTTTTGCGGAAGATAATCGCCTTGAATCAGCTTAAAGATCGTGGATTTCCCGCAGCCGCTTGGGCCCACGAAAGCCACTTTTTCTCCTCTTTCTATGGAAAAACTAATTCCATCCAAAGCAAGCTCTTTTTGGCCCGGATACCGGAACGATACATTGTCGAAACGAACAAGGACAGGCTGGTCGATGTGGCCTTTTTTCCCTTCCTGCTTTTCGACAGAAAGATCCAAAAGCTCCATTAGGCGTCTTCCCCCAGCGGTTCCGGCCTTGATCTTCCCCAAAATTGTGGGCAGCTCTTGCAACGGAAAAGCGATGTAATTCAACAGTTGGATGAAGGCAAACAGAATGCCAATAGTCAGTTGGCCTTGTATGACAAGGTACCCTCCAAGCCCGAAAACGACTAGAAACGGGACAAAGGTGATTAAAATACCGAAGACGACCAGAATCACGCTTTGCCTCCCTTTTTTCATAGTGTGTCGGAACCAATTGGCTTCTGATCCCAAGAAACGGTTCAAAAAAAAGGATTGGAGATTGAAAGCGCGAATCATTTCTGCTCCGGATAGGGCTTCTTTCGCATGAGTGTTAATCTCGCCCAAATCCTTCTGCGCTTGAGTGGTGTATTTTTCCACCGGCCGACTCAAGATGACAGCAGCAATAAGGATCACCGGAAGGCATGCGAGGACCATTAAGGTCAAAAACCAGTTGTGGTATAAGAGATATATGAGCGCAACGATTGCGGTGGTGATCCCATTGATCAGCAAAAGGAGATCTTGTTGGAGCATTTCCTGAAAGAGGTTGGCATCACTGGACATACGCGACATAAGGTCTCCTGAATGATTCTGATGCATGGCATGATCTGTCGCCTGGGATAGTTTTTTGGAAATGGCTCGCTGGAGCTTTGCATTCATTCGTTCAGAAAACTGAGCCGCCAGAAATTTCGCGAAGAAAAAGCTGATCAACGTCGCCCCGAACACCGATATTATTACGATCGTTGCCTGGAGAAACCCATGACTGTCCTGCTGAACAATTGTATCGACCAAACGAGCGAGCATGTGGCCTTCCACAACTTTCAACACAGAGTAAACCAGAACGATCCCAACAGCCAATCCCATCACATACTTGACCGTTCCTGCCATTTTCAAGAACACAGAGGTAGGAAAGGCTTGTTTTTCTTTTTTGCTCATGAATCAACCTCCATTCTCCAGCATACTGCATATTTTTCGGTTGTTCGGTATTGTACCCGAAATAATCAAAAAAGTCAAGTCTTAAGTTGATTCCTTTTACTAATTACCTACTTTTATTTATGTGACATTCAAAAAATAGGGATTGTATTTATGATATTCAATTTCTGTTCGCAAACTGACCGAACAAAGAAATCTTATCATAGATCGGGCTGCCGAAAACCCGAAAAATAACAGTGTGGCTTGTTTGGAGGAAAAAGAAAGGTCTTCATCCGGATTCATTCTCGAAGAAAATGGATGAAGAAAGAGGAAGGAACATATGAGAAATGCGGACAGAAGTTCTTATTTACGGTTCTTTTCTCAATTGATCCACTTTCATGACCGAAAATGGGGGCAAAGGCAATTCCTCTAACGTCTGATGTTTGTCCCCAAAATGGAAAATCCACTGCTGATCCTCAAACCGTACAATATCCACCAAAGATTTGGCCGGTTCATTGCTCCAGCCCAACCATTGTTCCAAGACAACCCCCCATCCAGCGCGATCTGGTACTCCGGATACATAAAGGATCCGATGGTCTTCCGATTCAACAATGGCAGGAGCGCCCTCCAAGATCCCTTGATTCCATCGACCGGAAACAATTCCTGTATGGATGCCCAGTTCTTCCACCCAATAATCGGCTTGGATGAGATTGCCGCCTATCTCCATGACAGACGGAAGGGCAGCCCCAAAGTCCATGATATCAAAATGCAGCTTGTCGGAACGCCAACCCAAAGGCCGTTCAGTTATGATATGGGAATGATTGTTTTTAATCCCGGTCATACAGGTAACCAACAGCCTCCCCTCAAATCCTTCCACCCTTTGCGTGATTTGATCTGGAATATGCATCAAATAGGGCAGAATCAAAAGATCGTACGATTCGATTTCATCGGTGGAAAAGACGAACTCCACCTCTTTTCCTTTTCTCCGCAAGGCCGCATAGATATCCGTCAGCGCGCGGACATAGGAAAAATCTTTGCAGGCGTGGTTGATTTGGTGCATCCAAGCGGCTTCATAATCAAACACGATCCCGATCTTTGCGCGCCCTTTATGAGGGATGGCCTGGGCATACGATTTGATTTGATTCAACAGACGCACCCGTGGAGAATGCCTTGTGTCATTGAAGTAATTCAACAGTCCGTTATGGTATTGCTCCGCCCCAATCCCTAGAGCGCGATCCCGAAAAAAGACTACGTTTTCCGCCCCGTGAGCATACGCATGAACGGCAGCAGGCACAATCCACTGAGCGGGGAAATACAGATTCCTTTGCTGCCAGTTGACTCTTCCCGGTTGCTGTTCCATAACAGTAAAGGGTTTCTTTTTTAGCGACCACATCAAGTCAAGATTAAAAGCCCATATCATTGGATCAAACTGAGACTGAGGCATATAGTTGTCGTATGAAACAAAATCGTAGAGATCGTGATGACGAGCATAATCGATCTCAGTAAAATTCACCATAAAATTATGCGTAATTGGCGAACGGGAATGGCTCCGGATAATATCTGTCTGGATTTTCGAAAACCGGTGGATCGAGTGTGTGGCAAACCGATAGAAGTCCAAAAGCTGGTGGGGGTTTGGCAGGGCCCGTGTCCTTTTGGGGGTTTCAATTTGATCGAACTTTGTATATGTCTGAGCCCAAAACGCGGTTCCCCAAGCTTGGTTCAATTTGTCAATGGTTCCATACATATGCTCCAAGTACGCCTGAAAGGAACGATCACATTGTTCGCAATAACACAATGTAGTCCCTTCACAACCAAACTCGTTGTCAATCTGCCAGGCATACAGGTGATTATGGGCGCCATATCGAACAGCAAGCTGACGGACAACCTCCGATACGTACGCATGGTACACCTGACTGTTGTAGCAGTAATGCCTTCGGCTTCCAAAGGGGTGCGTATGCCCTTGGTCATCCTTCTGAAACAGAGCGGCGCCATACTTCCGGGCCATCCAAATCGGAGGGTTGGCAGAGGGAGTTCCGAGAATAACCTGAACACCCAGTCTTTCGCAAGCCAAAAAAAGAGCATCAAGGGTTTTGAACGAATACGTATGTTCCTCCGGTTCCAACTGATCCCACATGAATTCACCCACACGTACCAATTCGATCCCGTGATCGACAAACCGGCGCAGATCCTGTGTAATTTCCTCCAAGGAAGGGTTTTCCTTCCATTGTTCTGGGTAATAGGCCATTCCTAACATATCCTCAGCTCCTTTATGTTATCCTTTCACAGCCCCAACTGTTAATCCTTCGATGAAGTACCGCTGGAAGATCAAAAAAACCGTTAACGGGACAATCGCGGCAATGAGCGATCCAGCTGCTATGAGATTCCAACTGGCAATCCATTGACCTCGGAGCGTGACTAAACCAAGCGTAACAGGTTTGTAATGATCCGATTGCAGAAGGATAAGGGACCAAAGATAATCATTCCAGATCCATGTGAACTGCAGAATTCCCAAAGCCGCCATTGCAGGTACAGTCAGAGGCATCACAATTTTTCGATATATTGTGAAATCCCTAGCCCCATCAATTCGCGCTGACTCATATAAGCTAGACGGAATGGTTTTCATAAAGTTTCGCAAAAAGAAGGTACAAAACCCCAATTGAAAGGCCACGTGAAACAAAATGACGCCCTGATAGGTATCATACAGTCCCACTTGGTTGGAAAAGCGAAAGACCGGAATCAAAAGCATTTGAAACGGAATGAGCATTCCTCCGACAAAAAGGATGAGAACCGCTCTGGAAAAACGAAACTGGTAAAAGGCCAAGGCAAACGCAGAGAGGCTGGAGATCAAAAGAGTGCCAACGACAGAGGGAATGGTTATGATAAAGGTATTCCCGAAATATCTCTGCATCCCGCTAACTTCCCAAGCTTCACGAAAATTCCCGGTATAAATCTGAGCGGGGGGCGCCCACGCTGTCCGTGTGGCCATCAGCTCGTTCATGGTTTTTAGCGATGTAAAGGTTGTAATCAGGAAAGGGACCAACCACATGCCCACGATGATGGTTGCGGAAATATAAAAGAAGAACACAAAACTCTTTTTTGGTTTCAGCACTTCAGTCCACCCCTTCCGATTTCATTACATTGCTCAGATAAACCAAAATGAAGCCAAAGGTTATTGCAAACTGAATCACAGCGATTGCCGATCCATATCCCATCCGATAGTTGTGGAACCCTTCAATATACATGTAATTGGCCAAAACATTGGACGAATAAAAAGGGCCCCCTCGGGTCATCACAAATACAATATCGAAAGAACGGAGAGAATCGATTACGCTTACCGTTACAGCGATGATGGTGGCGGGTTTGAGCATGGGAAATATGATATACCAAAACCGTTGGACCCGGTTGGCTCCGTCAACGATACCAGCTTCCACCATCTCGGGAGGCACGTTTTTCAAACCGGCCAAATACAAAACCATGATATAGGGGATCTGTCTCCAAATGGCAGCAAAAACCAGAGAATAGGTGACAATCGAGGGGTCGTTTAGCCATGCGCGATTGAGGCTTGACAATCCGATGCTGTTCAGCGCGGTGGTTAGGGCTCCATACTGCGGATCATAAATCCAACTCCACACGAGGCCGATTACAACAAAAGAAAGCGTCATGGGCAGATAGAAAAGCGTCTTGTACATTTTGTTCCCCGGAAGCTTCTGATCCAGGAGCAATGCGATAGCGAGTCCCCCAGGAACTGGCACTAAGATAAACAAGATCAACCATCGAATGTTGTTCTGTATGGACGTCCAGAAGATGCTGTCATGGAATAGATCCTCAAAGTTCCGCCAACCGATAAAACGGGTCGTCGGGGACAGTCCGTCCCATGATGTGAAGCTTAAGGATAAGGTTTGGATAATGGGAATAATCACCCATACTAAGTACATTGCGAGGGGTAGGGCAAGGAAAGCCCACGGAACCCACCAATGCTTGCGATACACGCGCATACGAATCACCTCGGCCCGACATCAATCGAAAGATCGGAAAATGGAAAAAGAAAAGGGCGCGCGGCCCTAGGATGGTTTCGCGCGCCCGTAAGGATATTACTGGAATATTCTCTGGCGATCTCGTTCAAGAGACTGAAGGATGGTCCGGAGTCGATCAGGGAACATCATCAATTCAACAAAAGCGTTCATCCCTCGGTCTGCCATTTGAGGATCGGTGTCTCGGTCATAAAACTGCATTACGCCATCCGATGCAAGAATCATATCCAACCCCTTTTGCGCATGAGCATCGGGGGGCGGAACATGGCGATTGGCGGCCAACCGGCCGAGCTGAACGGCAAAGTACTCTTGGGCTTCTTTCGACGCGATAAACTTCAAGAAAACCTTTGCGCCATCTTTATTCTGAGCATTCGCTGGCACAAGGAATCCGTCGATTGGTGTATCTTCGTAGATGCCAATGGTTCCGTCGATAATCGGGAAGCGGAAGAAATCCAGATCGTCTCTGACATCTGCCGGGGCAACATCCTTAATAAACTGTCCCATCAGATACATACCCGCCTCTCCGTTGAACAATCTCGTCGCTGCTTCTTGCCAATCATAGGAAGCATGGTTTTCCAGGAAGTATCCTCTTTTTGCCAAATCGGCCAGGTAGGAAAGGGTTTCTTCTACGCGAGGATCGGTGTATGGGATGATTCCTGCGGTGAGGTCGGTATGGAACTCAAGTCCATGCAGTCTCATGTTCAGAGAGTCGAACCAACCCCCTGTCGTCCATGTGCCTCGTGTTCCGATGGCGATCGGAGTGTACCCATTCTGCTTCAGGATTTCGCAAGTTTTCAAGAACTGATACCAGTTTTCGGGAACTGTGAGATTCAAAGCGTCAAAGACTTTGGTGTTGTAGTAAATGCCCCACCAATACCAGCTTTGAGGAACAAAATAGAGTGTTCCATCATAGGCGCAAGCGCTTTCAAAAGCTGCAGGGAAGTCCTTTCCAAATCCATCGGGGAAGACATCATCAATCGGAGCAAGCAATCCACGACTGGCGAAATAACGCATTCGTTCCCCCGCAAACCAAGTTGCTACGTCTGGCGCATTGGCTGAAGCGAGCTGAGTTCGGATCAGTACTTTGAAATCTTCATGGGGAAACACATTCAATACTACGGTATACTCTGGATGCAAAGCGCGGAACTGATCCACCAATTCAGCGAAAACTCTTCTTGGAGCCTCATCGGACATGTACGAGTTGATAACGAGCCGTTGAGCGCCAAGGGTAGACACGACCACTACCAATAGTACAACCAACCAAATCCATTTTCTTGCCTTCATACGTTCACCTCCATTGAAATGTGCGCACCATCATGTGCTTTCCCTTAAAATCAGTTTTGGGATGAATTTCTCTTGCTTTGGTTCTTTGTTTTCGATGATCTCCAATGCTTTTTCCACCATTTCATGAATGGGAATATGCAACGTGGAGATGCCCATCATCTCAGCAAAAGGCACGTTGTCATACCCCACAAGGGGAATATCTTTCCCCGGGCGGATGCCCAAGGACCATAAACCCTGTATTGCACCCATTGCCATCAGATCATTGTAGCAAAAGATCCCATCCCAATTCCTGCTGGAAAACTCACTCTGCATGAACTGCTTGGATGCTTGCCAATTCACATCCATATATTCAATATGGCTTTGATCGTCCTTTTTCTTGCCGTATCCCTGAAAAAAACCCTTCACTCTTCCTTTAGTGGTATTCTTTCTTGGATTTCCCATGATCAGCAAAGGCCTTCGGATTCCCTTTTCATTGAAGAGATGGCCTACTTGAGAAGCTCCGGATACATCATCGATCCAAACTTCGCTATACCCTTTCTTGGGGAAATGGACCCCAAACGAAAGAAAATTCATCCCCTTAGAGATCCAATCATCCAGGTGTTGTGTCCGATATCCTTCGGGGGCGATGATCAAACAATCCACCGAGGTTTCCATCAAAGCCTCGATCGCAGAAACCTCTCCCGATAAGCGACGGTTTGTGTCTGCCACAACAACGGTATATCCTCTGATCCCGCAAATGTCTTCCAGCTCGCCCACCATCTGGGAATAAAAGGGGTTCCGGATATCCGACACGATTACGCCAATCCGCTTCGTTTCAGCCCCTTTGAGGATTCGAGCGCTTGCGTTAGGAACATAGCCCATTTCGCGCGCAATCCGCACGATTTCCATTCGCGTTTCATTCCGAACGTCGGGTTTTTCATTCAATGCTCGGGAAACAGTCATTACAGAAACTTTCGCCTTTTTTGCAATATCTTTCAAAGTGGCTCGATTCATTGATCCCTCCCGTTATCCTTACCGGTAACGTTAAAATTATACCGAGTTTTCTCTTTTCATCCAAACTCCATTTTTTTGGATGGCTACGGAATACAACCTCTCAGAAGAAGTATGCTCGATTTGCCTCTTCATTTCATAATATTCCTGTGAACGTTATCATTTTTCGAGAATCCATATCAACCTGAAAGGTCGATATCCACTCATGAAAGCGGCTTGAGCAAGAAAAAACGGATTAGTAAGTCGAAAACGAAGTTTTGTTATGAAAGAAAGATTACTCCTGTTTTGACGAATTAGCGCTTCAAACGGATCGTTTCTTCTAAGATGGAATCCGCGGTGGTGATGGAACGGGCGTTGAGTTGGAGGGCTCTTTGATATTTGATCATGTTTGTCATTTCTCGAGAAACGTCCACGTTTGACATCTCGATCGATTGACCATGAATTCCGCCAGTCCCTCCTTCCCCTGCGCGGAACAATCCTATGAAATTGGGGATGGTAGGGTCGACTTGGAACTCAAAAACATTGGATAGACCAAACCGCGAAGCGTCCTGCAGATTTTCTGGGGCGCGAACATTGATGATGGGGATTCTGGCTACAGGGACCGTATGACTATTGGAGTACATCCCGTAGAGCAATCCGCCGGCATGGACCGATAAACCCAGCAACGAACCCGTAGATCGTCCTTCTTTTTGTTGCGCGTACAAATCGTATGGAAGCGCTGTCTGAACCAATTGTTTTTCATGATCGGTAAAGTGGGTTTCGATCGCAAATGAATTCTCTTCTGCATCAAACAGAAGGATTCGTTCCAATGAGATATCCTGAATGGTGCCATCCGCCATCATCACTTTCTGGTCAGCGATTTTCCCCGAGGAATCAAACTCGAGGATCCCACCCAAGATTCTGCGTTCCGGTTCGGTGGCGTATGTGGAATAGGTGTTTCCCTCTTGATCCTGATACGCGATCAAAAAAGACGGGCGTTGTTGGGGATCCTCAGAAGGAGACTCAAATCGGTACAACCACTGATTGCTCATCGTCTTTTCATACCGCACACGAAGGACATGCTCCTTGCCGAGAGAATCAAAAATGCCTACATGCGCGCTCGCGCTTGGCATCTGAAAGGGTCGTTCCTCGATCGAGGCGATCAGATTCAACGGAAATGCCTCTTCGTTGATCGTAATATCCAAATCATCATGTAATCCCGGGAAAAATGAACGATCTACCGTTCCATCCGGGTTCATGACAACATATCCGTTTCCACCGGAAAAAACCGGTTTAGGAGCCGGTTCTTCCGGATCATTCATCTTTGGCCATCGGATCACATCGGTCTCAAGCTGGTATACTTTCTGCCTTTGGAAGAGCAGATCATCCATATCCTGAATCAGGGGATCGTCTGCTTCCTCTTTGACCAGTTTTCGAGAGAACTGGATGCGGACGATATATTCGCCATCATCAGCTTCAGGTCCAGCGGGAAGCGTAAAATAGACTGGGTCTAGGCCTGCTTCGCTATTCAGGAACCCCCCAAGCGTAATGGCTTGCGTTTCTTTCGGCGGCATGATCACGAGGTCCTTAAAACTGATGGGTTGAAGCATCCGCAAATACTCTGTTTTATCGGGTGCTTGAATCATTTCTTCTTGCGATGGGAGATCGTCGGTGATTACAATATCTCCATCTTCCACTTTCGCCAGGATGCCCATGGCCAACAACCCTGAATTCCCCTGTACGAAATTATAGTCCGAATCGATCCGAAAGTTTCCGACCCTGGACAAAAAATCTTGCTGGTTAATCGCGGTCTCTCCGTTCAAGGTTTTTCTCTGAAAGATTCCCCGAACCAAGAAAAATCCACTTCCTCCAATTGCCATATCTGTGGGATGGTCTGTGTTCTCGATATTTCCCATGGTCATCACGCGATCGACTGTAGAAATCATAGAGCCCAAACCCACTCGATTTCCTGGTTGGCCGGAGTATAGATTCTGCTCAAAAAGCGTTCGGAATGTGGGTCGCGAATACTTGAAGCTCAAAGTATTCACTCCAGCGATATTATTCCCAGTTACATCCAATCCATATTGGCTTCCAATGATCCCGCTAAGTCCTGTGTAGAGAGAGCGAATCATCCGCGCACCTCCGAATCTGCGTTAGAACGATTACCGTTTCAACCCAACCACGGTCTGCAACAGGTTATCTGCGGTCATAATCGAACGAGAATTCAATTCGTATGCCCTTTGAGAGGTGATCATTCCCACCATCTCACGAACCACGTTGACATTCGATTTTTCTAGAAAATGTTGCTTGAGCCCCCCAAATCCATCTTGCCCAGGAATCCCGTCGATCGGATCCCCAGCGCCCGGTTTCGGAATGTAGATGTTGTCCCCAATCGACTCCAAACCTGCCGGGTTGATAAATCGAGACAAAACAAACTGGCCAATCTCCTGCAGATCCCCTTCCATTGTCTGGACAACCACCAATCCATCGTGAGTGACATTGATGGAGACTGCGTTAAGCGGTATCACAATATCCTGCGCCAGAGGCATCCCAATGTTTGTAACGATTCTCCCATTCTGATCGACTTTAAAAGCGCCATCTCGGGTATATGCAGGGGTTCCATCTTGCAAAAGGATTTGGAAAAACCCATCACCGGTGATCGCCACATCCAATGGAACTCCCGTTTCTTCGAGGTTTCCAACGGTAAAGATCCGATTGACTGCGGCTACACGAGAACCAAGACCGGTGTAGATCCCCGTTGGCAAGATGGATGTTTGCCCAGCGGTAGGAACCCCCGGGTTTTGCGCATACTGATAGTATAAATCGACGAACTCCGCTCTCTGTCTTTTGTATCCGGTTGTATCCACATTGGCCAAGTTGTTGGTGATGGTATCTAGTTTGAACTGCTGGCCGACCATACCGGTTGATCCGCTGTACAATGCTGTGATCATTCCAATCCCTCCCTACATCAAAAATCAGCGCACGTTGCCGACTCTGTTAATGGCTGTTTCCATGAGCGCGTCATGGGTCATGACGGCCCGCTGGGTAATTTCGAAATGACGCTGCGCAGCAATGAGATTTACCATTTCTCGAACCACATTCACATTGGAAAGTTCCAGCGATCCTTGAAAAACTCGCGTCGTCAAATCTTCCTGTGGTTCACCGGAAATGGCTGTAGACTGATAATGGTTGTCTCCTCGCTTCCGCAGCATTTCCGGGTTTTCAAAGTCTACGATGCCCAATCGTCCTGTGACAATTCCTTCCTGGTTGATAAACCCGTTTCGATCCACTGTAAAAAGTCCGTTGAGGATGACCGGTTCCAATGCATCGTTTAACACAAGGTTGCCCTGAGAATCCGTCAACTGATTGTTGGCGTTCAACTTGAATTCCCCGTTCCGAGTGTACACAATCTGCCCGTCCGCAGCTTGGATGGAAAAGAATCCCGTGCCGTCCAAGGCAAAATCAAAAGGATGATCGGTTTGATCCAACCCCCCTTGAGCCATCCAGGGTCGGATTTCATCGACCAGAACCGCTGTTTCCAAAGCCCCGATCGGGTACTTTCTCCGAAAGGGATCTTCGGGTTCTACACGAACCATGTTTCGCCGTAGATGAGCCGCAAAGGCAATTCTGTCTTGCTTAAACCCGGTTGTTTGGGCATTCGCAAGGTTGTTGGCCGTTTGATCCACTTTGGCTTGTTCGCACAGCATACCCATCGCTGCGGTGTAAATCCCTCGGATCATTCCCTATCAACCCCTTCTACAAAGAATACCATTCAAAGATCCTTGCCATTTCGTTTGGAAACGAATTGGCCCAAAGGCCCAACCCTTGAATCACAAGATGTTGGGGGTCTTCGGGTGTATGCATCGGTATCGAAAACCGGTCTTTGCCTCCCGCAAATCCTAAGGCACCATTCCCGCCACTCAGCAAAATTCCGTTCGTCATAATATCCGAAGAAAGTTGGGCTGGCGTGTCTTCGAGCAGCCGTTTCAGATGATGCAACCATCGGTTTCGAATGGGTTTCACTGCTTCTTGGATTTCTTCGTTCCGGATCATGCAAGTCTTTGGGATTCCGGAAACAGATTCTCTCCCATGAACTTCCAATTCTATTGTTTCTCCGTCCATAAGGATCGCTCGCTTGATCCGTTCTGTCTGTTCTTCTCCCAAATGAATATGAAATGTCCGATTAACGTATCGGGCAATCTGTTGATTTACGATTTGACCGGCTTCTTCCAGTGTCTGTCCTTTGACAATCCCGCCAAAGGCCGTGATTCCAAGATCGGTAATGGTGTGGCCTGATTGAACAACCAACCATCCCTGGTCCATCACGGGTTTTTGGGCAAACCCCATCAACGATGCCACAATCGAAGGGATCCAGTAGACTCCATCTGCCTTCATCTGATCAGCCAAATCAATCAAAACCCGCTTTTGAATCGAATTGATCCCCAAGACCGAAGAAAGGACCCACACTTTTTTCGAAAGGATTGGCAACCGTGCCCGCCTTTTGAATAGATCCTTCAATACGGAGATGAGCAAGTCATAATTTGCTACGCCACCGCGTTGGATCAGAGATTCTTCTCGAACGCCCAAAGGCGCTTTCCCAATCACTGCTTCTGCCTGGGTTCCATAAGAGACCAGATCACCATCTTCGGATACCAGAGCAATTGCAGGTTCTTCAATCTCCACACCTTCCTGGGGAAGGGATATCCGAATATGGGAAGAACCAAAGTCGATACAGACAGGATAAGAACGCACCTTTTTTGCTCCTTTTTGCGTTTGTGAGCGTTAATGCATATTTCTATGGTGCGCGTCTTTTTCCTCAGGTGAGTATTCGGCGAGCAACACATGCCCACGCATAACTAATCGTTCCCTCGCGCATACGGTTTCTCAGATCCCCCAGAGAGTGGCAGCTGCCGATCTTTGCGGCATCAACCTTCTCGAATCCTTGAAATGAGGCTTTGATTCTCCGCAAATCAAAGAAAGGAGCTTGTTTCTTGAATGGTTCCAGAAACTCAAACTGATTGGGTTCAAAATACACGTATGCGCCATACCATAGGGCCTGGTGTTTCATCCATGTGCGGACAGAAGAAATTGGAAAGTTATCGTTGGTGAACATATGGCTAAATGTTCCATATATGTCCAATACAAAATCCACCGACGCATTTCGAAGTGGGAGGTCGCAAAAGTTAGAGGCGATCAATACAAGATCCGGTCTAGGAGCGTGTTTTTCAATCACTCGTTTCAATTCGAGCAATTGGGAGAACCGTTGGTCCGTTGCAACATAGACGCAGGGAGGTTTAAGCTTTTCCATGATCCGACCCAAAAAAGTGCCCGAGCCTGTTCCCAATTCCAAAATAGTGCTATTTTGAGTCGATTTGTAATTGATCCGTTTTGCCAACCACTCCACCGATTTGATCGCAAAACTCAAAAAATTGGGATCAAAACTGTCCAGATACTCATGAGTAATTCGTGACTCGACCAGCGTCTCTTCTTCAACAGCCGTTCGTGTCCGGAGGATGCCTTCTTCAATCTTTGCTTTATACCCGCACCGACAAGAGAGGATGCCTTCATGAATTTGATTGCTCTCAACCTTTGCTTGATCCAGTTGCAGGGCTTGTCCGCAATCGGGACAACAAAAGTTGGAGAAAAAGGAGATAGGAATTCCAATTTTGGGTGATTCTTCCCCCAAATCCAACGATGACCATCCAAGCTGAACATCAATGAGTTGAAGGGCTTGATCGATCTCTTCCTTTTCTGTACGCAACTCTTCCTGTTTCTTTAGGAAAAACTGACTGTAGTACTCTTTATCCGATTGATCGATCAGATTGGTCAACCGAATTAAAGAAATCATCTTTTTTATTTCGGAGAGGGAGAAGCGCATTTTTTTCAGTGTGAGCACCAATTCCATGTCTTGGACGCACTGCTGATCGAATATCCGTTGATTATGGACCATTTCCGGAAGTACAAGGCCGTTTTCAACGTAAAAGCGTATGGTATCGATCGAGACTCCGAACCGCTCCGCAAAATGCCCAATTCTCATTCTGTTCCCTCCCAGGCTTATTGTACCATTATTTTGGAATAGAGTGAATCGGTTCCTGGAATCCACACTTGGACATAGATGTAAAGGGGTTACCAAAGTTTGGTCGTTTGAGATTTCATTTTGTATAAAGCCTTATCAGCCAATATTAAGGCATGATTGAAGTCATCTTTGATCTCGGCTACTCCAAACGAGAAGGAGATTTCGTTATCAGGAAATTTAGTTTTCAACTCTTGAATGCTTTGCGTGAGAATCGAGAAGGCTTTTGCTTCTGGGCACTGATGAAAAAGCAGCATAAACTCATCTCCGCCAAAACGGATGATCAAATCTGACTTGCGCAGGGTCTTTTTAAAAGTATCGACAAGCTTTACCAACACTTGATCTCCATATTCATGGCCATAGGTGTCATTTAGCTGCTTAAACCCGTCTATATCGATCATAGCAAGAGAATCACCTTGTTCAAAGCGATGCTTGCCGAGAACACCCCGATTGAAGGCTTGCGTAAGAGGGTCAAGAAGAGACGATGTCTTGAGTTTAAGAAAGCTCTTTTTATAGCTTTCCACAAGATATACCCCGAAGTACAAGATGCAAATCAAGACTCCGTATACCAATAGATAGGGTTGGCTTTTCTCAGGGAAAATGGTCTTGAATACTGTGTGCGCGATCGTGCAACCCAAAAAACACATGGGGAAGATGAGTGGGACATACCATTTTTTCACCACCCAAACGATAACGATGATGGGGTTGACCAAGATTATGAAGTTGGTTAGATTAGAAATGGCCACAAAAGATCCATGAGTGGGTTGGATGAAAAAAGCGAAAATGGCGATCCATGTAGGCCATACCATCCACCGCGCAAGTTTGGGGTTACCCAGAAGAAGATACTCAGTTCCAAGAAGAAGAAAGAAGGTAGCCAAATAACCCGATCCGTTCACTACTTTCCGAAAAAGCAAGAAGAAATCAGAAGTACCTGTACTCAAACGAAACTGATAATCCAGGAAAAAAACGCTTGCCAAGAGCGTGGACAACCCAAGGTACCGAAAAACTTTCTTATGATCTGGTACTCCCATGGAAACAAGAAGGAGGATCAGCCCCAGCAACAAACTGCCGCCAATAGCAAATAGATAGAGTTCTTGATCCAGAAATCGAACGAAAATGTCCCTATGAAGAAGCTTTTTATACTCGCCAAGGTATGGGATTCCGCCAAACCCCACATCATGCAGATTGGCCATAATCAAGGTAAGCTGATTGGTATCCTTTATCAGTGCCAAAGGAATGGGTACTTTGATCACCGAGTTCCAGATATTCGCCGATCGTTCTTCAAAATCACCGAAATGGGTCACCTCGAATCCGTTGATTTCGATCCGCAATCCATGACAGTATGGACGAGGTAAGTACAGTGTATTGGCCCTTCCTAGATCCGCACGGGAGAAGTGCGTCGACAACCGGGTATCTCGAGGTTGTTCGATCAAAAGGTAGAATGGAGGTCGAACGAGTTCAAGATTCTCTTCCCAAGTCATTTCCCAAGGGGAAGAAAGCGGGAGACCATGGGTCTGAAAAGGCATGGTGGTGACAAACCAAAGACCAAAAAAGAGACACATCGATCCCAAAAAAGAAGTAAGCGCCTTACTCCTCATTCAAAAGCTCCTTAAAACAAAAGAGGTTTTCCTCCCTCTGAATGGCTATTTTTCAGGTTCATTGTTCTGTTCAGATTCGAACCGCTCGGGCTGCTTATACTGCGATACTACAAGATTCATAATCCGCTTTGGATAATGATCTTTGAAATCTCGAGTCCATATTGCGCGATTTTCGACTTCGTTTTCCTTTTGCTATCTTATTCATACCCCTGCTATTGTACCCTATCAATTTCATTGTGTCAACTTTACTATGAGTGATTCGAGCCTGGGAAACCAAAAAAGTTTGTGGTATAATACCTGCATATCTGAGATATGGGAGGAATACTGTGGACCATCCGTTCGACTTGTCCAGTCTGATGAAAAACCTTTCCGGAGACGAACAGATTGTTTTCGAGCTTTTGGAAGAATTTGTGGACCACTATCCACAGCGCTTGGAAGAGATGAAGGAAGCAATTGATTCGGGAAATGCGCTTCTCTTAACCCGAACCGCGCACAGCTATAAAGGGGCAATCTCCAATTTTGGCGCAACGCGAGCGCAAAGCATCGCATCGGAATTGGAAACCTACGGAACCCTGGAGCAAGTCGATCAAGCTTTGCCGGCTTGGCATGAGCTCGTCGTTGAGATGAAGCGATTTCAAGAACACTACGATCGAATTGTTGCGACAACGAAGGATCAGGGATGAAGCTCCTTATATTTTGTATTCTCGTTTTCATCAGCGGTTTCGCTTATGGACAAACGTACTCTTCGCCTGAAGCCCTTTTAGAGAGGTATTCCGCAGAAGAGATCAAAGATGCCTTTCAAACGCCTCGGGGAATCTCAGAATTGATGGAATCATATGAAGAGCGGAGAGACGGGATCTTTATTATGAGCACCAGAGCCTTATACCAAGTTCGATATCGAGAGGGAACGGGGCTTGTCTTTGAAACAGTTAAGACCCGAAAAGAGATCGAGGACCAATTTCCCCTTTATGTAATGATGTGGCTCTTTATTATTTCCGGGGGAATCATTCTCTTGGTGATTTTGGTCCCGAACAAGCATTAGACGGCCCGATCTCTCACATGTTTTGACGTATGGCGCAAGAGGAGACCCATACCGCTTCTCCCTTTCTGACACCTAGGTATTCTGCAACAGGCGCACACTTTGCTGTGAGAGAGAAATAGACTTCGGGGCGAGAAACAGCGCAAAGGCCTTCGAAATTCCCTTGTCCTTTGGATATGATCAGGTCGGATTGGGCAAATGTCTCCTGGAACTCCTCGTTGCATTGAGACAGGACCGTTCCGGGCAAAGAAGATCCCGAAGGGAGCACCGCGCAATACCTGTCCATACCAACTTGATTTGCGTCTTCCAAGGTAACGTCGTTAATGATCGGCTGACTCCGCACAGCGGCTGTGACTCGAATCCGGGGATAATGGCTTTGAATTTGCTGGATCAGCAAACCATCAAATACAATCTCGCCCGCATTGTCCAGAAGAACCAACAGAGAGCGCGTGTTCTCCAAATCCGACGCGAATTGATCGAAATGATCGATGGCGAAATCCTCATCCAATCCCGCAATCAAGTCATTCTTCATTTGATGGATCTTGACTTCATGAGCCCCGAGATCGATAATGTTAGACCGGCTCGCGAGTTTGGCAAAAAAACGCAACGGTTGGTTGCCAAACGCCTCTTCCTTTTGGAATTCCTTCAGAACAGCCATGGCCACTTGGTTGGAAAGAATCTTTTTTTCTCGAAAGACATCTCGAGTATGGAATTGCTTCTCGACGACACGATATAGGTAATCTGCTACCTCAACAGGCGCTAGTCCCTTTGGAAGCTGGGCAAAAGAGGCACACAACCCTAGGAAGAATTCCGTTTTGTGCTGGGGTGAAAGGGAAAGCTCGCGCGCTATGCGTTGCGCTTGACCAAAATGGCACGGAATGCAGTCAGCAAAGTACTTCATGAATGAGTATCGCTGACCGGTTCATCTTGTTCGGACGTTTGGGCTTGGTTCGGTTTTTCATAAACCTGGATCGCCTTCAACAAGGTATCCACCGCCAAATTGCTGCAATGGTATTTGATCTCCGGCAACCCGCCCAATCGCTCGACAATCTCCTTCCAATTGACTTTTTTTGCTTCTTCCAACGATAACCCTTTAACGGCTTCGGTCATCATGGATGCGGTTGCTATGTTCGCTGCGCATCCGTAGGTTTCAAACCGGATATCTTGGATGGTTCCCTCCTGAATGTCCAGGTACACAGTCATCATATCTCCGCACGCAATGCTTCCTTCCGTAGCTTTCGCGCTGGGTTGTTGGATCGAACCCAAATTCCTGGGGTTTTTGAAGTGCTCCATAACCAACTGAGAATATTTAAGCATGGTGATGAGGGTCCTCCTTTAGAAATTGAGATTTGTCTATTCCGGGTTTCAACGGACTGACTTTCCGAAGAAACACAACTACTTCAGCCAGTCGATCAACCGCTTCATCGACTTCGTCCTTCGTGTTACGTCGACTGAAGGTGAAACGAATCGATCCATGGGCCCGCTCATGATCCCCCCCAATAGCGAGGATTGCATAGTTCGGTTGCAGAGACTCTGAGGCGCAGGCGCTCCCTGTGGCAACCTCTACGCCATGCATCGATAAGGCCATGGAAATGGCTTCCCCTTCGATAAACTCAAAACTGATATTGACATTGTACGGAGAGCGTCGTTGACCCCGAGGCCCGTTGAGAATGGTATAGGGAATTTCCGTTTCGATCCTTTGGATGAGGTATTCCTGCAGATCGGTCACATGCTTTAATGCGGATTCCTGCTGTTTGAACCCGATTTCCGCCGCTTTCCTCATGCCCATGATACCACTGACATTTTCGCCTCCGGGTCTTAGTCGGTCGAATGAAGGTGCACCAAACATCAATGGTTGGATTTTTACGCCCTTTCTCCGATAGAAAAAGCCAACCCCTTTTGGCCCGTGATACTTATGAGCGCTCGAACTCACTAGGTCAAGACCGAGTTGCTGTACATCGAGGGGAAACTTGATGTACATCTCTGCTGCGTCTGTATGAAAGAGGGTTTTGAGGTTCTTGGATTTCACAATCGCCCCGATTTCCTTCAAGGGCATCATGGATCCAATGAAGTGACCAATGGATATGATGCTTACCAGAATGGTTTGATCGGTGATTCGATCTTCCAACTGATTTAGATCGATGATTCCTTCAGAGTCCACATCGAGCGTTGTGACTTCAAATCCTTCTCGTTTGAGTTGCTTTCCCGCTTCAATGACAGAGCCATGTTCCAAAGCCGATACGATGATGTGGTTTCCGTTCGTCCGATTGGCGCGCGCCGCACCCAAGACAGCTAAATTATTGGCTTCCGTAGCGCCTGATGTGAATATGATCTCGTCGGGTTGAGCGGAAATGCTGGACGAAAAAAAGGCCCGGGCTTCTGTCAAAGAATCGTAGATTTCTTGAGCGGTTGCATACAATCCATCCGGTCGTGCAAATCGCTCCGTGAAAAAGGGCATCATGTATTCAGCAACCTCAGGAAGCACCGGTGTTGTCCTACAGTTATCAAAGAATATGGGCATTTCTTCCTCCTAAGTTTGAGTTATATAACAATATCAGAGACGAAAAAAAACCATCGCGGATTCCAACAATCTCACTTCAGCGGATCACAGCAAAAGCGATCATACCACACAGCATAACCAACTGGAAGATTGTCAGAAGACTAATCCGTTTCTTGTTCACTGGATTCCCCCCACATAATCACATAAGATTCAACCACAAAGATTGTACCATAATCAAAGCGAAGAATCAGAATATCAAGTCTGGATGTTCAAAATATGGATGTCTCCAGCAACAAAAGCATGTGTTTTTCGGTCATCCCCTTGAAGCGTTATCATTGTAGGCGTTACCTCGACAACCGTGCCTACAAAAGTTTGTTTTTTGATCTCTTCTCGAATGTGGACGACCATCCCCGGTTGAATCCACGAGTATTCTAACCATTCATGGAGCAATCGGCCTGCGTCCTGGTTCACCCATTGCCATTCCAGATCATCCAGTATTGTCCGCAATGATTGAGTCAAATCAAGGGGCGTTCCAACGATTTGAGATAATGTGGTGGCTTGCGCAGACAGCTCGCTGGGCAACGGATTGTTGATATTGATCCCTAAACCGATGATGCATGCCGAAAGATCCGGTTCGTACAGGTTTTCCTGGAGAATTCCCGCAATCTTTTTTCCCTGGATATAGATATCGTTTGGCCACTTGAGCAGAAATCGGTTTTCGGGAAAGGAAGATTCCAGGGATTTTGCCGTCCCCAATCCAATCAGCATCTGAAGAATATCCGGCGGATGCACGAAGTCTTTGAACAAAAACGAGATCCACAACCCTCCCCGTTCTGAAATCCAACTACGGTTCAGTCGCCCTCGGCCTTCGGTTTGAAAGAGCGCCCACACAACGGTTCGGTCGGGGAGGGATGCCCAATGCTCCTTGATGTATCGGTTGGTCGATGGAAGGCAATCAAAGGGAAGGACATGCCAAAACGAGCGAGCCGGCGTCATTCTTCCTTCATGGACACAACCACATAGCGGCTATCCATCGACGATATGTCCATTGAAAACGGATATCCTTCCAATGAAAAATCCGCAAGCGTTCGATTCACTCCAACGACAACTGGCACATGCCCGGGCAAAGACCTCTGAAAGACCAAAACCCCGCCTTTTGCGTACAACACCTGATAATCCCCTCTTTGTAGAGAAGGATAGGTGTTTCGGATCTCGATCCAAGCGCGCGTATGCTCAAGAAGCTCGTTATCCCAATAGGCGTCATCCCACGGAAATGGTCTCCGACAGTCTGGATCGTTTTCTCCCGGCAACCCAACCTCATCACCATAATAGATCATGGCAGAGCCGGGGAAAGTGAAAAGCAACGTCATCAACAGTTTCACCCTCTGCGAATCGCCTCCGCTCTCATTCAGGACTCGACGGGTGTCATGACTACCCAAAAGATTCCACAGCCCATGAATCACCTGAGGTGGATATGAATCCAGATACTTTTCGGTCATTTCGACAAAGGTTTCAGCGGTTCCTCCCCGAGCGATAAACCGCAGCGCGGCATCGCGGAACAGATAGTTCATGGTGGAATCGAAGGTGTCCCCTTCAAAATACGAAGAAGCGTCGGTCCAGACCTCGCCCACCAAGAGAAGGTCTGGATCCATACTTTTTATGGAGTCGCGAAAGATGCGCCAAAAGAACCGAGGTGTAGTGGTCGGGGCATCCAACCGCCATCCCGAAATCCCGGTCAAAGACCAATGGCGCACCACATCCAGAATGTATTCCTGAACGATTGGATTCTCATGATTCCACTTTGGCAACGAAGCGTAGTTGTTCCAGGATTCATAGCTTCGGGATGATTCAACCACCGGAAACTCCTTGATGTGATACCATTCCAAGAATTCCGACTCCTCTTGGTTCTGAAAAATGTCCTGCATCGCGAAAAACCCAACTCCGGAATGGTTGAACACTCCATCCAAGATTACATGGATGCCTAAAGACCGACAATAATCAACCAGTGTTTGGTATACTCCCCGGTCTCCGAAATGGGGATCGATTTTGTAATAGTCAACCGTATCGTATTTGTGGTTGGAAGGCGCTATGAAAATAGGATTGAAGTAAATAGCGCCAATACCCAAATCGGAAAGATAATCCAATCCTTCGATCACTCCTTGGAGATCCCCACCATAAAAATCGAAGTTCCCGGGAGAATCGAGATGGTTCCATGGTCGAACGCGAAGGGGGTCATTCAAGGGTTGGGCATTTTGAAATCGCTCCGGAAAGATCTGATAGATCACAATCCCTTTGCTCCACTCCGGTAGATCGAAAAACGGAAGGGGCGGATCTGTTGGGTCTAGATCCCATTGCTCCGTTTCCCAAGAGGTTTCTCCATCTGTGATGAGAAAGGAGTATTCAAACCCCCCTTCCCAAATTGAGGGATTGCCCATAATCCAATGGGCACGATAGTAGTCGCGCGCTGTCTCTTCGATCCGAATGGTCGGCACTTTGGTTATATTGCCTTCCACCGTTCGGACGATCAAATACACTGTTTCTACATCCTGGGAACGTGTGTGGACTCCCAGATAGTATTCCTTCCGATTGACCGGGTTCAGGTGCCTTCGATTCTGTGGATCGTGCTGGATGTACTGGGTATGGATCACCCCATCTCCTCGTTCGAAGACCTCACGGGGGGGTTGAACACCAACATAGGCCACCGACCATTCTTTTCCGTTGGAAAACTCTCTCAGAGGAATCCGAGGATCCGGTTGGTGGATTTCGTCGACCAAGTAGGCAAACAGGTGTTTCCCGAAAGGAATCTCGATGCGCAAAGACCATATCCCCGATGGGTCTGGCCCTTCCATGGGGATGGGCTTTTCATGGATCCGATCGATGTAATACACCTGCTGGGCATCGGGGAATTGGGCCCAAAAGAACCGGGTCTGAACCTGTTGCGCAACTCCAAGGGCAAGACAGCAAACACAAATCGCCAAAAAGCATAGCGTTTGTTTCACTTAGCACCTCCTTGAGCTTTCTGGATGAAGGGATCAATCATCGGAAGGGGTATGAGTCTATGATCAAACAGGGAAAATTTTCCGAAAAGCTTCCACAATCTTCGGGTCAAACTGCGTGCCGGAACAGCGAAGGACTTCTTCATACGCTTCCGAAGAAGAAAAGGGGTTCCGATACGGTCTCTCGCTGGTCATCGCGTCAAAGGCATCCGCCAGGTTCAAGATCCTTGAAGGGAGCGGGATCGCTTCCTTTTCCAGCTGGTCGGGGTACCCCTTGCCGTCCCACCGTTCGTGGTGGTGCCGGACATAAAGCGATACATCTTCCAACGCATCGAAGATCCCCAAGACATTGGCGCCCCAGATGGGATGATTCTGAATCAGGTCAAACTCATCCTCGGTTAGGGCCGAAGGTTTTACGAGGATTGTGGCTGGAACGAGAATCTTCCCCACATCATGAACCATTCCTGCCCAAAAAATGCTGGATATGGTCTCTTCTTCCAAACCCATTTCTTCGGCAATCTTTACCGCATAATTGGCCACATTGATCGAGTGTCCTTTGGTATAGGGATCGTGGATCTCCAAGAGATTGATCAAAGCGGTAATCAAGTCTTTTTGGAATTGCTCCTGTTCTTTCATGTAGCTTTGCATGGTGATAAAGGCGGAAGCGATGTTGGAGAAGGCGTTCACGATCTTCACTTCGTTTTCGGTGAATTCTTGATCGCTCTCTTGCGCAATATCCAAAGACAGGCTTCCCAACACTCTTTTATGAAAGACCAAGGCAGAGAGGATCGATGATTTGATCGGAAGGGTCGCTTTTTGCATTTGATTCAAAAGATCTTCCGGTATGATGCTCTCGTTTTCAGCCATCACATCGATAATAACTGCCCCTGTATCCCCTTGTATCAAATGCTGTTTTTTCAGGTCAAGGGTTCTTAAGATTTCCATATCATGGCCCACCGACCAAACAAATTTCCAATCCTCTCCATCGACGATGGATATGCTCCCATAATCGGCTTTGTCGATCAAAGTCAGCAACATCTCTAACAAGTCCTTCAAAAATTCGCGATCCCGCTTCAATGCGGATTCGCAAATCCTGGACGTGATCGTGATCAGCTCTTCCATATTGGATGAGTATTCCTGAATGGCTTGGCTCGAATTCATAAGCAGCTGGTTGGTTTCTTGAAAGGCGAGATTGGTTTCGATCAGTTCTTTGTTCAGAAGCTCTTTTTCCTCGATGTACGCTTCCACAGTATCGGCCATCAAATTGAAATTGCGGGACATGCTTTGGATCTCTTTCGACCCGGATAGGGTGCACCGGGTCGAATAATCCCCTTTTCCAAACTGAATCATGAGCTGTGAAAACCGCTCAAACGGTTTGGAGATGAATTTGCTGACAAACCCAATCACGATCAAGATAATAGCGAACACAAGCGCAGCAAGGTAAATGAGACTCAGGGTTCTTGCGTTCAGACTCCGAAAGAGTTCAGCGCTTGGGACCATGATCACAAAATAAAAATCAGGATTCTTGCTCGACAAGTAGCTGATGTAGTGGTCGGATCCATTCGGCCTCAAAGGAAAAAAAGAGGTCTGCAGATTCTTCATCATGAGCTCTGGAAAGCTGGTTTGAACTGGTTCGAAGACAAGATCGGGGTTTTCCGAATCGATGATGATTCTCTCATTGCGATCCAAGATGATTAATCGTCCCTGTGGTATGATCTGGATTGATTCCACAAAGCCCCACAAGGCTTCCAGACTCATGCTTACATTCAACACGCCCAATACTTCCTGATTTGGATCCAGGATGGTACGTACGCTGCCAATCTGAGGCGTTTGTGAGAACAGAGTCATGTAGGGATCAGTGAATGCAACGGTGCCTGGCGATTTGAGCGCTTCATGATACCATGGGCGGGATCGGGGATCATACCCTTGTCCCAAAGGAACCATCGGGTATTCGACATATCCACCATAGCAAGTGCCCAAAGCGACCATCGTCACTTCCGGATGGGCATCGTGGAACACTTGAAAAAAATGAATCACTTCCTGGTCCACTGGATCGGTATACTCAGGAATCAAATGAGCTGGTAGGCCGTCGCGCAGCATGCTATGCATTTCCGGGTGTATTCTCTGGAATAAAGGAAGCTGGGCTAAAAGAACCGTATTATTCGATAGTCCGCTCAAAAGGATATCAATGGATTGTTCCAATTGAACCAACTGGCTTTGGGTCATGTTCTCATATTCCGACAGTTGATCGGTGCGGACCTGATTATAGAGAAAAATCGCGAAGAAAAGGACAATGAACGCTGAAAACATAAGGATCACCAGAGCTATTTTCGAATACAAGCGCATCAGTGCCTTTTCTCCTTTCTTTATCTGCTGGCTGGGGGATTTTCTTTCCAATAAATTCACGTGTACGGTGAAATTATAGCACACTTGCTCCCGATTCATTGCACAAGAAGACCAGAAAAAGACAGATTCGGTTATTCATGTATTATTAACAAAGAAAAACCGATTGAGCAATTGCGCCGTATTCAAGTATACTTTGTGGTATAATGAGATAAGGTCGTTTTAATTCATTCGAAGATTGTTATAATGCTCGAGAAGGATCATTAAAACCGAAGAAACAGATCAATTTAAGAAAGGTGGTTCATGTGAAGAAGAAAGCTCGTTTGATGACCGTGTTTGTTGTTTTGTTGGTAATGGCCGTTTTAATCGGGGTCATTCCTGTTTCCCTCTACTCGTACCAATCCGCGATGGGTATGACGCGCAGGATTTCCGACCAACTGCTCCAGGAAAAGATCGAGGCAGGGCTGCGGGCAATGAACGTCTATATGGAAAATGCCTATGGCCAAATCCGGATGCAAAACGGGACTTTGGTCGATGAAGCAAGCCAATCGTTTCAGGGGCGTTATGAGATTATCGATCGGATTTCCGAAGAACTGGGAGTCGTTGCAACGCTTTTTGCCCGGGATGGACAGGATTTTATCCGCCTAATCACTTCCATTCGGCAGGATGACGGGCAAAGAGCAATTGGCACCTACCTCGGAAGAGACAGCGCAGCCTACCAGCCGATCATGTCCCGGCGCACATATATTGGAGAAGCGATTATCTTGGGTGACAACTATCTTACGGGATATGAACCGATCGTGGATGCCTCGGGGCAAGTCATCGGAATCCTGTTTCTCGGAATACCCATAGAATTCATCCAAACCACGATGGCTGAATTTACTGGCCAATTTTCGATTGTTCTGCTTTTGATTGCCGGCCTTTCTCTCTTTGTGAGTATTTTCGTCGGTATCTTCATTATTCGAAGAATCGTAAAACGGATTCAGTTCTTGCTTGAAGCCGCGCTAAAGATCGGAAATAACGATCTTCGCGTCCAGTTGCCCGAAGAAACCGGAGACGAGATCGGTATGCTCGTGGGGTCCTTCCGGCAGATGGTTGATAACCTCAAAGCGAATGCGGTCCTTTTACGGAAGTTTTCGCGTGAGCTTGAATCGACTTCGTTAGAGGTAAACGACATCTCGGTCAACTCAAAGTCGATGATGGAGCAATCCAACAACGAAATCAACAATTCCGCCCAATCCACAGGCAACCTTTCGGCTTCCGTCGAGCAAATTAACGCTTCTTTGGAGGAGATCAGTTCTCAATCCCAAGAAAATCTGGCTCAGGTTGAGTCGTTGCGGAAAATCAGCGATGAAATGAGCGCTGTGACCACCAACGGCAGCAAAGCGCTGAAGGGAATCATCGAAGTTGTCCATCAGGTGGAGACCCAAGCGGAACAAGACGCGGAAGAAATGCAGGAACTCAAAAAATCCGTCGAGAACATCTCCACAATCGTGCAAACGATCACGCTGATTGCGGAACAGACAAATCTGTTGGCTTTGAATGCCGCCATCGAAGCGGCGCGAGCCGGAGAAGCGGGGAAAGGCTTTTCTGTTGTGGCCGATGAGATTCGAAAACTTGCTGAAGGAAGCAAGAAGGCGACCCAAGACATCACCTCCATGCTGAAAGAGATCGAGCAAAGGACGCTGAATACCGCATCAAAAGCGACAGAATTGTTCCATTCCATTGGCAATACAAAAACCCAGGCCCACGTCATGTCCGACGAAATGAACCTGATGATGAAGAAGATCACAGGAGTGGTCGAAGTGGTGGACAATGTTGTCCATCTAGTTGGGGATCAAAGCGCAACAATCGAAGAGATATCCGCTTCGATGAACACAATTGCCCAAGACACCCAACAGATCTCTCATAACTTGGATTCCGTCCTGGATGGGGTAACCACCCAAACAGAAAACGCAAACACCCTTTCCGCCGACGCTGATCAACTGTCTAAAGCGGCGAAAGAGCTTAAGGAATTTGCCGATCGGTATCAATTGCCCTAATATTCGATTGGAGATTCAATCGTACCAAAAGCGAGGAGAGCGCAGCGCCATGCCTCTCCTCGCTTTTTTTGTGATAGGCATTGACAAACAGGGTTTTCATCGGTATAATCGGTTCAGTCTATCGAAGGAAAGGATGATTGGATGAACGAAGCGCTCGAAAAGAAGATGAAAGACCTTGTATTTAAGAGCTCTGTAGCTGTTTTGTCTTCCCTGGATCGTGAGGGTTATCCCCGGGGTGTGGCAATGGCGGTAATCAAAACCGAAGGCCTCAATGCGGTATGGTTCGCGACGGGCAAGAACTCCGAAAAAACCCTGCACTTTCAGCATGACAACAAAGCGAGTGTCTGTTTTCTTGAGGAGCATGACAGCGTTACGCTCACAGGAAACGTCGAGATCAAAGACGATCCGGAAACCAAAAAAGCCTTTTGGGTTGACTGGTTTATCCACCATTTCCCACAAGGCGTCGACGATCCAAACTATTGCCTGTTGCGCTTTGTTCCAAACAATGCCATCATCTGGATCGATCAACAGTTCGAACGGATCGAGCTCCCTGGTTAGGGATCAATCATTCTCATGATCGGACGCTTGGGCGATCTTCTGGCGACTTCGCAAAACCCAAGCCGTTGAAAGGTACTCATAACGCCGGTGTACCAATGGTCGGATTTCCCTTTTGAATGAGCAGGATCGAACGGGTAGGCCTCGAATGCCTTTGCTCCTTGCGAGCGCCCGAAATCCATGGCATCTTTGAGCAGCAGTTCGGTCACTCCCTGTCCGCGGAACTCCTTGTTGACCCAAAAGCAGACGATGGACCAAACGGGGAGATCATCCACAGGTTTCAAAAACCGCGACCGATCCAGTCTGGAGAATTCGGGTCTTGGGGCCAAGGAACACCATGCCATAGGCGTTCCATTCCAATACCCGATGATTCCAGGAACTCGACCCGATCGGACCAAAGATTCCATCCATTCCTTTCGGAGTTGGGAACCAGCGGTTTTGAACTCAGAAGGGTCCGAACGAAAGTACATACACCAACATCCCCAACACTTCTTTAAAACAAGAAAAAGATCGGGAATCAACTCCGGTGTTGCCGGACGAGACGAAAAGTTCATTGCCATCATGCACCTCGCTTTTCTGTTTTTTGAAAGAAACGAACTATGCGATCATGGCAAAACGATGATTCAGTAAATCGGAGGAACTATGACGTATGCTGTGGAAGGGTATCTGGATGAGCAAAGCAGCAATCGGATCTACCCAATCATCCAAGAACTGCAAGCCAACCAGATCCCGATCGATCTTGACGCCAAACCGCACATCACCTTGGGCATATATGATCAAATCCCGGTCGAATCCTTTCAGGATTCACTTCAAGTCTTTTGTCAAACCTCCGCCTGTTGCCCGGTCCATTTCGCAAGCATTGGAATCTTTCCGACCCCCGAAATCGTTCTATTCTTCGCGCCTGTTGTCACCGCCCTATTGCTTGCCTTTCATGAACGGTTTCATAAAGCATTGCAGATGTGGCTCCCTCAGCTTATCCCGTACTACAAACCGGCGTATTGGGTGCCGCACAGCACCCTGGGCCTAGGTCTCTCTCCTCAAGAACTCCAACAAGCGCTATCCCTCATAATTCCAAAATGGGAACCATTCCATGCCACGATCGATCAGATTGGATTGATCCAATTCCCGCCCAACGCGCAGATCAGCCAATATCCTTTGCAGCAACGGTAGCAGACCTTCCATCATTCTCCGCCCGAATCGGCCATCATCGGGAAATGGTAAACGCTCTGGGCATGTTTGGCGATAAAGTACCGATCGTGACTAATACACAAAAACCCACCCTGAAACTCTTCCAAAAGACGGTCCAAGACTTCAAGGGACTCAATGTCCAGATGATTGGTCGGCTCGTCCATAAAGACAAACTCGCTCTGACTCAGAATCGCAAAGACCAAAGCAGCCCGGGACAGCTCCCCATAGCTGAGTTCGTGAATAGCGTGCAGCGCCTTTTCTTTTCGGATCTTGGCTGCGCCCAAGAATTGCCGGATCACAGTCTCTTCATATCCCAAATTCACAAAATGGTCAATCAGGTTCTTCCCCGGGAAAAACTGGCGGATATCTTGGGGGATATAGAGGGTTCGCACACTTGGATTCCGATAGATCTCCCCTTTCTTATGAGGCAGTTGACCCAGCAGGATCCGGATCAACGTCGTTTTTCCGCTTCCGTTTGGTCCGACAAAGGCGACCCGGTCGAGCGTATCGATCTCCAGATCGACATCCTCCAATAGGACGCGCTCATCATATCCAAAAGACACCCCGCTCATGGTGATCAGCTTCCGATGATCCACCCAGTATTCGGGGAAAGATAATTTCACTTGCTTCTCGATAAACGGCTTTTCCTTTTTGAACTGATCGATCAGCTTTTCCTGCCGTCTCTCCGATATTTTGGCTCGCTTTGCCATCTTGGCCGACTTGTGGGAAATAAACCCCTTATCCCCGTGCAACCCCTGGGTAAGCCTTTTTTCAATGACCGCCGCCCAGTTCTTCTTCTTAAGCGCGTCAAACTCCAGCTGATTGACTTTCCGATTGATATCCTCCGCTTTCCGCTTAGCCGATTGGAATTGCAGATCCAAGTGGTCCAACAAAACGCTATACCCACCATTGACCATTATGGACGCGCCTCTCTGAATATACAAGGTCTTGTCCGCCACTCGATCCAACAATGTTCGATCGTGACTGACGATCAAAAAAGATTTGTTCCTCGCCTTTTCGCTGAGGATATACTGCTCCAAGTAAACACACATCCGGATATCCAAATGGTTGGTGGGTTCATCCATAATGATCAGGTCATAATCATACACCGAAAACTTGATCAGTTCCCAGATCCGTTTCTCCCCCTCCGAAAAGGATCGAAAAGGCCGGTGCAATGATTCTACGGAAAACCCGAAGGCTGTTGCGTACTTTTCGATTTGGGATTCCAGCGCATACCCGCCCATCTGGGCGTATTCATTGACCAGATCCGCGTACCGGGGATCATGAAGATGCGCGCGCATATCGCGATAGATCCGAACCAGATCCGGGTGTTCTCGGATGATATACTCCGATACAGGAATTGCGGTCTCTTCGGAACTCTGTTCAATCATCCCGATCTCGATATCCGGTTGCAGGGTAATGGTTCCATCCGCATGAGGAATCTTGGAAAGAACCGCGTTCAACAGCGTGGTCTTCCCCGATCCGTTTTTTCCCGTAATCGCCATGACCTGGCCTTTCTCCAAATCAAACGAGACATCCTCCAAAATAATATCGATTCCCAATATCACTTTCACGTTTTTGACATTCACCATAGCTGGGCCTCCCATGCAAACAAAAAACGCGCCCCTCTTCTCTCCAAAGCGCAACAAGAACTGTACCAGAAAGAGGAACGCGTTTTTTTGCTCAATAATATGCGATCAACCCAGAGAAACCGAATCAATCAGGCTGAAGGACCTCCCGAATCCGGTCAAAAGCCCAATCGATTTCGTCTTTTGTGATGACAAGGGGCGGTGCGAATCGGATGGTCTGTTCGTGCGTCTCTTTGCACAGCAACCCTTTTTCTCTGAGCATTTCTGTATACTTTCTCGCGTTTCCATATTCTTTCTTGATTTCAACCCCGATGAACAAACCCTTACCGCGGACTTCCTTGATCATCGGCGCTGTGAGTCCCTTCAGTTTTTGGAGGAAATAATCCCCAAGCTCTTTGGACCGCTCACTGAGCTTTTCTTCCACGATAACGTCGATGGCCGCAAGGCCAACGGCCGAACCGAGCGGGTTGCCACCAAAGGTGGACCCATGATCGCCCGGAGCAAAGACTTCCATAATCTCCTGATCGCAGACTATGGCAGAGACCGGGTATACCCCACCGCTGATGGCTTTCCCCATCACAAGGATATCGGGCCGAATTCCTTCGTAATTGTGCGCAAATAATTGCCCGGTTCGTCCGAACCCAGTCTGAATCTCATCGAGGATGAGCAAAACGCGGTGCTTTTGAGTAATCTCCCGGACTTTCTTCAAATACCCTTCCGGAGGAACAAGAATCCCGCCTTCTCCTTGAATGGGCTCCAAGATAAAGGCAACGGTATCGTCATCGATGGCCTTCTCAAGCGCTTCGGAATCTCCATACGGGATGATATCAAATCCAGGCGTAAAGGGACCGAATCCGTCCCGATACTGATCATCGCTCGAGAAGCTGACAATGGTAATCGTTCGTCCCGCAAAGTTGTTCTCGCACGCGATGATCTTTCCCGTGTTTTTCCCAACGCCCTTCTTGAGTTCGCCCCATTTTCTCGCGGCTTTCAGGGCGGTTTCAACGGCTTCCGCCCCGGTGTTCATGGGCAATGCTTTTTCATAGCCCGTGAGCTCACAAAGTCGCTCCAAAAACGCGCCCATCTGGTCGTTTTGAAAGGCCCGGGATGTGAGGGTCACCTTCTTGGCTTGCTCCACCAGGGCATTAATGATCTTCGGGTGGCAATGGCCTTGGTTCACAGCAGAATATGCCGCAAGCATGTCCAAATACTTCTTGCCCTCGACATCCCATACCCAGCACCCCAACCCCTTCTCGATCACGACATTCAAAGGATTGTAGTTTCTCGCGCTCCATCGATTCACCTGTTCCACATAGCTTTGTGAGCCGTTCATAAAACACCTCCGCATCATGAATGATCATTCGTTTTTTCGCCAAGCCAATTATACATGATCGAAGGCCCCTTTTCAAAACGACCGGTCGGCCGGCTGCGCTCTTCTTGTCCTTTCAGGCAAATGGCCTTGAAATTGACAAATCGGATTGTGGTATAATCGAAAGATCGGAGGGCCGGAGATGAACGAACCCTTATTCAAACTGGACGATGTGCGCGTCCACGACTTCTTGTACATTCCATACCTTGTCTTAGAACCCATCAAAACCACAACCTTGGTCGGAGAGAGCGGCGGCGGAAAAACAACGATCTTGCGTCTGCTGAACAAGATGAATTCTCCCACCCAAGGAACGGTGTATTATCAGGGGACCGATCTGAAAACGATCGATCCCGTGACGCACCGCAGAAATGTCGTGATGCTGTCTCAAAGTCCGGTCGTATTTGATGGGACCATTCGGGAAAACTTGTTGGTTGGCATCCGGTTTCAGGAAAAACCGATTCCTTCCGATGAGCAGTTGCGTCTATCATTGGCGCAAGTCTCCCTGAAAAAATCTCTGGACGGCCCCACAAAAACTCTTTCGGGAGGAGAGAAGCAACGCCTGTCGCTGGCCCGCATTCTGCTGTTGGATCCACCCGTATTCCTCCTGGATGAACCGTCTTCGGCATTGGATGACATCACCGGAGAGATGATCATCCAAATGCTGATCTCATGCGTGCGGGATCGAAAGAAAACCATCATCATGGTCACCCATTCCCGAAAGCTTGCAGAAACCTATTCCGATGAAGTGATCGGCATCTCCAATGGAAAAAGGGGCAACCAATGAACAGCATAATCGACTTGGGCGTATGGCAGGTGGCGGTTGCTTACATCTTTGTCTTGATCGTCCTAGCGATTGTCAAAGCGCGCAAGATCGGAAAAGAAAAGGAAATCATCCTCTCCTCCATCCGAATGACCCTCCAGCTGATTTTGGCCGGCTACTTGCTGATGTTGGTCATCGAAAACCCCAATCCTTGGATCACCCTAGGCGTCATTGCCTTAATGGAAGTCTTCGCGATCATGACGATCATCAACAAGTTCAAAAAAAAGCTATCGGGATCGATGAAAAAGGTCATCGCCCTCTCCATGAGCGCCGGTACGATTGCGCCGCTTCTCTTTTTCCTCTTTGTTGTCGTTCAGATCGAGCCCTGGTACGCCCCCCAATACTTTATCCCTATCGCGGGCATGCTCGTGGGAAATTCGATGACCGGTATATCCCTAGGCGTAAAAACGCTGATCGAGGGAATGACCACCCAAAAAGCCCTGGTAGAAGAAGCCCTCATCCTTGGAGCAACCCCCAAATCCGCGACCAAACACATCATCGACAGCACCTTCGATGCTGCCATCATGCCCACGATCAATTCGATGATCGGTATGGGAATCGTCTTCCTCCCCGGAATGATGACCGGCCAAATCCTATCCGGCATCTCCCCAATCACCGCCATCGCCTACCAGATTGCGATCATGTTGGGCATCCTAGGCGCAGTTGCCCTATCGACAATCCTGATGCTCCATCTGGGTTATCGGACCTTCTTCAACCGCGAAGCGCAGCTTGTGTGAG
>CAYWWY010000009.1:0-94950 GCA_964462525.1 uncultured Thermotogaceae bacterium
TGGCAATTAGAGATGAACAGTTTTTCGCAACTTCGCGTGAACAGTTGTTAGTTACCTTCAAACTGATAAAATGGTAGGCTGGTATGCAACTCCGCAATGGTAAATTTCCACCATCGCTAAGAGTGAGGAGGCGAGTCAGGGCGCGAGCTAGTTTTTCAAATCGGATGGTTAAAGCATAATTGATTCTCTTGAAAGGGTCTCCAATATTCTTTAGATCATTGATGCTCTCTGTCCGTAATACTTCCGATTCAAGCGTTTCCCATTCTTCTTTGGGAGATTTTCTAATTTTCTCCTTGCTGATTACAACATCTAGGTAGTAATATCTGGAACCTTTTCCAAAGTTAGATAAAACCTCAATGATTTTCGCCAAAATCGGATTATTAAGAAAATCAAGGTCCATCTTAGCTACGGGGATGTGATTCAGATAGTATTCCGAAAAACAGCGTTCTTTTATTTTTCCTAGTAAATTCTCTAAATCATGGCCATGATACTCATAAAATTCAACAGTATTAGGGAATGCCTTGTGCTTTTTAAGGTGGTATAAACAGAGAATTGCCTTCATTATCCTTTCAAAACCTGAAGAAAGGAGTAATAACGGTAGATGGAAGAAGTCGGTTGATCCGTACATACGATTAAGTTCTCGCAAACCCACCCAGACTAAGCGCGTTGCGATAAAAAATTCTTCCATAATTGCATATTCCTGCTCTTTAGTTAGCATCAAATGCCTCCTTTACTGAAAAGCGCTTTCTACAGGGACAAAATCCCCTTCACTTTCTCGTTCAGGGCTTCAAAAAACGCCTGTTCCAGTCCGCCTTCCGGATTATCTGGCACTTGCCAACCCATCACTTCGATCAACACTTTGCATTCTGTGCAGTATGCATGCGCGGTTGTGTGGATGTTCGTTTTGAGGATTTGAGGGGATCTTTTCATTTTCGCAAAAGCATCCCAATCATAGAGCCAATCTCTATATTCCCAGCGGGCTTGATAGCGAAACCGGATCTGAAGAGGGTTTCTCCTACATTTCGGGCACAGAATATGGATCACCTTTCCCAGAGTCTCTCGATTAATCTTTCCATAAGAGTTTTATTGAACGATCTCGCTTTTTCAAACGCCATTTCCAACCGATGGACCGGGAGTTCTTCATTTGTGATAGAATATGGTCTGAAAGGCTTTAGGCTTTAAGGATAACAAAGTGCGCTTACCCGAGAGAGAAAGCTAATTGGTTCCATAAAAAAATTCGATTCAATCTAAGAGACCGAATCGAACTGACGAAAGTGTATCTTATGTCTTGGTGGCGGCGGTCAGAATCGAACTGACGACTCTGCGGGTATGAACCGCATGCTCTAGCCATCTGAGCTACACCGCCTTTGTTGCTGATTTGGTCGCGGGGGTAGGATTTGAACCTACGACCTTCGGGTTATGAGCCCGACGAGCTACCAGACTGCTCCACCCCGCAAACGATAGGTTTCACTGGTGCCGAGGGCGGGAATCGAACCCGCACGGTACTTAGTACCAACGGATTTTAAGTCCGTTGCGTCTGCCAATTCCGCCACCTCGGCAACACTCCATACTATACCATAAAAAAAAGAGCTTGTCAACGTCTTTTATTCGCGAGCCAGGACTGCTTGAATTAGCCATAATTGATCATCATAGGGAGGGGTGCAATGAAAGATCTTCGGCAGAGTATGGACACGATCCTTCTCCGGATTCAGGAAGCGTGCGTTCGAACCGGACGGAAACCCAAAGAGGTTCTATTGGTTGCAATATCGAAAACAATTCTCCCAGAAACCATCCGAAAGGCTTACGAGTTGGGCCAAAAGGATTTTGGCGAGAATCAGGCCCAACAGTTTCGAGATAAAAGAATCGTGCTGCAGGATTTGACGCTTTCTTGGCACTTTGTTGGAACGCTGCAATCGAATAAAGTGAAGTACGTTGTTGGGCATGCTGAGTACATCCATTCAGTCAATTCGCTCTCCATCCTCAGAAAGATTGATCAACGAGCCGCTGTTTGCGGATGCGTCCAGAAGGTTTTAATTGAAGTGAATGTGTCCGGCGAAGAGTCAAAGCACGGGGTTTGTCAAAATGAAATGGGCGTGATTTTGGAACATTCTCGATCCATGCCTAATATCCATGTGATGGGGTTCATGGCCATGGCCCCCTTTGTAGAAGATCCCGAGGAGGTACGGTGGGTCTTTCGCAAAATGAAAGACCTTCAGGCAAAGTGGCTGTCGGAGTATCCGTCTTTGCACCACCTGTCAATGGGAATGTCTGGGGACTTCGAAGTGGCTGTTGAAGAAGGGGCGACCATGGTCCGTGTGGGAACCGCTTTGTTTGGAGCGAGGTAGGAGGATGGCTTATGTGGATTTTTGATACTTTGCCCTTCTCGGAAGATCTTGTGGTATAATGACCCAGAAATCAAAGATCAATGATTTTCGGAGGTGAGTTGTGAAAAAGGTAAAAATTATCGTCGACAGCACAGGAGATATGCCGCAGGAGTGGAGTAAGAAACTGGATGTCGAGACGATCCCGTTGCATGTTCTGTGGAGTGAAGAAAAGAGCGAAAAAGATACACGGGAAGAAAGTGGCATTGCCGATTTTTGGTCTCGACTGAAACAAACGCAAAAACTACCCACGACTTCGCAACCAACTCCGAAGGAATTTTCGGAGCTATATGATCGCTTCTTTTCAGAGGGGTATGAGGGAATCTTTGTGATCACCATTTCCGCCAAACTATCCGGAACCTATAACAGCGCTACGATTGCAGCCAAAGATCAGGAAAAGGAGATCGTGGTTTGGGATTCACGGTTGGCTTCCAGTCCCCTTTCTTTGGCCGCTATGCGCGCAAGAGAGCTTTCGGACCAGGGAAAAAGCCTTGAGGAGATCAAACAGAGCTTGGAAGAAGAACGAAATGCCAATCAATGTTTGGCCTTCTTCTATGTCTCCGATTTTGAGTTTCTCCGAAAAGGCGGTCGGGTATCGCGGTTTCAAAGCTTTGTGGGGAGTATGTTGAAGATTCGTGCTGCCCTCACCATTGATCCCAATGGAGAGCTGGTGCCTTTTGGCAAGGCAAGAGGGACGGCCAAAGTCCAAGAACTGATCTGCGAAGAAGCTTCCAAGTTCATTCCCAAAGGGTCATCGGTCAAATTGGCGATGGTCCATGCCGACAACCTTTCCGAATGTAAAGAAGTACAGGCAAAGCTATCGGACCAGTACAAAGTGCTCGATTCGGTATTCACACCGATGGGCAAGATCATTTCTTCCCACGTGGGTCCAGGAACCGCGGGTTTTGGGATCTATTGGATGAAAAGCGAATAACCCCTTCTTTTCTCGAGAAGGGATCGATTACTGTGGATCCATAACATCAATCGAGTCCAAAAAGGGTTTATACCTGTAGGAACTTAGTCAACGTAATTTGGTCTTTCGTATGAAAGACCAAATTTTCTATCCTTACGGACCAATTCTTTGGTTGCTTATTTCATAAGAGGTGATTTTATGCAAACAGGAGCAGAGAATGTTACATGGAATCTGGGGTTGCTGTACGAAGGATTGGAAGATCCAAAGATTCACGCAGATATTCAAGCCGTAGAAAAGAAAGTAGCGGATTTTGCTGCCACTTATTATGGCACATTATGTACTGAGGAAGGGGCCACGCCTCAAAGAGTTTGTGAAGCCTTGAAAGCGTACGAGTCCTTTTTTGCTCTTGGGGCAGGCGTATTCGAAATAGCCTATCTGGCCTTCTCTCAAGACACCCATGATCAGAAGGCAAAAATCTTCCTATCCCGGATGCAGAAAAAGCAAGCGGATCTCATGAATCAAGTCTTATTTGTTGACCTTGAACTTACGAAACTCTCAGAAAAAGCATTTCGGACTCTTCTCCAGTCCGATGCTCTTCAACCCTATCGCCATCACCTGGATAAGATCGGAAAGAAACGAACGCACTTGCTTACCGAAAAGGAAGAAAAACTGGTCAATCTCAAAAACCTTTCCGGGAGCGAAGCGCACCTTAAGCTTTATGAAGAGCTTAGTTCGGGTTTTTCTTTTTCTTTCGAGGTTGACGGAAAGACAGAAGCGATCAATCAGGATCAGCTGTTGAAGCTTCGCCATCACCCTGATTCAAATATTCGGGAGAAAGCGTGCGCCATGGCCTTTCAAAACCTGAAAGATCATGAAGTTGTGGTGGAAAATCTATTCAACGCCGTGATGAAAGACTACGCCTCGGAAGCTGAATTAAGAGGGTTTTCCTCCCCCAGAAGCCGGCGGAACTTGGAAAATGAGGTTTCGGATGAAACGGTAAACACCCTGATTCAAGTGACTTCCCAAAACAATACGATCGTACAGGAGTATTATCGGTTGAAAACAACGATCATGGGAAAAAATCGATTGAAACTTTCCGATATCTATGCCCCCATCACTCCGGTTCGGCAGCGGTATTTCTGGGATGAAGCGAAAGCTATGATTATAGAGACTTTCGAAGGATTCAACCCCCTCTTTTCACAAACAGCTCAAAGTTTTTTTGACGAACGAAGAATCGATGCCCGTGTGCATCCAACCAAACGGGGAGGCGCTTTTTGCGCATATGTTTCTCCCGATAAACCGGTTTACGTATTGACCCAGTATATGGGCGGATTGGACTGTGTTTTGACTTTGGCGCATGAATTGGGTCATGGGATTCATGGGACGTTATCAAAGAAACAGACGCTGCTGAACTATGATACCCCATTGACGATGGCCGAAGTGGCTTCGGTGTTTGGGGAAATGCTCATGGTGGACGCGTTGATGAAGAAGATGGAAGGTCAAGAATTACAGAGCCTGATATGCAATGTTCTTGAAGGAATGTTTGCGACCATGCACCGGCAGAATATGTTTTCTTGTTTTGAGCAACGGGTGTATGAGCAACTGGCCAAGGACTATCTTCCATTCGAAAGCCTGTCCGAAATCTATTGGGAGGAGATTCAGCGTGTCTTTGGAACCAGTTTGGATCTCAATGCCGAGTTTCGGTGGGAATGGGCTATGGTTTCTCACTTTTTGCATACTCCCTTCTATGTGTATGCCTATAACTTTGCCCAGCTTCTTGTCATCGCGTTGTATCAGCGATACCTGGAAATGGGAGATCGGTTTGCACCGAAATTCATCGAATTGCTGGAATCCGGTGGCAGTAAGTCCCCTCAAGACCTGCTCAACCCGCTTGAGATCGATCTTTCTGATCCCGACTTTTGGCAGGGCGGGTTCAATTATATCCGCACACATCTTCTAGATCGATTGAAAACAACTGTGCCAGGCGCATGAACACCATTTTTTGCGCATCGATTCTTGCTGCCGGCAGTTCAACACGGTTTGGCAGTCAGAAGATGCTGCATCCAATCGATGGTATTCCTATGCTTCAGCATGTGATCACCCATGTCCTTCGGTCGGTTGAAGGATTCCCCGAAGCAAAATGCCATCTTGAGCTTGTTCTTGGGTGCGATTCTGAACAGATCCAGCGGCATGTTCGCACCGGCGTTTTCTCGGTCGCTCTAAACCCTTCGTGGAAGAAAGGGTTCTCAACATCAGTAAAAAGGGCGGTTTCAACCGCCCTTTCTCTTCAAGCAGCCGGTATTTTTCTCTTCCTTGGAGATATGCCCTATTTAGTGGAATCAGATTCGATTCAGGTATTTACCGCTGCTGCCTCTGCGCCGGATTCAATCATCCGTCCTGCTTATGAAGGCGCGCCGGGTTTTCCGGTCTACCTTCCCAAACAACTCTTCCCAGAAATTTTGCAGCTTCAAGGAGATGAAGGGGCGAGAAGCGTGATCGATCGACATCACCGCTTATTGCGGTCCATACCAACACGCACGCTAGCCTGTACACGAGATCTGGATCATCCGGAAAGCCCCGGTTGACCCATCCCCTTTTATCTACCCTGTCTCTCCGATCGGCATTAATGATGGATCAAAACTGGCTTTGGGCGCTTTCATCACAAACCATATACTGGTAAGGAGACCGATTCCGAAGGTTCCGGTCATCAGCCAATGCACGGGGAATCGATCGGTCATCAGACCAAAGGCAAACTGACCAAAAGGCGTGGCCATCATGAGCATGATTTCCAACAACGAAAAGACACGCGCTCGGAGATGATTGGGCACCATCTTTTGCATATTCGTGAAAAACGGCACATTGACCATGGCATTGAAGATTCCCGACCCGGCAAACAAAACTCCCATGGTGGTAAAGAGCATGATCGAAGGACCATCCAGAGCCATGACGACCCAAGGGAAGAACGTGATTGAAAACAGCAAGCATAAAGCCATCTGACTGACTAGACTTCGCTTCATCAGCTTCGAAACATTGCTTTTCGCAAAGAAAACCCCAATCATGACATTGCCCAACAAAGACCCGACCATCCATAGGCTTTGCATCAAACCAAATTGCGTAGCGGAAAACCCGATGACTTCACGCATTCCGTAGGGCATGACCACAGCGATGATCGGATTTACCAAAAAGTTTAGGGTAACCGCGTAAATAATCAGTATGAGTAGCGGTTTTCGGCGGGTAATGAACTGAAATCCCTCTTTGATTTCACGGAAGAAGGTTGTCGTAGATAGCTTGATATTTGGCTTTGGGATTGGAAGGTATCGGATAAACATTTCACTGAATCCGGACAGCAAAAAGGACACACCATTTACCAGGAACACAATGGAAATCCCTTGAAGCCCGTATAATACCCCACCCAAAACAGGCCCGAAAATCATCGATATGCTGACCACAGCCGAATTGACGGAGTTCGCGCGTGTCAGATCATCGGTTGGGACTAGTTCCGGCAGCATGGCTGAGGTAGCGGCGCTGAAGATGCTGTCGATCAGCGCAACAACAATTTGCGTGACAAAGAGGAGGGGAATGCTCATTCTCCCTGAATATGCGGCCCACGCCAGAGCCAAGATTATGATACCCCGGAGATAGTCGGTATTGACCATGATCTTCTTTCGATTCCAGCGATCCCCCAAGACCCCTGCAAATGGCGCGATCAGGAGGCGGGGAATGCTGGTTGCCGCCGCAAAAAGACCCATCATCGTTCCAGATCCGGTCATATCCAAGATCAAAAGCGGAATCGCTGCCATCTGTACACCCGTCCCGATCAGAGAAACAAATCGTCCAAGGATGTACAACCAAAAATTGGATCGTTCTTGCACATTCATCGGTATCCTCCCCAAGAGATATTTTAATTTCTACTTCTGATTATACCACTCAAGATGATAAATGTCAAGCGTAGCTTTTATAATACTTATTTAGAAGTAATTATATTCAAGTGTCCGTTTATATTTTGAGAACCGGGCATGAACCTCGGTTTGTTGACACGAACTGTACTATGTGATATAATACAGATAGAAAAGATCGTTTAATTTCAGATTTCCGATAGATAGGAGGATGGCCTTTGTGGTTTAAGGTAGATTTGAGAAGTCCCGACCCGATCTATCATCAAATCCAAAGCGGAATCAAGGAGTTGATTATGCGGGGAGAGATCAAAGAAGGGGAAACTCTCCCATCGATCCGAGACATGGCGTCCTTTCTTCGGGTCAATCCAAATACCGTAGTTCGTGCGTATCGAGAGCTAGAAACGGATGGTTTGGTTTTTGCGCGTCCGGGTATGGGTTATCTTGTGGTTCAGAGTCCCCAAGAGATACGAGAATCCATGAAAGAAGGGATCAAACCCATGATCCAGGAAATTTTCACAAAGGCGAGGAAACTGGGGATGGATTATCACGAGTTTTTGGAGGTAGCGGAGCAACTATGGAAAACCATGAAGTAGAACCTGTTTTGCGGGTGCAGAATCTGGTGAAAGTATATCGAAAGACCCATACGGCGTTGAGAGGGATCAGCTTTTCTGTGCGCCCGTCTCAAGTCTATGCTCTTCTGGGGCGCAACGGAGCAGGGAAAACAACAACCCTGAAATCGATCATGGGGTGGTTGCGCTATTCTGGGGAAATCCGGGTTTTGGGATCATCGGTCGATGCAGTTCGCCAAAAAATCGCTTATGTGCCAGAAGAAAAAAGTCTGTATGGGCAACATCATCTACTGCAGACGATTCACCTGTGTCAAAGGATGTTCCCGGATTTCCGAAAAGAGGCGATGGTGGAATTAGCCCATCGGTTTGAAATCCCAATGAAACGAAAGCTGGGATCATTTTCTCTGGGAATGCGGAGTATTGTGTATACCCTCATCGCGCTATCGCGAGACGCCGAAATCTATATGTTGGATGAACCAGGACTGGGACTTGATGCCATCATACGAGAATCGCTTATGGAATTGATCCGCGAGAAACTGTACGAAGGGAAAACGGTTTTGTATACTTCGCATATTATCCAAGAAGTGGAACGAATCGCAGATTGGGTTTCGATTATCGATCATGGGAAGATCCTTCTTTCCGTCTTGGTGGATGACATCAAAGAGCAATACCGAACCTTTTTCATTCCTTTCGATCAGGAGCCCCTTCTGCGAACGTTTTCTTTCCGTTCGGTATGGAAAAAGAGCACTCATTGGCTCGGAATATCCGACCGCAAAGACCAGTGGGAGTCCTTACGAGACAGACCGGGGATATCATCCGAGGTCCCCGATTTGGATAGTTTCTTCCGGATTCTGGTGAGGGGGCAATCCAATGTGGTGTAAAGAGTTTCGGGATGCCCTGTGGAGAGTCAGTATCTTTGTCGCGATTTTAATCGGGTTGCTCATCGTCATAGTCAATGCATTCCCTTTGTTTGAACCCTTGATGAGAGGATTGTACAGCCAAGATACTATGGCCGATCTGTTGGGTATTCCTCCCGAGCAACTCCTGGATTTTGGAATCTTCGC
This sequence comes from uncultured Thermotogaceae bacterium, assembly GCA_964462525.1. Classification (GTDB taxonomy): domain Bacteria; phylum Thermotogota; class Thermotogae; order MWEM01; family MWEM01; genus CAYWWY01. Next base: position 8,824 of record CAYWWY010000009.1, read on the forward strand.
AAGGGGAGAGTTCTACGTGTTGGATCAATGGCAGGGGAAAACCTTGGGCCAACTCATCCCGATCTTCGTTTTGCTAGTCGCGTTTCCCATTTTTTCCCGAGAGCAGGAGAAAAGGACCATATACTTCTTGTTGAGCGGATGGTCTCGGACTTCTGTCTATTGGGTTAAATATGGAACTGGTTTTCTGATGATCGCTGGATCGGTGGTACTGCTGAACCTGCTTGCCCCGCTATTTATGAATATCGCGGGGTATCCCACCCCATATTCGCTGATCATTCTGGCTATGGGGCAGCAATTGATCGCTGCATGGTTTCTGTATAGCCTTTTTTTGCTCGTTTCGATCCGTTTCTCGGACCAGGTTCGCGTGATGGTAGCCGGGGGAATGCTCATTATCGTTCTTCCGTTTCTTTCGTTTGTTCCGGCGTTATCTTGGCTGAATATCTATCCCTATATCCTTGGAGTGGGTTTGTATGATCGAGGGGGTATGGATCTTGGTTATTCTATCGGTTTATCGATGGTTGCGCCCGTTTGTTCGCTTGTCGGCGCTCGCTATTTTGCCACAAAAGAAGTGGAATAGACTTGTTCAGGAGGCGTATGTATGGTAGAGTTGAATGGTTTGAACAAAGTGTATGCAGGTAGTGTGCATGCGGTCAAGGATGTATCGCTTCAAGTGCAAAAAGGGGAGATTTTTGGGTTCTTGGGACCCAATGGGGCAGGAAAATCCACAACGATCAAGATGATTGTGGGGCTTCTGAAACCAACCAATGGCATTGTACGGATCAATGGTGTCGATCTCGCAACGGATCCAATCAGCGCGAAGAAGGAGATTGGATACATCGCTGATGAACCATTGGTTATGGAAAAGGTGACTGGCGCGGAATACCTCAATTTTATCGCGGATGTTTTTGGGGTTTCAGCAAAGGCCCGAACCGACCGGGTGACTCGTTTGCTCCAGCATTTCAAACTCACAAACGCAGTGCGAGATCCCATTTCCACGTATTCGCACGGGATGCGCCAGAAGATTGCGCTAATCGGCGCTTTAATCCATAATCCGCGATTGTGGATTCTGGATGAGCCCATTGTGGGATTGGATCCTGAGTCTGCCTTTGTTCTGAAACAAATGATGAGGCGTCATGCGGATTCTGGGAATACCGTCTTCTTCTCCACCCACGTCATGGAAATCGCCGAAAAGATCTGTGATCGGATCGGAATCATTCATCGAGGGAGCTTGCAGTTTGTGGGTTCTGTCGATGAGTTAAGGAAGGCGAGAGGAGACAAGAGTTTGGAAAAATTATTCTTCGAGGTGACGGACAGTGAAACGCAAACCATGGATTTCTCTTTTCTTGATTCTGCTGAATGAACATTACGGACTCTCCAAAAAACGCTACTTCTATTTTGAAAAAAAGCAGCGTTTGTGGGAGTTCGCCCTTATCCCGATCGTAATCGTTGCGATGGTCGCCAGTCTTGCCCCGTTGTATCGCATCATTATGACAGGGATGTTGGAGCAATACACTATGATGGGCATGGAAGCGCTCTTTTTGAGCAATGCGTATATGCTTGCCGGAATCTTCGGGTTTTTTTTGGGGATCTTTATGATTGTGAGCACCTTCTTCTTTTCGAAGGACATGAACCTTTTATGCACATTGCCTATGAAACCTTGGCAAATCATTAGCGCCAAGACATGCGTGGTACTCATGGATCAGATGATCATCTCCCTTGCCCTCTTGCTCCCACCCTTGATCTATTTCGGGGTTTCCACCAACGCGTCTCCTCTGTACTGGGTGAGCGCTGTTGTGGTTTTTCTTTGCTCTCAAATTTTTCCCATTGCCATTTCGATGATTGTCATCCTACCCCTTGCTCATAAGATCCGATTCAATCGATACAAAGATTTTATGGTCTTTTTTTTGGCTACTGTGGTAGTAATTGCCGTGTTGGCATTTCAGTATGTCATGATGCAAAGCGCAGGGACATATGAAACAACGGAAGCCATGCTCGAAGCAATGGCAAACCCCGAATTGCTGGTCAACCGGATATCGATGGTCTATCCTCCTGCTTTTCTTGCCACAAAGGCGTTGACTGCCCCAGCGATTCAAGGGTTAGGATGGCTTCTGATCTTTCTGGGCGCGCATATTGGTTTGTTTCTGATCTTGTTGGGTTTTGGAAACCGGTTTTATTTACAGGTATATTCAGATTTGCAGGAGAAATACGCCCAACGAAGCGTTTTGAAAGAAGGAGAGCTTAGTTTGAGGTTTGGCGCGCAAAAACCTCCAATCACGGCCCTTTGGCAGCGAGAATGGCGGTATTTTTTGCGGGAACCATCATTTGCGTTTAATGGGTTGGGCGCAGTAGTCATCTTTCCGATCCTCATCTTGGTAATGGCGGCTGCGGGATCGAGAGGATCCAATGAAATCAGAGCCTTGACCGAGATGATTCACGAGTTTTCGCAGTTTACCGTACCGATTGGGATCCTTTTGGGGACTCTGCCGGGAGCGATGAATTCATTGTCTTCGTCTTTGTTCAGCCGGGAAGGAAAAATGCTAAAAGAGCTTCGGGTGCTCCCGTTTACACCAATCCAAATTCTGAAGGTCAAACTGGCGCAAATTCTGAGCCTGAGCATGATTGGACCGATTATGACTGGTGTGGCCATGTATATCCTATTTCGGATCAATTTCGGCGAGATCCTTGCGATTGTCTTTGGATCGGCTGTATGCATGACTTTTCTCAATCTTGTCCAAGTAGTTATCGACGCCATTCGCCCAGTCTTAGATTGGGATAATCCTCATAAAGCCATGAAAGCCAATCTCAATGTTGCTTTTTCCATCCCGATCATATTTGGATTCTGTTTTGGGTTGGGTTTTCTCGGGTTTCTTCTTCGAGATGTCTTGCCTCCGATGGGAATGACAGCGATATTGTTTTTGGTTGGAATCTTCGGTTCATGGATCACATGGCCAGCAGTGGTTAAGCGAACGACCGCGTTATTCGCAAGGGATCAATAATATGAAAAACCGTAAGGAGGAAATACAATGAGCAAAAAAGGAACGATCGGGATCTTGATGATCGGATTGCTCTGCGTGATGATCTTCGGAGTCAATCCGATTGAACGGGCGCAGGGTTATTTGCACCATTTTTTGGAGAGAGAATATGATCAGGCTGCTCAATATCACGATAAGCAGATGCAGCAAGCCTTTCCAATTGTCGTAATGGCTCAGAGCGGTTTGCAGATTTGGCAGCAGTTTGGGAACCCGATTCGATTGGTTCAAATCGATACCAAGCTGGTTCAAACAAACACGATTGTCAGCCTTCAAATGGAGATGGACCGCGGGTGGGTCGAGTTTATTGTCTCAGTGGCTGAATCGGGAATGGTTGCGGGGTTCTTCCTCAATGTCATTCCCGATCCGGAGCGGAAACTGCCCGAGTATATCGACTCAGAGCGAATCCGGGATTCAGTTCTGACTCTTGGTGAAGAGCCATGGACCTTCCGAGTGGGACTGACATTGCCCCTTGATGCGGAATCCTTTCCCGTGTTGATTATCTTGCAAGGTTCAGGAACGCACGATGTGGACGGAACGATCGGACCCAACAAGATCTATCGGGATCTTGCCTATGGTCTTGCGACAATGGGAATCGGAGTGGTTCGGATGGAGAAACGGTATTATGGGAAATCCCAAGAGCTTTATGAGACGATCATGCCAAGTATTGAGGATGAATACACAAACGATGCCCTTTATACCATAGAATGGGTCCGTTCATTGCCTGGAGCGCGTCAGATTGTCCTGGGTGGCCATAGTCTGGGGGGGATGGTTGCGCCAAAGATTGCCTCCATGAGTCATCATGTGGATGGGATTGTTCTTCTGGCGAGCACCACTAGGCGCTTGATTGAGGTGATCAAAGACCAGAACCAAGCCATTTTTGACGGGCTGGAACCGCTGACACCAGAATTGAAGGCATTGAAAGACCAAGTATTCGCTTTTTTCGATCGGGTGGTTTCCCATGAAGCCTCTCCTGAAGAGATGCTGGATACGATTCCGGTATCATACCTGTATGAGTTGGATGGCTATGATCCCCTTTATTGGCTTGAAAAGACAGATTGTCCAGTTTTGGTGCTACATGCAGAGGATGACTTTCAGGTTACCGACAAGGACTATCTTCCGTTGAAAGAGGCCTTTTATGGGCGAGAGTCCTTTTCCTTTGTGTCCTTTCCGGGGCTCAGTCACTTGTTTATGGACTCGAAGGGAATGAGAGACTTGGAGTCTATGGATTCGGTCATGGAATTGTATTCCATCCCTGCCCATGTCGATGAGGGTGTCATTCGCGTCTTGGTTGAATGGATCTTGGCCTTGTAATACACAAAATCCCGTAAAAAACGAAGGGGTGAGCCGTTTTCACCCCTTTTTTTATGCAAGATCCTTTCCGAAGGCTCGATTTATGGCTTTGTTATATTAACAATACGTGCTATAATTATGCGAAGAAAGGAGGGATCAGCATCAACAGCTTAGACCGAACTTTGCCTGTACCTTTGTACTATCAATTGTACCAAAGGCTCAAAAAAAAGATTATTGAGGGGCAATGGCAATCAGAAGACCGGCTTCCATCCGAACACGATTTGTGCGATACCTATGGAATCAGCAGATTGACGGTTCGTAAGGCTTTGGAGGAGCTGTTTCGGGAGGGCCATATTACACGAACCCGCGGGAAAGGCACATTTGTCTCTGAGAAAAAGAGGGAGGAAAACCTGACAACCTTACAGGGGTTTACGCAAGAGGTACTAAAAAAGGGGCAAACAACGAGCTCAACGGTGCTCGATAATCGTTTGATCCAAGCACCTCCCGAGGTGCTGCAACCCTTTATCATTTCGGAGGATACACCCGTTATCCTGCTCAAACGGTTGAGGTATGTAGATCAACTTCCCATGGCTTTGGAAAAGGCGTATATTAACCCGAACACTAGTTCGAGAGTCTTGAAGATTTTGAACATGGACTGGGCGCACGATTCCATTTATCGGTTTTTCCAGGAGGATCTGGGAATCACCTTGGAATATGCGGACGAGACCATAGAAGTTACCCATCCGACAGAAGAAGACGCCGCCTTGTTAAAAATCCATACCCAAGAAAGCGTGATTCTGCGCCGAAGATTTACCTACAGTGGCCAAGAGGACTGCATCGAGTATGTCATTTCTCTCTACAGAGCAGATAAATACAAGTTCAAGGTTCGTTTGCGATCGGGATAACCATCCGAACGAACGCTACATAACATAATGATATGAGATTGGGAGGGAACGCCTTATGATTGTCAACCAAATTCACCGAACTTTCGAAGACGCTGTTCGTGATCAGCTGATTCCCGGAGGTGTTCTCCTCGTGGGGACGGACGAAAAGGTTTTGTTTCATCAAGCATTCGGAACGTTGGACGGACATATTCCTACCCGGCCAAACAGCATCTATGATTTGGCGAGTGTAACCAAAGTAGTATCTACATTGCCTGTGATTCTTACTCTGTACCAACAAGGGCAAATTGATCTAGAGGATCCGATCCAAAGGTATATTCCGGTCGAGTCCAAAGAGATTCTCATTCGTCATTTGTTAACCCACACCTCAGGATATCCACCTTATTCGGAAGGATGGCGATATACCAAAACATCCGACGAATTGACAAACCTGATCTTTTCCACCCAACCCCAAAGGTTGCCGGAACAGGAAGTGGTCTATTCATGCTTGAACTTTATTCTCCTAATGAAACTGGCTGAAGCAGTTACAGGGGATTTCAAGGGCTTTTTGCGTGACCAAATTTGCGCTTCATTACAGATGAATGATACAAGGTACTGCCCCGAGCAATCAAGTTCAATAGCTCCAACCTCAATTCGTGAGGATCGCAGGCTGCAAGGTCAGGTGGATGACGAATTGGCCTATTACTTGGGTGGAGTAAGCGGTAATGCGGGACTTTTTTCCCATGCAGCTGACCTTTGTCGCTATGCGCAGGCATGGTTGAATCCGGGTCGATTGTTGGTTCCCACCCTAATGAAACGCGCGACTCAACCATGGACTGATTCGATCTCGGGTGATCGAAAAGGTCTTGGTTGGATGCTCTTCACCCACCGGGCATCCTGCGGAGCGCTTTTTTCCGACCGTTCTTTCGGTCATACCGGTTTCACCGGTACTTCTTTGTGGATTGACCCGTTGAATCAGATCTTTGTCGTTCTTTTGACCAATCGAGTCTATTACCGAAGACATGATCGACCTGAATTGATTTGGGCGTTTCGACGGAAGATCCATACCCTCAGTATGGCGGCGAAAGAACAGGAGGAATGGAAATGAACCGAATAGTTGGGGCAATGTCTGGTACCTCATGTGATGGACTGGATCTTGTGTATTGTGAGTTTGAAGGATACGGAACCCACACCAAAGCGACCCCACAATATTTTGAGTGGATTCCTTACCCAGATGAAATCCAAAAATGGTTGCTACACATGACTTCTGGGGAGGTTTCTGTGGGAGAAGTATGCCAAGGTCATGCCTTTCTTGGAGCCCTTTTCGGGAAGATGATCCGAGAATATATGGAACGGAACTCTCTAGTAGATCGAGTAGACTTGATCGTTAGTCATGGTCAGACCATCTACCATATCCCGGAATCCGGGAAGGAATTTCATGAGACGTCTTCCACGCTGCAAATTGGGGACGGGGATCGGATCAGCGTCATTACGGGCAAGCAAGTTCTTTCGGATCTGCGGGCCAAAGATATGGCAGTAGGCGGACAAGGGGCGCCGCTGGTGGTCTATACGGATTATGCTCTTTTTTCTGTTCCCAAAAAAAACATCGTAATGCTTAATCTGGGCGGAATCGCAAACCTGACTTTATTACCCGCGAGTCAGGATTTCCAGCAAGTGATGGCCTTTGATACCGGGCCTTCTAATGTTTTGATTGATTGGGGCATGCGCGCCTTTTTTAATCAACTGTACGACCACCAAGGAGATTGCGCCCGCTCTGGTGCGCATAATGATGAACTGTTTCAATTTCTGATCGAGTTGGAAAAACCCTACGCGAGTCAAAAGCCCCCGAAATCCACGGGAAAAGAAGTACGGTACAATGAAACCTATCTGTCCCGCATATTCCAATGGATGCTTGAACATGAAACTCCTCCCCAAGATTTGATCCGCACGCTCACCGATTTTACGATTCATTCTGTAATCGACGCGATCCATTCCTACCTACCACCAATTGACGGGATGTTGATTGCAGGGGGAGGCGGGTTGAATCCAATGCTTGTTGAAGGCATTCAAAAACTCCTTCCGGAAGTCGATGTATCTGTGATGGATGAAATGTGGATCAAAGCAAAAGAAGCGATCGCCTTTTCTTTGATGGGGAATGAGTACCTTCACCATCGCTCAGCAAACGTTCCTTCTGCAACAGGAGCCAGTCGCCCTGTCGTTTTGGGAAAGCTTTCTCTGCCAGATTAACCATTGAAAGCGAATCTAACAGTTCATTCTTTGGAATGGTCAACAGGGCGTCCTTTCCATGTTAGGTGGGTTTTTCTTCCCCGGAAGGATGCTATGAAAATAGGTAGCATAGCGAAGTACCCCAATGGAGCCACAAGGGAGAATTTCCAAGGCGTTCGGATCATCCGGTCCGTTAAAATCCGACTGAGCCATGATCCAAAGGCGACAATCATCGGGATCCAATAGATTCCGTTTTGAATGTGGTATCCAAGAAGGATCCAAGGAGATATTTGGTATAAAAAGAGACCAAATATGGTCAGGAGCATCAGGGGAATCGAATACCCCATCGTCGCGAAGGCATTTTTGGAAAAACCACGGAATGCATCGCGATAATTTTGATACATATGTGTTTGAATCATATGGGCTATATAGGTAAAAACAACTTTCCCGCCCCTCTTTTTTGCTTCCAAAGGCAGATGAAAATCATCCACGATTCGATTGCGGATTTGCTCGTGCCCGCCCACTCGATTATACAAGGGTTTGGAGATTGCCATATATTGGCCGATGCTCGCGACCGAAAACCACCATCGGTTTTTGGGGATCAAACGAATCGGTACGATTCCGAAGATTAACCAGCTCATATAAGGTACTGTAAGACCGGCGCCCAGGCTTTTCATAATTTGTGTGGGGAATCCAGAGATGAAATCAGCTTGGGTTAGGCTGATCAGTTCGCTCAGTTTTTCTAAGTTGTCTTCAGAGATCCGGGTGTCAGCATCGATAAAAACAAAAAAATCCCCGGAGGCTTCTTGAGCAAGTTGGTGACATGCCCAGTTCTTTCCAACCCATCCTTTTGGCAACGGTTTTCCCGTCATTGGTTTCAAACGAGGGTCTCGGGTTTCTTGAATGATGGAAAAAGTCTGGTCGGTTGATTGATCATCCAATACAATTACTTCGAATCTTGGATACGGATTGGCCAAAACCGATCGGACACACTCTTCAATCATGTCTTCTTCGTTTCGCGCTGGAATCAACACAGAGAAAAAGGGACGGTTCCTTATGTCCCTTTTTCTCTGTGTATTGGGCGTTCTGGACACGCGAAGCCATCGCGTATACTCCCAAAGATTCCAGAGGATATACCCGATGTGAATCAACACGAACACAAGGCTGAAAAGGGTAAATCCCCAAAGAACGCTTGCCATTTCTAGGATTGATGAGCAGCGGATCCAGAATCTGTTTTAGTCTGTTGCTGATGGAGCAACCGAGCAATATCCTGAACGGTTTTTATCTCATACAGTTTTTGTGGGTCGATTGTGATTCCTGTTTCTTTCTCAAACTCCATCACCATATCGATCAGTTCCAGAGAACTAGCGCCCAAGTCATCTGTTAGAGTAGATTCTGGCCGGATCTCAGTTGCTTCCAGTTCTAGTTTCTCAACCAGTACCTCGACAACGCGCTTGTAAATTGCTTCTTCCGTCATCATCGTAATTCTCCTCCCTTTTCATCAACGGCTCATTCACGGTTATTGTACCACAAAATTCTTCTGTGTAGTCATCATTCGCAGCGAAACTAAGGGATCATGACCTTTTCTTCTGCTTGTGAATGCCCACAATTGATCAGAAACATGGTATAATCAATATGAAGGATTATTCTTTTCTCGTATTATGGGGGGTGCGAAGCCATTATGGCGCGATTGCTTCGTGTGATTCACCGAGAACAGTGCATTGGATGCTATAGCTGTATGTACGCATGTAGCAGGCACTGGTTTCAAGCAATCACTGTTGAAAAGGCGGCGTTGCGTGTCAAAAATTACCATGGTGTAGAAGGCGCCTTTTCCATAAGACCTTGTTATGGATGCATCGATCCGGATTGCGCTCGGTCTTGCCCTACAGGAGCATTGACAACGCGAAAAGGGGGCGGAATCAAATTCGATTCTGAATTATGCGCCCACTGCGGATTATGTGTTCAAGCGTGCGCTCCGAAAGCCCTCCAATGGGATGCTTTCACAGAGATGCCCATTCCTTGTCACCAATGTGGAATATGCGTCCAGTTTTGCCCCAATGATGTGATCGCTATGGTTGATGTTCCGGAAGGGGGCGAGACGAGTGCCTGATTTTTTTCTTCTGGATATTGACTTGACAAATCAGCAATATGAAAAGCGGAATATTACAGAACTCTTCTCAAGATGGTTGGGAGGAACAGCTGTTTGCTCCGTACTCCTTGAAGAGTGCGGAATGGATCTTGAACCGTACGATCCGCAAGCTCCGATCATTTTTGGGATTGGCCCCTTCAGTTCGGTCTTTCCTGTGGCTACGAAAACCGTGGCCCTCTTTCGTTCTCCCCTGACTAATGATTTGGGAGAATCCCATGCCGGTGGGCGGCTTGCCATGTCCATGTACGGCGCTGGATACCATATGATCCGTTTTCGGGGCGTTTTCCCGTCCCTCTCATACATTGTCATAGATGAAGATGAGGTTCATTTCAAAAGAGCCAATTCTCTCAAAGGGATGTCCGCTTTGGCTACAGAACGTGTGTTGAGAGAAAGGGAAGATTCACAGTTTAAGCGTTCAATCGTTCGGATCGGGCCGGCGGGCGAACGAAGATCTCCAATCGCATGCGCAACTGTTGACGCTTCCAGACATTTCGGGCGATTGGGTCTGGGTGGAGTTATGGGGAGTAAGAATCTCAAAGCGATTGTCGTTTCTGGAGGACGATATTGGACAATCAACGACCGAAAAGCTATGAATGCCTATTATAAGAAATTATACGATACAGTCGTTCATTCTTCGACCATGAAAAAGTACCACAATCTGGGCACCGCCATGAACATCATTCCGATGAGCGCGATTAACGGTCTCCCAACCCGGAATTTTTCTCAAGGATTCTTTGAATCAGCTCAGCAGATTAGTGGGGAAACATTTGCCCGTTCATATCTGAGCCAACAAATCGCCTGCGCGCACTGTCAGACTGGTTGCATCCACATGGCTACACTCCGGGAAACCTATCATCTTGAAGACAATATGGTCAAAACCATTAAGGTATCCTATGATCATGAGTTGATTTATGCTTGGGGAAGCAATCTGTCCATTCAGAGCCCTGAGGCGGTCTTGCGCCTCCTCCTATTTGTCGAAAAGCAAGGATGGGACGCCATCAGTATGGGCGTAACGGTTGCGTGGGCCGTGGAGGCTTTTCAACAGGGGTATATCACTCAGGAAGATACCGACGGACTGATTCTTAACTTTGGAGACGCACAGGCCTATATTCAAATATTGGAACGAGTTCAACGGGGTCATAACCGATTTTTCCGTAGTTTGGAACAAGGCGCGGCCTATTGCGCCAGTCAATATGGGGGACAAGATCTTTGCATGACCTTTGGAAAGAATGAAGCCCCGGGATATATGACCGGTCTTTTCGCATTTGCCGGATACGCAAGCGGCGTCAGACATTCGCACTTGGATGCGGCGGGGTATTCGATCGATCAGACCATTCTTCAACAGCCTATGGAACTACAGCAAGCCAATCGGTGTATGTATGACGAAGCATGTTGGAGAATGGTTCTCAATTCGTTGGGTATCTGTCTTTTTGCCCGAAATGTCTACGCACCTTCAATCATCAGCGAGGGCCTCTCTCTGTTGGGGTTTGAAGCCTTCGATGAAGCCCGATTGATCTCTTTGGGCAGATCCATCCACGCATTGAAGTATCGGATGAAACGAAAGTGGGGGTTTGATCTGACAAAAGTGAAGCTCCCCGGAAAGCTTACCAAAGTGATGACCAGTGCCGGGAAGCTTTCTGAAGAAGAGTATCGGCAAGTGCTGGATCAATTTGACAAGTGGGTTACGGAAGATATCCAAAGACTCGGGGTACAGTCATGACGATCGAATCCTTTCTGGACGTGATCCAGAACGGAGTGGTTACCTTTTTGATGGTTGCGGCCCCCGTATTGCTGCTCAGCCTAGGTGTTGGGCTGTTGATCGGAATCTTCCAAGCCGTAACCCAAATCAACGAACAGACGTTGAGCTTTGTGCCTAAAATCCTGGTGGTCTTTTTGAGTATTGCCGTTTTTGGTGGATGGATGCTCCAAATGATGATGGATTACTTTATGGATATCATGAATGTATATTTCCCGTTGATTTAGGGTCTCATGGAAGCCGAACTGCAGAGTTTTGTTCTGACAAGGTTTTTGACCTGGAGTGCTATAGTCTCCAGGCTTTCGGGTTTATTTCTTTTTGCTCCATTTTTTGGAGGAAGAATGATCCCTGGTGCTGTCAAACCCCTTGTTGTTTTAGCTCTATCGTTCGTTACGCTGCCAGTAGTCCCGGATGTGATTCCCATCCAATTGCCGGTATATGTCATCGTCCTGATGAATGCCATGAACTTCACTTTCGGATTGGCCGCCGGGATGGTGGCGAGTGTGTTGTTCTATGGTCTTCAATTCGCCGGAGATACCTATGGGTATCAGTTGGGGTTGGCTGCAGCCAGTATTTTTGACCCACTGACTGAAGTGGAAAACGTGATCATGGGGCAGTTGATCTATTACATCGGGTTGTTTATTTTTGTTGCGATCAAAGGGCCGATGTATCTCCTCATGGCCATTCAAAATAGTTTCCAAAGCATTCCACCCTTGATGTTGTCTATGGATGGTTCGTTCAATCTTCGGTTTTCGGAGATCATGGGAAAGACACTGGAGTTAGGGATCCAAATAGGGATTCCGATGATTGTTTTTATGTTGTTGGTTACATTCGTTTTGGGGATCATGTCCAAACTACTCCCTCAGTTGAATGTTTTTGTTGTGGGGATGCCTTTAAAAATGCTCGTGGGCATGTTGATCATGATCGGGTTGCTTCCAGTGTGGGCTGATATGGTCTTTCACTTCGCCAAGGAGCTGGTTCCGTGGTTGGAAGAGATCTGGAATACATTCCGCTGAGTTCGATACCGTTCGATATTCAGAGGTTTGCCGATCCCGACAAGACAGAAAAAGCAACGCCTCGCCGACGACAAAAAGCCAGGGAGGAAGGGCAAACCGCTTATTCCAAAGATCTTGCCATGGCTGTTGTATTCATTGGTTTGTTGGTCATTCTTTTCTTTTTGGCCGGATCATTGGTTGCCAATCTCGGGCAAATCATATCTTTTTTTCTATCGCTCCCCAATCGCGGTGAAATGGATGATCCTCAGGTGATTTGGGAATACCTGATCATCGAAGGGCAACAAACCGTTCTCCTTGTTTTGTTGGCTTTGTTCGGTGGGTTTTTCCTTGCCCTATTCTTGGGGTTATATCAGACAAAACTGATGATCTCGTTGAAATCCCTTAAGTTTGACCTAAACCGGATCAACCCCATAAGCGGGTTTAAGCGGCTTTTTTCTCTGCGATCGGTCGTGGAATTGATGAAAAACCTGGTGAAACTTGCCATCCTGGGTTTCATCGGTTGGGCTTATATCACCGGGTTGTGGGAGCAATTGTTTTTGCTGCCGGATTTTTCCGTTGAACAGTCTATGGGGTTCATGGGGCATTCTCTGTTTCAAATGGGTTTGCAGATTGGCGTTGCGTTGCTCGCTTTGGGGTTCTTTGACTTCTTCTATCAAAAATGGGAATTTGAGCGAAACATCCGAATGTCAAAAAAGGAGGTCAAAGACGAATACAAAGATATCGAAGGGAACCCAGAGATCAAGAGAAAGCAAAGAGAAAAGATGCAAGAAATCCTGAATAAACGTATGATGCAAGAGGTTCCCTCAGCAACGGTTGTGGTCACAAATCCGACCCACTATGCGGTTGCTTTGCGGTTTGAGTTGGAAGTTATGGACGCGCCCGTTGTTGTTGCGAAAGGGGTCGATCCGATTGCCCAAAGGATCAAGGATATTGCATCCGACCATGATGTTCCCATCATAGAAAACCCCCCTCTGGCTAAAAGTTTGTACGAAAAAGTGGATATTGGAGAAAGTATTCCGGTCGAACTCTATCAATTGGTGGCCGAGGTGCTGGCACATGTATTCAAGACTGCGAAGAGTGTATAGGGTATGAAGAATTTGGACATTATTGTAGCCATAATGATCGTAGCTATTGTGCTGCTGATGATCCTTCCGGTTCCTGCAGCGCTTTTGGACCTCTTGCAGATCGCAAACATTACCCTCGCCCTTGTGATCATTCTCTCGACCATGTATGTTCGGCAGGCGCTTGAACTATCCTCTTTTCCAAGCATTCTCCTTGTCTTGACTTTATTCCGGCTGGCTTTGAACGTTACATCCACACGGTTGATCCTTCTTCAAGGCAAGAACTTCGAGGGGACCGTCATCCGGACCTTTGGGAATTTTGTCGTTCAAGGAAACTATGTGGTCGGGATCATTGTCTTTTTGATCTTGGTCATTATCCAATTCATTGTTATTACCAAAGGCTCAGAACGAATCGCAGAAGTGGCCGCTCGGTTTACATTAGACGCAATGCCAGGAAAACAGATGAGTGTAGACGCGGATTACAATGCCGGGCTGATTACCGAAGATGAAGCGAGAAAAAGACGAAACGACATTCGCAGAGAAGCAGATTTTTATGGAGCCATGGACGGAGCCAGCAAATTTGTGCGGGGTGATGCCATCGCGGGTATTATCATTGTTTTTGTCAACATCGTTGGCGGGTTAATTATCGGAAGTGTTCAGCAGGGATTGGGGTTCGAGGAAGCGGCCCAGATCTATACCTTATTAACGGTAGGGGATGGTCTTGCCGCTCAAATTCCTGCTTTGCTGATCTCGACAGCGAGCGGTATTCTTGTATCGCGCGCTGCTTCTGAATCGAATTTGGGAACGGATATGATCCGAGAATTGATTCGAGAAAACCGAGTTATGTTCATTACCGGTGGGGTGTTGGTCTTTTTGGGTTTGTTTACGCCATTGCCTTCCTTTTGGACGCTTTTATTCGGAATCGGTTTGATTGTCCTGGCTGTTACATCTCAAAGAAAAACCCCTACGCCTGCAGTAGAGATGGCTGGGGGTAAACCTGGTCTGAGGGGCCCCGAAGGTCTTCCCCCAAGCGGTGAAGGCCCCCCTTCCGATCAACCTTCCCCTCCATCGATGACATCCGCGGAAGAAGTATCCGAAATTATCCAGTCCGACACCGTTGAAACAGAGATCGGCTATGGCCTCATTCCCTTGGCGGATCCATCTCAGGGAGGAGACTTATTGGATCGGATTACAATGATTCGCAAGCAAATTGCTTATGAACTAGGACTTGTATTGAGCCCCATACGCGTACGGGACAGCGTTTTGCTAAAAGGGAACGAATATATGATAAAATTGAAGGGGGCAGAAGTGGCTCGATATGAGCTGTGGCCCAATCGTCTTCTGGCCATCAATCCAGGAACTGCTACAGGGACGCTGGCAGGGATACCGACATCCGAACCAGCCTTTCAGCTCGAGGCGGTGTGGATTGATGAGGTGCAAAGAGAGAATGCCATCAATCAAGGATACACTGTTGTCGATCCGCCCAGTGTCTTTGCCACTCATCTATCGGAGATGATCAAAAGAAACGCCCATGAAATCCTGGGCCGGAGAGAAATGGAACTCCTGTTGGAAGGTTTGAAAAAAAAGTTTTCTTCTCTTGTAGATGAAATCGTTCCGGATGCACTGAAACCTCATGAAATCCGTAGGATTCTACAGAATCTGTTGCGGGAACGGATTGCAATTCGAAATCTTCCCGTAATATTTGAAACAATTGCCGAAAATTTGGATCGAACAAAGGATATCGATTATTTGGTTGAGTATGTACGAAGGGCGTTGAAGAGACAAATTTGCATGGACGCAAAATCGGAAGATGGGCAAATCCATGCAGTTGGTATTGAACCAGCTTTGGAGAGGCAACTAGGGGGGATGATCCGTGAAACGGAAGATGAACGGTATTTGGCCATTGACCCAAATATGCTTCAATCGATCGTGGATCGATTCTCCCGGTCGATGGAAGAAATCATGAGGAAAGGGTTCATGCCTGTGATCATTTGTTCGGGCAGTCTGAGACCCTATTTGCGAAAGACGATCGAGAGGTCCTTGCCCGGGATCATGGTCCTCTCCTACGAAGAGCTTGTGGATGATATCCCATTCCGGATTGAAGCGGTGGTATCGGTATGAAAATCAAAAAATACGTAGTTGAGGACGTAAAAGACGCGCTCCGCCAAATCAAAAGCGAGTTGGGGGAGGATGCGGTCATTCTTCAGACCCGGAAGTTTAAAAAGGGTGGATTTTTGGGTCTGGGGAGCCGATTGATGTATGAAGTGACTGCTGTTGCCGAAGAGAAGCGGGCAACCGAATCTTCGTCTGCCAATCCTCGGGAGAATAAAGAGGAATGGATTGATCGAGAAAAACTGTACGCATTGAAACAAATCCTAGCCAAAAATACCCAAAAGCCACAACCATATCCATCCACAAGACCATCGATTCCTTCCATACCACAAACCCAGGATAACCAGCCCGAACCATCATCACCCGGGATGCGACGAGAGGATTTTAGCGACCGGGAAATCACCCAAATCAGGAAAGATATGATGGAAATGAAACGGTTGATTACGGATATGAGCACCCGGGTCCAAAGCGCCCAATATTTGCCCAATATGCCGGAAGAGTATCGGAGAATCTACGAAGGGCTACGCAAGCAGGAGATCAACGAAGAAGTATCCAAACGGATCTTGGAATCTCTTCGAATCGTTGTGGGAGAAGGGGTGAGCAATACCTACGAGTATGAGAAGAAGTTTACAGAGTTGATTGCCCCCACTATCAAAACCGATCACCCCATTAGCGATATTCACAAAGGCGACATCATCTTTTTCATTGGGCCAACAGGAGTAGGAAAGACAACGACGCTCACCAAAATCGCCGCTATGATGTCTTTGGAAATGAGAAAGAGAGTAGGCATCTTGACCATCGATACCTACCGGATTGCCGCAGTGGATCAATTGAAGACCAGTGCCGATATCATGGGCATTCAGGTTGGGGTTGCGTATAATCCAAAGGAGCTGAAACAACTCCTTGAACGATTCCAGAACTACGACTGTATCCTTGTGGATACGGCAGGCAGAAGTCAATGGAATGATCTTCAGATGTCGGAATTAACGAGTTATTTAGAGGTGGTTCGGCCCCAGCAAACATACCTCACCTTTGGGATGAATATGAGAATGCAAGATCTTTTCGACGTTGTGGAGCGATTTTCTATTGCATCACCGACTCATCTTGTGTTGACGAAGATGGACGAAACGAATGTATATGGTTCGCTCGTGGAAATTTCCCAGTTGTATGATCTACCCATCGCTTTTGTCACAAATGGCCAGAGGATCCCCGAAGATATCATGGTTGCAGATTCGAAAAGGTTGGGATCCATGATAGTGAAAGAGGTGCTGAAGTATGCCCGATCAGCTTGAAACCTTGATTCGAGCAGTTTCCTCCAAAACCCTGGAAGTAATCTTGGTGGCCAGCGGAAAAGGAGGGGTTGGAAAGAGCATTCTTTCTGCGAACCTGGCGGTCTCTTTAGCCCGTTCCCAAAAAAACGTCCTCTTGTTCGATGCGGATGCGGGGTTTGCGAATGCAGACATCCTATTAGGAGTGACAACCCGGAATACCCTCAAAGACTACCTCATCGGAAAGATGGAGCTGAAAGAGGTGTTATATCCCACGCGATATGGCGTTTGGCTTTTAAGCAGTGGCACAGACGCTCAAGACCTTATGGCTTTCAGAACCGAGTCCAAGCATCAACTCCTTCAAGATTTTTTGGAAATCGCGTATGACATGAATTATGCAGTAGTGGACACAGGGGCTGGATATACCGAAGAACTGTATTCCTTTTATTCAGCTGCGGATAAACTGTTTCTCGTGACAACCCCGGAACCGACCGCTTTGATGAATGTCTATACCTTGGCGAAAATCCTCGCCAACAAAGGAATCTATCCAAAACTCTATCTGGTCATGAATCAATCGCGCAATACCATAAAAGATACAAAAGTCCTGGAGCGGTTCAGCTATGTTCTGGAGAAGTTTGCCGGTTGGGAAGTAGAAGATAAGTTCATCCTTAGGTATGATGTCAATGTTGGGAATAGTGTATTGAAGCAAGTTCCTTTGATTGAAGCGAACAAGCACTCTCAACCGGCTCAAGCAATCCTTAGGATTGCTCAGCAAATCGTGACCCGTTCTGAAGACCACGTAGTACCAGACGAATCGAAAGGATTTATCTCAAAAGTCAAACGACTCTTTGGAATCAAGTGAGGGTATGGCGATATGCCCATTCCGGAGCGGATTCAAAGATTTCTCGCCAGCCACAAGTGGAAATCCTTCATGCAGTCCGGAGAACTATCGATTGATTGTGTTTATGTGGGCAAATATAAAGAATGGTTGGTCTTTGAAGCCGATGAAACGAAGCAATCAACCATTCGGAACATGAATGGCCCGGTTGGATTCAAAGTTTTTTTGCCCTATGGATATATCGAAGGGCAAGGGGCAATCGCCAAACGAAAGTATCCGGAACCATCAACCCTAAAGATGAACCCAGTTTTTATTGGCGTCCGTCCAGAGAAACTTCAATTTACCCAAAAACGTCGATTCAAACGCTTTTATATGATGAAACCAGCCATATTTATCGCTGAAGCCGAACGGATTCGGGCAATGCTTCTGGATCTCAGTTTTTATGGAATGGGTGTGATGAGCGACAATCAGATCCTCAGTAATCAAGGGGTGATTCAGATTCCTGATTACTCGCTGGAGCTACCTGTGACAAAGTGTCATGAGGCGAAACAGTTTGATTTTTTCTATTATGGCTTTTCCATCCCGTTTTTGAATCAGGAGGCAAAGAAAAGAATGGCAGATCTTTTGGGTTCTTTTCAAAAAGTATTCCAAGAACACAATCTCAAACTGGGATAAGGAGAAGTAGATGTCCCTATACTCTGTTAAGGTCAATCCCCAAGAGTGCCTTAAACCGGGTAAGCCACTGATCATTAGTATTTCCGATCCGGAATTGAAGGGCACATACAAAAGCACCATCTTTGATTTGGATTTTGCCAATAACCTTATTCGGATTGGAATGCCGAGTTATCAGGGGAGATTTATCCCTGTCCCGAATGGTACGCGTTTATATGTAAAAATGATGGACCGGAGTTCCATGTTTGTCTTTCAAAGCGTGAGTATTAATTACGAGAAAGACAAAGATGGATTTCTGGTTGCGTATATTGCCATGCCCGAAGAGGTTCGGAAAATACAGAGACGGCAGTTTGTTCGTGTCCCGATGGTCCGCAGGGGAGAATTTCATCGGATGCGTGATGACAAAACCTATCCTTTTGTTTCCCGCGATATCAGCGCTGGAGGGATGCTTATCATCAGCAATTCTCGATTGGATTTGGGTGAGATGATCAAGATCCATTTTATTCCTGATGATACGATCACATTGAACCAAGTGAAAAGCATCGTGAAACGATACGGACCTCAGATTGACTTGAAACACTGGAGTTACGGAATCCAATTTCAAGAATTGACGAGAAATACTGAAGATGAGTTGGTCCGTTTCATTTTCCGATTGGAACAGGAGATTCGAAAGAAAACAGGAAAAAAGGAGGAAGAATAACGTGTCTTACTATGACCAAATACAGGGGACCCATATGGACATGCTAAAAGAAATTAGCAATATCGGTACAGGAAACGCGGCGACAGCGCTTTCTTCTATGACCTCAAAAAAGGTGGAAATCACTGTACCCAATGTGTCTTTGGTAGAAATCTCCCAAATCCCCTTTCTATTCAAAGATCCAGAAAAAGTGACGGTTGGGATCCCCATCATGTTCCATGGAGATCTCAATGGAAAAATCCTCCTTCTTTTCGATACAGAACCAGCGAGAGAGATCCTGGAACTGTTGCTCGGGTTCGGAAACGAAGATCTGACGGTAATGGATGAGATGCAAAAATCCGTGTTTACCGAGATATGCAATATTGTTTGCGGGTCATACATCGTTGCGTTATCCCAGTTTACCAACCTTTTTTTAAACTCCGAAGTTCCGCAGATTACGGTGGATATGCTGACAGCGATTATTGCGGAATCCTGTTTGGAATATGCTGTAGAAGAAGATCGGACCATTCTCATTGAAACTCGGTTTCATATCGAAGATCAGTCCGTTATCGGAGCATACCTTTTTCTTATCTTGGAACCCGCTTCCATCCCCAAACTTTTGGAGAGCTTGGGGATGTAATTGATGGAGAAAAAAACAATCATCGGCATTGGTGAATATAAAGCCGCGATCAACCCCATGACTTTGGTGACATTGGGCTTAGGTTCTTGTGTTGGAGTCTGTTTGAGAGATCCTCGGCAAAGAGTGGGAGGGATGATTCACGTTATGCTCCCGGAGAGCGGGGGAAAATCAGTTACGAAACCCGGCAAATATGCAGATGTTGGGATTCCCCTTCTTATCGCTGAAATGAAAAAACTAGGCGCGTCTCCTACTGCTCTTGAGGCCAAAATCGCTGGAGGAGCGGCTATGTTCAAATCAGATAAAAGCACTATGGAGGTTGGAAGACGAAACATCGATTCAGTGAAGCAAATCTTAAAACAATGCGGGGTACCGATCCTTAGTGAAGAATGTGGGGGAAGCCGGGCGCGAAGCATTGAATACTCTGTAGAAACCGGAGCCCTGATGATCCGCAAAGTTGGTGGTGGGGAAAAAACAGAGATTCTTACCATTTGAAAGGAAGACAGATGAAACAGGAAGATAGTCTCTCACCAACCCAGTATCAGGATCGAAAAAGAAAAACCATCGAGCAGCTCTTACCGAGAGTTAAGTCAGTTGCGCTCAACCTAATAACTACGCTCCCTCGAAACGTGGAACTGAATGACCTGGTGCAAGAGGGGGTAATTGCTCTGTTGCAGTCTTTTGATCGATACGATCCAAGCAAAGGGGCTACCTTTTTCACCTTTTCCATGAAACGGGTTAAAGGGGCGATGTACGACTATCTCAGAAAGATTGACTGGTTACCCCGGACAACTCGGCAGCAGGTGAAAACTGTCGAGCGTGCGATGATCGAGCTTGAAGGAGAGTTGGGAAAACTCCCTTCCATTTCAGAAATCAGTGATCGGACAGGTATGACAGTTGAAGAGGTGGAAACAACGCTCAACGAAATCAGTCGAGGGCAGATTCTCCATTTGGATGAGCATGCCAATATGGATGAAGATGAGTTTATCGATTTCATTCCTTCAAAGGAGGATCCGCCTGACGAACACCTTGTTCGATCGGAACTCAAAATGGCATTGCATGAAGAAATCCGAAGCTTAAGTGAAAGAGATCAACTGATCTTGTCGTTATACTATGTAGAGGAACTGACCTTCAAAGAAATTGGTTCCATTGTGGGCGTATCAGAATCCAGAATATCACAATTGCATACAATAATCATTGCAAAACTCAAACAAAAGCTTTCCTAAAGCCTCAAGGAGGTACAGAGGGAAAGGAGCTAGGAAATGGTAGGGCCGGTAGAGTTTCAGAGCGGGTTCATTCGAGGACCGGAGGCCGTACAAACCTATAGTCATCAAGAGACCTTACAGCAAGCTGCGCAGCAACTGACAGCAAAAGAAATGGAAGATAAGACGAAGAAATCGACGCAGACTGCAAGAGAAGCGGCCAAGGACGAAAAAGCGGAAATCCAAGATTCCACCCAGAAAGAAGGCGGAAGCAGCGGTTATCTGCCGGGACAAAAGAAACAGAGAGAACAAGTAGAGGGCAAGCCCAAAAGCCTTGCTCAAGATGAGTATAAGGGAAACTTTATTGATATACGACTCTGAGCTAAGCAGGCAACCCAGGGTTATGAAATCGGGAGGTTTCTGTTGGCAGAAATCAATGCGCTAATCGCCTATCTGATGATTCTTAAGGAATCCGAAGAGAGATACACAGGAGGGATCATGGTAACCGATCCCTATACAATTCCTGTCGAATTCAAGTATACAGAACCATTGAAACCAACCGGCTTGCAAAAAATCCTTTATGGAAAGTCGATTGAGAAGTTTATCTGGGTTGATGTGATTGCCAGAAAGCTAATCCAAGGGCTTCAGGAAAACCCGAGATTGCTCTTGATTCAAGATAAGATCCTATTTCCTGTTCCCGCAAAAAACCCCGTATGCATGATTGCTTCAGCAGCAGGCGAAACAAAAGCGGAAGAACAGGACTATGAGGATCTCTTTTCTGACCAGCTGGAAGGCGGTTATCAATTGATCTCCAAAATGAAACCTTCTCCCGATCTGGTTCAGTGGGTTCAAAGAGTATCAAGAGAAGTGGATATTTTAGAACCTTTCAATCGCCTCAAGGAGGCCCTCCAATACGTGTGTTTGAGCGAACCCGAAAAACAATCAAAGAAATTGTAAAATCGATTCGCAAACAGTTTCTCACAGTTCAGGTGAAGAATCCCGATTTCACGTTCCCAACAAACCTCTTGTCCGAGGTCTTCTCCGTTTTTGTCTATTCATGGGAGGGGTATACCGACCCACCCGCCCATTCGGGGGAGATCGGAACCATTGCGCAAGAATCAATACTGCTGAATGCCATTCCATTGTCTTTTATGGAAATTGAGGCGCAGACTGCGGATTTAGGGGTTTCGCGAGAAACAGCGATCCATGCTGTTTCATCCGAGTCGTTCCTTGCGCACCTTCGCAATCAACCGCTTTCACCGCAAACGTGCCGCTTGGTGCCCGTACCCTTACCCAAGGCTCAAGTGGAGAGAAAATCAGCAAATATGGTAATTCATAGGCAACCGATTCACGGGCTTTCCTTAGACCTAATTCCCAAAACAATTCGGAATCCAAGATGGTTTTGGTCGATCATGGTCACCCGGCACCCCGCGTCACGCTCAGAATATCCAGATTACGAGATTCAAAAAGGATTACGCTTTATCATGAAACGGTTGGATCCAAAATCGAAGTTCAGGGTATTGGGTGTGTATCGAGATGTTCCCATCGATCGAATTGATCGGATCCAATTCTTGGGAAAAGAAATGCAGTTTTCGCTCAAAGAACCCACGGGCAGAGATGTGATTTTGGATGTCATCATCGTTCGAGATGAAGAGGAGAAACGGTATCATGTTGGACCCATTGTTCGCAAAGCTTAGAAAGAACACCCCCCGTTTGAAAATTGGCGTTACCTCACGCTCGGATCAGATCTATTCGGTCGCCGCGGAAATTCTTTCCGGTGTGGAATTTCTTTCTGTTCCGGTGTTTCTTGTCTTCCCAGACATGAAGAGCCTAAAAGGCTTTTCCGAGGCGATGGATGATAGTTTATCAAGAAAGGGATATGAATTTCCCCCAATCGATATTTTGCCTTTCGAACCTATGCGTGCCTCTTTTTCGACAATGAAAACCCGGATGAACGCGTTATTGTCTCTGGCCCAACCCATTGAGAATGGACCAAAGATGTACTTCACTACGTACTTGAGCTTGCTCCAACGAACCATAGCCCCTCATCGGTTGGAATCTTATCATCAGACGCTCAGAATCGGGGATCGGATTCGATTTTCTGAGTTGGCGCGTTGGCTGGAGAACAGCGGTTTCGAGCGTGTGTTTCAGGTTCAGAATCCGGGCGAATACTCGATCCGAGGGTTTATTTTTGATGTATATCCCCTGAATCAGGTTGAACCATATCGGATTGAAACCTTTGACGAAGAGATTGAAGAGATCCGGGTTTTTTCTCATAGCACACAGAAGACCATTGGTAATAAAGACCAGTTGGATTTGTACCCCGCTTCCGAATCCATTCATAGCAAAGAAACCCTTTCGATTTTTGCGGATCGGATTCAGGGGCTATCTCAAAAATATCCCAATAGTTTATTGATCCAAGCCCTAGAGAAACAGCCTTTCGATTATCCCGCTCTGGCTCCTTTGTTTCATGATGATTTTCAAGCCCTCATCCGAAACCTTCCCGCCGAGTCACTCTTTTTGTTTTTCTCTTTTGAGGAGGGAATCCATCAGATCCAAGAGTATGAACGGGGTTTGTTTGACTTATACCCCCATATGGAATACCGTGATATCTACTACCGATACGTGCGGATTCCTGAATCGGCTCTTCTCCAGGTGAATCGAGCCGTATTCCTCTCCCACTCGATCCAATCGATTGAGATAGACCAACAGATCCACGCAGAAGGATTCGCATACA
This sequence comes from uncultured Thermotogaceae bacterium, assembly GCA_964462525.1. Classification (GTDB taxonomy): domain Bacteria; phylum Thermotogota; class Thermotogae; order MWEM01; family MWEM01; genus CAYWWY01. Next base: position 32,377 of record CAYWWY010000009.1, read on the forward strand.
AAGCAGCGAAAAAAAAGCCGTCTCTCTTTCTCCAATTTCCTTCGCAACCGATTCCTTCGCATGAAGATCTTTCGATTGGGAACTTGGTCGTACATGAAGATTTCGGTGTTGCTCGATATCTGGGCAACCAGAGAATCTCCAATTTCCTTGGTACAAGGGAATACCTGAAATTGGAGTACGAGGACCAGGCGATCATTTTTGTTCCCGTCGAAAAGATGCATCGAATCCACCTGTACGTGGGCGATGAACGAATCGTTCAACTGACCCGGCTGAAATCTCAGCATTGGCAAAGAGCAAAACGGCAGACCTTGGAAGAAATTGAACGGAAGGTTCAAGAATTGATCGAGCTATATGCCGTTCGCTCGGAGATTCCTGGATGTTCATTCACTCCGGAACCCGAACTTGAGAAACGATTCCTTGATTCTTTTCCGTATATTGAGACACCACCCCAGCTTCGAGCCGTTGAGCGTGTCCTTAGTGATATGGAGCACCCGCATCCCATGGACCATCTGATATGCGGCGATGCTGGAGCAGGAAAAACGGAAATTGCTTTGAGGGCCTCATTTCGGGCCATCGCCAATGGAAAACAGGTTGCGTTATTGGTCCCGACAACAGTTCTGACACAACAACACTTTGATACATTCCAACGACGGCTAGAGCCATTCGGAATTCAGGTCCGGATGCTGGACCGAATGGTTTCGCCTTCCGAAGAGCGGAAGATTCACAAAGGACTGAAAGAAGGGACAGTTGAAATGGTTATCGGGACTCATAAACTCTTCGGGAGAAGGATTCAGTTTCGAGACTTGGGTTTGCTGATCCTGGATGAGGAACAAAAATTCGGAGTGGATCACAAAGAAAAGCTGCAACAGATTAAAAAAGGCGTAGATGTCCTGACGCTTACTGCCACCCCGATTCCCCGAACCCTCTATATGGGTTTGTCCGGGATTAAATCCATGTCTGTCATTGACACATTGCCACCGGGAAGAGTCCCCATACAGACTTTTGTTGGGTACTATGATGATCGGGTTGTTAAAACGGCTATATTGCGCGAGCTAAGTAGGGGCGGACAAGTGATCTATGTACACAATCGCGTGGAGGATATGGGTGAAGTATTCGAGAACGTGAAGCGTTTGGTTCCAGAAGCAAGAATGGAAATGGCACACGGGCAGATGAAAAAGTCCGAATTTGAACGAGTTGTTTCCCTTTTTTATTCTCAGGAGACGGATATTTTGGTCTGTACAACAATCATTGAGAATGGGGTAGATATTCCCACGGCCAATACCTTAATCGTTGACGATGCCAATCGATATGGATTGTCGCAATTATACCAATTGCGGGGCAGAGTAGGCAGGAGTGATCGGAGGGCTTTTGCGTATTTCCTTTATCCACGAACCTCTCGGCTTACTCCCCAGGCGCAATCTCGGTTGGAAGCAATCTTCGAACACCATGGCTCGGGTAGTGGCATGAAACTAGCCATGAAAGACATGGAGATCCGGGGTGTAGGAAACGTCTTAGGGTTTGAACAACACGGTAACGCGCAAGTCGTTGGATTGTATTTGTACCAGCAGATGTTGGATCAAGTATTGATCCAAAAGGGACTAATCAAACGGGTTGACGCCAATGTTTCTATCAAAGATCGAGGGCAAAAATCCGATCAAGTGGAAATTTCTGGAATCCCATTTGATATTGTGATTCCGGACTCCTACGTGGAGAATAGCATTGAACGCATGCGGCTCTATCGAAGAATCGCGCAAAGCGTAAATTTGAAGGAGCTTGAAGAACTCAAAGATGAATTCAGAGATCGATTTGGCCCTCTACCGGAAGAAGCTCGGAGTCTATTTGAATATGCGACCCTTCGCATGATCTCTCTCCATTTAGGGATCCGGAGGATCGAAGTCAATGAAAAAGACCGCAGAACCAAGATCGTATTCTTCTCTATCCGAGAAACAGATCGGTTTTCTCTGCGGCCTTTTCGAGGGATGATTCATCGCGACGAGGGGTTTGCCATTCTATATGACGCATCAAAACTTGTTCTCTTGAAACTACTGATGGAGAATTACCGAAGACTGCACGGGTAGTTTGTTCCTTGACCCTACACAACATTTTTCTCTCTTTGCGTTTTCCCCCGAAATCGGTGGGTGTTCAGAGGGGCAAGGTCAAGAAAAGGACTGGACCCATTCATGATTATATGAGCCAAACCCTCCGCCACAGCCGGGGCAATCATGAATCCATGCCCCGAATACCCGACCGAATAATAATATCCCTTTAGTTGAGGGGATTCTCCAATGACCGGTTGAGCGTCGGGGGACATGTTGTATTCGCCTGACCAGTGTCTGAGGATTCTCAGGTTTTCCAGAAAAGGAAAGACTTTGACCATTTTGATCGCCATTTCTTTCGCAAACCGATAGGTCACATTTCTATTGATCCCGGGAACTTCATCGGCGTCTCCTTTTCCCATAATAAACTGACCATGCATCGCTTGGCGCATATAGAAATTCCCCGAAAAACTGATGGCCATAAAGGGGAAAAAGTAGTCCAAGGCTTCAGTGACAAAGATTTGGTGCCGGTAGCTTTCTGTAGGTAAGTCGATACCTGCCAGTTGTCCCACTTCTTTAGACCATGGTCCGGCCGCGTTGATAACAATATCTGCCGGGAAGTATCCTCTGGTTGTATGCACCCCTTTAACAGATCCGGATTGCACGTCCACCTGCTCTGCGTTGGTGTGTGTATGAATCGCAACGCCCAGTTTCTTTCCGGCGTTGGCGTAACCAAAAGTCGCCTTGTGAGGATTAGCATGACCATCTGTTTTGCAGAAGGTGGCCATTTTCAGTCCCTCCGTACGGATATACGGATATTTCTGAGAGACTTCTTTTGACGAGAGGATCTCCACTTTCAAACCTTCCTCTCGCTGCATGCGCACATTCTCCTCGAATTGGGTTGCTTCCTCTTCATCAAAAGAAAGCAATAGATACCCTCCTTGATAATACTCGATATCCATATCCATCTCTTCCCGAAACCGAGTGAAGTGTTCAACACTCTTCATTGCCAGACGGACGTTGTAAGGAGAGCTCCATTGCTGGCGAATACCTCCCCCGCACCTTCCCGTAGATCCGGAAGAGAGATAGTCTTTTTCAATGACTGTTACCCGTTTTGCCCCCAATTTCGCGAGATGATATGCGATTGCTGTGCCTGTGATCCCGCCCCCAATGATAACAACCTGAGGATCATTCATCTGTCTCACCCCTTCGGATTGCCCGGAATGGTAGTGGAATGGAAGGAGCCCGGAAGGTTCCTGGTTCCAATTCAGCAATGGGTATCTCCAGCTTGGACGATAAGATCTGCAACGTTTGCGCTCGGCACACACGGCCTCCACAAGGTCCCATACCTATCCGGAGGTACCGTCTCAATTCTTCATAGTCCGTGTAACCCATATCGATGGCGCGTTCAATTTCTTCCACAGTGACTTCTTCGCATCGGCAAATATAGTCATTCTTCTTTTGTTCGGGCACTTGTACGGATCGAACCGTATCAGCCCACTCGATCGGTACTTCAATAAAAACGAGGTGGGTCTTTTCCTTCTCGTTTTTCATGACTCGAATGACAGTAGCCTCGCCAAGGACCTGTCCTTTGCGGTCTTGCACAAAAACAACATCCTCTTTTTCTGGCAATGGGAGCAGCTCGTAAGGAATACCGATCACTGCTTTATCCCCTTTTTTCTGAACCATAAATATGGCCAACCCCGGACAAATCATGGCGCAGATTCCACACCCTGTGCAAGCCTCATAATTGACCCATGGGATACCGTTGAGGTTCCCTCCCACTTCGATGGCTTTCGTGGGGCATGAAGTTTCGCACGGGTTGCACGGGATACACTGAGGGCACTCAATTAACGCCTTCATGGTATCAAAAGGTCCTGTCTCCGTTTGGGTTTCGGTCCGGTATCCACCCGATGGAAAATGGATTCCAAAATGACCCAAACCCTCGCGCACTTTGGATGAGAAGGGGCCTCTCCGAAGAGCCGTCAACTCATCACGCATATTGCTCATCTTGGCTTGCATATCGGTTCCTGTTAGGTCTTGGGCGACTTGAAACCCAGCAATAAATCCTTCCATCATTGCAGTGGACGCTTCTTCGATGCTTGATATATCTCCCGCGACAAACACTGTTGGGATAGTGGTACGCATCTGGGGGTCCCGAACGGGTATATAGCCTCCCAACGCGGGGATGTAATCGATCGCGCTTCCTGATTGAGCAGCCAATTCGACAGATGGTTGGAGGCCGACCGCCAAACAGATGGAATCAACGAATAATTCCCGCGATTCGCTCGTGATCGGTTTCCATTGATCGTTGACTGGTGCGATTACCGCCCCTCGGACTTTTTGCTTACCGATCGCTTTCACAATGGTATGGTTAAGCAGGATAGGAATCCCCAAGCGTTCAATTTTTCGTGAATGGACTTCATACCCGCCAATTTTGGAAGCAATATCAACAATCGCTTTCACTCGAGCGCCAGCCTGAACCAATTGGTACCCTACGATAAGGCCAATATTGCCACTACCCACAATTAAAAAATCTTTACCGGGCAAAACGCCATATTGGTTCATCAGCGTTTGAACGGCACCAGCTCCATATATCCCGACCAGGAGATTGTTCTCAAAAGGGATAAACCGTTCCGAAGCGCCCGTTGCAATCAAGATTCGTTCAGGTTTTGATTCCCATACATGGTCTTTCTTTCGGTCCCATAGGGCAATGCAATCTTCATAAATCCCTGCGACTGAGGTTTCCAACCGGATTTCCACCCCAGCCTTTTCTGCCCGTTCCACGAGCTGATGAGCAATGTCGAACCCCCGAACGGAAGCGAAAAACCCCTTATGTCCGAAAAATTTGTGGGTCTGTTTGGGAAGCTGCCCTCCTGGCATAAATCCTTCGTCTACGATCAGCACGCTCACGCCTTGCTCCGCTGCGGCTATGCCTGCGCAAAGCCCTGCGGGGCCTGCTCCAACAATGAAAAACTGTGGGTTTACCATATTGGTTTCCCTTTGCCGGCCTGAGACGAGACGCGCATTCCTTCTTGCAAAGGGGTAAGGCATGCGCGAACATTGGGAACCCCGTCAACCTCAACCATACATGCGCTGCATTTTCCAATTGCGCAGAAAATGCCCCGAGGCGTCCCTTTTTCGGTTTGACCGAACGAATCAATTCCGTTGGCAATCAAAGCAGCGGCAATGCTATCACCAGCATGGCCGATCAAATGCTTTCCTTCAAACCAGAAGGATAGGTTTTCCCCACCCCATTCGTCCAGTATTGGGTGTTCCTTCAACCGTGTATCCATACCATACCTCCCCCTGGGATTCGATCGTAAAACTCAGCTGTGTTGTGATTATACACGTTCCCCAAACAACTGTCAAGAAAATGCATGCTGATCACAACGATCCAAAAAGGCTTGAAGGTCCTCCCACAAGGGCGCATCCAAAGAAAAAGATCTTTGATCCGGATGAATCCAATTCATCCGACTACAGTGCAAAAAAGTGCGTTGCAATCCAGCCCGTTTCAGCTCTCGATTCAGAACAAACCTCCCATATTGCTCATCAGCCAAAATAGGCCACCCTTTTGATGAAAGATGCAATCGGATTTGATGCTTTCTCCCTGTGCTCATCCCCACTTCGCATAAACTGAGTGTTCCAAATGGGGTATCAAAGGAGCGTTTGGTGATCAGATGCGTTTCCGCTTCCTTGCCTTCAATCGGTTCGGTGATCGTTTGATGGGTGGGAGGAGTTCCCGCAACCATGACCCAGTACCATTTTTGGACCTGGCGTTCCCGAAAGACTTTGGAGAGATGTCGGGACTGGATTCGGTTTTTTGCAACGACAAGCAATCCAGATGTTTGTCGATCCAATCGATGAACCAGAAATGGTTCGAACCCTTTGTGTTGGCCAAAAAAAAGGAGCCCTTCAATCAAGGTGGACCGGTTTCTTTCCCCTATTCCTGGATGAACCGATATGCCTGGAGGTTTGTTGATCGCCAGCATTTCATCATCCTCATACAGGATGCGTAGATCCATTTCCCGTGGCAGCAATTTGCGTTTTCCCTTTGTGTTTCGTTGAATTCGCTGCCATTTTGGGGTGGATTCTGGCAAAAAAATGCTGACCTCGTCACCAAGTTGCAAAGGATATGAGGGGTCACGAACAACTCCGTCGTTGACCCGAACTTCCTTCTTCCGGATCAAGGCCAATAAAGAGGATCGCTGAATATCCGGATAGAGATGAAGAAGAAACTTATCCAAACGGGCAAAGAAAGTGTTCGGTTCAACAGTGTGCGATTTTCGCATGGTTTTCACAGTCCTTACGAAAGATCCAACGCTCAAAGCGGTATTCGTTAAGATTGAGTTCCCCAGTTCTCGCGAAACAAAGGAGGAACCGTCGATTGAGAGACGACGAACCGTTTACTCACCCTTCGATTTGGGGCAATTGCGGATTCACAACGATTGTTTCGAAGTCTTTGTAGATGACCAAACCCGGTTTGACTCCTTTGGGTTTGCGCACATTCTGGATAATCGTATAGTCGACTGGAATTTTGGTGGATTGCTGGGCTTTCGAGTAGTAGGCAGCAACAGACGCTGCGATTTCAATTACCGAAGAAGGGATCTCCTTTCCTGCATAAGCAATTACGACATGGGATCCGGGGATCTGTTGCGCATGAAACCATAAATCTTTTTGAGCCGATTCCCGAACAAGACGATCGTTTTGCCGGTTGTTTCTTCCCACCATCACACGGAACCCTTCGATGTCATAGATTCTTGGTTGCTGTGGGATCGGTTGACTTTTCTTTTTTGCGGGCGATTTACGTGTTCCTTTCTTATTCGGAATCAGTTTTTGCGAAAGCAGTTCTTCCTCGATTTCCGCTAGTTCGTCGGGTGATTCTACGTGGTTCAAGGATTCTTGAATCTGAGTGAGGTAGAACAACCAAACTTCTGTCTCTTTGATTTTCTTGTCCAAAAAAGCAATGCGTCTTTTCCATTTTGCCGCTTGTTTGAACCATTTCTGGGCATTTTCAGAGATACTCAGTCGCTGGTCGAGAGAAATGGTGTGTGTACTGCCTGTTTGCCAATCCGTAATTTCAACAGAGGATTGTTTGGATAAAGGGTTCAACCGATAGAGATTCGATACAATCATCTGAGCCTTCCATTGAAAAGAAGGATGATCGCGGGCAGGAATCAGATCCCGATTCAGGTTGTCCAGAAGCGTTTCCGCTTTTCGGATATGCCGTTCCAGTTTTCGTTGCATCCCCTGCCGATAAGATTGCCACGGCAGAACTCGTTCTTTTGCGCTGAAGAGACGGTTTAAGGCTTCATGCGGCTCTGTTTTCTCTGCGTCCCATCCTTTGTCCATCACCGAAAGCAAACCAAAAGGAGAAACTGCTTTCGGTACCCCATGATCCAAATATAGGTACAAATGATCCCCGGTACTATACTCTTGTTTCATCTCTCCCAAAACCGATAAGAGGCCTTCCCTCGGATCTTCGGTTGAAGGCTCCGTTTTTTTCGGATTGCGCCATTGCCACCGAAAAAGGACTTCTTCCACATGGATTCGACCAAAGCCCTGAAAGAATCGAGGAAGCTTATGCGCCAGAGCGTCTCTTGGGTTGGAATCATTTGTGAACCATAAGGCGGCTTGTTCCCGAAGCGATTCTTCCCATGGTTCGTCAAAAGCGAATCCGTCATGGATATCCGGTTCATACGCAACACCAGGGATGATCGACCGTTTTTCGTTGATGGTCCGTCGATAGGCATCCAGAATTGTTCCCTCAGGACCGCACAGGATGATGTTGGTATTTTGCCCCATAATTTCGAAAAACAGATTCAAAGGTCTTGTCTCCCCGATTTCATTCCGCCCTTCGAATTCCATGCAGACCATACGGTCTCCCTGAAGCTGGGTAATTCGGAGCATTTTTGAATTGCGGAGGTGTTTTCTTAAGAGCATCACGAAGGTTGGCGGCGTTTCCAAAGAAGGGCTTACTTTTGGAGAAAGAGAGAGACAAACGCGTCCGGGTATGAGAGAGACCATGATTGTCGACTGTGAGAAGACCCAATAAAACAATCCTTGCTGGATCATATAGACCTGACGCAACCGCTGGTTGTGTGATACGCGGTCCATCTCCTTGATAACCCGTCGAAGGGTCAGACCATCAATGGTCAACGGCGATTCTCCAGTCCCAAATATCCGAAGGGTCTATCCGGTGCATAATCTCGCGAATCAACATAAGATCCTGATGATGATCCGCATTATCCCCTGGTGTTTCTAACAACCAAGGAACGCTATGGAATTCCGGATAGGAAAAGAAATGGGAAAACCCATCAATGCCAATCGTCCCTTTTCCGATATTTTCATGTCGATCTTTATTGGCGCCCAAAGGATACTTCGAGTCATTCAGATGAATCATCTTCAGTAAATCCCATCCCAAATGGCCGTCCAATTCCGCCATCAGTTCCTTCACACCGTCGGGCGTGGTGATATCGTATCCCGAATCGAACCCATGACATGTGTCATAGCAGTATCCCAGACGGGGTCGGTACTGGGGATCCACCTGATCGATGATGGTGCCGATTTGAGGAATCCGATACCCAATATTGCCGCCTTTTTGGGAAACACCTTCCAGGAGAATCATGACTGGCGAATTGGGTGTTGCTTCAAAAATCCGGTGTAGTGCGTCACGGACGCGTTCGATTCCGAGCGCTTCACCCGTTCCGAGATGGCTCCCTGGATGCACGTTCAAATAAGGCAAGGAAAGACGATCACAGATCTGCACTTCTCGGATCATGAGATCGATGGATTGTTCATATACTTCTTGTTTCGGACCTGCAAGGTTGATTAGGTAGCTCGAATGAACCAAAGCGTCTTGGGGCTGGATCCCAAAATGCAGCATCTGCTGGCGGAAAAGTTCCACATCTGCTGGTTCGGGATCACGGACCTTCCAAAACCGAGGGCTGTGGTTGAAGATCTGAAAGGCATTTCCGCCCACTTCTTCAACCGTTTCTTTTGGAACGCGGGCAAACCCACCCGAGATTCCCATATGAGAACCTACCCGTAATGGGTATGGGTGCTTCATCATATCCCAATCCTTTCTAGTGAATTATCGGCCGACCATTCCCACCCCATCAATAACTCTTTGAATCATCTGGTCCACCGCGGTGATCACGCGAGCCGCCGCATTGAAGGCATGTTGGTATTTGATCATATTGGACATCTCTTCATCCAAAGAAACCCCTTTAACCCGTTCGCGTTCGTTGTCGATAGACAGGCGCATCGTTTCGCTATTGGATTTCATGCGCATGGCTGTCTCGGCTTCTATCCCCATTTCGGAGACGAACACCCCAAAATAATCGGAAAAGGACACCCTTCCGTCATCCATTTGGAGCGAATGACGAGAGAAATTCATGATCGAAACCAAGTCTACATTGGTGCCGCCTCTCGGGATATGAACATCAGAAATCCAATCTCCATTGAGATCCATCCGTTTCCCAAAGTCAACTGCGAACAGTTGGGGGTTTGCTTTTAACTGGGAGGATAGAGCCATCCGATTCACAAAATTATAGATTCCGTTTGCTTGCCGTTGATCGATGTTCAAAGCATCAAAAATGATTTCTTGATGGTGTTGGGAGCTGGGATCCAGATAGTTCCTGATGATATCCGGATCATACCCCCACGAATTGGAGAAAAAAGGATCCGCGTTCATGAAACCCATTTTTTCAAAAAAGATGGTAGGCGCTTTGATATCGTACATTTGAACAATCCGCCCGTCTTGGAGACGTTGTCCAAAGCTGAAATCCATTGTGCGTCCCGCTCTGAAGACCAGCTTCTGATCAGGTGTCAGATCTGCTTGAATACCTGCAGGTGCTTGCTGGTTAATCATTTGAACCAGATCAGTGAGTGTGGATTGGTTCATATCGACTCGAATCGGTTTCCGTCCGACAGTCAGTTCAAACTGATCGGGTGGAAGTTGAACTCTAAGCTTGAAGTCTAGAAACGAAGGGGGGTTCGCTGGATTGGCAAAACTGACAGCGTTTTCCGATAGATCCAGAGTATAGGTGGTTCCAACCGCTCCATTCAGGTCGAATCTGTCTTGATTCCAGTAGACAATATCGACATTTTCTCCCGGATCTCCATCCAGAACAATCTCTCTTTGTTGAGGGTCATATCGGAACGCGTATTCTGTTCCAGTAGTATGCCCAAATACTTTCAGATCCAAGTTGTTGATGATTCCATCCTCATTCAGGTCGAAGATCTTGGAGATATCGAACCCTGTTACCCGAAACTGGGTAGATGGGAGAATTTGCTCCATGACGAACCCCGAACCACCGTTATCATCCCGAGTCGCGTACTGCAACTGAATCTTTCCATGAAAGTCTTTCAACCGATTTACAAGAGATAGGTCAACTTGGTTTGGCGCACCTAGAACGAGAGAATAATCCGATGAAGAGGCATACGAAAACGAGTACATGATATTACTCAGGTTCTGGTAGGCATCGGTATCCAGGACGTTGAGAGTCGCGGATTTCAGGACATTGAACTCGTCGTGCGTAACGACGTTGGCCATCGATTCCAGCTTTGGGGTGTGTGTGACAAAGAACCGGCCTTCATGCTCGAAGGCTTTGATGTATTGATTCAGTTCGGTATTGTTGTTGATTCTGTAGATCAATTCGTCACGAGATCGATATTGGATTTCGAAGGTCTTATTCTCGTTTTTGAAGGTGGTTGGATGAATGACCGGTACCGTAAACGAAATGCTTCGGAACTTCTCATCCCGAAATATTTGGGGAGTCAGAATACTCCCTGGATCTTTGACTTCGATATTATGAAGGTGCTCCAGGTTTTGTAGGTCGATCAACTCCTGTTTTGGGACAATGACATCCTTTCCGTTGATTTGTGTGTACTGGATATACTTGTTGAGCTCTTCGTCCGCTTCGATTTTGCTTTCCAACTCCGCCTTGGATGAAAAGGTGACCTCGCGGTAGAAGGTCGGGTCTTCATTCTGGTCAAGCACAGGAAACCGGAACCCGATAGTCGAATTGGGCACAACCGGGCCTACTTCGTAATACCACTGAGGTTCGAGGATGTTATCGGGGATCTGCACCACGCCAATTTCCAGAAACTGTTGGGTCTTCGTGGCAAACCCCATCCGGGCCAAAAGACCGTCTGTGTCGACCATCAACAGATCCCGCATATTGGCCAGAGAGTTCACCAGTTCCTCTTGAAAGAACCCCTGATAATCGAGACCATCATGCACTTTTCCCAGAAGCATCTTATAGTATCCAAGATCGGTATGCATCGAATCGGCTCGGATCGATTCCAGATAGATCTTTATCTCGGTCTCGTCGAGCGGGTACTCTTTGATGACAGCAACAAAATCATCTTCGCCGATCCCCATTGCAAAATCGAGGGAGAAATAATCAACGTCCGGATCCCCAATAGCGTTGTTTAAATCAATGACCCCATCGAGTACATCTCCCGGTTGGATATCAGACGAAGTCCATCGGCGGATCTCCATTCTCACGTTCGGATAGTCCTGAAGGGCTTGGAGAAAATCCGCATCTGTTATGGTTAGTTCGCCTGTGGCGGCATTGTGTGTGATGTCGCTTGGATCGATGTTTACCCAATCGGGAATCGGCAAACTCGCATCCCACCACCGCATCCGATAGTCGGCATTATTTAGGATATCTCGGCCCAGCGCATCGGTTTCCTGATTGATGTTGATCCAATCGCTGGCGTCGATCACTTCGGAAGTGACTTCATTACGGACATCGCTCATGACATAATAAAGCTTGAGCGAATCATTATATGCATAAGGAGGCGCAGCGGTGTACTCATTTAGCGTCAAGGTTTCTGAACCAAGGGTGCCATCATAGGCCGTATCGGGTTGTTCGATCCGCCAAGAGGGCAGGAGGTTCTGCAGATTTCGAATATTATCGTAGATCCCTTCGGATATGCTGATTGTTTCCGACTTCCACATCCCGATTCGCACATAACCGGAATGTCCGCGATTCTGGCCAGTAATCATAATCTCTCCGCGTTCCCGGTCATAGAGAAACCCACTGACTTCTTTCCAATCGTGATTTACGGGGTCTGAATCAGAATCGTCCCAGTATAAGATGGTCAAATCGTCGGCGGTGAACAATCCATCGTTATTGATATCGATCAAGCGTTCATCGACTTGGATGATTCCCATCTCTGATCGGATTGGTTCCACAAATGTTCGGTAGTAGAGCTCCGCTTCTCCGGTATAGGTGTTGAAATCCTGTAAGCGGATTTCATAATCATTCGCTGAACCTGTGGGGGGGAAGTAGGCAAAATTATGCGCTTGTGTGCTGAGGAGTTTCGCGCGATTTAACGCTTGGATCACATCTTCGTAGACTTGATCGGCGGTAAAGATATCGGTTGTGGTGGTTCGGTTTTGAAATCCATGGGTTAGATCGATCATTCCAATGCTCCCGCCTTTAGCAAGGGATACATTTTGCGGGTTAACGTTCGATATTGCGTTGAGCATACGGATGGGTCCACTCATGACAGCGTTTTGCCCAGCCAACCGAAAGAGATTGGGAAGGCTGGTTCGAGAGGCTTCCATGGTCTTGAAAAAATCGATTCCTGAGATGACACCGTTCTGGTCAAAACCCGAACGATGAATCAAGTTAATCTTGTCAGTAAGCATCAGCGCCATTTCATCGTATCGGTCCAAGTACTTCGGAATGACCGTATCCCTAAGATTGACGATCGCCCCTAAGTGGCCTCCAGTAACGGAGATTTTTGTGCTTCGAACGAAAAGATCATAGGTATCCAATGTTCCGGGTCGAGCGGAGGCAGTAAGAGGACTGACGTGATCCCCATGCACAACAACCTGATCTCCGATATAGACTTCTAGATGGCCATTGGGGCCCGTTCGATACGTGACCCCCGCGATCTCATTCAATCGATCCATCAGTTTGTCCCGCTCGTCAAGCAAGTCATTGGGTTCTGTTTGGATGATATAGGATGAACGGACCTTGTTGTTGAGATCCGCAATCTGCCGTAGGATATTATTGATCTGATCCACGGAGAGGCGGATGTCTTGATTGAGGTTTGTTCGCAACTCTTCAAACCGGTTGTAGGTATCCTTAAGCATGACAATGAACGTTTCGGTTTTCGATGCGACCTGCGCGATTGTTGCCGAATTGAGGGGATCGTTCATCACTTCTGCAAAAGAAGACCACATATCATCAAAGTGTTTCCTCAGGCCAGCTTCCGATGGTTCTGCCAACAATTGCTCCATGTAGTGCAAATTGTGCGTCATCTTATCCCAATACGCATAGTTCTTGGTGATCTCGCGATACTGAATGTCTAAAAAAACATCGCGGACTCGTTCCACCCGCTTGACCATAGAACCTGTTCCGAGCATCATCGGCACTCCCGATTGGGTCATCGATGAATAAGGGACTGGAGGAGTGGCATGAATCTCCGGACGTTGGCGAGAAAAACCGGGTGTGTTGACATTCGCGATGTTATGAGCCGTGATGCTCATAGCAAGTTTTGAGGTGTATGTTCCAAGGACACCCGTATTCAAAATCGAAAAGATGCTGAAATTACTCATAATCGTACCATCCTGTGTGGAGTCTGATCCCTCAAACCCTTCATTGGATTTCCATCCATAGACTCTCCCTTTTATCGGTTGAAGGGAGAACGGACTTAAATTATCCTAAAGAGGATTTTCTTTCATCAATTCAAGAAAGACTTCGACAAGATCCGGATCGAATTGACTCCCCGAAGATCGTTTAATCTCTTTGATCGCCACTTCGGCAGACAGCGCGTCGCGGTATGGCCGATCGCTCGTCATGGCGTCAAATGCGTCCGCAATTGCGAGAATCCGACACTCTAAGGGGATTGCCTCTCCGGCCAACCCCAGTGGATATCCTGTTCCATCCCATTTTTCATGGTGTTTCAGAATGAAGTCAGCGATTCCGGATAGGTCAGGGGAAGCGGAAGCGATTCGATATCCTTTTTCGGGGTGGAGACGCATGATCTCCCATTCTTCCTTCGTCAATGGACCTTTTTTGAAAAGGATTTGGTCGGGAATGCCGACCTTCCCTAAGTCATGCACTTGAGCAAGGAGTTTGAGGGTATCAATCTGGGATTGAGAAAGCTCAATGCGGCCGGCCAAACGTTCGCACAATTCCGAAAGACGGATGGCATGACCTTGCGTGATAAAATCCCTCTCTCCCAAAGCAGTCATTAAGGTTTCAATGATGTGGGACCGAACACTTGTTCCTTTATGCAGTTTTTGACGCATCATTGCGTTTTCCGATTCCTGAAACAGCTCCTCAAGCGAATGATCCGTTTCTTGGGCGTGAGCCATTCCGATCGAAATACTGATCGGTAGATTTGGGTGAGAGCGATTAAAGGACTCTGTTGTCGATTCGATCCGTTTTTGAATGAGTTTCGCAGTTTCCTCTTCCGTATTGGGAAGCAAGATAGCAAACTCATCGCCACCCACTCGAGCGATGATATCCGTTTCCCGAAGGCTTTCTTTCAAGATTTGCGCGCTGGCTTTTAAGACTTCGTTGCCTTGCTCATGGCCAAACGATTCGTTAATTAGCTTTAACCCATCCACGTCTGCCGAAAGGATGGTAATTGGAAATCCTCCTTTTGCTTCTTGGTGTTTGAGTTCCTTTTCAAAGAAAGATCGGTTGAACAAACCGGTTAAGGAATCGTGACCGCTGGAAAACTCCGCTTGTTCTTTGTAGGTGACCAAATCGCTGGTGTCGGTGATGATGGTGGAATAGTATTGGGCCACTCCATTTTCATTTTTATGGCACATGATCACCTGGTTGACCGGTATTTCTCGACCCGCTTCATGGATCAACATCGATTCTCCCGACCAAATGCCATTGGCAAACGCAGTGGGTAGCGCAGTTTCAAAGATAGAAGGAGATATCCGGTCCGGATATAGTTCACGAATCCCCATTCCCTGGACGTCTTGATCATCCCAACCGATCAGGTTCTTTCCTTGTTGATTCATATATACCAGAGAAAAATCCGCGTCTAATAGGGCAATCAGATCGCTGCTCGATTCGAATATCGACACAAACAATGCATTTTCTTCATCCAACTTGCGTCTTTCTTGAATGGCCAAAACCTGAGATACAATAGTCGCAGCTGTGGTAATGAAGGCTTCTTCATCGGGATGCCATTTCCGTTTGGGACCGATGTGTTCTAAACTGACAACGCCCACGATTTTGCCTCCGGAGGTAATAGACGCGTCCAACAGCGACGTGATCCCAGCGGGAATCAGATATTTTTCTGCCAATTCATACGTCCGTTGATCCTGTTGCGCATCTTCCGCATAGATTCGAGAATCGTGATACAGCGCTTGAAAGTAGCTTGGGAACATTTCCATCGGTAGGATCGATCCAGAAAGGTGTTTGCTTTTGGTCTGCTGGAACAGATCAATACACTGTAACTCTCTTTTTTCTTCATTGATCAACCAAACACTCGCCCTCTCTACTTGCACAGAAGTAGAGAGTACCTCGGTCAGAATTTTTGTCGCCGCTTCCAAATTTCCGGATGCGATCGAGGGATCCAGAAAGAGCTTCACAACCGCTGCTCTTTGGTTAAAGGCTCGGGTTTTGTTTTCTATCAACTCTTTTTCGCGCGCTTGCAATACTTTCTCGGATTCGGCCAAGACCTGATTGTTGGCCTCCAACTGCTCCATCGATGACAACAGCTCTTCATTGGTCGCTTCCAATTGCTCTTTCATAGCTTGAAGTTCTTCATGAGAGGCGTGAATCTCTTCGTTTTTCTCGATCAATACCTGTTCTGCTTCTCGATGCATTTCATCCCGGCGTTTCAGGGAATGGATGGTACTCTGAAGGGTTTGGCTCATGTGATAAAAGCTTCGGTTTAAATTCTGTATTTCCCGTATGTTGCTATGAATAGCGGGTTTTGGAGCTTTTCCATTTGCCAATTCAGACGCGGATTGTTCCAACGCTGAGATTGGCCGGGCGACTGCCCGTGAAAGGAAGAAACCAACAACCCCCGCAAAGAAAAGAGCCATTAGGGTAAAGACGAGCGTTGATCGGTTATTCTGGTAAATCTGATCCATAAAGAGCGATTCCGATATGGTTGTCACCAAAAACCATCTTGCATCATCAGCATGCCGGATTACATGGACTTGGAGATAATGGGACTCTTGGTCGATCTGGAACACGGATCCTTTCAAGTCGTGAGTATCTCGGCCCTCTTGAATAAATGAGAAAACGGTTTCTGCTGCGCTCCGGATCTGAGGGGAAGAGCTCTCCCATGCCAAAATCCTCTGCGGGCCATTGTTTGGGTTTTCCCTAGATATGATCGGTTCGAAGATGGAGGTTGCAATCAGCGATCCCGATGAATCCATTAGAAAGCTCTTTCCTTGGGCTCCTAATCGAGTATTGGACAGGAAATGATCCAGATGAGACAAAAATACGTCAACAGAAACAACCCCCATCAACTGTTTGTGATCATCATAGACGGGCATGCTCAAGGCGATGGCCAAATCCTGACCGGTTGCCAGAAAATAGGGTTCATTCCAAACAAGTTCTCGGGCTGAAACCGCATTCTGATACCAAGGACGGATCGTTGCATCGAAATCCGGAACGACAGCGATCAGGGATGTTTCTTCTCCTTCTTCGCTCAGCGCGAACTTACGGAACGTTCCTTTTTGGAAGCGATCGGTCATAATTGCGTATAGATCTCCATCGGGACCTTCTCGCCCCGCATTGACCAACCCTCCTTGAGGATTGCCAAAATAGATGCTCGTTACCGACGGGAATAAGCGGATCTCAGATATGAAATACTCCTTCAAAGCATCGGGGTCAGATCCGTCGATCCACCCTTTATAGATGGCTGCGGCATTCCTCTGGATAATGTGGGAGGGAACCTCGAAAAAGCGAGTGATTTGGTGTTCGGTATGCGCTGTGATTTCCTCTAAAAGAGGCTGGATTAGATCACTTATGGCTCTTTGAGCGTTTAGAAACGAAATGATCCCTACCAAAGCGATTACCAAAACGATCACAAACAAGAACGGGATTGTGAGTATGGCGCGTAACGAATGGGTCTGACTCATAAACCTCTCCTTATATTGCTCCAAGAATCTTCGCAAAACGAAATGCACGATGGTTAATCATGAATCAACGGCTTGGGACGCAACCGGGCCATCCATGCAATCAGATTGTCTGGAATCCTGCGCAACCGGGTATTATAAAAGGTTGCCACATCATTGTAATAAGATCGAGCCAACTGAATCCGATCTTCAGTGTCGATCATGGATTTTTGCAGGTTCATAACAGAATCGCTGGATTGTAGTTCTGGGTAGTTTTCAACAATCGCAATCAGCGCCTTTTCTGTCTGAACCGGGTTTTGCACAGCTCCGGCCCTCATTTCTCCCACCCGGTTCTGGGCAGATTGTTCATGGTTCATCAACCCTCGGATCACCGACGCTAAGGCAGGAATGAGGTCGGACCGTCTTTGCAACTGGACCTTGACTTGGGACTCCGCTTGGCGCACCTTTTCATGCAGGCCTTTCAATCCATTATACTCTTTCCAAAGGTAACCAGCAAGCCAAACACCCGCATAGATCATCGCGGTCCAAAGATAGAATCGACCGTATTGGATTGGCAAAGGATAGATCATCAATTCTCCAAACCAAACAACCATTTCAGCGATACCAAGGCCGAGCATTGAAAACAACCAGAAATAGACCGAATAGGCACGGCTGATTTTCTTTTCGTCTTTCGAAGAGATTAAAAAAATCGGGGCTCTTTTATCAGACGCAATTTCAGGAGCCACGATATCTTCTCGTTCCCGCGATTGGCCAATGACGTACAGCTGGCGATCGATCGGAATGATGGTTTCATAGAATTTCCGTCGGTGTGTGGAATCCGGTACTTCACGCGAAGGGCCTTTTCCAAAGTACAACGGGTCTCTCCAACCACAAACGGTGTTCATTACAAGTTCCCCATCGAAGGTAGCCCCTTCCGGACGAATTTGGATTGATCCCGTATCATCACAAAGATCAAAAAGGACACTTTCTTGTCCTCCAGCAACCTCTTTCCATCCGCTTTCTACCTTTGTACGGGTCTGTGTGTTTCCCTTGGCGTCTTTATAGGTTTCTGTTCGGGTTCGGCTCCATTGTTCCTGAACCCGCCAACGATACTGGACGCATTCTGTTTCAGCTAGACGGCTTACAAGCGGAGAAGGGCAATGAACCGTTCCCGTAACTTCCACCAAACCAATAAATACCCCTTTGGTTTTAGAAGTGGGGGTATCATCGATTAGACGTTTTTTCTTTAAATTGGACATGGCAAAGAACAGAAACAGAACGCCCAATCCCATCCCTACTCCAAAATAGACGAGTGCCCCCATTGAATGTCTCCTTTTCCCTTACAGCAATGCCGATGAGATCTGTATGAGCGTCAGGCTTTCCATATCTCCACGCGAATAAAAAGCCC
Organism: uncultured Thermotogaceae bacterium; assembly: GCA_964462525.1. Taxonomy (GTDB): domain Bacteria; phylum Thermotogota; class Thermotogae; order MWEM01; family MWEM01; genus CAYWWY01. The sequence continues at coordinate 50,885 of CAYWWY010000009.1, forward strand.
GGTACCATTGAAGGGTCTTTTCCAAGCTTTGTTCGATGGACCATCTCGGGTGCCATGGGAGGTAAGCCAACGCTTTGGAAATATCGAGTCGCAATTGGGGCGCTTCAAAGGGTTGTTTCTTTTGTTCTACTTCATAATGACCGGTTCCCCACATGTGAATCGCCCTCTGAACAATCGTTTCCACCGGTACGGCATCATCTTGCTTCGGGCCAAAATTCCAAGCTTGGGCATATGTCTGTCCATCCTCGTACAAGGCTTTTCCCAAAAGGAGATATCCGGATAGAGCTTCTAATACATGCTGCCAGGGTCTGGTGGATTGCGGATTCCGAAGTCTGATGGGTTCATTGGCTGAAAGGCTTCGGACAATATCGGGAATTAGTCGGTCTGGGGCCCAGTCGCCCCCTCCGATTACATTTCCCGCGCGTGCGCTCGCAACAGCCGTATCGGTATCCTGAAAATAGGAACAACGATAAGCCGTGGTGACCAATTCGCTGCATGCTTTGCTCGAACTGTATGGATCATGGCCGCCCAACGGATCGATTTCCCGATATCCCCAGAGTTGATTTCGGTTTTCATAACATTTATCGGAGGTTATGTTGACAACCGCTCGAATGGCCGGATGCGTGCGGATGGAATCAAGAAGATTGACCGTTCCCATGATGTTGGTTTCGAAGGTATCTTTTGGCTGCTGATAAGAAAGACGAACGATGGGTTGAGCAGCCAGATGGAAAATCAGATCCGGTTGAAAGGATTCAATAGCAGAATTCAATCGATCCCCATCCCGAATGTCGCCAATCATATGATTCATGCGCGTTGCCAGTGAAAGGATTTCAAAGATGCTAGGACATGTGTTGGGATCCAGGGCGTATCCCATTACATCCGCCCCCATCGATAGGAGCCACATGCTGAGCCATGTTCCTTTAAATCCTGTATGGCCCGTAACAAAGACGCGTTTTCCTTTGTAGAATGAGGTTAGGGTACTCATTGGCAGCCTTCCTTCCGAAAGGGGCTCTCAAATTCGGCAAAAGGCAGAAACCTTTGATCCCGATCCGATATGATCGGTTCTAAAACATCCCACGAGTACCCGAAAGAGTTCCATAGAATCCCCGTATCGTAAGCGGGCGAATGGACCGATGTGGTCAGATAACAGACGAGGGTTTCCGGTTCCAGCGACAAAAACCCATGTGCCATTCCAGCAGGGATGAATAAAGCTGTGCGATTGGATTCCGACAATGCGATTTCAAAAAAAGAACCATAGGTCTTGTAATCCTTTCGGAGATCAAGAACAACATCAGTGATCGAACCCTTAAGGACGAAAACCAATTTGTCATGATGAAAAGGGGGGAGTTGAAAGTGCATGCCCCGGAGTGTATTTGGACCCGATCGGGAGGCGAAAAATTCGTGGAATTCCGGATGGATGCCCTGTTCATGGAATACTCCCGAATGATACGTCTTCGTAAAGGATCCGCGGGTATCGCTCGAATAAAAGGTTTCGATCACGACCAAACCATCAAACTCTGTTTGGAAACATTTCATGATGATTCATCGCCTTTCTGTTTTGCGGTGGATTGCAACCAATCAATGGTTCTCCGCAATGCCTCCGCAAAGGGAATTTGAGATCTCCAACCAAGAATCGAATTGGCTTTCAAAGGATTTGCGCATGCATAAGCGATTTCCTTTGGGGCATCGGATCCCCAGGACACTGCCACCGGTTTGTGCAATAAGCCTTCAATTGCTGAAGCGATCTGCCTCAGGGAATGGGTTTTTCCGGTTCCGATATTGAATGTTTGATAGGGGAGATCCGCAGTATGAATGGTATTGGCTGCCATCAAAAAGGCATTCGCCACATCCTCGCTGTACACATAATCCCACTGTTGGGTACCAGAAGAATGGACCTCGATCGCTTCTCCAGACATAGCGGCTTGGATCATCGAAGGGATGATTTTTCGGGGGCGGTCATACGGTCCAAAAGGTGCAAACAGCTTGAGCGTCATGGCAGTGATCCCATAATGGATTGCGAAATACTTGAGAATCTCTTCGAAGGATATTTTTGTGCTTGCGTAAAAATTATACGGGTTTATCGGATGAGTCTCATCGATTTTGATTCTGCTATGAAGATCATACTCAAAAAAGGTGCCGGTATTAATGAAAAAGCGTGTTTGACTGCTGGCCATCGCCTGCATGAGAAGAGCGGGAAATTCGATATTGGCTCGAATCATCCGCTTTGAGTCTTCATCAGAATGCTGTTTCACATAGTCGGTGGCCAGGTGGATCACCAGATCGATCTTTTTGTCCAAAAACAACCGATCCAGCGTTGTCCTTCCTTCAACTACTACCTCCCAGCGGTCAACGGGAAATTGATCCAAAAACGCAATCTTCGAAGTAGGGCGAACATAGAGAATGACATGATGGTTTTCTCTGATCAGCGATGGTACGAGGGTTTTCCCGAGAAACCCAGTTCCCCCAGTGAGCAATATGGTCATGACCAAACTTGCCAAGGAGCCTGATTGGTTTCCCAGAGTCGTTCCAATTCATTTTTGTCTCGCAGGGTATCCATCGGTTTCCAAAACCCCTCGTGCCGGTATGCAACCAGTTGGCCTTCGTCGGCCAGTTGTTCCATGGGCGCCCGTTCCCAGATGGATTGATCGGAATCAATCAATGAGAAAACGGAAGGTTCCAGGACAAAAAAACCACCATTGATCCATGATCCATCGCCCGCAGGTTTTTCGACAAACTCTTCAACTACGCCTGTTTCGTTGATATGCAATGATCCAAAGCGGCCCATGGGTTTAACAGCCGTGACGGTAGCAGCTTTTCCATGAGTTCTGTGAAATTGAAGCAGCCGATCGATTGGAATATCACCCACGCCATCCCCATAAGTGAGCATGAATGGATCATTCCCCACAAAGCTCTGGATTCGCTTTATCCGTCCGCCTGTATTCGTGTGCAGTCCCGTGTCTACCAAAGTGACCTTCCAGGGATCGCTCTTCGAGTTATGGATGGATGTGGATCCGCACGATAGATCGACAGTAATATCACTCATGTGTTCAAAATAGTGCAGGAAGTACTCCTTAATTACATATCCCATATACCCAAGACAAATCACATATTCTTGAAACCCATAGTGTGCATACATTTTCATAATGTGCCAAAGAATCGGTTTTCCTCCGATTTCCACCATAGGTTTGGGTTTTCGCTCCGTTTCTTCGCTCAGACGGGTACCGAACCCTCCTGCCAAAAGGACAACCTTCAATATGCTCCCTCCCTTTTCTCAGAGACGGTTTTGCGTTGGTGGATGGGTTTTTCCACAAATGTTTTTATTGTATCCACCATATAATCGACCATTTCATCGGTGATTCCGGGATAAACGCCAATGAAGAAGGTATGATTCATGATTGCATCGGTGTTCTTTAGATTCCCAAATGTGCGGTAATTGGTTTCCTGATAAGCGGGTTGACGCGCCAGATTGCCACCAAACAGCATGCGGGTCATAATCATGTTGGCTTCCAGGTGCGAGATAATATCGTTTCGAGAAAATGGGGCCTGTGGTTTTACCGTAATCGGAAACGCAAACCAAGAAGGATCAGAATGAGGTGTGGGTATTGGTAGGACAAGCTGGTCAGATACAGAATGAAGACCATCCTTCAGCCTTTGAAAGTTGTGTTTCCGTCTTTCGATAAACCATGGAAGTTTTTTGAGTTGGGCAAGGCCAATAGCGGCTTGGAAGTCGGTTATTTTCAGATTATACCCTACATGGGAGTACACATACTTATGGTCATACCCAAAAGGTAGAGTGCCATGCTGTTGGGCAAACCGTTGACCACAGCTGTTGGAGGCGCCCGGATCGCAGAAGCAATCTCGGCCCCAATCTCGGAAGGACCGAACGAGCTTTTCCCATTCAGAGGAGCGGGTCAAAACTGCGCCCCCTTCTCCCATAGTCATATGATGCGCAGGAAAAAAGCTAACTGTTGCCATTTCCCCAAAAGTTCCCACAAGTCTGTCCTGAAATCGGCTCCCCACAGCATCGCAGCAATCTTCGATCAGAAAGAGACCGTACCGATTCGCCAAGGCTCCAATTCCATCAAGGTCGAATGGATTGCCCAGCGTATGGGCAAGGATGATGGCTTTTGTACGGGGCGTAATGGCTCCCTCTACTTCGTCTCCAATTGCGTTGTATGTTCCAATATCAATGTCCACAAAGACTGGGGTCAACTGATTCTGGATGATGGGATTGACCGTGGTCGGAAACCCCGCTGCAACCGTGATCACTTCATCACCAGGAACGGCGCGGCGATGCCCCAGAAGAGGGGAGGTAATGGCTGAAAGGGCCAACAAATTGGCTGATGACCCAGAATTGGTCAGTAAACAGCTCTTCAAACCAAAAAAGTCTGAAAATGAAGACTCAAAGGCATCGGTAAACCGTCCAGAGGTAAACCACCCATCCAATGCGGCTTCGGTTGCATTGATGATTTCTTCTTCATCGATAACTCGGGCCGCAAAAGGAATTGGAGTGATTCCCGGAATGAACTCCTTTTTCGGTTGAGATTGAACATACGCTTGTACGGAACGGAGAATCGATTCTCTTGAACCCATAAGCACCTCCGGTTCACTCGTTTTTTTTGAATGAAATTTTATTGGCATTGAATATAATTTTAAATATAATGTAAAAATAAATAACACTGAAAACAAATATCATAGCAAACAAGAAAATAAAAGTATAAAAGATTGTTTTCAGTATAGATGATTTGAGCAAAACAGAGTGAAAAGATATTTCGATTGCCAATATCGTTGAAACGACACCCAACGGAACCAAGAAGAAGATCGATTGAAAAATGAACAGAGAAGACACAACAAGAGAAAACAACAACGTGCCAAGGGAGATGGCCATATACTCATGGAGAAGATAATAAGGAATTCCATGGGTCAGCCAGTTAATCCTCTGACGAATAAACCCTTTGAAGGTTTCTGGAGCTCTTTCATGCGCAAAAAGCGTATAAAAATACTCGATCCGTTGCGTTCTCTCTTTTATCTTTTTGAATAGATAATGGTCATCGCTAATGGCTGTTTTATGGTAGGAAAAGCCGCTGACAACCGATTGTCGAACAATATACCCTGACCCTGCAAACACCCACGGCTGCAATCGGAGAACCTTCAACCCCATCTCCATCCACTCATCGACTTCAGCAAGTCGATAGGTGAACAGCGGTTTTTGATCATTTCTTCGAGCAAAGTGGAGCACATCAATTTCTTGGGAAATCATTGCGCTGATTGCTTTGCGAAAATCCTCCCACTCAATTATGGTATCCGCATCAATGTCCACGAAAAAATCCGTATCAACAGTTTGAAACGCATGTTCCCGGGCCAATCCTTTGGGGTGAACAAAGATTTCTTTTTTGGGGAGTTTGCGGATGGTCAACCGATCACCAAACAGTTTTTGCGCTTCCATCAACAATTCGTAGGTATTATCGGTTGAGTAATTGTCATACACAACCATGTGCACATTTGCGGGAAATTGCATATAATGATGAATTGTCTGCTGAATGGTCGTATTTTCGTTGAAACACACGGAAAAAACGCATATTTTCTGCGATTGATCCATATGGTCTACAGCATAAGCGGATTTTTCGGCTCGTATTTTCTTCACGAGGCGGGAAGTCATGATCCAAAGGATGCTCAGAAAAACGACGATGGCAAAAATGGCCGAAGCCAATGGATGGTTGTAACGAGTGAACGCGCATAAAAGGATGGATAAGGCGCTGATCGCAAGTTGACCGATCGCTTTGATTCGAATCTGTTTCACCAGCAAAGACCCCCTCTATCTTGAACCCAAGTGGGCAAAACTAAAACCCGATCATTGCTTTGCGCAAACGGCCGGGGATTTTCTGGGCTGCGGTTCCGATGGCATAGGGTACATAAAGACCGGAACCCACTAAAATCAAAATGCGGAAAAAAGAATGAAACGGAAACCCAAATAAACGTTCGATGGCCATAAGAATAAACCATTGAAAGGGCAAATGCAACAAAAAGATTAACAGCGAGTGTTTGCCAAACCGCATGAGCCATCGGTGCCACGCGGTTGAAAATCCGCTTGCCATCCTTTCTGTTTGACGGATTACAAAACGCATGATGATAATAAGAAAGACCAATCCAAAGAGAAAACCGGACAAGGTAAATTGGTCGATGACCAATACCCCGCCCCATTTTCGGAGCAAAAACACCAGTTCAAAGGAACCAAAAGCCCACAAGATCAGGAACAGAAAGGGTTCAAGCCGCGTTTTTTTTGGAAGCACTCCAGTTTTTTTCGCGCCAAGATAAAAGCCTAAATAGAAGGCAAACCCCCAAGCGATCGGGTTGGGATAGATAAAAGCGCTCATGAATGGGAGGGGGATTTTTTCGGGTGGGGCTATCCAGAGGATTAGCGTAATGACAGTCAAAAAACCCGCATGAAAAAACAGCAAAAAATTAGTGGTTTTCCATAATTGACCATCCGATTGATGTCGAATCCGGTAAGCATACCATTGGAAAAAGAGATAAATGCCCAGAAAATAGTATTGCCAACTGATCGTAAAACTGCCCATCGAAGCAATGTATTGGATCAACATGGGCAAGTTCTCATAAAGACCCTGTCCGGTAAATGGATACCAAAAGGGTTCTTTCAGGATATGGTAGAGGATAAAAGAAATGGTGGCCCAGAAGAGATACGGGTAGAGGATGTTTGTCACACGCTGGATCACCTGAGTCCGAGCAATTCGCTTTTTCTTCAACCCTTGACCGTACCCCATTAAAACAACGAAGAAGAACACGCAAGGGGCAGTGAGCTTTCCAAAGATCCCTGCAACGATTTGCTCCGAAAGCGGGAGATTATCAATAATTAAGGCAATGGAATGACCAAGGACAACCATTGAGATGGCCAATCCTCGCAACATTGTTTGCGCCCCGAGACTCAGCACTCTGGGTTGGGTGATTGTTGTATCGTTCATATCATCTTTTCCTCCAGTGGTTATGCGCGCCAATCCATATTCCCTTTTTTTGTGATCAATGGATGGGCAGGATAAAGAGGAAGGTAAACCCCACGGAGAATCCTTGAGATCCAAAAGTGATGCCGATCTCTGGGTCCGGAGGAGAAATCCGAATGGAGTACCCCACAAAACTTTTCATAACGAAATTTGGGGTATCCCAGATGTACTCCAAACCGATCCCGATCAGGCTGTTCGGATACAATGGAAACCATTCGTACGTATACCGTACATCATCATCAATACCGGTAAAGGCTCTCCAAGAACTCATTTGAAATCGGTATTCCCCCATCAGACGAAGGAAAGGATTCACCAATCCTTCAATGCCCATACCTACGTATGTTTGACCGATTTCCTGCGATTCGCCCGCAGGATCCGCTATCAAGAACTGAGGGGACACAAGAATGTTGTACCCTGCAGAAAAACGTAAGGGAGGAAGCGACTTTTTCAAAACCATATTCATCGTATACGATTCAATAAATGGTCGACTTTGCGATCCTTGCAAGGATAAGGGAACCATCACGGAAATGCTGAACTCAGGCCATATCAGTTGCTCGGGTAGGCTGAAATACCCCCCCAACCACGGCCAGCTTCCGATAAGCGTCAGATCGCCTGGAAGTCCCGCTTTGATCCCAATTGAACCAGGGATTATAGCCAAGCCTTCTGTATCGGGTGATATGCGGCTTAAGTTATCTACATCCGCAAAAGAGCCGACGAAAAACTCGATCTGCAAAGGGCGCGGACTCCGATAATCGTAAGTGAATGAAAAGGGCAGCATCGGGTTCATCGTCTGTAGGGCGTTAATATGGGATTCGATCTGATCATCCTGAGCGCAAACAACGGAAATCATCAGAACAAAAAGTACCAAGAACACACCGCGCGGGTTTTTCATTGAAACTGTCCTTTCATTCTTTCCCGATGCCGGGTTAATCAATCCGGTGGATAATCAATCCGCTTTTGAGTTTGGGTTCAAACCATGTGGATTTCGGCGGCATTACTTGCTCTGCGTCAGCCACATTCAATAATTCCTCCATGGAAGTGGGAAACAGGGAAAATCCGATGTCGGCATTATGGTCCACTTCATCTTGGAGTGCTTTCAACCCTCGGATGCCTCCAATGAAGGAAATGCGGGAATCAGTGCGGGGATCTTCAATTCCCAATACAGGGTTGAGCAAGTGATTCTGAAGGATCGCTACATCAAGAGATAGGATAGGGTCAGATTCATCAACAATGGCCTCTTTGCCCTTTAAACAAAACCACTTGCCTTGGCAATACATGCCGAATTCATGCCGATTCTGTGGTGAATAAGGACTGTGAGGCGCGGCATGAACGGTGAAACTTTCGGTAATCCGGTTGATCAATCCCTCAAAGCTCCATCCATTCAATCCTTTAATAATCCGATTGTAGTCCAGGATTTTTAAGTGCGTGTGGGGGAACGCAACCGCCATAAAAAAGTTATATTCTTCGGAGCCATTATGTTTCGGATTTTTGGAGGCCATTATGTTGCAGACACGGGAAGAAGAAGCGGCCCGATGATGACCATCAGCAATATACAACTCAGGAATCTCCCGAAAAAACGTAACAATGCGTTCAACCTCTTGGGGGTTTCGAATAATCCACAAAAGATGGCGGGCTTCCTCCGAATCGGTGAAGTCATAATCAACCTCCCTTTGTGTAAGGGACTCGATCAATTCGTCGGTATTTTCCTTGGATCGAAAAGCCAGGAACACTTGCCCTGTTTGCGCTCCAGTCGTGAGGATGTGGTTGACACGATCGTCCTCCTTATCCTTACGGGTAAACTCGTGCTTTTTGATCCGATTCTTTTCGTATTCACGAACAGAAAAACACCCCCCAAAGCCTGTCTGCGTCCTCCCCTGCCAGATTTGCCGATACAAAAACAAAACCGGTTCATCTTCTTGGACCAACACCTGATCGGAGATGAATCGTTCCAGATTCTCTTTGGCTTTTGCATAAATTTTCGGGTCGTACGGATGGGTCTCTTTGGGTAAATCCACTTCCGATTTGATCACATGCAAAAACGATAGAGGTTTGTCTTGTGCTTCTGTTCTTGCCTCGTCAGAACTGATGACATCATACGGTTTTGAAGCTACGTCGGCGCCATGCTCTTTTTTCGGGCGCAAAGCGCGAAATGGACGAATCAGTGCCATCATTCAACCTCCCTTTTCTTTTTTCGAAAGATTTTATGATCCACCTTTGAATGGGTTCCTTTGGAAACCAGCAAATCCAATGCTTGCCGAAAGAGCATCGGGTTGAAAAACTTTCGGAAAAGAACTTCGTCAATCTCTTCCAGATCTTGGAGAAGGAGGCAAATTTCTTCCGGGCTCTGTATACCGGGTTGTTTGATCCACTGCTCAATCTGGCGCGATACCCCCCCTGCCAATCTGCGATATTCATCTCCGATCAGCAAGGCCTTCGCACGGGATGAAGGATACTGTTCCAAAGAAGCCTTCTTTACACATTCAGCAGTAAACGAATAATTCCCGCCATAGGCAGCTTCGATCCCAATCAAATCTCCTTGCTTCGCGAACCCAATAAATACTGGGGACTTAAGGGCAAAAAAACAAGCAACAATCCCTGTTTGCACTCGGTACATTTGTTTACCCGGCATCCCCTGAAAAAAAAGGGTTTCTCCCGGCTCTATTCGATGAATATCCATGGCATCCTCGTTTTGTTACCCAGTCCACTGATAATCAGTCGTTCCATCCCCTCTGTCCAATAGGATGATCCCTAAGGATCCCAGGTAATCTCGAATTCGGTCTGCTTCAAAGAAATCCTTTTGCTTTCTGGCGTTTGAGCGCCGTTCGATATAGTCATGAATCAAAGATCGAATGAGTTGATCCGATCCTCTCGCAATCGATTCATCCCGATCATCGAATAACCCCAACACTTCTGAGAAATACTCCGTGATTAAGTAATGCGATTCTTTGAGGCGTTCAGGGTTCGCGCGGTCTGTGTGTGAAAGCTCAAAAATATGAGATATGGCTTTTGGTGTATTGAAATCATCCCGAAGAGCTTCATGAAATCGATCGATCTGATCGTTCATCCATGATGAACGCTTCATAATGACTTGCTGCGGGTCCCATTGTTTTTTCCATTCAGAAAGGGTTTGCTTCATCTTTTGGGCAGCTGTTTTCCATCCGGACAAAATTTCTTCGCTGAACTCGATGGGATTCCGATAGTGGACAGAAAAGAAGAAAAGGCGGATCGCATCTCTGCCAAAGCGATGAACCGCTTCTTGAATGGTGAGGATGTTTCCGATTGATTTGGCCATCTTAGCCCCACCAGTTTGGAGCATCCCATTGTGCAACCAATAATTGGCAAATCCCCCGCGATTGAGCGCTTCACTCTGGGCCCGTTCGTTCTCATGGTGCGGGAAGATCAGATCATTGCCACCTGCATGAATGTCAAACCGATTTCCCAGAAGGCCTAACGCCATGGTAGAGCACTCAATATGCCAAGCAGGTCGGCCATATCCCCATGGACTTGGCCACGATGGCTCGTCGGGCTTGACTGCTTTCCAAAGGGAAAAATCGGCTGGGTGTTTCTTCCGATTGTCGATTTCGATCCGACTTCCCGCAATCATATCTTCGACTTTTCTGTGTGACAAAGCTCCGTATTCTTCGTACGAAGAAACGTCAAAGAAAACGTCGCCTTCTATCTCATACGCATGATCTTTGTTGATCAGATCTTCGATGAATTGAATGATCGGTTCAAGGTAATGGGTGGTTCGGGGTTGAAAATTGGCTTCTCGAACGCCCAAGCACAGCATATCCTTGCGAAATGCCCGAATGAAGGTGTGCGTAATCGTTTCAAAATCCCAACTTTCTTGTCTCATTCGAAGGATGATCTTATCATCGATATCGGTAAAGTTTTGCGCGTACGTTACTTGAAATCCTTCCATCTCCAAAAACCTCCGCAAACTGTCAAAGACAACCGGCGGTCTGGCATTTCCAATATGAACGGTATTATACACGGTGGGACCGCATACATACATGCTTACCTTGCCAGGCGTGATGGGAATAAAGGGCCGCTTCGTTCCGGTCAATGTATCTGTGAATCGGATCATAGTTGTTCCACAACCCTTTTAATCCGTTTGATCATTTCATTTCGACCCAAAAGATGAACCACATAGACAAGTTCCGGACCATCTTCCGTCCCGGTGATCAGTTTTCTTAGCATCTTATAAAAAGGTCTGGGTTTGGTTTTTGTTTGCTGAAGAACGGATTGAAACAACTGCTGGACCATCTCTGTTTTCCAACCATCCAGATCATCCAATTTTTCAGAAAGCATGATAAACGCGGGTTCCAAATCCTGATCGGCAAGCTCTTCCAACCAGTCTCTTTCAATCGGTGGTTCTTTGGTAAAGATTTCCATACGTTCGGGGAATTCCGCCAGTTCATGCACTCGGTTCCGGAGCGCTTCAACGGCTTCCCGATACCACTTATAATTAGCGCATACCGCTCGGGGATCAGCATGCGCCTTTTTGAGGAAGGGAATTACTTCTCGAGTCAGCTGATCCAGATCCATATTCCGAATGTAATGACCATTCATCCAGCGAAGCTTCGTTTCGTCATAGATGGCTGCATTCGAACTGACGCGAGTCAATTCGAAGGCATCGATCATCTCCTGGAGCTCCATAACCTCTTTTCCCTCTGGATGAGACCATCCCAATAGGGAAAGGTAGTTCACAATACTCTGAGGCATGTAGCCGATTTCTCGATATTTCTCCACGGAAGTAGCCCCATGACGTTTGCTCAAACGCGCCCCATCCTGCCCCAGAATCATCGAAACATGAGCGAATTCGGGTAAAGGGAATCCAAAGGCTTCATACATGGCCAATTGGCGTAACGTATTGGAAAGATGATCGTCCCCTCGGATCACATGAGAGATCTTCATCATGGCGTCATCGACCACGCAGGCATAGTTGTAGATGGGAATCCCGTTGCTTCGAAGGATCACAAAGTCTCCGATGGTTCCCGTTTTGAAGACCACGTCACCTTTGATTAAATCACGAAGAACATAATCTTTCTGTTCCATTTGAAAGTAGATCACAGGGGACAAACCCCGATCGGCATACTCTTTTCGTCGTTCGGGGGTGTCGAATGCACTGATGATCTCTTTGGTATAGTGAGAGGACTCCTTATTGGCCAGCATCTTCCCGCGCAAGCTTTCGAGCTCTTCGGGATAGACATAGGCTTCATACGCCTTCCCCTTTTTCACAAGCTCTTCTGCCCTAGCACGATACATTGGCAAGCGTTCGGATTGCCGATACGGTCCATACGCTCCACCAACATCCGGGCCTTCATCCCAACTCAAACCTAACCAATGGAGGGTGTCAAGAAGAGACTGTTCGGATTCCGATGTGGAACGAGCTAAGTCGGTATCTTCGATACGTAACACTAAGGATCCTTTCATATGTCGAGCAAAAAGGTAGTTGAAAAGAGCTGTTCGCGCGCCACCAACATGCAGATATCCTGTAGGACTGGGTGCAAATCGAACCCGAATCATCTTGCTCAATCCTCCTCCAATCAAATTGATCCCAAGGATCCTTTATCGCTTTGATTATATCACAGAAAGCCAAAAAAACCTTGGACGTGATCATGAAAACGCAAGAAAAAAGCCTCGATTCGAGGCTTTTTTCGGTCAGATCGCTTTGCGAAATTCGAAGGATCGGTTTGACTCATATCCCTCCAAATCCGCTCATTACAAACCCTTTGACGTAGTTTTTCTGGAGGTACAAGAAGACGATAACCATGGGGATGACTTGATAGACAAGCGCAGCCATCACCAGATGCTGGGTTTCTGTTGTCGAAAAAGCGAGCGTCAGCCTCGACACGCCCACAGGGAGTGTCATAAGATGTTGCGCGTTGGAAGTCACAATCATAGGCCAAAGGAAAGAGTTCCATTGACCGATAAAGGTGAGCGTGCCCAATGTAGCAAGAGCAGGCTTGATCATCGGAAGGATTATTCGCAGATAGATCTTCCACAATCCTGCCCCATCGATCCGCGCAGAGTCCATAAGCGCGTCGGGGATGGTCATGACAAACTGCCGAATGAGAAAAATCCCATATCCGCTGACCGCAAAAGGAATGATCAACGAAAGGTGATTGTCCAACCAACCGAGATTTTTCATCAAATAGAACACTGGGATCAAAAAGATGAAGACAGGGAACATCATCGTGGAAAGAACAAATCGAAAAAGGATCTTCCTTCCCGGGAACGGAATTTTTGCAAAAGCAAACCCCGCAAGAGATCCCGTGAAAAGGACACCAAAAGTGCCAAGACCTGCTATCAGTAAACTGTTTCCATAATAGCGCAGGATCGGGATTCTTCGGGGGATTTCCATATAGTTCTTCCACTGAGGGCTTTCAGGAATCCAACGCGGCGGGTCTGCAATCAGTTCTTGAGAAGTCATCAGAGATGCCGAAAAAAGCCAAAAGAATGGCAATATCATGCAAAAGGCGCCGATGCATAAAATGGAATATTTTGCGATCGTTACAATTACTCGTGATACCGGATACTTACGTCTCTTTTTCCGCAAAACCTTCATACCCCCCTTTCCGAAAAGCTCGAAGGATCAGAAGCGTAATGACAAAGATAATGATAAATAGGAGAAAGGCTCCTGCGGAAGCGCGTCCCATCCGCATAGAACCAAACGCGGTTTCATAGATATACCAAGAAACCGTCATAATGCTCATTGCAGGAGCATTCCGGCCCATGATAAAGGGCAGATCGAAGACTTGCCATGCGCCGATCATCCCTGTAGCCATCAAAAAAAGCAAGGTGGGTTGAATCAGAGGAATGGTAATGGAGAAGAACCTTCGGAAGATTCCCGCTCCATCGATCTTTGCGGCGTCATAGTAGTCATTGGGGATATTTTTCAACGCTGCTGTAAAAATTAGCATGGAACCACCGATTCCGGCCCATATTGCAACCAGCATGACTGAGAAAAGAACGACATTCCCATCGGTAAGCCAGTATACAGGGCGAATTCCAAACCAACCCAAGATCTGATTGAGAAGCCCATTGTTGGGCCTATAGAGATAGTTCCATATCGTTCCGATGGCTACCGAGGGTGTGACAACGGGCGTGAAAAAGAGGAATCTCCATAGGACTGGAAAGCGCGCGCTGTTTATGAGCACAGCCAGAAACAAAGAGATCGCTAGCGAAGCGCACACGGTAATCACGGCGTACAGCGAAGTGTTCAATAAGGAACGTAAGAACATCTCATTTTGAAGAAGAAACTCGAAATTGTCCCAACCCAAAAACCGAGCGTCGAAGAGTGGAACAAGCATGTTCCATCTCCGAAACGAAGCGGCAAAAGAAAAGATGACCGGAAACCCGAAGAAAAAGACATAGAAAATAAGGGCGGGGCTGATGAAGCCATACCCGGATAATGCCCGAAGCCGCATGTCCCTTCTCATCACTCAGTCCCGCCCTTCATCCGATCAGTAAAACTCTCTCAGGATTTGGTCAATCTCTCGCTTGGCAGCAGAAAGAGCCTGTTGAGGGGTCTTACGACCATGCCACGCTTCGATAATTTCTCTCATCAGTACAACTTTTATCTCCTGACCTTGCGCTACATTTGGCTCTGAGATGGTGTTTTCAAGTTCTTGCACAAAGACCGAAGTATATAAGTCGTTCAGTTCATCCGGGAACTCGTCAAGATCTGCATGATGAGTGGGAATAGACCCGATATTCCTGGCCATCAGTTCACCCATTCTTGTCGTACCCTCTTCGGTCAGTTCAATGGTCATCCATTGGATAAACTTCCATGCCTCCTCTTTATGGCGGGAATTCCTGTCGACCCCGATGAACCAAGTATATCCACAGTTTGCGGGTGTTGTAAGGTATGGGAAAGGCGCAACACCGACAGTCTCTTCATAGTCATCACGGAACCCCAATTTCAAACTCGATTCGTACCATGGCGCCATAATCATCATGGCTACCCGTCCTGTTGGGAAAGCCCAAACGCTTCCTGCCGTATCAGTGCCTCCGCGTTTGAACAGCTCGAGCTGCTTTTCAAGGGCCAAGAGAGCTTCGGGAGAATCCAACAACGAACGGCTGAAATCATCGGTGAACAATCTGCCTTCCAAACTGTACAACATAGATAAATAGGGGTGGACGACGGCAGAATCCCATCCGGATAAGAAAGCGAACCCGTACTGATGAATGGTGCCATCTTCATTTCGCTTGGTTAAGTCGACTGCCATATCGATCAATTCATCCCAGGTTTTCGGAGGGTGTTGATACCCTGCCTCCGCGAATAGCTTTTTGTTGTAGATCAGCGCATAATTGGAAATTTCCATGGGAACGCCCCAAATTTTGCCCTCAATGGTTGACCCTTGAACAGAAACGGGGACAAAATCCTTCCGGACGGTTTCGATCAGAGCCGGTGGGGGAGCGTCAAGGATGTAGGAATCCACCAACTGGACTGCCCATAAAGAATACAGATTATAGATATCCGAGTATTGGCCCGCCGTATGGCTGATCAAAATCCTCTTTAAATAATCGTCGAAAGGAACCGGTTGAATCTCAATCTCGACAGTGGGGTTTTCTTTCATGTATTGATCCACATATTGTTGGACCCCTTTTACCGTAAGATTCTCCTCTTCGTCAAAAATACCATCTACCTGGAAATCGGACCAGTGAACGGCCCAAACAAGTTTCGTGCTTCCCAGAGAGATCACAGACAGAACCATCATCAGTACTAATGCCACCAAGAACGCCTTTTTCATACCCTTCCCTCCTTATCATAATGGGGTTTTCCAAGAGCATAGACCCCGGTTTCATTCTGTTCGATCAATAAATCCATCTTTGCGACACCATTTATGCATTGAACCAATCTTTCTTCCCCTGTCTTCAGGTTTTTCCAGACAGGCTCGAAATCCGAGAGGGGGAACGGAATTTCCAATCCGAGGGTCAATGGTTCAGAAGAATCATTGAAGACAAAAACGATCCTCCTCTCATCGGAAATGTTGATTCGGACTTCATATGGGGCATCGGACCCTTCGGGAGAACGAATGAAAGACCGGCAGTAGGGGACGATTCCCGCATCTTCTACAGCGGATGAAAGAAACCTGCGGATTCCGGAATGATTCTCTTCTTCCAAAACACAGCCAATCTGTGTTCCGATCATGTATGCAGCACCTTCTTCGTACTGGTTTTTTACAATGACCGGCCGTCCGTTATACTCGGCTAGGCTTTTCCCGTCGGTCACGATGAATGTGGACAAATGCTCATGAGCAGGGATGGGTCCGTACAAATGAGAAGAGATGATTTTTTTGTCGCGATTGTCAACTGTATCGTCTTCATAGCAACCAAAGACACGATCGAGTCCCATCCCAGGGATTTTCAAGGATAATTCTCCTTGATCGTTCATCCATCCCACTCTGAAATCCGCCATTACAGTGCCGCCTCGAGCAACGAACTCCTGAATTCTCCTGGCGTGTCGTTCAGTTAACACATAAGAGCTGGGCATATAGAGAAAGCGATATTGAGCGAGCATCCCCTCAGCAATATCATCGAGATGCACAAATTCTACCGGGATTCCCAATTCCATCAAAACACGGTAAAACCCGAACATATCTTTCCGTATTTGAGTTGCGGCGGACACCCTCAGCCCCGCGAGAGAGCTATGGGCCTCAATGTTGTACAGAATTGCAACATCTGCCTGTGCCGGTTTTGCTTTCATAAAGAGGTCTTCGTTTTCGGAAACGATTCGACCGACATTGCCTGCGCTCCATACGCGATCGTTTACCGAACCATCGGGTTCGCAAAGCCCGAACCCGGAGATCTCATACCCGCAACTCATGGGATACCAAGCATAGTAATGGAGACCTGTCGCGCCTCGAGAGACACATCGCCAGGCCCATCGATCAACGTCTTCAGCGGTTACCGACTCGCCAAATCGCATCCCGGTAACTCCATCGCCAGTTTGCAGCTCGCCGACCCAGAAGGGTTTGGCCGCGCTTCTGCATGAGCTTGCGGTTGCATCCAGAGCGACGCAAATCTGATGGGGTTTCAGAGGCATCCAAGGCCCGGTGTGTTTCGGATACAAAGAAGTACCCCACACGTCAACCTGCCGCGCCAAAAGCCAGTCGTCGGAGGCTCCATATCCGATTCCCGGCATACCGTATACTGATGAGATGGCAGCATGCGAACTGACGACATGATCGGGATCGGCCTTTTTGACATGATCCACTTTCCATGCGAGGTCCTCAGCGATCTTTTCTGTATTGAAATGGATCCAGTCCACAACATCTCTGAAAGTGGAGAGAGAGATGTACCCGGGAGGCTGAACCTCCTCCCAATACCGGTAGGTGCGGTACCAATTGCGATTCAAGTGATCGAGATCACACTCATAGCGGTTTTGGAGCCACGCTCTAAAGCGATTCTGCGAATGGCGACAAAAACAGAACCACGGTTCTTTCATATAATCGATCCAAGACCACTCCACAATATGCGGTTCCGACCAAACATCCCATCCAAGGAAAGATGGAAAGCGCGTCGCAACTTCAGCCAACCGATAATAGAAATCGCCGACGTGTTCTCGAACCTTTGGATGATCGGTGCAATAACCGGGAGAGGCCTGATTTCGGATCACCAATCCCGAACGATCCATAAACAAAGAATCGGGGTACTCGGACTCGACCCAATTGGGCGCAGAATCGGAATAAACCTGGATGACCGACTTCAAACCGGCCTGATGAGATAACTCCAAAAGTGTTATGATTCCTGAGAAATCCCACTGATCCGGTCTTTTTTCGGCAGTAAGCCAATCATACCAGAGGCGAACGGTATTGAATCCGGATGAACGGATCGATTGAAAGTCTGCTCGAATTCGTTTATGGTCTTCGCCTTGGATTTCCCAAAACATGGGCGCTCTTGCTCGGTTGGCGCCATACCATACGGAGACTGGAAAGGTTTTTGGGTCCATCTCTTTTACTCCTCCTGATTTTTGGCCATATGCCGCGCCATTCTTCGGTTATGAAGGTCAAATACGCCCAGATTATAGTCCACTCCAAATCCAGGCACATTCGGTGACACAAAGATCTCTAAATCTTCCTCCATCTCATTGAGATACTCGGCCGTTTGGGCGGTCAATGACATAGTGACCGCAATGGCAGCGATACTGGAAGTGGCTCCGACTTTCTGCCGTTTTCCGGGTAGCGAAACAACCGCGTCTTCCGGTGGAACACAGTTATCAATGCAAAGGTCGGCAATATCCGAAAGCTTTTTCCCACTGCTATGTGTCGAACGAGCCTCCGATTGATGCGCCATGGAGGTGATCGCGATCACGTAAGCCCCCACTTTGTTCCCATAAAGGGCTGCTTCAACAGGGGCGGCATTCAGACCTCCATGAGAATAAACTACCAGTACATCTCCTCGAAAAACCGGTTGATATCTCAGGAATCCGTCTTCCACATACCCCTCTCTCCGTTCGATATTAAGCAGTCCGGGAGCATTCGCGGATCCAATTGCACTAAACCACATCAGACGCGCATCCATTAAGGGATTCAGACCGAGAAAACCACCATAACGCGGAAAAGCATCAAGAACGGGGATGATGGAGTGCCCGCTTCCGAAAAAATGGCAGAATCCCCCTTGCTGAATGCATGATGCCATCTTTCGCGCTCCAGCTTCGATCGATTCTCCATTCTGGGACTCAATGGTCTGGATCAACTGCAGAACCTCCTGTAAATATCTACGATATGCCATGTTTCCCTCCTTCACGGCTTTAACGCCATCATTTGGACCTTCGCCATGCCCAACAAGCATGCATCGTCCATCAGTCGGGACACAACGATGGTTGGGACTCCCAGCATGGGTGAAAGTTGGGTTTTCAAAGCCATCCGGGTCCTTTCTTCAAAATGGTTCCATTGCTTGCTCACGCTCCCAGCCAAAACGATCAAAGATGGATCCAACAGATTGGTGAGCCTTCCTAACAAAGTACCTAAAACCTCCGAGAAATGATCAATTACCGCTTTTGCGCTGAAATCTGTTTTCATACGGTCGCTCTCGAAGATAGAAGGCGCGTCGTTCAAATCGGTGCCTGTGGTTCTTTGATACTGTTGAACGATTCCTGGACCTGAAAGGATCCGCTCCAAAGGCTCATGTTCTTTCGAGACTCTGTTCCAAGCAATCGACCCCGCCAAACCATGGGATCCAGCAATGGGACGACCGCCTGATACGACACCTAACCCCAGCCCCGTACCCATAATCAAATAGAGATAATCTTGCTCCGATTGCGCCATTCCCATCCAACCCTCTCCAATGGCCCCCGCCATTCGGTCGTCGGATACGAATACGCGCACCCCTAACTTCTGTTCCAACCTCTTTCGATTGGGAAGGGTTTGCTCGTGAAAGGCATTGGGAATCCATAGGCGCTCTTCTTGGGGGATATAGGCTCCGGCAATGGAAATGCCCAATGAATCGAGTCCTTTCTCCCACTGGAGCCAGTCGGACAATTGGCTTTCGATGGTGGCAAAGTCTTTCGGGGTCGAAAAAGTCAGTTTATCACGCAACCGTCCATCAGAGCCAACATAAGCTCTTCGGCAATGCGATCCTCCGATGTCGACACAAAGAAAGTCATTCATCACTGCTCACCTTTCCAGCTGGATCTCGACACAGTAGTTGTCCGAGCGCATCCAAGATTTTGTGTATTCCACCACTTGTCCGGTATGATCATAGGCGATTCGTTCCACATAGAACCCCGCAAACGGATACTGGACTTCCAGTGTTACGCAGTCATCTTCATCCAACATTGTGGCGAAGTATTTCTCTATTGCGCGTACAATGCGAATATGGTACGTTTGCTCCAGGAATACATAAAGAGATCCGGAAAAGTCATAAGAGAGGAGTTGGGGAACAAGATACTCGGGAGCATAGAAGGTTTGTATCCCCAAAGGCTTTTGATCAGCGGTTCTCAATCGTCTCAACCACACGACTTTGCTTTTTGGAGAGATGGCAAAGATTTTTGCGAGCGCATCGTCGCATTCAATCCAGCCTTTTTCCAACACAACTGATCCCGCCTTGACCCCTTTCGCATGGAGTTCCTGGGTAAAGCTGGTCAATTCTCTTGGACCTTGTTTGATCCGCAGGTCCAAAACAAAGGTTCCTTTTCCTTGCCTTTTCACAAGAAGACCTTCATTGACCAAGGTTTGGATGGCTTGGCGGACGACAGCAAGCGAAACAGCGTACTGCTGGGCAAGCTCTTGCTGCACAGGAATCTGTGAACCAGGTTCCCAGCACCCCGAAAGGATTTTATCTCGAAAGATCCGCTGCAATTGCATATACATTGGCAACGGGGATGAAAGATCAATCTGAGCTGGTTCGGCCATAGGACCTCCTTTACCCAAAAAGATTATAATGATTATACTCTTTCGTATCATACGAATCAATCATCATAATC
Organism: uncultured Thermotogaceae bacterium; assembly: GCA_964462525.1. Classification (GTDB taxonomy): domain Bacteria; phylum Thermotogota; class Thermotogae; order MWEM01; family MWEM01; genus CAYWWY01. Next base: position 71,336 of record CAYWWY010000009.1, read on the forward strand.
GCCCTTGTAATATGCAGGAGAGAAACCTGAACCGGTTACATAGAGAATGCTCATGATCTATGAGAATTTCAAACGCTTCCTATACTATCGCATTCATTCTTCAGAATAGTCAGATAAGGCAGCGTGTTTCATAGGTTTTTTGAAAAAGAGAAAGAGAGAAACGACAAGAATGGTATTTATGAGAGATATGGCAGCAAAAAGGTTCCACCTTGGACTACCAGAAGCGATGCTCCCCACCAATGAACTGATTTTGATGCTCATAGGAAAATCTGTATCGTTCGGAATAAAGATCAAGGGGGCGAGAAATCCGTTCCAAGCGCTCAAAAAGGCAACCATCGCGGAAGGAACCAGGGTTGGAATGGAAAGCGGAAAGAGAATCCGCCAGAAGAACCGCAATCCGGTAGCTCCCTCCATTCGCGCTAGATCCTCTAGGCTTTTCGGGAACCGATGAAAAAAAGCGTTCATCGAGAATAGGGAAAAAGGAATACTGCTCGAGACATAGATCAATACCAAGGGAAGATAGCTGTGGATGGCAGTTAATCCGCGGAACATCACAAACAAAGGAATGAGGGTATGCATGCCGCCAAAAAAACCGATCACAGTAAATACCGACAAAAGGCTGTTTGAGACAACTTTTCTCATAGTTTTAAGCGCATAAGCAGCTGGGAAACACAGAACGGGTGTGATCAGCATTACAGGCAAGGATAGACGCAGGGAGTTGACCAGATGCTGGAAGATCCTCTCTTTTTCCCACGCATCGACAAATGGCCGAACGGTCCAACCCAGGGGTGGTCCTTCAGAAAGAAAGACTGTCGTGCTCATGGGAGAGAAGGCCATCCGAATTAAAACAAAAAGACTCAGGAAAGACAGAAGAAGGATCAAACACATTCCGGCTCCCATTACCACCGAAAAAGCGCGAAAGCGAAAGATGGAAGCATCTTTCCTGCTTTTCCTGCGTCGAATGGGGAGAAGAAACCAAACAAATAACGCGAAGATCGACGGAGCGTACAACCCCCTCAGCCAACCTGCTTGTGTTAGGGAAAAGGACATCAGAAGAAAATCCAACGCTACCGCAAAACCCATGCCATGTTGCACGAACCATCGCAGCGAAAAGGATTTGGATTCCTCTGTTTTGCTTTCCTGACTTCGATTCCTTCTTTGCTCCAAGAACCATCCGATCGATGCCAGAAGATAGGCAAGAAAACGGACCAGCCAAAAGGGCCCTTGGAATACAAGGTGAAGAAACAGGACCATCACAGGGCCCGCTTTTTTCACCCGATCGCTTTTGACAGACAACCACAAAAACAAAAACCCTAGGACAACCAACGCCATCATGAACGAGTAGGCCGAAGCCAGTCCGTAATTTTCTCGATTCTGAAACTGCTCATAGACAAAGATTTCAAGGGTGGATGTAGCCCCCACTATGTTCCGTTGGGTAATCCCGCTGACCAAAGGCGGGCCTCCCGCGGTCAGAAGATAGATCACCGTAAACTCCTTGAAGAAACGGATGAAATTCAAGATAATCATGATGGTTATGGAGGGCTGAATGGATGGCCAAAAGAGATGCCGAGCTATTATCCACCGACTCGCGCCATCCATCCGGAACGATTCGAGAAGATTTTTCGGGTTTTTCTGAATGCTTCCCAAAAAGACAAAGGTGGTTAACGGAAGCGATAACCAGACCACGATCAACCCGCTGACCAGAAAAGCGGCGAGGGGTTGCGTCATCAGGTTGAGGGTAAGACCGGTCCACTGGCTCAAAAGCGAAATCCCTGCCGGACCATGTAAGATTGCTCTCCAGATCGGAACAAGGATAAACGGCGGAACGGACCAGGGAATCAGAAGGGCCAGGTAGATCCAGCGGGAAAGCCTCTCAGAAAAGGCCATAGTGCAGGCTGTGAGAAAAGCTCCCAAAATGCTGAGCGTGGTGGTCGCAAAGGAAAAGAGGATGGAAAGGTTAAGACTGAGTACAAACCCTCCATCAGAGAGGATCATTTCGAAATTCTCCAGACCGGTAAAGAGTCGAACGCCATGGGCGTCATAAAAGAAGGAATCGCGTAACGCGCGAATCGATGGAAACACGCCGATCCAAAAGACGATTATGAGGACTGGCGTGAGAAAAAGGCCCGTTGTAAGCAGACCTTTCTTAGTCAAGAAGAAGCTCGATCCTCTTGACCATCTTGATCGCGTTTTGTCCATCAATATCTACACTTTCGCCGATCTTCACCGTTCGAAGAGGGCCGGGGTTTTCCGGAATGAGAAGGCCGTCCATTTCAAAAGCCAAGATCCAGATGCCTCCGCTTTCATCCAAAAGATCCGAGGCATCGTAATGCATCTCGTAGGAATCCAGGGCGGTGAAACGGACTGTATCGGTTTCGGTCATTCCCAGATAATCTGCCAGCAAACGCGCCAGATGGATTCCCCGATACTGGTATATATGCTGCCTTCCCGTGGAGCGGGTATGCATCCCGACTCCTTCGACAACATACTCCGAATCGACCAGATCCTTCAAAGGAATGGTCCTGATCCGCCCGCCGACTATCAGTTCCAGTTCATAGTTTTCTTCTGAGCGATCGACCTCTTCCAGCCCAAGCTGAATCGAAACAAGATCTTTCACCCAATACATGCTTGACACATCCCCTACCGTTGTGGGATGAATCTGTTCCCCATTCATCATCCAGGCAACAAAGATCGAATCAGGATCCATCTCATTCGACTCAAACCCGACTGAATATCCGTCCAGAGCGGTGAGTGTAACGGAATAACCGGCATTCCAGAGGTCTTTGTAAAACGCAAAAGGATGGTGATCACCAGAGAGATCACTCATCGAAACAATGATCCATAGAGGGATTCCAACGTAGGTGCGGATGGTACCCTGCTGCTCATAGGAGCATTCTTCGACATGAGATCCGCACAAAACCAGTTTTTCCGCATCCCGTAAAGAAAACTCAACCTGGCGCGCCCCGGTGATCGTAAGACGCCAACCTTCAGCCTCGACCGGTTCTTCAACAATACTGGGGCTGGGCTCTCCCATAAGCAAACAATCGGAGTCTCCATACCGATCTGCTAGGGTATTCAGAGTGCCATGAAAGTCTGTTTGGATTGGGATCTGGTGGAGGATTGACAAAACCGGATCTTCAAGATCCACCCGAAGGTCACCTTGGATGAGGGTGAGAGCGGGCCACGCCAAAGAACTGACAAGGATTAGAATAAGCGCGGTCAAAGTCTTTTTCACTTATATCATCTCCTTTTTCTGTTCTTTCTTTTATTCAGAGTTGACTTCGATAAGTCGTTGGGCTTCTTGAATCGCTTGATCGACGGTCATCTGGCCAGTATAAACAAACCGAAGAATCTTCCAAAAGACAGACTTCCACACGCCAAAAACTGCCGACGTGGGGAGAGAGATCCCATATTCCAAGCTTTTTTCATAGGCATGCCGTACGGAATCGGGCAGATCCATCTGAGCTAAGATTGTGGGACTGAAGGGGATTTTAAAGTATTGTTCGCAAAAAGGCTTTAGTACGATTGGAGAGGAGAGATAGTCCAGTAGTCTTCGGGCCAAGATGGGTTGGCGCGTGTGTTGGGATATAGCCAACCCTTTTACATCCAAAACAGGCCGAAAGTATCGGTTTTCTTGGGTATAGTAGGGAAAGGGGTGGATGGCATGGGGGATCTCCAAATGAATAAAAGACTCGAGCATGTATGAGCCGGAAAGAATCATCGCCACCCTTCCCGCAGTGAAGAGTGCATGCATTGGATCGCGTTCCTCGACAACCAAAGACCCTTCCCGGGTGCGCTCCAGAATCCATTCCAAGGCTTTTTTGGTGCTTCCATCGAGGAGGTTGACCCGGCCGTCATCTTCTAGAAGAGGATCTTTTCCAAAAGCGGTGATAATGGGCACAAACCAATACAAAGAATAGGCATTCCAGCAAATGGGAATGGTCCCTTTTCCTGTAACGATTTCTTTCAGCTGCAGCAGGTCTTGGTCGGTTCTGGGTTGGAAGGGTTCGCCGGTCAGTTCGGGATTGGTAAAGATCACCTGTGTATCGGTGTAGAGCGGATGAGCATAGATGGCTTGTTCCCACACAAAGGCGCTATCGAGCGCGGGAGCTATGTGGGCGATGCGTTGTGGGTTTTGATGGTAGAGGTAATCCAATCGCTGGAGGATTTGGTTGAGCACCAGGGGTTCGATATGGTTGGGCTCGATCAAGAACAGATCGGGCAAAGGTTGTCTTGCCCGATGATACGCCCTTAACCGATCGGGAATCCCGGGAATATCAAGAACTTTGATCTCCAAACCAAACCACTTTGCATAGCGTTCGATCGATTCTTTGAGAAAACCGACCCCTTCGCGCGAGAGCCACACTTCGAGGGTTTTTCCTTGCGTCTGTTCTCCTGAAACCTCCAAGAGATCAAAAGGTACAGGCTCCTGTAGACCGATCCGAAGAACAGGGATCTCTTGGGAAAAATCTACATCCACTTGATGAAGCTGCTCAGCCAAACATTCTTCTTCCCAGATCCAACTCTCTCCCTGGTATTCTATCCGAATCCAGTAGATCTCATCCATCACTGGAAGCAAAAAACTCAACGGGATGGTTTTGTCAGAAGTTGCGTGGCTATCCCAAACCAGAAGATCCTCCCATGTCCATGTTCGGTCGATTTGATCATTTATAAGCACGCGAACAGAGGTTTGTGAAAAGGAAAGCAAAGGCAAGGATAATGAAAGAAGGATCAAAGTACAAAAAACGAAAGCCGAACCAAAAGACTTGGAACGAAAAAACAACGAAAACGCCTCCTTTTCAATGGATGGAAGGCTGACGCGTTTCCACATCAACCCTATCGGCTTGTGTCCATAGGCAGGCCCTTAGGGCAGCAAGCTCGGAGGGGAACGATTCGAATGGATTATACCACAAAACGCTTACAGAACCATCTATCGATCCTCGAGCCCTTTCTCATGACCGTTTTGAGTAATTCGATCGGCTTGGACCAAGACATGGTCGGGGATTTCAATACCCATTGCTTGTGCTCGATCGAGATTGATATACAGAATCAAGAAGTCTGCACTGAGCACTCTAGATTCCAGATGGGATGGCGAAACTCCTTGGAGGATCTGATAGACAAGTCGTCCTGTTTCCAATCCGACGCTGTAATCATCAAAAGCCAAACCAGCTATGCCAACCTCTTTAGCGAGGGAAATCGCCCCTGCCATAATGGGTATGTTGGAGGCTTCCGCAATCTGTCCGATCGCAGAGATGATCGAGGCAGCCATATTATCCTTTCCGATATAGAGGAAATCGAGGTCTTCCACCACTGCATCCAAAGCGCTGATCATCTCTGATGGGCTGCTCCCCCTTATTTCTATCAGTGACAAACCCAATTTCCCACAGGCGGTTCGGGCAGCCTCTGTAATGAAAACCGAATTGGCTTCTTCCGGATTGTAAATGATTCCGACGCGTTCCGATTGAGGCGTAATCTCTTTCATTAACTGGATTTGTGTTTCAACCGGCGCCATATCGCTTATGCCTACCACATTACTGCTGTTTATGCCCAGTTTTTCTACTAAAGAAGCGCTCACAGGATCGGTAACGGCAGAAAAGACGACAGGAAGATCTTGTATGGTATTGGCCAGAGCTTGTGCTGAAGGGGTGGATATCCCCACTACGAGATCCAGTTTGCTGCTCGAAAACTGCTGAGCGATAGATGTGGCCCTATTCATGTCCCCTTGGGCGGTCTCGTAGAACTCTTTATAATGCTCTCCTTGGATCATTCCATAATTCGCCAATTGATCCAAGATGCCTTGCCGAACCGATTCCAAAGCCGGATGTTCGACAATGGCCGTTATACCGATGTGTTTCATGGAGAAGGTTGCTGTGATCATGAACGCGCTTAAAACGAGGAATACCAATGCCTTTTTCAACTTCAGTCCCTCCTTATGAATGATGATCCCTCCGATCCGGGACAATAAGTACAGACCGTAAAGGGCTCCCCAAACCAGGAACCAACCGCACAGAAAATGAATGGAGAAAAGCATCCCTTTTCAATGGTGTACCTTCCAAACATGCACAAGCGTTCGCTGCCCGTCTCCACGGCCGATTTCAAAGACGAAGAGGAGATGGTTATCCGAATCATAACTGCAGGCTCCCAGCAGGTGCTTATGCTGATTCCCTTGGCGGTGGAAGAGGATGTCGTCAACGTTCAAAAACGCATAGGGTTGTGGTTCGTATGGTTGGATGATTCCTAAAGCAACTTTGGCCAAGTCATCAGCATCATAAAACAAAAACCAGCTCTCGAACGATGTACTCCACCATCCACGCAGATCACATTCCAAACAAGGACCATGGGGATCTCCGTACCAAGTGTCACCCAATCCTTTGGTGCCAACAAAAAGCACAGCAGATTGATTCCCGGTAGTCAGCCATGCGCCGCCTTCCCACTCGTCGGATTCAGCGTATCCGTTCATCGCATAGTAGGGATCTGGTATACCATCGAGATTGTTGGAATAGAGAATCAACGGAACCGAATCCAACAAAGAACCCGCAGCGGGAGGGTTACCATGGTTCCAGGGCCCGACAGCGGCTAGTGTCGGTCCGAAACCCGAAGCCCCCCCGTCTCGAAACCGTCCTGTCGCCAAACGCATACCGGGCGCATTGACATTAGACCACACTTCAGGAATGGCGAAGAGGTAGTCGTTGGAATTATACTCATTCATTCCTTTCACCCTCCAAGGGCCTTGCGGTTGCGGGTTGGTTAAATCCGTCTCGCACCACATATGAGTGTGATAATGCCCATATTGAAGGTGAGAGCCCCAGCACAGATAGAGCTTTGAGGCATCCTGAAGTCCTTGAGGAGTCATCTGCGGAGGCAATATCTCCATGCCAACACGGGGGATATCGGCGATCCATGGGAAAAGAGACCCTTTTACATCGGCAAAGGGTTGGAGGGTCTGAGCAATGGGAAGATCCGATATGGATCGGGAAACAGAGTAAACAGGCCGGGGAATACTGATCTCGGAAATCCAGTTATGTTGAGCGTTTCCAGAACCAAAGATTGAACCCTTCAACCCGTCGCCCCGGCCAAAGGGATTTCCATCACGATTGAAGGCCATGGATCTCCCGCCCCATTCCCAACTCTGTGGATCTGTGATCCAAGAGGGCGTGAGAAAAGCCCCCATATATACCAAATCCTCCGGATGGATTCGCGAAGAGCCCGACGCTTCAACAATGGAAAAGCGGGCATGAATACTTCGATTCCCCATTGCAATGAACGAAAGGATCCGGTCATGAGAAAGAAGAACTGTCCCTTCATACCAACCCTCAAAGGAATAACCGACCATCCCGCGCATCTCGATCTGGACCTCGCTGTGCGGATCGACTGCAAGAGATTCCGCTCCAACCCAACCGCCACCGCCCCAATCATCCGGATTGGCATTGATTCGGATCAGGCCCACATTTTCTGGATGCGTAGCAACTGCAACCGTATATTGGTTGGCGATCGGGATGGGAGAATTGGCCCCTTGATTGCAACCCATCAAAATCAGGGGCATTACCATCCATATCAGGATCACCGAATGTTTGATCCGATTCATGCCTTTTCCTCCCAAATAAACCCCGCAGAGCGCATTCAATCGGTTGTCTGCTCAAAAAAATCTGATAAACAAAAAGGAATCAAGAGACGCTTTGGTCCTCTACGCAATACAACAGAATCAGCTCTAGTGTATGAGTTAACCCATGAAGATGGGTCCGTTCATACCCATGAGAGGCAGAAACACCCGGGCCGATCAAGGCGAACCGAATGTCTTTTCCGCTTCGAAGGGCCGCTCCGGCATCAGAACCATACCTGGGATAGATGTCCACGGCATATTGCAACCCGCCTTTTTTCGCAAGTCGAACCAACTCCTGCGTCATCCGATAATCGTACGGACCTCCGGAATCCTTCGCACAGATGGATACTTTGTACTCGTTGGTTTCAAGATCATCTCCTACTACGCCCATATCCACCGCCAGCATTTCCGAGATATCTTCAGGTAACCCAGCAGATGCGCCGTGTCCTACTTCTTCGTAGTTGGTGAAACACAAGTAGACTTTGCGGTTCAAGAGAAGAGGTTCCTGTTTGACCATCGACGCAAAGGTCATGAGAACGGCGGCGCTGGCTTTATCGTCCAAATGGCGGCTCTTGACAAACCCATTGGTAGTGAATATGGTTCGAGGGTCAAAACTTACGAAATTCCCCGCTTCGATCCCCAGGGCCTTTGTTTCGTCCTTTTTCGAGACGATTTCATCCAAAACGATTTCAATTTGTTCCTCGGTTTTCTCTACCTTGTTGACATCTTCGTAGACATGAGAAGAAGCTCGACATTGTTGGACGGTTCCAGAGAAGATTTCGCCGGAGAAGGTATGCACTTTGACATTTTCCGTAACAATATAGGAAATGGGATAGCCTCCAATCGGAGTGATTCTCAATCTTCCATTATCTTTCACTGAGCGGACCATCGCTCCCAACGTATCGATGTGAGCCGACAGAATACACGCGCTAGCGTCTGAACCGGTTGAATCATGAGGATTTAGGGGAACGATGACAGTGCCTTTTCGCGTTTCATATGGTTGAAATCCCAGTCTGGAAAACCACTCCATTAGATGAGATTGAACCTTCTGAGTGAAACCCGAAGGGCTTGGTATGGCGCATAACTGGCTCAAGTATTGTGTTAATTTAGGTAAATACGCTTCTGATCGCATCAACTCCATCTCCTTTTCTCAATTCCGAGGCAGGAACCTTCAGGCGGTCTCTATCTTCTCAATCATACCATAGAACAGGAGAGGATTGATCCTCTTTCATAACCCAGAAAAAAAGAGGGGGATCAACCCCCTCTTTAGGATTTGTTTGCTACTAACAGCCTTTCTTTGGATCTTTTTTCTGGGGCACGGGCTTTTTTTCGCTTTTTTTTTCTGGCTTCTTTTCCATGGGACTCCCTCCTTCCGCATACGCTGAAGACAGAGATGGAGACGCAAATTCTAGTAGTTTATTTTTTTACGCGCAGCCGATCGATGAGCCCATATGAACCATGCAATAAAAGCCATGTTGAGATCTGAACCTTCTCCTAAAGGGAATAAAGGGTACCAAACTTGTTTTTTAGGTATTGAATATACGGAGAGATGTCGAGATCTTTCCCAGTAACGCGTTTGATTAACTCTGAAGCTGTGTATTTTTTCCCATGTTGGTGAATATTCTCTTTGAGCCAGTTATGAAGCGTCTGAAATTCCCCTTTTGCCATCTCGCTTTCAATCTCAGGGTGAGAGGCAAGCGCTTGATCGAAAAATTGCGTCGACATGATGTTTCCTAAGGTATATCCTTGAAAGGCTCCCCCGATGAGTCCGGAATACCAATGAGAGTCCTGCATGCAGCCGTCAGTATCACTGGGCGCTTGGATGCCAAGGTTTGTGTTGTAGGCTTTGTGCCAGGCCTCTGGTAGGTCTTTGATCGCCAATGTCCCTTCGAGTAGCTGCATTTCGAGTTCGAAGCGGATCATCACGTGAAGGTTGTAGGTGACCTCATCGGCTTCCGTCCGGATCAATGAGGGTTGAACCTTGTTGATCGCCCGATAGAAGTCTTCCATCGGTACGTCCTCGAGCGCGTCTGGAAAGGTTTCCCTCAATTTTGGGTAAAAGAATTCCCAAAACGAGAGACTTCTCGAGATTATGTTTTCCCATGTTCGCGATTGGGATTCATGAACCCCAGAGCTAGTTCCCCCATCGAGTGGAGTGCCTTCAAATTCCGGGTTCACCCCTTGTTCATACATCGCATGACCGGCTTCATGGGTAGTGGAGAAAAACCCCCAAGCAAAATCGTCTTCTTTGATCCGGGTGGTTATGCGCACATCGCCCATCGACAATTTGATCGTGAATGGATGAGGGGATTTATCTTGTCTTCCCCGACCAAAATCAAAGCCAAACTGACGGATCACCCGCTCGCCAAAAAACATCTGCTGGTCATGAGGGTAGCGCCTTCGCAAACATGAATCGTCCACAGGGGGTAGGGAAGAGATCTTCTTGGCCAGTGGGACCAACTCCTCCTGAAGAGAGCTGAAGATCTTCCGGATTTCGGTTGCCTTCATACCGTAATCGGAGAGATCAATCAGAGGATCAGCGATATGATCATACCCTGGAAAAAAACCAGCCATCTTCCGACTTAAGTCGAGCGATTTCTCAAGAAAAGGGATCATTTTCTCGAAATCATTCTCAGGCCGTGCTTGTGCCCAAGCCTGATAAGTCGTTGTAATATGCTGGTATACTTCGGCAATAAAAGAGGGAGGCACTTTGATTGCCCGGTCGTACTCACGACGAGTAACACGGACCAGGGACGCGTCGTCATCGTCATGAGGCAAGCTTTCTGTTAAGGATTGGAGCTGATCGAGCGATTTCCCTACAGCTGGATCGGTAAACTTCTCCTGAGCGATCTGGGCAATGGTCCCCAACTGCCTCCCCCGCTCAGGACTTCCGCCGGGCGGCATATATGTAGCCTGATCCCAGTATAGGACCGCGCCAGCTCTTTCCAAATCGTGAACTTCCCGTAGACGACTTTTGAGTTGTTGAAGAATGCTGTTTTCCATTGATCGATTTCCTCCTGTTTCACTAGAATGGGGTTCTATCGGTTAATATGGGTTTAACCCGCAGTTAAAGACGATCAAGAACATGCCCTTTAAACTGAGTATCTGTCCTTCCAGCTCTCGGGGAAGCTCAATCTGTTGCCATAGATATACCGAATGAATTGACCATGATGCTGAATCTCATGTTCCAACTCTGTCTAGCGGAATAGCATCTAGCCCTCTTCACTCTATATAGTCAAGCGAGCCCTCAGGAGAAAGTTGTTTTTCACGTAATTCTTCGTAAACAGATTGCAGACAAATCCGAATCATTATATCCCAAGAACCGCGCCTTGTCAACCCAGTATCAAGCTTTATCAGAAAAAAACCTTTTTTCATTTTCTGGACCATTGTGCTATAATCTGGAACCAATAGTCAGACATCGGACGAAAGAGCATTGAATCATCAAAGTAAAGGAAGTGGCAAATACGCGAATTCTGGCGATTGTAGGAAGCCCTAGAAAGGGCGATGGGTTTCAGGCTCTGCAAAAAGTGGAAGCAAAGATGAAAGAACTGGGAAGGGTGGATTTTGAGTATTTGTTCTTGAAAGACCAGCAATTGAAGCCATGTCTGGGCTGTCACCTGTGTGTGATCAAAGGAGAAGCGTTTTGTCCGCTCAATGACGATCTTCAGCGCATAATCGAGAAAATCGAGACATCAGATGGCGTGATTTTATCGACCCCGGTTTATACCAACCATGTGAGCGGACTGATGAAGTCATTCCTGGATCGGTTGGCTTACCTTTGGCACAGACCCAAATGGTTCCATCACAAAATCATGGGGCTCGCATCGGGGGGTGGCATGTTTGGCCCAGTGCAGAAATACCTTCGATTCACTTCCAGAGCTATGGGGATGGATTTTGTGGGGTGTATCGGTGTGCCCCATTTAGACGCCATGAACCCCAAACCTTTGTATAAGGTCTTGCGCACTCTGGACCAAAAGGCTGAGCGATTCTTTTACGCCGTCAGTGAGAAACAAAAGCTTTCTCCCTCCCTTTTTCAATTGATCTGGTTTCAGATGTGGAAGATGAACGCCATCGCAACCAAATTTTCAATGGCAGACTATGCATATTGGGAACAGGAAGGTTGGTTGGAACGCCCCTACTTTTATGATTGCTCGGTCTCCCCGATCAAAAAAGGGTTAGTCCGTATCGTAGCCTGGATGATGCGCCTGCAGATGAAAAGGGTGTATAAGGGGTATGAATAATGGAGAAAAAAAGGAGGATCATGGACAATGTATGAGAGAGCGGTAAAAGTCCTAATCATGGGTGCGGGCAGTTTCTTCACAAACGCCTGGATCCAGGATATAGCCCTGATCCCATCCATTCAAAAAGGCGTGTTTGCTCTGGTCGATATTGATCCACATCGCTTGGCCTTGACCGTTGACATGGCAAAAAAGATGCTGAGCCACCTGGGAAAAGCAGAACAGTGGGAGATTCAGCACTCGATCAAACGCCGGGATCTAATGGAAGGAACCGACTATTTGGTTAGCACAATCGAAGTATCGGGATTGGAGACAGTTGCTTCCGATTACGAAATTCCTTTAAAGTATGGAATCGATCAATGCATCGGGGATACCGTAGGCCCTGGAGGAGTGATGAAAGCGCTCCGAACGGTTCCGGAATGGATGGAAATCTTAAAGGATGCCCAAGAGCTGTGCCCTGAGGCTTTAGTGTTGAACTATACCAATCCAATGGGTATTATGACTTTGGTTGGGGTGGAAGTTTCCGATATGCAACAAGTCGGGCTTTGTCACTCCGTACAGGGTACAGCTGCTCGTTTGGCGCAGTATACCGGGGTTCCTCTGGAAGAAATGGAATGGGAATGCGCAGGGATCAACCATCTGGCGTGGTTCACAAAACTACGACATAACGGGAGAGATCTATACCCGCTTCTGAAACAGAAAATCGAGGATCCCCATTTCAAGAAGCAAGATGCAGTCCGATTTGAGCTAATGAAGCAATTGGGCGCTTTTCCGACCGAATCCAGCGGTCATGTTTCGGAATACCTCCCCTACTTTCGGAAACGGAAAGACCTGATCCAGAATTATTGCTCAGAGGGCTACCTTGGTGAAAGTGGCTTCTATTCAAAAAACTGGCCCAATTGGAGAAAATCGCTAGACAACACGAGGAAAAAATGGCTTTCCAATGAACCCATCACAGGTGAAGACCTCAAGAACAGCAACATGAAAGAAGAAAACCCGATCATGGGGAAAAGAAGCGTCGAGTATGGTTCGATCATTGTGGAAGCCCATCACACAGGCAAACCCGCGGTCGTTCATGCCAACATATACAACGACCATTTAATCGAAAACCTTCCTTTCAATGGTGTAGTGGAAGTAGCCGTAGTGGTTGATCGAAATGGTTTTCATCCGTGCCGTTTTGGATCACTTCCTGAGCAGCTTGTAGCCCTGAATCGGCCAATGATGGCACTTCAACGACTATGTGTGGATGGGATCATCCATCGGGATCGAGAAGCGGTGATCCACGCGATGATGATGGATCCTTTGACTGCGGCGGTGTGTTCTCTTGAAGAAACGCGAAAGATGGCGCAGGAACTCTTTCAAGCACAAAAAAATTATATCCCTGATTTTGTGGTTTAAGAGGCGAACCCCGGATATGCCATTGAAACAAAAAAAATATCCTTTGGGTATGAAGACCTTTTTTGATTTTCACATGTGCGGAATGTGGTATAATCAGGTACCGAAAACTCTGGAGGTGATGCAAGATGAGCAAGAGAACAACAGTATTGTGGATGGCACTTATCCTGATCTGTGTAGTGGTCTTCTCGAGCAGTCCCGTTCAAAGAGAAACGAACGGAATCATCGCATTTATGACAGATTGGGGTACCCGAGATTGGTACGTAGGCGCGGTCAGAGGAGTAGCGTTATCAATCTTCCCAGAAGCCGCACTTGTTGATATTACACATGAAGTTCCTCCTTTCGAGATGCTGGAAGGAGCTGCGACCCTTTGGTTTGCTTCCCGAGAATTTCCCTCTGGCACCATATTTGTCTGTGTAGTTGACCCAGGAGTGGGAACCGAAAGAAGACCTATAGTGGTCCAAACGCTGGATAACAGGTTTTTCATCGCTCCTGACAACGGTCTTCTGACCTATGTGATGGGAGATTATGGGGTGAAAGCCGTGTACCATATTACAAACCCTGACTTTATGAGGCATCCTGTGTCCTACACATTCCATGGAAGGGACATCTTCACTCCGACAGCAGCGTACTTGGCATCCGGACGAAAAGTCCATGAGGTAGGCCCCGAGATTACCGATTATATTACCTTTGAATACAACGCAGCTTGGGTCCAAGAGGGGGAGATTCATGGCGAGATCATGAATATTGATCTGTACGGAAACTTGCGAACGAACGTTTCCCATCGGATGTCTGACGAGTTCGGATTGACATTCGGGGCGATGATCCGAGTCACCATCGAAGGAGTATCTGTGGAGATGCCCGTGGTTCATACATATGGGGATGTTCCTCAAGGAGAATTTTTGGCCTACAACACCAGTACCGATCTCTTGGCTTTTGCCATCAACTGGGGAAATGCCGCTGAGCACTTTGGAGCAAGTATCGGTTCGGAAGTCTTGATCGAACTCATCTATTAAGGGCTTTTGTTGGAACGCAAAAAAAACGCCCCGTACGGGGCGTTTTCCATAAGGAGGGATCTTTGATGAACCAAAGAAAATGGATCCTTTTGGGGGTATTCAGTTTTTGTTGGGTGATCCATGGATTGGCATGCAGCAGTTTTGCGGCGTATTCGAATCTCACGATGGTTGGATCGAATTTTGATTACCATCCAGGTTTCCAATATCGTGTGGCTATTTTCCGCCATCCTTTGGAATACGACTATTTCGCAGTACAATTCAGCGCCACGCCCCCCTATGCTTATACAACGCTGGGAATGAATGATCAAGGGCTTTTTGCTAATTTGCAGGATGTGCCTCAAATGGTGGAACGGGATATCAAAAACGGGAAATTACGCCTTTCCATCCAAGAGTATCTGGAATGGCAACTTAGGTACATGAAAAGCGCACAGGAAAGCTTGGATTACCTGAATGCCATCCGCCTAAGCAACATACCCCCGTACTACCATCACACCATGGTCGCCGATCGTCATGGGACAAGTTTTGTCGTCGCTCCTGGTGAAACGGATAATGAAATATACCGGTACTCCGATACCTACACCATCCAGACAAACTTTTACCTGACTAAGCATGTGTCCGATAGCCCTGAAGCGGTTTCTTGTGGGAGATTCAGAGAAATCCATAGAAGACTTATTGATTCGATCGATGATCTGGACGTCTTCAAAGGGTTTTATATCCTAGAAGGGGCTTTTCAAGGCATCCATACGCAGATTAGTACGGTTTTTCTTCTCGACGATTTGGAAATCTATTTTGCGATCCAGACCGATACTCAACGGATCTTTCGTGTTTCATTAAAAACCGGGCTTTTGGATACCTTCAGCGGTTTTTCGGAGTACAGAAGCCTGATCTTGGATGATGAGGGAGTTTGGTTAACCGATCTTCAAAAGTGGGAGTAACCAAACAGGGAAATTGGACTAGAGCAGGAGAGGTGTTCGATGAACTACAAAATAAAGCAATACAACCACAAGGCAGGAATCACCGAAGAATATTTTGCCGTTCGCGATTTTTTCGTGCGGTTGGATTATGCAGAGTTTACCTATGCTCGGTGGGACTGGATGATCACCCACGGTTATCTCGATCATAGCAGTCTATGCAAGATTAGGCTCTGGACGGTGGACGATCAAGTGATAGGAATCGCCACCTATGATTTGAGATTGGGCACAGCCTATTGTCTGGTTCTCCCCGAATACGCAGCGCTCAAACGAGAGATGCTTATTTATTCCCAAGACCATCTTCAAGGGGAAGAAGGGTTTTTCGTGGCGATTTCCAATGAAGATGTGCCGTTCCAATTTATTGCGTCGAATCTGGGTTACGTTGCTACACCAAATACTGAAGAAGATGCCATCTTCTACCTGGATCAAGGAACACCCAATCTCGATTACTCGTTGCGGGAAGGGTTTGCCATCACGACAATGGAAGAGCGCTATGACCCCTATGAATATCGCAGAGTGCTGTGGAAGGGTTTCAATCATGAATTGAACGGAGAAGGACCTCTCGTCTTTTCCGAAGAAGAACGAAAAGGGGTCGATTTTGAAATGTTTCGGGATCATGTGGATCTTTCGTTAAAAATTGCAGTGGTCAGTCCCGACAATCACTTTGTGGCCTATTGCGGAATGTGGTACGAACCCCAACTGGGTTATGCGGTCATTGAACCCGTTGCAACAGATCCGGATTATAGGAAAATGGGCCTAGGACAAGCTGCTGTGCTCGAAGGCATCCGAAGGGTTTCGGAAAAGGGCGCGCGTTACGTACTGGTCGGGTCGAATCAGCAATTTTATTACAACCTTGGTATGTTTCCTTACCGACAAGCAACGCTATGGAAAAAAAGGACAAGAATAGAATGATAAATCAATCCGGTCCACCCACCTGGCTCCAGTTGGTTACGATATCCCCCATGATATACAACTGGTATTTCTCTGCAACGTGCGTATGGATAAACAGGTCGTTCTTGCTAAAATCTGTGTGATCTTCGATCGCATGAGCTATACTAATCATTACAAGTTGAATCTCTTCTTCGGACATGAACCCAGGAACGTAAAGATCCACAAAAATGGGTTCTTTGATGCCTACAATCGCGCATCCAGGGCAGTAAATGGTCTCAAAAAAAGACCAGTAATAGGTGACAAAGCTTTCTGGGAGTCCGGTCATTTCTGAAACGTCCCGACTGATCCGAGTAAGGATTTCATCTAAATCTTGTTCGATCGGCAGACTTGCGATTTTTACCATAGGATCCCCGATGACTTTGGGTTGGGAAAACAAACAGGCAAAAGAAAAGACCATCATACATATAGTAACTGCCAAAAATGTCTTTTTCATATCAATCTCCTTGATCATTCAAAATATCGTCCAACCAGTCGAACAAAATACTCCCGACCAAGCTGCGGTTTTCCATGACGCAATGATTCGATGCCCCTTCATTGGTGGGGGTAATCACCAATTGCTTGTTGGGATTGTTTACGCGTTCCATAATCATTTTTTGTTGCCGTTGGACTTCTGTGTTTTGGTATTCCCCTTCTCCTACGATCAAGAGTGTAGGAATTGAAATCTGTTTTGGGTCAAACTCGAATCCGAGATTTGCTTCCACAAGCCCCGCTGGTTGATCCCAATCGATACCCCAACGCCAATTAATTGTTCGTACTACATTCCGGTGGAAGCTTGTCCAAGAAGCCATATCTTCCTGTGTCGCATGCACTACGGGCATGGTCGAAAAGAGATCATAGGCATTCACTACTCCCGAATTCATAGCGATGGCTTTGATCCTTTCGTCAAACATCGCAGCTCTAGGGACGGTCACACCGCCTCCGCTGATTCCATATGCAAACAAAGCGTCCGGATCCACGTCCGTTCGGTTCAACACAAAATCGACAACGGCTTTCATCGGGACTTCAACATCCACGCGAAAGAACTTCCCATCTAGCGGCATGATTCCTTGCCCCGGCAAGTCAAGCGTTAGAAAATTATAGCCTCGCTCAAAAGCCTGGGGACCTATGTAGAAAAACAAGTCTTCAGCAAAGGTCTCTCCTCCACCGATCATTAATAATGTTTTGGTGGGCTCGTTCCCTTCATTCGCTTTGCGGAAAAATAAAGGCAACACACCTTCCCCATAGGGAACTTCGTAATACTCTATGGGCCGTTCAAGTAACTGGCCCCCTCTCAGAAACAATTCGCGGCTTTTTTGGGCCCTTTCCTTCAATGAGGGTTGATCGGGTAGGATGGAGATCAAGGAAATTCGATAATAATAAGACGCGCGAAGGAATTGGTCTCTCGCGCTGATCCAATGCCCTTTTTCGTACGCCTCTTCTCCGCGGATTTCTACTCGTTCCGCTAGTTCATTCCATACGGATTGCCAACTGCTTGCATCTCCATCGAGAATATGAAAAGCAGCCCAAAAAGCCTCTCCAACCTCAACTCCACGGTTGACTGCCGAGCCCAATACCAGATTCCCAAAATGGAAATCCATATCATCGCACTGAAAAAAATAGGGAATTGCCGTTGCATGTGCATCAAATAGTTCGTCAGCGCAGAGGGTTACCGCGAGTAGCACAACTAAGCATAGAAGGGTAATTTTCGATGATTTCATGGGTATACTCTCCTCTCGCAAAGTAGGGGGATCATTTGAATCGGTAAAAAAAGACATCACCTAAAAGTGTTTCACCAAACATTCTCGAGAATCCCAATAACAACAATGAAGCTACAAATCAAAACCCGAGTTTTATGCCAAACGACTTGATTTGACAGCTATTTCGAAACTCGTTGTCTGAAGAACCAACTTGTTTCATACGTGCCGGAAAAAGGATTGCCCGATAAAAAAATGTTTCTCACAGTCATTGATCAATCAACGAGCAAAGGTATGGATACGATATGGAATTGATCATCCCACACAGTTCCAAGATTCCAAGTGTATCCGATAGAAGTAAAGGGTACCCCGATTCCGATTTTTACATTGTCCGATTTACTGTACAACGAGTTATCTGCCCAATACTGGTAATCGGGATGGATGGGATCGTAGATAAAATCGGTAGCAATTCCCAGATCAAAATCTTGGTTGTAGATGATTGCTCCCAAAAGATTAAGCTCAAGATTGAGTTGCAACCCGATCTTTAATGTATGATCCTCTAGCTCTTGAAAACGCGTTTCGATGAATTCGACAGACACAGAGGGATCAAGCGGGGCAGTCGGTGTAGAATCGTTCCAGACGCGTGGATAAGGAATAAAACCCCAAAGGAACTCCAATCGCACACCCGTATCAAGCTGAATGCCGAACGAACCCCCGCCGTTTTTAACTTTCATTCCGTAATCAATACTTGCATTTTCCTCGTCGGACTCAAAATCAGCCACCAGACTAATTGTAACGCCAAAAGTGAGTTTTTCGATCGGGATTTTGATCGGTATGGTGATAAATTTCCCTGTCATTTTGGTTCCTGGATCAACCCCCAGCAGTTTAAATAAGAGCTCATAATCAGCGTCGGAGTCAATAGATAACTGTCCAGAGAAAGATGTCTCTGACCAGTTGATTGTGGCGGTAAAATCGATTGTGGCACCAATTCGATAGTCATATTCCATTTCCAACTCAACCTGAGAGGAGCCTTTCCACAAACTGGCACTGCCCTGATCATTCCAAAAATCAAAAGATGAACGGTTCTTAATCAGTGTTTCCAGCAGCCTTCTATCTTCCTGAGTGCCATATCGTTCGATGATTTCAGCGAGATCACCTTCAAGCTTCATTTCAAAGGCCCCCACGACTTTTTGTACATGAATGTCTTCCGTATCGAAAATGGTGTAACCAGGGTCATCATCGGATATACTCGCGTTTGTAATCCTTCTAGCGCTACTTCCATGTGTGTCCAGAATGTAGTCTCCAGACCCGACCCACAAGGGTAAATCCGGATCACTAATTTTTATCCGAGATGCCTCTGAAACAACGTTGTCAAAAAATCGAGACCCCAGGATTATATAATCTTCGGTGGGGTGGGCTGCCAAAATCCCCGATTGATAATTATAAGGTTTTGTGCCGCTTTTCTGCAATCTGAAAAGAACGGTTCGATAGACTTTATCATGATCAAAATACTGCTGCTCATGTTCGTCGGGAATATCCCAAGGAAAACTGAGGAAAGAACAACCTTCAAGCGCTTGAGAATAACTGGTTGTCCTCGAAGCCAGGGTTTGATAAACCAATCCATGAGATTCTTTTCGTTGAGAAGCGGAATCCGCATCGGCGTGAATCACCATGTTTTCACGATGGTTCACGATCCTTCCTTCTTCATCGTAAAGAAGGTAATCAAGCGTTAGGGTTTGAACGGTGGCATCCACCACATAGTAATACCCATAATAGACTTCCAGCGTTGTGAAAAGATAACCCTCAGAATCCTCTGCCTTCACAAAACCTTGCCTTTTATCAATTATGGGGATTAGCATACCAGGTTTCAATTGATCGATTTCATGATTCGACACAATCAAACGGCCACCAGTAAAGGTGCCCTGACGGATTTGCTCAGCTGTCATTCGAACATGAAAATCCAGTTTCTCTCTCATAATCACACAACTACTTAGGAAAAAAATCGTGATCAAAAATGTAAGTACGAATAACCCCGTTCTTTTCATAACTTGACCCCTTTCGTTGGATTTCACATAATTCATTCGCCCCGAACTCAACAATCCGTTCCTCCCGAAATGAATCCGTGTTGCCTATGGGCAACGATAGCAGCATTGTTTTCAGAGAAGCCGATTTGATCCTATCGAAATAAGTATACCATGGATCATGCGCATGAGCCAAATCCCCAGAAGCCCTTCATGGATTGGCTTTCAAGAGATCATGAATATCCTTTCCCGCTTTTGAGCTTCAATAATCAGTTCAAAAGCAATCCGTGTTCCTCTTTGGATCGGTTTTTCCATCATAATTTTCAGATCCGAGAGGATCATTTGATCGACCATTTCTTTGATAATCCGCTTTATTCTACTACGATCGGATACCCTTTCGCCATTGAACCTGAGTTTAATGAAAGATGTCCATAAGCATCTGTGGTTCAAACGAAAAAAGCGGGCGCCACTAATTTTCGTTAATAGAGGGTATTACGCACAAACAAAAGGGGTAATTTTCCGGAAAAAAACGATCAGACCCTACGCCATAAATATGACAAAAGGTGACAGGTTTGGGAGGTAGAATTCCTTTGGATTGAGAAGAACCTTCAGAAATGAATCGCTCGATGGCATAACCAGGAACAGGTACGCGAAATCGAAAGGAGAGGAAGCAGATGGAACCTAGAATGGTAGAGAAAGACCGTTTCTTTCTGGTAGGCATGGAATACTATGGAACAGGAAAAGACAATCGAATTCAAAAGCTCTGGGAGAATTTCATGAGCCGACTCGGAGAGATTCATCACGCCATCTCAAGAGAGACATGGGGGTTTTGCGAGATGCTTTATGGAGATCCCGATGACGGTCCTTTCTCCTATATTGCAGCGGCTCCGGTACGAGTTGTGGAACACATCCCCAGAGGGATGCTCGCTAAAGAAGTTCCAGCATCAAAGTTCGCAGTGTTTACCCATATCGGGAGTTTGGAAGCTTTGCCAAAGACCTATGCGCACATCTATAATGTGTGGCTTCCAAAATCGGGCTTTCAAGCGGACAATTTCGGAATGGAGCTGTACGATCAAAGGTTTAATTTTACCCCAACATCCGAGTTTGATATCTACGTACCAATTCAGGACAAAGTATAGGTTCGATCCTTTCTCCAAAAAACGACCCTCCGTTTCCGGAGGGTCTTCTATGTGAACTCGGTTCGTATGGTTTTCTCTTATGCTCTCAATCCCAGTTCAAAACTCCTGTCAATGAATCCTTTCTCGATTTGCACTTCGACTTGTCTTTTTTCTTTTCTCTGAAAAATCTTCATAGCCATTCCTCCTTCCTTTCTTCAGGATTACTGGCCTACGTAAAGGTGGTTCAGGTAGCCAGTCTTCAGGTCGTCCATCGTTCGCATCATTTCGGATGCGCTCTTTGTTCGGTTCTTCTTTAATGCCTTATTGCTCATGCCTGCACCTCCTTTTTGATTTTCACCTCTATTGTACCTCAGGGCCTTTGGTGCATGTCAACAGGAGAAAGGCCGCGATTTGTGTAACGATTGAGTAAATCGAGGAGTAAGGTGCTTGAAGGATTATCCGTAGAGCGCACCGACCAATCTAGCACAGGAGTTGCCCTTTTTTATCGTTTTTTCAGCTTCAAGCATGGTACAATATTGGACAGGAGTGGGAATGTTGATGAATCAAAGAATACGCACATCCTTTGAAGGATTCCATCATCTTACGCGGTAATCGAGAAAAAGGAAAAGGACGAAATAACCCCCAGCAATCATTATGGTGGGATGGTTGAATCGTGAATCGAAGGATGACAAGGCACTCTGAGGGAATAGGGTCATTGAAATGGAGTATGCCTGTTGATTTTTCAAATAGAGCTTCTTTGTTTGCTCCACGAGAAATGCCGCTTGAAATTGAAGTTGTTTCTGACATCGACAATCCGTGAGGAGGTAGAGAGCATGAGACAGATTCTTGTATGGTGGCTTGTTTTTCTTTGCATACCCTTTTTTATGGGGTTTGCCTCAAATGATGAGGAGATATCTCCTCATCTGATACTAGATGAATCCTTTGCAACGGGAGGGTTCGAAGCGTTTCCATGGATCTTGGGAGGAACAGTTTACCCTTTCCTTCAATCACTTGAAATTTTCCATGGGGAGTTTGCCCTTCAATTTGGAGAGATTGGTGACGATCAGGAGTCCACGATTGAAATCCAGGTTGAAATTAGCACCCCCAAGTGGCTCAGTTTTTATTTCAAAGTCAGCAGTGAAAAAGATTTCGACTTTTTGGAGTTTTATGACGGCACCCAACAAATCGGAAGTTGGTCGGGAATCACGGATTGGGAGGAATTCACTCATTACCTAAGCCCGGGTCAACATACCTTGTTATGGAAATATTCCAAAGACTTTTCCGATCGGGAAGGTCTCGATACCGCATGGATCGATCAGATTTCAATCGGAGAAGCCGAAGAACCTCCCGATATCGCGCAATGGTTGGAAGAATATGGGCTTGGGGAATCCCTATGGGTTTTGGGCGGGTCAGCCTTTCCCTTCCTACAGTCTCGCGAAACCTTCATAGGGGATTATGCCTTTCAATTTGGAGCCATCGAGGATGATCAAGAATCCACCATTGAGATCAAAGTAGAGTTGAGTGAACCACACCATATTATTTTTTATAAAAAAGTCAGCAGCGAAAGAGACTATGACTTTTTGGAATTCTACGTAGGAACCCAACGCATCGGAAGCTGGTCGGGAATCACAGATTGGCAAGAGTTCGCCCATTATCTAAGTCCGGGTCAACACACCTTACTATGGAGATACACCAAAGACTATTCAGATCGCGAGGGGCGCGATACCGCATGGATCGATCAGATTTCATTCGTCGAAGCCCAAGAACCCCCCGACATTGCTCAATGGTTGGAAGGATACGGATTTGAAAACCCTCAATGGGTTCTGGGCGGGTCAGCCCCTCCTTTCCTGCAGTCTCGTGAAATCTTCCAAGGGGAGTTTGCGCTTCAATTCGGAGCCATAGAGGATGACCAAGACTCCACCATTGAGATTCAAGTGGAGTTGAGCGAACCGCAGCAAATCAGTTTTTACCATAAAGTCAGCAGCGAAATGGACTTTGATTTTCTGGAATTCTATGTTGATTCGCAACAAATCAGGAGCTGGTCAGGGACTACTGATTGGAGGAAACACAGCCATAATTTACCACAAGGCCAGCATACCCTGTTGTGGAAGTATACGAAAGACTGTAGTTTCAGTGAAGGCCAAGATACCGCATGGATCGATCGGATTTCGATCGGGGAAGCACTGCCACCCTCAGTTCGCCATCAGGTCAGTCCTGCTGTTGATGGGTGGAAAACATCTACCATGGTTCTTGTAGATGCAGGGAAAAGGATCGCTTTTTCCCTTCCTGGCGATCTCGTTGAAACCCATGACGATGAAATGGTTGATTTTTTCGACCATCGCCTCCAGGTTTGGGAGCAAAATGAACTTGGAGATGAACAAGTGATGATTATCATGATTGTTGATGATACCGTAGAGTTCTATTTCTGGTTATCAATAGATGAAATGCTGATTGAAACCGACAATGAAATTGAAGTAGTTGGATACACCGGCAGAAAGGTTGTCGGTTATGTCGATGAAATGGAAACCAAGGCGTGGCTTTTGCTGGTGTCTGATTTCATCCAAATCGAAGAAGAGTCATGGGATCTCCTGTTTACCATCATAGCTACGGAAGAATATGTGCAATCCAACCC
>CAYWWY010000010.1:0-53549 GCA_964462525.1 uncultured Thermotogaceae bacterium
TTTCCCCTTTGTCAACCACCCCCAGTGTTCCTAAGGGGTTACAGTATGGTGAATCAACCAAGTGGATGATCTTACGCCCAGACGTGGTACAATCTAAAGAGGAAAAAGGAGGATCACAAAATGAAGATACCCATCTTTCAGGTTGATGCTTTTGCTTCGAAAGGTTTCAGAGGGAATCCTGCTGCTGTGTGCCTCTTGGAAGAATGGTTGAACGAGGACCTCATGCAAGCCATCGCCAACGAAAACAACCTATCTGAAACCGCTTTCATTGTCCATAAACGCGATGGATTCGAAATTCGATGGTTCACTCCCACAACGGAAGTGGCATTGTGCGGGCACGCAACACTGGCCAGCGCCTTTGTAGTTTTTCACCATACAAGCTGGAAAAAAGATAAGATTCGGTTTTATACTCGGAAAAAGGGTGAGCTGGTTGTTTCCCGTACGGGCAATCGAAGACTGACCATGGATTTTCCTTCCCAGCCTGCTACCGTTATAACACCTCAGAAAGAGCTATCTGATGCTTTGGGCGTTTGCGTAAAAGAGGTGCTTCGTTCTTCGGAAGATCTGCTTGTTGTTGTGGACAACGAGGAAATGGTTCGAAACAGCGCGCCCAATTGGATGAAGTTGAACGAAATTGAATGTCGGGGTTGCATCCTTACCTCTAAAGGCAACGATTGCGATTTTGTTAGCCGGTTTTTTGCTCCCCGAGTTGGTGTTCTAGAAGACCCGGTAACAGGGTCTGCTCATACTGTTTTAGTGCCGTACTGGGCAAATGAGCTTAGAAAGAATACCTTGCACGCGTTTCAACTCTCAAAACGAGGAGGAGAGCTATGGTGCAATCAAGCGGGTGATCGAGTGTATATTACCGGAGACGCAGTATTGTATATGCAAGGGACCCTTTTCCTAAATCAGGAAGCATAATGGAGGAATAGCAGTGTTCATTATAGGCATTATTAGCAGTCCCTCCAGCAAAGGAAACACCTCGATTTTGGTTCAAACAGCCCTAAAAGAAGCAGAAAACCATGGTGCACGCACAAAAATGCTATTCCTCCCTGACCTTCACATCGAGTTTTGCCGCGGTTGTTTTCGCTGTACTCGTGAAGGCAATTGCATCATCAATGATGATATGCGTTGGATCATTCCGCTCATGGAAAAGGCTAACGGATTTATCCTCGGTTCTCCTACCTATGCTCTGAATGCCAATGCTTACATGAATCGGTGGATTGAACGTTTTGGTATGCTCTCGGTCTATACATCACGATTTGGAGGAAAATACTGTGTTGGTTTTTCAACGGCTGGAGGGTTTGGAGCAAAATCTGTTGCAAAAAAACTTACTGGCATCTTTGATGGAGTAAAGAAGCATTCGTACCGTTCAGGATATCTTGGAGTGCTGGTGGGATTAGGAAGAATCCAAGATTTTCCCAAACAGATCAAAAAGGCAGAAACTTTAGGTGCAAAGATCTCACATGACATTCAACACAAACGCGCATATCCACTGCAAAAAATCGGATCGAAGCTGCTCAACAGGTTTATCCTTCAAAGAGCCTTCCGAAAGAATATCCTGCGAAACAAGGAAGGGGTTATGAAGTATGTGAACCATTTTTGGAATGAACAGGGATGGTAGGCATGGTTGAGAGCACTAAGGAGTTTGGGTTCCTTTGTGTAGGGGTTCATCCATATGTTCGTCACCATGAATAAAAGAACAGCAAAATCTGATCAAAGATTCAAAATAAGGAATAAATCTTTCAGGTCCAAAGAATATGAATTATATCTTTCTCAAGAAAGTCTTCATCTGTTCAATAGAGATCACTTCTTTCTATAGCCGCAATTGTTGCAATCCCACACGAGAATGCTGATCAATCTATGGGAACCAGAAAAAAAGAGACCATCCTCTTCCGAGCATTAGTTTATCTCCACAAGCGAAAATAGAAGAAATCGGAAGGTATTTTGAGAATGGATCCATAAATCCTATGAGGATCGCACTCTCCATTCATTTTCCCGATTGCATTTTAGAGGACGAATTGGTAAGCTATATATGACAGGTGATTCAGGTTTATTATAATAACTGATTCAGAAAACACATTAAGGAGGTAGATCAATGCGATTAAAAGGTAAAGTAGCGATTATCACGGGGGCAGCGCGCGGAATCGGAAAGACGGCAGCTTGGATTTATGCGCAAGAAGGAGCTAGTGTGGCAGCCTTCGACATTTCAGCAGATGAATTACGGCTTTTGGAGGAAGAAGCGAGAAAAGCAGGATTGCTGATCAGCGGGTATGTGGTGGATATTAGCAATCTAGACCAAGTGGTTCAAGCAGTCGATGCTGTATTTCAGAAACAGGGAAAAATCGATATACTCATCAACAACGCAGGGATTACCCGAGACGCTCTGCTAATGAAGATGAGTCCTGAACAATGGGATCAGGTAATCTCGGTTAACCTCACGGGTGCTTTTTACATGACTCAGACCGTTGCGCTAAAGATGAGGGATACCGGTGGGTCGATTATCTCTACCTCATCAGTAGTAGGGGTATATGGCAATATCGGGCAAACTAACTATGCAGCAGCAAAGGCGGGGATTATCGGTATGACCCGCTCGTGGGCCAAAGAACTCGCTCGGTACAAAATCAGAGCCAATGCAGTTGCCCCAGGGTTTATCAAAACTCCGATGACTGAACCGCTTCCCGAGAAGGTGATTCAATATGTAGTTGACAAGACTCCCTTAAAGGTTATGGGAGACCCAGAAGACGTTGCATGGGCTTTTGTTTTTTTCGGTAGTGATGAGTCGAAATACGTTACTGGTCAAGTGTTGGGCGTTGATGGGGGTTTGGTGTTATAAATTCATCCACTTGCGAACAGAATTGGCCATAAGGAGATATCACAGATGAGCGGATCCAGGCGCGTACCGGTATCTCAAAAAGGCGAAGAAACTCGAGAGCGGATCCTGAAAAGGGCTTCCTTTTTGTTCTTCCATCAGGGATACCACCCAACGTCGATTGTACAGATCGCGCGAAAGGTATCGATTTCCCCAGCGGCTGTATATCAATACTTTCGATCCAAAGAACAGATCTACCAAGAGATCCTAGGGAGCTTTCAGGAAGACTTCCTTTCGACCATTCAAACCGGAAGCCTTCGGCGCTACCCAGAAAGCCTTGGATATTGGGTATCAAATATATTGGAAGGAATATGGAGTTATCGCGCTCTTTTCCGTGTATTCCGAGGGGCCGAATTTGTCCAGTTTGAAGCGGCGAAAGAGTTCCATGACCGGTGGGTGAATACAGTTATTCAAAGCTTCTTTCCCAAAACAGATCCATTAATCGGAGAAGTGGGCAGTTGGTATTTAATGGGTCCATTGCTGTATGTTGCCACGAAATGGATTGTCTGGAATGCTTCTCCTGTTCCAGAAATCTACCAGAAAGGTTTAATCGATTTTTTTATGAACGGAATTTCTCCAAACAAATACTCATACCAGTTGGGTGATGAATCTTTGTCTTTCTGTTCAACCGTAAAACGGATGCCCGAAATTGCCTCCCGAGAAGAAAATTCGGGTCAGCGGAATAGAGGGACTCAAACTCGGAACAAGATCCTAGATGCCGCAGAAAAGCTGTTTGGAGAGCAAGGGTATTATCACACTCATATTCATGAAATTGCTTCCCACTCCGACTGCGGTGTGGGTACGGTATACCTCTATTTTCAATCAAAACTTGAAATCCTTCGGGAGCTGGTTGAAGAGGTGAACCATCAACTGCGACTGTATATTCGATCACAAACAGCTTCGGTTTTTGATCGAAGAGATACGGAAATAGTTGGATACAGAGCATTCCTTGAGTTCTTCCAACACCATTGGAAAATGTATGGGATCGTCCGAGAATCTGAATTTGTTGATCATTCGATTACTTCAGCCTACTATGGCCGGTTGGAAGAAGGGTACCGGAAAGTATTGCCCCTAGCAATGGAGCATGGACAAATTCGGAATATGGATCCTCAGTTGCTCGCATGGTGTCTCATGGGGTTGGGCCATACAATGGGAGAATCTCTGTTAATTTTCCGCGATCCAGATCCATCCTCTTTTCAAAGATACTTGACTGCATTGAGTCATTTGCTATACAACGGCATTGCCGATCCTTCGATATAAAAAAGGGAATCTATCGAATCGACAAAGGAGGAAAGAATGAGTAAAAATGCATTTATTATTGGAGCAAAACGAACTGCGATTGGAACGATGGGCGGTTCTTTGAAAGGTGTTTCTGCTGTAGAACTCGGAGTGGCAGCTGCAAAAGCGGCAATGGAGCATGCTCAAATTACACCGGATCAGGTAGATGAAACCATAATTGGGCAAATCCTATCGGCCGGTTCTGGAATGGGACCAGGCAGGCAAGTCAGTGTACGTGCGGGGATTCCCGTTAAGTCTCCCGGATTCTCCATCAACATGCTATGCGGATCGGGCATGAAGGCAGTGATGATGGGAGCAGTCGACATCATTGCATCCCAAGCAGAAGTGGTTCTTGCAGGTGGGATCGAGAATATGGATCTTGCTCCCTATATGGTAACAAAAGCTCGCTATGGATATCGTATGGGCCATGGTGATATAGTAGATCATATGATTAGCGAAGGACTTACCGATGTTTTTAATCAATACCATATGGGCGTGACCGCAGAAAACCTGGTGGAGAAGTATCAGATCTCGAGAGCGGCTCAGGATGAATTTGCAGTTAAGAGCCAACAGAAAGCAAAAAAAGCCCAGGATGACGGGAAATTTGCCGATGAAATCGTTCCCTTTGTGATAAAAGGCAGAAAAGGCGATACGATTGTCGACACAGACGAGCATCTCAAACCCGATGCAACGGTTGAATCTTTGGCCCGCTTAAGACCTGCTTTCAAGAAAGACGGGAGTGTTACAGCAGGAAATGCCTCTGGAATCAACGATGGCGCTTCCATGACGGTTTTGATATCTGAACAAAAGATGCGATCTCTAGGCGTTACCCCATTGGTCCGGGTTGTTTCTTTTGCTCAATCGGGGGTAGATCCTTCTGTAATGGGAATCGGACCGGTTGAAGCGGTTCGATTGGCGCTCGAGAAAGCAAGCTTGTCTTTGAAGGACATGAATCTTATGGAACTGAATGAAGCGTTCGCGGCGCAAAGCTTGGCAGTGATCGCTGACTTGAAAGCCCAGCATGGAGTGAATGATGAGTGGATCGATCAGCGAGTGAATGTAAATGGAGGCGCAATCGCTCTTGGACACCCGATCGGAGCCAGCGGAAACCGGATCATTGTCACCTTGATTCACGAAATGAAGCGAAGAAAGGCCCAGTATGGTCTGGCGAGTCTGTGTATCGGCGGAGGCATGGGTACAGCGATCATCTTCGAAAACGTGTAAGGAAGGCAGGAAGCGGAGGGGAGGCTTTAGGATTGGAGACGAGTGAGAAGATGCGTACACCTGTGGTAGGGATCATGGGATTGGGGACCTATCTACCCAGCACGTATATGAGCGCGGCTGAAATTGGGCTTCAAACGAATATTCCCGAGAAAGTCATTGCCGAAAAATTTGGTGTGATCCAAAAACCCATTCCGCAACAGTGGGAGACAACCAGCTATATGGGTACTGAAGCTGCCCGAAAAGCCTTGGAAATGGCCGATATCCATCCCGAAGAAATCGATGTGGTCGTCTGGAACGGTGCGCAGCACAAGGATTATCCCTGTTGGCTGGCCAGCCTCAAGGTAGCTCATGAGCTGGGCGCCAAAAAAGCCTGGGGATACGATATGGAAGCGATGTGCGGTTCGATGATGGTGGGTATGGAAACGGTCAGAAGCCTCATGCTCCAAAACGAAGAGATTCGGACGGTCCTGCTTGTATCGGGTTATCGGAACCTGGATCTGATCAGTCTTGCTGAACCAACGACCACGTTCATGCTGGATATCAGCGCGGGTGGTGCAGCGATGGTGTTGAGGAAAGGGTATGATCACAATGTGATTCTTGGCTCTTCTTTCAAAGGCGATGGTTCTTTTTCTGAAGATTGTGTAGTGCCTTACGGCGGAACCAGGCAGTGGCCTCCCAATCGTTACCTCCACGAGCAGATGCATTTTCGCGTGTTGGCACAAGGGGAAGATTTCAAGCAGCGACTGGGCGAAACCACCATGCCCAACTTTTACAGTGTGATCCGTGATTCCTTGCGTAAATCCGGGTACACCCAAAAAGACATCGACTATCTCGCGATTTTGCATTTCAAACGGTCTGCCCATATGGCTGTTTTGGAAGAGCTGGGATTGAAAGAAACCCAGACCACCTATCTTGAGGAGTATGGACATATCGGTCAAAATGATCAGGTGCTTTCGATCGAACTGGGCCTGAAAGCGGGCAAGATTAAAGATGGAGACATCATCGTCATGGTGGGAGCAGGTTTGGGCTTTGTGTGGGCGTCTTCTGTCGTGCGGTGGGGATCGGTGGATCAATCGCAGGAAAGGCGGGATCAAGGATGAATACCTTTCATGATGAATACCGAAAGAAAAAAAGCGATGTCGATCATGCGTTATCGCTGGTCAAAAGCGGGGATGTGATCGTATCCGCCGTGGCAGCCATGGAACCTCAGCATTTTCTGACCCATCTGGATCGCGCCCGAGAGCAGTTGGAAGAGGTGCATGTCTTCACCTGTTTGAACATGAAGGACTATCCCTTTTTCATGAACAAGGAAAACGAGGGGCGGTTTCTGAACAATTCCTGGTTTCACAGCTCAGGTGTGCGCGCGGCCATCAAACAAGGCCTAAAGACAGCTACATACGTACCCAACAACCTTCATGAAGCCGCAAGTAATCTTCTGGCATGGAAGGATCCGGATCTTTTTGTGGGTATCGCCTCTCCCATGGATGATCATGGGTTTTTCACCCTTTCTTTGAGTATTGTGCTGGAGCGTGACATAGTGGACCGCGCCAGAAAGGTGGTTTTGGAGGTCAATCCGAACGCACCCCGGACCCACGGTGAGACACAGATTCATATCTCTGAAGTGGATGCGCTGTATGAGGTCGACTATCCCATTCCCGAGATTTCCGATGTGGGTCCCACTGAGATCGAGGAAAGAATCGCCGGACATATCGCTCCGCTGGTGGAGGACGGATCGACCCTCCAGATCGGTATCGGTGGAATCCCCAATGCCGTGTCGAAACTGATGCTCGAAAAGAAAGAACTGGGCATTCACACCGAGATGTTCACCGAGTCGATTATCAGTCTATTTGAAGCTGGTGCGGTGACAAACCGACAGAAGAGCCTGTGGCCAGGAAAGACGATTTGTACCTTCGCGTTGGGCAGCCGCAAGATGTACGACTTTGTCCATGACAATCCTGGTGTGTGGTTTTTAAGGGGGAGGTATGTGAACGACCCTTACGTGATCGCACAAAACGAGAAGATGATCAGCGTCAATACCGCCATCACAGTAGATCTCACCGGACAGGTTTGTTCGGAGTCGATCGGACCCAGACACTACAGCGGAACCGGCGGGCAGTTGGATACACACCGCGGGGCTGTGATGAGCCCTGGGGGGAAGGGGATTATCGCTCTAGGATCGACGGCAAAAGATGGCAAGAGCAAGATCGTTCCGGTGCTTCCGATAGGGTCGGCAGTTACCGTTCCGCGCCAGGATCTGGATTATGTGGTCACTGAATACGGTATTGTCCGTCTCCGCGGATTAAGCGTTTTTCAACGAGCAAAAGCGCTGATTTCGATAGCTCATCCGGACCTTCGGAAAGAGTTGGAGCAGGATGCATTGAAAACAGGGATTTTGTAAAGGCAGAACCAACGGGGAAAAGGAGGTGATACAGTCAAATCATCGTCTCTTTTTTACTGGATATCGTATCATCAGGGGCAATGGTCCCTGAAAACGAAGGAGGTCAACATGAAGAAAATTACGGTAATGGTATTGGCATGTTTGATGATCCTAAGCGTAGTATCCTTTGCTCAAGAAGACGGTGTCTATCCGGACAAAGTGGTTATCGGTTCCTTTCAGGCCTTATCTGGTGCTGTTGCTCCCATCGGAGTATCTATGCGGAAAGGGATGGATGCCTACTTCAATTGGGTCAATACAACCGGTGGTGTACACGGACGAAAGATCGAGTTGATTGTAGCCGATGACCAATTCAATCCTTCCCGCACGGTAATTGAAGTGAAACGGATGGTCGAACAAGATAAGGTCTTCTCCATCGTCGGTGGGCTGGGTAGCCCGGGATGTCTGGCTGTTATGGACTATTTAAACGACATGAAGGTGCCTTTCGTTTATCAAGGAGGAGGAACAAGCCTATTTGCGATTCCGCCGAAAGAGTATATCTTCTCAGTTCAACCAAACTACACGCTCGAAGGCTCATTGATGGCCAAGTATTTCACTGAGGTTTTAGACAAGCAACGGATTGGAATCGTTTATCGCGCTGATGATGCTGGAAAAGAAGCCCACGAATCAATGAAAGTATGGTTGGCAGAGCATGGGATGTCAAATCGGTTGGTTGCGGAGATACCTGTTTCAGTCACAGCTTTGTCCTTCGACAACGAAATCATCCAACTGATGCAAAGAAATTGTGATGCGGTTGCTTTGGTAATGTGGTTGCCCCAATCACCGAATCTCCTCAAGCAGGCTCAGGATTATGGATTTACTCCACTGTTCCTTGGTTCATATGCTAATCCTGATCCCACAGTGGTTGATATGGCAGGAGATGCGGCAGAGGGATTCCAGGCAATGGCATGGGTCTATCTGGATGCAGAATCAGAAGAGTTTGCAAAGTATATCGATATCTACCAACAAAGCTTCCCGGGAGAGATTCCCAATGCGTATGCTGCTGCGGGTTTCATCGCAGGAGAAGTCTTTACCGAAGGCCTGAGAAGAGCGGGAGAGATGCCTACTCGCAGAAAACTTGTCAATGCCTTGGAAACAATGTACAACTGGCAAGGTTTGATCAGCCCCGCGATCCTTTATGGTCCCCTCGAAGAAGGAAATGATACAACACGCCTTGGAGTCACAAAAATGTATGTGATGGAAGTAAAGGACGGCGTGTGGGAATGGGCACACGACTGGATCAGTCTTCAGTAAACGATAATCTTCAGGACTGGCGATTCACACGCCAGTCCTTTTTCCTCTTTTGATCTTTGTCCAAAACATCGTTCAATCTTTAATTCAATTATCTTGAGTTTGGGTTGTTATGGAGAAGGGTTAAAAAACAGTCATGAAACCTGATAAGAGGTGATCATCTTGGGATTGCTCGAAATTCATAGATGCACAGTGCGTTTTGGAGGAGTAGTAGCTGTTTCTGAAATGGATATGGTGGTTGAAAAAGGCGAGATCCATTCTTTGATTGGTCCAAATGGTGCAGGAAAAACCACGTTGTTCAACGTGATTACCCATGTCATTGAACCGAACGAAGGACAAGTGATCTTCGATAGTCACGACCTAAGAGAAGCGATGGCTCATCAGATTATCGAGTATGGGATCAGCCGTACCTTTCAAAACCTTGAAATCTTCAAATTCATGACGGTGTTGGATAACCTGCTGGTGGGGTATCATGCGCACCTTCCTGTCCGTTTCTGGCAAGAATGCTTGAAAACGAAGAAAGAGAAGGAAGAAGAGAGCAAGGGCGAGGAAAAAGCCTTTGAGGTCGCCGACTTTCTGGGCATTCGCAACCGTCTTTCCAGCTTTGCCGGAATGCTGCCTTATGGTTTGCAGAAGATGGTCGAGATCGGGAGGGCTCTAATGAGTGATCCTGTGCTTCTGCTTCTGGACGAACCTGCTGCTGGGTTGAACAATGCCGAAACGACGCAACTGAAACGTACCATTCATCAGCTGAACGATCTGGGTATTACCTTATTGCTGGTAGAACATGACATGAATTTGGTTATGGATATTTCAAAACAGATAACGGTGATGAACTTCGGGAAAAAGATCAGCGAAGGTGGTCCCGAAGTGGTTCGAAATGATCCAAGAGTCATCGAAGCCTACTTAGGAGAAAAGAAGTATGCTTGAACTCCAGAATATTCAGGTGAGATATGGATACATGGTTGCTTTAAAAGACGTAAGTTTAAAAGTGGGTACCAATACGGTTACTGCCCTTTTGGGTGCGAACGGAGCCGGAAAATCGACGACTTTGCGTACCATTTCTGGGCTCAATCGTGCCTATAGAGGGAAGATTGAACTCGACACCGGTGAGAAGAAAGAGATTCAGAATATCGAGCCTTCAAAGATAGTCAACATGGGAATTGTGTTGACTCCAGAAGGCAGGCAGATCTTCCCTGAACTAACCGTCCATGAAAACCTCCTAGCTGGTGCATACACCGTCAAAAGCAAATCCCAAGTGAAGCAATCTACAGAGGAAGTCTTTTCGCTATTCCCTGTTTTAAACGAAAGGAGAAAACAGTTGGGCGGGACCCTTTCTGGAGGAGAACAACAGATGCTGGCAATTGGGCGTTCGCTCATGGCTTCTCCGAATCTTCTGATGCTTGATGAACCATCACTGGGTCTTGCCCCGAAGATCGTTGAGCAAATCTTCGATATCTTGATAAAACTCAAATCGCAGGGCAAGACCATTTTTTTGGTTGAACAAAACGCCAATCTTGCTTTGCATATCTGTGATTATGCCTATATTCTTGAAGTAGGCAATGTAACGTTGGAAGGGGACGGACAGACCCTCCTCCGCAATGAATCAGTACAGAAAAAATACCTGGGCGGATGAAAAGGAAGTGATGATGTGATTCTACAACAGGTAATCCTGGGTTTGCGAGACGGAAGTCTATTCGCTCTGGTAGCTATTGGACTGGTGATCCTTTTCAAGACCACCGGTCTGTTGAACTTTGCGTATGGTTCCATGGGTATGTTTGCAGCATATATCGTCTTCACGTTCGTGGTGTTCGTGTCAACGCCTCTATGGTTGGCGGTAATAATCGGAATGGCTTTTGCAGTTGCACTTGGCCTGACCGCTGAGCGTTTTCTGCTCAGACCCATCAGGCATCTTTCCCGATCTGCGCTTCTCATTATCACCCTCGGGATGCTCATGATCCTGGAAGGCTTGGCCTTGCAGATCTGGAAACAGGATTATCGCCAGCTTCCCCCGCTGGTGACGGGAAGACCAATGATCATCCGTTTTTCAGACATCTTTCTGGTCATTCCGCAACAGGATATCCTGATTTTTTGGATTACCGGTTTTACGGTGCTGGGGATCTTTCTGTACTTGAAGTACACCAAAATGGGATTGGCGATCCGAGCGACTGCCCAAAAGGAAGAAGCCGCCAGGCTGATGGGTATAAGAGTCAATACGGTATATGCCTTTTCTTGGGGTCTGGCTGCTGGTCTGAGCGCTCTTGCAGCGGTTCTTGCGGCTCCCCGCACGCAGATTCATCCCAGTATGATGATCGATCTCCAGATTCATGGGTTGATTGCCGCTGTGCTCGGGGGCTTTGAAAGCATACCGGGAGCGATCGTCGGTGGTCTTTTGCTTGGGATTATCGAGCAACTCGTCGGGAGTTATATTTCTGTGGAGCTGAAACTGACCTTTGCCTTGGTGGTGGTCATCATCGTCCTGCTGATAAAACCTGCAGGGATTTTAGGTAAAACCAGCCGAAGGAGGGTCTGATTCATGAATGTCAAGAAAAACTTCTTGATCTTTTCTGTCTTCCTCTTGATTTTACCGCTTATCTTTATACAGCAGACTTTCATGATCAGTATTTTCAGTCAGGTTCTGATCTTTAGCATAGCAGCCCTAGGGTTAAATATCCTCATGGGATATGCGGGTCAGATATCCATTGGACATGGGGCTTTTCTGGCGATTGGCGCATATGCTTCCGCGATTCTGACCAAAGAGTTCCAAATTCCTTTTTTGGTTACTGTCTTTCTTTCAGCGGGTTTATCGGGCGCGTTTGGGCTGATTCTGGGTTTTCCGGCGTTGAGATTGACCGGTTTTTACCTTGCGATTGCCACCATCGCCTTTGGGGTGGCGATTGAACAGCTTTTGGGCGCCTGGGGTTTTGTTGGTGGTCAGACAGGATATCGCAATATTCCACCGGCAGATCTCTTTGGCATTCCCGTTCGATCGGATATTGGGAAGTACTACTTGATCGCGGTGATTACGATCATTCTTTTCATAATTGCATTAAACTTCCTTAGCTCGAAAACTGGGCGAGCGATGAAAGCTATACGCGAGAGCGAGTTTGCAGCGCGCTCCAATGGAATCTATCTGGCTAAGTATAAACTCATCGCATTCGTGATCAGCGCAGTATATGCAGGTATTGCAGGAGCATTATATACCCATACGATCAATTATGTCAACCCGATGGATTTTGGGTTGGGGCGGTCGATCGATCTATTGGCAATGATCATGGTTGGCGGATTGGCGTCAATTTCCGGTAATTTCATCGGATCGATTCTGATTGTTGCTGTACCTTTCATGATCAGCCGCGCGCAGATACCTATGTCCATGATTTTCGGTATTCTGTTGCTTGTGATCCTGCTATTCTTCCCAAAAGGGCTGGGGTATGGGGTGTACCTGCTGAATCTCAGGTTTTTCCAATGGCCCTATACTCTCTTGCGCAAGTGGATCCGTCAGTTCGGCCAGAGGGGAGACAAACCCATGTTTGTTCGGATCGGGGAAGAACGAATGCACTACGAAATTGGGGGAAGCCCAAAAGGGAGTCCTATTTTTATGGTCCATGGGAATTTTGCTTCTTGGAGATGGTATAAACCGGTGATGGACAGATTGGCCAGGATAAGCCAAAGAGGAATTGCCATGGATTTGCTGGGATTTGGTGATTCGAGTAAACCTGCTCGGCCCATCTCTCTGGATCAATATGCCCAGGAACTATCGGCGTTTATCCACACCTTTCCAATTAAAAAAATCGATCTGATTGCCCATTCATTGGGCGGTACAGTCGCATTGCGTTATGCGATATTGAACCCCGAAAAGATTCGAAAGATGATATTGATCGCTCCCGGACCTGTGGATGGACTCAATACACCGCCTGAGCACTACCCTATTTTGGAGCTGTATCCACGAAACCGCGCTCTGCTTAACCAAGCGCTAAAAGGGATCGTCCGGAAAGACCCAGATAAGATCTTGGGCATGTTGGTTAATGATGCGTTGATGATGGATAGAAGAGGGTTTAGCGGTAACGCCAAAGCGCTGGAACAACCTATGGAGCTATCAAGTCTGCAAGCCCTTCAATTTCCGATCTTGATCATCTTGGGAAAAAAGGATCCATTGATTACTATGAAACTACTCAAACCCACAATAATGAGCATACCCAATGTAAAGGTATTGGAATATGAAGATATTGGGCATAGCATTAATGTAGAAGATCCAGACCGTATGGTGGATTTGATCCATGATTTTTTCTCGGATCGTCAGGAGGGATAATGTGGAATTTCAGCTTGCGGATGGCGGAACGATATACTATCAAACCCATGGAGAAAAGGGTGATTGGTTGGTTTTTCTCAATGGGATCATGATGAACTGCATGAGTTGGTTGAATTATGTTCCAAAAGTTGCTCCTTTTCATCGCCTTCTGCTTTTAGATTTTCGTGATCAAGGGAAATCCTCGTGCCGTGATCCAGGGTACACCAGTGATGTCCATGTCGAGGACCTGATTGAAATGATGGACCATTTACAGATCGAAAAAGCGCACATGATGGGTGTTTCCTACGGTGGCCAGGTTGCGCTTCATTTTGTTCGACAACACCCAGAACGGCTCCATTCACTGTCGCTGGTTACAGTAATCCCTTTTGTTACACGATATATGCAAGCCTTCGGAGATGCTTGGGAAACTGCCGCTAAACTCCAAAATGGGGCCGATTTTTTCTCTTTGGCGATTCCGCCCATTTATTCCGAATCCTTTTATCTCGAGCACTGGGATTGGCTAAAAGAGAGGCAAAAACTATTCCATGATTTCCTTACCCCGCAATGGTTTGATGGATTCCTCCGGCTTTCACAAAGCGCTCAAACATTTGATCTTCGGAAAATGCTCAAAGAGATCCGGGTTCCCACACTTTTAATCAGCGCGGAAAAAGATATACTAACACCGAAAGACCACATGAAAGAAATGGCCCGAAAGATTCCCGGATCGATCCATTTGGAAATCCCCGATGCAGGACATGGCGCCTTTTTGGAAAAACCAGAGGCTTTTCTAACTGCTTTGCTGGGTTTTACTACCTGTTCGTATCAAATACGCCTGAATCAGGAGTAACCAAACCCTCAAAGGGATAGTATTCTTTCATTTCTCGTCGTACTCCAAAATCCCATAAAAAGGGTAACCCAGGCTTTTAGCAATTCCGATCGAAGCTTTTCTTTGCGGTTCAACACGGATTTGTGGGATTTTCTGCGTTGCAAAAATCCGTTTCGTGAGTTCACTGGCGCATAAAGCCCCGAGTCCTTGATTCCTGTAGTTCGGATGGGTTACGTACCCGATATCGAAGATCCATTTTTCTTGATCGAAAGAAAAAGCGCTACTTCTGGAAACCCTCTTTCCCTTAACAAAAGCCCCAAATACCAAGGGGTGATCAAGCTCCACAAAACCTGCTTCCAAATCTTCGGAAGAGGAAGCTTTGGTCATCTCGTTAAATGAAACCCGGTCAGTTTCTTGGAGCGCTCTAACCTCAACAGCCTTTGGAATCGGTTTTGGACAAAAATCCTTTTCTTCAGCGTAGAAGAAATGCTCTGGTGTACCCAGACGCAATCCGTGATTGCTCAGGAACCTTCGAAAACTTAGAGCATCCTACAGCGGTTCGCCTTGTTCCGCATGTTTCATCAGCCGATCATAAGCTTCCTGGTTCAATCCAACAACTCATGTACTATTGTCTGATGTGCCTAAGATGGTAACTTGCTGTTTCGTGTCTTCTTCACGAAGCAGCAGGTGAAATCCAGATTGCTGAATCTGTCTCTGAAATCCGTTCTCTCTGAAAGTTCTCCCCCAATGAAAATCCCAGATCCTTTCAACATGGTAACTGAGCATAAATGCCTCCTTGTCGAGAAATCTTCTGCCATTTTGTTATCCTTTTTTCTCTTGCCCGCATGATAATTCCCCCAGGAAATTTCTGGTTTTTTAGGGGGTGTACTTTGGGCGCATTATCCCTTTTTTCACGACTATTTTTGAAGCGATTTGTCCGATTGACGGATGATAAAAAAAATGGTATAATCTCATTGTCATTCGAGAAACTATTTAGCCACATGGTTCGAGGGCGAAGCCCTCGATCGTTTTATGGAAGGGAAGAAATAGTAACATGCATGAGGAAATAAAAAAAGCACAACCTGAGATTCAAGCCTTACTCGACAAGATGGGGCTTGTTTTATTTGATATGAAATCTCATCGGATGGGTAAACAGTGGATTTTCACTGTGTTTATCGATCATCCAAGCCGTTCCATCTCGATCCTTGATTGTGAGCACGTTTCTCGTGCTCTGAGTAACCTTCTGGATGAAAAGAATCTCTTTCAAGGTTCTTATCAATTGGAAGTCTCTTCGCCAGGGGCCGAACGAATCTTGAAAGGGCCACAAGACTTTCTGCGGTTTGCCGGTCATCTGGTGAAAGCGAAACTGAAAAGCCCTTGGGAGAATCGATCTGTAATCATTGGGGTATTAGTGAAGTATGAAGAGCAAATAAGCAAATTGACGATTCGAGAAGCAGAGACCCAAAAGGATGCGATCATCTCTTCAACAGATATTTCGGAAATCCGATTACGCCTGGAGGTGTAGAAACAATCATGAATGTACACTTAATTGAAGCCCTAGAGCAACTACAAGAAGAAAAAGGAATCTCGAAGGAAGAGACTTTGATCGCTTTGGAAACCGCTTTGCGAACGGCATATAAAAAAGCGTTTGGAAACGAAGAGAACGTAGAAATCCATATTGATCGCCTTAGCGGTGAGATTTCCATTTTACAGGTTTTTGAAGTTCTAGAAGAGTGGGATGATATCGAAGATCGGGAAGGAAAACTCTTGCTTGAAGATGCTCGGAAAATCGACCATCTTTGTTCTGTTGGAGATACGGTACGTCAGAAAGTAAATACAAAAAAATTCAATCGGATAGCAGCTCAGGTAGGAAAACAAGTGCTTGTTCAGAAAATCCGTGAACTCGAAAAAGATTCGTTATTCCAGCAATACAAAGATTTAGCAGGCGGCATTGCAACCGCAGAAGTGATGCGATCGATTCCGGATGGTTATGAGATTCGAATTGGTAAACTAAATACCATGATTCGTTCAGAGCATATGATTCCGGGAGAACGGTTTCGGAATGGAGAATTAATCAAAGTGCTTATCGAACATGTGGAGAAGAAAACCCGAGGCGCGATCATCAAAGCCGATCGCAGTTCTCCTGCTTTTGTTGTTGCCTTGTTAAAGAAGGAAGTTCCTGAACTGGAAGAAGGGGTGATTGAAGTCAAAGCCATTGCCCGTGAACCAGGGATTCGATCAAAGATCGCGATTCATAGCCATAACATGCAAATCGACCCTGTTGGCTCTTGCGTCGGAGAAAACAGCTCAAGGGTCTCATCGATTTTGAGAGAACTAAAAGGAGAAAAGGTAGATATCTTCCCTTGGTCAGACGAGATCGTAACCTTAATCAAAAACGCTCTTGCTCCTACCTCTGTTGTCGAAGTAGAAATTGTAGATGAGGAAAACCGAATCGCCCGGATCTGGGTCCCTCCGACTCAACTTTCATTAGCAATCGGAAAAGGAGGCCAGAACGCGCGCCTTGCCGCAAAACTAACTTCCTGGAAAATCGATATAAAGCCCGTACTTGAGTAATGCACCCTTCGCATACTTACGCATACTTACGCATACGTACCAATCCGTAAGATAGGCCCAATTCTCTGGTATTATCTTCTTCAAAACGCAGTTGATGAATGAACCGCGTTCTGATATACTTCGGCTCGATAACCAAATAAATCCAATCAGGAGGTGTTTTATGATGAAAAAGAGAGTGATTATTCTGGGAGCAGCTGGCAGAGACTTCCACAACTTTAATACTTGTTTTCGGGACCGGGAAGAGTTTGAAGTTGTCGCATTTACCGCTGCCCAAATCCCTGACATTGATGGGAAAAAATACCCCACGGAGTTAGCCGGAAAACTATATCCAAAAGGGATTCCCATTCTCAGCGAGGCAGAACTGCCGAATCTTATTCGGGATCACTCGATCGACGCTGTGATCTTTGCTTACAGTGATGTTCCGTACCAATATGTCATGAATCGGGCTGCGTTAGTTAATGGCTTAGGCCCTGACTTTGTCCTGTTGGGAATGAATGCGACCATGCTGAAATCCACAAAACCGGTGATTGCAACCGGAGCGGTCCGAACCGGTGGTGGAAAAAGCGAAGCGTCCCGGAGGATTATTGATGTCCTGAAGAAAAGAGGGTTGAAGGTCATAGCGATCCGACATCCTATGCCTTACGGGAATCTTGTCAAACAGGCAGTTCAACGTTTTGCCACTGTTGAAGATCTGAAAAAGCACGAATGTACCATCGAAGAGATGGAAGAATACGAACCCCATGTCGTTCGAGATACCATCATTTATTCGGGAATCGACTATGAAGCCATTTTACGTTCAGCTGAAAAAGAAAATCCCGATATCATTTTATGGGATGGAGGCAACAATGATTTCCCCTTCATTCGTCCAGACCTGATGATTACCATGGTTGATCCACAACGGGCTGGACATGAGCTGAACTATTATCCGGGGGAAACTACGCTTCGAATCGCCGATGTTGTTGTGGTGAACAAAATCGAAAGCGCTGATATGGCTGACCTCCAATTGGTCCGGAAAAATGTGGCTGCAGTCAATCCAAAAGCGATCGTAGTGGATGCCTGTTCCCCAACATTTGTCGATCATCCTGAACAGATTCGCGGAAAACGAGTTCTCGTTGTAGAAGAAGGTCCCACAGTTACTCATGGGGAGATCAAACTCAGTTATGGATCAATTACCGCCCAAAAATACGGTGCTTCAGAGCTCGTTGACCCAAGACCTTATGCTGTCGGAAAGATCAAAAAAACTTTTGATACTTACCCCAATATTGGCCCCATTCTTCCATCGATGGGATATAGCGAGCAACAGATCAAAGACCTTGAAGAAACCATTGAACGAACACCTTGTGATCTGGTTGTCATTGCAACACCTATTGATATAAACCGCATCATAAAAATTACCAAACCAACAGTCATGGTTGGTTATGAACTCCAAGAAATCGGTAAACCCGATTTTGAAGATATTATGGATGAGTTCATTCAGAAGCATAAGAGATAAAAAAAACCGCTCCTCATTTGAGGAGCGGTTCTTTTTTCATTCCTTCCCTTAGGCTAGAACCCCAAAGTCCACAAAATTGTTGCATATTGGTCTGACCAGAACGATACCTCTTCGCTGGATGTAAGGGGCGCGATCCCGAAGAAGATGAAAAATTCTCCATTGCCAAAGAAATCTGCATCAGAGCTTTCTGAGTAAAAAACGAGCCAGCACGCATAATCGGGAAAATCCAACCGCCAAACATTTACGCTATCTTCAGCAAAACTCCAGCTTTCATGGTCCACCAATTGATAGGTCCCTAAACCAGAAAGAAAGAGATCGATGATCTCAATGGCCTCTCCTTCAACGGGGAGCAATCCCTCTGAGTACCCGGTAATAATCTTCCCAACAATGATATCTTGATACGCGATATCACTACCTACCAAACCTGTTTCTGTATCAAAATAGTAAGCGTCCAAATATGGGGGCAGGGCAAACTCAATATTTACATGCTGATAATCGGTCCAATCAGGCCCGGGTTCAGTGAACTCACCAATTTCCAACGCCTGGGCAAATGATACGATCAGCGGATCTCTTCTGTCTGCTTCAACCACAGTTGATATAACTGATTTATGTCTCCATGATTCCATAAGGCTTTCCGATACACCGATGATTCGTTCGTTCATCGTCTGGATTTGATCGGAACTCTCATAAGGCTCTGTATAGAAGATCATGATCAGCATTTCCCCTGCTTTCATGGACTCTTTGGATAAACCTTGTTGATAGAGGAAATAGAAGGGCAATCCCCGGTCATGATCAAGAAGACCTATTTTTGTTGTATAAGCGGCTTGAGATTCGCTCAGAGCAATCCACTCTTCATATAGACTCGTTTCATCCGTCTTTCCTGGAAACAACCAATTGACCAGATCTTCAACCAATTCATACGTTGTGTACGACTCTAATAGATAAATCATAATCTCACAGAAGAGATACCCTTCCTCATCATAGATTGCAGCTTCTACTTCTCGACCTGTTTGGGACGACGAGATTTGAAAAGAATCCGGTATGTGAATCAGATATCGACCAATCGTTTCTTCCCGCCACCCTGTTTTTCGATCTGCTGACTCAAATTGTAGAAACGCGCTCACCAATGGATCAACAGAAGGAAGCCTATTCGTTTCAGTTTTCGTTTCCGGTATTGTTGGCGGTTGCTGTGTGATTGTTCGTAATCCAGTAGATTGTCCCATCACAAACAAACTCCATACTAGGCCAACCATAATCACCAACATCATCCGTACCCTGTGATTCATTCCACCACCTCCATAATAATCACTCAGTGAAAACCGTCTTTATATCTCCTTGTTCAGAATTGATCGCAATGCGTTGGGGTTTCTTACAGTAATCGTTTTCCCGTGGACTTCAATCCAATCCATCCGAACCATGTCTGAAAGGACCCTGGATAGAGACGGACGCGTGACGCCGAAAAGGTCCGCCCATTCGTCTCTAGTAAGAGAAAGGATGATTGATGTCCCCTGTTTATTATATTCCGTAAGCAAGAAATGGGATACTTTTTGCTGAATCGTGAAAAAGGAAAAAGCCATCACTTTTTCGGCCAAAAAAGCAAATTTATCGCCGATATCTTGCAGAAAACTCTCCAAACAAACGGATGAACGATACAATTGACGAAATATTATTTTTCTAGGAACTTCCAATACCGAAACCTGTTCTGAATAAGCAATAATATCGATTGGGACTATCCTGTGGGAAGAAAACACAAATGCTGGCGCAATCATTTGCGGACCATGCAATGTATCGATTCGTACAACCTTTCCTTCCGAATCCTGCATCTGGGCACGGATTGACCCTTGGAGCAAGAATATCAAGAAATCGATACGCTCTCCCCGAGCAAATAACCATTGTCCTTTCGCGTAGGTTCGGGTCCAATGGCTCAATTCTTTTACAATCGAATGGATCTCTGATCGGGGCAGCCCTCGAAAGGGTCTGATTTTGCCCAAAATTTGTACGACTTCATCATGGTTCATCCTTTCACCTCGGGCGACTCAAAAAACCATGGAGCATGGCTTCCCAATTATACAATAAATACCCAAAAAATTCCACCAGGGATATTTTGACATTGTCTTTTTCTTGTGCTATAATACGCC
This sequence comes from uncultured Thermotogaceae bacterium, assembly GCA_964462525.1. Lineage (GTDB taxonomy): Bacteria > Thermotogota > Thermotogae > MWEM01 > MWEM01 > CAYWWY01. The sequence goes on from CAYWWY010000010.1 coordinate 20,378, forward strand.
TACTTGACGAAACCATAAAAGGAGGGAACGGCATGTGTACAAAGGGGAATCTTGATTACATCAGTATTAATCAGTATCAAAACGCACCATGCACGTTGCTGAGACCTCCGCACAAATGGTTTCTTTGGGCTCCAACCTAACCCAAACTTACCAAACTGATGATTCATAAGAGGTCGTAGCGGAGATATACGGCCTCTTTTTTTGCGTCATCCAGACCATGGAAACCCCAATCTTTCAGAGAGGAGGAAAGCAATGCGAAAACGAAAAAACGAATCGGGGCAAACATTTTTGAATCTACCCATTGAAAAAGTGAACAAAGATGGAGTATGGACCCAGTTGAGATTTTTTGCATAACCATCGAGTCGGGGGAAAGGAGGAAGATCAATGAGCTATAGTGAGCTCGAAAAGCAGGCGAGCAAAAGAAAAAAGAAGGAATATATCCCAATCCATAGCGAATTGGACTATTGGCTGAATATCCGTGGTTGGTAGGCAAAAGGATTCGAGAAACCCATAGGAGGTGTATTATGGCAGCTCAAAGAAAATTCGGACAGTTTCAGATCGTTCAAATACACAAGGAAATGGATGATAACGTACCTTCAATGAATTTCCAAAATACCTTTCTCGGAAAGACACTACATTTCTGGACATGAGCCCCTATTTGGTGTTCATGTCTGATATCTGATTGAAAGTCGATACTACCTTACGTCAAAGGAGGACGAGCATGGAAAATAAGGGAGATGCATTTGATCTTGTTGTTATCGGCGGGGGACCGGCAGGATATGTTGGAGCCATTCGGGCCGCTCAATTGGGAATGAAAACCGCTCTTGTGGAGAAAGACCGTTTGGGAGGTGTCTGCCTGAATATGGGATGTATCCCATCCAAGTCGTTAATCCATCAAGCAGAGGTATTCCGATCAATTTCCGAATTGGAAAAAATGGGGATACAGATTGACCGGAGTGAATTCCGATACGAGAAAGTCTTTCGCCAGTCAAGGATTGTTGCTGAGAAGCTTTCAAAAGGAGTTCAATTTCTCATGAAAAAAAATGGAATCCAAGTCTTTTCTGCTTCGGCTAGGTTTGCTTCTTCAAAGGATTTGGAAATAGATGGAATCGGTTTGATTCACGCGAATCGGTTTCTCATAGCAACAGGAACTTCTCCACGGACTCTTGAGGGTTTTGAGGCGGATGAAAAAACGATCCTATCCTCTACCGGAGCCTTGATGCTCCAGGAGGTGCCCGTTCGGCTTTTGGTCATCGGCAGTGGAGCGATCGGTATGGAACTAGGAGATGTGTTTCGCGCATTTGGGGCAGAGGTTACGATTGCCGAGATCCTTCCATCCATTTTGCCTACTGAAGATTATGAAATTTCCCGTTTTGTTCATCAAGCTTTCCAAAAAAAAGGGATCCGCATACTGACCCAAACAAAGGTTATGAACAATGGCCTATCCAATTCGGGATTATTGGTGACTTTTGAGAATTCAGAACAAGGGATTTGGAGGGAAACCTTCACGAATGTATTGGTTGCTGTGGGTAGAAAACCCAATACCGAGGGACTGGGCCTCGATCGATTGGGTTTCCAGCTGAATCAAGGCTACATTCCAGTTGGAGACTCATACCAAACAACAGTTCCTCATATCTTTGCAGCCGGAGACGTAATTGGCCCTCCACTCCTTGCGCATTTGGCTTCAAAAGAATCGGAAATCGCAGTCGAATCGATGGCTGGGTTTCCAACCATATCGAAGGTTCCTCCGGAGAATGTTCCGGGGGCAACCTACTGTACACCACAAGTAGGAAGCTTTGGAAAGAGAGAAACCGATCTAGAACGAGTTGGAACTCCATATAAAAAATATGTCTTCCCCTATCGAGGAATTGGGAAAGCAGTTGCTATGGGGAAATCCGAAGGCATGATCAAACTCTTGTCAGACCCGTCTACTCATCAGCTTCTTGGGGCACACATCGTTGGTGAGCAAGCCACTGAGCTGATTCATGAACTCCTATTATCCAAAACGGAAGGGATTCCCATCGATGCAGTCGCTCGGATGATTCATTCCCATCCGACGATTTCGGAAGGAATCATGGAAGCATGTCGCGGACTGGATGGATGGGCGATTCATGTTTAGTCCTAGACTGTGTTCACTACGTTTTTGGCCCATTTCTGACTTCGGAATCGGAAGGTCATTATCAATAATTTAACCATTTCTTCGATGATTGTTACTCCAAAAACAAAGGGGAAAGGCCATCGAAGAACCAGACCGGTTATGCCCACCATAGGTACACCAATCCCCCAGAGGGTTAACGATTCCACAATAAATGTAAAGCGAGTGTCGGCCCCGGATCGAAGGATCCCTACCACAAGAATGCAATTGAGGTTTCGAACCGGAAAAAAAACCATAGCCATGATCAGAATCGTCCAAGCGAGCTGATGTACCTCGGGAATTACGTTGAATAAAGAAAGCAACGGATTTCCAGCGAGCAGAATCAATAGAGCAAGGCCGATCGAAATTACGAGAGACAACCGAAGGAGATGGCGCCCTTCTCGCTGGGCCGTTTCAAACTGCGAAAGACCGATTGATTTCCCCAATACAACTGCAGTAGCTGTTGCCAAGGCAAAAAGAACAGAAAACGAGAGACTTTGGATCGCCTCGATAATCCGGTTAACAGCAACAACTTGCGTACTAATATGGCCATAAAAAATTGCATAGGTAGTTACTCCCAAGGACCATACAAACTCATTCCCAATCGTTGGCATTGTATAAGACAGAAACCGGTGAATAAACCGTCTTTGAATACTTTTAACATGAACGATCCCAAAACTACCTGGGTAATTTTTGCATCGCAGCAGAACCATATAGATAACAAACTCCAATGTGCGAGAAATGAGCGTCCCGATACCCGCTCCCATCGTTCCCAAAGCGGGAGCTCCAAAGTTCCCAAAGATAAAGATCCAATTGAGAAACACATTGCTGAGCATAGTTACTACGCTGATCAGCATGGCAACAAATGCGTGTTCTGTGCTTCTCATTGTTGTAGCGAAGATAAGCGAAACGGCAGTAATCGGGAAAGAGATCGCGACAATCTGCAGATACTGTGCCCCTTGTGCGATGACCAATGGGTCAGGAGTAAAAATCCTCAAGGTGACATTCGAAAAAAACACCCCCATTACAAAAAATAACAGGGAAGCCAAGACACCAAAGATGCTCATCAAGCAAGCAGTTTTGGCTATATTGTCAATTTCCTTTTTCCCCCAAAACTGAGCGATGAAAATCGCTCCACCCGAGCTTAGTCCAAACAACAGCAGATGAAAAAGAAAATAGAACTGGTTGGACAATCCAACCGACGCGATCGCTACTTCCCCAAGTTGTCCGATCATCAGAGTATCCACAAAATTTACCGCGCTAAATATGATTTGCTGAATGGCAATTGGAAGGGCGATTGAAAATACCTTTCGATAGAATGATTCTGAGGACATGATCCGGTTCCTTTCGCTTCAAAAAGGAAGCGGCAACATGCCGCTTCCTTTTGGTTCTTCGTAGGTCATTTTCTATTCAGATAAGTTAGAAAAGTCGGCTTCTTCATCGATCTCGCGGTAAAGAAAATCCGGTTTCACCAAAGGAAACGGAATGACATCGCGGATAGAAGAAGCGTTCGTCAAAAACATAATCAACCGGTCGATTCCAATGCCCAATCCACCTGTAGGAGGAAGCCCATACTCAAGAGCGCGAATAAAATCTTGATCCATCATTTGGGCTTCTTCATCTCCTTTATCTCTGAGTTGCATTTGTGCCTCAAAACGAATGCGTTGATCGATTGGATCGTTCAACTCGCTAAAGGCATTTCCCAATTCTCTGCCAAAAACAATTGGTTCGAATCGTTCGGTTACTCCTGGTTTTGCTCTATGTTTTTTTGCCAATGGTGAGATGGAAATGGGGTGTTCGGTGATCATGGTAGGCTGTATGATTCGGTCTTCTACGAGCCCCCACAACGATTCGATCATATGCCCTTTATCTCGAATCAACGGGACTTTTCCATGTTCTCGGAGTTTTTGGATTAGTGTGTCTTCTGGATCATTAATAATATCGGTACCCAAATGCTTATGAATGCACTCTGCCATGGTCATTCGTTTCCAAGGAGGCGAGAAGTCGATCATAGTTCCCTGGTATTCCAGTTGATGTGTTCCTTTGATCTGGAAGACTACATGGGCAATCATTTCCTCGACAAGTTCCATAATATCGGAATAATCTGCGTAAGCCTGATACGCTTCTAGCATCGTAAACTCGGGAGAGTGCTTATAGCTTACCCCTTCATTTCGAAAGTTTTTGTTCATCTCGAAAACCCGTTCAAAACCACCCACAACCAATCGTTTCAGATAAAGTTCCGGGGCAATGCGCAAATATAGATCAATATCGTAGGCGTTCATATGCGTTACAAAAGGTTTTGCTGAGGCTCCCCCCACAAGGTAATGCAACATCGGTGTATCTACTTCGATAAACCCGCGTTCCACCATGAACTCCCGCAGCAAATGAAGCGTTTTAAAACGGACCTCAAATCGGTGAAAGCTCTCGGTATTCGCTATCAAATCGACGTATCGTTGCCGGTATATGACTTCTTTATCCTTCATGCCATGCCATTTTTCTGGTAAAGTACGTATAGATTTGGATAAAAGTTGAAAGTGATTGACGAAAACCGACATTTCACCTGTTTTTGACCGGAAAGGAAATCCATCCACGCCCAGAAAATCACCGACGTTTATAAACCGCTTAAAGAACTCGAAGGAAGATTCACCCACTTCATTCTTCCGGATATAGGATTGAATTGATCCGTATCCATCCCGAAGTTCAAAAAAACAGGATTTGCCGTGATCCCGAATTGCCATAACCCGCCCGCAAACCGATAATGATACCTCCTGTCGTACTTCACCATTTTTCATTTCGTAGAAATCTTCGTTTACCTGTTTCGATGAGTGCGTGCGATCAAACCGATAGGGATAGGGATTATGTCCCATTGATTGAAGATCATGAATTTGCTGTTCTTTATAATCTCGAATGGGATCACTCATCGAAGTTCCTAAAATTCGATCCCAAGAATTTTGTATTTCTGCGACCCCCCTGGGGCTTTCACTCGCACTACATCATCAACACGGCTTCCGTACAGAGATCGACCTAATGGGGATTCAACGCTGATCTTATTTTCAAATATATCAGCTTCTTGAGGGTTCACCAGTTTCATCCGTTTTTCCTCTCCGGATTGAATGTCCTTAAGCAAAATTACTTGACCCAAGGATATGGTGTCCCTTTGGAATTCGTTGGGATCAATGATTTCCGCTTTTCCCAGAATATTCTCCAGCTCCAAGATCCTTCCGTTGACGCGACCCTGTTCATTTTTCGCTTCTTCATACTCGCTGTTCTCGCTTAAATCTCCAAATTCTCTTGCTTCTTTGATCCTTTGTGCAATCTCATACATAAGCTTCTCTTTGAGCGTTTTCAGCTCTTCGTTCATCGCATCAAAACCCTCTTTGGTTAAGTAGATGACATCTCTTTTCATTCATTTCCCTCCTTGCCGCAATTCTTCGACCAGATTCCGAAACTGGTCAATATCCCTGAAATCTTTATATACAGAGGCAAATCGCACATACGCAACTCGGTCAACTTCCTTCAGCTTCTGAAAGACTAGTTCCCCAATCTCTGAAGAAGGGACTTCGGTTTTTCCTCGTTTCTGAAGAAGAACCTCTACTTCGGTGATGATATGATTCAAAATCTCTGTGGACACTTCTCGCTTTTCACAAGCCTTTAGTAAGCCGGCCATTACCTTTTCACGGCGAAACAGTTCTCGACTTCCGTTGCGTTTGACAACTGTTATTGGTTCTGTCTCATACCGCTCATAAGTGGTGAATCGGTTTTGACAAATAGGGCATTCCCTTCTCCGGCGGATTGCTTGGTTCTCTTCAGCTGGTCGGGAATCGATAACTTTTGTTTCCGGCGACAAACAGTAGGGACATTTCATGGGGTTTCCTCTTCATCCGATAGTTCTCGGGCAATTTTTTGAATCTTTTTCATCCGGTTGTATACCGCCGATTTTGTGATGGGGATTTTCATCCGCTCTCCCAACTCTTGAAGCGTCAAGTCCTCGTTTTCCATCCGAAGCTGAGCAAGCTCTTTCAGTACGGGGTCGAGAATATCCAATCCCATTTCTTCAGCAATTGTCCGGATTGCTTTCATTTGCGCAAAACTGCTGCTGCCAATTTTGTTCGCATTGGCCAAGGTAAAGTTGATCGATCGATTGACGTCGCTTCGGATCCTCCTAGTTTCTACCATTTGTTCCAACTGGGCAGAGGCTTTTTCTGCGCCCATGAGCTGGAGTATTTCAACTAAATCCATGGATCGTTTAATGTAGAGTTTATGACCTTTGGGACAGGGATAAAGACCACTGTGAATATTCACTAGATGTTTAAGGGTCTTTTGAACTCGTTGCATGAGCGCAAAGGAGTCCTTTTCGAGGATTTCAAAATGATACTCTTTCAGAGGATCAACGATTGAGCCGCTAACGAGAAAAACGCCTCTGAGAAAATCTCCAAAAAAACCCAAATCTTCTTCAAACAACGGAAGAAATGATTCCTCTCCCTCTAGGTGGAATCCATGACGCTCCATATGATACCATATTTCTCTTCCGAATGCTTCAATACGATAGCTTTTCCGACGAAACAAATACGGATCAACAGAATATGATGCCGAAAGCTGATCTGCCCCGACTTGTTTGAATAGAGAAAAAATCCGCCGAGCAATAGCTGATTCTGCGGTATGTAAGACTAAGGATTGACTGTTTCTCGCTCCTTTCCCTTTTAAAATCAGAATCCCCCTCATTTTTAGCATACCACCCAATTCATAAAAAACACTCGTTTGTGTTCTGAGAGGGCGGGCGCTTAGCTCTTTTTTTACTTCGGAGCTAAAACTCACCGGTTATTGTCCTTATCAAAGACTTCGAATATTAATCGAGCAAGTTCGGTTTCATCATGACGAACCTTGAGCAACCCATCTCTTGGATCTTCGACAAGTTTTACCAATTGCCCGAGAATCACTTCGGTATCCAAGACCGCACCATCATTCAGGACTGGCTGAGCAGACTCTTTCCCGTACCGGTTTAAGATCTCAGATGGAATCGCTTGAGCATTACCAATAACGAGATCCACCTTTTGCCCCAGGTATTTACATATTTGGCTGTAATGATCAAATAAAGAAAAGCCCACAGTTTCTCTGGGTTGAGTCATGATATTGGAGATATAGATTTTTATCGCGCTTCGATTTCCTTGAATCGCTTCTGCTACCCCTTTAGCTAATAAGTTCGGGATAATGCTTGTAAAAAGACTCCCGGGACCAAAAAGGATACCGTCGGCGGAACGGAGGCAGTCGATCACTTCGGGGATCGCAACCATCAGTTGGTCCGTTGTTAGGTGAGCAATTCGGCTTTGGGTATGAGCAATCTCTTCTTCGCCAAAATACTGGATGCCGCCTTCATCGGTTGCAACCAGATGGATCATCTGATCACTGACAGGCAAGACTCTTCCTTTAATCGCCAACACTTCCGAAAGTTGTTTTACCGCTTCTGGAAAACTCCCCAAAATTCTGGTCAAGGCAGCAAGAATGATGTTACCAACAGAATGGCCCTCAAACACTCCTTCATTTCGAAATCGATATCCAATCAGTTGTGTTAAAAGGTCTTCATCTTTTGCCATTGCCACAATATTGCTTCGAACATCACCCGGAGGGGGGATATTCATTTCTTTCCGGATCGTACCCGAGCTGCCGCCATTGTCCGTAATGGTGACAATTCCGGTTAAGTTCCAATACCCATTATAGAGTTTCAAACCTCTCATAAGAGTCGAAAGTCCTGTCCCCCCACCAATAGCGGCTATCTGTTTCATATGTTCCTCATTTACGCATAATGTAAATCTCGATGCTCCGATTTCACGCGATACCCTTTCGCGCTATAAAACTCAGCAAGCTTCTGAACCAAATAGACCGAACGGTGCTGACCGCCTGTACAACCAACGCTGATGCTAATATTCCATCTGCCTTCTTCTTCATACGCCTTTAGGGCGATTTCGAACAATGCGATTAGCGTTGTCAGATAATCGTGCACAGTTGAGTATTGCTCCAAATACTGAGCAACTTCAAAATCCATTCCAGTCATCGACGCAATTTCAGGTACATAATGGGGATTGGGTAGGAAACGGCTATCTATTAGATAGTCCACATTGAGGGGGATCCCATATTTGAACCCAAAACTGGTCAAATGCAACGTGATGATATGCGTCCCCGAGTCTTCGGAACCAGCCAAAAAAGAGATCAATTTTTCTCGCAATTGGTGGGTGTTCAGCTTTGATGTATCGAGAACCACATCAGCTATCTCTTTAAACGGAGCAAGCATTACCATTTCTTTCTCTATAGCTTTTGATGTGTCCCCGTTTTCTGCAATGGGATGCTTTCTCCGAGTCAAAGCAAACCGATTGACAAGCGCATCCTTCTGAGCCTCTAAGTAAAAGACTTGCAAAGAGATTTGAGCATGTTTGGTTTGAAACCGTTGAATCATTTCAACAGCAAAGCTAAGGTCCTTTTTCCAACGGGCATCTACTCCAAGAGCCATTTTGTTGATATCCATATGTTCAAAAAGACTCATTATATCCCAAAGCATTTGCTGAGGAATGTTATCGACACAATAAAAACCAATATCCTCCAGAAGACCTAAACTGGTGCTCTTTCCCGCGCCCGATAAACCCGTCACGATGATCAGTTGTTTTTTGTCATCCGGTTTTGACACCAAATGAACCAACCTCCTCGGGTACAATTACTTTTCTTACTTCCTGAACCCAACCGACTTGGAACCGTTTGAGCGTCCGTATGAATTGATCGGGGTTTCCGGTAACCATGATTTGCGTCTCCGATTGCGCTTCTTTCCCTTCAGAAGATATGTTCATCATCCGGACCAATTCACTTGCTACGGCATAAGCGGGATCAAAAAACTCAATGGAGGTGCTTTGTTTCATAACGCTCAATAAAAAGGGATAATGAGTGCAACCAAAAACAATCGTTTGAAGATCATGCCGAATTAGTTCTGAGAGGTATTCTTTAGAGACAGTGTACAAGGCAGAAGGGTTTACATCCCACCCTTCGATCAACGGGACCAAAAGAGGACAGGCCTTTTGATAGATGCGAGAACCCATCGGGAGAACTGCGGAGAGTTTTTTTTGGTAGCACCCACTTTGCACTGTCCGCTCGGTGGCAATAATGCCAATGTTTACAGGATTCACAGAGTATCGGGATTGAAGAGACCGAACAGCCGGATCGATAACACCGACAACCGGGCAGTTTGACTCTTCATCAAAGATATCCATTGCGACAGAATGAGAAGTATTGCATGCGACTACTAGGTGATCCAACTGAAGTTGGTTGAAAAAGTGAACATTTCTACGGGCAAGTAATCGAAGGGTTTGGATCGATTTCGAGCCATACGGAAGGTTTTCAGTATCTCCCAAATAAAACAAAGAAAAAGACAGGCCAACCTGAGAAAAGGCCCTCCGAATGGCATTTGCTACCGATATTCCCCCCACGCCTGAATCAAAGATACCAATCCGTTTAGCTGACCATATCACTTCGGTCTGCTTTTCTCCCTTCCATCTCAAGCAGCAAACGTTCCAATCGCTCTTCCAAGTCTTTTTGGTGCTCTTCCAACTGACCCACTTTGGAAGAGTAGATGAGAAGAAGGAGAACCAGGATTTCATCGAATGTCGAGGATTCGTTGGAATCTTTGAACTTTCCGAACCGCTGGAAATCCATTTCCACCCGTTCTATTGCTTTTTGAACCGCTTCGGGAGATTCATCGGTCTTGAATGCGTATTCTTTTCCGCCAAGTTCAATACTGATCCTTCTCTTCAATATCCCTCACTCCCCCGGGGAACCCCCATATAGAATTGTATCACAAACCCGTGTGGAAATCAAACCATCAAAGTCTATTCACTCGATTACCTATATCTCTCCTCTAATTTGAGGTAAATTGGTTCCGATGGAATCGGCCCAAAATGGTCTAAAGCGCTCAGAAATGCTCCAATAACCGGTGGCATCCTTGCGACGAACACTTCCGCTCTTGGAGCAGTTCTACGCAAAGACAAGGAAAAACTATCGATCAACAGTGGGGAAGACCCAAGAAATACACTTCCGCCCAAGACTACGGTAAATGATTCTTCCATAATTTTAACTTTTCGAATTGGACCTGATGCCATTTCTCCCAACGCTAGACCCATTTGAATCAGTATCTCTTGGCAAACAGTATCATGCTGATTTGCAAGCTCAAACACTAACGGGGGGATTTTTTTCATCGTTTCGTAGGCAGTCGGTTGCTGCTCTGGATAAAAAAAACCGATCACAGAAGCCATGTCGGGAACCGAAAATAGATGGGGAATCCGTTCTGCAAGCATTGTGAAAGGGCCTGTTTGCTCATCATGCCGAAACGCGCGATGCAAAGCTTCCCTGGCCATTTCCATTCCACCGCCACACCCACCCAAAGTATGGGATAAAGAACGCAGAATTGCTCGATCGCCTTTTTCGTTGCATGCCGCCGAATTTGACCCGGCGCCGCAAATACAAACAGCCCCCCAATCTTTCTGAAGGCCGCTTCTCATAATGATCCAGGCGTCATTATCTATTTGGTAAGGAATTCCCGAGAACAGCGAGTCGCAGACTGTTCTTAAAAGCTCAAAATCGGAAGGTAAATCCGCACCCGCAAGGCCCAAATACGCTCCATTAAGATCTGAAATCGGAATCTCGGCTTCTTCTAGGCTTGCTCGGATCAAGCATTCTAAAGTATCCTGGACTCTCTGTGCCCCAAGGGATTGATGGTTTGAAGGGCCAGCCAGCTGGTCAGCAAGGATTGCTCCTGACTCATCTCCAATCACGCACCGAGTTTTGGTGTTTCCCCCATCAATGCCCAAAAAAAACCCCATCATTCCTCCTCCTTTGTAAAAAACTGGAAGAGATACTGCTCATTTTCTTTCAGAAGCGCGTCCATTAAGAATGGTATTTGGCTTGCAAAATGAACCAAAGGATTGGTCAAAAGCGCAAGGTATGCTTTTTGCTTGCATCCCTGAACTGCTGCTTCTATGGTATATGTTTCATATTGCTTCGCTCTCTGAATCAAGGGCGCAATTGAGTCCGGCAACAGACCGATTGAAAGGGGATGAGCCCCTGATTGATCGACATAACAGTTTGTTTCGATCACTGCATCCATAGGCAACCCTTTCACAGATCCCTGATTGGGCACATTCACAACATGGATTTCGCCAAGATTGTTCTGTATACTACTGATGAGGGATATGGCCGCTTCCGAGTATAAGGAACCCCCTCTTTTTGAAAGCTGTTCGGGTTTCCGGTCAAGGTTCGGGTCTTCGTACAACTGAAAGAGATCTTTTTCCACTGCCATCACTTGTTGCGCCCGAGTCCCCTTACCGTATCGAATATCTGATTGAGCCTTTTCGATGGCTTCTTTTTCATAGTAGTAGTAGTACAAATATGGAGAAGGAATCATTTGAAGCCCTTGGACCAACTGCTTGGAACCTTCTGAAGATTGGAGGTATTTGGCTATATGGTCGATAAACGAAGGATCGCGTAGGAGTGTGGGAAGCTGGTTCTTGCTACGAAACACCACCTGATCAACAAAACTGAGATGGTTCAGCCCAATAAAACGCATGGAAAGCTGGTCCGTTGGTATGTTGAGGAACGAAGCGGTGTTTCGAAGCATGTTGATGGGGACATTGCACAGACCGATGCATCGGATCGCAGAATGGTCGTTCACTGCTTGAGTAACTAAACCGGACGGGTTTGTGAAATTGATTAACCATGCCTCAGGACATACCTGTTCCATATCGCGCGCGATATCTAAAGCAATCGGGACAGTTCGCAGTGCTTTAGCAAAACCCCCTGCTCCCGTTGTCTCTTGACCCAGCAAGCCATACTCCAAAGGGATCTTTTCGTCCTTTGCGCGCGCTTCTAAACCACCAACCCGAAATTGGGTAATGACATAAGAACATTCTTTCAATGCATTGAGCCGGTCGAAACTGGTTGCTACTGAGATGTTGAGCCCTGCTTTTTGGACCATTCTTTCGGTCAGAGAGAAGATTGTACGCAATTTATGTTCGGCTTGCGGTAGGTCAATCAATACAAGCTCATCAACGGGAAGCGAAGAATGGTTTTGAATAATCCCGTCTACCAACTCAGGAGAATAACTGCTCCCTCCTCCAATTATCGCCATCTTGAGTTTCGCCATAACTGAATCTCCTTTGATTTCCTATTTTCTGGTCGAAGCATGGTCAAAAGGAATTGGCAATTTTGGTTGGATCGACCAATTCTGCTCTTCTTTCAGTTGTTCCTGTAAAGAGCATAGTAAAACCCAAAAGCTCACGCTCTGTCCTAATATCACATTGTTCTCGCTGTGACTTTCTTGATCGTTTTTCTGTATTTCAAAGGTTTATAAATCGTGAATAATGGTATTTGTGTTGGATAATCAAAAAGAACGAAAAGAAAGTGGGTTTTTTCTTTATCTATTATACCATATTTTGCTTCTCTTGAATACCCTATTTCTTTATGCTATAATGAAACAAAGAGATACCATATTTCAACCCGATTTCATCCTCTTTTATTGAAAGCGTGGCATCATGGAGGAAAGATTGTGCAAACTGTTTATCTGTATCAAGGACCTCCTTCATCAGGAAAGACGGAAAGGATGGTCCGCGAGGTTGTGCGTTTGCATCAGGAAACCGGTCCTTTTTCTTATCTTTGGCTTGGACCGTCTGGGGGATCCATTCGTCAAATTCGCGAGCAATTGCTTATCTATATCAATGGGCTTTTCCCGGAACAGTTGCGAGTAGTGGACCAATACACGGTCGAAACTCTGAATCGAATTGAACCAAATCGGTTTTTCATTGACAGAGACTTCCTTTCCGCTCTGATCACTGACTTAATCACAGATGATTCTTACCTATTCGAGTTACTTAAACGAGGCAAAGGGATTTTACAGCAGTTCGTCGATTTCTATTTTCTTTTTCAAGAGCAAAAAGACATCGAGCAATTGAAAGCAGAAATTGATGGTTCAGAAGATCAAACATTGAGAGACTTCAAGGGTTTGTTTGAAAAACTGGAGTCCCGTTTAGAAAAGCTTCAAGTGTATACAATTACTCATGGGTATTATCACCTTTCTGATCTTTTACGAACGGAAAAAGAGTTCTTTCAAGCGCTATACCGACCCATTCGCGCCTTATTCATCGATGGGTTTTTGGATTTGCCCCACCCCATTCAAGAAATGATTGGCGCAATGGCCCATTATATACCATACATTCATTTATCCATCCCGATGGAATCCGCTAACGAATATGCAGACCCCTCGTGGGAACACTTCACTAAGAAGTTGACCATTCATTACCCCGTTACAAAGGTGGAAAGAAGATCTCACGCATATTTTCCCAAAAAATCCACACCAGTTGCCCGCTTTGCTCATTCGATTCACAGTGGTCGAACAACATCCCCATCCGCGTTTCGAGAAACCATTCGCGTTCACACCTTCGAGTCTCCTGCAGTAGAAGTACAATGGATTTGTTGCAAGATCAAGGATTCGCTTTTGGAAGAGGCTCTGGAACCAGACGATATTGGGATTGTCATTCGAAATCCTTCGGTATATCTCCCTCTTTTTGAAAAAGAGATGGAAGAGATGGGCATTCCATGGCGATCGGACCAAAATCTACCCATTTTGGAAAGTGTTACGGTTCATCGATTGATCCTTCCCTTTATGGCATTTGGAAGAGGGTTCCCTTCGGACCTTCTCCTGATGATCATGGATAGCGGTTTGGTGAAACCACCCGCATTAAGCCTTGGCGATAGAGAACGAATCGTGCGGGATGCGGGATTGGACTATTCTTCAACGAATCCATTTCCATTTAAAGACTACCCCAAAGGTCTGAAAGAACGAAAAAACGAGTGGGAGAGAAAGATCCGTTCATTTCATAGCTTTACTGAACAAAGAATCGAATCGGCAAAGTATTCAGAGGATTATGATGAGATTGCGGCGGAACTGCAAGACCGGTTGAATCAGATTGAACAATTCCGCTTAGGGATCTCTCATCTTTTTTCTCTCTTGGAATCATGCTTTGCTCAACAAGTTCAGCAACCAGTCCAAGCATATAGGATCATATTTGAAGGTTTTCTCGAGTCTTTGGAACGGTCGAAAATGCTCAGCTATGAAGAAAAAGAAGAAACCGCGATTCGCTTCTTTTTCGATCATATCCTTTCAAAAATTGAGCGGCTTTGCCATATTGCCCACAAAAAAAGCGCGGGCGCCGTAAACCCCGTGACATTTTGGTTTTATCTGAAAACGATTTTGGATCATTCCGGATTTCCTCCAAGCATGAAAATGGACAATCGGGTGCGAATGATGGACCTGCAATCCAGTCGTTTTCGTCAACACAAGCTCCGTTTTTATCCCGGCATGGTGCATCAAGATTATCCAAAGATCCCCTTTCAGTCAATGTTGTTCCATGATACTGTTTTCGGAAGCGACAATAGACAAAGAATTTTGGACCGAGAAGAAAGAGATTTTTGGAGTTCCGTCAGACAAGTGCATAGTACTGCGTTTTTTTCTTACCCACTTGGAGATATCACTGGAAACCCTTATATTCCTTCTTTCTTTTTTAATCAAATCTTACGATATATATTTCCCAAATCCAAAAACCGATTGGATGCGACACCAAAAGGGAGCTCTTGGCTGTACTCCCCTCAAGCCTTTCTTCTCCATTTCCTTCAATCGGTACAGAACCTCGATACACTGGTCCTATCCCCATTATGGAGCGAAATATACGAGCAGGATACCATTGAAAGATCCATCGCCCTGGTTCGAATGATTCAACAAGCAGAGCAAGAGAAATATTTGGTGCGTGTAGAAGATCCTGAATCGCGGTTCCAACTCCACTCGTTGTTTGGGAAATCATTCAGTCCCTCGAAATATGCTTCTTTAAAACAATGTCCTGCCCGGTTTTTTTGGGAATCCATCCTGAAGATTCGGATTCCATCGGAGAGTGCGCTTGGATTTGATCCAATGCAAGAAGGATCCATCATGCACGCTATTTTGAAAAAGGTCTTTGAGTCTCTGACATCCGAAGGTCTGGCATTGATCCAAAACTGGACGGAGGAAGCTCTTGAAAAGTATATAAATACGCGTTTATGGGGTATTGTCGAAAACGAAGTGATTTCTCGAATGTTTCATCCATACAAAATGATTCGCGAAGTGGAGATAGACTTTTTCCACAGAGTCATTTCCGATTTTCTGCGCCGATATCATCAGTCTCCCGTATTAAGCCCCTCGGGAACTCAAGCGAAGTCATTTGAGGCTGTTTCCTTCATCCCGCAAATCTTTGAAATGATGATCCGGCCCGAGAATGGCATCTGTATCCTTGAGAACCCGAGGCTTCTGCTCACAGGCAAAATCGACCGGATCGATCAAACCCCTTCCGGGTTCGAATTTCTTATCGATTACAAGCGGAGTTCTGCCTCCGCGAAAGAGATGGATCAACTCATGTTTTATGCCTTAGCGAGGAATAGGATCCAGAACTCCCAAAAAGTGGTTGGGATGGGGTATATGATCGTACTTCCGGACAAAAAAAACCCAAAAAAGGTTACACAGAATCTCCATGTATGGGATGAGGAAACAGAAGCCTATCTTGCTTACGATTCCCGAGGGAGAAGAAATACTCGAGCGAAAGATCTTCGAATGGAATCGTTTGTTCCGGAAATGAACGAACGGATCATGAAGGTGCTGAATGGAATCTTTACACCCGTATCAGGTCATATATATCGGTGCCCATTTAGCGAACATGGGCTCTGCCAACTACGGTCCGAGACCACGAAAGGATAAAAACGGGAATGCGAAACCCTGAACAGAACGCGATTATCGAAGCCAATGGGAATGTGTTTGTCAAAGCGGGCGCAGGAACCGGAAAAACCCATACGATGATCCAAAAGCTGATCCAAACTCTACTAAGAAACAGGTGGGATTTGCACCAAGTTTTAGCCATCACCTTTACGGAAAAAGCAGCGAAAGAAATCCGGGAACGGATCCTCTTCGATATGCAAAAAGAGTTTGAAAACCGTCAGAATCGTATGCAGGTTCGCCAATTTTTCCATCGTTGTATCCAACGGTTGCCCTTTGCGTGGATTTCGACGATCCATGGGTTTTGCTCGAGGGTATTGCGTGAATACCCCATTCAAAGCGGGCTTGATTCTTCTTTTGAAATCATATCGGAGCATGAGCAGAAAGACTTAATTCGTAGAGCTTGCTTGAAGTACTTTTCCGAACCAGAAGGTCATGCCCACTTAAAAAAGGTAGCCCCATTTCTCAAACTATATCGATATGAGGGTTTGATCCAAATGCTGCAAGAATCCTTGCTTCGAAAAAGATATGAAATCATGAGCATAATCAATCGTGACATCAAGACCGGAGTCGCTGATGATAAATTGCAGCAAGAACTTACACAAGGAATTCCGGGTTTTCTGAGTGCCTTTCATGAGATTCTTGATGCCTATATGGCGGAAAATCGTTCGATGAACGGCATTGACTATGAAGATCTTCTTTTAATGACCATCCATTTGTTGGAAGAACATGATTCTGTTCGAAACTCTCTTTCAGAGAGGTTCCAGTTGATAATGGTTGATGAGTTTCAGGACACAAACGAATCGCAGAAGAGAATTATTTCTTTACTCCAATCCCAAAAGAACCGAGTTGTTTATGTTGGAGACGGAAAGCAATCGATTTATCGGTTTCGTGGGGCAGATGTCCGTGTGTTCAACCGTACGATGAGAGATTTTTCTCATTCTGATATCTTCCTCTTGCAAAAGAACTACCGGTCGGCGGCTTCATTGTTGCATTTTATCAATCTGGTTTTTTCTCGAGTGATGAGTGATCATAGTTCTGACTGTGCTTCTGTTTATGACCCGCTAATTCCTGATCCGGAAAAAGCAGCAGACCCGAAAGAAGCCCCCAAAGTTCATCTATTGCCTGCTTCAAGTCGCTGGGAGGAAGAAACGCGTGTTCTTGCTGCATCGATCGTTTCCATGATTCAGAAAGGAAACGTTTATCGTGATATGGTTATTCTACTTAGGAGATACTCTTCTCTGCCCATCTTAGAAGAAACCTTAACTCAATGGGAGATCCCATATTATGTTGTAGGAAGCCGTCAGTTCTTTAAGAAACCTGAAATTATCAGCTTGTGCAGTTTAATCCGTGTTCTCGCTGATCCTTTGGATGACTTTGAATTTCTCTCTCTGCTCCGTTCCTATTTTAGCCCTTTTACGGATTCAGAAATTGTCGCGATCCGTTCGAAAGATCCGAAGTGTTTCTTTCAGGCATTGATCGAATTCTCGCGAGAAAGCAATAAAGCCAAAGCTTTCCTCGATGTTCTTGAACAACTCCGAAACCAGTATCTTTTTTCCTCACCCGCTAAACTTGTCCAAAAGAGCATCGATCTTTTCCGCTATGAACTAACGCTCAGCATGATGCACAATTCTCGGAGAAAACTCTTGAATCTTCAGAAATTCCAAGAATTTGCATCTCGTTATGCTCGTATCGTATCCTGGAAGGATTTTTTATACCATATTCGCCAAAGAACAGAAATCGATGAAGGAGAAGCGGTCGAAGAATCGGAACAGAGCAATTTAGTCCGGATTATGACTATTCACAAAGCCAAAGGACTCGAATTCCCCATCGTTTTTCTTCCAGAATTGGGCTGGCAAAAAATGAATATTATGGATGATCGAATCTTAATAGATCCAGGAAAAGATCAGATCAGTTTCTTTCCACCCATGGGCTTTCCTGTGGAGGACAGTTTTTTTGGGCAGATGCAAGAAGAAGAGCGGACATTGATTCATGAAGAGGAAAAACGAATCCTTTATGTGGCAATGACACGCGCAAAAAAAGAACTGGTTCTTAGTCATTCGATCCCATTCAAAAAAAACAAAGGCACTCCAGTTTTTTTGCATATGCTGCAAAAAGCAGAATTGATGAACGATGACTATTTATGGAAAAACCCACCAGAAGCTGAATACGTTGGATTGGTGAAGGAAATTCCCTTCGCTGATCTGCCGAAAGAAAACCTGTTTCTCCAAAAACCTGAGATCGGGAAGATCCCATTGGAAATGCCGGCTACTGCGCGTGTAATTCAGAAAGAAACGTACCGAAAGTATATAAGTCCGAGCCTTCTGTTGCGCAACGCTTATGATTCTTCTGACTTCCAAAATGAGGAAGAATCAAATCAACCCTGGTTCAAAGAAAGGATCCAGAAAAAAGCCCAACTCGGGAAGATGGTCCATCATGCTATGCAACAGATTGGCCGTGTTCCTCTTGATTCGATCACAAAAGAGGCGCTGGAGCAACATGCGTATTGGGAAGGAATTGCGAAGGCCGACGTTTTGCCAGTATGGAGAATTTTAAAACAATGGGCTAACCGCCCCCCTTCGTTTGTTGAAGAATTGGACCGGTGTCTCTCAAAAAGAAACCCTGTATTTTCTGAAAAAACGATCATGAGGCGTCTGGGATTCCATGTACTCACAGGGATTATGGATAAACTCTATTTTTGTGATGGTGTTTGGAAGGTTTTGGAGTTCAAATACAGTAGCTATAATGACCAGGTTTTTCAGCAACAGCACCAATTTCAGCTTCAGTTCTATCTCTACTGCCTTCAATCTGTTTTTCCCCATCAACCAATTGAGGGAACCCTTTGCTATCTGCTGAGCGAAAGCGAAACAACTCTTCGCCTTGAAGAAAAAGAAATCATTGCATTTGAAAAAAAGTTAACCCATCTGATCCGGGCGTTCGAATCATCGGGAGCAACCAGTTGAGAACCAA
This sequence comes from uncultured Thermotogaceae bacterium, assembly GCA_964462525.1. Classification (GTDB taxonomy): domain Bacteria; phylum Thermotogota; class Thermotogae; order MWEM01; family MWEM01; genus CAYWWY01. The sequence goes on from CAYWWY010000010.1 coordinate 39,304, forward strand.
ACCAGAGGAATAATCCTCCTTATCCTTTCATTGATTCGAAACTCATCCATGGGCTGTTACATCAACGAAATGCTGAATCTGTCGATCCGGTTCTAAAACAACGACAACATCAATTCGCACTGCTTGAAAAGCATCGGGATGGATATTTCGAGAAAGGTATGCATAAATCGCCCGGGTCATCTTCCGGATTTTGGATTTTGTGACTCTGAGCTGTGGCGGGGGATCTGCTTGTCCTCCTTTGACTTCGACAAAAACCAGCTCCCCTTCTTGGATTGCAATTATATCAATCTCACCCAAACGGGTCCGAAAATTGCGGTCCAATATCTGGTATCCTTTGCTCATCAAGAATTCAGCAGCGATTTGCTCGTACGCTTTTCCTGCTTCAATCTCTTTCGGGTACAAGAATAAAGCCATCTTTCACAACGGGATAGTTTTGAAGGATTAAACTCGGAGAACCCCCCCATTGGTCGTCTTCATCATAATACACCGTATCGATCTCGAATGGTTGGATCATCGGAAGTTCATTAAGGACAGGAAAGGTTTTGAGGGCTTTCATGTCTTCGATCCATTCTGATATCTGATCCATCGCCTTCTGAACCTCTTCTTCACAAAGCAGGATTCCTGAAAGTCGCTCCAATTGATGGATCCTTTCCCTATTCATCTTTGGATCCTTTTTTCTTCATGAGTTGCTTTACAACATCCATGGAGACCTCGTTCATGGACTCCACATTTTCTTGGTAAATCCGATCGTACAACTCCTTGCGAAGAATGAGGTACTTTTTTGGAGCTTCAATGCCCAACTTCACACTCTTGCCGTCTATGTTGAGTAATCGAATAACCACCGGGCCTTCCGGGGTTTCGATGATGAGTTCTTCTTCTTCTTTACGATTCAGTACCAGCATCTGCTTCTCCTTTTTCTTTTTCTTTTTGCTGGTTTACTACCTCTTCGGCTACGTTGTGGCGAATGCTGTAGGGAGAGTTTTCTAGCACTATCTGGACACCCATAAGGTTTTGAAGGTTGATGATAAGGGGAGCCAAAAAGTTTACCGTCATTCCCTGCGGATTGCTTTGGGGGATTCTCAAAATACACAAGACCATAATTTGGGTTTTCTCTTCGATACCCAATACTTCCACAGCAATCTTTGGCAGCTCAAAAGCATAGTCGCTCCGAATCGACCATGGATCGATCAAAGGAAACGAAACCTTTTCTTCTTCCAAGGAAAGAAGCCATTGAACCGGGTGGGAATCAGGTACAGAGAAAAGAGCGTATTTCTTCAATCGGTCGAATCCAGGAATCCCGAAAGGGAAAAAAAGAACCTCCTCATCAGGGACGTCCAACTCCCCTATTTTTGTCTTATACTTCATTAATCTATCGGCCGAGTTTCTCGGGATTGTTGATCAAGTCGAGAGTTTCCACCACCAGCCAAACAATAGCCGTTGAATACTGCTGAATACGGAAGAACTGCTCCTCGGTAATGCCTGGTTCCATGGTGGCAATAACCAACACACCAATGGGAATATCTCCGTTCAGTAGCGGATAGGCAAAGTATCCTCGAACCCCCGCTTTTTCTTGATACTCTCGGGCTTTTTGGTGGAGTTCTGGGTATTCGATAAGTCGACGAATATTGGTAGTGAAGTATGCTTGCTTTTGATTGTGGGCCTGAGCAATGATACTCTGATTCAGAGAAAGGTCAAAATCCCGTTGCTGAAGGTTTTCAGGGTCTCCAACTGGATTTGGAGGTGCAAAACGACGCTCGATGTAGATATAAGGAATCAACTTCATTCCAGCAACATGGTCTTGGGTGTAGATTCCCACAAAACTATATCCTTCGCGATAAAGCAAAGAGGTGATCACGTGTTTCAGTTGATTCCATCGTTCAACAAAGTAAGCCCCCTGTGGAAATTCCGGAGTATGCCAAATGTAATTGTTCGGATCGTCATATGTCGCAATATCTTGATGGATGACGTCAAGAATGAGTGCAAGCTCTAATGGAGGATTCCGCTCATACTCGAATCCTTCAAATTTTACCTGAATCAACCAATCTGATAGCGCGATCACGCAGAGCATAACCATGATTACCAATACAAGAACCCCTTTTTTCATGCTGCACTCACCATCCTTTTTCTTTTGATCAATTATAACATACCCTTGCAGAAAAAAAAGTACTTTCCCGACCTTTCGTGATCTTTTGACGAGAAGACAAGCGGCTTTCTTTTGTCATAAAGCACCATCTTTTGCGTCTAATAGAGAGACAGAATAAAGCCAAAGGAGGAGTTACTCATGATGAAAGACAAAGTATTGGAAGCGCTCAACAGACAGGTGAATGCCGAGTTATATGCCGCGTACTTGTATCAGGCAATGTCGGCTTATTTTGAATCAAAAACCTTACTTGGTTCTGCAAAGTGGATGGCCTTACAAGCAAAAGAGGAAATGGAACATGCTGCCAAAATTTACCATTACATCATCGAACGGGGTGGAAGGGTCGAGCTTCTAGAAATTAAGAAACCGCCCTTAGAATGGGATTCTCCGTTGCATGTATTTGAAGAAGCCTATAAACATGAACAATTCGTTACCGCAAGCATTAGCGAAATCACCGATCTTGCGCAAGAAAAAAAGGACTATGCAACTGTTTCCTTCTTACACTGGTTCCATGACGAACAGGTAGAAGAGGAAGCGCAGGTTGATGAAATCATCGAAAAGCTCAAATTGGTTGGAAGCGATGGCAAAGCGTTATATCTCATCGACCGGGAATTGGGTCAAAGAGAAGGATGACCCTGTCAAACCATCAATCAAGCGCCCTTAGGGGCGCTTTTTTAAGGAGGGGGCTTATGGTATTGACTGCAATGATAGAAATCCCCAAAGGCAGCAGGAACAAGTACGAGTATGACAAGGAGCTGAACGCGATTCGGTTTAATCGGACTCTATTCTCAGCTGTCCACTATCCCTGTGATTATGGGTTTTTCTCGGAAACATTAGCCTTAGATGATGATCCCTTGGACTGCTTGGTTCTTGTGTGGGAGCCAACGTTTCCGGGTTGTGTCATCGACGTTCGGCCAATCGGAATATTTGAGATGTGGGATGAAAAGGGCCAGGATGAGAAGGTTCTTTGCGTTCCATTACAAGATCCGTTTTGGAATCATGTGGAAACTTTAGAAGGCGTCCCACCCCATCTCTTAAAAGAGATCGATCATTTCTTTCAGGTCTACAAAGTCTTGGAAAACAAGCCCACCGGGAGCGAGGGTTGGTTTGGAAGAGAGGAAGCAGAACGGATAATTATTGAATCCCAGCAACGATATATTGCAGAGCTTGCTACGAACGGTAAGGAAATGTAATCATGATTGAACTCCCCGAAGCAGTTGTCCTTGCCCGACAAATGAATCAGATACTTCCAAACGCCCTAATCTCTCATGTAACTCCCAATCATTCTCCCCATAAGTTCGCATGGTTTCATGATGATCCTGAGGAGTATCGCACTCTACTGATCGGAAAAACCTTTATTCAAGCGCGTTATAAGGCTGGCATGGTTGAAACTCAATGGGATGAAGATACGATCCTTCTCTTTGCTGAAGGCGTAAATCTACGGTTTTTCGGTCCGGGAAAAACCGCGCCGGATAAGCATCAGCTTCTGATCCAATTTTCCGATGGGCGTATATTATGCGCATCCGTTCAAATGTACGGGGGCCTATGGGCTTTCCGTGCGGGTATGTTCGATAACCCCTACTACCGTTTGGCGCAGGAACGCAATAATCCCTTTTCTTCTGGATTCTCCGAGTCTTACTGGTTTGATCTAATCTGTAGAGAGGATGTTCAAAACCTCAGTGTCAAAGCCTTCCTTGCGACAGATCAAAGGATACCGGGTCTTGGAAACGGTGTTTTGCAGGATATACTCTTCCGTGCGCGGATCCACCCCAAAACAAAAGTACGGGATATTTCCGATCCAACACGCCATACCCTGTTCCATTCCGTCAAGGAAACGGTGAAAGAAATGGCAGAAAAGGATGGAAGAGATACAGAAAAAGACCTCTTCGGTGAAAAGGGTCGATATGCCACCAGAATGAGTCGCAATACCTTAGGAACCCCTTGTTCAATCTGTTCAAGCCCGATTCAGAAGAGCCAGTACCTCGGAGGGACAATCTATTTCTGTCCCATCTGTCAGAAACCTATCTGATCTTTTACGGAGAGGAGCAAGAACATGAGAAAAGTCCGTTGGGGAATTTTGGGAACGGCTAGAATCGCATTCAAAGCCTTTCTTCCTGGCCTTCAGAATGCAAATAACGGTGTGATGGTGGGTATCGCCGGGCGCTCAAAGGATAAGGTGCGTCAGTTTATCCAACATTTTCCTGCTCTGAACCCCTATTCTTCCTATGATGATCTGCTTCGCGATGATCAGATCGATGCTGTGTATATTCCATTGCCAAATTCCATGCATTTGGAATGGACATTGAAAGCTCTTGAACAAGGAAAAGCGGTATTATGCGAAAAACCGCTTGTGCTCCATGCTGAAGAGATCAAGTTGATCCAGAAGGCATCGAGAGAACATAAGAAACCAGTAATGGAAGCTTTTGCCTATCGCCACAACCCATTAGTTCATGAGATCAAAAAGGCAATCAACTCGAATGAGATTGGTGATCTGCGCCAGATCATCTCTGCGTTTACTTTTCCTTTACTCAACAGACCGAATGACATTCGCTTATCTCCCGCGCTTGGTGGGGGCGCGACCTACGATGTTGGGTGCTATCCGATTCACCTTATGCGAACCCTTACTTCTCAAGAACCTCTGAATGTTCAAAGCAGAGGAGTAATCAAATCCGGTGTTGACCTTTCTGTTTCGGTTATGATCGATTTTCCTCAATCAATTACCGGTTTTTTTCACTGTGGGTTTGATCAACCATTTCGGATGGTTTGCGAAGTGTCGGGTACAGAAGGGATTTTGGTTACTGAAGTGCCCTTTAACCACCAAGGTCGTTTGAATTATCGGATTCGCAAGAATAACGAAGGATGGGAAGACCGATGGATTGAAAGCCTCAGCAACTATCAATTAGAAGCGGAGCAATTTGGCCGAGTCCTTCTAGACGGGGAAACCCCATTGATTCCTTTGGAGGACTCATATCATAACGCGCGGGTGATCGACATGGTCTTGCAAGGGATCCATTGATCGCTGTATCCTTGTCGATTCTGCGAAAAGGTCAATGAAGCCCACCCTTTGCCAGTTTCTTTCTTTTTCTTCTTGGTATCACTTCATGGGCCTTTTAGTACTGTGATCGACTCGAAGTGCCCTGTATGGGGGAACATATCCAAACCCTGAACGTGATCCAGCAAAAAGCCGGAGTCGGTAAGTAATTTAAGGTCTCTCGTCAATGAGGCAGGATCACACGATACGTAGATCATTCGTTTTGGACGAATCCGAATAATCTCCGATATAACCTCTTTTTCGACTCCGGATTTTGGCGGATCCATTATAATCGTATCCCATCGATTCTGGGGTTGAGATCGCAAAAAAGTGGCGCACTTGGCTGATTCTGCTTTCATCGCCGGTATATTGTTGACTTTGGCGTTTTTTCGCGCAGCGGATACGGATGCCTTATTCAGTTCCACCGTCACGATCTCTCGGACCAGTGAACCAAAGAACACCGAGAACAAACCGACACCGCCGTACAAATCCAATACTCTTTCTTTTGGCGTTGGACTCCAGAGCGCTTTGATCGTTTCCAATACCATTTCTGCAACAGGTACATTGATTTGAAAGAAAGAGGTGGATGGAATGATGTATCGAAATCCGCAAATGGTTTCTTCCAAGAACGGTTCTCCAATGAGAGGTACAGCGCGCCCATCTAATGCTGCCTTTCGACCAGAGTGTATGACATATGTAACCGATGAAAGAACTGGAAACCGATTGGCAATCATTTGCGCTGCCCTTTCAATTCGACGATCCGGGTTTTTTAATCCAACCCAAATCAATGCAATCGCTCCAGTTGATTTCGATATACGCAACACTGTATGAGTCGTTTCGGTTAGGTTTTGGAAATCTCCCTTTGATAGTTCCTTTAGGATTCGCCCGAATACTTTAGGAGCGACTTTGCAACCTTCCGGTATGACTCCGCGAAAACCAAATCTTGAATGAAGACATATTCGATAGCCCGAATCCGTTTTCTGATGAAAGTATTCCATCTTATTCCGATAATGATGCAATTCCGGAGAACCCACAAAAGGCTGACAGAAAGGGGTAAGGTCTATACCCAACGTTCGTAGAAACTGCTCCTCCAGGATTTTTTGTTTGGCTTGAATCTGGCTCTCATATTCATAGTCCAACCAATCACATCCACCACATTCGTTCCAAACGCCGCATACAGGACCTGAACGTTTTGGAGATCGATAAATAAAACTGCAGATCCTCCCGAATCGAAAATCTTTCCGCTCACGGGTAATTTCGACATCGACGATTTCCCCAGGGTATCCCCGATCGATGAATACAATTCGGCCTTCCTCATCTCTTCCCATCCCTTGCCCACCATGAACCATCTTTTCAATGACCACTTCCATACGAATCAATATTGGTGAGGATCAGGACTTGTAAGGTGATAAAACTCCCGAACAGATTGAAGGATGTTATCCGAAAAAAGAACCGCCTTAGAAACATGTACGATAAACCGTTCATAATGCGGTTTTCGTTTTAAAGAGGCAACGCTGCCTCCTTGTTGGCCCAATCCAGGCAACAAGACAAGTCCGTCGTTTTCTTCCAACGCTTGGATGATCTCGATCTCATTCAAACCTCCCAATACCATACCCAGATTGTCGAAGGATTTTCTCCAAAACCGAATTTTCCGGGCTACTTGAAGGGACAGCATAAACTCTTTGGGAACTCGTTCAAAATCTTCCGCAGTCGAATTGCTTGTCATCGTTAAAACAAAGCAATACTTTCCTCGATCTTTCACAAAAGGTTCAATCCCATCCCAACCCACATACGGATTCGCGGTAACTGCATCCGCCTTCATGATTGCAAAAGCGAATTCAGCCCATGTATCCGCAGAAGGGGGTGGTTCTCCAAAGTTTCCATCCAAAATCCATGGAATATTATCCGGTATTCTGCGCGTAATCTGTTGCATAAGTTTCAACCCTTCAATGCCCCATGAAAGGAATGCCGAAAGCTTCAGTTTGTATACACATACGTAGGGGTGTGTTGTATCGATGACATTCTGAGCAAACCCCAGCGGATCCCTTTCTTTAAAATCGGATGAAAATATGTCAAGCCCTAGGCATAGGTGGGACCCATTTTTTCTTTGGATTTCTTTGATCTGTTCGAAAAAAGTCACTTTTTGCCTCCTCTCCATTGGATTACTGATCAGGATATCGTTCTAAGAATTGTTGGACTGACAAAACAGGAACACCACTGCTTTTTGCGATTGGAGCCAAGTACTCATAGTCCTGATCCAACACGGCCAGATTTGGTTGATAGGCAAGGCTATCTCGAAGACGGAAGTGGTGTTTAAGCGCCAAACTCTTCGCTTTCTCGAATAACTCGGAATTATCGGTTATAATGGAAATAATCGGTTCTGAAGCGCCCCCTTGCTCATGAGCTACTTGCTGTGTGTGGATTGGTTCGGGGGATAAGCTTTCTTCTGATTCTTCCTTCCCATCAGAGCCAGATTCCTCAATTTTTTTCGGTTCTGTAAACCCAATCAATAAGTCCTGCAGCAAGTCTTCCTTTTCGTTGATTTCGGTAGGAGGGACTACGAATTGATCCTCACTATCCTCTGAGGTTGTGATTCCTTCCGAAAGCGAATCATCGGGTTCCTTCACAATCATCCCCTCCAGTGCTCCAGGGTCTTCTGGATCTTTGTCCTGCAATCGGCTGCTTCTTTCTGACTCAGATGGGTTGTATGGGTCAAGAATCTGTCCTTCATCGTGTTCTGGCTGCTCATAAGTATTTGCTACCGTAGGCAATTCCGGTTGTTCAATGGTTTCATCCTCAGTTGGATCCTCCAATGGCTGGACAGGGAGGACCGTGGAGATCCTTCGGTCTGTTCGAACTCCATCCATTATCCAAATGATTTCTTGCTCATTGAGAAAGGGATATCGAGCGTGCAGTTCTTGCTCAATCTCATCTCGCGAATTGGAACCGGATGATCCTTTTTCGCACAGTTGCTTCAAATCCAACCACATTTCCGGAAAAAAAGACCAGATGCCATTGACCGTTTGAAATACTTCCGGGTATAGGGATTGGAAAATTTTGGAAGTTTGTTGTGGGTCATCGATTGAAAAGTACCGTTTGAAATGAATGGATTTCAACTCGGAAATAGGGAAAACCAGTGATCGGATATCCTCAAGAAAACAAGAAACAGCAGAATAAATGGATTTTTTCGGATCTTCTTCTTTCATTTTCTCTTTCCGGAGTTTTCCTTTTCCATCGATTTCAGGAGCTGCTGTTGATTGCATCATATAATGATTGAAAACAGAAGAGGTGATCAATAATCCTTTTCCTGGAAGGAGATAGCGTTTATATACGTTCAAAGCAATCGGTTTTCCTCGCGATCCCTGATCAAACCGAATCAACACTGTCTGGGAGGAAATGGTTCGAATCAAGGCCTGCTCATCCACTTGGTCCATATGAGAGACAGACTGTAAGGCTCGCTGAACCTCTGTTTCTGAAAGGATAAAGGGAAGCGCGCAAAACGCAGTTTGAAAGTTGACCATAAGATCGTCTTTAGAGAGAAACACCGGAAGATGATCTTTCGAAGTTCCCACCCTGACAAAATTGGAATGCTCCGATAGAAAGGCTTCTTCCACCATTGCACCAAAGATCTGTTGGAACTCGGGGCTTTTCCAAGGAATCTTTTTCATCAACTCTTTTACAGAAAATGGGCTTTTCAGGGATTGCGTGTGTTGGATAACGAATTCTTGAAATCGTTTGATCAAGGCTTTTTCCATTCGATCACTTCCTTTCTACCGTCTGATTTGACTCTTTCTGGGAATACAGGTTCCAGATTGCTCAGCAAAAGCTCCAGATCTTGTTCGGATACCCTTCGGAACTCTTGCCGGAACTGGTCGGGGTTTTCGAGCCAATCCTTAACAAGAGCGGTCGATCGGCAATCGTCTTCATTATACTGGATGATTGATTCCAAATGCATGGGATTTCCCGTGTTTTTCCATCTTCGAAACTCGACGATCGAACCTTTCCCATCCAATGGCATTCTCCATACAAAATCGAGCCATTTCGATACGGACTTGAGGGAATAGGTCTTAAGAGGGAGAATCACACATCTACGCAAACATTCGTAGACGTCAAAAAAAGCAATCCCTTCCATTGAAATACCGCAGAGCTCTTCCATATGTCTCATAATTCGTGTTTCATAGTCGTAGTAATGATAAACAGTCGCTTGAGATTGGTGAAAATAGCGGATCACCTGTTTTCCCAATTCGATCAATTCAGATTCTTCCTGAGCGAGGAACGAATGATATTGATTCTCTTTTTGGTCATAGACCCCAAAGAGATACGGATATTGATCGGCTTCGATATCAAAAAACAGACCTGGTTTGCCATCATTAGGAATCATCATCCGAGGGTCGTCAAAAAACATTGCTTCATTTCGGAGAAAAGCAAATGATTGCGCTTTAACCCGCTCAATCCCTCGGTGTTCCTTTTTTATCTCCTCTGTGATCTCCATGCGAGATACATCATGAATGGTGTATATCTGTTTTTCTTCCAAAGAAGACGCCATTTTTTCTCCAACTCCGCGCAACTCTTTGGGAGAAGCCAAATGGATCCTTTCCATTCCTTCAGCCAAACAAGCTTTTTCATAAGGGCAAAGGTGACAAAACCGGATGGAACCGTTCCGGTGCGGTGGTACTTCCATTTCCAAAAGGCTCGCCATTTGATCCAAAAAAGCAGAGATGTCTTCCGCAGGCGCAATCGATTCGATCGAGTCTTGAAAGTAAAACAAATTTTTCGGTTCAATCGGAATTTGGTTCATTTTCAAAATATACCGATTCCAAGAGGCGAGCATCCGGTGGCGAGGAAGGTTCTTTCGAGAAAAACGGACCATGATCTGTGAGTACTCGTCTCTTTCGAGAACCCGGAACCCCCAAAGCAATGCATGGGGTGTTGCTTCCATGTGGATTTTTCCATGAATCCAAGTTAATTGGGGGCGGATAACGGATTGACGTCTTCTCAGGGCTTTATGGGTCTTATCCTCATCCCAACCCATATCTATATAACTATAGGTGCCCAGATATCTTTTTAATTCGAGAATACGGTCTTCTTCTATGGCGCGTTCTCTTTGCGGATCATACTGTGTTTGATTACGCATATGAAAATATAACCACCGTTTGCAGGTGTAGAAATAAAAAAGTTCATTGGCTCCGATTTTCCAAGATGGACATGTAGGCATCATTATTTACCCACGCAAAAGCGCGAAAATAGAGTATGAACCAAATCTTCCGTATATGTTCGGCCTGTCATAATGTCCAAATACGCGACTGCTTTCCTGAGTAAGTCGCCCAAACAGTCCAAAAGAGCTTCCTCGTCAAGCGCGGAGAGAAATGCCCAAAGAATCTCTTCGATTTCCATTACTAGATCACAATGCTGTTGTAGGGTAACTGCAGGTACGGTTTCTCCGGGAAGCAAGGAATTGGCTTGGGAAATGATCGCTTCCTCCAACTCTTTTATCCCGTTTCCATGCAAAGCGGATACCAACAGGATATTTCCATAAGGAGCCAATTGCCGCAAATAGCCTCGTATATGCTCCTGCTCTTGGGCATAAGGGATGGTATCGGTTTTGTTTAAAACAATCAAATGGGGTTTGGTTCGAATGAATTCTAGGGTTTCAAAATCTTCCAGCTGGATTGGCTCTTGTGAATCCAGCAAATATATAACCAATTCTGCTCGATCTATCCATTCTCTGGTTTTCCGAATGCCCTTTTTCTCCACAGATTCTTCTGTATTCCGGATTCCTGCCGTATCGACTAAATGAATCATTACTCCATTTATACGCAACATCTCTTCAATATAATCTCGTGTTGTGCCTGGTTCTGGAGACACCAGCACTCTATCTTTTTTTAGGAGTTGATTCATAAGGCTTGACTTTCCAACATTAGGACGTCCAGCAATGACAGTAAGAATACCATCTCTCGCGCGTATCATCCTCTTTGAATCGGCCCGCATTCTTCGGATGATTTCGATTCTTTCCACGATCGTTTTACGGATTTCGGATCGATCCCAACTCTCTTGTCCCTCGTAAAAGGCTTCCTCTGGGTCATCGAATTGTATCTCAATGGATGAAGCAATATCTAGGATTGTTTGGCGTATTTCGCTAATTTGCTCGGAAAGAACCCCACGCAGAACTTGCGAAAATCCATTGGTCGCCAACGGTGATACGGTTTGGATGAGATCATGGATTGCTTGCGCTTGGATTAAGTCCACTTTTCCATTCACAAACCCCCGGAAGGTAAACTCGCCCGGTCTGGCGCTCCGGACGCCAAAATGATGAAAACAATCTAAAATCCGCTCCACTACCCCGTATCCACCATGACAGAATAACTCAATCAGTTCTTCACCGGTAGGGGAAGAGTCTTTTGCATATTTAGTAATTTGGGCTTCATCAACTGGTTGCATATTATGATCAAAAAACCATCCATAAACCATCTTCCTTGGCTCAACAAAGCGAAATACAGAACCATTGGGCTTCCGGAAGAATTCTTTTGTGATCTCCCATGCTCTCGTTCCACTGATCCGAATCACAGCAAGAGCGGATACCCCCTTTGGGGTAGCAAGCGCAACAATTGTATCGCCTAACCCACCAATCAACCGTTCTTACATCCTTTCCGGTGTTGATACACCCAAAAGGGTGAGGCATTCCGCGATCATCTTCTTTACTGCCAAAGCCATTTGAAGCCGAGCATTTGATCGATCTTTATGAGCTGTATCTACAAAAACATGATCGGTATAGTACTGGTGAAACTTCGTAACCAAAGCAATCACATACCCACAGATTTTGTGCGGAGATAGCAACCGAATCGTATCTTCAATCACCTCAGGGAAAAGCATCATATCACGGATCAGCATATGTTCAGCATCCCCGTTCAATCGCTCTAAATCTTTCCCCAAAGAAACCGACATGCCTTTCTCTTGCGCATGTTCCATTAACCGACATATTCGCGCATACGCATATTGCACATAAAAGACCGGATTATCATTCGTCTGTTTCTTTGCCAGATCAATATCAAAGACCATCTGAGCATCTTTATCAACCATCGCATAAAAAAAACGTAATGAGTCCAGACCCACTTCATCGAGCAATTTGCCAAGGGTGTAGAATTCTCCAGATCGGGTTGACATCTTGACCATTTCCCCTTCTTTGCGAAGAGAGACCATCTGATGCAAAATGACTTGAAAAAAATCATCGGGGATATTCAGAGCCTTTAGAGCGGCCTTCATCCGTGGGATATGACCATGGTGGTCTGCACCCCAAATATCGAATACTTGATTGAAACCGCGAAGAAACTTCTGATAATGATAGGCGATATCTGTAAAGAAATAGGTTGGTGTACCGTCCGAACGGATCAGTACCTTATCTTCTTCATCTGCATATCGGGAAACCTTCAACCAAACGGCGCCATCTTTCTCGTACACCATTTCCGCTTCTTTCAGGCGATCAAACACATTTTGGACCAAACCGGTGGTGAATAGTTCTGCTTCGGAAGTGAATACATCAAATTGGATACATAATTGATCAAGTGTATTTTGAATCAACTCAAGCATTCGTTCTTTGGCTTTCTGCAAAAAAAGGACTTCTACCGAATCATCCCAGCGATCGACGTACTCTGTTCCGATTTCTTCCGCTAAGGACTGGGCCATCGATAATAAGTATTCCCCGTGATACCCTCCTTCAGGAATCTCGTGGATTTCACCAAATACCTCATTATAACGAACCCAGAAAGACCGCGCCAAGAGTCTCATTTGTTTTCCCGAATCGTTGAAATAGTATTCTTTTGTTACATGAACTCCTGCTTTTTCCATTACTTTTGATAGCACATCTCCCAAAATGGCTTGACGTCCATGTCCAACCGTCAATGGCCCAGTAGGGTTTGCGCTCACAAACTCCAGCTGAATCTTTCGTTGTCGCTGGCTTCCGTTCCACTGAAACGGGGCTGCAAAAATCAACTCTCGTAAAAAATCCCGATAGATACTCTCATGAAGTTTCATATTCACAAACCCAGGCCCTTCAATGCATACCGACGAAAACATTTGATCTTCCGCCATAATTGAAGAAAGTTCTTCTGCAAGCGCTTTTGGGTTTTTTTTAAGTGATTTTGCATAGATCATGGCGATATTAGATGAGAATTCCCCGAATTGGGGTTCAGGAATCTCAACCCGAAATCGGGACGGATCTGCAGAAATACCCAATGATTTCATAGCAGATGTAAGGCGATTGACAATCAAATTGCGTACGGAAGTATTCTTCATCCTTCTCCCTCCTGGGTTACGATACCGAACTCAAGGGAAAAAGGAAACCGTGAGGATCGGTATTCATAGATGAAAATCTCATAATCTTCTCCCAACGCGTACCTGCGGACTTCATACACATTGGGATGATCGCAATACCCCTGGATTTGCGCTTTTCGCACAATATAATCAATTTGGTTCCTCTCTTCGATGATCAAGGATCTTCGGATTTGGATATCTCGATTTCGCTGACCGAAATCCATTACGATCATGAAGAAGACCATGGATAGCCCCAGAAGCGCAATCACATCCAAAAGCAAAACAAAACCCTTTCGATGGTTCATAATGCCTCTTTCGCTTTTTTCCAAATCTCTTTTCCATAGAGCTTCAGGGATTTCACATGATCTGGTAGTGTAATATCTGGATGATTAATTGCTTCTAAAACCAGGTCCAAGGGAAGCGACGAGTTCACCCACACTTCGGTAATATCGACAGAACCATCTTCTTGCGCAGACGCCTTTGATATCGAGTTGGTAACTGCTTTAAGATACCGCTCTAAATCAGCATCCGACCAATTTGGATTGGGTTTTCTCTGAGATATCTCCAGTTTTCCTTTGTTCTCCGACGACAGAGGATTGGGTTTTCCTTTCCCTCTTCTCCGTTTCGACGGGCTTTTTTTGGTTCGTTTCTGATTCAAATGAGTAATCCTCCTTCTATGTACGAGAAGAAAAGAGACCAAGGGAACAATGAGCTACTTTGATATGAAGATGGTCCAATAAACCACCCTTTTTTCCGAGCGGAAGCTGA
>CAYWWY010000010.1:53649-69442 GCA_964462525.1 uncultured Thermotogaceae bacterium
CCACACCCTAGTTTCACCGCGTGATTTTTAAAAAAACTTAAGGAGAAACTCCCCTGTTTTCGTTTTTCTCATTAATGGGCTCCTCCTACCACGATCCCAATCATCCGATCGGTCCCTTCCCATTGCCATTTGTTGAGGGGACCACTTCGACTTCCGCTCCGACACTCCGGAGTTTCTCCAGAATCTGGTCGTACCCTCGGAATACATGATCTACTTCCTGAACAACCGTCTCCCCGTCTGCATTCAAACCAGCTAAGATTAACGCAGCTGCGCAGCGCAAATCTGTTGCCCGAACGGGGGCGCCACTCAATTGTGGTATTCCTTCAACAATGATGCTCCCGTTTTCTATGTGAATCTTTGCACCCATCCTTTGAAGCTCAGGAACATGCATATGCCTCGTTTTAAAGACAGAATCGGAGATAAATGAAAATCCTTTGGACACCGCAGCAACCGCTGTCATTTGAGGTTGCATATCGGTAGGGAAACCGGGATAGACTTGAACAAATGTTTCAGAAGACCTAGGGCGTGATCGGCACCGAACCAAAGCAATTCCATTCTCTATCTCAACCTCACTCCCAATTGAACGCATCTTTTGGAGTAAGCTTTCATTATGATCCGCCCGAATTCCATGGATTTCTAGCTCTCCCGATGTTACCATTGCTGCCATCATGTACGTCCCAGCTTCCATTCGATCAGGAATGATCTCATATTCAACTCCATGCATTTTTTCTACTCCCTGCACGCGCAGAGTGGACGTACCAATTCCTTCAATGGAAGCGCCCATTGCTTGGAGAAACAATGCCAATTCTTGAACTTCCGGTTCCAAAGCCGCATTGTTGATTACTACATTAATGTTGTTCATAAGAACTGCTGTACTTAGAAGCTGTTCTGTAGCGCCAACGCTGGGAAATTTCAATACGATATTGACAAAATTGGGCTTCCATCTCCTGCGCGTCTGAACTACTCCGTGCGCAATATTGGCTTCAAACCCCAAAAGCTTTAATCCTTCAATATGCATGTCTACTGGTCGTACGCCGATCGAACATCCCCCGGGTAAAGGAACATCCGCTTCATTCGCCCGAACTGCTAATGGCCCTAAGATATTAAAGGACGCGCGCATCTTCCGTACTGCCTGATAGGGTATATTTTTCGTGTTCAAGGTTCCTGGTTGTACCGTCACTTGACCGTTTTGAAACGCGCATCGATATCCTACCGACTCAAGGATTTCGAGCATTGTGCGAACGTCGAATAAATTCGGTACATTGCGTAGGACAACCGGTTCATCGGTTAGTACAGTTGCTGCCAAAATCGGTAATACTGCATTCTTCGCTCCGGCGACTCGAATCTTCCCTTCTAGTGGCTTCCCCCCAATAATCCGCATATCATGCATAATACAACCCCCTCACAAAGTAATAATGGTGACTCCTGTACCTCCTTCTTGCGGTTTACCGATCCGGTACGAACGGATTCTCGAATCGGAGGATAAAGCTCTCCAAATCCCCTCAGCCAGTCTTCCTGTTCCTTTCCCATGGATAATTCTTCCTTCGTTTCGATGGTCCATGATCAAAGAACCCATGAAATGCTCCACTCTTTCCAAAGCCTCTTCAACGGTGCATCCTCGGACATCAATCTCAGCAAAAACACTGTTTAGGGTTGCGCTTTGAGCAAAAAAGGGAACCGGTTGGCTTAGATTGTTTGTTTTGGGTGGGTTCGCAGGACTTAATCGAGATGAATCGACTTCAAGCCTGATCCCGTCAGAATCGATTGTTACTCGGTTATCTCGAATTTCCCGAACCTTGCACAAAGATTGAATCCCTTCCAATTGGACGAAATCCCCAATCTGAAACTGGTATGGTTCTTCATCTCTTTTCTCTTTGCGAGGAGCCAGATCATCGATCTGATCTTTTACAGATAGAAAAAGGCCTGTTTCCATCCGATGCAGTTGTTGGTTTAACTGCTCTACATGACCTAACTCAAGCTTTTCTTCTCGCCTCAGCTCACCTAAGATTGTTTCTATGCTCCTCTTGATTTGTTTTAACTCCTTTTCCATATCGGAAAAATCCCGTAAAAAACCATCATACTTCTTTTGCCTGAGTTTGTCAATCTGATTGGATAATTGATGCTCTTTGCTTTTTAATGAATTGAGCAAAAGCTGACTTTCTTCTTTTTGCTGAGACAATTGGATCTTTTCTTCATGCAAATTTCGGATGATCCGTTCCACTTCATCGAACTCTCTCCCGAAATGTGTTTTGGCGCGTTGGATAATCTCTTCCGGAAGCCCCAAGCGCCGAGCGATTTCCAAAGCGTTCGAACTACCCGCCACCCCCACCATCAGCCGATACGTTGGGGATAGTGTATCGAGATCGAACTCAACAGCGGCGTTTTCGAGTCGATTGTTAGCGTAGGCGTACAATTTGAGAGGTGTTAGATGGGATGTAATCAAAAACGCGCACCCTTTTTCCAGCAATGTATCGATGAGGCCCAAAGCTAATGCAGCCCCTTCAATTGGGTCCGTCCCTGCGCCCAACTCATCAAGAAGCACCAAGGAATTGAGGTTGATGGTTTGCGCAATCGATGCGATATTCCTTAAATGCCCGGAAAAAGTGCTTAAACTCTGCTGGATAGACTGTTCGTCGCCAATATCTGCCAAGATATGGTCAAATGAACCCAATTCAGTTCCTTGCTTCGCTGGGACCGGAATCCCGCATTTTCCCATCAGATGAAGCAAACCAACTGTCTTCAAGGTTACCGTTTTCCCCCCTGTGTTGGGTCCTGTGATGATGATCCCTCGATACTCATCCTGAATGCGAACCGTTATCGGAACACAATGCTTCCCCAACAAAGGATGCTTCGCTTGGATCAGAGAAAAAGTCGAACTAGACGTCATTTGCGGGATTATCGCCTCTTGGGTTAATCCATACCGCGCACGGGCAAAAAGACCGTCAAAATCCACCAATGCCTCAATGGTTTGGTCCATCTGATGGATGCTTTGCAAAATCCTTTGAGAGAACTCCCTGAGGATTCGATTGACTTCTTCGATTTCTTGCGATCTCAAATCCCTGATTTGATCGTTTAAACTGAGTAATCCTTCTGTTTCCATATAGACTGTTGCTTTGCTGGCGGATGAAGAATGAACAATGCCGCGAACTTGCGATCGACTGCTTGTTTTTATGGGCAAGACAAACCGACCATCCCTCAAAAAATATACTTGGTCTTGTAAATGATCTTTTAGCGATCCCCCCATGCATTTTTCGAGTTCTCGCTTGATCTTTCGTTCAGAAGCCTTCAATTCCGATCGAATGCTTTTCAGAGCCGCTGAAGCGCCATCTTTTACAGTGCCTTCCAGATCGATTGCTTTCCATACTTTCTGGACAAAGTCTTTTTGGGGATGCATCACTTTAACACATTGCGCCACCGAGGGAAAAGACTCTTGATAAGCCCTGATGGTTTCTTGCAACCTTGAGACTCCATCCAAACAGCCAGCTAAACGCAACAACTGAAGAGGAGATAGAATTTCTCCCTTGCGGATCCATTCCACTTCCGGACGAATATCAACAATTCCTCCCAGCGAAGGCTCTCCTACATCGCGCAGATATTCTAACACTTGGCGAACTCTATCCAACTCATCAAGCGGTTGCGAAAGGGGCTGAAGATTGTCAATCGCGCTTTTGCCATATTCGGAAAAACAGTACTGGGATATCATTTCTTTCACTTGACGGAATTCCAGCTTCTCAAAGGAATACGTGAATAGCCACCACCCGTAATAAGAAAATCTTCCAAGGCTATTATACACGATTTTTTTTGCTTTGTTCATTCACGGTTTTTGTGGTACAATAATTCACCACCTTCTGGAAATATAAGGAGATGATCCCATGAGTATGGTTCGCATCCGTTTTCCAAAGTCTGAGCAGGAATTATCTGCAATGATCCAAGAACCTGCCGCAGTTATTTTAAACGGCGGAACGGATCTAATGGTTCAAATGAGAGCAGGAAGAAAGAAACCCACGCTGCTCGTTTCATTAGAACATCTGTCTGTGGGACAAAGCATCCAGGAAGAGAAAGACTGGATCGAAATAAGCTGTCGGACGACCTTCGCGGAAATCCTGCGATCCAGACCAATTTTCCTTTATTTCCCTATTTTGGCTCAGGCAAGCGCGGAAGTGGGTTCTTCCCAAATCCGGAATCGAGCCACTTTGGTAGGTAATCTTGTCAATGCTTCGCCAGCAGGCGACGGGATCTTAGCGCTCATCCTTTTGGATGCGGAAATAGAAGTACGCCGAGGACCCAAAGATTCCTATAGAACCCCTTTGGAACAGTTCATTCTTGGCCCAGGAAAAACATCTCTTCAAGCGGGAGAATATGTTTACTCGATCCGAATTCCGAAACCGGTTCAACCCAACTACCAGTGCTTTGCTAAAGTGGGAAAACGAAAAGCGATGGCGATTTCAATCGCAAGCATGGGAGCAGTCATTTGTGTTGAGAATCAAATTATTCAATCTTTGCGTCTGGGATTTGGGTCGGTGGGTCCCAAGGTGATCCAGGTTCATGAAGCAGAAGCCTATGCGAGAGGGACTCGTTGGGATGCGGATACGTTGAAAGCGATCGGAGGCATTGTCGGTCGTTCTGTTCAACCGATTGACGATGTGCGGGCTACTGCAAAGTACCGTCGAAGGGTTTGCGAAAACCTCGTGCAAAAAATCTTTTCTGTCTCTTGAAGTGATTCTTACTCTTTTCTCATATTTCATAATGATCGTTTCAAATACTCATATCCTTTGGCCAAGTGGATGCATTAGCACCTTCAACCCAAGTAGATGTGCTTGACGATCTCTTCAATCCCGGGTTCGGCAATGTGAAAATCTTGGATTTCGAACCGAGATAGAAGAAACCGAATGATCTCGGCTGGATTCTTTCCTTGAGGAAAGCTGATGACCATTTGCCGTCTGGATGGTTCATAAGTGGCTCCAATCCTCTGGATCTCAATCAATTGCTGATCATGGATCTCTTGTTGTGCTTGGCTCAAAGTTGCGATTAATCGACGTTCTAAAGGAATCAATTGCTTTAGCGATTCCAAGGAACCATGGAATGCAATTCGACCCTGGTTGAGAATAAGAATGCTCTGACAAAGTATTTCGATCTCGGGTAGATCATGGGTTGTTAGGAAGACGGTCGTTCCTTCTTTATGAATTTGCTGCAAAAAATCCAATACCCGTTGTTTCGAGAGCAAATCAAGACCGATGGTTGGTTCGTCAAGGAAAAGGATATCCGGTTTGTGCAAAACAGCTGCGCCAAGTTCAGCGCGCATCCGTTGCCCAAGACTCAGTTGTCTTACAGGCTGATGGAAAAAAGAATCCAATTCGAGCATTTCTCTCACCCAGGCCAGACGGAGTCGAAAATCCTCCTGCCGAACCCGATAGATGGCTCTGAGCAATTGATATGTATCTTGAACAGGAAGATCCCACCACATCTGAGACTTTTGACCGAATACAACCCCAATTTGTCGAACAAAGCGCTTCCGGTCTTTCCAAGGGCACAATCCATTGACCAAAACGGTTCCGTGTTCCGGTGTCATAATACCCGTAAGAATTTTAACAGTAGTTGACTTTCCTGCCCCATTGGGTCCAATGTATCCCAAAAAAGAACCTTTTTCGAGGGAAAGGCTGATTCCCTGCAAGGCATGAATCTTTTTCCGGACCCGGCGAAACCCTTTTCGTTCGTAAATTACATACTCTTTCTCTAGATCCTGGATCTGAATATACTCCTTCACATTCTTTTCCTCCCTTCAGCCCCTTCTTATTCGTGATTCATCCCCCATTATGTACCGGTGCTTGCGTATCTACGGATCCCGAGTTTCCAAATCCCCAAACAGACCGGAATCAAGCCGCATATGGCAAACCATGGTGCAAACAAGGCGATCAACGAATCGGTCTTTCCAAAATGGAATGCCATCGGGTAATAACCAACCGTAGCCAATGGGATGACAAAAGTCAACAGATACCGGATCACTGAAGGATAGATCGAAGCAGGATAACTAGCGGCGGTTCTTGTTGCGTAAAAAGCCAAAACAGTCAGGTCCGAGTTCTTGATTGTCCAAAACGCAACTGCAGCCAATATCAGATTAATCAAAAAGTTGATGATGATCGAAGCGATAATCAATACCACGTATAATCCAAGAAAACTTATATCCCAATCGGGAATTTGGCTTAACCCAAAAGCGCCGATTGCAAAACCTTCGAAAATATTCCCCATCCGTTTCCAGTCAACTTTTTGCAAAAGCAGTTGCGGAATCAAACCCATAGGCCGAACCATTAATCCATCAAATCTTCCGGTGAGCAGAAGCTCTTCAAAGCGATGAACCCCTTCTCCAAAGATCCGATATGCGCCATACCCAACTTCCATGATCGAGAACAAAAGAGCAATCTCCCCAATACTCCATCCCCCAATGATCGGAAATGCGCGCATCACAAAATACAGGAGAAAAAAATCGGATGCCATCATCAAACCATTGAATACCATTTCCATCCAGAAATTCGCCCGGTACTCTCTTTGCATCTTCCAACTAATCCCGATCAAGCTCAAGATAATCTGCATATCATCCTCCCTGAATCTCAATTCTTCGAATCAGCTTTTTGGTCATAACCCAAGCCAAAAGACCCAAGACAAGAATCCAGAATCCTTGGATTATCATAGCCCTTCCGGGAGACTCAAGTCCTAGGTACACTTGCGCCGGAAGATAGATTGTGGCAGCGAAGGGAAGGTAGGGCATGGCATAGCGGAGAAATCCAGGGTAATACTCTGCAGGAACATATGAACCTCCCAGGAGATTGATTAAAAAAAGATAGAATGTATGGGCTCCAATGTGGCTCAAAAAACGAATGGCCCACAAACCCACAAAGTAGTTTAGAAAGAAGGAAATCAAAAAGGCATGAAATGCGCATATGGCAAAAAATACCGCATTGAGCGGTAAAGGAAGCTGAACCCCAAGAAACAAAACCCCCAGTAGGAAAATGGGTACAGAACGGAAAAGAAAATTGTACAGGGCATGTCCGAAAACCTCGAATATACTACCAGCCATCAATGAATATGGCCGAATCATATCAAAGGCAATAGACCCTTCACGCACTTTCTTGGGTAAGAAACAGCCCGAGGGAAGAAACATAGTAACCCACAAAATTGATTGATTGACCAAAACGTACGTAACCATTCGGTTCGCTTCTGAATCATCTTGAAGGATGGCTTTCCATATCATGGCGTAGATATATCCGAAGAAAAAACTTCCAACCGTGTTGATCGCATGGTTGAAGAAGTACGCTTTGTTCCTCCGGAAAGCCATCATGCTTAATGCCAAAGCATACATGATCACCCCTCCCTTATATTTGCACAGCCGATCCAAAATTATAGAGGTATTCAACGGATCAAAAAAGGTAATGGAAGATTGCCAGGAAAGCAAGAAAAGAAGAACCGTGGGGTCCTTCTGGGAAAAAAGAGCGAGGTATTATACCAATTCCTTTCAAGAAAATCAAGGCCTCGAAATGCCTTATAAAAATCGCCTTTTTTGGTGGGAATTCCTAATTATGAAAAAGCACTCAAGACAAGGGCTATTTAAGAACAGGGGACCAAGACAAGGAAGAGATCGTTCAAATTAGAAAAAAATAAGCATAAGAGTAAGACAGGAAGTTGTAGGGAAGGGTGTGAAACGATATCGAGAAAGCAATGACAGGGCAACCAAAACGCAGCTTTTGAACGAGTTGGTCAAAGTGACGGGGTACGATCGTCATTAATCAAATACGTCCCCCATATCACCGATTGTCGGAATCATCTTGGATCTCTCTCGAGAAAAAAATGCGTTTCGCTCCCAGCACTAAGCTCTTGATATCATGGAGGGCCATGAACCCATTCAAAATCATCTCCATTCCTTATCCCGAATCCATAAAAAAAAGAAAGGAGACTCTTCCTTCAAAGAGATTCTCCTTCCTAATAGAGTTCTAATGGGAAGAGTTCAAAGCAATATCTTTAATTCCCGAACCTAGAGAACATTCAATAAGCTAGAGGC
Source organism: uncultured Thermotogaceae bacterium (assembly GCA_964462525.1). Lineage (GTDB taxonomy): Bacteria > Thermotogota > Thermotogae > MWEM01 > MWEM01 > CAYWWY01. Next base: position 61,700 of record CAYWWY010000010.1, read on the forward strand.
ATTCTGGATTGGGGAAAAATTTTTGTACAACCCTTTGAGTGCTGTACTCAGAAAGAACGATTTATGACAAACGAAATTTCTGGGCTTCTTCTTCCAATTTTTCTGCCAGAGCGTTCAATCGCTCAGCCGATTGGCTGACCTGTTGCGCTCCTTTTGCCTGCTGTTCCACGCCTGTTGTCATTTGTCTGATATCTTCGGCAACTTCTGTCATCGAACGGGCGGAAGTATCCATCGCGCTAGCCATTTCTTCCGCTGCAGCGCCTTGTTCTTCAGATGTTGCCGTTAGGTTCCCGATCATGGAGTTAATTTTCTCGACGCTGGTTGTTATGGATTGGAACTGCTCACCAATCCGCGCACCCTCATCTTGGACTTTTCCCACCAATTCCACCGTTTTATTGGATGCGGTATCGGCATTTCGAACCCCTTCCGAGAGTTGTTTTAGAATCCCGATAATGTTGGTTGTGGCGCCCTTACTCTCTTCAGCCAGTTTTCGGATCTCATCTGCCACAACAGCAAATCCTCTACCGGCTTCTCCTGCTCTTGCTGCTTCTATTGCGGCATTAAGAGCTAGCAGGTTCGTTTGTTCCGATATGGAAGATATGGAATCCACAATATCTCCAACCTTCTTGGCCTGATCCGCTACTTCTGCTGTTACTTTCGAGGTCTGTCGGGTTTGAACTTGGGCATCCTCAATGCTGCGGATTGCTGCATCGACTGCTCTCATTCCATTTTGGACAGCGCTGGTGGTATTCTCGACCTCTTCGGATAATTCTTGTGCGGTTTTCGAAACATTTTGGGCGCTGGAAGCGATTTCTTGAACTCCCGACGTTACTTCTTCAATCGATGCAGAGGTGTTTTGCACATTGGTATCCACGCTATGGGCTTGAGCGGATAGTTGCTCGGATGAAGCCAGTTGCTCTTGAGAAACAGCGGCCAGATCGGAAGCAGAATGATTTAGTTCCACAACGATCGAACGGAGCGAATGCAACGACTCCCGGAATGCATTGACCATCCGTACCAAGGCATTTGACATTTGCCCGATCTCATCGGTTCTATGCAAATGAACGTCGGCATGGGTAGATTTTTTTGTCAGGTCCAGTTCTCCAAAACGCACCAGCTCGCTGGCGACATCGCGTACAGGATTGGAGACCATACGGCCAGCGAAGAAAATGATAATCGATATGACCCCAATAACAACGATGAAGACCCAAACAACGATCCAAATCAAACGGGTACTCCGTTCGGTCATCTGCCTGTCGGGGATCGCAACGCCTAAAGCCCAGTTTGGAGTACCTCTGATCGGCTGAAAAAAGAAGTGGATCATTTCTCCGTCTGGTCGGTAGTATTGCCCAATCCCCGATTCTCCTCGTGTCATACGAAATCCAAGATCTTCCAAACCTCGAAACCCTACTTCTGTTGTTTTGGGGGGATCCAAGACCATTACATATTCCGGATGGGTGCTGTGGGCGATGCACAATCCAGTACCGTCGGTGATGTATGCAAATCCGTCCTGACCAAAGTCAATTTCAGTGATTTGCTCGCTCAATGTGTCGATATTCACCGTGGCAGCAAGCAAACCCACCAATTCTCGTCGATCATTGCGCACTGGGTAGGCAATGACAATGATTGGTTTTCCTGAACCCCGACTGATGGTGGCATTGCTCACGGAAACATCTTTGCGTAGAGAAAAGATGTCCTGGAAATAATCCCGATCTCGAATGTTAGCAATATTCCCTTCTCGATTGAGGTAATCTCCTTTTGAGTCTGCCACAAAAACATAATCGTATAACCCATCGCTATTTGCGATTAACTCATCCAATCGAGATCGAAACTGTTGAGGATTCATTGATCGAACCGCGCCAGAATTGGCAAAATCAAAAAGTTGCTTGTGTATTCCGCCCATCCATTCTTCCATCATCATTTGGATCGAAGAGACGGTTTGTGTAATCAAGTTGCTGGAAGTGTCGAAAACGATTCTTTGAGAAAACATCCCTAAAAGAATCGCGCTCACCACCAAGACACCAATCATCAATGGGATGGAAACAACAAAAAGTTTGACTTTGAGGGACCGGATTCTCATGGTTTCTGCCTCCTTCGTATATGAACCTTTGAATAACTCGTTCTATTATATACGAATCCGTATCAAGAGTCAAATCCATTGAATCCTTGTAGCTCGGTGTCTTGTTCGGCAATAATCAAAAGAATCCCATTATGGATCGACACGAAATTCACAAACAGATAAACTCATTATTGGGGAGAAACATCTATAAGGACCATAGTCGTTGCGCGTCTTTGGGGTGATCTGGTATAATAAAGCAAAGAATGCCAGAAATTCCCCAAAAGGTCTTCCGCGTTCGATATATCCATCCCAATAACCATCTGAATTGGACGATAAAGGAGGCAACAAAACATGGCAAAGCTTATGATGGTCCTTACACTTTCTTGTTTTCTGTTTTTTTCCGGTTTTTCTTCTGGATATGTTCTTTTGGAGGATCCGATTTCGCAAAAAGGAGTGTTAGAAGCTTTTGAATCCTTAATCCTGGAAGGGAAAGAGTCATGGAATATCCCCGGCATGGCCGTGGGAATTATATACCAAGGAACACCCATCTATCAAAAGGCATTCGGGATTAAAGATATGGAAACAGAAGATCCCATCGACATCGAAACACTGTTCCATATCGGTTCGACCACGAAAGCCTTTACCGCGGCTCTTATGGCAACGTTTGTCGATGAGGGAACGTTCAATTGGAACGATTCTGTTCGGGATCATTACCCTGAGTTCTCCTTCCGAGATCCATTTGCCCGCGAACACTTTTTGCTAGAAGACCTTTTCGCCCAACACAGCGGATTGTACCCATATGCCGGAGACGAAATCGCTTTTTGGTGCTATCCCAGAGAAACGATCCTCGATTCTCTCGCTTACCTTCCTTCTTTGTACAGTTTTCGATCCGGGTTTAGCTATGTAAACAATCTTTTTGTTGTAGCAGAAGAGATCATGATTCGTCATTCCGGAGCAACCTATAAGCAATTGCTTAACGAAAGGTTCTTTGAACCTTTGGGGATGAGCCACTCCAAAGCCACAGTAGAAGGGTTTCTTGAATCAGATAATCATACATCAACCCACAGGCACTCGCCGGACGGTCCCATAAAGATCGATCCCGACGCGGGATTTCTCAATTGGTTAACCCCGGTTTTTCCTGCCGGGGGGATTGCTTCAAATATTCCGGATATGCTTCGTTGGGTGGAGATGCAGATGAATCTTGGTCGATTCGGAGAAACTCAGGTAATCTCTTCGGAAAATATCAAAAAAATGCATACACCAAAAGCAATTATGTTGGGAAATGCGATCGATCCAATCCGCGCATATTGCCTATCCTGGGTTTTTGAAGAGTACGCGGGGCAAAAATTGATCTGGCATAATGGAGATACTTCAGCCTGTCGTGCCATGGTCCAGATGGACCTCAATCACCAGCTTGGAATCGTAATATTAAGCAATGTCGGAGGTCAAAGTCTTCCAGACCTTTTGGCAAGAAGTTTTATTAAACTGGCTTTAGGGATTGAGCCTGAAAATGTGCGCATGCCAGTTGGATCTGAATTGATGGATGATTCGTTCCTCTTTTATCCCTCCCTGCCGATGGAGGTCTACACTGGCGCATATGATAATCCCTTGTTCGGAACAGTGATCCTATCGACTGACGGTTCTAATCTGATCGGAGTCGCTTCAGAAGCTCTCCATCCTTTTCTCTTCAAACACCGCACCCGTGACCTTTTTGATATATATTTGCCTGCGTTTTCGACTGATCAAAGCTTGCTTCAGGCACACTTTATCCTAAGCCCCGCTGGAATCGCGGATCAATTCTTCCTATACTCAGCGGGAAATCCGGAAGGGTATCGGTTTGTTCGGAACAGCGAATAATCATGGCAATAAAGGAGGTTATTAATGGAATCCCACCAAAGTCATACCGATAAAAAAGCCATTGTACAGGCATACTTTGCGTATTTTGATCAAAGAAAATTCGAAGAAGCTCGATCCTTGTTATCGGACGATCTGATGGTTTGGTATCCCAATACCCGAGAGGTTTTTCATGGAAGTCGACCCTATATTCAGATGAACCAAGAGTATCCGGGTCATTGGAGGATAGAATTAAAAGAGCTTCACGCCCTGGATGATCGGATTATCACAATTACCAGAGTCTATAAGGAAGGAAGCACTCAATCGCTCCATGCAGTGTCCTTCTTTCGGTTCAATCGGGGGAAGATCTCGGAAATCTATGAGTACTGGGGCGAGGATGGAGAAGCCCCACAATGGAGACTGGAAAAAGGGTTTTCCAAACAAGTATAAAGGAATGCCACGATGACGGAAACAATCTTGCCCAACGAATGTGCCGATTTGACCCTTTATCATCAAGGATTGGTTCGACCCCTTTTGGATCCTTCTCAGGCTATTCAGACTCTTGTTGCCGTGCAGAGTCAATATCACGAATCGCTTTTGCTTTCTCTCTGGGCGCGGTGTCCTTCTCTCACCCAAGAACAAGCGGAAGATCTTCTTTGGGATAAAAAAGAGTGGATCAAAACGTGGAGCTTCCGATGGACGCTCCATGGCTTTCACCAAGAAGACTGGGCGCTGATAACAGCTGCAGTTGGTCAAGAACACAACCAGCGGATCATGAGCCACTTCAAACGAGGGTTTGGCGTTGATAAAAAAGAACTTGACGCAATGAATGGCGCTTTTATGGAGATTCTTCGATCGGGACCAAAGACACGGAAAGAAATGGACCCTCATCTGGAACAAGTTCGATTTGTCGGAAAAGCCTGGGGGACAGATATGAAATCGGCTGCAATTTTGGGACTCCTTGTCTGCGCTGGTGGGACTGGCGCTAATGCTCGTTTTGCGAGCCGCTTTCAATGGCTTCCAGACTTGAAGTGGCCAAAAATCGACGCTTTTGAAGCAAAAAAGCAATTATTGAGACGGTACCTTCGAGGGTATGCCCCAGCAACCATGCAAGATTTCTCCTATTGGTCGGCCCTGCCCTTGTCAGATACTCGAAAGGCATTTGAAGCGATCCAAAACGAAACGGTCTGTTGTTCCATGCCTTCATCCCCAAACCCTTTGTACATGCTTTATGATCATACCAAAAAAACCAATTATGGACCCAACCCATCCTGTACGCTTTTGCCCAAATTCGATGCTTTATTGATTGGGTATAAAGATCGGACTCGGTTTATCTCCCAGGCAAATTATAAGAAGATCCATCGTCCAGCTGGGCACTTAGAGGCAATCTACCTGCTAAATGGGGCAATTGCTGGGACTTGGAGAAAAAAAGCTTCAGAAAAAAAGATCCAGATTGCTTTATACCCCTTTCAGAGGCATACAAAGAACGAACAGTCCATTCTCCGTGAGGGATTTGAGCGTTTGGGGTCTTTTCTAAAGGCTCCGGTTGGCGCTGTAACGTTTTCCCAATGATTTTTTTGGCTCCTTAGGCTATTTATCTTTCGATCAGGCTCTTTTGCCTATTGAGAAATGTTAGCCTGTGTTTTTCCATGGTTGATATCCAAATATTCAGCGACCCATCCTCGTTGGGATTTTCTTCCAAGCTTCCCCGAACTCCTCTGTTCATCTGCCCCGACTCCTTTTAAAACAGAGGAAAAGACCTAATATTGATTCTCCAACGCTAAACCTGTATAATAAGATTACTCAAAGAAAGATATAATATTCTCTAAAAAAAGGACTCTGCCAAAAGCAATGCATCCAGGGGCATCGACGCTACCAATTCTGGAAGCAGCTATACTATTTGGTACCGAGTTTTTAGCCCGTTTTTTTTGAAAATTGACGGAGGTGATGAGAAAATGGGTAACATGGGAAAGTTATTGATGCTTTTCACCATAATGGGTCTTTTTGGTTTGTTTTTCTTTTACGGGTGTGTTCAAGTGCCAGTTGTACGGCCTACGGAAATTGCTTTGAACAAGGTCGGGAATCAAGGAGAGCTCGATTTAGCTCAAAATAGCTGGCAGATTTTGGATTACACGGATCTGGGCGTTTGGGCAATCGGAATCCGTGAAAGCAGCCTTAATCAGCACATTCATAAAACGCCGTTTTATGGGCTTCTAGTTCTTGAAAGAACCTTCCCGATTCTTCCAAATCCAATCGCTCCGGAAATCCTTCAACTAGTCCTGCCTGATACAGTTCCTTATGAAGACATTCTCGGCAGCACGGTCGTCTCTTTGTTTGCCCTTCAGGAGGATCATATGCCCATAAGACATTTCCCGCCCTTGCGAGTGGCTGATGTCACGATCGAACTGCCCGAAGCGGTCCATGGGACAAATCAGTACCAAATGACTCTTGAAGACTACATTCGGATTCGACAACCCCGAAATCCTTTCCTATTTCAGAATAATCAACTCTTTACCCCATCATTTGTCCATTCCAATGAAAAAAACATATACACGATCCGCCAATTCTTGGAAGCAAAGCGAATGACCGACACAAGCAGTGTCAGTGAGGCGTTTATGCGTTTGAAAAATCGAACGGAAGAAGAACACAAAGAGATTCTTTCCTTTCTTCATCCAAATCGCGTCAGAATCATAAATGACGCAATTCAGGTGTTAGAACCAGACTTGCGTCAGAGGATCCGCCAATTGGGGAAGGAAGGGGATCAAGGGTTTCATGAAGCAGAGGATGTATACACGCTGATCGATAACGAATCGAACGCGGAGTTTTTGGTCCAATTTAAAAAATCAAATCTGCCGGAGAACTACCAAGATTTTAATTATTGGAAAGCCACCATTAGAGAAAAGGGTTTTCTTTTCGAGCAACTGGATCAATCCGACATCTACCAAATAATTGTCCCTTACTCCGTACCATCCTCCTGGGAACTGATCCGAAATGGACGCTTCGAAGGAACTACGCCTTCTGAACCTTCTGTCGAACTTATCCATCCCCAGCCGGGTTCAATAATAGAAGCGCTTCAAGTTAATCTTGAATGGCAAGGGGTTCCCGGGGTTATTGATAGCCCTCTTCGGTCGAGGACGGATCCTGAGATTGTAGAATACCTGGTGTACTTCGCGCCAGTTGCTGAACCGGATTACCCTGAACCGGAGTCCACTACAGATACGACAATGCTGAAAACAGACTTGGCTTATGACTCGCAATACAAATGGAAAGTTGTTGCCATTCAAAATGATAACCAGACGGGATCATCTATGGAGGCGACATTCCAAACCTTTGGCGCAGCGCCCGATGGACAAGAAGAAGTCGATGCTGCCATTTTACTGGTAGATGAGATCGATTCAATCGAGTCTTTGGTAGTCCCGGGTGGAGCATGTGCATCTCAAGAAGAAAAAGAAAGAGCAATTAAAGAATACCTTGAAAACCTCGAAGGAATGGCCGAACTTGGGGTAACGATCGAGGTAGTTTGGAATCCGCAAAATGGGAACTATACAGTCATCATTAGAAAAGGAAATGCGGAAGAGACGACATCAATTACCGTAGAATCATTTGTTGACTCAGACCCAGACCAAACCTCTGTGGATGCCGCCATTGATTTGGTCGAAGATAAAGACCCCATCGGGGAACTGGAATTGCCCGGAGGCGCAGGCGCAAGCCAGGCAGAAAAAGAAGCAGCTGTGAAGAAGCACTTGGAAGAACTGGCAGGGATGGGCGACCTGGGCGTAACGATCGCAGTCGCATGGAATGCAGGAAATGGCAATTACGATGTCACAATCACCAAAGGAGACGCGGAAGAG
>CAYWWY010000011.1:0-64871 GCA_964462525.1 uncultured Thermotogaceae bacterium
TAATTCCTTTTGATATGAGGTGGATTTTTGGAATTTTTTGAATATTTAACCAACAATTGGGATGAGCTAATCAAGCAGCTTTTAAGGCATTTGCAGATCATCGGGATTGCCATACCCATTTCTGTCGGGATGGCCGTACCCATTGGTGTGCTGATCTCTTACCGAAAAAGCCTTTCGAAGATTGTGATTGGAATAGCCGGAATTGCAATGACCATTCCCAGTCTTGCGCTTTTTGGATTTATGGTCATTTTATTGGCCCCTTTCAACGCAGGGATTGGGATTCCTCCAGCCGTTGTCGCCATCGTGATTTACTCCTTGCTTCCGATTTTGCGGAATACGGTGGTGGCTGTTAATGAAGTCAGTCCTGGCGCGATCGAAGCAGCTCGGGGAATGGGTATGACCAAAACGCAGATCCTGCTCCGGATCCGGATCAAAATGGGGATTCCCATTATCATGGCCGGGGTGCGAAATGCCGCAGTAATGGGTGTAAGTGTAACAACGATTGCTTATTTGGTCGGCGCTCAAGGCTTGGGATACTTTTTATTTCAGGGACTGAGTCGTTCTCGATTGGGTATGGTTCTCGTCGGGGCAATAAGTGTTGGGCTTCTGGGGATCGGAACCAATTATGGATTGATGCATCTTGAAAACCTTCTGACGCCGAAAGGCCTCAAAATAGCCAGAAAAGAGAATAAATAGGAGGTGCCTTTTTGTCGATTGAATTGATTGACTTGAAGAAAACGTATGGTTCAACCAAAGCGGTTGATGGGGTCACTATGGCCTTCGAAGAAAAAAAACTCACCATTTTGATTGGTCCATCTGGTTGCGGTAAGACAACAACCCTGAAAATGATGAACCGCCTAATTGAACGGACCTCCGGTGATATTCTTTTTAACGGGATATCGATCGATCAAATCAACCGAATTCAACTAAGGCGGGGCATCGGATATGCCATCCAGGAAATTGGTCTGTTTGATCATATGAGCGTTTTCGAAAATATTGCCGTAGTTCCCCGTTTGCTTAAATGGGCTGAAAGAGATATTCGACAAAGGGTGGTTGAGTTGTTGGATCTGGTCAACCTAGATCCAGACGAAATGATGAAAAAGTACCCTGCTCAGCTATCAGGCGGACAAAAACAGAGGATCGGTGTTGCTCGGTCATTGGCAGCAAATCCAGAGATTGTCCTCATGGATGAACCGTTTGGGGCAATCGATCCCATTAATCGAGAGAAACTGCAAGACGCCTTCCTGGAGATCCAACAACAAGTGCAAAAGACCATCCTTTTTGTGACGCATGATATACGAGAAGCGATAAAACTGGGCGATAAGATCGCGATTTTCAATCAGGGGAAATTGGCCCAATACGATGATACCCTAGAAATCGTCAACAATCCCGCCAATTCCTTCGTCGAGGACCTCTTGGGTTCAGACCGAGCACTAAAGGGTTTAGAAATCGTGCGAGTCAAGGAATTCATTCAATCCGGATCATATGCAATGAAGATGGAAGAAGAAACCAAGGTCTCCGATGGTATTGAATGGATGAAGCAGAACCAGCGCCCCTTTGTTTACCTGCTCAATTCGAAGGAACGGCTTGTCGGATATGCCACGATGAAAGGGCTATCCAAAGAAGACCCCCATGATCTTGTGAAAAATCATAGTAAGAACAGCGAATCTCTTCAACCCTTCTCCAATCTTTTGGAAGGCGTCACACAGATGATGACAGCGGGAGTGTCAACTTGTCCGGTCGTAGATGTCCGCGATCGGTTCCTTGGAGTGATTGAGTTGACCCAGATCTTCGATGTGATGTCATCCTACCAGTCTGCCAAGGAGGATTAAATGCAAATTACGATCGAGGGCCTATGGTCCTATTTCACCGATAATTGGGCGTATTTACTCGAAAAAACGGGAGAACATCTTGTCATATTTGTTATTTCATGGATCATCGCGATCGCGGTCGGCGTGACCATTGGAATTGTCTCAACGCGCCCGGGAAAAGAACGCTTGGGAAAGTCTCTTTTAACCATTACAGGAGCGGCTCAGGCCATACCCAGTATTGCAGTGATTGCGCTTGTCTTTATCTTCATGGGTATTGGGCCCCTTCCAGCCATTTTTTCTTTATTCTTGTACACTTTGGTTCCCATAACCTTTAATACCGCATCCGGTTTGTTGAGCGTCTCCCCGGCTGTAAAAGAGGCAGCAAAAGGAATGGGGTTAACCCCTATGCAGATCCTCTTTCGCATCGAGATTCCAAACTCGATTCCCGCAATTGCATCTGGGATTCGTACCGCTGCGATCATCAATATTGGCACGACAACGATTGCTTCGGCCATAGGAGCAGGCGGATTGGGGGAGATCATTTTCATCGGGATGCGGTTGATGAGCGGAGTGAGAATTATGGCGGGCGCCATTCCCGTGGCCATTTTGGCGATCACGATCGATATTGCGCTTGGACAAGTAGAACGAATGATTCTTCCGAAAGGGCTGGAAATTTCCAAAAACAGAAACGCTTAGCGGTCATCCATACTTTCTTTCGATGACCGGAATTTGATCAGGAGGTGGTTTGATGTTGAAAAAAGTGGTAGTGTTATCCCTGGTTCTTCTCATGCTGACAGGTCTTACCCTCAGCGCTTCCAGGATCTCAGTGGGGTCGAAAAACTTCACGGAACAGTATGTGGTCAGTGAAATGATTGCGATGCTATTGGAAGCCAATGGGTTCCAAGTCGATAAGAACTTCGGAATGAGTTCCTTTGCTGTACGGAGCGCGTTAACGACGGGTCAGGTCGATATTTATGCCGAATACACAGGCACCGCATGGTTGACGTATCTCGAACAGACCGAAGTGATTAACGACCCCGATCGGTTGTATGAGTTGGTACGAGATGCGGATGCGCAAAATGGAATTGTGTGGTTGCCTCCCGCGGAAATCAACAATACCTACGCCTTGGCGATAACCAGAGAGTATTCTAACGAATACGGGATCCGCACATTATCCGATCTTGCCAGGCACATGGATGAAGGGCATTCTTTGATCATGGGTGTCGGTTTCGAATTCTTCGATCGGCCCGATGGGTTTCGGGCGATGGTTGATGATTATGGAATGGATGTCCCTCCGCGCAATGTGCGTACCATGGAAATCGGCTTAACCTATGAGGCAATCGCCCGGGGAAGCTTGGATGTCGCGATGGTCTTTGCAACAGATGGAAAACTGGAACGATTTCAATTGGTGGTTTTGGAAGACGATCGTCAGTTTTTTCCTGTGTACACCTTGGCTGTCACGATCAGAGAGGAAGTGCTCGAAGCGCATCCCGAGATTGAAGAAATCCTCAGCCCTCTTGCCATCTATCTCAACGAAACCTTGATGATCCGGCTCAACTATCTTGTCGATGGCGCGGGAATGGAACCCGGACCTGTGGCGGAACACTTTCTTAAGGGACTCGGTCTGATCTAAACACCGAGTGTTCGATTACCCAAACACCCAAAACCCTCAACGAAAAATCGTTGAGGGTTTTTTTAAAAAGAAGGAATGATACCAAGGGGCATCATGAATGGTGACTTTATTGAAGGGTCCGATAGAATTCGGGATAGATATGGCTTTGGTTTTGTTCGCAAGGCAAGGCTTGGCCAAGATCAAGGAGTTTTCGTGGTTTATGGGAAGTCCATTCCGAGCACTGCGAACAAGTCAGCCACAAAGGGTTTAAAGTTTTGCGCCCACTGTTCTGTAAGCTCTTTCCAGCTTGACCTTCTCAATATCCAGGGTGCATCGGCTGTATCCTTATACTTCTGTCCTACCTCGCGGAAAAGCGTTTCACCGATTCGCTTTGGTGGTTTGTGATGGTTTTGGTTTTCCGCAGGTTTCGTCCAGGATTGGGTAATTTGGGTCTTAGCAAGCCGCGCGAGCAATGCTTTTTCTGAAGCCAGAATCAAAGCTTCAAGGTCATATTTGAAGCAATGAACAAAGAAACGGTTTACTATACGATTGTCTACCTTCTTTTGCTGCAGCTCTTTTACAAATTTTTCAAGCAAGAAGCCTTTCATTTCTGTAAAGGTCGTATGGGGAAAAGGCTTATTCATGGGATAGAGATCAGGTACCAGAAAGACATAACTATTAGGTCTGTTTCTTAGAATGTTGATCGCCTTTGTGGGCCCATGAACCAAAAGAGGTTCTTTGCCATTCATTGGGGAAAAATCCACTATATTCCCACGCATTTTTGCGGTTTCAATAGCATCACGAAATAATTCTCGCATGCTCATCTGGTCACTGGGTCCTTCAACATAAACAAAAACCTCGGTCATGCAAATGCTTCCAATTCATCGCTACGGTGCATTTTTTCCAGCTCATCGCGACCAAAATCTTCCAGATTGTCTAGCAAGGTCTGTGAGTCAGTGATTTTTACGAAAACACTTTTTCCCTCTTCCTTTTTCATGACAGCAATGTTTATATAATCAAACTGTGATAGGAAATAGGATGCATGGGTCACGAGTATAACTTGGGTCCTCTGAGAAGCTTTTTCAAACAAACCGGCCAAAATTGGCAATGTTCTTGGATGGACACCCTGGTCTGGTTCATCAATGCTGATTAAGGTAGGTGGTGAAGGCATGACACATAAGGTTGCCCAAGCAAGAAAACGAAGCGTTCCGTCGGACAAATCAGCCAGACTCAAGTCTGCATCGATATTTTTCTCCTGCCAGAAGGCAATCACTTCCCCTGGGCCTCCTCTGGCTTTGACATTGAGATCCCGAAAACCGGGAATCGCGGCTTTAATCAAAGCTTTCAGTTCATTAAAAGATTCTGGGTGCTCGGTCATCAAGTTGAATAAAACTGCGCTCAAATTTCCCGCATCTTCATGAAGCACAGGATCTTGACTGGTTGGGACAGATTTCCTGATTCTTTCATTATTAATATGGAATGAATTGTAAAACCGCCATCCTCTAATATATTCTCTGAGATTGAACAGTGTAAACAACGTGGAATCTGTTATAGCTCCGAGACCCAGTTGATTTGGCTTTTTTAGGTCCCATTGCTTCCGTTTGAATTTTTTATCTCTTGGGTCTCTTACGTGGCCCTTTCCATCCTGAAAGTTCAAAAAAGTATAACCTGTTTCATACTCCTTATGCAATGGATCTTTCGTTCGTACTCGTTCAAAAATAATCTTTGTTGAACCCACGGGCCCCATGAGCTCACCCTGGTAATAAAGAGGGGACTTTTCGTTGAGATCAACTTCTATGCTCCACCAAAGACGATCCGGACCGGGTTTATGAAAAATTTGCTGACCGATCGTGCCTTCAACGATCTCCGGCGGGATTTCCTGATAACAAGCATCGCGAATAAACTTCAAGAATTCGATAAGGCTTGATTTCCCTGAACCGTTTGCCCCCACGATGACTTGTAAAGAACGGAAATCCATCGTAATGTCATCAAATGGTCGATATCCTTTTACTCTGATCGAAGGAAGCCGATAATAATTATTCATGTACTCCTCCATTCATGTTGCTTAGATGGCACGGTTCGGATATACTCATGGTGTCCTGCGTGGTCTGCCAACCGCAAATCCTACATACGTATGATACATCATATGGCGTTCTTAAGTCCAACATCGGTGATGTGTTTTCCGATGTGATTCCGTTTGATCAAGGACGGATTCTTACCTCAGATAAGCAAATTTTTAGGTTGATTGCAGAGAGTGACTACTGCAGGTTTTTGTAAAAGCCTGGATAAGTATAACTTTGGTTGTGTTCGCAAATTTTTCGAGAATCGGAGAAATCCAAAGGCACGGGTTGTGCAAGACCTAGGAGTTCTTTGTGGATCTGACGGGCAAAACAGACTGTCTTAGGAAGACCGATGGCTTGGTTCATCTGACGCCATAGTTCATTTACGGGATGCTGCGCAACATTTCCGAAACTCAGGGGAACAAAATCACAGGGATACAGGCTCCCGTCGGAGTCGATGTAGGAGTGCTGGGTTCCTGCTCCACACCCATATCGGAGCGGGCTTTCCGTCGAAGGAAAACTGGTGATTTTGGGGTATTGTCCTGTCTGATTTGCCTCATTTTGGATTGAAATGAGCGTTTTGCGCATTGAATCCGTCCAAAAGACTTGATCCGCTTTCGGAAAGCAAAGCCTTCCGCTGGGAATGGGCTCAAGGATTTTGACCTCATGAGCATCCAGTTTCCGAGCGAAACGAAAAAAACGGAGCAAAAATGCGCGGTTGACTTCAGACGGGGTGATCATGGTCTGGATCATCGTATAGAGCCCTGCCTTCCGGCAATCTTGGATCGCTTGAACTGCTTGTGTAAACGCGCCTCCATGGCCTCGTTTGTCATCATGTTCATCCCGATCCCATGAATCCAAGCTGATGCCCACGCTGAACAACCCAGCCGCTTTCATCTGCTTGGCTCGTTGGACGGTCATTCCTGCCCCAGAAGTAAATAATACGGAGCTGCTCCGATCGTCTATGGAGGAGATCAGGTCGGTCAGATCGTCGCGAAGAAGGGGTTCGCCTCCTGTGAAACCGATCACGGATACCCCCATCGACTGAAGGGCGGCGATGATTTGTTTCCATTGGTCTGTCGTCAGTTCCTCAGAAGAGGTTCGATGCTTTGCGCTGCAATGAAAACAGTCATAGGGGCAACGGTGGGTGAGGCTGAGATACATCGATATAGGCGCGCGTCGCTGGGCGTGTGTTTGCTGAAAAAACGCGTTTTGCGAAGGGTCGATGACTCCTGTGGCATACTGCTCAAAGGCTTTCGAAGGGAATGGAGGCATAAAGGTATTGATCACGAATTGCCCTTCATGGAAGACGATCTTCTCGTCCTGGAGCACAAATTGAAGCATCCGAAACCCTTTCCGCAATGAATAGCTGGGATCGGAGCGGTACATTTTGTGAAGCTTCCCTATGATGACCCAGGTTTTTTTCATCATGATCATTCGAAGGATCTGCCATATATTGCCCTTCATTGGGTCCCCTCCTTAGCAAAAAGACCGTATACAAACCAATGGCTGGTTCCATATCCTTCCGCACAGCTGCATCGCCGAGCAACTTCGTCTCGAAGGGCTTGCTGGATCTGGGGGTTGAAATGGCGGAATATCTTTCTGGTTCCAGCTACCGCGCCGGTTCTTTGAACCCAATCCACCAATTGCTCTGGGGTCGGAAAGCAAACCGGATGCGCTCCGATCCCTTCTTTGATGACGCGAAATCCGGCCTGTTTCATCCGATCCGAATTCAACGTAAGTCGGGGAAGGTTCCAGTGGGTATCCATGGGTTTGACAACCTGATGAGGGAACCGTTCCATCACCTTCTGATAGCTTTGAATGATGCCCTTCAGGGTCCCTTTTCTGTTGCTGATTATGCCCAGAACCCCTCCCGGTTTGATTACTGGATTCAGGCTTCGCAACAGGAACGCGTTTTTTATGTACGGATACGCCCAGCCGATCCAAACCCCGTCAAACGGCTCTCGCGTTTCACGAAGAAAAGACGCTGCGTCTTGATGCACAAAACGCACTCGGCTCTCTCCTAGCCGACTCTTTGCCTTCTCCAGCATACCAGACGATAGGTCTACGGCTACAATGGTCGATTTGGGATATCGGTCCAGCAAGCGGGCGCTCACATCACCGCTGCCACAGGCAAGATCCAAAAAGGTTGGATGATCCGGTCCCTGTATCGAATCCGGAAAAATCTGTTCCAGATAGGATCCCATGCAGTTCGACCAATCTTGATAGGAATCGGCGATCTGATCGTAGGCCTCAGCGACTTCCCAAGCGGTTACCGTCTCTTTCTTCAGGAGTTTTCCCATCATCCGCGCATACAGGATCAGTTTACGCACCTTTTTTCTTGGCAACCATGATGTACCACCCTCGTTTGTTTTCGATTTGTTCCAGCTCAAACCAAGGCTGGATGGCTTTTTTCATTTGATCCATATCCTTGAAATCCAACGGTCCGAATAACCTCCGCTCGAAAAAACCGAGCCATCGGGTTGTCCAATGGTTCGGGGTATACTCGTGAATCAAGATCTTCCCTTGGTCTTTCAACAGGCGAGCGAGCAGAGGAAAGAGTCTCTCGAAATGGGAGAGGTGATGAAGAACATCGGATAGGACGATCCAATCATAATGATCGGAGGGAAGATGAAGACTGAAGATATCGCCGACAAGCACTTCAAGATGTGATTCCTTGCTGCTCAACCGGCTCAGCATTCGTTCGCTTTCGTCCACTAGGGTTATCGAAAGACATAAAGGGGCCAAGATTTTCCCAAAACGGCCGGTTCCCGCTCCGACATCCAAAACCCGCTCATGACCTTGTGGTTGGATCAGCGAAAGGAGCACTCTGTCTCGTTTAAGGAAAAAGAAGGTCATGAAGGGTTCGTACCATGGCGCAATTCGATCAAAAGCAGATAATGTATTGTGATTCACAGTCGATCGCTCCTTTTTGCTTTGGGAGACCTTCAGCCCTACCAATGTCTATGCAAAATCATACAATCCTTTACCAAAGGACGGATTCTCCGTGTGATTTGATCCTTTGGGCGATTCCTCGGCAAGCATCCAATTCCTGATCTGTTTCAAGTCATTGGAGAAAAGAATGGTACAATAGCCCAAATCGACCTGAGGAGGGATAAAATGGACCGAACTGCGATTGTTTCGGGCGGAAAGGCCTTTACAAATGTTTCCCAGGTCTTTCAGTCAAATACACTGTTTTGCTTGGTCAAGGATTTTATCGAGACGCTGAAAGTGAGAAATTCACCGATATTGAAATCTCTCGCTTTTTTTCGGGATGGAGCGGAGTATACCATTCAGTCAATCATCGATGTGATGTATCTGCTAAACCTGCACACCATAGAAGAGATTCTCCAATCCGAACTGTTTGGCATCCGGAAAATCGATATTCACCCGGAGTCTTTTGCTGTTTTTGTGGAAAGTTTATACAACTACTGGAGGACGAAACACCGATTCCTGATTCAACACCAACCTTATCCTTACTCTGACGATAATCAGATTGCTTTGGATTATATGCTTTTCCGACAAAGCGACGACTTAAAAAAACTGATCATGGAAATTTATCGACGGATCATGTTTCATCTGACCCATAAACCGTTCAAAGTGTTACATCATCTCCCCGGAGGGATCCAGGTGGGATTTATGGTGGATCGGTTCAAGTTTCCTAAAGAAAATCGGTTGCCCAACTCTTCTCTATACGAAGTTCCCTTTATTTGGAAGACCTTCTATGAACCACCGGTCATTTTCTATACGAGATCCAATAAACGCGTTGGTGTATTCCCGGTTAAAGAAGGAAAAGAAATGCTTTCTCGATTCAATCTGAATCCAGGAAAATGGTATGGCTTTCCGATTTGGGTAGGCAAACTCCTGATGATGATCTACATCTACCAAGATTACCTTTATCTGGGCGCAGGATTGATGAACCTCTTTGAGATCGCGCATCCCGATGTCTTTCTTAATCAAAAGCCAGATGGATCCGTTCTCTTTGGCTTGGATTCTTCGATTTTTGAAGAAGATGAAATGCACGGCTTCGTGAATTATGAAGAAGGAAGCTACTTTGGGTTTTTGCCGAATGTAGCGCATATTGATTATTTTGGATATATGAAAAAGATGACTTTGACCGTGCATAACCTGATTCAGATGGACCGGGGCAATCTTCCCATTCATGGAGCTTTGGCCAAAATCACACTGTCCAATGGTGTCAATGCTACGTTTATGCTGATCGGAGACAGTGGGGCAGGAAAGTCCGAGACATTGGAGGCGATCAACAAACTGGATCCATCCATAACTGCCGAAGTGGAGATCGTCATTGACGATATGGGCTCTTTGCATATCGATGAAAAAGACAGAGTATATGCGGAAGGCACCGAAGTGGGAGCCTTTGTGCGTCTGGACGACCTGCAACCCGGATATGCGTATCAAGCGATGGATCGAAGCATTTTTATCAATCCCAATATTGTCAATGCCCGGGTCATCGTACCCTTTTCCAATTATCCGGATGTGATTACCCAAACGCCTGTTGATTACCTTTTCTACATCAATAACTATGAAGAAGTGGATGAGAGTCATCCCATTCTTTCCTTTATCGATGATATCGACCAGGCATATCAAGTATTTTCGAAAGGCGCCCGAATGGCTAAAGGAACAACCGATGAAAAGGGGTTGACCTATAGTTATTTTGCCAATCCGTTTGGTGCGGTCCAAAAGAAGGAAAAACATGAAAAAATCGCGCGGGTGTTCTTCCAAAAGATGAAAGCGCAAAAAGTCCAATTTGGAGTGCTCCGAACCCGGCTGGGAATCGAAGGGTATGAACAGGAAGGGCCTCTTGAGGCTGCCAAGCTCATTGTTGAACTGATCCAGAAGCGCCGCTTGATCGATTCTTGATTACTTCAGCTGGCGCGCCCACAGCTGTCGATTTTGAAGGAATGCTTTGAATGGCAACGCTGCCCGCTCCAAGAATGGACCAATCCCCAAGCGTCCTTTCGTGCAAAAGGACGCTGTTCGCACCCATCTGGGCGCCCGCCCCCACGCGGGCATACCCCAAGACACGCGCACCGGGAGCGATCGTCGCGTAATCTCCAATTATACTGTCGTGTCCGATGGTTGCGTGCATATTGACCAATACGAAGTCCCCCAATCGGGCTGATGCATTGACCGTTGCCATAGCGTAGACGATCGATCCCACTCCGATTGGAATCTCATCGGCGATCCAAGCCGTTGGATGGATGATCGTCACAAAGCAATCATGTCCGAGCGAACGG
This sequence comes from uncultured Thermotogaceae bacterium, assembly GCA_964462525.1. Classification (GTDB taxonomy): domain Bacteria; phylum Thermotogota; class Thermotogae; order MWEM01; family MWEM01; genus CAYWWY01. The sequence goes on from CAYWWY010000011.1 coordinate 10,742, forward strand.
ATCCGCTGAACCACTTTGCGTTTCGCAAAAGGATCGGCAATCCCGACAACCGCTCCAACATTGGGGTTCTCCCGAAACCAGGCATGGTCTCCGAATATGGGATATCCCATGAACAGAGTGCCGTGTCGATCTGGGTTTTCATCCAAGAACCCCAAAAAGGCGTATTTACGGGATTGTTTGTTGATATCGGATATGATCTGTAGGCACCCCTTTGCTGCTCCTCCTGCCCCAAAAACCACAATCTGTTTCATCCAATCGCGCCCCCATCCTTTGAATCGATCATCGGTTGGAATCCGGCAAATACCGAGAATAGACTGCTTCCATCTCAGCGCGCGTCCGTTCCAATCCGTATGCTTTGATTTCTTGGCTTCCATGAATCCCGAACCGAATTCGAAGATCCGGATCGGAAAGGAGCGTGGAAATGGAATCAGTCATTCCTTGCTGATCTCCTGGCGGGACAAGGAACCCGGTTTCTCCATGACGAACAAGATCCCTGTGTCCCCGGATATCTGTCGCAACCACTGGCTTTCCCGTTGCCATTGCCTCCATAATGCTTCGAGAAAGCCCTTCCCGCAAGGACGCCGACACAACTAGGTCTGAAGCATAGAGAAAGGGGCCGACATCGGTTTGGCGCCCCGTAAAAACGACTCGCTGAAGGCCCATTACTGCGCACATTCGTTCCAAACGAGGGCGCAAGCGGCCATCGCCCACGAGAACGAGATAGGTGTCCTCGTGGAGCGCTTGAATCTCCTTCCATGTTCTCAAAAGGAATCGGTGGTTTTTATCCTTTCGAAAGTACCCGATGCAAACAACGACGAGGGCTTGGGAAGGAATGCCCCATGATAGTTTGATCGATTCATCAAAACCTTCTTTCGAGGGAGGATTCGGTTCTTCCACACCGATTCCATGGATCTGGTGGGTACGATCCGGAGGATACCCCATTGCGAGCGCATTCTGATGATCCTCGTCATTGATCACGATGACTCCAGAGGTCCAACGAGATGCAATCGATTCAAGCCAATAGTAAAACCATCGCTTCAAGCGGGGGGCGTTGCTAGTAAAGTGGAATCCATGCACGGTATACAACACGTTGGTCATCCCTTCCATCTGTGCGGCCAATCGACAGACAAAAGAGGCGGTCGAGGTGTGAGTATGAATCAAATCAAACCCTTGTGTCCGGATGAGGGATCGGAGGCGATAAAGGGCCTGGAAATTCCTTGGGTGAAATGGCGAGCGGTGAAAGGGAATATCGACGCAAGCCACACCGCATTCCTTCAAAGCAGTTTTGGCCAATGCTCGAGTGCAAGACGCCGCTGCAAAAACCCGACAATGAAAATGATCTTGGAGCATTTGGATGTATGGGAGATGGAAGGCCGTGAAATGCCCATAGATGGAAGCGACATAAAGAACCTTTTTCATTTTTGGCTTTGATTTGAGCCGCTGTGCATCTTCTGCATGATAACGGGCCGTTTGCCGGAAGGAAGAGAAAAGATCGCTTTGACTCGATTGATCCGAACGCGCGTATCGCTGCCCATGAGGGCTTGGATGGATTGAACGATTGCCTTGGAGTTCAATGATTGGTCAGAAGAATCCACATTCACCTCAACGTCAGTAGGACTGGTTTGAACAATCTGAAACTGGCGCATTTTCTTTTTTTCACTTTTAGGGATGGCACTGAAAAGGCTGAGTGGGGCAATGACCGTCCCATCGGTATGAAAGACCGTTTCGAGAGTTCTCCCTTCGATGCGGTCCAAAACAACTGCTCCTGTGGTTGAATTGCGGGTGGATACAGCCAAATCCCCGATATCATAGCGGATCAATGGCATTCCATGAGAGAAGAGATCTGTGATCACAATCCGACCGACATCCCCTGCAAAAGCCGGTTCATCCCGATCTCTTTTAAGAATCTCCACTCGATAACTGGCTCTATTGATGATCATCCCTTTTTCATGGGGCATTTCGTGCGCAACGACTCCCAGTTCTACCGCCGCATATCGGTTCAGTAACGGGCAAGGAAAGACCCTTTGTATTTGGGCTCGATTGGCCTCGAGAAGCATCTCTCCCATGGATATGACTCCTCGAATCGAAGAGAATACCATCCCTTTGTATTCGGCATACTGCGCAATCGGGGTGATCACCGAAGGCCATCCAATAACAAACGGAATATCCCCTTTTGCCAACCGATTGCATGCCCATTCCAGTTCAGAGTCCGAAAAATGCGTTTGGTTGATCCTGACTTCATTATTGATGAACCGCATGAAAGCCCTTTTTTTCCGTTCCATTTCCCCATTGACCAATGCATACCGACAACCAACGCGATACCCCGCCAGTTGATTATATACCATGGCCTCAGCCAGCCGGCGGGCCTTTTTTTCTGGAGATAGATGAAAAACCATAGGCGTGCCATAAGAGCCACTGGTAAAGACTGATATCCTTTTTTGATGCTCATCCGAGAGCATACGCGCTCCTTGTTCCCTAAGGATGGATTTCGTCAAAACCGGGAATTCCGTCAGATCTTTTACCCCTTGATACGTGCGATAGTATGGCGTATGGCGGGTTGCGTGATGCAGAAGATTGGAAAGGCTTTCGATATGAACGCTTTCGATTTCACCCGGATGGTTGATCCAATGCTGAAGCTCTTGAACATGCCTGAGGACCTTTCCATTTCGAAGATGGTCAAAGATCCAAAAACCGAAATGGCGTATGGGTTCCTTCATCCCTCCTGCCTCCATCCATTCGACGATAACCCAGTATACCACAAATCGAATCGATCTGTTTACCTGTTGAACATAGTCGACTCGATCATTTCGTGTCATCGGATGCTGGACGTGGTATAATCGTCCACAATATGGATGGATTCTTTGGGTGACGATGCAAAGGAGGGATGGTCATGGCACAATGGTTTGAAGACGATGGTTTTTGGGATCAATTGTACCCATTCATGTTTTCGGCTCGAGCCTTCGAACGAGCGCCCCAACAGGTGGAGGATATCATCCGATTGACCGGAATCGAATCCGGTTCTGTTCTGGATCTGTGTTCGGGACCTGGGAGACATACGCTCGAATGGGCAAAAAGAGGGTTTCGGGTGACTGGGGTGGATCGAACAGAATCCCTCATGAATATCGCAAAGGAACGAGCGAGCAAACAAGGGGTAGAAATCGAGTGGGTGTTGGAAGATATGCGCTTTTTCCAGCGGCCCTGCTCTTTTGACCTTGTCCAAAGTATGTTCACTTCCTTTGGGTACTTCGAGGAAAAGGGCGAGGACCGCGCGGTATTGGCGCAGATCTACGAAAACCTAAAACCGGGGGGAATGCTGATTATGGATGTTGTTGGTAAGGAAGTCCTTGCGCGAAATTTCCATGATTCAGGCACCAGCCCGCTGGACGACGGATCCATCCTGGTGGAACGGCGGAAGATTGTCGACGCTTGGAGCCGGATTGAAAATGAATGGATCGTCATCCGAAATGGCGCGACTCAAACCTTCCGGTTCTGTCTGAACCTCTATTCGGCTCAGGAACTGAAACTACTTTTTGAATCGGTAGGGTTCCATACCATCCGGATTTTCGGGGGCCTTTCAGGCGCCCCATACGATATCGATGCTTCGCGACTGATTGTTCTGGGTTCAAAACCGTGAAAAAACCGCGTAGCTAAGAGTTCTTTGAAATCCGCTTTCAATCGATCTCGGGCATTCCATCCATCTACCACAAACCGGACTTGTTTCACGTCATCATTATCATCGACCTAATAGGAGGTGTTCGGTTTGAAAAACGTGATCTTGGGTCTTCTGGTTCTTTTGTTGGTTGGTTTCAGCTTTGCGGATGGGGTTCTGATCCCCGATTATGACCATCCGCAAATCCATGTTCCCGGATTCCCTTCCAAAAACCCGATCCAGATGCCGGAGCACACCGTTTCCATAACGCTGAACCAGCAGGTGGCGCATGTCCAAGTGGATGAACTCTTCTATAACGATTCGGGTATGTGGATGGAAGTTGTCTACCTCTTTGCCGTTCCTAAAGGAGCCTTGATTTCCGATTTTCGGATGCAGGTAGGGAATCAGGAGTATAAAGGGGAGATAATGGAAGCAGATGAAGCCCGCATGATCTACAACCAATATGTCCAACAAGCCCGGGATCCTGCTCTGCTTGAGTATGTCGGAACCCAGTTAATCCGCATTTCGATTTATCCTTTCGAACCCTATGAAACCAGAAGAATCATCATCAACTACACGCAAGAAGTAATAGCGGAAGGGGGATACTACAAACTGGTATACCCTTTGAAGATCGATTCTCTTTTGAGCGGAACCATTCAGAAGATCGCGATCACAGGATCAATCGAGACCCAGGACCCACTGTACCATATTTACTCCCCTTCCCATCCGATCCACACTCAGATTCAGCCCGATAAACGGTTCGGAACCTTTTCCTTTACCGACACAGACTTTGTTCCCAATCAGGACTTGATCCTGCTCTTCGGAACCGGCCAAAGAGCTTTTGAGAGCTACTTTCTCCTTCATGAGGAGCGAGCGGGGCAAGGCACCTTTATGTTGGACTTTCTTCCATCCCTTGAGGTACGCAAGCCCGTACCGAAAAATATCGTCCTCGTGGTCGACCGTTCGGGAAGTATGTGGGGTGTGAAATATGAGCAGGCGATCCGAGCCGCGCAATTTGTCCTCGCTCGGCTAAACCCACAAGACCGCTTCAACGTAATCCTTTTTGATTCGGCCATAACCCTATTCTCAACCAGCGAAGCCGGCAAAGCGATCGGGGCAGAACATGCCCAAAGGGCGATTCAATGGTTGGATCGGACCCAACCCGGAGGGATGACCAATATATATGACGCCCTTGATGTAGCAATCTCCAAGGTGTTGGCCAACACGGATGGAAACAACAATTACGTTTTATTCCTGACAGACGGGTTGCCAACCATTGGCAATACCAACGAGCGAGAAATCCTATCCCACGCAATACAGATGGCAGAAAGAGTGCCCACTACAAGAATCTTCACTTTTGGAGTGGGGTACGACGTCAACACCTATATCCTCGATCTGTTGGCCCAAGAAACTGGCGGACTGGCCTTCTATGTGATCGAAGACGAAGACATCGAATCGGTCATCTCGGAGTTATACCAGAAGATCACTTCACCCGTTCTTACCGACATCCAAGTCTCTTTTTCCAGCGAGAATATTATCGTTATGGATGTCGTGCCCTCTCGCAACCTGGTCTTGTTCCAAGGTCAACCCTTGAAGATCTTTGGAAGATGGGATGGATATGGCGCTCTTTCGATCACCCTTACGGGAGATCAAGATGGGATACCCTATGAACAGGTTTATCAGTTCGATGTGCTTCCCTCTTACAATCCCTATGTATCCATGCTATGGGCGGGTAGACGGATCAACGAAATCTTCAACCTGATTCGATTGTATGGAGAAAACGATGAGATGAAGGAGGAGATCGTCCGACTGAGCAAACAGTACGGCATTCCTACCCCCTATACTTCCTATCTGATTCTTGAAACGGAAGATGTCGATGGAATGGGCACTGTGCCGGGCCTTCCCACACCAATGGCATACGATCCACGTGCGGTCACCAGTGGGGCAGGAGCCGTCCAACAGTCCAAACAACTGAACCTTTCCGCCCAAAGCCAGAATCTCTTTGAGATGGAACAAGCATCCGCTATGGCAGCGCACCAAGGGTTTCTTCTCACTGCCGGTAAGGTATTCTTGCGGGATGAAGAACAGGGTATTTGGGTGGAAGAGGGATTCCAAGAGGAAAATGTGATCCAAATCCAGGCATACTCCGAGGCGTATTTTGACCTGATCGCTGTGTTTCCGGAGATAACGGAAATCTTTGTTCGACTCGGGACCGGTCCGGTACGATTCGTTTGGGAAGGCCTTTATTACGAAGTGATTCCATAACCCAAATCCCCCTCATGGAAGGCTCGGGAACCGAAGGATCTTTTTGTTGGGTTTGCTTGTTCGGCATTTCATGAAATGGGCTGTTTGGAGAACGGGTTTCGTATGGTATAATCAGCTTGAATAGATGGAATGTATTTCGTTCGCGCCCAAAGCGATCATGGTGGCTTTGGATTTCAACCAACAAGGAGGGGGAAGTAGAATGCGTAAAGTTTTGGTATGGGTTGCCGTATTGACGCTGGTGGTAGGATCGGGCGTCTTTGCGTCTGTATTTGGAGACTGGAAAACCATCACGCTGAACAGAGAAGATCTGGGCTTATCTGTTTCTTATTCCGTTCCAGCGAGTTCTTTCGAGATTCTTGAGGACGAAGAATTTGGAGCCCTTGAAGAGGAAATCGGGGGATTTGTGCAGGTTTGGGTCACAGGTAGCTATTGGGGTACAGACCCCATCGAAGATTGGGAAGACGACGCAGAAATGCTCATTGTCCTTATGTTCACGGAGTTTGCGGAGTTTGTTTACATGATGATCCAATTTGGAGCGGCTGAAGAGTTGGAAGATATGGATGCAGGATCCATTTCCGTCGGAAATGTCGAAGCGCAATATCTCATGGGTATCGACGACTATGACAATGATTTCCAGTTCATGGCCTTTGTGCCGGGTCTGGCCGAGACCGAAATGGGTTCTTTGGGAATGATCGCGATGATCTTCGTGTCCGAAGACCTCGTGCAACACGGTCCGGATTTGTCCATGCGGTTCCTCAATTCTTTGCGGTTCTAGTAGATTGCTCCTTTTGATTATGAAAAAGGGCGGTTTGGACTGCCCTTTTTTTGTTTCTTCGTTTTATTAATTCAACCATAGGTCCCCATTATGGTTCATTTTCCTTGAGAGAAAAGCAAAACCCTCGTTAAACTTGTTTGAGTTGTGTTATAATAATAAATGCGTTCTCGAATCAACAATGTTCGGGTTCAGTATTCTTTTCAGATTAGGAGGCGGTTCATATGAGAAGGAAGCTGATGGGGCTATCACTAGCTATTGCGCTTATGACAACCGTATTGTTTGGCACGATGATCGACGCATGGAAAGAGAATCTCATGGTCGATTCTCAATCGGGGTTTGAATTGCGTTTTTCCGTTCCTGAGTCCTTTCTCCGGCTGACCGATGAAGACTTCGAAGCTCAATTGGGTGAGATGGGTCAGGCATGGTACTTGGGGGAGGAAGAGTACCCAGATATCGGCATTATAGTCCTTGTTCATGAGATGGCGGAGGAGGCCTATGAAGAGTTTTGGTATTGGGACGCTCCCTACCTCGAGATCGAGATCGATGAAGAAATCGAAATCTGTGGATTTATGGGCTCTTTGGTCATGGGGACCGATGAGGAGTACGAAGAAATCCAATGGATGGTATATGTGCCAGATATTTTGGAGCGGCAAGAAGGGGTTGCAGGGTTAATCATCTGGATCGTTGCCATCGATGAGTATGCCGAGTATGCTGTTGAACTATCTGAAGGTTTGATTCGATCGATCCAGTTTTAGATTGAACAAATCAAGGCCTTATGCAATTGAAATTCTGTTCCAAAACAAAAGAAAGCGGATGACCATCCGCTTTCTTTTTCAAGATCAGCAGCCTTCGATTAAACAACTGGAGGCCCGATCACGATCCGATCAGGAACCCGCGGTGTCCCTTGCCCCTGAACAGAGAAATGGCTCTCATGGGGTATGTGGTCCTGATGGATGGCGATAGTAAAAGCAGCTGTCGCTTCGATCCATATTGGGTTCGACTCGTGATCATGAAATTCCACGAGCGTTCCTTTCGGGATGGTGGGGAAATTCCTCGACTGTCCAGCTCCGATAAGGTTTGCCATCGCTCCGGGTATGTTTGTGATAAACCATACATGCACTTCGGTGCTGTTATAAACCTCGACTGTGAATGTGATCGGTCCAGTTCGTACGCTACATCCTGCCATACTCAAGATAACGACTGCACAGACAATGATGATCGAAAATCTTACCTGCCCTTTTTTCATGGTTGATCTCCTTTCTTGCGATCCGCATAGCGATCGTACGCCTTTCACAATCCGAGGAAATCCATCCAACATTTCTCTGCTTCAGGCGAGCCCGGTTCTTGTTGAACTCCGCGAAAGAATTCTATGGTATATTTATATTACCCATTATATCAAATCCATAAAGAAAAAGGAATCGGTATGCAAGAAAAACGCAAACAGAGATCAGGAGTACGGGTACGCAGATGTGTGCGGAAAATGCTTGATCTCCCCCTTATCTATGGCTTTGTATAACGGATCGGGAGAAAGAAAAACCACCCAAAGAAAAGAGAGGAGCAGATGATGGACGGGGAAGACACAACCTACAAGATTGTACGCGATTTCACAAGCGATGACATGGACCAAATCACCTGGCTGATCTATCACACCGATCTGTATATCATGCAGAAGGTTTTTGGGAAAGATGAGAAAAAGGCATATGGAAAGATCGCGAAAGCCATGGATCTCCCCTCGTTTTTTTTCAGCAGAGACCATATCTACGGGATCAAAGACCCACAAGGACACTTGATGGGCATTTTAATCGGGTATACAGGAGAAGAGTCGAAGAAATTCCGAATAACACCGGTCTTGAAGATTTTAGGCTTTCCCTGCATACTGAGAATCCTGGTCACAGGTCCCTTTACTTTGTTTCCTTTGGTTACCGTAAAAATCCCGCATCAGAGCTACTACATCTCTAATGTTTCCGTTCACCCTCAATTTAGAGGAAAAGGCCTTGGGAAAGTCTTGATGAGAGAAGCGTTGAAGATCGCCGAAGAAAAAAACTGCGATAGAACCCTCCTTGATGTATCGATTGGAAAGGACGGGGCGATCGCTTTATACAAAAAAATGGGCTTTTCCATCACCAAAACCAAAAAGCTCTGGTTCTCGAAAGAGGCAACCTATACTATGGAACAAGCCCTCGAAAAGCATTAAGCGTTTCACTCTCCTTTCGTGCAAGGAAGCTTCTCACAGAGCATTCACAGGTTAGGAGGGTAAAAGGCACACATAATAATCGTCCTATGGGGAAAAGTCCGAGAGGGAGAAAACAGATCTTCAACAACCACATTCGATCGTACGTAGAGACTATCTGGGCGCATGGATGCGAGGGGAGTTAGGCTTACTATTTGATGGGCCGTAAATCTATTTACAAGGATTCCTCTTGTTCTTCGAGCAATTGGGGGTCAGGAAGGGCTTCCTGTTCCGCCTGAGAATCCTTTGATCCTTTGATGATCTGGTTCTTTCCGGATTTTTTTGCCACATACATGGCCTCGTCCGCATCATGAATCCAATCTCGAGCCGAAGAGTAATTCGGATGAAACACTGCAAGTCCAAGGCTGATCGTGATCGAAAAGGTTTCGTTCCGGTAGGCAAACGGACTGCGTGCCACCTGTTTTCGGATCTTTTCCGCTATAGCGAAGGCTCGATCTGCATCGGTTTTTGTAAGAAGGATCCCAAACTCGTCGCCTCCCAGCCTACCGATAGGGTCACTCTCACGGATCATTTCTTTCATCATGCACACTAGTTCTTTCAATACATGATCTCCTGCGAGATGTCCGTAATCATCATTAACCGTTTTGAAATCATCGATATCGAGGATGATCAAAGTGGATGGGGTTCCGTTGAGTTGGGATTTCCGGATTTGCGTACTTAGGATTTCTTGAAAAACCGTGGGGTTGTATATTCCAGTCAACGCATCTTTGGTCGATTTTTCAAGCAGATGACTCTTCTCTTCCATAAGGCTCCGATACTCCTTCACCAAGAGAATTCCCTGAAAAAGAATTAGGGTGAATAAGCCATGATTTCTGAGAAAGGGAATAATCGAGGTAAGGGTGGGAAAAAACGGCAACATTACCAAAGAACTGGACAGACACCCCAGCAGAAAGAACACGACGAAGGTCATGCGGCTTTTTAACCGGATGTAGGCAACGGCCAGCACAGCCAATAGTAGTGTGTTGAACAGGTTTCCGAAAAGCACGCGATCCGACAAGGAGAAAAGGGGTTCCATGATAATGATCAATGAAACTGCGGGGATGGCCCACAATGCTTTCTGAGTGAACCGTGGTGGGGTAAAGAAGAGCAGTCCGATCGATTTTAAAAACATAACATTTCCTAGAAATGTCCCAAAAAACTGCGCAAAGAGGGGGTATGGGTTGATTTGATCCACCCCTTGCATGGCATGAATCAAGTAATCCTGCGTCATTGGCAAGATGGACAGGAAGGCTACCAGCACCCCAAATCCCATCAGCAGATACCCTTTCTTCTTGTTTCCCGGCATGGTCCAGCTCAATGCGATCAGCGATAATCCCATCAAGATCGTAGCTCCAAAGGTGACAAACCGATAATATACATTCAGGTAATGATACGTGCAATCGAAGTGTATGGATTGATCCCGGGTTAGAAGGAATAATGGCGCAGCGAAATTCGGATGCTCAATCGAAGACAGAATACGGATCTGTAGAATATTCTCTTCCTGGAGATGGTCCTGAGGGAAAAAGGCAAACCCTTGTTGGGCGCCGAAAAAGGTCATCTTTGGCAAGAATCGAAAGCGTTCCGGATGAACCGGATGTTCATTGATCCAGATCTCATATACGGAACCCACGGGAAAAGAAAAAAGAAGCGAAGAATGGTCAGAACCCCAAAATCGGCTGGTAAACAACTGAGCTTCTTGTTGTTCTGCCAGGCCTTTCGAATCGGTGCTCCAGAATCCGGTCAGTTCGATTCCTGATGGTTGTAATGTCAAATGGGCGATCAGGAAAAACCCAAAGGCGATTATCAAACCGCTTATGGCCAAGATCAGCTGTTTCAGAATGCCATCACCTTCTTTTGGTCATTGCCTGTATTCCAGCATCTGGACTCTAACAAACAACCATAGTGTATTAGAATGCATTATAACATAAAACGACAGATTATCTCATTGCGATTGGGTAAATATCAGAATAATTTCCGATACCAATGATCAACCCGGATGTGTGTTATAATCCCATACCCATCCTAAAAGAAGAGGAGGACCGTCCCGAATGAAACAGATCGACATCTGTCATTTTTCCGGCACCGGAAATACCTTGCGGATTCTCATGGTTCTTGTCCGGGCCTTTGAAGACCGTGGAATCAACGTCCGTCTGCATCCCATGGAGCATACCGACCCCAAAACCCTCGATGTACCCGATACTTTGGGTCTGTTCTTTCCTGTGGCCTTTCAATCCACCTATCCCTTTGTATGGAAGTTCATCCGATCTTTGCCCAAAAACCCGGGAAAAGACGGATTCATGGTGGACACGCTTGCCGGATATTCCGGCGGCATCGTTGGCGTTCTCCGAGACACGATGCGGCGGAAAGGATACCGCACAGTGGGGGCCGTGGAGATTATCATGCCGGACAACCTCTTTCAACGCAAAGATCATCCGCAAGAAAACCGTGCATGCATTGAATCAGGCGAACAGAAGGCGCGAGCATTTGCTTCTGCCTTGATCCAGAAAGAGGCCCGGTGGGAGAAAAAGGGAATGTGGAGCTATGGAATGTTTACTTTATATCTTATGGTCATCTTCTTTCTGCTTCCGCCTTGGCAATGGTTGTTGAGGCCTTTGTTTTTGCATGTTCGGAATGATCGATGCATCCGCTGCGGTTTATGCGTCCAACTTTGCCCCATTCAAAATATTCTTCCTTCGGGTCACGTCAAACTGCCTCAATTCCGATACCATTGCCAAGGGTGCATGCGCTGTATCGCATACTGTCCAAAGAACGCCATATACGCGGGATTGAGGAGAAAAGCGGCTTGGCACTACCGAGGGCTGGAAGCCAAAGAAATGATAGAATCCTACAACAGGGGAAAATCATCCCAAACGCATGGAATCACTCCAAGAGATCCATCAACATGAAGAGGAGGAGCAACCGTGAGCAAAGGCCTTGGGTGGCTTGATGTCACCGAACTGCCAATTGATTGGCTGTATATGCTGGAAAAAGAACACCTAAAGTGGACGGCTGCTGGATGGAAAGACAACGCGCCAAGAGAAAGGAGTCTGGGGATATGCTTGAACCATCACCCGACCCTATTGTGGTACTTCAAAACGTTCAATCCAGAAGATGCCCTGTGGTTTCAAAGGATTGCGGAAGCCATTGACGAACCGTTGTCTGCTGCAGAGATCCGCCAGGCTGAAGTTGAGGTGTTGAACTGGATGAACGATTGGTTGGTGTACATCATCAATCCACAAGTGTATTTGGATCTGCCTTTCACTCAATGGTCCGAGCAGGAGTTAACCAATATGGCGGATTTCCACGGAAAGAGAGTATTGGATATCGGCGCGGGACCCGGTCTTCTCACCTTTATAGCCGCTAAAACCGCAAGAGCGGTCTATGCGGTGGAACCGGTGAGTAATTTGCGTAGGTTTATTCGAAAAAGGGCTGTGGATATGGGATATCGCCATGTGTACGCTGTGGATGGATTGATCACAGCCATCCCTTTTGAAGACAAGTTTGCGGACCTTACCATGGCTGGCCATGTCTGTGGGGATGATTGGGAAGGGGAGATCGAGGAAATGCGTCGAGTGACCGCTCCTGGAGGAATGATCGTGCTCCATCCCGCCACCAATGACAGCGAAACCGATCAAGAAGGGCATACCTTTCTTGTGAACAAAGGGTTTCGATGGCAGCGATTTGAAGAACCGGAAGAGGGATGGAAACGGAGCTATTGGATCACCGTCTGAAGGGACGGTTCACCGGTAAAATCGGAAATCCTTCGATGGGAGATTGCGCCCCCTGATTCGGGAAAACGGAGGCAAATGATTCAAGAGTCACTCGTCAGAAAAGACCACGCGATTTCGACCTTCTTCTTTCGCCTGGTACAGAGCCCGATCGGATTTCAGGAGAACTTGGTCCACCGTACTCTGCCCATATCCCACATAAACCCCGATGCTGGCTGTTATATGCACTTGGTTTCCGTCCGTGGAAAAGGAGGTCTGCGCAATCTTGTTACAGATGCGTTTGAATAATGATCGACAGTCGGTTTCTCCGGTTTGGAAGGGTACGATGATGAGAAACTCTTCCCCTCCGACCCGACCCATCATATCATAAGACCGGAGATCGTTGGTTACGACATCGACAAGCCGATAGAGAACATGATCACCCGCTTGGTGGCCGAAGGAATCGTTGATCCGCTTGAAATGGTCCAAGTCCAACATACCCACCATAAGTCCAGATCCAAACCTTCGCGCTCGTTCCAGTTCTTTAGCCAAAGCGAGGAGGGTTGCCCGCCGGTTGGGGATTCCGGTCAAGAAATCGTGTGTGGCCTCATATTCCAACCGCCTGGCGATCTTTTCCTTCTGAACCGCATTGGCAAAGATATCCGAGAGAATTTGAAGCAAAGACAGCTCATCCAGATCCCACTCCCGGGATTCTCCTTCGACTTCGAAACCCAACACTCCGATCAGGACATTATGATGCTCCACCGGAAGATAAATCAATGATTGGACCCCTCGTTTCTGGAAAAACGAACGTTCTTCGACCCATTCATCATCCCATTTTTCGATCGAGCGGACCCGCAAATATTGGAAATCATGCATGCGTTCCATAAACTTGGACAAACCCACCAAATCAGGAATCACGGTTGAATCGTCCATTCCCTTTTTGGCGGCTCTTTCCCAAACAAGGACCTTATGCCGGTGTTTCTCGTCAAGGTCCATTTGGATCATTAGGGACCGATCGACCTGCAAAAAAGCCCCTACTTGTCCGAGAACGGTTTTAATGGATGAATCAAAATCTCCATTGGATAGTTCGATCATGCTTCGGGATACTTCCATCAGGATGTGTTCAAACTCGTTTCTGCGCAAAAGGGCTTTTTCAGCCTCTAAACGGAGCTGATCCGCTCGATTTTCTTTTTGCTGAATCCGGTACTGTTGATAGAGCAGAAACCCCATCGAAAGAGCAACCATCAAATTCAAGACAAAGAGGAGGTTCGCATAAATCAGATATTGATCCAGGTCTTTGCGTTGGTTTTCCAAGATACTCTGGGCTGTTTGATGGGATTCTCGATTCAATTGTCGAGCCTTGATCAAGGCAGTGTGGATTCGGGTTCGAAGAATCTGCAAGGTCGTTGGCGTATCGGGAGAAAAACCCGAAATGCCTTCTGTCAACCAGATCTTCGCGTCCATGATTGCCGGAGCAACGATTGCGTGAATAGCAGACGCATGCACTAAGTTGTCGTATACAAAGGTTTCCCGCAGATCGACCACAATGTGGCCAATCGCATTGGCCTGATCTAGGAGGGCCTTTATTGTGTCTTCTTCCGTCATTTGGAGGGCTTGTTCGATCGATAGGGAAAAATCGGCAAGCCCTTCGACAAGGAACGAGAGGTCTTGGAGCTGTTCCAAGAGAATGGCGGGTAGGGTCTGTTCGATAGAACGAAGCGTGCGGTTGGTAAATACAGCGGAAAAGATGAACAGAAACAGAAGAATGTCAACAACCGCCCATTGAAGCGTCTTAAAAAGAGAAGCCTTCTTTTTCACATGCTTCCAGCCTCCTCGGAGAGGATCCCCCTTTCGCGATAGTATCGCTCTGCTCCTGGATGGAGCGGGATCGGGATTCCTTCCAATGCTGTATCGAGCGTAATCGAAGATCCGCATGGATGACCGGCATGCAACAAAGATTGCATCTCTGGACTCCACAACTTTTCTGATAGCTCATAGACCTGCTCTTCGTCCACATCCTCATGAACCAAAAGAAGAGCATATACCCCAATAGTCGACGTTTGGCGCACTCCGCTATAGACACCTTCTTCGATAACAGCAGGCATAAACCATGGATACTCTTCTTGAATCTGTAGGGCCACAGGCCGCTCAACGGGAAGGAGGAAAATACCCATCTCCTCCACCGCCTGGACACCGTGCATGGGCACTCCTGCCATTACGCAAAATCCGTCCAGATCTCCTGCAGCAAGGCGGTTTGTGGTAAACTCGGGCTTCAAATAGACTGCAGAAAGATCCCGCTCGGATAAACCATAGGCATCGAGAACAATCCGCATCACTGCCAGGGTTCCCGATCCTTCTTCATCCAAAGAGAGGTGTTTTCCCCTCAGATCGGAAATCGCATGGATCCCCGCATCAGCTCGAATGACGATCTGCAAGTGTTCGGCATAAAGACTGGCAACTGCCCGAATCGCTCCCGATTCGGGATGCTCTTGGAAAGGTCCTTGTGTATGGAAGGCCCAGAAGGCCACATCCGCTTGGACCAATCCTGCTTCGATTTCACCATTCAAGAGCGCATGAACGTTGGCGATCGATCCTCCAGAAGTCTGCCCCACACCGATCTGGTTTTGATCGGTGATTCCTTGAGCAATGAGCCGTCCGATAGGGTAATAGACGCCCATAACCCCACCTGTACCAATCCGGAACACATTCATTCCGTAACCCGCTACTGATAGGACCACCATGATTCCGATACAGACAACAATCCATCGATCCTTCCGAGAGAGTGTTCGGTTTTCGTTTCTCATTCGTTGGATTCCTTAGGGAGGTTCATTTGCTCCACGAATGAATGGATAAGCTCTTCTATCTCTTCTTCCGTCACTTTGGGCATTTTCGGAAAGAAGCTTCGATAGATAAACCCTGCCTTTTCATTGAGCACCTGACCCCCAGGAAAGCGCATCTTGACCCGAGCTTTCGCTAAAAAGGCGGGGGAAAAGTTTTTCTCGAAGAGTTGACGAATCTGCTCTGGCTCTTTTTCTCCCGCGCACAAGAAAAGACCAAGCGCGCATTTTTCCAACTCCCGCGCAAATCGCTTGCAAAAGACTTTCACCTCTTTGCGCACTTTGCCGATGTAGATTCCTCCACCGATAACCACCGCATCCCAATGATTCCAGTCGATCGCGTTCGAATCCCTGAGATCCATGGATTGGCTCTCCTCTCCAAAAGCCTGTGCCAAACGATACGCAAACATACCCGTTGTGCCATACTTCCCAGAAAAAACCACCAAGGTTTTCATTGCATCCCCTTCTTTCCTATTCCGAGCTTTTCATCGATTGATTGTACCATAAAAAAGCGGGATTATTGCGGAGAACCAAAGATTTCTTTGGATGATCGGAGGCGAATTACCAAAAAATCATGGTATAATCGTCGCAGAACGAGTAAAGGGGTGGAAGAATGAGAACCAAAAATGATTGTATTGCCGAATTTGAACGATGGAAAGGCAATACCCACGGATGGATGCTTGAGGACTTGAACCAGATGGAACGTCTTCCTGAAGGGGAATTTGAGCGGCAATTGATGGAACGATTCAGTATTGACGCCGACTTTGGAACAGGGGGACTGCGAAACATCATCCGGGCAGGCACGAATGGAATGAACGATGTCTGGGTGGAGCGGATTTCTCGAGCAATTGCCCATACAGCGGATTCTGTTGTCATCGCATACGATACCCGAAACTATTCAGAACCATTTGCGAAGCTGGCCGCAGATACCATAACCCAAATGGGAAAGACAGCCTGGCTATTTCCCACTCCAACACCGACACCAGTCCTTTCCTTTGCGGTTCGGTATTTAGAATGCGATGCAGGGATTGTGATTACAGCCAGCCACAATCCTCCCGCATACAATGGCTACAAAGTATATGATAGCCGTGGGGTGCAGTTGATTCCTTCTTTGGTGGATGAGTTGAAAGAGCGGATGGAGTCCATCCCATTCTTTGCTCCCGGGGCAAAACGAAAAAAGAAAAAAGGGTCCTCCGCCTACAAGATGGTACCCGATCAATTGGCACAAGCATACGAAGAACGAGTTATTGAACAGCTCTCGCCCTGGATCAAACTTGAGGATGAACCCATTCCCGTTGTGTATACCCCTTTGCATGGTACCGGGGCTTCATGGATCCCGAAAATCATGTCCCGGATCGGTGTCATTCCCCTCACCATCGAAGAGCAAATGAACCCGGATCCTGAGTTTTCGACTGTTTCTATGCCAAACCCAGAAGATCCAGAAGCTTTTGAACACTCGATCTTATTCGCAGAGAGACAAGATCCCAGACCCCAAGCCATTTTGGCCACAGACCCCGATACGGATCGGATGGGCGTCCAAATCTGGAATGGGGTTGAATATCACTCTTTGAACGGAAACGAAATCGGTATTCTGCTTTTGGATTTTCTGATCCAAAAATCGCTGGTATTGGGTCGCGATCTCCGTAACTCTGTTGTCCTCAAGACCATCGTTAGCACTGAGATGGTCAATCGGATGAAAACTCGATACGGATTCCAGTTGATTGAAACCCTTACTGGGTTTAAATATTTGGGTGATCAAATTGAACAGTTGGAAGAACCGGATCAAGAATTCCTTTTCGCCTTTGAAGAAAGCTACGGGTACCTCTATGGAGACCAGAGCAGAGATAAGGATGCAATCATGGGCTGTTTGCTTTTCTGCCTGCTGTTGAAGAACCTTGGAAGCGGGGAACGAATCCTGCAAAGCTTGGAAGTTTTGCGAGGAGAGTATGGGTACTATAGAGAAGGATTGGTTACGCAAGAGTTTCCTGGTGTGGAGGGATTGAAGCAAATGAGGGCATTTCTGCATCGGATTCGGGAAAAACCCCCGATCAGCTGGGCGCAGCAACCTTTGACAGAATCCCGAGATTATGCTCAAGAATCGGGAATCATGAAAGGAAATGTTCTGGAATGGCGTTTTGGGAAGAAGCTGAAAATCATCATCCGCCCTTCGGGAACAGAACCGAAGCTGAAAGCCTACTTCTTCTGCCGGGAAAACACGCAGAACGAGACGAACCACCTTCTGACAATCAGTATGGAGGCTTGGAACCACTTTTTGGAAACCTAACCCCATCGAAGCATCAAAATCCATTCCAAAGATGGAGTTGATCCTGGAGGAGGCGTCGTATTTTGAGCATTCGAAAGGAAGATATTCAGGTTCTGTTTGATACGCAGACCATTCAAAAGCGGATTGTGGAACTGGGGAAAGAAATCGCCGATTATTACCGTCCCTTGACCGATCGGTTGTATATGGTATGTGTGTTGAAAGGTTCGGTCCACTTTTTTTCGGATCTTTTGCTAAACATTCCGATGAATGTCCATTACATCTTTATTCAGGTTTCCAGTTACGCGGATAACCAGTCCACCGGAAATGTTGTAATCAAATCTATCTTGGATGAATCGATCGAAGGACAATATGTCGTGGTCGTCGAAGATATACTCGATTCGGGGAAAACGCTCCATCATGTCATGCGGTTTTTGGAGCAGTTTCAGCCCAAGGATCTGAGCGTAGCAACATTGTTGGATAAACATGAAAATGACCATTTGGGTGTGACCCCACGATTTACTGGGTTTCAGGTGCCAAACCAGTTTATGATCGGTTATGGATTGGATTATGACCAAATCTACCGGAATCTTCCGTACATCGGATATGTCCCCTGATCCCAACCGCCAGAAATACCGCAAAAAGGGGATCATAACCTCTTTGGCGCTTCTGGTTATTTTTATGCTCTCTTATGGAATCATGAATACTCTGTGGGATCTGCGTCTGCAATCCCTGGACATAGAAAGAAAGGGGCTTGTGAGTCTCCCTTCTATGCATGCGATGGATTTGGGATGCCATATCGAAGCAGTTATGATGGACTGGGAGACGATGACATTGAACCCTTGGGAAGGTTCTATCGAGATTAACGGCATCCAGCTTCTTTGGAAGAATGGAAGCATGGAAGTGAGACAACCAAGGTTTGCCCCATAAGGAGGTACTATGGAACCAACATCAGAACCACCCATTGCCCTAGGGCAGGAAGATAATCTGACTCCTAAGCGGATTGTGGAATTGCTGAACCGATATATCGTTGGACAAGACCCTGCCAAAAAATCCGTTGCCATTGCTTTACGCAACCGAATCCGGCGCCAGCGATTGTCGGAAAAGATGCGGCGGGAGATCATTCCGAAGAATATCCTGATGATGGGACCCACTGGTGTGGGGAAGACAGAAATTGCTCGGAGGCTGGCGCAAATCTCGCGCTCCCCGTTTATTAAAGTCGAAGCGTCCCGATTCACTGAAGTAGGGTATGTTGGACGTTCGGTCGAATCCATGATCCGTGATCTGGTTGAGGCGTCCATTAACATGATCAAGTCCGACGAAATGCGGCGTGTGAAGGCCCAAGCCGAAATTGAAGTCGAAAACCGAATCTTGGAGGCTTTGACCCGCACTCGGCCATCGAAACCGCATCAACCGTTTGGCGAAAATTTCCTGGGGGCATTGCTGGGAAATCGACAGCCATCTCAATCGCCCGAGCAACAACCACCCCAACAAGACCCGAACCAGAAGGACCAGATATCATCCATGCGAGAAAAATTGAACCAGGGATTGTTGGAAGACAACGACGTGGAACTGGAAATCGAACAGGCTGCGGCTCCGGCAATCGGAATGATCGGTGGGGGAGATATGGCTGAAGAGATGGGCATCGATCTTCAAGGAGTCTTTGGAAATCTGGTTCCCAAAAAACGGGTCACCAAACGCATGAAAGTACGGGAAGCCCGAAAATTTCTCTTTCCGATCGAAGCAGAAAAACTGATCGATATGGACAAAACCGTTCAGACCGGCCTAGATATGGCGCAAGAACGCGGAATCATATTCATCGACGAAATAGACAAAGTGGCATCCAAGTCCTCTTCAGGAAGCGGACCGGATGTATCGAGGGAGGGCGTCCAAAGAGATCTCTTGCCGATCGTGGAAGGCACAAACGTAATGACAAAACATGGAATGGTGCGAACCGATTATATTCTCTTTATTGCGGCTGGGGCTTTCCACATATCCAAACCCGCCGACCTGATTCCAGAGTTTCAAGGACGGTTTCCCATCCGGGTGGAATTGGTTCCGTTAACAGTCCAGGACTTCGAACGGATCGTTGTCGAACCGGAAAATTCTCTCCTGAAACAATACACCGCTTTGTTAGATACGGACGGAGTGACTTTGGACTTTACGCCCGATGGCATACGGGAGATCGCACATATTGCCTTTACACTCAATGAACGCATTGAAAATATCGGCGCCCGTCGGCTCTATACCGTCATGGAAAAGACCTTGGAAGATATTTCCTTCGAAGCCCCCGATACATCAGAAAAGCAGGTTCACATCGATCAAGATTTTGTTCGAAAGCATCTGGAATCCATTCTCCAAGACGAAGATCTTTCTTCGTACATCCTGTAAACAAGGAGCGCGCGATGGAACGGATTCATCGAATCATGTTGGCATCGGTCCATATCTTTCAGCCCGAAGAGTGGGAGTGGTTGACCAACCAATTCTCGTCGATCGACGAGATGCTTCGCGCGCCTACGCTGCTCTCTGGTCTTGAATCGCGGATTCAGCGATTCTCTTCGCTGGATCGCGCAACGATGGAGCAAGAACTGAATCGAATCATGAATCGAAAGGACATTTCGATCCTTCTTTGGGGAGATGACGGATACCCAGCCCTATTGAAAGAGATTCCGGACCCTCCTTTGGCATTATTCGTCAAAGGAAGGCATCAGGTACTCAATGAACCACAGTTGAAAATCGGGGTTGTGGGTTCTCGAAAAAACACAGCATATGGTTCGTACGCTGTTCAGAAGATCGTTACGCCTTTAGCCAGGCAGGGTGTTGCCATTGTCAGCGGACTTGCCTATGGAATCGATGCCCTTGCGCATAAACAGGCCATTGAAGAGAAATCCACAACGGTAGGCGTTCTGGGCGGAGGAGTCGACCACATCTATCCGATGGCGCACAAAGACTTGTATCGAAGGGTTTCTGAGGAAGGCTGTTTAGTCAGCGAGTATCTGCCTTCCACGCGTCCCTTGCCCCGATACTTTCCTCGCAGAAATCGGATCATATCCGGTTTGAGCCATGGGGTTTTGGTGATCGAAGCGACAGCCAAAAGCGGTTCTTTGATCACTGCGCAATGCGCCCTCTCCCAAAATCGAGAAGTCTTTGCTATTCCGGGTTCAATTCAATCCATTTACTCCGAAGGAACACACCGGTTGATTCAGCTTGGCGCAAAGCTGGTCACCGCGCATACCGATATCATCAATGAGTTTCCTTGGATCCAAACCCACTTTGATTTTCAATCGTCCGCCTCCCTAACGGATTTGGAGACTTCCGAACAGATCGTGGTTTCCGCGATTCGGGAAGGAACGGGGCATTTTGACGCTTTGCTTGAACACACTGGGTTGCAGGCAGGTCAATTGAATGAAATATTGACGATGCTCACGCTCAGGGGGATCGTTTCGCAAAACGAAACGGAGTATCGGCTGTTGAGGGGATAAGATGGCGAAGAGAACGGACCGCAAATGGAACCGGTTAGGGATCGTGATCGGATTCTTTGCCTTTGGATTGAGCTGTTTGTTTGGAATGCAGTTCGAGATTGGAGGAGGATACCGATTCGCTCCCAGTAGTTTCAATCATAACGGCTTCAATATTGATTTGGGGATCTGGAATGATTTCAATGATCGAATCGAATTCGATATCACGTATCATCCACACTTTTCCTTTGATGATGAAGGAACGCAGAGCGAAACACCCATGGATTTTTGGAATTTCGACTTTGGTGTGTACGTTCCGATTTTGGGAAGGGATGTGGGTCGAACCGGATACCGCTTCGGAATTCATTCCACCTTCGAGTATGGAAACTTCTATACGCAATACGCGCAAACAGGAGATGATCCAACCGACCAAGACTTATGGGACGCTTGGCAAGACTCAAGTTATTGGTTTGCGGCTGGTTTGTATGGCCAGTATCATTTTGATCCATGGCTTTTTGAAGTTTCCTTGGGTTTGCCCATCGTTTACAATCCACAAAACATGGGCTTTATGGATCTTCTCTTTGGCACCGTGCAGGCAAAGCTGCGGTATTTTGTTCAAAGCGGCCAATACCAGTTCAGAGACCACCTTGTTGTCGAATTCCAACTATCCAACCGGAAAATCGGGTTTTCCGTATACTTGATCATGCCATTTTGATCATGGATCGATCGAGAGTCACGCTGAAACGATTTTTGCAATCCTGTGGAGTTGGAGCTCGTAGAAAAGTCGACGAAATGATCCATCAAGGCAGAGTATGCGTGAATGGAAGCGTGGTCACCCAGTTTGCGTTTGAAGTGGACGGCTCGCGGGACCAGATCACGCTGGATGGGCGAATCTGTTCTCCCCAGAGCGAACCGAAGTACTACTTATTTCACAAACCACGCGGAATCATCTCATCCGTCACAGATCCCCAAGGCAGAGAAACAGTCATCGATTATGTGCGCCGGCATCACGGGATCAAAGACTACCTATTCCCGGTAGGAAGATTGGATCAGGAGACCGAAGGGTTGTTGATTCTTACCAACGACGGCGATTTTGCCAATCAGATGCTGCATCCCCGCTATGAAGTCCAAAAGGTATATCAGGCCTGGGTTCAGGGAACACCAACAACCCCAGCGATGGAGAAATTCCGTAGCGGTTTGATCCTTGGGAACGAAAAGACCGCTCCGGCTGGGTTGACCATATTGGAGTCCGAGAAGAACCAATCCCTATGGGAGATCCGCATTCGTGAAGGGAAAAAGCGCCAAATCCGTCTTATGTGTCAGGCATTGGGTCATCCCGTTCTGTATCTGAAACGGATTCAAATCGGTTCCTTTACCCTTGACGGAATCGAAACGCCCGGTCAATTGAGATCTTTTACCATTTCAGAACGAGAGGAAATCCAGCACAGAGAGAAAGAAGGAAAGAAAGGCGGTGGGGGTGGTGAAAAATAGGATGAGAATGGGAATCGGTCTCATCATTTTTTTTGTTGTTTGTGTATCAATTGCGTGGGGAACAACCGGTTATTTTCAGCTGCGAAGTATCCAAGAAAAAATCACTTTTGCATACAACCTTGACGATGCCTCCCTTTTGGATTCCAGTATTCAGGATCTCAATCAGCTTTTGCAGCAGTATCCGAATGACCTTGGGTTGCGCCAGAAAGCCTTCATCCTGATGGGAGATGCTTATTTCTACCGGGGGAGTTATGATCAAGCCCTCGCTTCCTATCAGCAGGCTCAATCCTTATTGATCGTGTCGGATACCGACTATCCCTACGTGCTATATTCCAAAGCATATACCTTATACTATGCGGCTCTCAACGCTACGGGCAACCTTCAGGCCCAATACATTCGCCAGGCTATCTCTGCCATCGATGAAATCTCTTCTTTTTCCGAGTATGCCCAAGACGCTTTCCTTTTGCGCGGAATGGTGCTGCGGCTTTCTGGAGACTATATGTCGGCTGTGGCCTTTTTGGACCGTGTCACTCGGGAAGACTTACGCCCGACTGCCAGCTACTACAAAGGTCTGGTGCTGTACGAACAAAGAAACTATGCCGCGGCGGTATTGGCGTTCCAACAAGCTCAGAGGCAAGGGCAGGATAAGGAACTGGTTGCAGCTAGCATTTATCAGGTTGTTAAGGCCCTAATGAATCTTCAAAACTACCGGGAGGCTTTGCAGCATTCGGAGATCTTGGTCCGAGATTATTCCGATACCCGATTCCGAGGCGATATTATGACCCTTCATGTGGAACTGCTTTATCAGAGCGGATCTTATGATTCTGCCTTGCGGTATATCGATACTGTCATCCAGAGCGCGCCATCTACCCGAGAACGAATGGACGCTTTGATCGCAAAAGGGTGGATTACCTACAAAAACCAGCGAATCGACATGGCCATCGACCTCTGGACCCAAGCCATGGAATTGGGCGCGCGCAGTCATAATCAGGAAGCCTTTGAAGCGGCAAAAAATGTGATGGGCGCCATGCGCGAAGGCGGAGACTATTCGGGATTGGTTGCGTTTCTTAACCGTGTGAAATCCCTGTTCCCAGAAAAAACGACTGAGTTGGACCTTGAAACCGCCAAGATCTATATTGCCATGCGCCGAATCGACGAAGCCGAGGTTCTTTTACGCCGAGTGCTTGCCACTGGATTGGCTTTTCAGGAAGCCAATTATTGGATGGCGCAACTATTCCTTCAAAAGGGGGATTTTCGTCAAGCCTTGGATACCATAGAGCGAGTCATCCAGTCCGGAACCCCGCGGTATGTTTTTTTGGGTCAATCCTTTAAGGGCGATGTGCTCTTTCAAACGCGAGATTACCCAAAATCGCGCGAAGCCTATCGGAAAGCATTAGAAGTCGCGGGGGATCAAGAGCGTACTCAAACACTCATCAATCTTGGGATTGTTGCCATGGCTATGCAAAACTATACAGAAGCCGACGGATACTTTCAGCAATTGAAAGACAATTATCAACAAGATGTCACCGGCGCTTTGAACGCGGCGTTTTATCTGGCTGAATCGTACGCATTGCGCAATCAGTTCGTTCAGGCGTCTCGTGAGTATGACTGGATCATACAAAACGATACCACAGGTCGATTCATCCGCAATGCGACCATAAAGAAATTCGAAATGCTTATTCTATCAACCACCATTATGGATCCCATCATCCAACAGATCGATCAAGCGATTGCTCAAACCGGTGACGCGCTGTTGAAAAAGGAATTGGCTTATCTTCGCGGAGAAGCCTTTCTCAGGAAAGGAGACGTTCTTTCCGCCTACAATGCCATTTCCGGTGTTCAAACAGAGGGAATGCAGGATTCCTCCAAAGCAGGAATGTTGTATATCCGAGCACGGTACTTCACATCGATCGGAAACCGGACGGAAGCCGACCGAGCTTATTCTCTGCTCATCCAACAGTATCCGCAATCTGCGAAAGCCCCATGGGGCCTTCAAGACTATGCTCTTTCCTTCTACCATCGGGGCGATTATGATCAGTCCAAAAACCTATTCTTCCAACTGATCACAACATATCCGACCTTTTCCAAGGTGGATGCGGCATATTTCTATATCGGTCTATCCTACGAGCGGCTTGGCGATCCCCAAAGAGCTTTGCGAATCTATGAAGAATTGCTCCAAAAATTCCCGAATACCGATCGCCTCAATGAAACGCGGGAACGGATCAATCAGCTAAAAACCCCGTGAAGATTGCCGCTTGGTCAAAACTTAACCTATTTTTGGCCATTGGGAACCAACACCCGGATGGGTATCATGAGCTGACCAGCGTTTTCCAGACGATTTCTTTGCATGATGACCTGTTATTGGATTCTCATACAGATGCATTCTCGCGGAATTCTTGCTCTGAAGGCGATTTTCAGATCATTTATGATTCCAATTATCCTGAAGTCGAACCATTGGGTTGGGATGCACAGAATACTCTTTATCGAACGGTTGTTCATTTGACGCACGACCAGAAATCCTTTCTTAGCATGCGGATCCGACTGATCAAGCGGATCCCCACCCGAAGTGGTTTGGGAGGCGGAAGCGCGGACGCGGGAGCCCTGATTCGGCATTTTGGAAAGCTCTGGGCCCTTTCTGAAGATCGACAAATTCAAATCGCCCGTACGATAGGGAGCGATGTGCCCTTTTTTCTGAAAGGGGGAACCGCCTTGGTTCAAGGGACAGGAGAACGCGTTACCGCTTTGTCGCCGCTACCGTCTTTTCCTGTTTTGTTGGTCCGGCCTTCGATCAGCCTTTCCACCTCAGATATGTACCGCAGGTTGGACCAATGGCGCGCTGCTCAAAGAGAGGTGTTCCTAGATGCCAAGGATGAGGAAAAAAAGGCTTTGGATACCTATCTACAGTTGCGTCAGCAAAAGCCCGCGCGGTGCCGAAATGATTTTTTGCCTACGCTTCATGGCATCCATCCGGTTTTGGATCGTTGGATCCCTCAATGGGAAGCCTTTCATCACCCGGACCTATTGGCAAAAGGCATGACGGGATCTGGATCGGTTTTTTTTGCTGTGTTCCACACCAGAGCGCCCTTCGACCAAATTCAGGGGTTGCAGGCTGATTGGCAGAGCCAAGGATACTGGTCGTCAGCAGCCCGATTTCTTTCGGAGGAAGACATTGATTTGCTTTGAAATGAGGGTAGACCGACTGCTCAAAATTGTTCAGTACTGTGATTTGATCAGCGGTTCGGAACAGAAACATTTTAAGGAAATCCATTTGTTTTATGATAACGGGATTCAGGCCTATGTCACTGATGGGGGTCTATACTCTCATTTCCAGGTTCCCGTACCTACACAGCCCTTTGACCATACCTTTCTCCTTCCCATACCTGGGATCAAGCTTTTTCTTCAGAATCAGCCCAAAGAGACCCAAGTACACGTTACCTTGCGAGAACGCGAGATGATGCTGGAGATTGGAGAAGAACTATTGGCTATTTTGCAGCCCAATCCGCCATATAGAAACCCGATGAAACCCTACCGGATACTGGGCCATTTCCCCTTCAAAGAGTTTTTACGCGGTATCGATTTTGCCTCGGTTCGGATGGCGGAAAATGAACGCATCTCCTTTTTTGTTCGGGATGGATCATTGACTGTGAGTACGGTGTACGATGATCTGACAGCGATCTACCAATCCTTATGTCGGTGTCAGGATGTGAATGTGGTTGTCCCCTATTACAACCTCCGCCACTTAATCAAGGCATACAACCTCTTGGATGTTTCCGAGCTCCGTCTGGGTATCTCTGAGAATCAAAAAGAGTTGGCCTTTCATATTTCTGGAGCGTTAAGCGTGATTGCATGCGATCCGATGGATCATAAGGAAGTGGTTCAAGCGCTACAGCTGGGTTCCATGAACGAATCATTGAATCCTTTGTTTGAAACAGAAACCCTTCGGTTCCGAAAGGCGTTGGCGAAAGCCCTAAAGCTTTCTCGCGGATCAAAAATTGAGATGGTGCTGGACAAAGATTCGATTGAACTGCACATTCGCCAAGATCGGATATACTACTCTGTACGAGAGCCGGGTCGATGGGTTGCTGAAGACGAGGGATATCCTTGGAAGGTTCGACTGGCGCCAGACGCGATTCTTTCCATGATATCTCGGATCACTTCCCGTCAGATTTCCATCTCCTATGATCATGGGTTCTTGAGCATCAGCGATCCTCAACACAAACGGGTTTTGATGATGAAAGCCGAAATACAACCACCTTTTGAAAGGAGTGATTCCCGTGAGTCGTTGGCAAGATCTAACCGATGATTTGTCGGAACTAAAGAATCAGGGGCTATACACGATCATTCGCACATTGCAAGGTCCGCAGGGAGGTTGGCTGCAAATTGACGGAACAAAGGTGCTGAATCTCTCATCCAATAATTACCTAGGACTTGCCAATCATCCGAGACTGAAAGAAGCATCCATTCGGGCCATTCAGAATTGGGGAGTTGGGCCGGGGGCCGTGCGGACCATTGCAGGAACCATGGGCTTGCACAACCAATTGGAGGAAAATCTGGCTCGGTTTAAGGGCGTGCCTTCCGTGATCGTCGTTCAATCGGGATTCAACGCGAATCAAGCCATCATCCCGACGATTACAACCGAAGAAGACGCGATATTGTCCGATGAGCTGAACCACGCCAGCATCATTGATGCAGTGCGGTTATCAAAAGCCCGGCGGTTTGTATGGAAGCATAAAGATGTGGATGACTTGAAAAAACAATTGCAGGCAGCAAAAGATGCCGGATGCAAGAAAAAACTCGTGATCACCGACGGAGTCTTTTCCATGGACGGTGACCTAGCGCCTTTGCCAAAGATTGCGGAGATATGCAAAAAGTACAAAGCCATCTTAATGGTTGATGACGCACACGGTGAAGGAGTGCTTGGAACGAACGGGCGGGGCATCGTGGATCATTTTGGCCTGCATGACCAAGTGGATATCGAAGTGGGGACCCTATCGAAAGCCTTTGGTGTGGTCGGTGGATTTGTCTCTGGCGACGAGGATCTGATCGATTACTTGAAGCAAAAAGCGCGAACCTTCCTGTTCAGTAGTTCTTTGAGCCCCGCAGACACAGCCGCGGCGATCGAAGCTGTGCGGATCCTGTCCGAAGACGACGCTTTGGTCAAAAAACTTTGGGAAAACGCCAAGTATTTCCAATCTCGAATGCGCGAGGAAGGGTTTAATCTGGGAGAAACGGAAACCCCTATCACTCCGGTTATGTTGAACGAAGCGCCAATTGCTTCCGCTTTCAGCCGAAGGCTGATGGAACGGGGGGTTTTTGCTCAATCGATCGGCTTTCCGACTGTTCCAAAAGGAAAAGCGCGAATCCGCGTCATGATCAGCGCAACTCATGCGAAAGAAGATTTGGATATCGGGATCAATGCCTTTGTTCAAACAGCGAAAGAAATGGATGCGCTCAAATTCGACCTCAATGGAAATCCGTACCCATGGAACAACTGACCCATTCGCGCAAACCAAATCCATCAATCATGTCAATACCCCTGCCAATTTTCTTCTAGCCTAGGCTTACCTTTGTAGATCGGCAGATACCGATCGGTTCCCTGGTTTATTGTCAGCCGATGATTCTCTGGTTCATGGTATAATTGGGGGAATTTTCTCCGACGGTACGGGAAAAGAACCACCCCTAATTTTTGCAGAATCAGGAGGTCACACGGGATGGATCAGAGAAAAAAAGCCTGGATAGTTGTTTTCAGTGGCTTGGGGGTTAACCTGACCCTGGGTGTACTATATGCGTGGGGAGTTATTTCCGCTGCCCTGATTGACCAGTTGGAATGGACGGCTACGCAGACCCAGATTCCTTATATGGTAGCGTCGGCTATCTTTGCCTTTACAATGGTGCCTGCAGGCAGAATGCAGGATAAGCTGGGACCCAGGCTCGTGTTGCTCCTCGCCTCCGTTCTTGCCGGCGCGGGATTTGTCTTCTCGGGAATGCGCTTGGGCGTTGTCGAACTGACGATCTTTTTTGGGATCTTCTTTGGGTTGGCCATGGGGTTTGGATATGCTTCTCCGACGCCTGCTGCCGTGAAGTGGTTCCACTCCAATCATCGCGGGTTTATAACGGGTCTGGTGGTTAGCGGATTCGGGCTCGCTCCGATCTATATTGCCCCCCTCGCCAACCTCCTTTTGGATCAGATCGGAATCCAGGCTACATTCATCACTCTGGGCATCTTCTTCTTTGCCATTGTCTTTGGTTTTTCCTTCCTAATCAAGAATCCCCCACCCGGGCATGTTCCGCTCCCTTTGGAAACAAAACGAAAACCACCCGTTCGATTGATCCGTCAGGATGTAGATTACGGCCAGATGCTTCGATGCAAGCAATTTTATCTGATCTGGTCACTCTTCTTTTTCGGAACATTTGCCGGCCTGCTCATTATCGGGCAGATGCAGAAGATCGGGCAGGAACAAGCGGGTATGCAAAACGCTTTTATCATCGTGACTGTATACGCCCTCTTCAATTTCCTGGGCCGAATCAGTTGGGGGAGCATATCCGATCATATTGGGAGAAAGCAAACCCTCTTTGTCATGTTTGCCATTCAGGTGCTGGTCTTCTTGCTCTTCCCGTTCCTGACTCATCCTTTTGCATTATTGATAGGAAAGAGTTTGGTCGGGTTTACATTCGGTGGAATGCTGACCATCTTCCCCGCTTTGACTGCTGACCTATACGGAGTGAAGCACTTGGGGGTCAACTATGGGCTGATGATTACCGCGTGGGGTGTGGGCGGAGTTTTGGGGCCTCTGTTTGGTGGAATGGCTCGAGATATTACCGGAGGGTACGATGCCAGTTATATTGCAGCCATGGTTCTAAGCGCGTTCGGAGCTGTTTTGAGTCTTATGATTACCCTGCCCAAACCTACTCCCGGGTCTAAAACGGCGCACGCAGGAACCCTCGGAGAGCCCGACCTGAGTGTTCAACCACCTGTCGCCCCCGAAAATACGAGCGAGTAACCCACTGAGTGTTTGAAATGAGGTGAACCATGGAAAAACAGATTCGAAGCGTCATTCTAATCGTTCTGGATAGTGTGGGAATTGGACAGATGCCTGATGCGGCCGAATACGGAGACGAAGGCTCCAATACGTTGGGGAACACCGCTAAGGCTGTAGGCGGACTTTTTCTCCCCCACATGGAACGTTTGGGTGTGGGCCATCTTACACCGATTCAAGGCGTTCGTCCAATATCTGCGCAAGGATTCTATGGGAAGATGATGGAACAAAGCCCCGGTAAGGATTCGACAACAGGCCATTGGGAAATTGCAGGCCTTGTAGTGGAACAGCCATTCGACTATTTTCCCGACGGATTTCCCGAACATGTGATTCGATTGTTTGAAGAACGGACCGGACGAAAAACCTTGGGAAATTTCCCAGCCTCAGGAACAGAAATCATCAAAGACCTTGGCGAAATGCATATCCAAACAGGCGGCTTAATCGTGTACACATCTGCTGATAGCGTATTTCAGATTGCCGCCCACGAATCGGTCGTGGAGATAAACGAACTATATCGCTACTGTGAAATTGCGCGAACCCTTCTGGATGAATGCGGGTT
The DNA here is from genome assembly GCA_964462525.1 of uncultured Thermotogaceae bacterium. GTDB lineage: Bacteria > Thermotogota > Thermotogae > MWEM01 > MWEM01 > CAYWWY01. The sequence continues at coordinate 41,013 of CAYWWY010000011.1, forward strand.
CAAGATAGCTCGAGTGATTGCTCGCCCCTTTGAAGGAATCCCCGGCGCTTTCGTCCGCACACCGCGGAGGCACGACTTTTCTTTGCCCCCAGACGGTCCAATGCTTCTGGATCATTTGGTCGAAGGTGGGGTTGATGTGGTTGGGGTGGGCAAGATCTATGATCTGTATGCCGGTGTTTCTGTTCCGCACCATGTTGGGACTACTGACAATATGGATGGGGTGAATCGAACCTTGGAAATGATGGATCGATTCGATTCCCCCGCATTGATCTTTACCAACCTCGTCGATTTCGATATGAAGTATGGACACCGGAATGACTATGTTCAGTATGCCAAAGCGCTGGAGGCATTTGACCGAAGACTGCCCGAATTGTTTGCGAAGATGAAGGAAGACGATCTGCTCATTCTCACCGCAGATCATGGGTGTGATCCAACGACCGTCTCCACAGATCACTCGAGAGAGATGGTTCCTGTATTGGGATGGGGCAAGAGGATCCGTTCCAATATCGATATAGGCACGCGCTCTTCTTTCGCGGATCTGGGCCAGACTGTGGCGGATCTCTTTTCTGTCAAGCCTGTGTCATTTGGTCTTTCGTTCAAGGATTTGATTCTGTAAGGGAGAGAAGCATAAACGCTCGATTATTCCTGCTCGATGGATAAAGAAGAAACTGCTGGACATTTGAGCGAATCTACATTTCCTTTGATATACCGCTTCCAACCGGCCATGGCCACCATGGCCGCGTTATCGGTGCATAACCCAACTGGTGGAAAGAGAACCCGTATCCCATTTTTTGATGCTTCTGCCAACGCTCGCTCGCGAAGCCTATTGTTGGCGGCCACTCCACCTGCAAACAGGAGAGAATTCGCTTTCCATCTACGCGCTGCAGAAAAACTCTTTCGAATCAGCGGTTCCACGATCGCTTCTTGAAAACTAGCCGCCACATCTTCTACCCGAGCATTGGGATGCTTCTGCATGAAATACAACAAGGAGGTTTTAAGGCCGCTATAGGAAAAGTCATAGTTTCCTGGTTCCATAAAGGCGGTGGGAAACAGAACGTGGCGCTGATCCCCCCCTTTTGCTGCCTGTTCGATGGAGGGACCTCCCGGATAGGCCAATCCCAAGATCCGCGCGCCTTTATCAAATGCCTCACCGGCTGCATCATCCCGCGTGTTGCCAATGCAAACCATTTCATCTTCCTTGGGAATATAAAGGATTTGCGTATGTCCTCCAGAAACCAGGGTAACGATCATGGGGGGGTGAAGATCCGGATCGTTGAGGTATAAGGCGTACACATGTGCCCGAAGGTGGTTGATCCCCAAAAAAGGGATCCCCAATGAGAATGCCAGCCCTTTCCCTGCTGAAAGGCCGACCAATAGAGATGGGATCAAACCTGGGCCACGAGTTGCCGCTATGGCATCCAGATCGGAATAGCTCAGTTGTGAAAGGTCCATGGCTTCTTGCAAAACGAGGGGCAGATTTTGCAGATGGTTTCGCGACGCGATCTCGGGCACGACACCTCCATATGGCCGATGAATCTCGATTTGAGAAAAGACCACATTGGCCATCAGTTCCGAACCGTTCTTCAAAACAGCAACAGCTGTTTCATCACAGGATGTTTCGATCCCGAGAATGATCCCCTTGTCTCTCATTGGCGGCCTGCTTCGGGTTTGGAAAGATTGCGTTTCCGTGAAAAAATCACCTGAAAGATTCCGAATACGGCCATAAGAATCATGATACTCCCTCCGATTGCCCAAGGAGTAAGGACTTCTCTCAGAAGAAACCATCCCAATAGAATGGCAATGATGGGATTTACGTAGGAATAGGTCATTACCACACGGATCGGCAGAAGTTGAACAGCAATCACATAGGAAGTGAAGGCTAGAACAGACCCGAAGATGAGCAGATAGGTCCAGGCCATCCAAGCATCCGAACTGGGTGTGGGAAGCGGTTCGCGTAGAATTAGGCTCATAACCAAAAACCCCATCCCCCCAAAAAACTGCTGATATGCGGAATTGACCCAGGGGGAAAGATTTCGTACTCTTCTTTTTTGAATGATTGTCCCAGCACTCCAGAAGATTGGAGCAAAGATCAAGGCTACCATGCTCCAAAAATCTGCGGGTTCTGCCCCAACCAGACTTGGCCAGCTCATCGTTACAATGCCCCCAAACCCAAGCACCAAAAAAAGGACCAAGGGAAGACTGGGCCGCCTTCGATCAAGGATCGATTCAATCCCAACCATCCATATGGGGATTGCGCCCATCAGCACGGCCGCATAACTTGAATCGGCGTGTTGGGATGCCCATGTCACCAATCCATTGCCTCCTACCCAAAGCAAGACCGAGGCAACCGCGAGTTCCATAAGCATCCTTCGCGGCATTCGGAAGGATTTGCGGGAAATTTTGGCAATCAAAAAGACAAGAAAGCAACCCATCAGGAGGCGAGACGCTCCCAGAGAGAAGGGCGCAAACCCGGATCCCTCTCGGACGGCAACCCGGATGGCCATGTATGTGCTCCCCCATACCAGGTAGACCACCACAAGATGCATATAGCCTACCCATTTCTTCTCCATGCCCATACGCCTCCTTTTGGTCAGAGAATTATAGCATACTTTGATCGCAGTAAAGCCTCCATGGGAATATGCTATAATTCATTGAGCCAATTCTTGGAAACGAAAGCGGGTGCGCAATCTGAATACATCGTCTTGGTTGAAGCGGTATGGAGTGTTCTTGAGCAAACGGTGGGGGCAGCATTTCCTTTCCAACGAAGCGATCGCCAAAAAGATTGCGGGATATGCGAAAATCCAGCCGGATGAACAAGTGATCGAGATCGGCCCTGGAGCGGGCGGGTTGACCCACTATTTGCTTAAAGAAGCGCGGCAGGTTGTGGCCATAGAAATCGACCCGCGGTTATCTCCCTTGCTCGAAGAACGGTTTGGGTCCAATCCCTCATTTATCCTGCGGCGCGCTGATTTTTTAACCATACCTCATCAGGAAATGAATCTGACCACGCCTTTTCTTTTTGTTTCCAATCTCCCCTACAATGTGGGCGTTGCGATGCTGCAACGGGTATGGTCGGATTTTATGAGTATGGACCGGGCCATCTTCATGCTTCAGAAGGAGGTGGTGGAACGGTTGACTTCCCCGCCTTCCAAAAAGGCGTATGGATCGCTCAGTGTTTTTTGTCAATCGTTGGTGGATCTTCAGATTCTTTGCGCCGTTTCTCCCAGTCATTTCATCCCCAATCCGCGGGTAGAATCAGTCGTAATCGAAATGAAACCCAAAAAACAATCCAAACTCTCACCCGAAGATCATGGATCCTTTTCCTCTTTCCTTCGGACCGCCTTCGCGCATCGCCGAAAAATGTTGAAAAGCGCGTTGACTTCGAACCCAAAGATGCTGGATGCCATGAAAGCGTGTGGAATCGATGCTTCGCAAAGGGCAGAGAGCCTGAGTGTCGATGATTTTCATTGCCTGTATCAGCATTGGAAGGGAGGAATGATATGAAAACACCCGAGTATGAAGCGATGATCCAAAAAATTCTGCACTCCATCAACGAAGGCGTGATTCTGATCGATTCCAATCGGACGATCATCTTCATCAACAACACCGCAACCAGCATATTGGGAATCCCTCGTGAAAGGGCCCTTGGCAAAGACGTTGTCTCTACGATCCCCAATACCCGCCTTCATATCGTCCTGAAAACAACTGTGCCCGAATATGATAAATTGCAATACCTTGACAATACCGTCATTGTGACTTCTCGGATCCCCATCTTCGATGAAGGAGCCAATGTGATCGGCGTTGTGGCCATTTTCCGAGATATTACCTCTGTCCAGCGGTTGGCGGAAGAAGTGACCAATCTAAAGGAGATCCAAACCACCCTTTCAGCCATCATCGATTCAACCCATGACGCGATCTCCGTCGCGGATGAACGAGGCAAGATTCAACTGGTCAACAAAGAATACTCGAGAATTACAGGAATGACTTCTGAAGAGGTCGTCGGAAACTTAGCGACCATCGATATTGCCCGAGGGGAAAGCATCCATTTGCTGGTGGCCCGAACCCGTCAAGCTGTCTTTGGAAAGCGATTGGTCGTGGGACCCGCGCGAAAAGAAGTGATTGTGGATGTAACCCCGCTCTTTGTGAAAGGAGTCTTTAAAGGGAGCGTGGCCGTGATTCATGATCTGACGGAAACGACTATGCTCATGGAACAACTTCATCATGTTCAGCAAAGGCTCCGAACCGTACAGGAACAGCCTACATTCCATGATATCCATGGAAAGAGCCATAAATTGAGAGTGGCCATTCAACAAGCCCAGAGAGCCGCTCCCACACCATTCACAATCTTACTGCGGGGAGAACGGGGTACGGGGAAACGGCTATTTGCACAGGCGATTCATCAGCTCAGCGGATTTCATGAAGGACCCTTTGTCTTCATCAACGGTTTGCAGTTATCGGGAAGAAGGGATTGGGCAGAAACCATCTTTGGATACGAGTCGGATCCATCGAATCACCGATATCGAAAAAGAAGCGTTCGCGGAGCTTTGGAAGAAGCCTTTGGAGGAACCTTATATCTGGATGAGATCTCTCATATGGATATAGGCGTTCAGGAGCGGTTTTTGCAATTCTTAGAAACCAGGAGTTTCAGTCGGATCCATGAGAAAAATAGCCGAAAAGCGCATCTGAGAATCATCGTTTCCACAACGGAAGATTTGGAGCAAAAGGTAAACCAGGGCCGGTTTGTTCCCGACTTGTATCGCCGCATCCAAGTTGTTCCAATCGTCATCCCCTCGCTCAGAGATCGATTGGAAGATCTTCCCGTCCTCATTCAAGCAGCCCTCCGGAAATGGAATCAGGAATACGGCCGTAATTTCACGGGAGTGGATCAATTGCTAATGGAGCGGATGAACCAATATTATTGGCCAGGAAATGTGCGTGAGCTGGACAACTTAATCGCGCGCGCTATGATCCGTGCCCCCGCTGAATCACAAACTTTGAGCCTTGAGCACTGCGATCTGCTCGCCAGTCAAAGAGATCGATCAAAAGACTTTGCTTTCGATGACATGCATGGAGACCTTCGTTCCTTGATGGCCCAAGCTGAGAAACGGATTATCGAACAAACTCTCTTGAAACACCACAACCGACGCGTAGATACAGCGCGCGCGCTGGGTATCAGTCGCAGAAGCCTCTTTTATAAACTGAAAGAATATGGCATTCAACGGGAAGAAGAGGCGTAAGCTTACTTTCGAACTCCGCGGAAGGTTCCTGTTTTGGGGAAAGCACCTTCGCTGCTTACCGTACCGGTGATCGTTCGATTATCTTCCACATGCCCTTTGAAGAAAACCCGATCATGAAAAAAAGACCGGGCATAGAATTGGAGATCCTGTCCCGGTTGCCAAGGGACTTCGATCGTATCATCGTATACATGGATTTTCCAGATGAGTGTCAAGGAGTCGGAGAATTGCCGGATCTCTACATCGATGCTCTCATCAAATACCCCAAGTTTCCATGAGAACGTCCACGTTCCGCTCAAATTTTGGGACGGAGATGGGGTTGGCCCAGGTGTAGGCTGCGCCCACTGCCACCGACCATCGGGATAGAGAATGACTCTGCGACCGTCATCTGTGGTTGCGTAGGTTTGAGGGAACACCATAAGCGATAGAAGGATGAAAAGGAATACCACAAGCAACTTCTTCATACGAAACCTCCTTATGAAGGGACTAGTTTTCTGAGATACTTTCCGATTCTTGGATGGCCCGTTCGCTCTTGATCTTTTGCGATAGATAGTGGGCGACCCGAGTGGGTTCAGGAAGACGGTACCTGGACAAGATGCATAGCTGGGTCAGATGAGCCGCGTCTTCCAATGTGATCAGATTCCCAACGGACACATACAGGGGATTGAACCCTTCTTTGGGTTGCAAAACCACTCCGATGGGAACACCCGACTCCGGGTGTAGGATTGGTTCTTGATCCCCCTGTTTGGCGGGCGCATGCGCGACCGTTCCATACAACCGTTTCTTTGCAACCCCAATGGTGGGTCGATTGATCCACAATCCCATATGAGATGCCAAACCCAATCCACGAGGATGGGCAATGCCGTGACCATCAAAAAAAACCACTTCCGGTTCGTGGTTCAACCGTTTCCATACTTTTAGAATCGGGGGGGCTTCCCGAAAAGATAGCAATCCCGGAATATAGGGGAACGCAACCTTCGTTGTCAAAAACTTCTTTTCAACCAATTCAAAATCAGGAAAGGACAGAACCGCGATGACAGCAAGCGCGTGTTCCTGGCCATCCTTTTTGGTGTATGAAAGGTCCACACCCGCGATTAGCCTGGGAAGCTGACCCAATACCGTGAATTTGAGTTTTTTTGTAAGGGTTTCTTGGATCGATTTGGCCTCTTCAAGATCCACTTTCCAACTATGAAGATTGGCTATTGATGCCAGTTTTAACCCCTCTTTTCTTCTTTGGCTTTCTTCACCCGATCATCAATATAGTCAAATGCATTGAGTTTGCGCAAAACCTCCCTGGGAATCTCCTTACAGTTTTCCACCTCATTGTAGATCACAAACGGGTTGAGGATCTTGCGTTCATAGATGTATTCTTCCACAAAGCGATGAAAGCGCTGAATGCCTAATTTCTCCTGTCTTTTCTTGTTCCATGATGAGAACAACAAGAAGAGAACAATCCCAGCAATGACCAAGAATCCTACCCATCCGAAATCCATGCGCATCCCTCCATATACTCGTTTTCGCTCCAAATGGCCATTTCCGCATATCTCCGAGCCGGAACGGATTGAAATTCCACCTGGTACAGATACAGGCCATCTGGTGGAGCCGTAACGGGCGACGCAGCGCGTTGTCTTTGAAGAATCGAAGCACGGATACTGTCTGGCTCCATTTGCCCAGTTCCTACGCGAACCAACGCCCCAACCATATTCCGCACCATTTGCCGCAAAAAAGAGTGTCCTTCCACGCGGATCAGAATCACCTTTCGCCGCATTAGGGAAAAAATCCGCACCCGATAGATTTGCCGAACCGGGTTTTTCTCCTCGCCCGGGGTCTTTTTCATGTATGTGCTGAAATCGTGAATTCCTTCCATCCAACGTGCTGCTTGACGCATGGCGGGAAGATCCAAATCATACGGAAACCACCAGAACTTCTGCCGCAAAAAGATATCGGGCCGGGCTGTATGCAACAAAAAATAGTGGTAGATTCTGCGCGTCGCTTTCTGCCTGGGATCAAAGTTTGAATCAACTGTTTGAACACCGACCACATACATATCATTGGGTAGATGGGCATTAAGCGCGTTTTGAACATCGTAGTCGGACATGGTTTCAAAGCGAACATCAAAGACAATGGCTTGGCCGATGGCATGGACACCTGTATCGGTTCTGCCCGCTCCGTATGTCACAGTCGGTTGTTTAAAAATCCGCTCAAGGGCTTTCTCGACCTCTCCTTGCACGGTTCTTTGATCTCTTTGCCGTTGGAACCCTTTGTACCCACTACCATCGTAGGCCAGACGAACCATGACCTTCCGGATCACGTCTCATCTTCTCCCACTCGCAGCACAGCCAAAAAAGCTTCTTGTGGAACCCGAACCTGGCCGATTTCCCTTAGCTTCTTTTTTCCTTCCTTCTGCTTTTCCAACAGCTTCATTTTCCGGGTCACATCGCCCCCATAGCATTTGGCAAGAACATCTTTACGCAAAGCGCGGACTGTCTCGCGGGCAACGATTCGCGCGCCACATTTGATCTGAACCGGGATCTCAAATTGCTGCATGGGAATCAACTCTTTGAGTTTTTTTGCCAGTTCTCGCGCCATATAATCCCGTTTGGATTCATGTACGACAAGAGCCAAGGCATCCACGGCCTCTTTATTCAGGATAACCGATAGCTTGACCATCTTCGAGGGCCGATTGTCCAGGTGATCATAGTCCATCGAACCATACCCGCGGGTTTTGGCCTTGAGTTTGTCGAAAAAGTCGAAGATCAACTCGGAAAGAGGCATTTCATAAATCAACATAATCCGGTCTTTCCCCGCATTTTCCATATGGTGAAAGATCCCCCGCCGCTCCTGTTGGATAAACCCCATCAGGTTGCCCATATACTCCGAAGGGGTAATCACACTCAGCTTTACATATGGTTCACGCACTTCATCAAATTCCTCTTCTTCCGGGAACTTGGCCGGGTCGTTGATTTCCATCCAATCGCCTTTTCGATCTTTTACCTGTAATACCACATTTGGGGCGGTCAAGATAACGGTAATATCGAATTCGCGTTCCAATCGCTCACGGACGACATCCATATGCAAAAGACCCAAGAAACCACATCGAAAGCCAAATCCCAAGGCAGGCGAATTATCGGGTTCAAAAACAAGAGCCGCATCATTCAAGGTCAGTTTTTGCAAAGCTTTTCTCAGTTCTTCAAAATACTCCGGCATCCCAGGAAACAGTCCTGCAAAGACCATAGGTTTGGCTTCCTTGTACCCGGGAAGAGGCCGTTCTACTGGTTGAATCGCGCTGGTGATGGTATCACCTACACGCGCTTGGGCCGCTTCTCGAATTCCAGCGATCACATAACCCGCTTCTCCCGATGATATCTGAGCTACGGGCACCATCTGTGGAGAAAATACCCCCACCTCGGAAACCTCGAATCGTTCTCCCGAATGCATCATTCGAATCGAATCTCCTACTTGAATCTGGCCTCCAAAGAGACGGACATGAACAACTACTCCGCGGTATTTATCAAAATGCGCGTCAAAAATGAGCGCTTTCAGTCCTTCTTCTTCTCGAGTCGTTGGGTCGGGGATCTTTCGGACAATATCCTCCAACAGCTCCTTCACGCCTTCGCCAGTTTTTGCGCTGGTGTGTATGCACTCGTCCGCGGAAAACCCCAACAAACCCTGGATTTCCGACAAAGTCTCTGGTACGTCTGCATGAACCAGATCGATTTTATTCACGACGGGAATGATCTCCAGATTGTTCTCCAATGCCAGAAACGTGTTGGCAACTGTTTGCGCTTCCACTCCCTGGGAGGCATCCACGAGAAGCACTGCGCCTTCGCAAGCAGCAAGAGATCGCGATACCTCATAGGTAAAATCAACATGACCCGGGGTGTCGATAATGTTGATCTCGTAGGTATGACCATCATTTGCCCGGTACATTACTTTCACAGGATGTGCCTTAATGGTTATCCCGCGTTCGCGTTCAATATCCATAGCATCCAGGTATTGCTCTTTCATCAGACGGGATTCGACGGTCTGAGTCAACTCCAAAATCCGGTCTGTCAGTGTGGTTTTTCCATGATCGATATGGGCGATGATACTGATGTTGCGAATCCGTTTCGGATCATGCAATACGGGGACCTCCTCTATTCATTCAACCAAAGTCTGAGTACCAATGCCACTTCTTGAGGCTTTTCACGAGCCGCGCCTTCCAAAAGCAGAATCATATCGACCAGTTCCTGTTCTTCAGGCGATAATGGCTCATCTCGAGCCATTTTTTCAAGCTCTTCTCCCACACGTCTCCGTTTGTCCCCAATCTCCCGTTCGTACTTTTTTTGCCGCGATTTCTGAAGAAGGAAATAGACGAGAATCATGATGACAGCAGCCAAGAGGAGCATACCTGTGATCAATTGGATAAACCGTTGTCTTTGGGACTCGACTTGAAGTTGGGCGCGCATTTGCTCTTCCAATGACCGATCGAAAGCCAAAAACTGAACCTCTACATTCGAAACGGAGGCGTTGATGGCATTGGCAACAAGTGATTGAATGGTTGAAGCTTCCACATCATGGGACGCGTTGGTTGAATCGATCAGCACAGTCAAGTTCTTATCGATAATTTCACCTTGTCGATTCATTAGCACTCGCTGGTACATCTCATTGACATTATAGTTGATGATCGATTTCTCTCGCGAATAATCGGTCGTCATCGCTACTGTTGTCGATTCATAGGTTGGGGGCACATTTGAGTCCACCCCCACGGGATCTCCAGGAACCCCTGTTCGCGAATACTCGCTTTCCGTTTGTTGGCTGGCAATGATTCCGCTGGTTCTCGTCACTGGCGTGTACTCTTTAAACTCCTGTTCGATGGTCTCGAAGTTGAGCAGCGCGTCAAATAGAACGACTACTTTCCCGGGGCCAAAGACTTGCTCCAGGCTGCTGCGAACTCGGGTGGTGTAGTATTCGTCTACCATCTTTTTCAGCTCCATCCGACTACTGGCCAAGCCCATGTCGGAATCCATCGCAACCGCGTCGCTAAGCATCCGGGACATATTGTCCACAACCCGCACGTCTCGCATGTCCATTCCTTCCACGGCTCCAGCGACCAGTTCCATGATCGCTTTTACGTTTTCCGTTCTCAAAGCTGTTCCGGGCGCTAAAGTCAACATGACCGATGCTTTGGGTTGCGTATCTTCACCCCGTACGTAGTAGGTAAATTTGGGAATAGTCAGCAAAACTTGCGCAAACTGCACTCCTTGAATTGTCATGATCGAACGCGCCAACGCCCCTTGCAGAGCGATTTGATACCGTACCTGTTTATCAAAACTCGTAGCCCCGAATACTTGTTCTTCCATAATCTCAAAACCCTTGATCATTCCGCCCAGAATCCCATCCGCGCTCAGTTTCATGCGAATTGCGTCGGGATTTGCGCTTGCGGGAACGTAAATGCTCCCCCCCACAGCGCGGTAGGGAATTCCCATTTCTTCCAATCCACGCACAACCTGACCTGACTCTACATCGCTCAAGCCTTTGACCAACAATTGATAGTTTGGACTTGCTACACTGATGATGCTGAACAGAAGAATAACCAAGATAATTGCAGCACTACCGCCAACGAGGATTTTCTGCGCGGTAGAAAACTTTTTCCAATACGCATCGGGAAAAGACTTGATCCATTCCCAAATCTTTTTCAGCTGTTCCATAAACCCCCCTCCCCCTTACTCAGAAATCAGGGTTTGCGCAAAAGCGCAACAATCAAAAAAGAAATGAACCCCATGTTCTTCTTTGGCAAGCTGCTTCATAAGCATACCTACCGGTTGTACCCATCCATAAAACCCCATATCATAAGCCATCATTTGCAGGTCTTCGCGGTACCGTCCTTTGGGTTGCATACAGCCCAAAATCAGTTTTGTTTGCGGAAGACCTACTATGGCATCCGAAAAGACTTGTCGAACATCGCGCAGATCCGGTGGATCCGCAGACTCATAGGCAGTACCCTTAGTAGGAATCAAAACATTGATTGTCAAAAACTTGGGTTGGAATGGTTGAATCGCTTGGATTGCCTTCTGCTCGTGGCCCACTCGGCCATTTTCAAGCCCAACTGTTATGTGAGGATGGACAGGGACTCCGAACAAAACCAACTCCTGATATAGATCCATGACTTCTTGCGTTTGTAACGGTATACCATATACTTCTCGCAAAATCCGATCTGTTCCTGGAAGGTCTAAGGAAACCACATCAGCCAACGTGCCAATCAGAGCCGCCTCTTTTGGTTCGGGAAAACCGACATGAAGGTTGATCCGCATGCCTGACTCCCGTAAGGCGATCAACTCCGAACGGTATCGTCCAAAGGGAACCGCGCGCCGATCTTCCATTCCCCCGCTGATCAACAAAGACCCTACATCGGGATCTCCCATCCCATTGATCCATCGGTCCAAGGGATCCATATTCTTGAGATAGGCGCCTTGGCAATGCTTGCAGTTCAAGTTGCAAAAGGCCCCCGTAAGCGATACACTACGGGTTTTCTTTGGACGAATCGCCAATCTCGAATGATCTTCCATTGTAATTATACACCATCCAGACTGAAATTCAAATACCCTTAGTATTGTATCATGATTTTTGGCTCGTTTGGTCGTTTTTTGGATATGTTTTCGGACAGGGCGAAAAATGTGGTATAATCCTCGAAAACCCATATTCAAGCAGAAAGGGAAGGAAAGCCATGTCAGAAAAGCTTCCCAAAGACCGTACTATATCAGGCATTGCTCATATTGGATCATATGGGATTTCCTTACGGATCGTCGAGGTAAAACAAAACCGGATGAAGATCCTAGAGGCGCCCGACTATCCGCTCGCTCTCGGAAAAGATACCTTTACAAAAGGAAAGATTGATTTTGAAAAGGTGGACAAAATCAGCGAGATTCTGAAGGGCTTCGGGAAACTTCTGAAAGAATACCATACAGAAAATTTCATTCTATACGCCACTTCCGCCATCCGCGAGGCGTCCAACAAAGCCTACATTCTCGACCAAATCCGTGTGAAAACCGGAATGGAAATCCACATTTTGGATGATTCGGAAGAAAAGACGCGCATGTACCGGAAACTCTCTCAAGAGCTTGACAAAGATGAAGCCTTCCAAAGTTCCGATATCTTCTTGACATATATTGGAACAGGGAGTTTGGGTGTCGTCCTAACAAAAAAAGGAGACTTTCTGTTAACCCAAAATATCCATATCGGTTCGCTCAAACTGGCCGAAATGCTTGGAATCCTTCAACAAAGAACGGATCGATTCGATGTCGTTATTGAAGAATACCTCAATACCTACATGCACACCCTGCAAAACCTGCTGCCGGTAGATCCGATCCGATATTTTGTGGCGTCAGGCAAAGAGATTCACTTGATTATGGAATTATGCGGTGCAGAATCGACTTCCTGTTTCGGAGTGATCCCCAAGGACTCTTTTGAAAACCTTTATTCATCGATCATGCATTCCACCCCCCAGCAAATCGCAGAGATGTACAACTTATCGGAAGACCAAGCAGAGGTGCTTTTACCCGCTCTTTCCATCTATCGTCAATTGTTTCTCGTTTCTCGCGCGGAAACAATGCTTGCAACCAAAGTCTCGATTATGGATGTTCTGATCGAGGATACCCTTTTCCCTGAATACCGGGATAACTGGCATTCCCGTCTGGAACGGAATATCATCCAATCCGCGCGAAGCGTGGGAGAGAAATACCGCTACGACCAAAAACACGCCTACATGGTCGAATCATTGGCAGGAAAACTTTTCGACAAGATGATCAATGTGCATGGATTGGGCAGTCATGAAAGGCTTCTATTACAGATTTCTGCCATTCTCCATGATGCGGGGAAATACGTGAATGTCCGGAATCACGCACACCATTCGTATGACCTGATCCGAAACACCGATTTGTTTGGGTTATCGGCTCTCGACGTGGAAATTGTCTCCAATGTGGCTCGATACCATAGCGTAGAAGAACCTTCGATGACCCATCCCAACTTCCGGGAGCTGGACCCCCACCATCGTCTTGTTGTATCCAAATTGGTTGGGATTCTTCGGGTCGCCGATGCTTTGGACCGCGCGCATGAACATAAGTTCAACGACCTTAAGGTCAAAGCCAAAAAAAACCACGTGGACATTATCGTAGAAACCCAATACGAAACGATTTTCGAGGAATGGATCTTTGAGGCGAAGAGTGACTTTTTTCGAGAAGTGTTCGGACTGAAGCCCCGGTTAAAAAAGAGGCTTATGGAATGAATCTTTCCGACCCCCAATGGTATCAGAACCGCGATCTCAGCTGGCTTCAGTTTAATCAGAGAGTTTTGGAAGAGGCGTTGGATCGAACCAACCCTCTTTTGGAACGCCTGAAGTTTCTTGCCATTGTCTTCTCGAATTTGGATGAATTTTTCATGATCCGTGTGGCGGGCATTAAAGAGCAGATCGAAGTCGGATTCCATGGGGCCGATCCCGCAGGAATGACCCCTGTGCAACAGATGGAACGAATTGCCCAAGAAGCGCATCGTATGACCAAAGTGGGGTACAGCTGCTTTCAACGATCCATCCTTCCTGCATTGAGAAAAGAAGGATGCGTGATTTCCGATATCGCAGAAGTCCCGGAAAAAGGCGTTCAGTTTTTGGACCGCACCTATGAAGAGACCGTATTTCCTGTTCTAACGCCCATGGCCGTCGATCCTTCCCGTCCGTTCCCCAACTTGCAGAACCGTTCCTTGAATCTCATCGTTTCTCTGAAAGAGGAATCGAAATCCATGAGATACGCGGTTGTTCCGGTTCCTTCGGTGCTGCCCAGATTGATCTCGGTTCCCAACAACACGTGCAAACAGTGGGTGTTTCTGGAACAGATCATTATTCGGAATATTCATAAACTGTTTCCCGGATATGAGATCCTTCGGTGCGATCCCTTTCGCATTACCAGAAACGCTGACCTGGATATCGATGAAGAAGAGGCTGACGATCTGCTTGCCGAGATTCAGCGTTCTTTGAAGAGAAGGCATTGGGGTTTTCCCGTCCGCCTTGAAGTACGGAATGGCATATCCCAATCCGCCCTAAGTTTTTTATGCCAAAGCTGTCCCTTGGAAGAGGAAGACATCTATCCGGTCAATGGCCCTTTGGACCTGGCCACTTTTTTGAAATCACCGATCAAAAAGGGATTTGAGTCTCTCTTTTATCCTTCGGCCTTGCCCCAGTCATCTCCCAGATTCCGCGATTATGATTCAGCTTTCGAAGCCATACGTAAGCAGGATATCTTGCTTCACCATCCATTTGAAAGCTTTCAGCATGTGATTGATTTGCTGCGCGAGGCCAGCGAAGATCCGAATGTGCTGGCGATTAAACAGACTCTTTATCGGGTGGGGGGAGATTCTCCCATCATTCGAGCGTTGATTCGAGCCGCTGAAAATGGAAAGCAAGTAACCGCATTGGTCGAACTCAAAGCTCGTTTCGATGAGGAAAACAATATCCTATGGGCCAGACGTTTGGAAGACGCAGGGTGCCATGTCGTATACGGTCTGATGGGGCTGAAAACACACTGCAAGACCTTGTTGGTGATTCGGAGAGAAGAGGACGGAATTCGCCGGTATGTTCATATGAGCACAGGCAACTACAATGACACTACGGCCGCGTTGTACACTGACATGGGTTATTTGACTACCCGCGAACCCTTCGGGTACGATGCATCCTCCCTCTTTAACGTTCTGACCGGGTATGCCCAACCCCCCGCTTGGAAAACCATTGCTTTTTCTCCGATCAACTTGCGCCAATCATTCATCGAATGGATTCAACAAGAGATCCGATACGCAGAACGGTCGATGGAAGCCCGGATCATCGCAAAAATGAACTCTTTGGTGGATCCAGAGATGATCCGCGCGCTTTATCAGGCGTCCATTGCAGGAGTCGAAATCGATTTGATCGTTCGAGGGATTTGCTGTCTCAAGCCCGGAATCCCGGGACTGAGCGAACGCATCCGGGTGCGCAGCGTGGTAGGACGATATCTGGAGCATACCCGGGTTTTCTCCTTTCACAACGGCGGAGATACCCGCGTGCTCCTTTCCAGCGCGGATTGGATGCCCCGAAATCTAGATCGCCGGGTGGAGATCCTTTTCCCGATTGAAGAACAATCCCTCAAAGAGCGGGTTGGCGCGATATTGGACTTATATATGCGTGATACGATAAAAGCGCGGGAAATGCAATCCGATGGCACCTACACCCGGGTGGATCGGAGGGGCAAACCGCGAGTGAATGCTCAGATGGAACTGTACCAGTGGGCAGTTCAATCGGCCCAACCCAAAAAAACGCAGGATACCCGTCTGTTCAAAGTCTATTCCCGCCCGGATGAACTGGATGAGGATGATTTCGAATGAGGGAGCTTTTGATTATCCGTCACGCTAAAGCCGAAAAAAACCCCCCTGGGATCGTTCGAGACATCGATCGACCATTGACTCGCCAAGGATTCTCTGATGCTTTTCGGTTGGGGCGGTTTTTGGCTTCGGTGGGATACCATTCAGATCTCGTCCTGTGCTCCCCATCTCTACGAACCCGTCAGACCCATGAAGCGCTCGCCAAGGGAGGATTCTCCTGGGGATCCTACCAAGAATCGATGGTGATCTACGAGGGCCATACAAGGGATATCGAACAACTGTGTCATATGGGGGAATCCAATGCGGACCGAATGACCATCATCGGACATAATCCGAGTCTGGAGGAATGGGTGTGGCATTTGTGTGGAATCAACGATTCCGCACTCCATCTCAAACCCTGCGCCGCCATCTGCCATCGTTGGCCTGATGGGCTGATTCACTGGTACCTATCCCCCTCTTTCCTACCAAAATTCGATGAATCTTTCGATGACGCCGAATAAAGAACGGGCCCTAAGGCCCGCTCGGTTCATCGATTGATCTGAGGACTCCTTACTCCACCATAACTTCGAAATGCAGTTTGTCCTGATCTTGGTCCACCAATATCTGAACGCTGTCTCCTTCTTTGACCTTCTCCTCCAGAATCAGGTCCGACAGCGGAACTTCGATATACTTTTCCATCATCCTCCGAAGCGGTCGCGCCCCGAACGATGGATCATATCCTTTCCGAGCCAGAAATTCCTGCGCATCCTCTGAAAGGTTCAGTTTGATATGTTTGTCCACCACTCGTTCGTTCAGATGCACCATCAATATACTCACGATCTTCTTCATATCTTCCTGAGACAAGGTCTTGAATACGATGATGTTGTCCAAACGGTTGATCAATTCCGGTTTAAAGAACTTTTTCAGCTCATCGGAAACCACTGTTTTGATCTCTTCGTTTCCGTCATCTTCATCCCCAAACCCCAGCTTTCGTTTTCCTTTGACAATCTCATCGCTGGCGATGTTGCTGGTAAGGATCAAAATCGTATTGCGGAAGTCTACCACATGCCCTTTTCCGTCGGTTAATCGCCCATCCTCCATCAGCTGCAACAGAATGTGGTAGGTCTCGGGATGAGCTTTATCGATCTCGTCCATCAAGATGACCGAATACGGACGCCTCCGTATGGCTTCGGTCAGTTGGCCTCCTTCATCATATCCCACGTATCCCGGTGGGGATCCGATCAATCTCGATACAGCGAATTTTTCTCCGTATTCTGACATATCAATCCGAACCAAAGCTTCCTCGCTTCCGAACAAGATCTCAGCCAAGGCTTTGGCAAGCTCGGTTTTCCCCACTCCTGTGGGACCTAAGAAAAGAAAGGAGCCAGAAGGGCGTTTGGGATCCTTCAATCCCGCTTTTGAACGACGAACTGCTTGGGCAACAGCCGTGACCGCCTCTTCCTGGTCAACGATCTTCTCGTGCATCATCGCCTCCAAGTTGAGAATCTTCTCCTTTTCCGACCGCAGCATGCGGGTCGTGGGAATTCCTGTCCACTTCTCCACGATCTCAGCGATCACATACTCGTTGACCACTTTGGGTTTGGTATCCAGGTCTTTTTTCCACTCCTCGTACTGCTGGGAATAGGTCTCTTTCATTTTCTCCATCTCCATCTTCTTACGGGCAGCCTGTTCGTACTCACTATGGCTGACCATTTCAGAGATCTCTTCTTCAAATGTTTGGAGCTGTTTTTCCATCGCTGTCAAATCAGAAGGTAGATAGGTGGTTTCCAGCTTGATCTTGGATGCTGCTTCATCAATGAGGTCGATCGCCTTGTCAGGCAGGAATCGTTCGGTAATGTACCGGTCGGATAATTTTACTGCAGCTTCTATGGCAGGACCAGTGATGCGAACTCCATGATGCTTTTCAAAGACCTCCCGCAATCCGTTCAGAATATCGATCGCATCCTCGGCACTGGGTTCTTCGATCATGACCATTTGAAACCTTCGTTCCAACGCTTTATCCTTTTCGATCCGTTTCCGGTATTCGTCCAGGGTTGTGGCTCCAATGCACCGCAGCTCTCCCCGCGCCAACGGGGGTTTCAAAAGATTGGCCGCGTCCATCGAGCCTTCTGCCGATCCAGTGCCCACCAGCGTATGGAGTTCATCAATGAAGAGAATGATTTCGCCGGCTGATTTTTTCACTTCGTCCACCACAGCCTTCATCCGTTCTTCAAACTCCCCCCGGAGTTTGGTTCCGGCAACAAGCCGCCCCATATCCAGGGCCATTACTCGTTTGCCTTTCAGGTATTCGGGGATATTTCCTTCCACGATTCGTTGGGCCAATCCCTCCACTACAGCCGTTTTTCCTACTCCGGAATCACCAACGATAACGGGATTGTTTTTGGTTTTTCGGCCCAGGATCTGAATCATTCGGCGGATCTCATCCTCTCGGCCTATGACCGGCATGAGTTCCTTTTTCAGGGCCATTTCATTCAAATCCGTCGTAAACCGTTGAAGCGGTCCTTTGTTCTCTTCCTCTGCCCCTCCACCCTGTGCTCTTGTTTGGTGAATGGCTGTATACACTTGTTCCAATGCGACCTTGTACTTTGTAAGGATCCGAGCAGCCATTGATTCTTCGATTTTAAGCAAGGCAACAAGCAGATGCTCCCCGCCAATCTTGATGTCCTGCATTCGGGCTGCCTCTTTTTTTGCTTCTTCCAATACCCTGCGGGCATTGGGAGTGATATATATTTGGCCTTGCGGCGCCGAGGTCGTCATCCCATATTCTCGAACGGCTTTTTCTGTATCCCTGCGAAGCGTTCCGAACTCTTTCACAAGCTGCCGAAGCACCTGATGCCCTACATTTCCGTCTTTTTCGAGCATGGATAGCAAGATGTGCTCGGTTCGCAATTGGTTCTGCTTGTACCGCATCAAGATATCCTGAACACCGTTTAAGATCTCCTGGGCTTTTGATGTATATTCATCCATCTGGATCATGATCGTCCTCCTTACTTCTCATCGTCATCTTCAAAAAAGAGAAAGTCGACCGAACGGTATTCGATCTTGACCGGTAAGGGCACTGTCTCTTTCCGGATCCGTTCCTGAAGGATCGCCTTCTCTCGTTCCAAAGTCTTGACTCTCCGTTCCAACTCGATCATTCTCTCTTCCAGAGCCAGGATCCGTTCGACCCCGCTTGTTGGAATCCCCTCATCAGCAAGCTCTTTGATCTTCTGGAGGGTGATCAGGTCTTCTTCTGAATAGAGCCGAAGGGTCCCCAGACGATATGGCGAAACAAACCCACGTTTTTCATACTGGCGCATCGTCTGGGGATGGAGCCCAATGATCTGAGCAGCTACGCTGATGATATATTTGGGCATATTTTCTTCGTCAAAGTCTTTGGTTCTTTTCATACCCCACCTCCCGAGCTGTTCGCAATCAAATCGGAACAGCCCCTTCTGGTTGGCAATCGGATCGATCTTTTGCAGCGGTTGGTTATTTCACGTCCTCATATTCCGCATCCACAGCATTATCCTCTTTGGACCGATCTTCCTCAGAGGGTGGTTGTTCCCCGGGTTCTTGGGGCGGTTGCTGTCCATCACCCGAGGGTTGTTCGGGACTTTTGTACAGGTGTTCCGCGGCCTTCATAGTCTGCTCCTTCAGTTGGTCCATCAGGACTTTGATCCGCTGGGCATTATCTTGGTTGATGGCTTCCCGAAGGTCGTTCTTAAGGGATTCGAGATTCCCGCGAAGATCGGGTGGGATTTTGTCCCCATTCTCTTTGAGCATCTTTTCGGTGGCATAGGCCACGTTATCGGCTTCATTCTTCATCTCAATCTCTTGTCGCTTTTTCTTGTCTTCTTCCTCAAATTTCTTGGCATCCTCCACCATCTTTGAGATGTCCTCGGAAGAGAGTTGGTTTCTCCCGGTAACTACCATGGACTGTTCTTTCCCCGATCCCAGGTCTTTGGCTTTCACATGCACGATTCCATCTGTATCGATATCGAAACCCACTTCGATTTGGGGGATGCCTCTTGGCGAAGGGGGAATCCCCACCAACCGGAAACTTCCCAGCATATGGTTCTGCGCGGCCAGAGAGCGCTCTCCCTGATATACGCGCACTTCGACTTCTGTCTGCCCGTCTTCCGCTGTGGTAAAGACTTTGGCCTTTTTCACGGGAACAGGCGTGTTTCGTTCGATAATGGGTTCCAAAAGCCCCCCTTTGACTTCCACACCCAATGTAAGCGGAGCCACGTCAACCAGAACAACATCTTTTCCCATTTCCCCTGATAGGATCGAAGCTTGGATGGCCGCTCCAACAGCAATCGCTTCATCCGGATTGATGCTCTTGTTGGGATCTTTCTTCATGATCTCTTTGATGAAGGTCTGCACCATCGGCATACGAGTCATTCCACCGACCAAGATAACTTCATCGATTTCCTCGGGCTTGAGCTTCGCATCTTTCATTGCGTTGAGGACGGGATCCCGAGTCTTTTCGACCAATTCCCGAGTGAGGCTTTCCAGAGTCGATCGTGTCAGTTTGGTCTCCAAATGCAAGGGGCCGGAGCTGGTTGCGGTGATGAATGGGAGGTTGATATCGCTTTCCAGCTTGGAGGACAATTCGATTTTGGCTTTTTCTCCCGCTTCTTTCAATCTCTGGAGCGCCTGCTTGTCATTCCGCAGATCAACGCCGTGTTCCTTTTTGAAATTATCGGCGAGCCAATCGATCACACGCTGGTCAAAATCATCCCCACCCAGATGATTATTCCCATTGGTCGCCACCACCTGAATGACTCCATCGCCAATCTCGAGAATCGAGATGTCGAAAGTTCCACCGCCGAGGTCGTAGACCACGACTTTTTCTTCCTTTTTTTTATCCAGCCCATAGGCAAGGGCAGCCGCAGTCGGTTCGTTGATAATCCGCATCACATCGAGCCCTGCTACCTGTCCGGCTTCTTTGGTCGCTTGACGTTGAGCGTCATTGAAATAGGCGGGGCAGGTAACCACAGCCCGTTTGATCGTTCCACCCAGATAAGCCTCCGCGTCCCGCACCATTTTGCGCAAAATCTGGGCGCTCAGTTCTTGCGGCGAATACTCTTTACCATCGATATCCACCTTGAAAGTGGTCCCCATTTGCCGTTTAATCGAACGGACGGTTCGATCGGAATTCAGAATTGCTTGCCGTTTGGCTGGCTCACCCACAATGATTTCTCCAGTTTTGCTGAAAGAGATCACCGAAGGGGTGGTTCGCGCCCCTTCCGCATTCGGTATGACTTCTTTGGATTTATCGGGTTTCACCCATGAAATGCATGAATTGGTTGTCCCCAGGTCAATCCCCACCACAAATTCCTTTGCCATTTCGTTCACCTCCATGATCGGTTTTCTTTGCCATTCTTGACGAAAATGATCTTGCTTTATTCCTTGAAAGATAGGGTTTATCATTTCCGGTTTATTATATCATCTAATATATCGTATGTCAAGTATTAAGTCACTGTATAACTTTTATTTGTCTTTTCCAGAAAAAACCCTCGTTCAGAGGGCTTTTCATTTAACGGGATCGGATTGTACGATTGATATGCGTGACAAACATCCGGATGGCTCACCGGTTCTTTACGGGGTCATTCGGAATGCTTCAGAATCCAGAACGCTCATCCTCCATCCAACCATAGGTTGAAGGAGAAGATCGACCCAATATTGGGCTTGGAGTGCACATGCAACTTGGATCCCATCAGATGGATCAGCTCCGATGCAATCGCCAATCCAAGCCCGGTTCCTCCAAATCGGCGGGTGGGTGAACCATCTGCTTGTTCAAAGGGAAGGAAGATTCGCTGCTGATCCTCTTCGGAAATGCCAATTCCGCTATCGGTCACTTCAAACCGAACACAAAGCCTGTCTGCTAGGAAGCGTAAGACCTGGACAGACACAGTACCCCGATCCGGTGTAAATTTGATCGCGTTTCCGATAAGGTTGAGCAGAATCTGCTGAAGGCGCAATGGATCGACAGAGACCTTCGGAAGCGATGGATCCACATGGATCTGTATGTGGATGGATTTCTGGTCGACTTGAAACTGAACAAGACTTTGAATATGGCGACAGAGGCGATTGAGATCGGTTGGCCGCGGATGGAGATCCATTTTTCCCGCTTCGATTTTCGCAATGTCCAAAACATTGCCGACTACTTCCTGAAGAGCTTTGGAAGCGGTTATGATATGGTTGAGGAGATAATGCTGATCTCGGGTTAACCCTGTAGCCTGCAAAGTTTCGGCAAAACCAATCATTCCCGTTAGCGGGGTTCTCAGTTCATGGGACATATTGGAAAGGAATTGCGATTTTGCCTTGGATGCCGCTTCAGCTTCCTTTTTCATCTCCAAGAGTTTGCTTTCCATCATTTTTCGTTCGGTGATATCAATATCGATCCCGTGAATCCGAATGATCGTACCGTTCTCCCGAATCGCCTCCATCTTGCTGTTTACCCAAACAAACGAATGGTCGGGCCGGACCAGCCGATACTCGAACTCGGCCCTTCCTTCTCTTTCTAAAGTTTCGAAGGCCTTTTCCGTGATCGGGAGATCATCAGGATGCGTAAACTCAAACTCAATTTCCGGGTTGCCCTGGATTTCCTCCAAAGGTCGTCCATACAGTTTTTCGCTGGAAGGACTAAAATAGATCGAGGCATAATCCGGGTAGGAAATCGACCATACCGATCCCGGCATTTCATCCATGAGATAGTTGATCCGTAGTTGGTGTTCCTGGACTTCTTGCTCCAATTCTTTGCGTTCATAGACACTGACCAGCATTTGCGCAAACAGCTTGAAGAGATCGAGTTCTTCATGGCGTAAGCGCCTGTGATGATGGACCATATCAAATCCCACCGAGCCATAACAGCGTTTGCCTAAAAGCGGCAGGGTTACCAGCGATTGGATTCCTTGCGTCTCCAAGGAAGAGCGGATCGGTCCTTCTTCCAATTGGTCCACGCGAGGATAATAGACTTCCTGCCCCCTAGTGTGCTGATCAATCCAAGACTGCATATCTGCCAAAGGGAAGGACTGAAGGCAATCGATATACGACGGAACTCCGGATGCGCACCATTCATAGGAGTTGCGGGCAATCCCTTTCTCGAAATCGTAGTCAAGGATGTAGACACGATCTGTTTGAGTCAATTCTCCCAAGGCTTGAATGGAAGAGCAGATCGCATCGTCCAGCTGTTCGATGGGCGCGTTGATGAAATTGGAAGCCAGTTTCAGCAGCAGGCTTTTAAACTGATTGTTT
This sequence comes from uncultured Thermotogaceae bacterium, assembly GCA_964462525.1. Lineage (GTDB taxonomy): Bacteria > Thermotogota > Thermotogae > MWEM01 > MWEM01 > CAYWWY01. The sequence continues at coordinate 63,872 of CAYWWY010000011.1, forward strand.
CGCATAAGCAGCTTTTGGAACCGTTTCACTTTGGTGATATCCGATGAAATCCCAATTACATACTCCTGGGCATGCGATTGAAAAAGTTGTTTGGTTGTCTGCATCAAACGGGAGGTTCCATCGGAACGCGTAATGTGTTCTTCATGAATTTCCGATCTTTGCTGAGTCTGGAATACCTTTTGATCGTCATTGAAAAACCGCAACGCTTCTTCTTTTGAGATATGGAAATCCCAATCCGTTTTCCCGATCATCTGTTCGACATTGGTTCTGTACCAGTCTGCTGTGGCTTGGTTGACGACCACGAACTGTCCCTTCCGATTGCGCGCGTACAACAGATCGGGCACCAGATCGATCAATGCTTGCAGAAAGTCCTGATTACGCATGCACGGGATTTCGTTGTCTGCTGCACATCTGGCCATTGTCGTTATGCCATCGATTCTGGTTGGGGACCCGCGGTCATATACGACAACCGCTCGCGTCTGTGTTCCATAAACCCTCCCGTTATGATGAACCATCCGAAACTGAGCGGACACCGAACCTTCAGAGGACAAATGATCAAACATGGCCCGCAAGTAGGGGCGGTCTGCTTCGAACACGAGGTTGGAAAGGGGAAAGGGATTTTGCTCCAAATACACGCTTTCATATCCCAACAGCCCTTTAATCGAATGACTGACATGTAAAAGTCGATTGTCGGGAACCGAAATCGACCACAAGACCTCGGAGAAGTGGTCTAGGATGGTATCGATGATTTGATCCGAATTCAGCGGATTCATAAGGATCACCAGACCTTTTGCATAGGATATACAGGTCAAACAGGTAGTTCATTGGCAAACGTACGACCAAGTATTAGGATTCTCCCCAATAGCCCCTTGGATTCTCTTACGCACCAATTATACTCTTTTTCGAACACAGAATCCAATCCTAAAAAATCTTCTTTAAAAGATGAAAAAAGCCCCCGTACGGGGGCTTTTCTAATACCCGTAAAGGGTCTTTACTTTAC
>CAYWWY010000012.1:0-51246 GCA_964462525.1 uncultured Thermotogaceae bacterium
ACCCTTTTTTACAAATGCTCAGACTCCTACTTTCCCCAAGGGGATCGAGGCATTATATGGAATGATCCCGATGTGGGCGTTGAATGGCCTTTCTCTGAATTTGGAATCGTTGATCCGGTTCTTTCTGTCAAAGACCAATCTCTTCCAAAAGTATCGGAGATTTCGATTCCCTTTCGGTATCGACAGGGGTCATGATGAGCCTTCTGATTACAGGCGCCAATGGCCAATTGGGGTTGGCCATTCAGAAAGAGTGCAAGAATCGGGGCATTCCATGCATTCCTACCGATCTACGTTCCTCTCAGAGACTGGATATTACCGATCGCGATGCGGTCCGTTCTTGGTTCCAAAGGGACTTTATCGATTTGGTGATCAATTGCGCCGCATACACGGATGTGGACATGGCAGAGACAGATCCGGAACGTGCTTTTATGGTGAATGGAATGGGACCCAAACACTTGGCGATGGCGGCCAATGAATTGAGTATACCTTTGGTCCACTTCAGCACCGATTATGTCTTTGATGGAAACAAAGGCAGTCCGTACCAGGTTGGAGATATGCCCAATCCGATTTCGGTATATGGAGAAAGCAAACGGCTTGGAGAAGAGATGGTTTTGAACCATATCCAACAGCTGTTTTTGATTCGATTGAGTTGGCTCTTCGGGCGGGGAGGGGAGCATTTCCTGAACAGAGTTTTGGGTTGGTCCAAAGAAAGAGACGTGCTCAGAATTGTCGAGGATCAAGTGTCATCACCCTCGTATTGCGAAGACGTAGCACAGGCCGTTATGGATTTGTTGCAGCATAAGGTTTATGGGGTCTATCATATGGCCAACTTTGGATCGTGCAGCCGATTCACTTGGGCGGAGCATATTCTTTCAGCCATCGGCTGGAAGGGGACGCTGGTTCCGGCGAAACGCCAAGATTTCGAAAGTCTTGCCATACGGCCTTCGTTTTGCGCGTTGGATTGTTCCTCTTCGGAACGCGTTTTGGGGTATCGTCTTCCATCATGGAAGGATGCAGTCGATCGGTATCTCGAGAAGGATCGGGAATCTGAATGTATGGGGTATTCGGGAGGATGATCTTTTGAGGATCATGGCCTGCATCGCAGCGTATAACAGTCCAGAAGACCTCGGGGTTCTTTTGAACTCGCTGGATCGATCGCAAAGAACGATTGACGAGGTTTATGTTGTTGATAATAGCAACGAGAGCTACCTTCATGAGAATCTTCGTTTGGTCGGGCAGTATCCGGATCATTTTGTCTACGAGGTGAATCCTCAAAGGAAAAAAGGGTGCGCGCAGGCATTTAGGATCGGGATGGAGCGGTTTTTGGTGATGGGGTATGATCTGCTCTTGCTGCTGGATCAAGATGGGAAGATCCAGGAGGATTCAATCGAACGGTATCTGGATCATATTGAAGAGGCGGATCTGATCGTGCCAAAGATTCGGAATATCATTCCCCATTCTCCCTACGAGATCGGATTGCTTCCTTCTAAGGTATCTATGTTGGCCAAAATCGATACGATCCATGCATCGGAGGGGGACGAGGTCATCGGTCCGAACATGGGTTTGATGATTCATCGATATGTGGTTGAGCAGTGTATGTACGATGATGATCATTATTTTGTCGGATTCAGCGATTTTGACTATGGGCTGAGAACAAGGCGTTTTGGATATCGGTCAAGGTATTTCTCGGATATCATCGTGTATCATCCCAATCTGTCCGAGAAATATCCAAAGAAATGGAGCAGATTCCGAGATTGGATGTTCGGAGTGATTCCATTCCAGCATCTGGGGTATGTGTCTCGACATTGCACTTATCGAGACGAATGCGATCTGTACTCGAGGGTTTTTTTGACAACCAAGTACTTCCCTTTTTTTGTGGTGATTGCCAACATCTTGCATACATTCAATCCATTGATTCTTTGGTATCGGATGATTCGGTATCAAATTGCCTTCGGAAAAACGGTTTCAGTCTATCGCAGCGCGATAAGAGCCGCGCGCGTTGATCGGAAAACGGAGAAGGGGAAAGCGGTTGATCATAAAAAGAGAGGATCTATTGCATGAAAAATATCCTTATTGTCACTCATTCATTTCCGCCTTTGAACAAAATCGCCTCTATGAGGTTCAATATCATAGCAAAATATTTCCATTGTTTCGATTACAATCCGATTGTTATAACCACAAATTCTACTGGAGATTTAAAATTATATATAGATAATAATAATATTTACAGATACGGAAATAATGAAACTGTTGATATTTCACGAAGATCAAAACTTTCTGATAGCAAGATATATAATATATATAATTATAATAAAAATATTATAAAATTAAAAAAGAAATTATATTTTAATTCTACTGATCGGTTTTCGCTATTTAGGAAGAATTTCAGGAGTTGGGAAAGAGAAGTCAGAACGAGGTTTTTAGACGATTTTGGTCGGGATCAGATCGATATCGTTCTATCGACTTTCGGCCCGGCTAGTACGCATCGGATCGGAAAGTTCTTTTCGGAGCATTATCAAGTCCCATGGGTTGTTGATTTCAGAGACTTGGGCGCACTAGAGCGGTATGATAAATTCGCGTTCATCGACCGAATGGATAAAGCAATTGAAAGGCGAATTCTGTACACAGCCTCCGCATTTACAACTGTTAGCCCAACATTGCAGCGGATTATTCAATCAAACTATGAAAAACCAACAGAAGTGATCTATAATGGATGGGATGAAGATGACCGGGAAGAAGATCCGAGTGATGTTGCTCAGAAGGCTGTGCAATCCGTAGAGAGAGGCAAGTACCTGTACTATGCGGGGACATTGTATGATTTTCAAATAGAAGGTATTGAAATGATCTTCCAAACCTTGAAGATGAACAATACTCAGGGGATTTCATTAGCAATAAGAAGCCTAGGTCCATATCACCTTACGAAAGAGGTGGTTGCATTAGTGGATAAATACGCACTGAAATCTGTGGTTCAAATCCTGGCTCCAGAGGTATATAATATTGTTAAATATGAAGAGTCTCATTCGTACTGCAATTTGGTGTTTGCGGACCTTAGTAGGGAAAAACGCTATACTAAAGGCATGCTCAGCGGGAAGTTTCTAAAACTATTACCTAAAAGTCCCCCAATATTGTTTGTTGCTAGGCCTGATAACGATGCAAAAGAAATCCTAGAAAGAACAAAAAAAGGGAGACTGTGTTCCACCATCCAGGAAATATGTTCGTTCTTCGATGAAATTTCACATGAACCAAGAAAATATCCCGGAAACGAGCAAATATCCGATTACTCAACAAGGATTCAAGCGAAAAAACTATGCTCTCTTTTTTCAGGATTATCCGGTTGAAAGGCTAAGGTACAATTATCGATATCTTTATGATATAAACACAAAAAATAGTAATAAAGGTTACTAGTAATCCTATAAAATATAAATAAGGAGAAAATAAAGATATGAAATACACTTTTGACACCTATAGAAAAATACTAGAAAGTCTAATTGTAAATTATAAATTCAAATTCTTTGATGAATTTAGTCTAAACAATTTTGTTTACTTAAGGCACGATATTGATATAATGCCTGAAAATATTACAATACTAATGAACATAGAAAAAGAATTAGATATTCGATCAACATGGTTTTTTCAACCGAACAATCGATTCTACAATATTTTTTCTGAAGAAATAAGAAATCTCATCAACACGCTTCTTAACCATAATTTCTCAATAGGGTTGCATCTTGATTGCCAACGATTTGAGTCGGTAGATCAAATTCAACAAGAAGCGACCCATTGGTACCACTTTTGCTCGAGATACTATGCTTTGTCTCCGGTTGTTTCGTTCCATCGTCCGAAACCCCATTTATTAGCAAACATCCAGATTCCTGGGTTTGTTAATACGTACGAAGAATCCTTTTTTCAAAGAATCCGTTATTTTTCAGATTCGAAGAGAAAGAGATTTCTTGAGCCATTAATGTCTAGCATCCAAAGTGATCACAATACAAGCATTCAATTAGTGACCCATCCTTATTGGTGGGATTATGAGCATCTGGATATTCAAAGTTTGTTAACCAGATATGAAAATATTCAGTTAAACAAATTAAGGAGAGCGTTGGCCCAAGAAACAGTGAATTACGAAAGATACTTTGAGGGGAGACAGGTCCCAAAGTAGAGAACAATAAGTCAGGAGGAACGAAGTGATGAAACCCATTCGGGTCCAAGAGATATGTGATTTTTTAATTGCTGAGGGGTATGCTCAGGATTTGAAAGTAACGAAAGATCTATGTATTGAGGGTTTTTCACCCATTTCTCAAACAACCCCAAACACTCTTTCATGGATGAGAGATCAAAAGATTGACTGGTCAAAGATTGAGTCTGTTGTAATCATTTGTAGCAGATCCTTAGAACCACCAAATAACACTGGCATTCTTTTTATTCCAGTTCAGAATCCCAGGTTGGCCTTTGCGAAAGTTCTTGAAAGATTCGGTGTGGAAAATGAGGATCCCGTAATTTCACCAACAGCGAAAATAGGAAAGAATGTCACAATTGGGGGTTCTGTTTCGATTGGACATTATTCAGTGATCGGTGATCATGTATCAATTGGAGCTTATACCATAATCCATCCGAATGTTAGTATTTATGATCATGTCTCGATCGGAGAAAGATGTCGGATCCATAGTGGTACTGTGATTGGGTCTGATGGTTTTGGGTACGAAAAAGATGAGGATGGGATACTGATTAAAGTGCCTCATATTGGTGGAGTGGTAATCGAAGAAGATGTTGAGATTGGTAGTAATGTGAGTATAGATCGCGGAACGATAGGTAATACATTGATTCAAAAGAACACGAAGATAGACAACCTTTGTCATATAGCCCATAACGTTAATATTGGAAGAAATACAACAATCATTGCTTTGTCAATGATCGCAGGTAGCGTTGTCATTGAGGATAATTGCTGGGTTGCACCCTGTTCTGCGATTCGAGAAGGGCTAGTTGTAGGAAAAGAATCGTTGATAGGTCTTGGGGCAGTTGTCGTTAAAAAAGTAGAAAGAGGTGATGTTGTTGTAGGTGTTCCTGCAAAGTCGATCAAGAAAAAAGATAGATCGAAAGGACCGTAATATGCACATAGAAACCTTTGAGACTCATTATGAGTTCTGGCTGAATAGTAATGGGAGTAAGCCTTTGGTGATGAACCAACGAGTCATTTCTGATATTTCCCTTTCAATTATGGGTTTGTCTCCAAAAAAACCACTTTTTTTCGTAGGACAACATGGAATTGCGGGAGCTGATATTAAAGAGATGGTTGATATGGACAGGGAAGAAGCATATAACTATTCTCTTTTGGGTTCGAAAATGGTTGAGTGTATTGCCTCTTTTCCATCATTGGTAATCGGTTTCTTTGATCGTTACCTTCTCGGTGGAGGGTTAGAACTTGCTCTTGGATGTGATTTGCTCATTGCCACTAAGCAATGCAAAATCGGATTTCCGGAAGTTACTTTAGGGATAATCCCTGGGTTTCTGGGGATTGATAATTTAGGTATCAAAGCAAACCCCATATCTCTAGAGCTTGTGTATTTAGGAAAAGTAAAATGTGCCGAAGAGTGTTTGCATTATGGACTATTTCATCAAATCGTTGATAATTGGGAATCAGTCGAAGAAGTAAGAAATGAAACGATTCAAGAGATTCAGAGATGTTCTTTACATTCAATATTAAGTATAAAAAAATATTATTTAAGTAATATTCCAAGAAATAATAGTATAGAAAGTAAAAGTAGAATATTTTCTGAATTATTCGAAAAAGAAGATCAAAAAAACAAAATGAATAAATTTATTAAAAAATAATAAATCAATTAATTGAGTGATTCAGGAAAAAGGGTTTGGTTCTATATTTGCTCAAAAGAACAAATACATCCATATGATGCCTGACGGAATAAAAAAACGGATATAATCATCCCATATCCGTGAGTGAATCAGAAAGAAGGATGTACATTCAAGATAGATGAAACCCTTTTTCTGTAGTGAAACATATACACTAAAGACCCCCTTTGTTCAAAGCTTCCTCCAAGGCTTTCAACAGCGCTTTGCTCGTAGTGGTTGCTCCGGTTATGACATCCACTTCCATGGATTGGTTTTGAATCACTCTCTGTAAAACCTCTTCGGCCATGGTTGCATGGCGGGTGGTTCGATTATGGATCGTTCTTGCATCGATCAGGGTGTGGTTTTGGACGACCGCTGAAACTGCATAAGTGAAATCTCCATAGGCAAAATCGCCTTCATACGTCCCATCGTCGATACGCGAAAAGTCAATTGCCTGGATGGGCATCTCTCGTACATAGGCATATCTTGATTCCAGTTGCGGGATGACAATCGCGAAGACAATGATCAACACTAGTCCGGCTAACGCGCCTAAACCAACCAATCCAAAAACGATCCAATGCCGGATCTTCCACTGACGAATGTGCATCATTCCCCGATCGGTTTGAATGCTTTTGAGATGGCTTCTATCGTGGATTGGATTTGCAGCACACGCATTTCCGGATTTTTCCAGCGCACAATCCCGGCGGCAACAACTGTTGCGCCTTTTGATTCGCTGCGCTTTGCCATAGCGCCCAACGACCGGGTTCCCCCCATCCATTTCGGTAGATGTTGGGTGATAAAGACGGCCGCTTTTTTCCCTTTGAGATCTTGCGCTTGATCCAAAAAGGATTTCATCGGCATTGACAGCGAAAAGGCATGCACGGGCGATCCAAAGACCAGCCCCTCGTATTGATCGAGGTTTGGCATGTTTGTGAACGTGACGCTTTTGTCGTCGGGGCGGATCTCTCCTTTTACTTCCAAAGATACCAGTTCTGCGTCATGGCCTTGAGCCATGAGCGTTTCTTGCATGGTTTTCGCTACGGAAAGGGTATTTCCTGATTTCGAGTACACAATGATTCCCAGTTTCATGAATGATCTCCTCCGCTCTATCAAATTTGCTCCTTAAAGGGGCTGGTTGCTTTTTTTCGTTCTATCTGGATCCCCGCATGCCAAACATGGTCTCCACAGTTTGGAGAGCGATTTGGAGATCCAGGAAGATGTTCCGGTTTTTGATGTAGTACAGGTCGTATTCGGTCTTGGTTTTGTAATCGCTCAGGGTGGTGGTGTGTTTGTAGTGGATCTGAGCCCATCCGGTGATTCCGGGTTTGAGGTTGTTGCGGTATTGATAGTATGGGATGTTTTGCTCGCATAGGGTATGGTATTGGATCATTTCGGGTCTTGGACCGATCATGGACATGGTGTTGGCCAAGACATTGAAGAATTGGGGAAATTCATCAAATCGAAGTTTTCGGATGACCCGCCCGATTTTTGTCAATCGTTGGTGGATCGTCTGGTTGGGGTTTTGCTCCTGTTCCAGTTCTTCTGCTTCGATGGTGGTCAGGCTCCGGAACTTGAGAAAGGAGAAGGGTTGGTTCTTGAATCCCATCCGGGTATGACGAAAGAGGATGGGGAATCCCGAATCGAGGGGGATGAGGATGTATAAAAGGATCATGATGGGTGAAGTGACGATGATGAGGAATAGGGCCAAAAACAAGTCCATGATTCGTTTTGCGGGTGAATTGTTGGGATGAGAGAAAGAGATCTCATAGTATTCTTCGAACTTGGCGATCAACTCCAAAGGGATCCGTTTGAGATGGCTCTCAACGATTTTGGGTAAAAAATCTACCGAGATTTGATTTTGACGGGCTTTCCGCAAAAGGGTTTCGATACCGGCGGTGAGATGGGGATCACCGATGATGATTGAATCGAATGCTTGAGATTGCTCAAGAGTTTGTTCGAGGAGGGGTTCCGATGGATTGATGTAGGCATATACCTGGACTTTTCCCAACGATTGGGCTTGGACTTCCTTCATCATGGGTTCTAACTCCTCTTGTTTTCCGATGATCAAAAGCCGTTCTGGGGGAATGAACCGAATGATGGTCCGAATCAGCCCATGGAAGAGAAAGGGGGAGACCAGCGCGGAAAAGAAGAAGGTGACAACCATGGGAATCGTGCCCAGTCGAGGACCGGGTAGGGAGAGCATCGGGATAAGGGCGATGAGCATACCGGCCAGACTTCCCAAGGCATAGGAAACAACGGTTTCGTTGATATTTCTCGTCGGACGGAAATCCAGGCCTCTAAAGGCATAGATCCCCGCAAAGATCAGAAGATTGAGCAAGGAGACCTTCATAACCAACAATGCGTTCCAGTCTCGATGCAACCATAGCTGCGTAGAGAAGAGAATCAGAAGATTTGTGAGCAAAAAAACCCACCGGTAGGTCCGTGTTTTTCTTCGCAAATCGGCTCCCTTTAATCAAAGAAAACTTTCCGATATTCGATTATAGCACAATCAGCACGAAAACGAATGGATGGGTGTGGGTTGTAGTATGGTATATAGGCTCACAGCCCGACCGACCCCAAAGCAAAGCAGCCAAGATTCCGCTTTTCCTCATCGGTCCCGGATCTGGTCATTCTGCTCGGGATCGATCTCATGGCTGCGGAAGATGTTCTCAGGCACCGAATGATCGATCATTACAAACCGGCTTGCCGCAAGATCCAGAATACCAATCCGGAACAGGCAGCCACAAGGGGTACGGTGATGAGCCATGAGAGGACGACGTTCCGTAGGACTTTCCAGTTGACCATGTGTTTGCCGCGGGCCATCCCGATGCCTGTAACAGCGCCCACCACGGTGTGGGTTGTGGATACGGGGAAGCCAAAGACAGAGGCCAACAGGACGGTGGTCGCTGCTCCAAAGTCGATGGCATAGCCGCGCGTGTTGTTTATGCGGGTGATGTTGTGGCCCACAGTGTGCATGACCTTTTTGCCTAGGAGAGCAACACCCAAGGAGATGCCGATCCCGCCCATGATCAGGATTTCGATGGGAATGGTCGTTTCAGAGGTTGCGACACCTGTGGTCAAGACAGCGAATATGAGTGCGACGGGCCCGATCGCATTGGCTACGTCATTGGCTCCATGGGAGAAGGCAACATAGCAGGAGGTGATGACCTGCAATCGGCGGAATACTTGTTGAACCGGGTTCCTTTTCTTTTTGGGATCGATCAGGATTCGAGCGATCAAGATGGCGCTGATGATATAGGAAGCTAACGCTACGATAAACGCATAGAGGATGGATGGGCCGATTGGCTGCTGCATCGATTTGAAGAATATGAGAAAGGCGATCACGGCAAGCGTGATTCCGACGAAGATGGGACTCCTTTTTTTTACGAGTTGGTCCGGATCTTTCCGATGGGTGATCAAGAGTTGGATCACACGGAAGATCGAGTAGGAAAGAAGCCCACCCAGGACGGGAGAGATCAGCCAAGTGATAACGATCATGAGTACGGAAGTCCAGTGGATTGCGCCAAGCCCGGAGGATACGATGCCAAATCCGATCATACCCCCGACAATGGAATGTGTTGTGGAGATCGGCATGGCTTTGAATGTAGCCGCCAGGATCCAGATGGTAGTGGCGATCAGGGCGGAAAGAGAACCGAGCATGAGGGTGTTTGGGTCGGTGATGACATCCCAGCGAATGATCCCTTTCATGATGGTAGAAACGACGAAGGAACCAAACAATACAGCGCCGGCAAACTCCAGGATCGCTGCGATCCATACCGCCTGTTTGGGTGAAATGGCCTTGGCGCCCACGGCTGTGGCCATTGAATTGGCCACATCATTGGCGCCGATGGAAAAAGCCAGGGCGAAGCCGATCACCGCCGCGATAATCAACATAGGATCTCCTCCTCTCGGTGCGTATTATATCATGTTTTTTTTCAGTCGTGTGTGTCGGGTATGATATAATCAAGGTGGTTTGATTAGAAGGAATCGTTCGGAACCGATGTTCATGAATGAAGGGGAGGTTGGTTTGGAGTTTTTGGCTGCGTTTTGGGAAGGGGAGGAAGAAGTCGTTGTTTCGTATCGGGGTGGGGTCTCTTCCTTGGAAGGCTTGAGTCTTCGAATTTGGGAAGAGCCCTCAACCCTAGCTTTTCAGGTTAAGTCCGTCGAAGTCTTGCCTCCTCAGCGTGCAAAGGCCTATTTCGACCATTTGTTGGGATGCGGGCTGATCCTGCTGCGGGGCGGTTTTGAATGGGGATGGAAACGGTGGCTGGACCGAAGGTTGTGGTTGGAGTGCTATGATCCCCATTCATTGCTCATGCCTCAAGTCTTGCCCGTTCGAAAACGGAGGATTCTGGATCACCCGGAGCTGTTCTTTCCGGAGTCTTTATGGCCTTCGTACAGCAAAGAAAGAACACGATTCCGTCTTTGGGCGCCGACAGCGCGGGCAGCGCGTGTTAATCTCTATCCGGATTATGACAGTCGTGAGGGGCATCGCCAAATCGATATGAATCGAACGGATCACGGGGTGTGGGAAACGCGGGTGGAAGGAGATCTCCACGGGATGAGCTATACCTTTGGCGTCGATGTCGAAGGACGGATCCAGGAGACTCTTGATCCGCACAGCCTTTCTCTTACCGTGAATTCCGGTCGATCAGTGATTTTGGATATGGAGTTGACCCATCCGAAACGGTGGGAAACGGATAGACCGCTACAAGGGTTTGAACGGATGACCGACGCAGTGGTGTATGAGGCGCATATTCGAGATTTGACCACGCACCCGGGTTCTGGCATTGTCCGAAAAGGGACATTCCGGGGGTTGACAGAAATCGGCACCCAGAATGAACATCAGCAGGCTACTGTTTTGGATCATCTCGTAGAACTGGGTATTACGCATCTGCACTTGCAGCCCATCCAGGATTTCGGATCGGTGGATGAACGAGATCCGGACGGCTATAATTGGGGGTACGATCCGGTGTGTTATTCAGCGCCCGAAGGTCAGTATGCGACCGATCCCTCTGATCCCGTCAAACGAGTGCGTGAGCTGAAGGGGATGGTCCGGAGCTTGCATGAGCATGGCATCGGGTTGGTTATGGATGTGGTGTACAATCATACCTTTCGCCGAGGAGATTCGACATTCGATCAGATCGTTCCGGGGTACTTTTACCGGTTGAATCCGGATGGGAGCTATTCCAACGGTTCGGGCTGCGGCAATGAGATCGCTTCGGAACGACCGATGGTCCGGAAGTATATAGTGGATAGCGTCGCGTATTGGCTGGAGGAGTATCATGTCGATGGCTTTCGCATGGATCTGTTGGCCTTGACCGATCGGGATACAGTGCGCGCTGTGGAAGAGCGTGTGCATGCCCTGAATCCTTCGGCTTTGCTGTATGGAGAGCCATGGACCGCAGGAGCTTCGCAATTGGAGGGATCCAACCTCTTTTTCAAAGGGGCGCAGCGAGGCATGCGGCTGGCTGTGTTCAACGATCGGTTTCGCGATGCGCTGAAAGGCAAACCGGATGATGAATCGATTGGGTTTGCCAGTGGGGCCCTTTATCAAACAACGCATGTGCTGAAAGGGCTTGTCGGGGGCGTGGACTTTCCCGAAACCGATCCAGATTTCACCCTCCATCCACGCGAGTCGATCAACTATAGCGGGTGTCATGACAACTTGACTTTGTATGACAAATTGGTGAAAAGCCTGCCCGGTGTTTCAACAGGAGAGATTGTTCAGAGGAACAAGCTGATTGCATTGATCCTTCTGGTGAGCCAAGGGGTTCCTTTTTTGCATGGGGGAGAAGAGTTGCTCCGCAGCAAAGGGGGCCATACCAACTCATACAATGCGGGGGATGGGGTGAACCAGATCGATTGGAACCGAAAGTTTACGTTATATGAACTTTTTTCCTATTACCGCAGTCTGATTGGTATTCGCAGGCGACACCCCATCTTTCGTCTATCGACTCGCGATGAAGCAACCCAACGGGTGGAACTGCTGGACCTTTTTGAGGGAGGGATTCTGCTTCAATATGACGGGAGCGGGATCGACTCGTGGGAGCGGACGGTAGTGGCCATTAACGGTCAATCGCAGAACCAACTATTTTCGATACCACCCGGACGATGGCGGATTGTGGTCAATGGTCTGCACGCGGGAGATGATCTTCTTGGGATTGCCCAAGACGAAGTTTTGATGGTGGATTCGATTTCCGGCACAATCGCAGTTTGGGAGGGATAGTCCGTGAAGAAGACGGTCGGGCACAAATGGGTATGTATGGTTTTGATGGTTTGTGTGACGATGGGGGGGTTGTTTGCCTTGGATTTTCGCGCGTATCTTCGCGCTGAAGCAGAGTATGATTATGTGCCTCATGCCACGATTTTGGAGGGTTCAGAGGATGAATTGGGACAACAGATGGTGGTTCAGTTGGCAACCCAGAATTGGCAGGGGATCCAGTGGATCAATCATGTGGTGGTTGCTCACCCGAACGGCTCGAAATTTGAAACTGGGATGATATTCATCACCGGCAGCTTTCGCTCTGATGCCAGAACGCAAGAAGCGGTGCGAAGCGTGGCAGTCGATCATGGAATCGTGACCGCTGCCTTGTATGATATTCCCAATCAACCGCTTTTTGGAGGGTTACGCGAGGATCATCTGATTGCGTATACCTTCGATCAATACTTGGAAACCGGTGACGATCGCTGGCCTCTGCTTTTGCCAATGGTCCGTTCGGTCATCCGGGTGATGAACTGGATGCAAGAGGAATATGGGGTGCGCCAATTTGTGTTGGCGGGCGGATCGAAACGGGGCTGGACGACCTATCTCACGGCTGTGGTCGATGATCGTGTACGTGGGATCGTGCCGATGGCTTACGATTTTCTGAATTTTCCCGCTCAGTTGGATTTTCAGATGAAGGCCTACGGCGATTACTCCGATGAGATCAGCGAGTACACAGAGCTGGGATTGCATGAACAGCTTGGTAGTCCAGAAGGCAGTGTGCTCCGAGAGCTGGTGGATCCCTATATCTATCGGAGCTTTTTGACCATGCCCAAGTTGATCCCGGTGGGAGCCAACGATCCGTATTGGCACGCAGAGTCTTGGCAGTTTTACCTGAATGATCTGCCGGGGTATTCCAAGATGGTTTATGTGCCGAACGCGGGTCATGATATGGAGATTTATCGGCCGTTAATGGCCATTCGAGCGATGGTAGACCATGTCCATAGGGGGATTCAACTGCCAGATTTTGATTGGACTTTTGATGGGTCAACGCTCGTGGTGCGCCGGATCTTGGAAACAGAAGGCCATTTTCAGTTGATTCGCGCGCGGGCATTGATCTGCCCTTCGCACACAAGGGACTTTCGAAAAAGGACATGGATTAGCCAACCGATGCAGATTTCGGATGACGAGGAGTTGACCTATTCTCTGCCCTCGTCTGCCTTTCCCTATATGGCTTTGTTCATGGAATTGCATTATATAGGCGATCATGATGATCAGGTTTTGGTCATCTCAACACCGATTGTGGTCCGATCGGCTTTTTGATTGGGCCTTTTATCATACAGAAGAATCCAAACGGGGGTGAAAGGATGAAAGAGCCAGTGGTTTTTGTTCGGGCGAACATGATCAAACTGTTTTTGGGTATTGCTTTGTTGGTTATTGGAGGCGGGTTTTTGCTCCAACAATTTGGGGTGTGGAACTTCGGTTATGTATTTAGCCAATGGTGGCCGATCCTGATCATTTGTGTTGGGGTTATCCAGCTGTTGACGAAGTCGTTGTCGATCATCGCTTCGAGTATCGTCATCTTGGTGGGCGCCCTTCTGCTTTTTAACCGATTGGCGCTCTTCACGGTCAATTTCTGGGGGGTATTCTGGGCCCTGATTTTGATCTTGCTTGGCGTGTGGATTTTGTTTTCCCGGATGCGCGTCGGCGCGGACCAAAGTTCTCGAGACGATTATCTTCAAGTGTTTGCCTTATTTTCGGGACCAAGCCCCAAAGTTTTTTCGGAGCATTTCAAGGGCGGCTTTGCTGCAGCGATGTTTGGTGGGGCTGATATCGATCTGACCGAGGCCAAACTCGATGAAAAGGGCGCGGTGCTGGATGTTTTTGTGGCATTTGGCGGGGTGAACATCTACGTTCCCAAAGGGTGGAAGGCTCATGTGGCCGGTTTGCCCTTGTTTGGCGGTTGGGACAACAAGACCAAAAAGTCAGAAGATTCCGATCCCAATCAGCCCCCATTCACAGTACGCGCGCTCGTTCTGTTCGGGGGTATGGATATTCGAGAGCGATAGGCTTCGCAGACCCTCCGTAAGGCTTGAAGGCGCGCCCATCGCTTGCAGTTGGACGACAGAATGGTCCATGGAGCCTGCGATGTGTGTGTGTATCGAAAGACATCATCAAGGGCCTCTTCATAATCGGCCCATCGTTCTCGGTTGCGCCAATCCTCTTCAGTTATCTTCCATTGCCGATTATTGTCTTGCTGCCTTGATTCAAAGCGTTTGAGCTGGGTTTCTGGATCAATATGGAGCCAGAACTTCACCAGGATGATTCCGTGGTGAATCATTTCTTCTTCGAAGGCGCGAATCTGAGCGAAACTTTGCTGCCATTCGCTCTTTGAAGCAAATCCTTCCACGCGTTCGACCAATAGACGGCCATACCAAGAACGGTCAAATATGGTGATGGATCCATCTTTGGGGAGGCGGGTCCAAAAGCGCCATAGGTAATGCCGATCTTTCTCCCGATCGTCGGGTGCTCCGATGGGAACGACCCGGTAGCTTCGGGGGTCCAAATACCGGGTAAGTCTTCGGATGGTTCCTCCCTTTCCTGCCGCGTCCCACCCTTCATAGACCACCACCATGGCGATCTTTTTTCGATAGAGATCGGATTGCAACTCGGCCATCTGCTTTTGGAGGTTTTTTACGGCTGTTTTGTAGTCGACCCGAGATATTCTTTGATTCAGATCAACCCCGGCCCAAAGTTCTTTCACACAATCGGATCCTTCAGGGCGCTGAGGTTCAACCAACTGCGGGATAGGGATCGATTTCAAGGCTTGTTGGAATCGTTGGAGGACTGTTTGGGCAATCAGTCTACGCGCTTGTTTGCGATCATGCGCGTCGATTCTGATCCAAGGCGCGTGGGGGGGGATGTGGGTCTGCTGGATGGTTTGTTCGATCTGTTGTATGTGGTGGGTGAAATGGGTCTGTTGGTTCCAGTGGGTTTTGTTGACCTTCCATGAAAAGATTGGGTCCGCGCTTAGGGCGGTCAATCGTTTGGCTTGTTCTGCTCGGGAGATTTCCAGGAAGCACTTCACCAAGATCGCGCCATCCGCGCAGAGCGTTTGTTCAAAGTCGTTGATTCGTTGTAGGACCTGGTGAGGGGGCGGTTTTTGGGATGGGTCTGAGAAGAAGAGCGATCCGTACCAGCTGTGGTCAAAGATGACAATCTGTCCTTTGGCAGGGATTCGGATCCAGAAGCGATGGAGCCATGGAACCTGTCGTTCGGAACGGGTGGGCTGAGACATGTAATGAACCTGATACCCCCTTGGATCCAGAGCGTGGATCAAGTGGTTGATTTGTTGGCCGATGCCGGCTGTTTCCATACCCTCGAAGAGGATGATCACCGGGATCTTCTGGTCTTTAAGGGCTCTTTGGAGTCGGCCGATTTCTATCCGCAGTTCCTTATTCGTTGTCATGCCGTCCCTCCGTAAGCCAGGTTTTGGCCGTACGCGTAATGGCAATCCCGCCCTGCCCAGTCTCCCGGAGGGTTTCGCTCAATGAAGCGCCCACTTTTTGCATCGCCCATACTGTTTCATCAAAGGGAACAAAACTTTCCACTCCACCCAAGGCCATCTCGGCGCAAGAAATGGCGATGCTGGCTCCGACGGCGTTTCGTTTTACGCAGGGGATTTCCACATAGCCTCCGATGGGATCACATACGAGGCCCATAAGCGATTTGAGGGTCAGCGCCGCTGCGTGGCCCACTTGTTCTGAGTTCCCACCCGAGATGTACACCAAACCGCCGCTGCCCATGGCAGCTGCGCTTCCGATCTCGGCCTGACATCCCCCAACCGCTCCGGATAAGGTTGCGTGGGTCGCGATGACGTTGCCGATTCCACTGCAAATGATGTATCCCTCCAAAAGGCGATCAAACGGAATGGAGTGGCGTTTTTGCAGCGCGTAAAAGATTCCGGGAATGACTCCGCTTGCCCCGGCTGTGGGACAGGCGACCACGCGCCCCATTGATGCGTTGCTTTCTGAGATGGAGAGCGCGGTGACCATCGCCATATAGGTAAATTCCGAAACATACCTGGGATGCGATTCAGACAGGGAGCGGGCGTTTTCTCCCGTCAATCCGGTAAGGGTTCGATGGGATTTGCCGTACTGGAGCTCCGCTTCTTCCAGGATAACTGACAGGTATGAGCTAAGCTGATGCCGAGTGTCGTCGGGATCAGTTCCGTTTTCTGCCATATCGCTGATCAAAACGGCATCGTGCAGCAAGATTCCTGAGAGGTTGGCCAATTGGCAGATGCTGGTAAAGGTCATGGCCGCGCCGCCAAGCTGGGCACGTAGTGGGCCTCTTCCACAACATCCAAAGAGGCGAGATGATGCAGTTTTATCGGAGAAAAGGGTTCATCCAATTCCGCGATGGTAAGGGCGGTATTCATGAGTTTGTTGATCCTTCGAAGATAGAGGTTGGCTACGTTGATTTCGATGCACTCCAGGATCTTTCCGAGCGCCCGAGGCGTGTCGCGGTTGAT
This sequence comes from uncultured Thermotogaceae bacterium, assembly GCA_964462525.1. Lineage (GTDB taxonomy): Bacteria > Thermotogota > Thermotogae > MWEM01 > MWEM01 > CAYWWY01. The sequence continues at coordinate 16,584 of CAYWWY010000012.1, forward strand.
GATGATCAGGGTGGGATACATCGCGCTCAGCAGGCATTCGACCCCATTGATTCGGGTGATTCGTATCATACCCGCGCCGATGGACGCCCCCCACACATCTTGGTAGAGTGACCCAAACCAAGCTTCGATTCGTACGGTGTTGGGATGCGTTTCGCCCAGATCGTCTGGTTGAAAAGCAAATTCCAACCCATTGGCCTTCGCGCTGGTCAGAGCGTCCCGCACAGAGGGGTCATCTTCATTCAACCCCATGATTCCTCCCAGGAGCGCGCGGTCTGTTCCGTGACCGCGGTAGGTGCGCGCAAAAGATGCGTGCAAGTGAAAATGGACCTTTTCGGGGGTTCGGCCCAACAGATTGTGAACAAACCGAGCAATCCGCAGAGCTCCCAAAGTATGAGAACTGGACGGACCGATCATCACAGGGCCGCAGACATCTGATAGCGACATGGGTTTCACCTTCCTCTCATCGTTTGGTTTTGATCTATTATACCGTATTCGATCGGAGATTTCCGAATTCATACCGGTGAGAATTCGTCCATTTTACCAGGAATGATTATGCGATTTATTGGGGGGATGGACATGGTAGAGGTGAAAGGATCCCAATTTTTGGCCAGTATCGACCAGTGGATCCCTATGGTATGGATCTTCCGTGATCTATGGTATGGGGGGAGCTGGGACGATTTTGAACAAGATTTCGCAAATCATGAACGGTTGATTTCATTGATCGAAGATTGTAGGCAGATGGAACGATTGGTTGGGGGAGACCTGCCGGCGAACTTTCTTTTGCCGGTTTCATCCGAGGAGTTGGTTTCATTCCAACAGGAGATGGGGATCGACTGCTCCGCAATGAAGCATATCAACATGACATCGTTTATGGATATGGTCTTTGAATATTTCGATCGGGAAGAATGGGATGAAGTGATCCGCTTGGTCGAACTTGCCCTTGAGGTTGATCCGAAGTCAGTGCGGGCTTTGGAGATTAAAGGGTCGGTGCTTGTGGAACGTGGTCTTCTGGTGGAAGGCATTGGATATCTGAAACAGGCGGTGGAGATCGATCCGTATCTGACCGAGGCGTACTATACCTTGGGCCAGACCTACTTTAACCTCGGGGATTATGAAAAGGCCATATTTCATTGGAAAAAGGTCATTCAGTATCAGCCAGACGACCCATTTGTCACCTTTTTTCTTGTGGATGCTTACCTGAACGCCAATCTGCCAGACAAGGCTATCGATCTGTTGGAGCATTATCTCCAGCGCAATCCCGACAATATTTACGGTCTGTATCATTTGTACAAGTTGTACGATGAGAGCGGGCGCAACGAACGAACCGAGCAGATCCGACGAACCATCTTGGAGATGGTCCCCCGCAATATCAGCGAGCTGGAGGTTTGGAGCCGGTTTCAGCTGGAAAACGAGCAATATGATGCCGTCCTTACTCAAGTGGAGCGGTTTCAGGAATTCGAGCCAGATAACGATTATTTGCGGCTGTTGATGGTGATTCCGTTAGTCAAATCCGGAGCAATCCAAAAAGTGACCGAGATCGTGGCCCAGCTGAAAAAGAACCGCTATTGGCTTCGCTATGGAAAGCACGAGTTTTTCTATGGGTTTCTGACACCCCAAGAACGACAGCAGTGTGGTCTGTAATGCTGATCGGTATTGTGGGAGGGAGCGGTTCGGGAAAGACAACCGTGGCCAATCGGTTGGCTCAGCAGATTGGGAATGAATGCACGATCATCAGTATGGATAATTATTACGTGGACCTTCCACCCGGAATCCGGCCCCATGATTTCAATTTTGACGCGCCTTCCGCCTTTGATTTCCGCCAGTTCGAAGGCGATATGAAGCAGTTGAAAGAAGGAAAGACCGTTCAGATGCCTTCCTACAGCTTCATCACCTATCGCAGGGAAACCGGGATTACCATTCCTGTGCAACCTTCTGAGGTGATCATCGTAGAGGGGATCTTCGTTTTGCACCAGGATTCCTTGCGGGATCTGTTCGACTTTAGCGTGTATGTTGAGACCCCGGACGACGAACGATTGCTGAGACGGATTGAACGGGATATGGTGGAACGAAAACGATCGATCGAGAGCATTATCGATCAATATCGCCGGTTTGTGGCTCCTTCGTTCCAAAGTTTTGTGGAACCGCAGAAGTATTTTGCCAACATCATCTTACCTGGTGGGGGATTCAACGATGTCGGTTTGGATATCATCTACCGCGCAATCCTTCAAACCACCAAAAATGGACAATGGAGTTGAGCATCGGATTTGGCATGGTTGGAAAAACGATCCCTGCAAAGACATAAGCGAGTCATCGAAAAGGAACAGGTCTATTGGGAGCTCAGCTCCTATCTTTCTCAAGAAGGGTGCCCGATTTGCGCGCTCATTCGGCATGAACTCGTTCGTTTTTTGGATGGGTTGATGTACGAGTCGGTCAATGATCGGGGCCTTCGTCAGCATCTTCGCGAATCGGGGGGCTTTTGCGCCCCCCATTCTCGGTTGCTGTATTGCATGGGTGGCGTGCTGGGCCAGTCAATCATATTGCGGGACGTGATCGGAACGATGAGCCAGCGGATGGACCAATTGCCGCGCCATAAAGGCAAAGCTACTCCTTTTCGGGATCGGGTCTTTGGATTGAAGCGCAAGTGTCCTGCCTGCGAATTGGAGGAGAGTGTGGAAGAGAAGAGTTTGGAAGGACTGTTGGAGTCTTTGGTTGTGGAGGGGTTTGCGCGTCGGTTTCGAGAGAGCGATGGGCTCTGCCTGCCTCATTTTTCGAAAGCATGGACCCTTTGCGGAGATTCCAAGCTTCGCCAGGAGTTGGCTGTCTGTCAACAGCGATCGATGGAACGGATGCAGCGGCAGCTCGATGAGGTGATCCGGAAATATGATTTCCGGTACCAAAACGAGCGTATGGACGAAGAGGCGGGGAGTTGGCTGCGCGCTGCGCGTATGGTATGTGGGTATTTTGAAGACTGAGCAGAAAGGATTGGTTTCTGATATGATCGCTTCCTTTGAACCAACAGTTTCCAAGATTGTCCGCAATGTGTCCCGTGTGATTTTGGGGAAAGAGGCAACGATCCGGATGGTTATGGCGGCCTTTTTGTCGAGAGGACACGTGTTGCTTGAAGATGTGCCGGGTGTGGGCAAAACCGTTTTGGGGCGCGCTTTGGCTCTTTCGTTGGGATTGGGGTTCAAACGGATTCAGTTTACCCCAGACCTGTTGCCCACAGATGTAACGGGGTTGAATATTTACGATCGCAACACCGGTTCCTTTCAGTTCATGGAAGGACCGGTCTTTACCGATTTTCTGTTGGCTGACGAAATCAATCGGGCCACACCTCGGACCCAATCGGCTCTGTTGGAGGCGATGGGCGAGAATCAGATCTCTGTGGATGGTCAAACTCATCCCTTATCCCCTTTTTTCTTTGTGTTGGCCACTCAGAATCCGATCGAATACGAAGGGACGTTTACCTTGCCCGAAGCTCAATTGGACCGATTCATGGTTCGGGTTCAGATCGGATACCCGGATCCGAAAACCGAGCAAAAAGTGATCCTGGACCAAAAGGTGTCCCATCCATTAAGCGCTCTCGAGTCAGTGGTGGATCAGAGCGAGGTGGAGGACCTTTTGGGCATTCCTCGAACAATTGTCATCAGCGAGGCGGTTGCCGCGTATATTGTGAAAATTGTCCACGCCACCCGATCCCATCCCTCTTTGCTATTGGGCGCGAGCCCGCGCGGGAGCATCGCGTTGATGAGAATCGCTTCTGTGCTTGCCATGATGGAGGGACGCGATCATATGCTGCCTGATGATGTGAAGGCCTGCGTACATAGCGTCTTGGGACATCGAGTCATCCAGACAACGGAGTCAAAGATCAGAAGGGAGACCACGCGGGATATCCTGGACGACGTCCTTTCAAAGACTGCGGTGGTCTGATCTATGTGCCGGGCTCATTTCCGCCCTCTTCTGTGGTTGACCATCGGGTTTGGCAGCCTTCAGATCCTTCTATTCACGCCCTATTCTTTGGTGGGCTTCTTTTTTTTGGGCTGGGTGTGGATGACCTTTTTCCAAACCCAACGCGTGATGCGGGCCATTCGTCTGAACCGTTCCCTTTCCCGAACGCGGCTCTTTGTTCATGAATCGTTTGGGATTCGACTCTCGATCCATAATGATCGCTCGCTCTCCATTCCTTTGGAAGCGCGGATGGTTTCGTCCGTACCGGGATTGGTCAACAAGGAATTTCCGATTGTGGCTATGGGCAACAAGGAAACCCAAATCGATGCCCAAGGGTGCTTCTATACACGGGGCGTCAAAAGGCTTGGAACCGTTTCTCTCCATTACGCCCATCCTTTGGGCCTGTTCGAAATCTTCCGGACCGATGATCTCGGGGATTCGGTCATTGTCTTTCCCCGAGTGGAGCCTCTCTTTTTTCGGAAAGAGGTGCTCCGAGAGATCATATACGGGCGAAAGACGCCATACCCAATGTTGGAGGACACGTCCCGCCTCTCCCATCTGCAGGAGTATGATCATCAGCCGATGCATCGGATTCACTGGAAGCTATCTGCCCGGATGAATCAGTTGATGGCCAAAGAGTTCGAAAAGACCGCCTTGGGCAATGTCACGCTTTTGGTCGATCTCAACCTGCCCCGAGATATTGTGATCAATCAGGCATGGAAACAGATGCGCGTGGTCTATGAAGATGTGGTTGTGGATGCTGCGGCAAGCTTGATTGAAGATTTGAAGGGGATGAGCGTGCCTGTTCGATTGGTCATTGTGGGAGAGAAAATCACCGAAAGCCAGTATCCGCGTGCGGATTATGTTCCCTATCTGGAAGACTTGACCCGCGCCCGCGGCTGCGAGCGGCCGGAAGAATCCATGGTGGAGTATTTGCGTGGGCGCATGATGACAACGACCATGAACGACACAGTTGTGATTCTGTGCATGCATATTTCTTCTTCAGAAGTGCCCTTGCTGATGAAGGTTCGCGCCCGAAGCGCCAAGGTTGTGGTTTTGATCATGCCGTATGGGTATCGGTCCTCATCCACCCTTCCTTCAAGGAGTTATGGAATGCCGCATCCCGATTTGCGCGAGATGCTCCGCCAAGCGCATATCCTGATGGAAAATGGCGTGATTGTGCGGTTTTTGCAGGAAAACGACGCGTTGCAAGAGGCGGTGGACCATGTTCCCTAATATAGCGCGCTTGTTGCCCGCGATGATGACCGCAGCTTTTGCGACTCCAACAGCCTGGTTCCATTGGGTCGGGGTTGGATGGATTGCAGTGATGGTCTTTATACCCCGTTCGATCCGGTTTCTCTTCGGATTGGGGGGTGGGGTGGTTTTGATCGCGACTGCCATTTTGGGACAGATGGACCTGGCGTTCGGACTCGGGTTTTCCTTTTGCCTGATCATCGCTTTGGGATGGGTTCCTCCCTTGGAGAAGCGGATGCTTTGGGGGGCAGTTCCCGGCATCTCGTTGCTTTTTTTGGCTCCTTCGGAGAGCCGCGTATTCGCGATCGGTTGCTGCGCCATTGGGATATTTGCCCTTTTCCGAACTTCACGGTCAGCGCGTGTCAGTCTGGGTTTGCTGATTCCTGTTCTGCTGATTCTGTTGATTCCCTTTTCCCTTGCGCCGATTGGTTTATGGACCGCAGGGGCCGAAGCTCAAAGTCAACAGACCGATCCCGCCACAATAACAGTCCATATCGGATCAGATTTGCCCCATGGGGCGGAAGAACCCGGATCGGTTGCCTTTATCCCTACTACGGGCGTGGATGAAGGTCAGGATGTCGCCCTACCTGCTCAGATTCTGGAATGGTTGTTCTATGGGGTTCTTCTGCTATCTTTTCTGACCCTGATTCGCCTTCTCTGGCTGATTATTGTCACCAGGAGCCGAGTGGCGCGGATGTGGTGGGTGGTAGCGCTGGGTTTTGCCGCGGGCGCGATATTTCTCAATGTCTGGCTCTCAAACTACCAACCCGACCCTTTGGAGATCACATTGCCCGGTGTGCCCACCGAAGGCCAAACGTACTCTGTGGAGTATATCCGAGATCCTTCTTTGGATCTCGAAACGGCTGATCCAGCTGAACCGCCTCCCCGCCCATCTTTAGGCGCGGTTCGCAGAGTGCTTCTGTGGGGTTTGGTGATCCTTCTGATGGCAGCGATCCTTGGATGGTTGTGGATCATCATGAGAAAGGTCGCTCCAGAACCGAAATACACCCAAGCCCAGGATCCCCCTGAAGGAGAAGGAGAGACTGGATGGGACGACCTGAGTTCTCTTTCGGGGCCTTCTTTAGTCCGCGCTCTTTATCAACGGATTCGGAGGCAAAAGTATCCGGGATTGGATCCCTTGACGCCCAACGAGTTATCCAAAGAAGCGGATGATCCCGACTTGACCCAGATCACCGAGACTTTTTCCGCGATCGAGTACCGAAAATTAACCCCGAAAATCAGCGATATAGCTGTTTGGAAGATCTTTTCCGCCATAATGAAACGATCCCGTGATTAGTGGGCGTTGTCGGTGATTATTCCAGATCTCCTTTCGGTTTCTTCTCCTTTCTTCTTCTTTTGATTCCATTCGATCCTTGACCCTTGGCATTGGGTTGATGTATAATCATTTCGTGTAGAAATAATTCAGGAAAATAACTTTCTTGAAGGAAACTTTTTACGAATGGAGCTTGTATGAGCGTGAGTACGATTCTTCTGAAGACCAAGGGTTTGTTCGACTCCTTGAAGCCATCGGAAAAGAAAGCCGCGAAATATCTGATCGAGCGAGCGGATGACGTAATCCATTTCTCGATCAATGATTTCGCCGAAAACGCTGGATGCAGCGACGCGACCGTTTCCCGGTTTGTCCGAAAACTCGGGTTTCACCGATTTTCAGATTTTCGGATTAGTTTGGTGCGCGAACTGTCTTCGCTGGAGAACAAGAAGATGGTTTCCCGATCTGTGACTGGAGTGGAAGATATCATTCATAATATTATCAAAAGCGGACACAACGCTTTGGATGATGTGCAAAAACTGGTTGAGACACGCGTCTTCGAAACGGTATCCGATTGGATTATGGCTTCGAGACGGGTATTGTTTTTCGGAGTGGGGGCGTCCGGTGTGATGGCGGATATGGGGGCGGGTATGTTGGCCCGTCTGGGATTGAGCAGCGTTAGTTATTCGGATCCTCATATGCAGGCGATTGTTGCTGCGAATTGCAACGAACAAGATACTGTGATCGCTGTGTCCGTTTCGGGGACCATCAAAGATACCGTCAAATCTGTTCAGATCGCGCGGGATGTAGGTTCGAAAACCGTAGGAATTACGGGAGGCAAGGATTCTCCCCTGGCTCAAAATGTGGATCAAGTGATTTACACCAGTCCTCAGGGCTTCGAGGTGGGGGTGGCTTCGTTTGGCGCGCGCGCGTCTCAGATGTGTGTTCTGGATATTTTGGTTTCGATGATTGTTTGGAAAAACGAACACTTGGTGCAAAATCTGCAAAAGGTGGAGCACTCGATTGATAAAAAACGCTTTTGACGGTTCATAAGCGTTTTGATACCACAAAAGGAGGGAAAGACAATGAAAAAGGTGTTGCTGGTATTTGTTTTGGTAGGATTATTGATCGGTACAGTTAGTTATGGCAGTGTGGCATTTATCTCTACCCAATTCCACCCTGCAACGGAACGGGAGTTCTTTGAAGGGAATCTGCTCCCCGCGATGCAGAGAGAGAAAGGGATTGACATCCGGTTTTTGCCCCTGAGCTATGAGGAGGCGAATACGCGGATTCAAGCAGAACAAGCAGCTGGACGAGTCATCGTGAATCTCTATGGAGATTTGCAGAGTGGATTCGATCTGATGGCAGCCCGCGGATTGCTCAGGGATATGTCGGATATCAAGTTCCCGGATCGCACCTTTATCTCCACCTTTGAATATTATGCCAAAGGGCATGGAGTCACTCAATTCATTCCCTGGTTGCAGGCAACCTTCCTGATGGTTGTAAATGCCCAGGCCTTTGACTACCTTCCTGCTGGCCTGACCCGACAAGATGTGATGAACGCTTCTCCGAAGTGGACCTATGACGCTCTTCTTGCATGGGCCAAGAATATCACGCGAGGCACCGGACGACCGATGGTCGGATTCCCGGAATCCACGTTGGGCCTTTGGCATCGATTTTTGCACGGTCATATCTTCCCTGCCTTCACCGGCGGTCAGATGCTGAAGTTCGATTCATTAGCCGCGCTCGATATGTGGGCATATCTTACGGAGCTCTTTGATTATGTCAACCCGGCTGGATCCACTTGGAGCGCCATGAGCGAACCCCTTTTGCGCAACGAAGTATGGATCGCATGGGACCATACCGCGCGATTGGGTGACGCGATTCGGCATGATCCCGACCGCTTTATTCCCGTGCCTCTGCCCGCAGGTCCCGCTGGACGCGGATACATCACAGTCCTCGTGGGGCTTGGAATTCCCAAAGACGCGCCTGCTATCGCCGACTCGATCAAAGCGATCGATTATCTGACTTCTCCCAAAGTGCAGAACCAGATTCTTGAAGTCGTTGGATTTTTCCCAGTTGTTGAAGAGGCCGTAGGCATCATCCCCGAAGGACCGATGCGAAGCCTTGCTTCGGCTGTAATTGCGCAATCCAGCGCGCCGGATTCTCTTGTCGCATTCATTCCTGGACTGGGAGCGAGAGGTGGAGACTTCAACAACGTCTATCGAACGGCTTTCCAGAGAATTGTTATCAACAAGGAAGATGCCGCGCGGGTTGTAAAGGAACTGGCGCCTCAGCTTGTCGAAATCTTCAAAGATGTGCAAGCGCCCATTCCGCAGCCTGACGCCGGATATTACCAATAAACCATCCGGAGATACGGGAGCCCGAAAGGGCTCCCGATCTTTTTCGATAATCCAATTCCAGAAGGATGTGAGTGGAGATGGTCTACAAAAAAGATCCGGTTCCGTTTCTGCTGTTTTCACCCTTGATTGCCTATTTGATCTTGTTTATGGGGATTCCCCTGATTCAGACTTTTATTCTTGCCTTTACCAGTCCGCAAGGTCCTTGGGGGAATTTCGAACGGCTGGTCCGGTCCGGTGAATTTTGGGTAACGCTGCAAAATACACTGGTCATTACCGGGATCATCGTTCCGCTTCAGCTGATTTTGGGTCTTGCCTTGGCGCTTTTTGTGAATCAAAGATTCAAAGGGTATTTGTTTATCCTATATATCATCGCCATTCCCTTGGCTTTGAGCGATGTGTCTGCTTCGTTGATGAGCTATACCGTCTTCGGGTACTCTGGGTTGCTCAACAAGGCTTTGGTGATGACGGGCTTGATCGAGTTTCCGATGTATTTTCTTGGTCGGCATGTTCAAGACCGCGCGTTTTGGGTTATTATCATCACTGAGATATGGAGGGCAACGCCCCTTGTCTTCGTGATTCTTTTGGCGGGTCTTCAAGCGGTAAACAAAGAGTATTTGGAAGCGGCTGATATCTTCGGCTTTTCCAAATGGAAGAAGTTTACCCGAATCATCCTGCCCGTTCTGAGACCATCTATGATGGCTGCTCTTCTTATCCGTACGCTATTTGCTTTCCAAATTTTCGGGGTGGTCTGGGTTCTCAACGATCGAGGGATTCCTGTGATGGCAGGGGAGGCTTATTATTATCAGACGCAGCTGCATAATCCAAATATGGCTTCCGCATACGGGTTGATGATTGCATTGGTTTCGGTTATCATCAGTTGGCTGTATCTGGTATTCTTCCGGCCGAAGAAGTATGAAGAGAGGGGGGGACTCGCGTGATCAAAAAGATTGCCATTTTGGTGGTGTGCGTGTTGATTTTCGCGTGGTTCGTGGGACCGGTCTTTATGATCGTGATTGCTTCTCTCACACCCTCTACCGAATACTACAAGATGGATCAGATCCTGCCCCGTTCGCTGACTTTGAACCATCTGGAATCGTTGTTCGTTCGTCTGAAAGGCTGGGAAGCAACGATGAACAGCGTTCAGGTAGCCTTGTGGTCGATTCTGATTTCCTTTTTGATTGGACTTCCGGCCGCCTATGTTCTTGCGCGGTATGTCTTCAAAGGGAAAAACTTGCTTCGGATCATCGTTTTGATGACTCGATCCTTTCCTGTTTTGATTATTGCGGTCCCTTTGATTACCGTATATTTGCGGATCGGATTGAATGACACGATTTTGGGCGTTTCGTTGGCCCATACATCGATGATTCTCCCCTTTATCGTCATCATTACATCCGGAATTCTCAGCGGGATTTCCGTGGAGTATGAAGAAGCTGGGATGGTCTTCGGTTTGAGCCGATTTGGGTCTTTTTTGCGGATTACGCTTCCGCTTGCTTTACCGGGTCTTGCGGCTTCGGCTATTTACGCCTTCATCCTCTCTTGGAATGAAGTATTTGTGGCTGCTGTCCTTACCCTGGTGAACAGAACGCTGCCAGCCCATATCCTCAATACTGCGATGACATCCCCGGATTATTTCAAATTTGCAGCCGGAACGGTCATGGCTGTACCGGCAATGATCTTTATTTTCTTTACACGGAAATACCTCATGAGCATGTGGGGCATATCCTTGAAATGAGAGGGTGATTGTTTTGGCCAAAGTATTCATTCAAGCGGTTCATAAGCACTTTGGAACGGTTCGCGCCCTAGACGGGGTGGATCTGGAAATCGAAAATGGCAAATTTGTTGTTTTGTTGGGGCCCTCTGGATGCGGCAAAACCACTTTGCTGCGATGCATTTCGGGTTTGGAACAGGTAACATCCGGAGCCATCCGGTTCAATGACATGGAGGTTACTCATCTCCAACCAAGAAACCGGGATATTGCCATGGTGTTCCAGAGTTATGCGGTTTGGCCTCATATGAAGGTTCGGGACAATATTGCCTATCCCATGAAAATCAAGAAGTTTTCAAAAGAGGAAATTCAGAAAAGGCTTCAGGAAACAGCGGAACTGTTAAGCATTTCCGAGCTTCTGGACCGTTATCCCGCTCAGCTGTCTGGTGGACAACGGCAGCGGGTTGCTGTAGCCCGGGCGATTGTGCTCGAGCCGGCTGTCCTGTTGATGGATGAACCTCTTTCCAACTTGGATGCGCTTTTGCGCGTGACCATGCGGAGCGAATTGAAAAAATTGCAGCAGAAGATTGGAACCACAACGGTCTATGTCACCCACGATCAGGTGGAAGCAATGACGATGGGGGACAAGATCGCCGTTATGAAAAGCGGAGTGATCCATCAGATCGATACACCGGATCAAATTTATCTCCGCCCTGCCAATACCTTTATTGCTGGGTTTATCGGTTCTCCTCAGATGAATTTTGTTGATGTGGAAATCAGTGTTCAGGAGGGGAAGATGAAACTGGTCTCGAAAGATTTCACCCTTCCTTGTCCCGAGATGATGCGGTCAATTGTCGAGGAGGGTGGGTATGATCGACTGATCCTGGGCATACGGCCGGAAAACATTCATCATGGCCAACAAGAATCCTTTATTCCGATCAGCGGAACCATCTATTTCTCCGAACGGTTGGGGGCCGAGACGATTATCCATCTGGGATTCGAAGAGGGACGGATTGTCATCCGGATTCCGGGGGACGAGATCCTGGAAGATGGAAGTCGCCATACATTCTACATCAACCCCGAGCGAATCTGTTTGTTTGACCCCCAGACCCAAAAATTGATCTAAAAAAAGGAGGTGTGCCATGAGCAGCGCATTGAGAACTGAAACAATAAAGGCACTCGAACAGTTGCCCAAAGGGACTGATGTGGTGGTGGGCATTCCCAGTTATGAGAACGAATCAACTGTCGCATTTGTGGTACAGCAAGCGTATCAAGGGATTGAGCAATATTTCGGGGGAAGGGGATGCATCCTCAATTCTGATGGGGGCAGTCAAGACAGCACGCAGAAGGTTTTTATGGAGACCGAAACCGGCGACATTCCCAAACTGAGCTTTGAGTATGAGGGGCTCCCGGGGAAGGGAAGTGCTTTGAGGAGCATTATGGAAGCTGCGCATATCCTTGAATCCCGTTGTTTGGTCCTTTTGGATTCGGACCTTCGCAGCGTCCGACCTCATTGGGTTGATTTATTGGCCCGTCCTATTTTGGATGGAACGGCGTCCTACATCACACCTTTCTACCAACGGCATAAATATGATGGAACGATCACCAATCACATCTGCTATCCGTTGACTTGCATGCTCTACAATCGGAAGGTGCGCCAACCGATCGGGGGCGATTTTGGTGTGAGCGCTTCCATGATTGAACGGTATATTCAAAAACCCGAGGTTGTCTGGGAAACAGATGTTGCTCGGTTTGGAATCGATATTTGGATGACCACCGTCGCGTTGTGTGAAGCAGAGCTTCCCATCGCCCAAGCCGCTCTGGGAGCAAAGATTCATGATGTGAAAGATCCCGGGAAGCATTTGGGCCCTATGTTTTCTCAAGTGGTGGGGACGTTGTTCACGATGATGGAGGTCTATCAGTCAATATGGAAGGCCAATGAAGATGCGTTGGAGGATGTTCCAATCATGGGAACGATTCCGGAGGTTGAGTTGGAGCCATTGGTAGTGGATTTGGACAATCTTCGAAGCCGTTCGCGAACCCTTTTTCGCCAACAGAAAGATTTTCTTTTGACGCACTTTGATCCGGCTGCATCCCAGCGATGGAAGAGTGTGGAGGAATCGGGCATGATTGCAAGCGCGGATTGGTTGGATTTGGTGTTTCGGTTTGCTTCCCTCTACCGCAATCATGAATTGAGAGACGGGTTGATTCAATCGTTGGTTCCGATTTACTATGCCCGAGTGGCATCTTTTGTGGAACAGACCCAAGATATGGACCATGATCAAGCGGAAGCGGTCGTTGAGGAACAGGCACGCAGAGCACGTTCTATGAAGAAGCAACTGAAAGAGATTTGGGAGATGAATTGTTAGGCAAAGAGGCTTCGGCTATTTTCGGATCGCGTCGTGCTCGTTGTCTGAGTAGGTTACCGATTCTTCGGAAAGGGTGTGCCTGCCTTCGATTACCATTCCAATTCGGTTTGAGCGGATATGGGTGTTTAACACGCGGAGATCGCTATTTTCAGCCCGTATGCCTGTGATGCAGTTCTGGACAAGGCTTTCGGAAAGATACAGATATCCACTGCTGCGGATATGGATCCCATTGGTTGCACCCATAATTTCGCTTCTTCTCAGGTTCAAGGTGGAAGCGCTGGATAATAGGAATCCCGTTTCACCGGATTCGACAAAGACGTCAACTCCGTCAATGGTGCAGAATTTGGTGGCTTCTACAGCTGTCGGCGCATGAATCGATGTTTGGGTTAATTGAAGATTGGATAGGTCCCGAAGCTGGATCCCAGTTTCTGACGCTTGGATAATGCTTCCAGAAATGCACAGTTCAACCGCGCCAATCAGGTCGATCGCGTTTGACGCGTGGATAATGGAATCCATAATTCGGGTGTTTTTGGCGTTGCTTCCGCGTATCAAACTGCCGGTTTCAAACTGGGAATTGCTGATAAGCAGGGATTCCATTTCATTTATGCGGAAGACCTCTTCAAAGCCCGAGACAGAAAGGTTGATTCCCTGAAAGCTTCCATGATGGGAAATTTGGACCCATGTTCCGCCGTTGCCTATGCTGTCCAAGTTTTCCAGCCATACGCTTCCGCCCTGGATGATCAATCCCGGAAGGATAGAATCGGTTTCATGGCGCAATCGCGTTCTTCGTTCCGTTTCAGAAGGATACGTGATAAGCTCACCGAGGATCTCGAACCGGCCCTCTTCTTCAAAAATGATTTCTATTCCTCGTTCTAAGGCTACCGTGACATTTTGGGGAATTTGAACAGGGTTTCGGATGATGTATGGCGAGAATAGAGTCGTTAGCAACGTGTTGTCTTGGAATACTGTCATTTCTTCTGCAGATACGACAGGGACGTATTTTTCCGGATAGGTCCGCACGGGATATGAACGCAAACTCTCGTTATCCACACGGTCCAAGGCGCTGACCGAGTACTGTAAGAACCGTTCGGAAAGAAGAATTTGATTCTGTCGGGTTTCCTCCAACAGAACCCAGTCGTCTTCACCTTCGTTAAGTCCATATATCCGGTAAGATTGCGCGTCATCCTGTAGATTCCAGCTTAAAAAATACCCTCCGAACATGGTGGATAGCTTGGGTTGGTAGGGTGTCTCCGGAGGGGTTAGGTCAATATACAGTGAATGGGTGAGACTGGTTTGATTGCCCTGTTTGTCGATCAGCAAGATCGAAAGGGTGTTCTTGCCTTCACGGGGTTGGTGAGAAGCAGGAATTCGAATCATCGGGGGCCGGACCTCTAAGGAAATGGTTGTGAGGGTGGCTATGATGGTTATGTCTTCTGGATGATCCCAGTCATCGCGGACATCCAGCTCGATCTCTCGATGCGCAGATCCGATCCGTTCTGGTAGGGCGTTATTTAGGTATGGAGGCCGATCTTCTGTCAAGTCCAAAGCAAAGGCAAAGGGTTGAGAATGGTTTCCTACATCGTCAAACGCCTTGACTTGGAAGGCGTATTCCGTGCGTTCAGCGGATATGGCATGATCTCGCGCAAGCGCTGTATAAACGCGCGGTTCGTTTCCCGGGGTCTGGGCCTGGATGGAATATCCTGCGAAATCATTGGGTGGTTCGGGTACGGATAAGGAGAAATAGATCTGCCCGGATTCCAGATATGCAGTTGCGGTGGGTGTCGGTGGGGGGGTCAGATCCACTTTGAATTCTCTTTGAGGCGGTTCGGGATCGGCAAGGTTATACTGGTTCACCGCGGCCACGCGGAAGGTATGGGTCCCTTCCCCAAGCATATGAGAATCGATTCGAATCTTGGTGGAGGTAGTGGTGGATTCGATTGTGGTTCCTACCCAATATACGTAAAACAACTCTTCGACAGGGGTTCTTTCGTCTCTTCCGGATACTTCAATAACCACACCGGAAGCGCCATATTTGGGTTGAACGCGGACAATCTCCGTACTGGGCGGTTTGATCGAGTTTTGCGCAGGCATACAGGAAAGCAAAAAAGAAACACATGCCAAAAAAATGACTGCGGCGGATTGATAGATCTTTCGCTGGTGTCGAAACCGACTCAAAGGCAATCGCCTCCCCCCAAAAAAGGAACAAATCATAAGAAAGAACCCTCAGAGCAATTATACACCATTGGTTACCCCTATTCCAATTATGTCTGGTTTATGTTTCCATGTATACCGCTTGATTCCCAGGGAATAGACGAGGAAGACCGGGAAATTCTTCCCAAATACGGCTATTTATGAGAGAGTTCATCCAACATCCACTTTTTGAGTTGCTTGCCCCGCTGGGCATAATCCGAGAAAAAATCAAAACTCGATCCAGCGGGGCTGAACAGGATCACATCATCGCCCTGAATCAGTTCGATTGCCCGCTTGATGGCCATAGGCCATCGGGGAAAGGTTTCGTACGGAATCTTTCCTTCCATAGCGCGGGAGATGAAGGGAACGCTTTCCCCGCACAGAAGCGCAATTCGGACATGATCCTTGCCTTCTGCAGCGAGCGCTTCAAATTGATCTCCTTTTGGGCATCCCCCTGCGAGTAGAATGATATTTTTCTTCCCATTTCCAAAGGTTTGAATTGCTTTGACTGTGGCATCCAAATTGGTGGCTTTGGAATCGTTCACAAAAAGAGTGCTGCCATGCTTATGGAAGACTTCCATTCGGTGTTCCGAAGGGGTGTAGGTGTTCAGTCCGTTTTGAATCGTTGCAGGGTCCGCGCCGAGAAGAAAGGCAGACAATGCGACATGCGCGCCATTGATCAGATTATGAAATCCTTGGAGTTGGATCTGTTCAAAGGATATCTCGGCCTCTTGATTCGGGAGGCGAATCCGGAACTTTTTTTGCGATAAGTCGATCAGACAGGCCACATCGGGGTGGGTCGAGGATACGGTCTGAATGGAATCATGAGCTGAGATTCCGAAGGCGATTCGGTCTTGTTCCTGCAAGATAGACACCTGTGTTGCGCGTTCGATAATCCGTAGTTTGTCTTTTCGATACAGTTCCATGCTGCCGTGCCAAGAAAGATGATCCGGGGTTATGTTCAGCAGAACCCCAATGTCTAAGTATAGTGAGCGAATATAGTGGAGTTGAAAACTGCTTAACTCAAAGACGATAAACCGACCTTGCCAAGAAGGGTTTTGCAGGAAAAAACGAGCAGGGGATTGGCCAATGTTGCCCAAAGCGACCGCTTCATCCGTCTGGTTTAGGATGTGGGTGAGCCATTCAACGGATGTTGTTTTTCCATTCGTCCCTGTAATCCCGACCGTTCGATGATTGGGGCTGATTCGGCCAGCAACGAGATCCAAATCCGTCATAACCGGAATCCCTCTCCGCTGAGCTTCCACAATCATTGGTTGTGTCGGCGGGACCGAAGGACTGACAACGATCCGATGGCTTTGTAAGGCCTGCCGGGTGTGCCCCCCTTGTTCATACGATACACTTCGCTCTTCCAACCACTCCTTATCGCGCTGGGTGAGGGTGTCTTTATGGGATAGGAACAATGGCCCCGATTCCGAAGCCCTCAGGTATTCGATCGCTGATTTTGTGCTAATCCCCAGACCGAAGAAAGAAGTGGCGGCGATCAGAAAAGACCACTGATCTTTCCCGACGCATCGATATCTACCTGATTTGCAGCGGGTGATTTGGGCAACCCGGGCATCGTCATGATGTCGCCTGCAAACACGACAACAAACCCCGCGCCAGAACGAACCGAAATATCGCGAACGGTAAAGGTGTAGTCTTTGGGCACTCCAATCTTTTTGGGGTCGTCAGAGAGGGAGGCTTGTGTTTTGGCTATGATCACAGGCAGGTGGCCAAAATCTTTCGAGAAGCGACGGATGGATCGGCGCGCATCAGGCATGTATTCTACCTTTGCGGCTCGATAAATCTCCTTTGCGATCACTTCGATCTTTTCTTCCAATGGTTGGTCCCACTGATAGAGGCGTTTTGGCTCGGTGGTTGGTTGACTGGCCATCTCGATGACTTTTGTGGCCATATCAATGCCGCCTTCGGATCCTTTTTCCCACACCTCGCTCAAAGAGATTGCTGCGCCATTTTGTTGGACCATTTCAATTAAGCGCTCCACCTCGCGGGGCGAATCGCCCGGGAATCGATTGACGGCCACCACAACCGGAATTCCAAACTTGCGAAGGTTTTCAATATGGACCTTCAGGTTTTCAAAGCCATCGACCATGGCTTGCACATCTTCATGGCCCAATTCCTTTTTGGGGGCCCCTCCATGCATTTTGAGCGCGCGAATGGATGCGACCAAAACCACTCCATCTGGCCAAAAACCACCTACACGCGTGACAAAATCGAAAAACTTTTCTGCCCCGAGGTCCGCAGCAAATCCTGTTTCGGTTATGGTATAGTCGCACATTTTCAGCGCCATGTTGGTGGATATGATAGAATTTGTTCCGTGGGCGATATTGGCAAACGGTCCCCCATGGATCAGGGCTGGGGTATTCTCTGTGGTCTGAACGATGTTGGGATTGATCGCGAATTTCATCAAAGCCGCCATGGCCCCCTGAGCCTGTAAATCCGAAGCAAAGACGGGATTTCGATCCCGATCCAGTCCGATCATGATCCGTGCCATTCGGGTTTTCAAGTCTTCTAGATCCCGGGAAAGGCAAAGGATGGCCATCACTTCGGAAGCGACGCTGATCATGAAGGCGTCCTCGCGAATGATTCCATTTGATCCTCCGCCCAACCCCACGATGATGTTGCGTAAGCTCCGGTCGTTCATATCCATCACCCGTGGCCAAAATATGGACGAAGGGTCGATGTTTCGCCCATTTCCATGGTGCAGATGAGCGTCGATCAGGGCAGAAAGAAGATTGTGGGCGGTGGATACGGCATGGATGTCTCCGGTGAAGTGGAGATTGATGGCATCCATTGGCAGGACTTGCGCGCGCCCTCCTCCCGTAGCACCTCCTTTTACGCCGAACACTGGTCCCAAAGAGGGTTCTCGAAGGGTGACCACCGACGGTTTTCCCAAGCGATTCAAAGCGAGGGCCAGGCCGATGCTGGTCGTTGTCTTCCCTTCTCCCGCTGGTGTGGGTGTAATGGCAGTGACCATGATCAGCTTTCCTTTGGGTTTGTAATCCAATGTTTGCAGGTAGGTATGATCGATCTTGGCGATCCCTTTACCGAATGGTTGGATCATGTCGCTGGGGATTCTCAGATTTGCGCAGATGTCGGTAATGGGGAGGGTTTTCGTTTTGTTTGCGATTTCTTCGTCATTTAGCATTTCTGGTTTCACCCCCTGAAAGTTTGGGGGACAACGCCCATTTTTCCTGAGAAACGTTATCCCTGGCTACTGAGTTTAAGATTCCGTTGACAAATCCACCGCTCTTTTCAGAGCCGTATTTTTTGGCTATTTCCACCGCTTCATTTATGGTCACTTCGATCGGAATATCATCTTCATAGAAGAATTCATATACAGCAATGCGTAAGACGGTCCGGTCAACCATAGCAATCCGTTCCCAGCTCCAGTTCATGAGATGGTTCTGTATTGCTTGATCGATGGGAAGGATGTGTTCCAAGATTCCTTGAGCGAATCGGAGCGTTTCGGTTCTGAGTCGGGGCGTGATGGGCTCCCCCTCTTCAGAAGCGCAGTTGATGAGCGCTTCTAGGTCCGATACGATCCAGTCGCTCATTGGGTCGACCGAATATAAGCTCATCAGAAGGATTTCGCGCATCCTTCTTCTTTTAGGCCATTTGGACTGTGCCATCCTTACACAGATACCTCGAAGGGTTTTACTCGGATCACCACTTGAAGATTCATGGATCTACCCACACTTTGGGTCAGAGTCATCTGGACTTTGTCTTTCAGATTGCGCACAATTTCAGAGATCGAAAAGGGGTCCATTGTTCGAATGACAACATAGAGCATGGCGTCCCGATCCCTCTGAGCAGGCCGAAAGGAGTATTCATCCAGTTCCACACCATCATAGTTGGCAAGAACCCGGCTGATCAGGGTTTTGTAGACTTCGGGAGAGATCTGCACATCCAATCCGTCTTCGGGCATCGTATGGACGTACTGTTCTTTGTGTTTGATACCGAGGTAGATCAACGCTATCGCGCCTACACTAACCAACACCCGGAGAAAAATGCCCCAGAAGGAACCGGAAGTCCATATTTCGAACCCGGCTACTGGGATGGAAAGAAGCCATAACAGAACAGAAACGATCGCAACGATCATCCCCATCTGAAGGATTCGATCAGCCCATTTTTTGATCTGCATCATGATCTTCCTCAACATCCTGTGACGGGACCGCCTGTTGGGGCGTCTCTTCGTCTTCGATCGGAACATCTCGGTCGGGAATTTCGATATCCAGAACATTGACGGTAACGGATTCCACCTTGATCAAACCAGTCATGCCTTCTACTTCTTCTTTAATTACGCTCTGAATGGTTTCTGCAACCTCTCGGATGCTTCGGGTAAGATATAGTTTGACGCTCACCGATACCGAAACGGAGCTGTCGGTCGCTTTCCTGTCAATAGAGACCGCTTTTCGAATGTTTTTTTGGTCTTTGACGACTTCTTCAATTTTATTGAGACCAACGATGATCAGGTCGTATATGACTGAATCTGCGACATCTACCTGCCCGTATTTGGTCTTCTTCAGCCCTTCGATCTTTGGTTCATCCGGTAATTTTCCGGTTTTGGAATCTTCCATTTCGAACACCTCCTCAACGCGTTATGCTCGTTCTAGATACTCTCCGGTGCGGGTATCCACACGAATCTTCTGGCCGTTTTCAATAAACATAGGGACCGTTACTTTCATGCCGGTTTCTAGTAGGGCAGGTTTGCCCCCTCCAGATACCGTATCCCCTTTGAAGTTGGGGTCTGTTTGGGTAACTTCCAATACCACTGATGTTGGCAGTTGAATTCCGAGAATTCGCTCATCATGAAAGAGCAAGACCACTTCCATATTCTCTTTCAGGTACCCGATCGCATCTTCGACTATATCCGGTTCGAGAAGGTATTGTTCGTAGTTGCCAAGGTCCATAAAACAATGGTGATCTCCATCGAAATATAGGTATTCTGCTTGACGGAAGGTAAGCTCAGCCTCTTCCACCCGTTCTCCACTGGAGAATGTTTTTTCGGTGATGTAGCCCGTTTGTATGTTTTTCAGACGAGACCGGATGATCCCGCTGCCACGGCCCATGAAGTGTTTGTTCACTTCCACCACGCGGTATAGATTTCCTTCTAGTTGAATTACATGCCCTTTTCTCAGATCACCGACTTCGATCACAAAAATGACACCTCCAGGGAAAATTACGAGAGAACCAGTAGTTCTTTCGATAGTGTGGTTAAGTTGAGCATTCCATCGTTCAAAAGGACTATGTCATCTTCGATCCGAACGCCAAATGACCCTTCCAGATAGATTCCCGGTTCAATCGTAACGACACTGCCTGCGGGTAGGGGTTTTTCGTTCCGTAAAGATACAGAAGGCGCCTCATGAACCTGCATTCCCAAGCCGTGACCCAAGCCGTGGCCAAAGTGGTCCCCGTACCCGGCCTTTTGGATGATTGTTCGGGCAACGAAATCGAGTTCTTTCCCGGTCATTCCGGCTTTGGCAGATTTCAAGGCTTCCAATTGTGCCTGCGCGACGATTCCGTACACCTCCTCTTTGAGGGAATCGATCGGACCAAGGGCAATGGTGCGGGTAATATCGGAGCAATACCCGTCTACGGAGCAACCGTAATCGATGACAATTATATCTCCTGGTTCCAGGATTTTGTTCGAGGCTCTTCCGTGCGGCAGGGCCGAGCGGTATCCGGAAGCCACAATCGAGCTGAACGCGGCGTCATCGGCCCCTTTTGTTTTCATCAGGTACTCAAGATGGGCAGCCAGAAACTTCTCTGTCCGTCCCGGACGCACTTCATTCAGCCATTCCATAAAAGCTTCCGCTGAGATTCTTTGAGCCTCTTTCATAATTTGGATCTCTATGTCATCTTTTACGCATCGCAGTTCTTCAATAAGGGGATCGATCGGAATCCATTCGATCTTGTCACCCAGTTGATTCTGGAGTATCTGAAAGGATCGCACTGAAGTTGTGGCTGCTTCATATCCAATCGTTTTATGCTTGGAGCATATGGTTTTCAAAAGGGTTTGCGCATTGTCTTTGGTTTCTTGGACCAATTCGAACGGGGATTGTTCCGCTGCTTGAATCCAGTAGCGCGAATCGGTTCCGATCTGTTGTTTTCGATCTGTAATGGCAAAAAAACCCGATGTGCCTGTGAACCCGCTGAAGTAATGGAGGTTCTTTGTGGAGCTTTCTTCGTTCCGGATCAGGCAAAGGGTGATTTCTTTCGACGCCGTTTTTTCCAACAAACGGCGCACACGGCCTTCATACCCTTGTGTATTTTGATGGGTCATTCCTTCTCCCCCTTGGTTAATGATGATTCAATTATACCATATACAGGGAATCTCCGTTTTGTCTTCCTCCAATCACCGGGAACGATTTTTTACAAAAAAAGAGATTGACCGATCCCAGGTTTTTTCTTCTTCTTTGGAAAAATAACATGCCGGAAGTTCATCTCTCTGTCTGTGATAGTGAAGGCATTCACAGCAGATTCCGTGTCGGGGACATCCGGAATAGGTGCAATTGCATATTTTGCTGTTGGAGCGCTGGTTCGCGCAGGAAGTCATCCGATCACCTCGGTACCAGATGGATTTTTACCGGACACTTTCCGGTGGGATGGTGTTTGCCCAAAAGGATATCAAATACGGCTTTTTGGCTGGGCTGGGAGTATCCATAGGTCATCAGGCAGTTGCGCAATCCTTCGATCCCGGCATCATAGGGATTGCGAAGGGAAATCAGCAGCAACCGATCGAAACGAGCCATCAGATTCCAAATCAGCTCTTTTTGCCCTTGGTGAAGGTATGCGTTCTCGCTGAGAAAAACGCATACTTTGCCTTTGCGATTCTTCGTGATGGATAGAGCGTCTTCAGGGGTCAGGGATGGCGTGATTTGGAGAGTATCCACTTTGGGGAAGTGTACGGACAATTGCTGCAGTAGATAGGGTTTCCCCGAGCGTTCTTCCGCTTGGGATTGACGGGATAACTTCGTTGAGACGATCAGATCTTCCGACCCGAGCGGAGGAAGGGGGACCAGATAATCATCGTTCTTGAACAGGGTGATGGAATCTAGGGCAATCTGTTCCATAATTTTGTGTCCTTGGAGATCGAAACGCGGCTCTATGTCATAAATGGGAAGAAATCGGTTTCGGAATCCTTCTACGCGGTCAAACGTTTCTTTCAGATGTCTATGAACAGTAGGATTGGCTTCCATCCATCGGACAAGGTGGGTAAAGGCGGATCGCTGAGTGCTTGGTTCATGGCAGATTGTCAACACATCCAATCCCGCCAAAAGCCCTTCCCGCACCGATTCTTCGGGAGCATAGGAATCGAATACCCCTTTCATCAGAAGGTCGTCTGCAACGATCAACCCCCGGTAGTTCAATGAGCCACGAAGAATCTTCATAAGGATATCTGGATCCATCGAAGTGGGTTTTTTGGTTTTTTGGATTTTGGGAAGATATACGTGGGTGGGCATGATGGTTTCGATTCCCTCTTTCATCAGATCTTGGAACGGAAGAAACTCGCGGGCTTGGAGTTGGGAGAGATCTTGTTCCATTGTCGGGAGATCCAGATGCGGGTCGAGCGAAACATCCCCGTACCCCGGGAAGTGTTTAGCGCAACCCGCTATTTGAGACGCTTTCAATCCCTGGTAGAAGGATTTGATGTAAGGAATGGCGGTTGGAGCGTGGTCTCCAAAGCTACGAACGCCCAAACTCGGGTTAAGCGGGTTTGTGTTCAGATCCGCTACTGGAGCGAGATCCCATGTTATTTTAGTATTCTTCATCTCCCATCCCATGATTTTACCCACAGCAAAGGAATTGCTGGGATTGCCGGTTGCGGCAATGGCCATGGCTCCTGGAGAAACAGAGAACCCCTCATCCAGTCGCGTTACAATCCCGCCTTCTTGATCAATGCAGACAACTGCGGGAACCTCCAATTCTTGCTGGATTTCATCCACTAGTCCCAGCACTTGATTTCGGTCGGAAATGTTCCGTGAAAAGAGAATGACAAAACCGGGCTGAACCGTATGCAATGCCTTTCGAGAGTCGTTCGTCAAGGAAAGCCCGTCCACACCGATCATAAAAAGTCTGCCGATCATCCGTTCGATTGCATTCATCTTGCCCTCCTGGTTCGTAACGAAGGAAATGGAGAATCATCCCTTGGATTTCTCCCTGATTATACCACAATCTGTTCAAGGCGAACGGGATAAACCCTTGTAATGGAATTTGGGCTTTCTGCTATGGATTTATTTCCGGAAGGGCATGGGTGGGGTTTAATCAGGGGGCTTTCCAGCCCACCATTGAACGATGATTGCCTGAGAAAGGGTTTATTCAAAAGGAGGATGCTTATGGAAGAAAAAAGCATCCTCCTGCTCAGAAGGGGATTTCCCTTTTACCCTTCGTCCGGTTGGTCCGAACTCGTGAGGCGTCGGGAAATCGGGTGGATCCATTTATTACTTCCCTCGAAGAGTGATATCTCCATTCGATGAAACGATCCGAAGATGGAGGTTCCCTCCGCCGTTGATGCTGCCGCGGAATTCGGTCCGTGAGAATACGTGATCGATGTGTTGGAGGTCTGTGATTTGGATGGATCCATTACTGGTGCGTATATCACCGTGAAAGGCTGTATCTCTTGGCACATCAACTGTAACCCGGGCATTGGATGTCCGCCAGTCCAAAAGACCGCTGGATGGTAATTCACCTTGGAAGGTTATTTGCCCGTTGGATGAACGAATCGTTGAAGAGCCTTCGCTCAGACGGACACGATCCATTGTCACTCGTCCATTGGTTGTTTGGACCTGGATCAACCCCTCGGTATTTCGGAGGGTCACGCCTCCATTGCTTGTTCGGATATCCAAATCTGCGCGGAGGTGTTCGATGGTAATTGGGCCGTTCGATGTGGTTAGGTGAAGGTCATCGAGCCATTGGTTCGGGACGAGAATTTCAAAAGAGATGCCGATGTTTGTTATGAAATGAGGGGTTCGATCGTCTACCCAAAAGGTCAAGACCCCGTTGTTATTGGTGAATTGAACCTGTAGATTGTCTCCGAATTCTTTGGTTTCTTTGGCACCAAAGCCTTGAACGACAGCTCGCGTGTCAATCTGGATATGGTTTCCCTCGAAACTGCGTACGACGATTGATCCGTTCAGGGTCTTCGCTTGGATCGTTGTCGGGATCGGAAAAGAACCCAGCTGGTGGATGTCCCATCGTTGGGTCATTCTCCTTTCATAGCGGTCCGTTCCTAAATCGCAACCCGTGAAAAGGAGGGCCAAGATTCCGATTCCCATCCATACCCATGTCCATTTTTTGATGATCATTTTGAGTCTCTCCATTTCTGTTATGTTTTAGTGTTCTATTGTATTATAACACAAATAGCCAAGGTTGTCAAGTTCGGGGGATCTTTATCGGAACTGAGTGAACATATGCCCTTTGTACGCTTCCAATCCTCGATCGGATAGGGTAAGGACACGGAAGGTATTTGATCGGGTTATTTGAAGATGCGGGGCAAATTCCATAAAGGCTTGGGAGTATAAAGCTGCTCTCGGAAGGTCTCTCACCATCTGACGAAATTGGATTTGCCGGAGTCTTCCTTCGGGACTGTTCGAGAACATTGAAGGGTTCGTTTGAGATGGTTCTTGCAGATGATCTGTGGTCTTGAATAACGGTGTTTGGTGGTACGATGTGCCGAAGATCCGTTCGGTTCGGGGTTGATCGGCTGTTTCCAGATGGCGATATATCTCCTGAAAGCTGTTTTGAAAGGCGGTCGTATCACCCGAATCCATTATTTGTTCTAATTGACGATATTGGCCAAGCATCTGGGATCTGACCGAAGAGCGGTTGATTCGAGCCAGAAGATAGGCCATCCGGTTCTGGTTCATGGTCTTGAGGTCTTTCCCTGGCTGGTTGCGTTCGCGAACGCCTGATTGTAGGATGGCTTTGAAATGATCCGAGGATACATAGGCCCGGATGACCATTGTTCAGCTCAGGTTCATCAGGGATCGGTTATGGTTTGGGTACGGAGGAAGCAGGGATCCACTCTTTCTGTTTTGCGTTGATCCAAAGCTTTTCCAGCGCATAGAATTCACGCCCTTTTTTGGTGAAGATGTGAATCACGATTTCAGAAGCATCGACAACCAACCAATCGTATTCTTTTCCTTTGTCATAATAGAGGACTGTCTTGTCGATCGAGGAGAAAAAGTCGATGATTCGATCGCGCAAAGATGCCATGTGGGTTTTGGAATTGGCGGTGCATAGGAGAAAGGTGTCCGTGATGATCGGTGTGTTGCTCATGTCCATGATTACAATTTGTTCTGCCTCGTTTTGATCTAACAATAGTGCTATCTTTTCTTTCAGCAAGTAGGAACCTCCATTCAACCGAGGGGATATACCCCTGTCATTTCTTCCGAATTTTCCAGTAGAACGGTATCTACACCGATTTTTGCGAAGTACTTCTCGAGAAGGAACTTTCGGGCCACTTCTCCAAACAGGGCCAAACTAAGCAGGTCTTCATCGTTGGATGCGATGTGTCCGGCTTGTTTGATCAGTGTGGGCAGTTCATCTCCAATCATGTCCGCAGGCCGACAATCAATGGGTTGTTCATCACCCAAGATCATTGCTTGCAGCTGTGGATCAATCGGCGCAGGAGGCCTTCCATACAAACCCTTGCAGTATGCTTTCACTTCGCGCGTAATCATACGGTATCTGCCTTGCAAAACGTTGAAGACTGCCTGAACGCCCACAATCTGGCTGGTCGGTGTGACTAAAGGCGGGTATCCCAAGTCTTTTCGGACTCGGGGGATTTCCGCCAATACATCGTGGTATTTATCCATGGCTTTCTGATTTTTCAGCTGATGGATCAGGTTGGAGAGCATCCCTCCCGGAACCTGAGCCGATAAGACCCGGAGATCGATTTGGCTCCCACCCGAGTCTTCGGCTGCATGACTTTTGCGAACCTTTTCGAAGTAATCCGATATGGGGATAAATAATTCCGAATTCAATCGAAGTTTTACCCCGGGGTATTCCAGAAAAGAATAGTATAGCGGTTCGACAGGAGGCTGTGAAGTCCCTCCAGCAAGCGAAGCGCAGGCTGTATCAAAGAGATCCGCTCCCGCTTCGAACGCTGCGAGATATGCAATGGACGCAGTCCCCACCGTGGAGTGGGTATGCATTTCCACGGGAATGGAGAAAGTCTTTTTGATATGGCCGACCAACTGATGGGCATGGGCCGGCGTAAGGAGCCCTGCCATGTCTTTGATGCAGATTGAGTCTACTTGACGGTCCATAAGTCGCGCGACCAAGTCGTGGTAGTATTCGGGGGTATGAATGGGACTGGTCGTGTAAGAAATCGCCACTTGGGCATGTCCGCCATATTGTTTGGTGTATTCGATCGATTTTTCTATGTTTCGCACATCATTCAGGGCATCAAAGATTCGGATGACATGAATTCCATTTTTGAGGGCTGTTCGTATGAAGAGCTCCAACACGTCGTCTCCGTAATGGCGATAGCCCAGAATATTTTGGCCCCGAAGCAGCATTTGCAGTTTTGTCTCGCGTACGCGATCCGAAATGATCCGGAGACGTTCCCAGGGGTCTTCGTTTAAAAACCGCAAACAGGCATCGAAGGTTGCGCCACCCCACATCTCCAGGGCATGGTACCCAACGCGATCCAATTCCTCCAAAATGGGCACCATTTCTTCTGTTCGCATCCGAGTAGCGAAAAGAGATTGATGGGCATCCCTTAAGGAGGTATCCACAAAATCGACGATCCGCTCCGGATGTTCGCTCATGGTATCATCCTTTCTGTCGGGTCAATATTCCACGTGAAACGAGTTCCATTGGTTCGTTGGCGTGCGTGGTTCCGTTTCAATTTCCCTGACGCGCGCAGATGGAGGACCGGTTTGGAGCAGTCGTTTCATCTGATCGCACGCATCTTCTGGACCTTCTAGATAGACTTCCACGCTCATATCGGGCTGATTTTTCACATACCCGGTCAATCCCAGCCGTGTTGCCTGTTGGACAACATAGTACCGAAATCCTACGCCCTGCACTATTCCCTTGACGATATGACGAACGGCTTTCATTCAACCTCTTTGATTTTCTTGCATAGGGATTTGTATGAAATTCCCAGTATAGAAGCTGCCTTCTTTCTATTCTTGTCAGTCGTGATCATGGCTTTTTCGACCAAGATCCGTTCTACATTCTCCCGTAGTTGGCATAAAAAGGGATTGAGTTTGGGGATCTGGTTGGCGTATTGGACGCCTTCCATTTGGTCGATGAGTTGCTGAATTGCTTCAATAGGCCCGTTCATAATAATTTTGTGCGCAAAGTCCAACAGTTCCTGTTCGTTACCGGACCAAGGGAACTCTTTGACCATTTGCCATAGGCTCTCTTCCGGAAGAGAAATGTGTTTATTCAGCTTCTGGCTGAGGTCATTGACCAGTTTATTGAGAATGTAGGGGATATCTTCTTTGCGTTGCCGGATCGAAGGGATATCGATTACGTCCACCATACCGGATAAGAATCGAAGATCGGACTCGTCATCGTTCGTCGCTTTTTCCGCGCCCAGAAGCACTGGGTAATGGCCGGATATCTGGTATGCCCCGATCGGTTTGTTTCGATTGGTAAGCAGTGTGTACAGAAGCGAAAGATCCTCTCGGTTCAGAACATGCATATCATCCAAAAAGAGCCCTTGCAAAGGTTTGGAGAAGACACCGGGTGAGAAGGAGTCTCCAAAAAGGGTCAGATGCAGTTGGTTTCTGGGAATTAGTCCCATTCGAAGGGGTTTGATGACACAATCGGGAATTAGGTATTGGGCATAGATAAAGCGGTCAATGCCGGGTTCAGAAACGAGCAAAACCGGATATGGAGACCATTCTCGGTGCTTAAGGGAATGGAGAAACGCGTGCATAGAAGGACCATGGAAAAAGGGGTGATCCGAGAAATGAGCTTGTTGGTAAAACTGCCTATACTCCATCGACTGCGAGATCCACTGAATCAAAGAAACACAGTTATTAACGAGGGTGTGATGGTTTTCGTAGATAAAGACCTTGGAATCGTGAATCGATGGAGATGCTTTGGATATGGGCAAGAAAAAGATCTGCGCAAAGGGAAAAGAGACTTTGGTTTTTTCCAATTCAAGGGAACCATCGAAAAATCTGTCGGAAAGGACAACCATATCCCATGCTTCTTGAGGGATGCCATCCGTGCCATCAAATCCGAAAAATACTTTCTTTCGGAATTGTATGGTGATTTCCTCAAATACCGATTGCAAATGTTGATCGACAAAGACCTTTAGCACGAATCCTCCTTTGGTGAACCCGAGATGATCCGGGTGCCCGTTTTTGCTTGCAACAGTTCTTCCAGTTTTTCGATCGATGTGATGAGGCAGTCTTTTCCTGTTCGGGAGACAAAGGACACAGCAGCTTGGATTTTGGGGCCCATGCTCCCTTTGGGGAACTCGCCTTCGCTAAGATATCGGTTTGCTTCTGATACTGTGAGGGTGTCCAACTCTTTTTGGTCCGGTTTTCCAAACCGGAGAGATACCTTGTCAACTCCCGTAAGGATGATCAACTCGTCCGCTTCGATTTCTTCGGCCAAAAGGGCGGAGGCCCTGTCTTTATCGATGACGGCTTCAACTCCATGCAACAGATTGTCGCTGTCTTTCCGTACGGGGATTCCCCCGCCGCCGGCTGCAATGACGATCACGTCTGCTTCGAGCAGGTGCTTGATGGCCTCTTTCTCAACAATATCCAACGGTTGGGGGGAGGGCACAACTCTGCGGTATCCGCGTCCCGCATCTTCGACCATCTCCCATCCCATAGTCCGAGTTAGTTCTTTGGATTCTTCTTCCGTGTAAAAGGGACCGACCGGTTTTGTGGGGTGCGAAAAGGCAGGATCGTGTTCATCAACGACGATTTGAGTCACCACAGGACAGATCGGACGTGGATGGCCAATCCTCTCGAGGTGGTTGCGCAATGACTGGGCAATCATATATCCCAAGCTCCCTTGGGTCTGCGCATCATTAATATCGATCGGAAATGGAGGGATCTTCTCTTTGGCCAATTCTTGTTGGATTAGAATATTCCCCACCTGGGGTCCATTTCCGTGGGTGATGACCACATCGTAGGATTCTTGCAGCATCTGCGCCAAAAAAGGGATGCTATGGTCCAAATTGCGGAACATGTTCTCGGAAGTTGCTTTTTCTCCGGGTTTGTTTAGGGCATTACCCCCAATTGCGACTACAGCCAGCTTTTTTTGCATGGTTATGGGTTCCTCCTAGTTGTGTGAGTGATCATGTAACGGGTTAAAGCCGTTTCAGCAAATCTTTCATGTGTCTTTTTTCTTCATCGATGATGGATTGCAATGCTTCTTTTTGTGGGAAGAATACTTGGAGATCGTTATAAAAGAGAATGCTGTCTTTTTCTACTTCGATCGCCTTTTGGACGGCTTCATTCATGTTGTGGGGAAGCTGCGCCTTTAGTTTGGGAAAGATAGAGGTTTGCGCGAACGCCATCAGATAACCCGCGTTTTCGTCATCCACCCATTGTCCTTGGCTGGGTTTTGGCAAGTTCTTAAAGAGGTCCTGAAAGATTTCCATGTGTTTTTTTTCCTGGTTCGCCATTTCTTGAAAGAAAGCAGCCGTTTCACCGGAAGAACGTTCTGCAAGGCGGCTGTAGTTTTCATAGCCGGTTGACTCGATTTTCAGCGCCACATTCAATAGGTCCTGCAATTCCATATCCATACCTCCTGCTTATGATTTCGATTGGTTGGGGATGAACCCCTGTGCTATTATATCAAAAATCCCAACGATTCTTGTTGATTCGGGTTTTGTGTGGGCCTTCTGAGATTACGGATAAAAATACAATAAGCGGCCCCAAAAGAAGGTTCAATCGGAAATGACAAAACGGTCGCGTCCTGCTTTTTTGGCTCGGTATAACGCTTTGTCGGCTTGAGAAAGTAGTTTGTCGACCGATGTGTCGCCAGTTCCAAAAGTGATTCCGATGCTTACCGTGATCGGAATGGATTTGGTTCCGATCTGAAATGGCTGATTTCGAACGCATTCCCAAATCCTTTGATAAAGAGTATTGCTCGGACTCGATTCCCAGGAAGGGGCAACAATCAGAAATTCGTCACCGCCCATTCGACCCAACAGATCGTACTTTCTGAGATTGGTTCGGACCCGTTGCGTGAACTGTCTGAGCACATCATCGCCCGTGCCGTGGCCAAAGGTGTCATTGACCTGTTTGAACCGATCCAGATCGATCATGGCCACGCTGATCAGCGTTTGATCTCGATTGGCCCGGGCTAATTCTTTCTCGAGGGAATCAATGATTGCGCGCCGATTCAAGATTCCGGTCAAAGAGTCATGCATCGCTTCGTGAGTCAGTTGAGCTTCAATCTTTTTCCGCTGGGTGATGTTGGTTGCAATCTCCATCCGAACCATTTGACCATTGGGCCAGCGGATGGCCGCATCGCGACATTCATACCATTCTCCGCTCTTGGTGTTTTGAAACTCCCATTTATATACGCCAGTAGGACTGCCGTCTTCATTGAGGAGTTTGTCATTGGTGCAGAATGAGCATGGCCCTTCTTGATTCTTTTGGAGGACTTTCCAGCATTTTTTTCCGATGATGCCTTTGTCCCATACATTGAGCCCATATTCATTGACAAAGAGCAGATCGTAGGTGTTCATGTCCGCGATGTAAATGAAGGCTTCTATGCTATTCAGGACGGTCAACAACCGTTCATTCAGTTCTCGAATCAATCGATTTGCAGTGACTCGCTCGGTGATATCCCTACTGATTCCAATGACTCCGATGATTTTTCCTTTGGGATCCCGGAAGGGTGTTTTTAGAACTTCAAGGAGCACTCGACTTCCATCCGGATAGGAGATCCATTCTTCGAATCGCAAGGGTTTTCCGGTTTTCATCGTCAATTGGTCCTTTTTCCAAAACGAGTCGGCTTCTTCTTTGGGAGAAAGATCATAGTCGGTCTTCCCGATCACATGCTCTCTGGGCAACCCGATGTACCGGGTAAATTCCGTATTGCAGTTTAGATACACTCCCCGAGAATCTTTCAGGAAGATGATATCGGGGATGGTGTCCATGAGTGAAGCGATCAGAGAGGCTTGTTGTTGGGAGAATTCCTCCGCCTGTCGTTGTTCGGTGATGTCTATGATCACGCCATCCAGTGCTCGAAAGGGGTCTTCCGGGAGTTGCACCGCTTGGGCCTTCTCGTGGACCCATCGAATAGCGCCATCGCGGAAGAATATGCGGTATTCCAATTCATACAGCTGGTTTGACTGAATCGCTTTTTGAATGGTCTTCCAAACCCGCTGCTGATCATCCGGATGGATTATGCTTGCAAATGATCGATCTCGATTGTTGATAAAAGATGCCGCCGGAAACCCAGTCAGTTTTTCCACTTCATCGCTGATGAACATCATGGTCCAATGCTCGTCAACTCTGCACCGAAAAACGGTTCCAGGAATATTTTGGATCATGCGATCGAGCAGCTCTTCTGTCTGAGTGAGCTTTTCTTTGAATCCAGACTGGATTCGGGCTTGTTCCGAATCTGGCATCCATTTGCCTCCCTTGCGTTTTGCGAATATGTGTAATTATACCATACAAAGTCCGTTCAAGAATGGTATAATAGGATCGTCCAACAATTCCGAACAGAAAATGGGAAGAAGGATGCGATTGAGGAGGTCTATGGATGAAGGCTGCATTTTGGGAAAAGGTGGGGCGGATTCGCGAAATCCTTCGCCAGCAAGAATCAGCGGGATTCTTGATCCGGCGGTGCGATAATTTTGCTTGGTTAACTTTCGGGGCGCGGAGTTACATTACACTGAATTCTGTCGAAGGTGTCGCGGGAATCCTTATTACAGAGGATTGCGTTGAAGTCCATACAGACAATATCGAAATGAGACGGATTCAGGAGGTGGAGATCCCTCCAGAGCTTTGGGAATGCTTTTGTTGGAAAGAGCGGAACTGGTGGGAAGGAGATTTATGGCGAACTTTCAAGAAAAACGGAGCCCACATTCTTTCGGATACCGAACAACCGGAAACAGAAAAGTCCAGTTGTCTCGATGGCTTGCGGATGAAGTTATGCGATATAGAAATGGATGAATACCGGGATTTGGGAAGGATCTGTGATCAGACGCTGACAGATGTTGTCCGATCGATTCATCCGGAATGGAAGGAAACAGAAGCGCAGGGATTGATCGCAAAGGCTTTGATTGAACGAGGGCTTGATCCGATTTTGGTTCTTGTTTTTGGCGAAGAGAGCGCTCTGCGATATCGGCATAATCTGCCGAGAAACAGTGAGATGGGCAGGAATTTCTTTTTCAGCATTTGTGCCCGCAAAAAGGGTCTGGTTGTATCCGCAACCCGAAGCGCCCGATTTGGAATGGATGATGATATCAAGGATCAGCACAACCAAAATGCATGGATCGATGCGGTTGCGATTGCCCATTCTCGGCCTGGGATCCGTTTGAACGAGGTCTTCGGGCGAATCCAAAAGGCATACGAAAAAGCGGGATATCCGGGAGAGTGGAACCGACATCATCAGGGGGGGATCGCGGGCTATAACGCAAGAGAACAGATCGCGTCGCCTTCCTCTGACGGAATTCTGCAGTCGGGATACGCTGTAGCGTGGAATCCGACCATCACAGGAACCAAGTCTGAAGATACCGTCTTGATTCGAGATGAGCGGAATGAGATCGTCTCCTTTCCCCAAGACAGCCAATGGCCTTGTCTCTCCTTTGAGTTGAATGGTATGGTTGTTCGAAGACCAGACATGATGATTCTTAGAAGGTGATGCCGATGATTCGTACCCAGATGATCCAAATTCGCACAAAAGGGTATTCCGATATCGTGAATCTCACCCCTTCTATACAGCAGGTCCTGGACGATAATCCATGTAGCGAAGGGTTGGTTCAGATCTTTGCAGTCGGGTCAACGGCATCCATTACCACCATGGAGTTTGAACCGGCTTTGGTGCAAGATTTGAAAGATATACTGGAGGCGTTGATTCCTTCTGATGCCATTTCCCGCCATAGCCAGACTTGGGGCGACGATAATGGGTTTTCTCATCTGCGAGCGACCCTGATGGGTCCCGCGCTCACAGTCCCGATTATCGATGGTAAGATGGCCTTAGGCACTTGGCAGCAAGTTGTGCTCATCGATCATGATAATCGGGAGCGAGAGCGAGTCATTATTGTTCAGATTATGGGAGAACAGGGATGACCCATTCCGTTGATCAGGATGCCCGGTGTATTATTCGCCATGCAATCCAGCAAGTCTTGCCGGAAGAATCGGTGATGAAGGAGGTTGGGCTTCGGAGGTGGGAAAGGGAGCTTTTCTTGGTTGCTATCGGCAAAGCGGCTTGGCGGATGGCGTATGCGGCCAAAAAAGCTTTGGGCCGGAAAATCATTGGTGGGATCGTGATCACAAAGTACGATCATTCGGGAGGAGCGATTCCCGGTGTCGATGTTTTCGAAGCGGGCCATCCTGTCCCGGACGAAAACACGCTTCTGGCGACAAAGACCGTTCTCGATCGCGTTTTGAAACTGGACCAAGATACACCGATCTTATTTCTTGTGTCTGGGGGCGGGAGTGCTCTCTTCGAACTGCCTATGGAAGGCATCTCTTTGCAAGAGCTCATGGATACAAACCGATCCCTAGTGAATAGCGGGGCAGGTATTATAGAGATGAACTGCGTTCGCAAACATCTTTCCCAAGTAAAAGGCGGCCGTTTTGCCGAAGCGGTTTTCCCTCGACCCATCTATGCATTCCTTTTATCGGATTGTCTGGGGGACCGTATCGATACGATCGCGTCCGGACCGGCCTTTCCCGACGCCAGCACCTCCCAAGAGGCGTTGTCTATTGTTCGGAAATACAAGATCCGCCATTCGGAACGAATGGAAGCATGTTTGAAAATAGAGACGCCCAAAACACTATGCAATTCTGAGAGCCAGATCATCGGCAGTGTGACGCAGGCATGTCATGCGGCCAAGGAAGCAGCGAATCAGTTGGGGTATACTCCCTTGATTCTGACCACAACCTTGGATTGCGAAGCCCGAGAAGCTGGCCGGTTCATGAGCGCGATCGCGCGCGAGATCAAGCAACATCACAATCCTTTGGAGCCCCCTTGCGCGATTATTGCCGGAGGAGAAACAGTTGTACAGGTTCGAGGCTCAGGAAAAGGGGGCCGGAATCAGGAGCTTGCATTTTCCGCAGCTTTGGGAATTCAGGGAATGGACTCTGTGGCAATTGCGTCGGTTGGAACGGATGGAACGGATGGACCGACAGATGCTGCTGGAGGCATTGTGGATGGCCAATCGATCGACAAACTGTGTCTGTCGGGTATCGATCCATGGCAAGTGCTTGCGGATAATGATACCTATCATGGATTAAAGGCAATAGACGCCCTTTTGATTACCGGTCCAACGGGTACAAATGTGAATGATGTAACCCTCTTGCTGATCCGCTAGGGCTGCGACCGCCTGGATTCACCATACTGTAACCCCTTAGGAACACTGGGGGTGGTTGAC
>CAYWWY010000013.1:0-36632 GCA_964462525.1 uncultured Thermotogaceae bacterium
TCAAGGATCCTGAGAAAGGATCAGAAAACTGTATGAACCAATGGAAATCGGGGAACGTGCCGGAGCCTTTTCGCCTTCGGTGGGCTCTGCGTGGATGGATTGTCCTCCTACATCACCAAACTCGGGATCATATCCGCGCGCATCGCTGTTCAGTCGAATGAACCACTTTCCCGGCGTGGGGAAGTCAAGAACATAGTCCGAATGGGCATGAGTCGAAAAATTCGCGACGATAACGACTTGGTCCCCCGGACCGGAAGAATGCCACCGTTGAAAGGCGATGACCAGCCTTTCTTGATTGATATGATAGACATCCACATGCTGCCCAGTCAGTCCTTTTGTGTTTCCTTGGCGGTTCATTCGAAGGGCAATGAGGTCTTTGTAGAGCTGAAGGATCCCAGAGAATCGATCCTTTCTGGACCAATCGATCGGATCCTGATCATGAAACCAGTCGTCTTCCAAAAACTCCTGCCCTTGAAATATCATGGGGATTCCGGGTGTTGTAAAGACTAAACCCGCTCCCAAGCAAGACTTTTTTTTAGCGGCCCATGATGCGGCATGACCTGGGTCAACCTCTTCGGGAACACGAGCCTTTCCATTGGCTACCTCATCATGGGATTCAGTGTACACAACCCGCTCATATGCGTCTGATTCATAGCGGTATGCAATGGCATGGCGGATGGCTTCCATATCACGATGGCTGTCTTCGGCGCCTATGAGACCGTCTCGGATCGCATGAACAAATGATGAGGCCCACTGGGCGTCAAATCCGGCGCCTCCTTGTTCGACGCCTTTGGTCAAGTAGGGGTTGGATTGCAGATCTTCGGCGATTGAGATGGTTTTGGGTTTGAAGGTCTTGATTTCCCTGTTGATCCACTGCATCAGGCTCCATCCATCGGGAAGGTCGCTTTCCGGATCATCGTTCCGACCATGAACATTACGGATGAAGGCGGTCATGTCCCATCGGAGGCCATCGATCCCATATTCTTCCACCCACATCAATGCGTTATCCCGAATCAGAGATCGAACCTCCGGTCGCCCATAATCGGGACGGGTTTCCCCCCAAGGGGAATGAGCTCTCCAATCGTTGTAAAAATAGATGCCCCCTTTGTCATTCTCGCTCCATCCGTCAAATTGCCAAAGATCCAGATCAGTGGGCCCAAAATGATTGTACACCACATCCAGGATCACAGCAATTCCCATTTCGTGGGCCTGTTTGACAAAGTCTCTGAAATCTTGGTTGGTTCCGTAATCGGTCTCCACAGAAAACAGGTGCGAAGGGTTGTATCCCCAGGAATACCCACCCGCAAATTCGGA
This sequence comes from uncultured Thermotogaceae bacterium, assembly GCA_964462525.1. Classification (GTDB taxonomy): domain Bacteria; phylum Thermotogota; class Thermotogae; order MWEM01; family MWEM01; genus CAYWWY01. The sequence continues at coordinate 1,315 of CAYWWY010000013.1, forward strand.
GATGGGCATGACTTCCACCGCATTGATTCCTAGGTCTTTCAAGTAGGGCAGACGTTCAATGACCCCACGGATGGTTCCCGGACCGTTATGACCTTCTTTCTTGCCAAAGGTCCCGATATGGAGCTCGTAGACGATTAATTCGTGAAAGGGGGAGATGGAAAAAGAATCCGCGGAATCGGGAACGCGGGGGGGAAGGATCACCGAATTCCCAACAGAACTTGTTACTTGACGAGCGTAGGGATCGATCCTTTGGAAGGTGTCCGGACCGTTGACTATGGAATACCGATACTCGTCTCCGTCTTTGGCTGACTCGATCTCAATGGTCCATACCCCGTTTTCTTGTCGATTCATCGGGTGGACATTGTGATTCCATTGATTAAAGGTTCCTATTACGGATACCGCATCAGCGTACGGCGCCCATACAGAGAATCGGTAGCCGTTCTTACATGGGACGGCTCCCTTTGGATGTTCTGTGCTCATGGGGCTGTTCCTCCTTTGCGAATTGGGCGTTCAGGGTTTTGCGCCTACAGCGACCAGACGATCCACCCCCTGTTGATCGAATGGATGCGATCGCGCCCTCCTTCATGGAACATACTGTCGGACAACATGAGGCATGAGGGTTTCATGCGTCATATGAACTGGTTTGAACTCCTTTCGGACAAATAGCGGTGATTGATCGGCATAATGAGGAGAATTCGGATCCATGGTCGCGCTTCCAAATTGGTGGATGCTTTCGCTGTACAGGGTTCCGGCGCGGTCCCATTGGACAATCATGGTATAGCAATCTCCAACAAACCCTTGCAATCGGCCATCATGAGTCAATTCGCCATAGATGGAAAATAGAAGGTCAGGCCCGCCTCCGACAGGAAGATCCAGACCTCCTCGCCGCAATCGGTTTACTTGATTCCAAGGAACGTGGATCGATCCGAAATAATGGTCCAGGTGTGCAACAGCTTTCCGGAAGGCGTCGATCCACTCATGTTGGGTCATCCGACTGTTGACAATCCCAGAAGGATTGAACGAGAGAGAATTCTGTTTTCGCGCGTAAGCCAGGGCCAAGACAAAGATCGAAGCGGCCGGTTCCTGTTCGGAAGCCTGTAGATCCCATTCGGATAACAGCTTCAAAGCCGTAAGCTCTGAATCGGTCCAAGGGAGGTCCGCGTGTTGGAGCCACTTGATCCAAATGGGAAGATCGGATCGGTCTGAATACCGATCATCGAACTTGATCTCCAAAAATTGGTCCCAGTCAATATCCTGAGCAGATCCCAATCGTTCCAACGCTCGAAAGGCCCGATTGGTCATCCGCGTTTCGATTCCCATGGTTGGACAGAATGCTTCTGGTTTGGGGTTTTCTTCTCCATGCGTTGTAAAATAGGGGCTGCTGTTTGCGTTTTGGATGAATCCGGAATCCGGATTCAAGACCCAAGGAAGTTCTTCCAAAGGCATGTATGACTCCCACAAAGTTTCTGAAGTGTTTCCAGGGAGGACGGAGGTCCAATCGTACGCAGGGTTGCGCTGAGGAAATAGGGCATAGTAAACAAAAGCAATTGTACCTTCGTGGTCGGCATAGCCAATGTTGAACATGGGCATATGGCCATGAGCGAGCGCCGCCTTCCATTCTTCAAAGGATTCAGCCCGATTCATTCGATACAGCTGTTCGAAAACTCCCAACCGATCCATGCCCGCGAAGCGAAATGAGAACGTGCCTTCCGGATTCCGGAGGGTGGGTCCATAGACAGACCAAAGAATTTCAAAGGGGATAGGGATCCGGAGGGTTCCCAAGATCCGCGCCGAAATCTCGACCCATTCCCGTTCCAGGGTCAGCCATTGATCATCAAACCGGTATTGATCTGGGTCATCCGGATGGAGTTCTAGTTCATACACATCGATCAGATCGGGTCGGTTTACCGTGAACCCCCATCCCAAAAAAGGATTATGGCCCAAGATAACCACAGGTGATCCGGGAAACAGTCCTCCAACCATATTCCATCCCTCTTCCGAATGGAGGTGGGCTTCGTACCAAGTAACCGGACCGCTCCAGGGTTGGTGCGAGTTGATCGCCAAAAGGGTGACATCATCCTTTGTGATGGGCGCTGTCGCTGCGAGAACGTTCGATCCCATTGTGATGAAGGGCATTTGGTTGGAAGAGGAAAGGAGCGGATGATCAAAATACCGCATCAAAAGGGAATCGACCCCCAAAAACAGCGGAAGCTTGAACATTGCCCCCGCAACGATGTCTTTCCCGCAGATGGGGAATACAGGTGCTTCAATTTGATCCGGGTTCTGCTCAGCGTACTTGTTGACGCCTTTGGCGTAGGCCTCCATCAAGGCGCGGCCATCTTCGGAAATCTGGGTTTCATATTCTTGTTCGACAGTGGGCCAGATTCGCAGAAGACGGGCGTACAGATCGGAAGGGAGGAATTGCATACCATAGGTAGCGGCCATCTGGCCGCGCGCTGCAATGACTGATTGTTGGATGTGCCAAAAATCGTCCTCACAGTGGGCATATCCCAATCCAAAAGCAACATCCGGATCGGTTTTTCCAAAGATATGAGGAACCCCCCACTCGTCGCGATAAATTTCCACCCAAGGAAAGAGGGTAAGGGCCAGCAGGATCAACAATAGAAAGAGCGAAACGAATCGACGCAGCATATAAGCCTCCTTGTCAGGGGATATCCAAGTCAAAAAAGCTCAGAACAACGCTTGTGAACCCTTCGGGATTGGCGAACACCATATAATGGTCATATCCCCTGGGCCGAGCCAACCAGGCATTGGGCATCAATCCCGAAAGAAGCAGGGAATGGGAAGGAGGGGTAATGAGATCGTCTTGCCCTACAATCAGCAGAACGTCGTGATCGATTCCTTGGATCTTGTCCAGAGGTGTTTTCCAATCATCGACGATATCCAGCTGTTTTTTGACAGGACCCGATTCAGGAAGAGGCGCGTTGGCAAACTCGCGCAACAAGGCCAGCAGCCCTGCGGTATCGATGGATGTCCCATACAGGATGGCTTTGCGAACTCGTTGGGGGTGATGGATCAACAGATGCTGAATAAACATGCTACCCATCGAATACCCTAACATATGGGCGCTCTCGATCTCCAAAAAGTCCAAAAGACGGATTGCGTCTTCGGCCAAGAGGGAGTAAGAGAAGGGCTGGTCTGTATCCGTGGAATGGCCCATCCCGCGGTTATCCATCAAAATGAGCTGAAACCGCAGAGCGAGGGCGTCGACAAGATATCTGGGCCAATCGTCGATCGTTCCCCCCAGGCCCATTAATAGAAGAAACGGTTCTCCTTGTCCAATGATCTGATATCCAATCGTGACTGATCCAAGATCGGCTTGTTGGACGGGATCGAGCGTTGCTGCGAAAGACGAAAGGGAGAGCCAAACAACCATGATCCCCAGAATCAACGGGGTCCGTATTTTCTTTTGGTAAAAACCACACATGATCGTACCTCCTTCTTCTATGGGTCAGGGAATACGCGAACCGATTCCTGAAAAAAGATCGTGGATGTAGTCACATCGATGTTGCACAACCGGATCGTTTCGATAAAAGGGGGCGGTTCAGTTTGAGCAAAGGATTGGACTGTTTCCATGAAGATCCGAGCGCACCGGTCTTTTGGGAAACCGAAAATCCCGGAACTGATCGCGGGAAGGGATATGCTTATGCATTGGAGTTCGTTTGCTTTCGACAGGGCATTGAAAATCACTTGGGAGAGCAGCCGATCTTCATCAGCATCTCCTGCCCTCCAAATTGGTCCCACAGCGTGAATCACCCATTTCGCCTCCAGATCGCCTCCGCTGGTTGTAGCGATCCCGCCTGTAGGCACAGGACCATTTTCTTGCACCCACTTCTGGCTTTCTTGGTCAATCCTCGGCCCCCCAGCCCGCGCAATCGCAGCCGCCACACCTCCTCCGTGAACCAAGGTGTTGTTGGCCGGATTGACAATGGCGTCGACTGCTTCACGAACGAGATTGCCCATGACAATCTGCAACTGGAGATTCGTTTTCAAAAATATCGTTCGAAGCTCCTTCATTTGACTCCCTCCTTCGGTTCCTCCCATTATAGCATAAACAGGTTCGATCCATTTTCGTTTTTTGGGTGTGGTATAATACCCTATCACAGCAATGGACGGATTTTCCGAGCGGTAAAAAAGGGAGGGAAACAATGGATTGGAAGAAAGGCAGACCAATTTGGGGGATCGTGCTGATTCTCAATCCGGTAGCATCGATCATTCTCGGCGTATGGGCTTTCTCTCTACCGGGCACAGTCGGTTTGGTCCGCTGGGATTCGGAGTACCGGTTCCTGATCGGATTGGTCCTTTCAGCAGGCCTTTGGGCTCCTGTTCTTTGGTTGGCGGGCCGATTCCTTTTCCAAAAAGGCCGAATGCCGGGAAAGGTGTTCAAGGGAACAGCAAGAATTATTAGTGTGCTTATTTTGATCGCGACAGTGGGCGCCATGAGCTTTCTTATGGCCCAGCCCATGCTCAAAAAAGGAGATAAACCCCCACTCCTTATGGTAGGCTCTCACTCGGGTCCATCGGTGCCCGACCTGATCCTAGCCTCATGGACAGAGAGACCCGAAACCCGATCGGTCGCTTGGGGCATCGAAAACGACAAATCGGCCATGATCGAATCAGTTTCCCAGCAAATCCACCGATTTCGTTTTTCGGATCTGCATCCTGGCCAAAGCTATGGATATCAAACCGAAGGCGGGCCGGCCGTTGCGTTCCGATCTTTGCCCGATATTTCCGATCAAGGTTCCAAACCCCTTCGAATCGCTTTTTCCGCAGATGTCCATTTCGGCAGTTCAAAACGAGACACAGAGCGAACGGATCTGATTTTGAGCCAGTTGTTGGGGATGAAGGAAGAGTTGGATCTCTTCTGCATCGCTGGGGACATCACGGAAATGGGGTTCTTCGATTCGGAATGGGGGGAAGCGATCGATTGCTTGTCTCCGGCCTTCTCTCAGATTCCCTTCCTGTCTGTTCCTGGCAATCATGATGCAATTTTTGGAGGATACCGTCATTATTTGGACTACATGCACCCTTATCGGAATGCGGAGTTTGAAGATCTGTACCGTCGGGTGAGCATCGGTCCGGTTCATTTTTTGTTGCTGAGCGTCCTTTCCGGAATGGAAGATGTTTCTTCACATCAGTTGCATTGGTTAGAGATGCAATTGGCCTCTATCCCCTTGGATCATTGGGTTGTGGTGGTTTCGCACTGTTTCTATTATTCCTCTGGGATGCTCTTCACCGGAGAACCTTGGTATGACCATCCCGACACGATCCGTACATTGACCCCTCTGTTCGAGCAATATGAAGTGGATTTGGTGATCAGCGGACACAATCACCATATGGAAGTTTTGGAACATAACGGAGTCACATACGCCGTTGTGGGGACAATGGGGGCGCCCTTGGACCGGATCGATTACCATTCCCCCGCCTCTGTCTGGTTGCATGAGGATCATGGATGGCTGGACGTTCAGTGGACGATAGAAGAGGCCGTTCTTCGGTTTTTTCGGTGGGATGGCCATTTGCTGAACACCCATCGGATCGCTCGCAGATAGGAAAAAAAGGAGCCTTCCCTGCGGCAGGCTCCTTTCTCAAGGCTTTTGATTGTTGAGGTTCTTCAGGACTTGGGTATGGATTTTTGGATTGTCAGCACATTCTTTCCGTCTCGGTACGCGTAATCGACCTGATCCATCAATTTTCGAACCATATGGATGCCCAGTCCTCCGATTTCCCGTTGATGAGCAAGCAGTGTCGTGTCGGCTTCCCCTTTCAACAGGGGATTGAACGGTATGCCTTCATCATAGAAGGCGCAACGAACCAAACCGTCTCGCTGATCAATGTGGATTTCGATCTCTCCCTCTTTCTGAGGATAGGCGTAATGAATGATATTCACGATGATTTCATCACAGGCAGTCATGAGGGTGAATATCGTCTTCTGAGGCACTGATAACTCCTGCAGAACCTCTTCGATGGAACTCATCAACCATTCAAACTGCTCCATGGTTGCTTTGGTTTTCAACCGTTTCAATCTCAGGAGCCTCCTCTTCCCGTACGGTCAGAAAAGCCGGTCGCTTTAGGATACATCCATGATTTCTGTAAATCCTGTAGCTTCAAAAACTTCTTTGATCGTATCGTTGGCTCCCACAATCTTCATCTTGGTTCCTAAGGAATTGACCTTTTTTTGGGCTGTAAGGAGTACACGCAGCCCAGAACTACTGATATAGTCCAGTTGGGAAAAATCAAACAATAGATCCCCCGCTTCTTTTTGGAAAAAGATCGTCTCCAGCTCATCGTTCAGAAGTCCAGAGGTTATGGTATCCAATCTCCCTGAAAGGCTCAGCTTAACGGTGGTTGCTTCTACGGTTTTCTTGATTTCCATAGGTTTCTCCTTTTATCTCTTGGTTTTTTTGATGATCAATTCGATGGTTTTCAAAGCGATGGACACGATAATGTCGTCCGCAAATCGTTCAATAATCGATTTCTCAATTTCCGACAATTCATCCTTCTCTTTTTGCTTCTTCTGAAAGTGCTTCATCGACCACAGCATGGCTCCCGTTGGTGCAAGCGCAGAAGCGAAAGAGACCATTTCTTCTGACATTCCGTAAATCATAAAGGGATCTTCACCGACAGCCATATCCGAAGCCACATAGTCGATGAAGCTGGTAATTCGGCCGATAATCCCTTTTCTGGGTGTGTTTTTCTTTGCTTTGGAGAGCTCGATCAGGTTCTCTCGATGGTCTGGAGAGATCTCTGCGCTGGCTTTCAGATGAATCTCAAAATCGGCTTCTTTCGTTTCCACCCAAATGGACCCCTCATTTACATTAATAATGGATGAGAATGCGTTGATTGCCTCTTCTGCAAGCAAACGGGCGAATGCCGCATCCTTGGAATCAAAACCAAACCCATCTGCCTGTTCTTCAATTTGATCCAATGCCACCTCTGTTGACGACAGGGATCCATCCAGTTTCCATACCCCTGATTTCATTTTGTTGCCTCCTTTTCCGAAGAACCATTGTTGATGGACTCATTTTGGATCATTTCAAGCATCAACATGGTAATATCATCTGCTTGTTCCGCTCCAGCGGCAAATCGTTCAACCTCTTTTCTCACCTCATACATGGCTGCTTTTGGGTGGATATCGTGAGGAAGAGAATTTAAAAAATTGATCAAGCGATCCGATCCAAACAACGCGTCTGAAGGGTCGTTGGCTTCCGTAACCCCATCCGTGTACAAAAAGAGCTTATCGCCAGGGCGTAAGGGAATGGTATTTGTTTGGTATCGGGTGTTGTACATCGCCGCCAAAGCAAGATGAACTTTAGCGGGCAGCCACTCGTAATCTTGACCGGCTCTCTGGATCAAAGCGGGGTTATGGCCGGCGCATGCGTATGTGAAGGATTGGGATGGAATATCCAAAATTCCCATATAGGCAGTGACAAACATATTGGTTTCATTGTTCTCGCAAAGAGTATTGTTGGCGCAGAACAAAATCTCTTCCAAAGAACGATCGGATAAGGCATAGGTTTTGATGATGGATTTGCAGATCATCATGAATAAAGCGGCCGGAATCCCCTTGCCGGAAGCATCCGCAATGATCATCCCCAGCTTGGTGTCGTCGATCACAAAATAGTCGTAGAAGTCGCCTCCCACTTCTTTGGCAGTATGCATATCTCCGCAGATCTCAAGCATGCGTCCCGCCTCAAATGGTCCAGGCAGAGCCGAAAGCTGGATGGACTTCGCGAAAGCCAATTCAGAATCGATCCGCTGCTCCGCTTCGTGAATCGCTTCTTTCAAAGCGTTCACGGTTGTGTTGATTCCCTCAGACAGAAGCTTAAACTCTTTGTTGGTATCCACATGGACCTTTTCCTCTAAATGACCTTGGGTGATCTTGGCGAGGGAATCGTTGACATGATAAATTCCTTGGATGACAACAACCTGGACCAATCGGGCGATCAGGAAAAAAATCACACCGAAAAGCAGAAGGTTGAACAAAAGCAAGACAGTCGTTCCGCTATCCCTTGAAAAGTACATTTCATGGGCAGGAATCTGACCAATGATCAGATACTCTTCGACGGATTGGTACGCAAAAAGGCTGTTTCCTCCTTCAAAGCTCCTGAGGAAAGAGCCTTCGGTTTGCGCAAACAGACTAAGGTCCAATCCCAAATCGGATAATTCCTTCCCAACATGCCCCTCTTCAAGAGCGCTTAGGATTTTTCCGGACCGGTCCGCAATCAGAATGCTGCCGGAATTGCCTATGCGAAATCCCGCGGCCAGATTTCGGATATCGGCCACTTCCATGGCTCGAATTAGTTTGTCAGGGGTATAGCCAATTTGAACGATTCCTGGATTGTCTTTCCGCCCAACTCCCACATATTGAAAGAGAACTTGATCAATCCCTCGCGGCAGAGGGTCTTGGGCAAACCGAAAAGAAGGATTGGAAATAGCCGGTAAGAAAGCGGAAGACTGATCAGCCGAGGCATAGTCATACCCAAAAAACGCAGAGACCGTGCCCGCAATCAGAATGCCATTTTCATCGGAAATATGGATTTCGTCGACATCCAAAATGGCGCGGAGGCGTTCCATCAGGGTCGGATCATCGAGAATCAACGGGTTGAGCGCGATCATTTCCGCCGCTGCTTCTGCTTTTGCGAGGGCATTTTCATCGGCTTCCTGGCGGATCGAAAGCAGATTCTTCTGATTGAGATGGATTTGCTTTTCGACATCCTCGATCTTAACCAAAATCAGTACACGCGCGTTTTCCGAAGCCTGTGTTGTCAGCACGGAAAAGGATATGATCAGCGCGCTGACGAAAGCAACCATCATAAACACAAACAACCACACCAAAAAAGTCTTCCTCACGCGCAATCTCCTTTGTCCATGCGCAACAACCCCTTACCGTTTTTTTCGACCGATGAAAGCTCTTTTCGCTTGGAGATTCTTCCATGGGGATTATACGCCTTTTGGCGGTGAAAAAACAAGCATAAAGCATCGGCACTGCTTGGATTATCGAAGGGCCCGAATCACGAAAAGCGCGCAGGTTGCGCGATCTTCAAGAACCTGATACTCTTCTTTCTGTTGCTTCCGATAGGCCTCGAATAGGCCTGTCTTCTCTGGATAGATTGCCATCAATTCTTCGCACCGTTCTGACAATCGCCGGTATTCCTCTTGGTATTCATCAGACTGGATGCTTGATGACTCGTGTATATATTCTTCTACCAAAACCATGCCCGCTTTTTGAATCTGTTCCATCACAGATGCCCGTTTCTGGATGCGCGGGTGGGAATAGGAACTGGCATCATCGATAAACGCGTCATCGATCATAATGACGCCTCCTTCTCTCAAACAGCCCGATAACGCCGACAGCGTCTCGAAATAGTCTCCAAATACCGGGCCAACAGAGCCTAAGACAACAACGTCATACTCTGTTTCTGTGGGTGCTACCTTACGAATATCCGCTTCATGAAAAGCGCACAAAGGATCGACGCCCCATTCTTTTGCCTTCAGCCTGGCTTCGTGAACAAACGGACCAATTGCGTCATATCCCGTGCAATGGCAATGAAGCGAGTGCGCCAACCGAATGGAAACAGCCCCCTTCCCGCAGCCCAAATCCAAAACTCTCAGTCCGGATTGTCCCGGGAAGTGGTTTTGAACCTTTTCGATAATCACATCGGGCTGTGAGCCGATCTCCCAAAAATCCTGCAATATGTAGGGCAGATAGGGCAGGACCGTTTCATCGTGCGAATCCATGGCTTGGGCCACACATTTACCCAGAGAGGGTAGTTCCTTGCTGAAAGAAGGAACGGATCTTTTCTTTCGCCACTCGTACCATAAGAAGGCGATGGCGCCAAAGGTGATCGAAAGGTCTGCAACATTGAGGATCCCGGTTCGAACCGGCCCGATGCCAAAATTGAGGAAATCGACCACCATAAACCCCTGAACCATTCGATCAAAGAGATTCCCCAAACCTCCACCAACGATGGTTGAGATGATGATGGCCCGTCCGGGGAAGGTTTCCCGGACCAGGCAGTAGATCAGCGCGCATACGCAGATAACCGCAGGGATCACAAGAAAAACGCTATACTTCAAAGGCATCGGCCAAGCGGCTCCAAGGCTCAAAAACCCCCCTGTGTTCTCCGCGTACTGGATCACGATGAACCCATGAAGGATCGATATCGGTGGCTGGCCTTGCAGTTGCGTTACCGCAACCCATTTGGTCACCCGATCCAAACCCAGGTTGATCAGCAGGGTTATGAGCGTGAGAGAAAGGATTTTTTTCCGGTTCATGTCGAAATCTCCTTTGTTATGTTCCTTTACTCCCAACGGAATGCTTTAACTGAGAGCAAAGCGCATACTAAGAATACCCCCGATAAAACAAGGATATTTTGGAAAGAATCAGCGAGAGCGCCCCCGGTCCACACGCGTTTCAGCAATTCCACTCCGTGGGTAAGAGGGAGCACTTTTGCGAAATGGGACACATGATCGGGCATGATTTCAATTGGGATCGTAGCCCCAGAAAGAAACAGCATGGGGAAATAAATCAAATAGGAAAGGACGGTCGCCATTCTTCCGTTCGAAGACACACCTGCGATTACCAAGCCAATCGAAAACATGGAAATTGTGATCAAGAAAAGGGAGAAAAGGATCGGCCAAAAGGATCCATAGACCTGCAAACGGAACACCAATGCGCCCACAATGAGCAACGCAGCCATTCCCATGACGGTCATGATCAGATTGACAATGACTTGAGCGGTCAGAATCCGCGAAGGATTGATGGGAGACGCCATAAACCGTTTGAGAATTTTCCGTTCCCTGTACTGAGCCACTGTCAGGGGAAGGCTCATGAGACCTGTAACTGCAATGACCATGCACATATACGCAGGAGCGGTCAAATCGATCGTGCCAAATCCCCCAAAGGATTCTACGGGTTCGTTGCCATAGATGCTGCCGAACAACAAGAGCATCCCGACCGGAAAAGCAAACGCAAAAAAGACACTATAAAAGTTCCGGAATAGCAGTTTGAATTCAACGACAGAAATCATCACCCATGCATTCATTTGTCATGCTCCTCGATCGTCCGGCCGGTCAACTGCAGAAAAACATCATCGAGGTTGGGTCTCCGGACGTCCAGTTTCTGATACCGGATCTTCCGATCTTCCAGCAAATAGGCCACCTTTCCCAAAACACCGTCATTGTGACTCATAACCGAATAACGGTTTTCCGCTCTCTGAACCTCAGCAATCTCTGGAATCCGATCGATAAGGACATCGGCGATATCTTCCGAAGCCTCAAAGGTGATTTTCGTCTGAAGACCGCACGATTGGATCACTTCTTCCACAGTCCCATAGGCAATCATAGTACCCCGATCGATGATTCCGATCCGATCGCACAGATACTCCGCTTCCTCCATGTAGTGGGTTGTGAGCAAAACGGTCCTTCCTTCTTGTTTAAGCTGTTGGATGTATGCCCACATGGCTCGTCGGGATTGCGGATCCAGCCCTGTTGTCAATTCGTCCAGAAAGATCACCTCCGGATTGGAAATCAGGGCTAAGATAATCGATAAACGCTGTTTTTGCCCCCCCGATAGATTTTGCACATACGCATTGTTCTTCTCCATCATGGAAAAGCGGGCCAGCAAGGATTCATAGGGAATCGGATCCCGATAAAACGACGAAAAAAGACCACACAATTCATATACCCGAATCTTATCTTGAAAGGAGGTTTCTTGGAGCTGAACGCCGATTCTCTGATACAAAGCCTTTCTTTGACGGGAAGGATCGATGCCTAAAACGGTGATCGATCCCTCGTCGATCGTCCTCAATCCAGCGATGCATTCGATCGTGGTTGTCTTTCCCGCTCCATTTGGTCCAAGCAGTCCGAACACTTCTTGGGAATCCACCGAAAAAGACACCCCGTCCACTGCCTTCACTGTACCGTAGGTTTTTCGAAGCCCCTGAACATTCACCACATGCATAAGATTCAATCCTCCCGATTAATGCTGCCTTTTTTTGAACAGAAGAAGCTCCAACGCCTCTCCGGGCATGATAAAACCGCCGATATCCCGATATCCCCGTTTGCGGTAAAAGTGCTGCGCGAGTTCATCGGAAAGGGTCGATGTCATCAAATCGGGATATCCCCGTCTTATCATTTCTTCCTCCCAATGATCCGTTAGCGCGCTCCCAATTCCTTGACCCCGAAAGGGTTCCAGAACAAATAGCATATTCATGAACGGGATGAAATCCCAAAAGAGACTGAATCGGAGCCAGCCAACGATATCATCCCCTTCGGCCACATAGATCTCTCCCCGTTCAATCTTCGTTTCGACCGCTTCTTCGGAAAGATGCCGATCGTGTTTGGCCAACCAAGGGCTATCGTTCATTCGAGCTTGACGAATCACCATCGGATCACACCTCCTCGAAGAATTGAGGAACCGTCAAATCGAACAGAAAACGGACGCCTGAGCTTACCCTTCTTTTTTTCTGCGAAAGGTCATTGCGCCCGAGATGAGAAAGAGGGCAAAACTACCCCAAAAGATCCCGAGCCCCAAAGGCGTCAAGTTGGCAATACCCCTAGGGAGGTCCCAGGTGCCGAACCACTCGGAGAAATAGAGGATCATGAGGTTCATGAACAGAATGCTGAGCATGAAACTGCCAACAATGACGGAGATCAAAGCGATGGTTTTTTTCTGGGCCATGAGGAACAGAATGGCGATCACCAAGCCGACGATTGCGGCAAAGACCCACGGAAGCCATTCGGGAAACCCTGTAGACAGTCCGAACCATTGAGGATCGATCCAAAGGGATAGAATGCTCCAAAGCCAAAGACCGAGCAGCCCCCCAATGATGAACCCCGCGAGGATAAAAAGAAATCGAACCAGTACAAACCCTATGAGAATGGTAACTACGCCGGTAACAATGGATAAAGGAAAATCCGAGCCTGGATTGGTGGCAAACCAATTGGTTACTTCGGGAATGGTTTGGATCCAGGGAAAGATGATGGTCATGCCCCAAATAAATCCCAAAATGCCCAAAGCAATATAGGGAAACCAACGGTTGCCCAAAAGAAGCGCCAGACCGATGAATACAGATACATACCAATACTGCAGCATCCATCCCAAAAGATCTCGAACCGGCTCCAGCGTTTGCTCCAAAGGAAGGGGCAAAGAGGAGCTGTTTGTCTGGGCTATCGCAATGCCACAACCCAAAACCATTACGGATCCAAAGATCCACCAAACCCTGCGGTATGAAACCTGAGCCTTATTCATGATCCACCTCCTTGCGTCAATTATACCCCGATGGCAGGAAGAATGCAAGCCTCATGCGGATTATATCGGAGGAAAACCAATGTGTACCAATCGCTGGAACCTTCAAGAGAACCACAACCGAGAGATGGCTTGGGTGGGAAGATATGATAAGATAGGGAAGCCCAGAATCCCAAACAAAAACCAAACACGGTCAGCAAAGGAGAGATCGATAATGACCAATTGTCATGTAATTGAAGAGGTGCGCCAATTTGCCCGTTCTGAGGAGCGGATCCGAGCCGTCACGCTCCACGGTTCCCGAGTCAATCCCAATGCGCCAAAAGACCCGCTTATGGACTATGATGTCGCTTGTTTTGTCGATGACCCAAGCGGGGCCTATTACAAAACAAATCAAACGTGGATCGAATCCTTTGGCAGGCTCGTTATCATGCAGCAGAATAACTTTGAAGAGGGGTATATCTTTCTGATGCAATTCACCGACGGGGTGCGAATCGATATGAGTTTTATTTCCATTCGACATGCCCGAACCCACATCGAATCCGATACCCTGACAAAGGTCCTCTTGGATAAAGAAGGTTTGTTGGGTTGGGTGCCAGACCCATCGGATCGGGGATACTATGTTCAGATGCCCACCAAGAAGGCGTTTGTAAGCCTGATGAACGAATTGTGGTGGATCCAACCCTATATTGCCAAAGGCCTGTGGCGCGGAGAGCTGCCCTATGCCAAGCACATGTTCGACTCGATTCTCATCGATTGCGTTCGAACCCTTTTGGAGTGGTATATCGGAATGAACAGCGATTGGAAAACAAACCCCGGGAAATGCGGCAAGTGGTTCTACCGGTTCCTGCCCAAAAAGATCTACGAAGAATTCCTATCCCTCTATCCTTCGATCCACCCCGCAGAGATTTGGGCCGCTCTATTCCAAACGGGGCCCTTTGCGCGCAAGATTGGCATGGAGCTTGCCCAGCGATTGGGATACCCCTACCCAGTCGAGGATGAGCAAAATGTCACCCGCTATTTGAAGGAGATTCAGCGCTCGGCGAAAGCGTGATGGGTTTCTTCGGGTGGTTCATACCCAAATGGGAAGTTTCTGTCTGAGGGAAAATCAGGGAAATCTCACTTCCAACAAGGTATCTCCAGCAACTTCCACTCCATAATGAGCAAAGGCGGCTTGCGGCCTTCCATCTTCTCTCGGAACCTCGCCAATGTAAATATCATACACACCGGGATCAATCGCAAAGAAAGAGCATTCTCCCCCCTCCAAGCGGGTTCGTCCCCAATAATGGGGCCCATCGGGTCGGACCAGAGTCACATAGAAAAATCGATCCGTTGGAGCGCCATCTTCATCGATCGCGCGTACTCGTAGGATTCCGGGGGCATCTTCGGGCAGCTCCATCTCCATCGCACGCCCGACATCCATCCGCCCGTATCCGGTCCAGGGATTATGTGTCCTACCCTCTTGACCCCAATAAGGCGGGTCGATTGGCGCCGCGCTTATCTCGATCAATCTCCGAATCTGATAGGCGCTGGCATCCGGATGCTTTTCAAACAAAACGGCCGCCAGGGCCGATACATGAGGGGCCGCCATCGATGTGCCGTTGTAGTAGGTATATTTGCCCGGATCCGGATCTTCGATCGCGCCGGTGTTGTACATATTGACTGTGGATAGGATCCGTTTTCCCGGCGCGACGACCGACAACGCTTCGCTTCCGTTGGAAAAGACGGTCACTTCGTCATGAATATCGCTTGCGCCAACGACCATGATGCCTGGCCACGATCGAGGAGATGCCCAGTTCTGGGCTGTATGTGCGTTCGCAGCGGCAAAAACCACGATGGAGTCATGTGACAAGGCGTAATCATACGCGTCTTTGAGCGTTTCCATATATCCTCCGTAGATAAAAGTCCAGCTATTCTGGAGGATTTTGGCTCCCTGGTCCACCGCCCATACGATCGATTGCGCTTTTTCGAACAATTCCAGATCCATCGTGGGAATCGGCATGATCTTGGCCATAGGAGCAAGCCCTGCAATCCCGATTCCATTGTTTTTTTGCGCGGCGATGATCCCGGCCACATGGGTTCCATGTCCATTGGTATCCCTCGATTCTCCCGGGGGGATCAGCACTGGCTGCTCGGTTTGGGGATCCCATGACCAACCGGTGACAAATTGCCCGTCCAAATCGGGGTGGGATGCGTCCACGCCTGTATCGAAAACGGCAACGACAACGCCGTTTCCGGTCAGGCTTTGTTCCCATGCGGCATGAGAACCAACGGTCCTGTGTGCCCATTGAAACCCGAACAGGGGGTCATCGGGATCGCCCCGTGAATGAAAACCAGCCTCTAAAAAAGCGTCGGAAGACGGATCCAGGGGAACC
Source organism: uncultured Thermotogaceae bacterium (assembly GCA_964462525.1). Taxonomy (GTDB): domain Bacteria; phylum Thermotogota; class Thermotogae; order MWEM01; family MWEM01; genus CAYWWY01. Next base: position 16,957 of record CAYWWY010000013.1, read on the forward strand.
ACCGTACGATAGTTTGGACTTATATATTGAATGCCCGAAGGGGCCATTTTCTGGATAAGGGCCAATGAATCCACTACGGTCTGTGGGGTTTGAATCAAAGCCGCGCGGATTTCCGGTATGGTTGATCGGACGGTTCCCCCTAGGGTTTCCACCAAGGAATGGAGATCCGTTTCGTCTCGATAACCGACAATCAAACGGTGTTCGGGGAATGAAAGGCCAGGGGCCGGGGTGTATGGATCCCAATACTCGGGAACGACCCAAGATAGGATCTCTTGGTTTGAATTCGAAGAGAGGGCTGGATGGGCACACGACAGAACAACCATTATGCAGACGATGACCGTCGCTATGATGATCCCAAATCGCCATCGAAGGCAGAATCGGCCTGTGATCGGTTTTCTTTTGCGGATGTTTGCATTCATACAATTCCTCCTAATCCGTTCCTGTGGTGAACTCAATCATCCAATCGGGAGGCATCCCATCCGGGATGGGATCGAACCCAAACCTTCCTCGATAGGGGTGATAGTCGGCAGCGATGGAAAAAGCCATGGATGTTTGATCGGCGCAGACCACTTGGGCATAGGCAAGATTGACCCCCCAGCTGTATGTCTTGTGGGCTTCCAAGCGGTCCCATGGGTAGACCGTCCAAAGCGGCTCCAGTTGTCCATCAAAGAATGAGAACCACACGATCCCGTTGAAGGGCTCATGACCACGAAATGGAAGGGAAATCGGATTGGCGTGCTGCGCCTGGATAATAATGCCATGATACGGCTCGTGGGTATGATCGACATCCACAGGAATAATCCAGTGATCGCTGTCATGGATGTGATCATACACAAAGACCCGATACCCGTATGTGATCGCTCCCATCTCTGAAGAAAGGGCTGGGTCTGGGCAAAACTGGAACTCGGGTTGGCGCGAAACCTGGGTTTGGTTTTGCGCGGGGTGAATCAGATCGATACCGAACGGATCCAAAGGAATCACCCGGCCCAAAAGGGTCTTTTCGGTCTCCTCCAAACCGTATACAGATGTCACAGCGTAGAAGACCGCTTTTCCGGCTTCCAGGAGAGAGGAATTGTCGATCATCGACACATGGGATTGGAAAAAGGAACCCGGTTGGTTTTGGAGCAATTCTTGTGTTTCCCAAGAGAGCTTTCCATCCACTTTAGAGGAAGAAACATATCCCAAGGGGCTCCATTGGACCCCATCCCAAGAACGGTAGATCCGATATCCATCTGGCTTGGGCACATCAAGACCGATCAGTTCCTTTCTTTGGGCGCTCTGGTGGTCCACGAAGAAGACGCCGGTTAGTAAGTTGGCATTTTGGGGAGCGGCTCGTTGCGCAGCAAAAAAGTCGATGCCCAGACAGCGTGTGAAGGCCATGATGTTCGGAACTCCAATCGACGCGGCGGGAATGGGCTGATAGGGATTGTCCGGGAAAACGGTTGGGTCATGGGGTTGAATGTCCAAGTATACGATTCGGTGGAATCGGTTTCCGTTGTAGTCATAGATGATGAAGTGAAGATCCGAAATCCCATCCAGACCGTCAATGGTAATGTTTTCAAACTCTGCAACGGAGCTGTTTTCAATGGGCCAAGCCCCATCGCCGGTGATCTTGTGGTCCCCGGGAACTCTTCCAAATTGAGGTGGGTAGATTGTGTGGATGTGGTTTGGGGCATCCAAGATGCGCGCTTCGATCGAAAAGTCCTCTGTAATGGGCTTTGCAGGATCGATGATAATGGGTTCATCCCCCCACCACTCGGGGGGATAGAAGAAACGGAACTCAACGGGAAGGAAGGGATTTTGGGTTGATGGGTCCAAAAAGAGATCGGCTCTGCGCATAATGGTTTCGGTCGGTTGACTCAAAGCAACAGATGGTTTCAGTCCTTCGATCACGCTCAGCGCGTACCCGTACTTCGTGCAAACCACGGCGATATGATCGGGAAGCACGCGCAAAGCCACGCGGGCTCGGCCCTCTTTGTTTGATTCCGCTTGGCCAACCACTTCAAGGGTCAATCCATCCAACACTTTAACCAAAGCCCCTTGGATTGCAGGTCCTCCCCGATATTGGGTCAAAACCACATCCATCGTTCCCAAAATGACCGGACCGCGGATGGCGCACCCAGCGGTGCATAATCCGATGAGAGCAACAACAGCAATGATCATGCTCCAACTCACTGATTTTCTCACGAATTTCCCTCCTTCAATATATGCAAAAATAAAGATACGCATGGGGATCTATTGGTCATCGAAACACAACAAAGCTCATGCGCGGTTCTTCTCGCGTCACAATCTTCTTGGGTGCGCGTATACATTATACCATAGCATATCCAAAGGAGGCACCCTTTGTGATACAATCGGACTGGCAAACGATTGAATGAAGTGGAGGAAGAAGATGGCGGGAAATGGGGAACTTCGGGAAGTAACCATGGAAAACCTGCGGGAGATCATGAAACTGAGCGATACGTTGACCGAATCGCAAAAACGATGTGTGGCGCCCAATATTAGATCGGTAGCCCAGGGCTTTTTGAGCGTTACGGGATGGTTTCGGGCCATATATCATGATGGCAAACCGATCGGTTTCATAATGGTCGAATTGCTCGCAGACGAGATCCCCGAAGAAGATCAACCAGCGATCTTTCTTTGGCGATTTATGATTGCGCGAGAATGGCAGGGAAAGGGGTATGGGAAATCTGTTCTGGACCAGATCGTGGATCATTTCCGCAAACAAGGGGTTAAGACGATGTACACCTCATGCGATATGGAGGAAATGGACCGGCCGTACGAGTTTTACCTGAAGTACGGATTCACCGATACGGGAGTCATGCACGAAGAGGAAGAAATCCTCCGATATGCCTTTCCCGACGTGCCTTTGGTGCGCGATGAAGAGATTGTCCGCAACCGACCTTGGGCATACATGGCGCCTAAAATCGCCCTGATCACCCTCTGGACTGAAAAGATCGATGTGATGAAACGCTTTTATCATCAGGTGATGGGTTTTTTTATCAAAGTGGATTTAGGGAGTTATGTGGAGTTCGAGAACCGGGGCGTCCGATTCGCGTTGTGCGAAAGACAGGTGATGAGAGACATATGTGACGGGTTCGATCAGAAACCCCAAGGCCAACAGTTTGAACTGGCCTTTCCCTGCGACACCCCTGAAGAGGTAGACAAGGCCTATGAGCGGCTGATCAAGTTGGGAGCGGGATCGGTATGTCCGCCCAAGAATATGGAATGGGGCCAGCGGACAGCGCTCTTCTCTGATCCCGATGGCAACATCCACGAGGTCTTCTCGGAGCTTGAACAGCCCGAACAGAAAGAGGAGGAGTCTTCATGAAACACTTCCGAAAAGAGCTTTGGTTTCACACAAAAACCCGTAGGCAGTTCATCAACATCACACCTCAGGTGGAGGAGGTCCTTCGAGAGAGCGGGGTCCGCGAAGGCCTGTTGTTGTGCAACGCCATGCATATCACATCCAGCGTCTTTATCAACGATGATGAATCCGGACTTCATCACGATATGGAAGTGTGGTTGGAAGGTCTGGCCCCCGAAAAGCCGTACGACCAATATCGGCACAATGGGTATGAGGACAACGCAGACGCGCATCTCAAACGCACCATAATGGGGCGCGAGGTTGTCGTTGCGGTGACCAACGGCAAGCTGGATTTTGGGACCTGGGAACGGATCTTCTATGGCGAGTTCGACGGCAAACGAAAGAAACGGGTTCTGGTAAAGATTATCGGAGAATGATCTCAACCAGACGGTGCGGGAGCTGTTCAGTCACTCTTCATGATCAAATCCAATAGGTCGTCTTTGGTAATGGGGATCTTGTGCACCCGTCTGCCGATGGCATGGGATACAGCGTTCGCGATCGCGGCTGGCGCGGGTATCAGGGATGGTTCTCCGATGCCTTTGGCGCCATAAGGACCGTGCGAAAAAGGGTGCTCGACAATGGATACCTCGAATACTTCGGGGGTTTCGTGAATGGTAGGGATCGTCAACGTGTTGAAGTTGTCGGTGATCAACGTCCCCTTTGCGTCATGAGCGATATGCTCGTACAAGGCGTATCCCATCCCTTGGACAAACCCGCCATGGACCTGGCCGTAGACCCCGTCCAAATGGATGGCTTGACCCACATCGTGAGCCGCGTACACTTCTTTCACCTGGACATGGGCTGTCAGCATATCGACTTCTACCACCGCAATTTGGGTGGCATAGGAATAGGTTATGTATGCTTGTCCGTAGCCCTCTTCTTTAGAATAAGTGAGCTTGGGCGTTGGAAACCATCCCATTACGCTCAAGCTTACGTTCTTGCGAAGGGCTTCGGAGGCGATATCCGCGATCGGCGTATGCCCATTCCCGTTCTTTTTCACCACCATGCCATCCATCAGGAGAACTTCTGATTCGCTTACCCCCAGATGCTTCGCTCCGATCGTTATCAGCCGCTGAGCAATCTCCATGCATGCGCGTAAAACCGCATTCCCACTGAAAATGGTTGTGCGGGAAGCGACGGTCGGCCCGCTATCAGGGACAAAAGCGGAGTCGGTTTGGCGAACATGGATTTCTGTCAGAGGGATCCCTAGGCATTCGGAGGCGATTTGGGCCATTACCGTGCGCGACCCTTGTCCGATCTCTGTTCCACCGATGTGGATTCCAACGCTTCCGTCCTTTTCCATTTGGATATGGGCCCCAGACGCGTCCATCCATTGGCCCAACGCGCCCAGCGCGACTCCGTAATGAATATGAGCCACGCCAATCCCTTGACGAAAGTGTTCATGGGTTCGATTGAATTGGTCGACACGAACGCGCAATTCCTCCCATTTCGATAAAACGCGGGCTTGCTCCAAGGTTTCACGGGCGCCCACCGATTCAGTCAAGTGTTGACCGGTCGGGGTTTCTTTGCCGCAATCCAAGGCATTCAGCTCGCGGATCTGGAGAGGATCCATTCCAAGGGACTGAGCAATCTCATCCATCATGGATTCCATCGCGAAAAAGACTTGAGGCGATCCAAACCCGCGATAAGCGCCGCATGGAACCTTGTTGGTATAGACACCGTACACATCCACGCAGACATTGGGGATCTCATAGGCTCCAGCAGCATGAACGACCGTGCGCCACAGCACAACAGGAGAAAGGGTGGCATGAGCCCCCATATCTCCGTAGCAGACCACTTGAACGGCTTGGATTTTTCCCTGGTGCGAGAAGCCGACTTTGTAATGGGACTGGATGGGGTGGCGTTTGCTGGTCATTCGGATGTCTTCTTCGCGAGAGAGAATGAGCTTGGCGGGTCGATTCAGATGATAAGCGACAAGCGCCGCAGGCGCCGCGAAAAACGAGGGGACATCTTCTTTCCCGCCAAACCCCCCGCCAGTCTCTGCTTGTATGATCCGTACCTCGGAAAGCGGGATGCCCAGGACATGACTCACCGTTTGCTGAACATAATAAGGGCATTGCATGGAACCGTGGAGGGTCATATTGTGGTTATGATCCCAATAGGCGATCATTCCTTGGGTCTCCAGATAAGCCTGTTCCTGATAGTCCGCAAAAAACCTTCCTTCCATCACGCGATCGCACCCGTCAAACATGGTGGCCGGATCACTGTTGCCTTTACGGGTTTTGTGATGGACCGGTTTGTTGCCGGAATCATGGATGAGAATTTTTTCTTCCAAGGCAGTTGCGATATCCAAGACGGGATCGATGGCGTCATATTCGATTCTGACTGCTGCAGCAGCCCTTTGAGCGATTCGCCGATCTTTTGCGGCGACGATGGCAACGAAATCGCCGGGAAAACGAATTCGATCGCCTGGCTGAACGAGTATGGGGTAGTCCGGGATCGACTCGCCCAGTTGATTGACTCCTGGTACATCTTCCCAGGTGAATACGTCCCCCACGCCAGTGATCGCTTTTGCTTGGGCGGTATCGATGGATTTCAAGACTCCATGGGGAATACCTGCGGGTACCAGTGCGACATGAACCATGCGCGCCATTTGCAAGTCATCCGTATACAAAGCTTTGCCATTCACTTTTTCTAGGGCGTCCACCCGGGGGATCCGAGTTCCAATAATCTTCATCCTGACCTCCTATTCAGCAAGGGTTGGGACGATCGCGTAAGGCAATACCATGGACAGAACATGAACAACCAGGTGGAAAAGCGGTTGATCTTCCCCAATGAAGAGCAGGATCGACTTTTCCCCGTTCGCGAGCACAGGGAGCAGATAAGCCAATCGATTGTTGGGGAGGCCCCTGCGAGTTAACTCTTTCAGATCCGCTTCCATCGATTCTTTGAGAATCTTTTCGCATTCGGGAGAAGGATAATCGGCAATGATTCGGTAATCCATGGGACTGCCACCGATTAGGCAGATATCGGATAGAACGGCTTCACGCACCAGATCGGCTTTGAGTGTGGAAACAAAGCGAGTCAATGATCTCGATTGCCTCCAACCTTCCATATATTGGTGCAGCAATTGGACCGTATCCATGCGTTCACCATACAGTTCGACAGTTTTCTGTAAATCGCGACGGGTAAAGATACCATGCAAGGCAACGCCCCCAATCATGGCCAAAGAACGCAAAAACCTTCTATTTTCCTCCTCCATAGCCGAAGATAGAATCAACCCCATCACGGTGCCTTCGGGGGAACGGAGAATTGTCGCCAAGGAGAGTTGAATGTGATCTTCGATGAACTGAGCGTCTCCGAAGTCTTCCATAAATGCTTCTCGCTGCGGGCGATCGCTCAGATCGTACTGATCCCAGATTGCAGAGTGTTTGAGGATCAGCGTGAACTTGGGCTTGTCGAATTGGGATGGCCACAGCAGGTTATTCCAATCCCGACGGGCATAGAGATAGATGGATTGGTTGGGAAAAACCTCTTTCAGAATCCCATACATTCGATCCGAAAACTCCGATGGGTTTTGACAACTAAATAGCATTTCCATTGACTTATGCAAAGATAGAAAGTGGTACTCGTTGGCCTCAAGGTGATGGCGCACCCTTCTGATCTGCTCTTTGTGTTCGTTCAATTGGACGACCTGAGCGATCAACCGACTGGTAGTCGTCATCAATTGGAGCTCTTCCTCCTGGAACACGCCCGTTCTCCATAGGATCATGAAAAAAGAGACTTGATCCTCTTCAATCACAGGAAAGGCGTAAGCAGTGATATCGGGATGATTTTCGGAATCGAATTCGGGGAAAAGACGCTTCTGGGGCAGTTTGACGGGAAATGTGAAATACAGCGGCGAAGTGTTGAATGAGTTCGCATCAAATGCGGCTGGCATTGCATGATCCCCGTGTATATGAACCTGTTGGAAGTGGTCGTTCTGTCTTTGATAGAGAACGGAAGAAGTAATCAGAAGCTCTCCGATGCTGTCTGTAAGGATGCTCATCATTTCAAGAGGTTCGATTGGCTCGAAAAGGAGGTTGCCCAAGAGGGTTTCCAGTCCGGTTATATTGTATGCGAGTTGAGAAATTCTGGTTTCTTGCCGTTCCGGAATACCCAAAGCCTGATGGATATCCAGGACCTTTTTGACAAAGGCGCTGTCTTTGGGCGGGATCTGTTTGGATGCGCCCAGCCAAAAGAGGTCCGATTGGAAGACGGGAACCAGCGGAGAGAACTCCTGCATCAAATCCTGCGGAGATGAGTATTCGTACGACTGAGGCATCAGTCCCAAGGTTTCTTCCACCACCCACACTTGATCTGATACCCGGCGCAAAAAGACGCCGGAATGAACTCCATGAACCTTCAGGTACCGAAAAAGTTCGGCGTACAAACGGGGTGTGCCCAAGAACTCAATGAGCGCTTTGATTTCCTGCATCGTACACCTCCTGGAAACGGATTTTCAGTCCAAGCCTGCGCGCCCTTATCCACGATCCAGCATTGATTGAGCCAACCGATTCTGATGTTGAATGATCCAACCCATCTCTTCATCGACAATCTGTCCGTCGCGCACTCGGATTTCTCCATGAATCATGGAGAGATCGACTCCTTTTGCGTCGCACATGACTACAGCGGAAAGAGGATCAGAAAGGCCGCCAGCGAACTCCAAACGATTCAGGTCAAACAGGATCAGATCCGCCGCCTTTCCCGGTTCTATACTGCCCAATTCCGCGTCTCTGCGCAATACTCGGGCCCCGCCCATGGTGGCCATCTCCAGCGCTTGGTACGGGGTAACGGCGTCTGCCCCTTTGAACACCCGCTGAAGCAGCAGCGTATTTCGGATTTCATGAAGCATATTTCCGGTGTCGTTGCTTGCGCTTCCGTCAACCGCTAAACCAAGGCGAATCTGAGGATGACACAACATCTCGGCAATCGGAGCGCATCCCGATCCGAGCCGCATGTTGGATGTGGGACAATGGGCGACACCCACCTGATGCCTGTCAAACAGCTGGATTTCATCCAAGCCCATCCACACGCAATGAGCGAACCAGGCGCGTTTATTGAGCCATCCAAGATGATCCATGTATGCCACAGGTTTCATGCCGACTTGCTCAAGGCAATAGGCCTCTTCGTCTTTTGTTTCGGCCAGATGGGTATGGATCAGCAAATCGAACCGCTCAGCCATCTCCCTGGTTTCATGCATCAGCTCTTTCGTGACAGAAAAGGGGCTGCAAGGGGCCAGCGCGATCTGGAGCATGGACAAGGGCGATGGATCATGGTACCGTCCAATCACCCGTATGCAATCCTCGAGGATCTCGTCTTGGGTCTGAACAACGGAATCCGGGGGAAGTCCACCGTCTTTGCGGCTCAAAGACATACTCCCCCGACAAGGATGGAAGCGAACGCCTGTACGTTTACCGGCTTCGATCTCAACGTCGAAAAGCTGCATGGTCCCCTTGGGGAAGAGATAGAACATGTCCGTAGTGGTGGTAACACCCGAGAGCATCATCTCATAAATCCCCACCAAGCTTGAGAAGAAGACCGCGTCTGGATCAATGTGCTTCCACCGCTCATACAGGAAGACAAGCCAATCGAAGAGCCGCAGATTTTGAGCTCCGCGGACATTCCGGAACATGGATTGATATAGATGATGATGGGTATTCACAAATCCCGGGAGCATAAGTTTGCCCGATCCATCGATAATCTCCCATCCTTCGGCGAGCAGTTCTTGCCTACGGGCTCGGGGCAACTCTTGGCCCACTTCTTGGATTCGGTGGTCATCGACCAAGACATAAGCCCGTGTAAGCTGTGTCTGATCGGCGTCAAAGGTGGCCAAGGATTCAATATCCAAAAACGCTGTGCGCATCATTCAGGCCCCGTATTTATCCAAACGCATGGCGTGCGCCATAATCAGGGTCATGACATCCACCGCGGGAAAGGTTCCCAGCGTTCCAAGTGCGGATTGGGTTTCGTCAAAAGCCGTTGAAACCCCTTTCCGGCAGTACTGAGACCGAATCATGAAAGGAACGGGATGCCAGGAATGGGCTTTCATAACACATGGGGTTGAATGATCTCCGGTAACAGCGATTACGTCGGGATCCAGGGCCAAAAGCCGCGGGATCTCTTTGTCCACTTCTTCAACAACCGAGGCCTTTGCTTCAAAGTTTCCGTCTTCTCCGTAGGAGTCGGTTTTTTTGATATGCACATAAAAAAAGTCGTATGCCTCATAATGCCGTTCCAAAAGATCGAACTCCTCGGCAATGGTTCCCGCGCCTTCCAGCACATCCATACCCACAAGTTTGGCGATCCCTTTATACATGGGATATGTTGCGATACAAGCAGATCGAAAATGGTTCACTTCGTTAAAATTCGGAATATCCGGGTAACGAGAAAATCCGCGAATTAGGCCAAAGTTCAGCTTGGGTTGATCCTTCAGAAGGACTTGAAGCCGTTTTAAAAAGGTGTTGATGACACGAGCCGCTTTTTCAGAAGAATCATTCAGCGGTTTGGTCAAAAGGTATGGGATGCCTGTTCGTTGGGGATCCGCGTCGGAGAGATGGTCGTCGAGACCTTCGCCAGTCAGCTTAAGCACAAATCGATGCTCTTTTCCCGGGATGACGCGAACATCCACATCTTCGATCATCTGAATCGCGCTATTGATGATTTTGCACACCTCGATGTTCTCTTCCGTTGAAGGCCGTCCTGCCCTTCGGTCGACAACAATATCTCCCTCAAGGGTACAAAAATTGCCCCGTGCGACCAGATCCTTCTCTCCGACTTCCACATCGATGCCCAACGCTTCGAGAATCCCTCGTCCAATCTCATACCGAAGCGGATCATATCCGAAGAGGGATAAGTGTCCGGGCCCGCTGCCTGGAGTGATGCCGGTCAAAACGGGTATAGTCTGGCCCAATTCACTCTCTCGAGCGATTGTATCGAGGTTGGTTGTATTGGCGGTCATGAGCGGAGTAAAGCCGGTTTTTCCTTTCGGGGTCCCATCTACGGGAAGGTCTCCAATTCCGTCCAAAACCAAAAGAACCATTTTGGACGTGCCGGGCGAAGCAAGCTGGTGAATGATTTCTTGTCGGTCGACCATAGTAATCCCTCCATTTATTCGTATTTGATCATACGTGAATGCGATGATTTATGGATCACGAGGGTTCGGGCTGAAGCGTCTGGACCAACCGGTTAGGCGCCAAAGCCAGCAAGACGCTGCCGGCCATACTCCGCAACCCCAGCGCTTCGGTTTCGTCCATCAACAAAGCCGTAATAGCATCCAAAGCATCTGTGATCCTGCTTTTTCGACACACAGACAAAGCAGCCATGCGCACCCGATGATCCTCTTTTTTCATGCCCACCCGTTCGATTAGATCGGGATAGTATTCTTCCAACTGAAGCTTTCCAATGGCTTGGGTTCCTGACTTTCGCACCTTCTCGGAAAAATCGTTCAGAAGCCGCGGGATCTGTTCGGCCAAGAAATAGTCCGGGATGGATGCCAGACCATCCACAGCGGCAGAACGGACCTTGGGGGAAATATCTTCCATCGCCTTTCTCAAAACGGGAGAGACGGAAGACTCTTTCATCCGACTCAGCGCTTTTACCGCTGCTTCTTTTACCGTTTCGTCCGGAGCGTCCACCCATTTGGATAGCGAATTCAGGATGCGGCTCGGTTGATCCTGTTTCAAAACCCCATACAGTCGAATCATGGGCGGTAGAATGCCGATCGAATCGCCTGCGGTTTTCGGGTCTTCGATCCATGGATCGATGACGGTTGATACGGAATCAGCCGAAAACTCTTGCATCAATGGGATTACTGTCTTGCGTTCAGCCAGAGGCCGGGAGGGATCTTGGATGATCCGTTTCACCCGGTCCAACGCTTGGCCAGGGTCAAAGATGCTCAGCTGGCGTAGGATCTTCTTTTTCAGGGAGGCAGGAGGCTCAGTGTCCAAAAGACCGCGAAGAAACGGAGCGTCAGAGGATCTCAAGATTTTTGTTTCTAGGGCAAAGTGTCGGATCTTTTCGCTGTAGTCTTGAAGAAACGGGGTAATTTGATCATCGGAAAGCTCTTCATTTAGCGCTTTCAAGGCGTTTAAGCGTACCTCTGGAGAGGCGTCCTTTAAAAGGGGTTCAATCTGCTCTTTATTTCCAGAAAGGGCAAACACAGCTTCGACAGCCACCGCGCGAACAGAATCCTGGGGGTCTTCCAGCAACCGCTCGACTTTGGGCGTATCCATCAGCCCTCCCAGACTCTTGAAATACAACAACGCACCCTTACGGACTCCTGCGTTCGGGTCTTCCAACAGAGGCGCAAGATCATGCGTGTAGAACAACGCGCGTTTCAATCCCTGGATTCCTTGAAGGCGGACTTCCGGGCTCAAGGAATCGAGACACTCCAGATATCGCCCAACCTCATGATATTGAGCTTTTTCGAGAAACTGTTCCACCAAGTGTTTGGCTTCTGTTTTTGGATTGGAATGGTTGATCATGAATCCTCCATATGCTCACTCAGTTTGCTCCGAGTGTGTAATGACGCTCAAGACAAGCCCAAATCCGGTTAAAAAAGCAAGCATGGAACTGCCGCCGTAGCTCACCAAAGGCAACGTAATTCCTGTTGGAGGGAGAATTCCCAGCACCACCCCCACATTGATCACCACCTGGAGCAGGAGTAGATAGGCATAACCCACGATCAACAGCTTCCCTGCTGGGTTTTGCACTGCAAAGAGCGCGCACCGAATCAAGCTTCTTGCCAACAAATAGTATAACATAAGCATCAAGGCCATGCCAACAAAACCCAATTCCTCCCCAAGGATGGCGAAGATGAAATCCGTGAATTGGACTGGGAGCAGATACTTGTATTCGCCCATCGCCAAGCCTTCTCCCAAAAGTCCCCCAGCTGAAATTGCGCGCATGCCAATATCCACCTGGGCTTGTGCTTCTCCGCGGAGAAAGCCGGCAAAGTCCTCAAACCGTTGAAGCTGATACCCTTTGAGCAGATCGAGTTGAACAATCGCAAAAAAGGCGCAAAAAAGACCGATCCCAAGGAAGACGAAGTATTTTTTGCTCAACCCGGATACAAAGAGAATCAACATGCCCACCACAAAAAGGATGAGGCTTGAACTCAGATCCGGCTCTGCCAACACCAACCCGGTGATCAGAAAGACCCACCCGGTCGGGATCAAAAAGTCTTCGACGACGCTTCGGTGTTGGATGTCTTTGCGTTTGGCCAGGTAAGCGGACAGAAAGAGGATCAGAACAATCTTGGCAAATTCCGAAGGTTGGATATCGAAAAACCGAAGCGGGATCCATCGATGGCTCCCTCCTTTGGCGGGGAAAAAAAAGACCACCAATAACAGGCCAACTACAGTGATCATATAGATGGGCGCCAGGCGCATATGGGTACGGAAGGGAATCAACGCCGCGAGAAACATCAAGACCAAGCCGATCACAATGTGGGCTAGTTGACGGGTGAAATAATAGGAATAGTCCACCTCGGGCATACGATAAATGACAATATAGCTGGCGCTGTACATGATAATTAATCCCAGCACCATGACCAGAGCAAGGAGAAAGGCAATTCCTTTAATATTGTGTTGTCTTATCATCATGAACGAGAATGGAGGCCTTGCAAATCGTAGAAGGTAAAAAGCGTTTTCCGAGCCAGGGCGTAAAAATCCTCTAAATGCCTGAGTTCAAATAGGTTCGAGTCCACACCCAAATCGCTGGCCCCAAATCCCGGGACGGTTGAGAAGGACTTGGATAAAATTTGAGAAAGCGTCTCTTCATGCCTTTGAGCGGAAGGAAGCACGAAACTGGCAATAACGCTCGCATGTTCCAAAAGGGAGTCGATATGCCAGTGTTTTCGATGCAAACCATCTGAAAAATCCTGATGCCTGTGAACCCGTTGTCGCAGATTGCGCATAGCGCTGCCCAGATAGACAAAGTACCCAGGCCGGAAGTACCTTTGATGAGGCCCATAGGAGATCTGCTTGCCTTTGGACAACTGGATCAGAATCAGATAGCTGCCGCTATTCATTCATATCCCCCGCCGCCGGATCCGAACGTGCGCCTTCTTCCAGGCATGTAAGATCACCCACCTGCATGAAAAGACTGTCCAACTCCTTCAAAAAACTTAAACGGGTCAATCGGAGATCCTCGCGTTCCACCATGACAAAAACGGCATCGAAGTATTGGTCTATGGGATCCTTCATCCGAGAAAGCGATTCCAGCGCTAGGTCATAATTCAGTTGACGAATATGTCGAGTTGTCTCTTCTCTCACCTCGAGAAAGGCCTGCATCAATCCTCGCTCCTCTTCCTGTTCGAACAGCCGGGCATCATACCGGGTTTGGGTATGGAAACGCGTGATGTTGTGCACCCGCTCAAACCCCACTGTCAATCGAGAAAATGAGGAATCATGCCGAAATTGCTCGATCGCTCGGGCGGCAAGGATGGCGCGAAGGGGAAGATTCCACAGGTGTAGGACAGCCCGGATGGTGTCATACCGGATTCCGCGTTCGACTAAAAGACTCTCCAAACGGCTTTTTGCAAAAGATTCAATGGCTTCGATCATGGAGGAAGGATCCGATGCTTTTTCCGCATAGAGCCGGGCGCTGAAGGAGAAAAGCGCGGAGAGATCCAAATCCCAATGGAAAGCAGAAACCGTCTCCATGATCACGCTCATCTTTCGTCTGAGGCCATGTGGGTCGCGAGATCCGGACGGAATATTGCTGTGAAGGAAATTGCCGGCGATCACGTCCAACCGGTCGGAAACAGCCACCACTGCGGAGGGTACGCTCATCACCGGATGGTCGGCATATTGGTCTTCCAGCGCGTCGCACACCACGGAATCTTCTCCCTGCAGGGACGCATACACGCGGCCCATCACTCCCTGTAGTTCAGGGAACTCGTATACCATGGTGGTCAACAAGTCCGCTTTCGACAAGAAACAGGCCCTGTCGATCTTCTCTGTGGTAGGCAGATCCAGCTCCAACAATCGGGCGATCTCTTGGCCAATGGCTCGGGTCCGCTCCACCTTATCCCGGGTGCTCCCCATCCCTCTTTGGAACAACAGGTTCTCTAATTGGGGCACCCGCTCTTCCAGAGAGGTCTTTTGGTCTTCCTTATAATAAAAGAGGGCATCTTCTAACCGCGCGCGAATGACCCGTTCATACCCTTTTCGCGCATTATCCAAGGCTGCAGGTCCGCAATCGGCAAAAGCAACCCATTGGGTAGTGGGACGGTTGTTTCGCATCATGGGAAAGGCGCGCTGATGGTGTTTCAGGGTGGTGATCAACACTTCGGGAGGCAAAGAAAGGTATCGTTTATCCAGCTGGCCAACAATAGGCGCGGGATTTTCCGTTAAGGCCGCGACTTCCCATACCAAATCCGCATCAATCTCGACATGGGCATCCAAAGAAGCCGCAATCTCCATTAGGTGGGCTTCGATCTTGCGCGTCCGATCGGCAAGGTCCACCACCACATCATATTGAGCCAAGCGTTCTTTGTACTGAGCGGCGTCAGGGACATGAATCGGTCCTTCGGTAAACCGCCTTCCTTCTGTCTGCTGATTAGAGCGGATTCCAAAGGCTTCGAAGGGGACGACTTGTTCTCCGAGCAGACACAACAGATTGTGAACCGGACGCACAAATCGGAATGTGCCATCCCCCCATCGCATGGGCCTTTGAAAGGCGATCTGTCCAATCAACCCCGGCAAATGGTCGGCCAAGATATTGAAAGATGGCTTCCCCACAACCCGACGCTGCAAGAAGAGATAGGGAACGCTGTTGATCTCTTCAACCACAGTATCCTCCATCGTTGCCCCATTGGCTTTCAAGAATCCAAGCAGAGCGCGGGTTGGTTGGCCCGATCCATCCAAAGCCACGGCTTGCGCGGGCCCTTTCTTTTTTTCGATATAGTCTTCTTGCTGCTCAGCGACATCCTCTACAAACACACCGATCCGTCGGGCGCTGGTAAATGGATGGACACAGAGGCATGGGATTTGTTTCTGTTGGAAAAAGGCGGTAAAGATGGAAAAGAGTTGTTCGATCGTGCTTCGAATTTCTGAAGGAGGCAGTTCTTCCGTTAGGATTTCAAGACAAAATGGTTGGCCCATTGGGACAGCCCTCCTATGATCAGCGATGAAAGATTTTTGTTCGTTGATCTATTATAACTCATTTCCCCGTTCCGATTCCACTCGAAGGGATTTTTGATTCTATCCGGGCGAAGAGGTGGCTTCGCAGATGATTATAGGGTGACAAAAACGGGCAGTCAGGCCATAGCCCGAACTGGATCGACAACGATCCGTATCGGTTTCACCAACCGATTGTCCGGTCCACATACCCGTTCCAAGCGCTTCAGAGAAGGCTCCACATCCGTAGTCTTCACCATGGTGTGATAGCGGTACATCCCCGCCATTTTGAAGATCAACGCGGGCACGGGTCCCAAAATGATATCCGTAGTTCCTTCCGAGTCCGATTTCAGCTTCTGGGTGCATGAGGTGGCCAACGACAAGGTCTGTGACGGGTCATACCCCTCCCATTGAAGGGATAGAACATGGCAAAAAGGGGGATAGAGGGCCTCTTTGCGCAGAAGGATCTGGTGCTCGTAGAAGCCGGGATAATCGTGAACTGCGCTGAACTGAATGGAGGGGTGGGATGGAGATAAGGTTTGCACCACCACGTGGGCCATTGGAGAACTGAAATCGTCCCGTCCCGCTCGCCCCGCCATTTGGCTGATCAACTGAAAGGTTCTCTCGACCGACCGAAAATCGGGAAAATGGAGCGATTGATCGGCATCCAGGATCACGACCAGCTCCACATTGGGAAAGTCCAAACCTTTGGAAATCATCTTCGTTCCCACAACGATATCCACTCGGTTTTGGCGAATGAGGGCCAAAGCATCTCGAAGGTCGGGACCATCTTTAATCAGTTCTCTGTCTATGCGCAAAATTCGCGCTTCCGGGAAAGCGTCCGCCAAATATGCCTCGGCCTTTTCCGTTCCAAAGCCCCGAAAAACCATCTTCCGAGATTGGCATTGCGGACAGGTTCGGGGATAGGGTTCTTCCAGTCCGCAGTAATGACATTTCACCACAGACCGAGGTTTGTGATAGGTCATAGACACGTCGCAATGGGTACAGCGATGGACATACCCGCACTCCGTGCAGGAAACGAACGGAGCAAACCCCTTTCGCTGCACAAGGACAAAGGCCTGTTTCTTGCGCGCAAGGGTTTGGTCCATTCGTTGGACCATCTCTTTGGAAAAAAGCCAATTGACCTTATCTGAATGGATCAAATCCACGATCGATACTTTCGGCAGACTCATGCCCTGCGGGCGGCCGGAAAGGACATTGAGCTGGAAGGAACGGTCTTCTTTGGCCAGGTAGAAACTCTCTAACCGCGGGGTAGCCGAACCGAACAGCACCGGTATCTCCATGAGGTCGCTCATCCATTGGCTCACCTGATGGGCGTCGTATATGGGCGCGCTATCTTGCTGCATGTAGCTTTCATCGTGTTCTTCATCCAAAACGATCAGACCCGGATTGGGCAAAGGGGCCCACAAGGCGCTCCTTGTGCCAACCAATATATCGATATCTCCTTGTACAGCCCGTTCCCAAGTTTGTGATCTCTGGCGGGCAGGGATCATACTGTGCGCAACGCCTACCTCATGGTCATCGAACCGCGACCGGATCCGCGCGATCATTTGGGGGGTCAGCGAAATTTCGGGCAACAGATACAGTGCTTGTTTGCCCTCCCGCAAGATCTCTTCGATCAGGGCGAAATACAGCTCGGTCTTCCCGCTGCCGGTGATCCCATACACCAGGTGTTTGCGCCGACCGTTCTTTATGGCTTTCTGGATGGAATGCAGCGCTTCTTTTTGGGGATGGGTCAACTCCACTCGGCCTCGCGTTTCTTCATATTCTTCTGGGGCGGCTTCCTCTTCTTCGAAGATTTTGATCAACCCCTTTTTCTGAAGGGTCTGGATCGGAGAAGCGCTCTTCAATCCCAAATGTTGGCGCAGCATTTCCATAGGCGCGGTTTCGTGCATGAGCAGATATTGGATAATCTCCCACGCTTGGGGAGAGAGATTCTTGGCCAAAAGCGTGTCTACATCGCCGTTCAAACAGACGGTTCGAATCATCCGCCCCTTTTGTTTGGAGGGCGCGAGAGCAAAGACAACCTCAGCCAATCCCGCCTCGATCCCTTCCTGGAGAACCCTTTTGGCTTTCGTTTTGGATAATCGGCCCAGATAAGCGCCCAGATCCACCGACACCTCTCCCGCGCGAAACCCTTCCAACGGTTTGTTGGGGTCAGTCAGAACAACCCGTTGCTTCACGCGGATTTTCGGGGATCCCGCAAAAAACAGGTCCATTACCATGCCAATCGGGGTTAGATAGTAAGCCGATGTCCTTCGGGCCAAATCAAGATGAAAACCCTTTAGAATTGGCTGATAATCAACGATTTCCTCGATCGGTTTGATGATATGGGAAGAAAGGTCGGTGGGTTCGGACCCTTCAGCCAAAACATACCCGTGGGCCATTCGCCCTGAAAAGGGGACAACCACGCGGCTACCGGGCATCACCCTGCCCGGAGCCTTATACGTGAAGGTCTGTCTCAGAGGAGATTTGGATATGGCCACATCGTAATACCGTTGGGTATGGACCGGGGTTTCAATCATCGATCACTTTCCGGTTTTCTGCAAAAAATCGTAACAGTCCAAGCACACAGCCACGTACTTCTCCATCCCCCCAACATCGATCTCCTGATCATCCGAGGTGAGCTTATACGAAATCACCGCGTTATACTCTCCACATTCATGACACACCGCCTTTTTCTTGACGATTTCATCCGCGATAGCCATAATCCGAGCAGAAGTATCGAACGGGTTTTCTTTGAAACTCATATCCAAACCTGCAAGAATCACGTCCCTTCCCTGATGCCGCAGAGTCTTGGCTGTTTCCAACAGGGATTCGTCAAAAAATTGGATCTCATCAAAAAAGACAGCATCCTCATCGACCACATGCTGAAAACAGTCAACTGCCCGTTCGATCGGCAAAGCTTCCTGAGTCATTCCCGAATGGGATGTGATGGTAGACACACCAAATCGGTGATCCAAAGAAGGTTTGAACACTTTCAATCGTTTCTTCCCCAACCGATAGATCTCGATATAAGTTAGCAGTTCCGTGGTCTTTCCCGAATACATGGGGCCCACCACAACAATGATCGTTCCGGTTCGGTCTTTCAAATCCCTATCCCCTTTCCATGATCCAACAAAGCCATGGAGATTCCACAGCTTCCTCGACTATTGCAAATCCATGATTTTTGGCCCAAGACAGAAAACCGTCTTTCTGCCCTTCGACAACACCCGAAAGAACGACCCTCCCTCCCGGCTTCATAACACGGTTCCATCCTGAAGCATCCGCAAGCAATCGTTTCAGCACATCGGCGGTGATGTTGGCCACCACGATGTCATAAGATCCTTCCACTCCTTCCAGAAGATCCGAACCCAAGACTTGGATCCGATTGTCCATCCCGTTTCTTTGTACGCAGGATCGGGCCGATTCCACAGCAATAGGATCCATATCCACCGCTGTAGCGCGCGCCGCGCCCAAAAGGATTCCTGTCATTGCCAAAATTGCGGTTCCACACCCCACATCGAGCAAAAAAGAGCCCGGGCGAACCGTTTTTTTCAACATTTGCGCGCTTAACCGGGTGGTTGCGTGATCACCCGTGCCAAAGGCCATTGCGGGCGTGATCTTTAAAAAATCAATCGCAAGGTCTTCTTCGCGCGGATCGATCATAATCCGATCGGTCAACAAGAAGGGTTTTAGCGAAGCCTTCCATCGGGCGAGCCATTCATGCTCGTCCGATCGCGTGGGATGCTCTTCGATGGGATGGAGCGTCGGAAAGAGCGTGATTAATTGTCGACCCAGCTCTCGTAATGGTTCCGGCTGTGGAGCATACAGGGTTACAGAACAAGGGTCGTCTGGTTTCGCGCCCAAATCAATGGAATACCGGCCTTCCAACTCCTGAGGAAGGATCCAGACCAGCGCGTTTTCCAAATCCTCAAGAAGGTGAGGATCTTTTTGGGTTACAAACCGGATATGATAGATATCCATATCTCCCCCTTTTCCCCTGGGTGATAATCCAGGAAGATTATACCACAGTCCAATCCGTCCAACGATCCCTGATCGATTAAGATCCGATCCTATTTCCTGTTTCCGGTCGCATGCGAAGGTATGCGTTGGTATGCGTTCCTTTGGAATCCGAATGATTTCCGATATAATACTTCCAGATCACCAAATAAAGGGCACCC
>CAYWWY010000013.1:36732-43969 GCA_964462525.1 uncultured Thermotogaceae bacterium
AAGGGCAAGCACCCCGTGCTTTCTATTTTTTTGGTTTCTGATCCAACAATCATCCATATGATCAATATTATATAAGGAGGAATAGTATGCGCGAAGACGATTTTTCCAGTCGGAGCAAACATTTGCAAAGCCTGAGCGATGAAGAGCTGAATCAGCGCTTCTGGGAACTGGCGGGAAGGGTGATCGATCCTCTGGTCGATCTTGCGACTACGAACACATCGCCATCCATCGAACGGTCGGTGCTCCTGAGGATGGGATTCAACTCCCTTCAGGCCAAGGCGTTGGTGGAACGAATCTTTGAAAAAGGCCTTCTGGGCAAAGGAGCGGGCCACATCGTATGGGCAATTGCGAAAGAGAAGAATGAAGACTATATGAACGTCGGTAGAAAGATGATCGATGGTGCCTATTGGGATGATGTCGATCGGATCTTCAAGGGGGTGAAGCCGGTATGAGCCTCAAACCCAATGAAAAGATTTCTGTGGATGAAATTCTGAAGGATTTGGACCAGTACACCCCCAAACGGAAGGGTTGGCACTGGAGAGAACCCCAAAAACCGGGCGCTAGAATCGGCGGATACACATATGATGAAGTGTCCCAGCCCATGAAGCAGAGCATTCCCTTACCCGCGGCCAAATACTTCGACAACATCGATCCGCAGCCCAAAGAGACCATAACGGCCGAGATCGCATCGGGCCGTTTCGAAGACGACATACGGAGAATGCGCATGGCCGCTTGGCATGGAGCCGACCACATCATGGTCATCCGCACCCTTGGCCAGTCGCACTATGACGGACTGATCGAAGGAAGCCCGGAAGGGGTAGGCGGCATCCCGATCACGCGGAAACAGCTCCGCGCATCACGAAAAGCGTTGGACTTGATCGAGGAAGAGATCGGCCGGCCTCTCAACTTCCATAGTTATGTGTCGGGGATCGCAGGGCCGGAAGTAGCGGTGCTTTTTGCCGAAGAAGGGGTGAACGGGGCCCACCAGGATCCCCAGTACAACATTCTCTACCGAGGGATTAACCCCATCCGTTCCTTTGTAGACGCAGCTGTGGCCAAAAAGATCATGGCCGGCGCGGGGATCGTCCAGATCGACGGGGCGCACAACGCTAACGCGTCGGCACGGGTCGCCTGGAAGGTGATGCCCGAACTGCTGGTTCAGCACGCCATCAACTGCGCCTTTTCCCATCGGGTGGGCATGCCCAAAGAGCAGATCGCCCTTTCGACTGTGCCTCCCACTTCCGCCCCAACTCCCGAATTCCGGTTGAATTTCGTGTACGCCCTGACTTTGCGGGATCTGTTTCGCGACTTCAAGTTCCGGGCGCAGATGAACACAAGGTATATCGAGGCCGACACCTATGATGCAACCCGAATCCACGTCTTGGATACCCTGATCAGCCGCCTTACCAAATCCGACATTCAGTCCACCATCACCCCGGACGAAGGCAGAAACGTTCCGTGGCACATCAACTCCATCCGCGGGGTGGAAACCGCAAAACATACGCTGATCGGCCTGGACGGAATCAGCAATATGCTCAAACCCGATATGGAGGTTTTGGGGCCAAGCGTGCGGGAATTGAAGATGCGGGCTATTCTGTTCATGGAAGAGATCTTAGAGCTCGGAGGGTACTTTGAAGCAGTGGAACAAGCCTTTTTTGTGGATTCCGGATTCTATCCGGAAGGGGCGGGGGACGGGATTGCTCGAAAGAAAGACGGGGAAATCGGGGCAAACACCGTGGTGCCGAGAGACAAGGATTACTTTGCTCCGGTTTGCGACCACTTTGGAGAAAACCACCCGCCTGTGCCCACCCATCATCCCTGCGAGTTAATTGGGGGATGCACCCTTCAGAAGCGGGAGAAAATCCAATATATCGATGAATTGGACGAAGAAGACAATGTGTCAGCTCGTATGGGACTACACCGAGAAATGGATGCCGCGGGCCGCTTCAAACCGGAAGTGGAATGGAAGAATGACGGGATCATCCAACTGGACATGACCCTACCGGACAACCCGGATATTGCCGAAGCCGCTGCGTTGGAGATCGCCAAACGCTTGGGTTTGGATGATCCTCATGTCATCGCCAAAACTGTCCTGCATCCGGCCGAAGCCACCTACGTCGAGCTCAAGGCAAAGCTCCCCTTCTCAATCCAAAGGGACCAATTGGTTTTGCCGGAAAAACCGGTCGAGCTCAGTGAATCGGAAATTCGAGACTTTGTGGAACACCATCCCATGAAGGTGGTGGCGGGAACGGTGGGAGAAGACGAACACTCGGTGGGCATGCGCGAAATCCTAGACGTAAAACACGGAGGCATCGAGAAATACGGGATCAAGTATGTCTATCTAGGCACCAGCGTTCCGGTTGAAAAACTGATCGACGCGGCCATCGAAGTGGGCGCTGACGCGATCTTGGCAAGCATGATCATCACCCACAATGACGTTCACGTCATGAACATGGAGAAGATCCACCAGCTCTCCGTGGAAAAAGGGGTTCGCGACCGGTTGATCCTCGTATCGGGCGGTACGCAGATCAAGAACGAGATCGCGGTCCAGAGCGGGATGGACGCAGGTTTCGGCCGAGGAACGAAGGGCCATCATGTGGCTAGTTTCCTGGTCCAGCGAAAGAGAGAAATCCTGACCAAAAAAGGAGGGGGATAAGGATGGATGAGCCGATCCGATGGGAAGTAGTCAACCTGAATGTTCCCGAGGAAACCAACCTGATCCTGGGGCAATCTCACTTTATCAAGACCGTAGAGGACTTGTACGAAACCATCGTTACCCATGTGCCCCAGATGCGGTTTGGAATTGCTTTCAACGAAGCGTCGGGCCCCTGCCTGATCCGCAAGGAGGGGAATGACGAACCGCTGGTTTCCCTGGCCCTGGAGAATGCCCAAAAGGTGGGCGCCGGTCATTTCTTTGTGATTGCCCTGCAAAACGGGTATCCCATCAACATTCTCAACGCAGTGAAATCGGTTCAGGAGGTTTGCCATATCTTCGCGGCATCGGCCAACCCCTTGCAGGTGATCGTGGCAAAGACCGACCAGGGCCGCGCGGTGATGGGGATCGTGGATGGCTTTTCGCCCAAAGGGGTGGAGGGGGAAGAAGATGGGGCCAAGCGCAAAGGGTTTTTGAGAGAGATCACCAAGTACAAACGATAATCATCGATGGATTCTGCGAAGCCTTCATCCGTGCGGGATTACGAAGAAAAAGACGCACAAGAAATGAAAGAGGCTCCCCCCGAGGACAAAGAGGTGCCAAACCAAGTGGTGAAACTTGAACAGGGGTACCAAATAGAAGAGTGTGCCCGCTGTGTACAGGACCCCACCGATGACCAGAAAGACGACCCCAATATGGGGGAGCGATTCTACAAGAGGTTGAAAGGCGACTACGATCAACCATCCCATGGCGACATAGATCATCGTGGACAGGAAAATATACCGTTCGAACCAAAACCCTTTCATTAGGATGCCCAAGGCTGCCAAACCCCAGATCACGCCAAAGATCGTCCATCCCAGCGTCCCTTGAAGGGTAACCAGAGTAAATGGCGTATAGGTGCCTGCGATCAAAAGGTAGATCGACGAATGGTCCAGGATCTTGAACACCTTCTTCGCTCGGGTGCGGGTTAAGGCATGGTAGAGAGTGGAGATTCCATACAAAATCATCAAGGTAGATCCATAAATGGCCGTGCTGACAATGTGGATCGCGCTCCCCCGGATAGCGGAGAAAACCACCAAAAGCACCAGAGCGGAAATGGACAGCAACGCCCCGATCCCGTGGGATACGGAGTTGGCGATCTCCTCGCCAACGGTGAATTGCTCGTGATTTTTGGTCGAAAGCTGTCGGAATCGGTTCATCAGTTCCCCTCGATCGTTTCTTTCAATGAAATGGTTTGATCGATTATACCATATTGTCGTTCAAAGAAAATGAAAACCGAGCCTAAAAAGTGTTGCATCGACAAAGGAATTATGGTATACTTAATAAGGAGAATTCGGGAGCATATTCTTCGCTTTTTTGTGTATCCTAATACCTTTGTCAAATAGGGACCGTTTTCTATTTGACTTTCCTTCGGAAAAAGTAGTATAATTGCCTATGATGGAGAGCTATCCGTCCCAATTAGGCAGAAAACAGGACTAAGGGCTTAAGCACCAATACGAGGCATGAGATAGAAATCTTGGGTTTTTTCATCAGAAGATTAGGATAATTCCAGAGGGGGGGTGCATGTTCTAATCTTTAGCATCAATGGATTTATGGGAATAGGAGAAGGGTACGTTTTCTTCAACAAAAGAAAGAACACATCGAAGGGAGGATTACAGGTATGAAAAAGAGTTGGGTATTGCTTGTCTTGGCTGTTGTTCTATCGACATTAATGATTGTGAACTGCGCCAGACCCGTTCCTCAACCACCAGCGCCACCCACAACACCCACCGCGGTAGGCGGCGTGGGACAAGTTGTGTTGAACTGGAACCAAGTTCCCGGAGCGACCGGTTATCAGGTTCAGTATCAGCCTTTGTTGGGATCGGGGCAACGCGGATGGACGACCGTGGACGTCGCAGCGCCGCCATATACATTGGAAGAAGATCCCGGAAACTATGAATGGCAAGTTCGAACGAAGAAAGGGAATCTCTTCTCCGAATGGGTCAACGGACCCGCTTTCGAGGTCCAGGAAGATCCCGGTCCCTCAGATCTGACTCTCACATTGAGTGAAGTCCCTGAACGAGGCGTTCCCACCATTTTTATAGTGGGTACCACCAACATCAACTACCTCCTGGCCCAGGTCACCTCGACGGTGCCCGGTCTGGAAACGGTAGCCTACTACGTTCAGAAGGTTGGATCCCAGGATCAGAAACGCTGGCCCGATTCAGCCACCACCTATGAGCTCGATGACGATGGCGAACATGTGTTTGGAATCAACAATCTGGGAGCGAATTTCACGCCCAATCTTGCTGTCGGAGAATACTGGTTCTGGGTTCAGGGAACCGGCGACCAAGAAAACATCCGAAGCAACAAGCTCCGTTTCGATATCGCCCTTCTAGGCAGCGGTGAAATCGAGATCGTCAAAAAGATCGGCGATACCGAATACGAAGGAAAGATCTGCGCACCCGAAGACGCAGAGGTGGAAGTGGATTATCATGTCGACTTCACCTTTGCCGACAATTTTAGCTTCCTTGGATGGTCAGTTTTATTCCAAGCGAATGATCCTACTACTTCTGATTCGGAGTCTGGGGAAGGCAAACCCGAACCCATGATCTTTACCGTTATTTACGCAACCGAATGCACGAAATACGCCACAATCACCCTCGATGCGACCATTGCCAGCGTATATTGGGATTGGGACGAAGGTGAAGTTGACGATGGCGAATTGGCGATCCAGATCCAAAAGGTCATCAGCTTTATCTTGGATATGAAACCACCCACAGGAACCGCAGCTGTAGAAACCAATCCTGAACTGGAAGACGACCGAATTACCTCCGCAACCATCACATTCGTTGCGTCCGACACCAAGTGTCTCCAACCCTACGCCGAAAAGATCAGCTTCGAATTCAACATCTACAAAGGCGAGGGATCTTGGAATGAGATTATCGAATGGGGAGAATTTGGCTTAATCCTTGGCGAAGGTAGCATATGGGATAACGAAGTTACTGCTAGCTCAATTTCGTATGCAACAGCAAAAACAGATGATATGGATCAAGCGACCGCAACTTTCGTCTTGGAATTCGGAGCCTTGGATGCGGCAACCGTAACAGCGACCATGACCGTTGCCGACTGCTGCGTAGGCTGTTTGGACTGCTGTATTCCCGATGATCCTTGTGAAGAGTGGGACTGCGATGACGAACACATGGTCAAGGTCGGCATCGAACCCTTCTTTATCGACAACGTCTTCTTCTCGACCTTGCTCGATGAAGATGAAGTCATCCAACACGATGGCTTCATCGAAGTCGAAGGCAGAGAAGTGCCCACAGTGCCCGCTTCCCCAACGGAAGCCTGGTTCCAGCTCATCTTTGCGGATGCCAATTGGGATCCCAGTGGTACATGGGACGGCGCTTGGAATGCTATTGATGGTATCGAAGTCGATTTGGTTGGACCATGGGCGGAAAATCTGGAGTTCGGTTTCTCCGCTACAAAAACGACCGGTTCCGCAGTGTGTTCCGGTTATGCGACCAAGAACGTTCTGATCCTCGAAGCCACCGTTACAGCGTATGCTTCTGATGAACCTACAGAAACCACTGTAACCTTCAACGCAACCGCGACAGACGACGCTGATAACGAACACTTTGTCACTTTCACCGTATTCGTCGACACCATGCCCCCGACGCTGACCTACTTCCGCGCATTCCGCAACCCCGACATCGACGAATCGAAGATCGAGTTCCGCTTCCATGAAGAACCATTTGATGTGGAACTGGTTCTGAGCGATGGTGTTGAAGAATTTCCATTAGACTTTGACGATGCGTACCGCATCGGCAGTCCCAATGAGTTCATGTATCGGTTGTTCCCCGACATCACCATTCAGTTTGATGTAGAATATACACTCTACGCCAAAGCCACCGACGCGGCAGGCAACACTGGCGAAAGCGAGATGTCTCACGAAGCCGCTATGGCCTCAACCCGGTAAACAGGCTCTGAATCAATTTTAGCGAATCAAGAACGACCGAAATATTCTGAAAAACAAAACCGGCTGCCTGGGCAGCCGGTTTTTTTGGGGATGCAATTGCGCTTTTTTTGACTTCGGTGGGAGGGCTTGTGCTATAATAGCTCCACGAATACGTGATAAAAGAAAAAAGCCTACATTTGAGGGGGGATGATTAGTATGAAACGATGGGTATTGCTTGCACTGGTCGTGGTGTTATCGACCTTGGTCATTGTCAATTGTACACAACCACCCGTTCCAATTCCGCCTGCCGATCCCACAACGCCGACAGCGGTCGGTGGAATCGGTCAAGCGGTCCTGAACTGGAACCAGGTTCCTGGGGCGGATGGGTATCAGGTTCGATTCCAGGTAGTTGGTTCCGACGCGCGGGGATGGTCGCAAGAGGTGAATGTGCCCGCGCCGCCGTACACCGTGGAAAAAGAAGCGGGGATCTACAGCTGGCAGGTACGGGCCAAAAAGGGCAACCTATATTCCGAGTGGGTCAACGGACCGAACTTTACGATCCAAGACGACCCTGGGCCCTCCGATCTGACCCTTACATTGCAGGAAGTGCCCGCAAGGGGGATTCCTACGATCTATGTCGTTCAGGA
>CAYWWY010000014.1:0-43565 GCA_964462525.1 uncultured Thermotogaceae bacterium
TTTTATTAACTAAGGAACCTGTTTCAAATGTCTCTCCATTATACAGCAATCTTAGAATCTTTACAAGATCCTCAGATGGGGCGAATCCATTTAGCATTTTTTTCTGAAACCCCTACACTCTTTCTTTTTAAACTCACTATGGAAAATCATTAGTGTGAGTAAGTATTTGGATAACCCCTAAGGAACAGTCTAACGATATGGAAACTGCGATAAACACATGGAAAAGCGGCAATTGGAAAAGGCAAAGCCTGACAATATTAAAAGAGAGGAGGCAGATCATGGTCAATTCCAGCAAAGTCAGGATGGAAACATATGCAGTTAAATACGAACATCTCTTACTGACGCTATGAATATCGATACCTTGAGCGGATGGAGTCATCCAGGAAAAAAACTGAAAGACCATCTGAAAGGCGTGCAACAGATAGCTCAAAATATCATGGTTTTCCATGGGTTGAATCTCGATCTCGATGCCATCCTTCTCACCCATGATATTGCAAAGGAACACCCGAGATTCCAAAAACAGCTCATTCAAGAGAGAAAAGGCTTTTCCCATGCAGCCCCCTCTTCTTTTTTCACTCTGCATCAAACGAAAGACTGGATCGCTGCGGAAATCGTTCGCAACCACCATGGCTCCTTTTCGAACATTTCTCAAGTTGCAGCATATTGGAGCGATCAAGAGCAGGAAGACGTCCACCGATCCATGGACGAGATCCTTCACGGGTATCGGTTTTCTCAGGAAGAGTGGGAGCGGTTTCAAGATCAGTGGATCTTCATGGAACCAGACGCCAATCAATGGCACCAAGCGCGCTTACAAGCTTCAATCCTGATCACAGCTGATCGGATGGATGCAATGAATCTTACCACCGTTCACTACCGTTTTCCCGAAAAGAAAAGGAATCGCGAAGAATACCTCAAAGACCGTTCCGAGCAACCCTTGAATGAGTGGAGAAATACGGTTGGCGCGGAGGTGTTGGACAAAGCATCTGTGATGAAGCCCGGAGAAATCTACACACTCAGTCTCCCTACCGGTGCAGGAAAGACTCTTTTGGGAATAGAGTTGGCTCAAAGGCTTCACCCCAAGACCATCCTTTATGTACTCCCGTTCATCTCCATCATCGAACAGACTGCGGCTATCGCTGAAGAACTCTTTGATTGTGTTCAGCAAGATCACCACCTTATCGCCTGGCCCCAAATAGAAAATCCCCTAACCTCTTTTGTGTCTGCTTTCCGATATTGGATTGATCCAGTCGTTATTACTACCTTGGCTCATTTATGGGATGTCTTCTATAGTCCGCGTATGAATGATATGATGAACTACCATCGGTTCCAAGACGCTTTGGTCATTTTGGACGAAGCCCAAAGCATCCCCGTCTCCTACTGGAAAGGGTTGGGACAAACCCTTCAATGGCTATCTAAAAAGATGAATACCACCTTTATTTTGATGACAGCTACACAGCCGTTTTTGGGGACACCAAGCGGAAAAGAGAGCGAACTCTCCGGCATCCCTGCCTTTCCAAGAAAAAGGCACCAGTACCATCTTCTGAGCAAAATGCCACTCCAAGAGCTTCCCACAATCCTCCCCACCAAAGGTTCCGGCCTGATTATCCAAAACAACCGAAAAGCTGCCCTGGTCAGTTTTCGAGTAACTCAAGAAGCAAGCAATCTCCCCCTGCTCTTTCTGTCGAGATGGGTGATCCCCAAAGAGCGGGGACGGATCGTCCAAAAGGCGCGACAGCTTTTAAATCAGGGAGAAGAGTTTCTCATGGTCTCCACCCAGGTCGTAGAAGCGGGCGTTGATTTGGATTTCCATTGGGTGATCCGAGACCTGGCCCCTTTGGACAGCTTGGTACAGGCTGCGGGAAGATGCAATAGAAACCTCAACCAAGAGGTCGGAGAAATCTGGATTCCCGAATTCATCGACGACCAGGGAAAAAGGCTCTCCACACATGTCTATGACGCCATAAGGATGAGTGCCACCTGCTCAGTACTTCGCGAGGCATTCGACGACCGCGATGTTCCTTCGATGATCCAGGAATACTACCGGATCCTGGAAACATCCATCCATCAAAAAGGCCCATGGTACGACCTGATCAAAGGCAACTGGGGCGAGCGGTACGATCTGATCGAAAAAGACTATCCCCAGATGCTTGTCCTTGTAGACTTTGATGGGTCGATCCGCGCCCGGTATATGGAATGGGCCGAAATGCCTCGATCTTTGAATCTGCTGGAAGCCCGCAGGCAGATTTGGAAAGACCTTCAACAATCAGCCATCGAAGCGCCAATCGAAATGGTCCAACAATGGATGGCCGAATCGGGAAGCTTCATGATCGACGACGACCTTCCTCAAATCGAAATGCTACAGGGCAACATCGGAATTGTTAACCCAACGGGGATCGGGGAAATCTACATAGAAGACAGTGGGTTCCAACCGCCTCTGATCCAGGAGCTCACGGAATACTGAACGTTACGGAGACGCAGAGGATAAGGGTTTTTGGGAGCATCACGGTCTGAATGGTATGATAATGAAACACATATGAATAAATGTGGTATAATGTTACTTAAAGTAAGGGATTGTCTTCCGAAAATAAGTATTAGGTAACATGATTTTTATCATTACGTCCTTACGGCATACACAAAAAGGAGGGGAATCGAATGCACTTAGTCTTGTTGGTTGGAAAGAATCCTTTGCAAGCATACATTACAGCTCGATTCTATGCTGAGAAGAATAATGATGGTCCTGGGTTGAAAGGAACCTGGTTGGTGCATTCAACCAATGAATCCGGAGGGTACTCTGGGACTCTGCAATACGCAAAAGCTTTAGAAAAAATGCTGAGCCGGCCAAATCAAGGGAATTTTGGCCGTATAAGGCTTGTTCCTCTACTCGATATTGAGAATGGAGCCGAGATTGAACGTGAAATCTGGTGTAAACTCCAAAGGGAGATCTCCGAAGAGGTGGTTCATCTTGATTATACAGGTGGAACGAAAGCAATGGGAGTCCACATTTTCCGAGCGTTAGAACAGATGACAACCGATCAGGGAAAATTTGAATACTCATACCTAAGCGCCAGAGATTTTAAAATCCATTCATTTAGCCGTTCCAATCAGCCCAAACCACTAAGCAACGATTTACGGGAAATAATCAAACTTTCCCGAGATGAAATCCTGGAACTTCACTTATATATGAGTGAAGACCCAAAAGAGCAAGGGGAAAATGGTTTTTCTGATGCTTTGGTACAGTTAGAAAGGGCCATCGAAAAAGGAGAGATCAGCATTTTCCTGAAATGGTGTAAAGAATTCCTACGCGGGTTGTATCCTACCGAAAAATGCCGAGAAAAAGTAAAAACTTTTGTGGATTCGCTTACTGATGAACTCAAAGGTTCTTTTCAAAAAAGCTTGAGGGAGTTTCCACTTGTGATGGATGTCCTTAGCAAATTGCCTAAAGAATACTCAATTTTGAATGAAAAAGGAGAATTATGGATTCCGCAGGAAGGCGAAGTAAGTAATACAGAATTTAAAAAACGAGTGAAAGAATCCTGGAGTTTTTTGGATGGGAAGTGGCTTGAGCGTTATATCAATCTTCTCTTGAAGAAACTTCTACCGAAAGAGATTGGCATTTATAAAGATTTTAAAGGAAGAAAAAGTACCCATGAGGAAGCAAAAGACTTCGAGATGGATGGACTAATAATACGAGGATACCAGGTTTTTGGGATATCAATAACCACTTCAAGAGAGTCAGGCATTTGTAAGAACAAGGGATTTGAAATCCTTCACCGATCAGCCGAAATTGGTGGTGATGAATCAAAAGGGATCCTCATTACCGGACTCAATGAAGAGAACATTAGAAAAACCCAAGAAGATCTGAACACAATCACCAATCAGAAAAAAGGGAAAATACTGGTTCTCGGTTTGGAAGATTGGAAGCAAGAAATTCTGAGTAGCAAAATTAAGGACTTTATCTTTCAGTAAGAGGAGGTAAGAACGTGGAAATTACAGGTCTTTTGATTGACACAGTTTCCATTCAAAAGTACATCTTTTCCAGCAACCGATTGAAAGAAAACATTGGTGGATCGTACCTAGTTGAGCAAGTCTTCGAACGATATCTGAAACAAGCGCTCCAAGAGATTTTCCCTCAACTCGACATAGCGCTTGTGGAAGAATGGAAGAAGACGCCTGACACCATTTCCATCATAAGCAACCCCGAATGCATGGTAGAACCAGCCTATATCGGGGGAGGAAATGCGCTGATCCTTTTTCGAGAGAAGTCCAAAGCAAAAGAATTCGTGAAAGTGTGGAGCCGAATCCTGTTGCAAGTAGCACCAGGTCTAAACTCTGCGGTAGCCATTGATAACTTCGATCCTGATCCTGATCGTAACCGTAAAGGCTTTCCTAATATCATCGATCGGATCTTTCAAAAGCTTCATTGGAACAAGAACCGGTTTTTTCCCATCACTGAAACACCGAAGTTCGGTGTCACGAAAGATTGCCCCTTTTCCAACCTTTCAGCGGAGATTTGCTATCCAGACTCGGACAGTCAAACCATCTGGATTTCCAGTTCATCGTACGCACGAATGCGTACTGCAGATGAAGCGGAAAGCGCGCTTAACCGAGAGTGGTTGCAGCACAAAGAAGGATCGCGCTGGAGGTTTACCAACGAAATCGACCAGTTGGGACAAAAGGAGAATCAAACGGATGAGGAAGCTTCAGGATACATTGCTGTGGTGCATATCGACGGGAACAACATGGGACAGCAGTTTGCAAAATGTCCAACCATACCCAAATATCGAGAGCTCTCCCGATTCATTTCGGAAAGGACGCGACATACTTTCTGGAAAATGACGGAAAGCTTGGAATCCATTTCTCTAAAGGACTTTGAGGAAGAGCAGATCTTCGTTACCAAAAAGAAGGATCACACGATTTTCCCCATGCGACCGATCGTGATCGGTGGGGATGACATCACCTTTATTTGCCATGCGAAGTTGGCCTTTTTCCTGACAAAGACCTTCCTGGACCGCTGGGCGAATGGGGATTCAGAGCAGAACCTTTCCGCCTGCGCAGGAATTGCCATTGTCAAAACCAAATATCCCTTTTACCAAGCATACCAGTTTGCAGAAGATCTTTGTTCTGAAGCAAAAACCTGTTCGCGTAAGGTTGAAGGTTCCTCATGGATCAGTTTCTATATTCACCAATCCGGTATCACAGGGAATCTGGCAACCATGAGATCCCTCCACACCCCATTTGGAAAAGAATCGGCTACGTATTTCGGCCCTTACCTCTATCATAGCCATGAAAAGCAACATTCTCTAAAAGATCAAAACCTAACCATACTGGAAGAAGGCATCCAAAAATTCACCCTATGGCCCCGAACCAAACTCATGGGTTTGCGTTCTGCTCTGATCCAGGGAAAATTTGCTTTTCAAGACTTTGTAGAAAGAGAAAAAATCCATAAGAATTTAATCCCGGATTATTGTTATACTACCACAGGGTATAAGCAAGATGGATGGTGTCAAAGAGAAGCTCTTTCCGGAGAAGGGACAGAAAATGCAACTCCTTATCTGGACATGATTGATCTAATGGACGTTTATCGGTGTTTTCATCATGGAGGTGATCAAGAATGAGTGAATACTTCATCCACATTCACAACAAATCCCCGATGCTTTTGGGATCAGGGAAAGGGTTCACCAATATGGTCGACTCCGATTTAGTTTTTGATGATTACGGATTTCCCGTGTTCCCCGCAAAACGCCTGAAGGGTTTGCTTCGCGAAAGCGCTTTTCATTTGATACAGCAGTGCACAAGCGCAGGATGGAAAAGCTTCTTTCCATCTATTGAAGAGATATTCGGAGATGACACCAAAGAAGGATCTTTTCATATTTATGACGGAATCCTTGCCGACCGAGATTCTTTGATCGATCATTTGGACTATCTGAAGAAAAAATACCCCCATTTTTTCTCCTCTCAGACCATCCTGGAAACTTTCACCACCCTTCGTCATCAAACAGCTTTAGAAGACGGGGTGGCTTTAAAACATTCCCTTCGTACCTCTCGGGTGCTGAAAAAAGGGCACAGATTCGCTGCCCCTATCGTCTTTGAGAAAAAACGAGATGATAAAGCGATCCCATTATTGGCATTAGCTGCAAAAAACCTTCGATATGTTGGATTGAACCGCAACCGGGGTTTTGGTCAAGTTCAATGCTTTCTGGAAGAAAAGGGCCAAAAGTCTGTCGATCTCTCTCAAGAAGCGATCAAAAGAATCCAAGGAGGGATGGAACATGCATCGTATTGAAGTCACCTATCAAATCGTTTCTCCAGTGATCCTTGTTACACAGACGCCGGATCAGAATACAATCGCCACCTTGGACTATTTCCCCGGATCGGCTATCCTTGGAGGATTTGCGCGTTTGTATAGCAAGAAACAAACAACCACAGGAAATTTAGAAACAGATGACCGCTTTAGAACTTGGTTTCTAAACGAGGATTTTCGATTCTCAGATGCTCATTTCCTAATCACTCACGGGGACCAGACCTATCCAACCCATCCTGCGCCATTATCACTCCAAATCACCAAAGATAAAGAAGTATTCTACCATCCAGAAATGTCAGAAGAAGAGAAAAAACTCAAACTAAAACCCATCCAACAATGGATTCACATCGATGAAGAAA
Organism: uncultured Thermotogaceae bacterium; assembly: GCA_964462525.1. Taxonomy (GTDB): domain Bacteria; phylum Thermotogota; class Thermotogae; order MWEM01; family MWEM01; genus CAYWWY01. The sequence goes on from CAYWWY010000014.1 coordinate 6,661, forward strand.
AGAATTTTCTTCTTGATTCCCCAAAGAAGCAATCGGTTTTTCATCATCAAAGATCCGACTATCGAATTGGACATGGGGAAGAAAACAGCATCTTTCACTATCAGGCGCTATCGCAAGATCAAAGATTCTTAGGGTACATCTATGGGACGGAGGAATCACTTAGGGATTTTGTTGATATGATGGACGGTTCTGGACACCTTTTGTTGGGTCGATCGAAAGGGGTCCAGTATGGTCGCGTCTCTTTTCACTTTGGATCCGTAGAAAGCAATCTTCCCTTGGTGGAAGACATTGATGATCTTGACCCAGAAAGGATTGATCTCCGGTTTACCAGCCCGGTGCTGCTTCGCAATGAACACGGTTGTTTCGCGCCCGACCTTCCTCTTTTGGAAAAAGCCTTGGGCGAAGGCGTCAAAATTTGTAAAGCATATTCACGAACGAGAAGAATTGAAAGCTTTGTCAGCGTATGGCACATGAAACGACCTGTAGCTCTGGCGATGGAAAAAGGTTCCGCTTTTCGGATCAAGACTCCCTTCCAGAAAAGAGAAGAACTGGAAGAATGGCTTCAAAAGCTTCAAAGGGGTATCGGAGAACGAAGAAATGAAGGATTCGGGCAGGTAGACCTCCTGGTAGGTTGGGATCAATCGAAAATGGTCAAAAAAAGGATCGCAGACCAAGAACTCCGAAAACCCAGTTCTCCCTTGACAGAAAAGGGAAAGCAAATCCTCCAAGCAATCATCGAAGAACAGCTGAAACAATGGATATCCCTGAAAGCGGTGACAGACTCCGAGGTTAATGAGGATTCCATTCCTACCCCCCATCTTTTGAGCCGGTTGATGAACATGATCGAACAAGCACAAACGATAGATTCCCTTGGTAAAATGGTCAAGAGCCTCAAAAAGAAAGCCACTGACTCTTTGGAGAAATGCACTATCCAAGACAAGAGTATGCTCCATATTTTAATAAATCCACCTCCGGAGAAACAAGACTTACACAACCCCAGACTAGCCGATCTCTTGAAAGATTATCCTGAACTGGCAATGTCTAAAATTGAAGAGAAATGGCAGTTTTTGTACCTAAAAGAGCTCATCCGGTTTTTGCGTATACGGAAAAAGCAAAGCATACAAGGAGGTGATAATAAATGACCCAAAAAACCATTCTGAAAACTTGGATAATCGAAGGAATTCTCGAAAACGAATCTCCATTGGTCATCGGGACAGGAAAAAACCAAGGAGATGTGGACATCATAATCATCCGTGACGAGGATGGAAAACCCTTTATCCCAGCCACCTCATTGTGTGGCGCTTTGAAAAGCTACTGGAACGGCCATCATGATGGATGGTTTTGGGGAGAATCAAAAGGAGAAAAGGGAACACAAAGCCTTCTCATCGTACAGGACGCCTACATGATGAATACCCCCCGAATCGAAGTTCGTGATGGGGTCAAGATTAACAACACAAGAGGGATTGCCGAAGCCAAAGGAAAATATGACTATGAAACCTTGGCTCCCGGGGCGAAGTTCCATTTCCATATGGAAACCAACCTCTGGGAAGGGGAAAATGAAAAAAAGACGCGTAGCGTTCTGAATGCCATCCTGACCTCGCTTATTAACGGAGAGATTCGAGTGGGCGCGATGAGCGCAAAAGGATTTGGCCAAATCCGACTCAACAACCCAAAAGGATATGGCTTCGACTTCTCCCAGCCCAAAGACCTGATCATGTGGCTGGAAGGACCCGAGAAACATCTACCCAATTGGACAGGGTTTTTACAAACTGACATAGAACCTATATCCAAAGCATGCGAGAATGAAATGGTTCTTGAAGCATGGTTCTCCTTGAAAACCTCAATGTTGATCAGGCAATACCAAGAAACCACCTCAGGTGAAAACGAAGGAGAACCCGATGCCATCCATATCCAAAGCAATGGCAAACCGATCCTCCCAGGAACATCGATCAAAGGAGCGCTCAGAGCAAGGGCAGAACGAATCCTCCACACCCTGGCTCAGGAGGAGTCCCGTGCGGATCGGATGCTTCATGAGCTTATGGGCTATGTAAACGAAGAAACCAAAGAAAAAATGAAAAGTAGAATGCGAGTAGAGGAAACACTCATCACACAGAAATCGATCTTGGAGCTTATCCACTCTCGGGTGAAGATCGATCGGTTCACAGGAGGCACTATGGAAACACATCTCTTCAACTTCAGACCCCTCTGGCCGAAAGACGACGAAAAGACAGTTCAACTGAAGTGCAGCATTCAAAATCCTGCAAAATGGGAAGCTGGTTTGCTCATGCTCCTACTAAAAGACCTTTGGACAGGCGATCTACCAATAGGCGGTGAAAAAAGCATCGGGCGTGGAGTTCTACAAGGGATAAGCGCTTCATTGAACTTCGAGAACAATCGTTATTTCATTCAACAAGAGAAAGACCGCCTCGATATCAAATCGAAGAATCTTTCGCAGCCCGAGACAATTGAAGAGATGGAAGGTTGGCTGACTTGCCTGCATGAAGAAATTCAAAAAAAGGAGGCATCCTGATGAGTGAAATCATCAATGGTTTAACGCTTCGAGAATTCGAGGGTTCTCAGCCAATAGCGATCTACATCCCCGAAGAGAGGGAGAAAGAAGGCCTGGAAAATCAAATCTATAAGGAGTTTCCCTTGCCAGGTACATATGTAGCTTATTTTGATCACCAAATACATATTGGGCAGTGGGACGGAAGGAGATTTCTGCCACCTGAATCCCAAGAAAGCTTCCTTCCGGTACACTTGAAAGAACTGCGCCTGTTCAATCTAACCTGCGAACTCTATCTATGGAAAGCCCCACAAGGATGGCAAGGCAGATTGAGAAAAGACATCGAAGGCCCGGGTCAATTCTGTATGGATGTCGAACAGAAATTATGGGGCCGGTCCTTCACCAAAGACGGACAGACATACATGCAAGAGGGTAGAGGAATCTACTTCCCTATCCATTCAGCTCTAGTAAAGAAACCAGGGAGCGAACTGAAAGTCCAGGTTCGTGCATACATCACAGAAAACGAAACAAGCCAATCGGGGTACACTGACTTTCGAATGGTTGCATTGGTGGAGGTGTAAAAAATGGAAAAAAAAGAGAGTCCGAAAAAAACTTATAACGAACCGGATAGAGGGGCACCATACAACTTTGTCCCGCTCAACAACCAAACGATTCTAAGCGATTGGGGCGGATGGAAACACATCCCCCCTTTCAACAAGTACCATAAAGAATATACGGGAAAGAAAGTGTATACTGGAAGGATAGAAATAGAAGCAACAACCAAAACCCCTCTGTACATTCGAGATCTCTCACATGCAACGCAAGAAAGTGAACAACCAGAAGGATTCTTCGGCGAAACGATAAACAGTCTACGAATCCCCGGGAGTAGTATTCGAGGTATGATCCGCAACTTGGTGGAAATTGCTTCTTATGGGAAATTTTTATCAACCAACCATTCCAAGAGAATGGGGTATCGTGCTTTAGCTGACAGAACATCCTTAGGTAATGAATACCGTTCTATGATGATTAATACGAACGGGTTTTTACCAAGATCAAAAGCAGGACTAATAAGAAAGAAAGGTTCGGGCTATGAAATCGCCCTATCCCAGTCTCACAATGGAGTTGAAACATTTCGCATATCCGGAAGTACGAGAATCGTAAATGCTATGCCTTTCTTTAGCTGGAAGGAAGTATATTTCTTACCAGAACCAGAATTAGATCATCGAGAAGGAAAAATGGTGTACAAATATGGTTTAATTACACAGGTATCTGAAAAAAAAGAAGGCGAAGAATGGATCAAGGGCTATTTAATTAAAACAGGAAGAATGATGAGACAAGTAAGGTATTGGATTATCAGATCACCAGAAGAAAAGGCCGTGGCTATGCCCATACCGGATTTGGTTATCAAAAACTACCGTGACGACATAACGAAAGATGAAAGAGCTGACCTCTTAAAAAAAATGGATGAGGGATATGAAGAAATTCCTTGTTTCTGTGCCATCAACCAACAGACCGGAAAAATTACTGGGTTTGGTCACAATCCTTATTTCCGTCTCATTTCGAAGAAATCAATCGGTGATTGCATTCCGAAGCACCTTGCAAGATCAAACGACCAGCAATCTGTAGATCCAAATCCCGAACATCCAGATATTTGCCAAGCCTTATTTGGTTGCGAAGACAAGGTGTCTGGGAGGGTATTCTTCGAGGATCTCACTTTGTCGCCTGGCCAAAAAGAAGTGAGGATGGATAAACAATCACCAAAAATCCTTAGTACTCCGAAACCAACTTCAAATCAAAACTATCTTGAACAACCTAATGGATCCGATACTGAGGTATCACAACTACACCATTGGAACACAGATCATGCAAGAATAAGAGGATACAAACTCTACTGGCATCGAGATACAACGGAAATGGGTACTAATTCCTGGTCAGAAGGGAGGATTAATGAAGATACTCAACATACAACAATCCAACCGATCCGCTCAGGAACAAGATTTCAAGGAGCCATTCGATTCGAAAACCTTTCAGAGATTGAGCTAGGAGCATTGTTGTATGTACTCCAACTGCCTGAAAACTGCGCTCATAAAATTGGAATGGGAAAACCAATAGGTTTAGGCAGTACGAGGTTTGAAACAAAAAAACTAGTTATCCAGGATAGGAGTTCAGCGAAAGGAAGATATGGATTACTGTTCGGTAAGAATGGCATTTGGGAGGAAGCTAATACTGAAAGATATGATCCTGAAAACCCCTCTTTTAGTGCAGCATTCGAACAGTACATTTTCAACCAGATTACCAATAAAAGAGAAGAACCCTATTCCAAGCTTTCAGATGTTCCAAGGATCAAAGCACTCTTTATCATGCTTGATTTCAACAATACAGTGTTACATAATTGGTTGGAAACTACTCGTTATAGGGATATCAACAAGAAAGAGTTCAAGGAAAAAAAGGTCTTACCCACACCCGAGGAGGTTGTGGGTTAAGACACTGTTTATCATAAAGCAAAACCAGAACAATTCGAAAGACGATCTGCTGGATCGATTCAAAGGATAATAATCCTTCCTGCAGATCGTTTTTTTCTTCTAGTATGTGTCTTTCCGATTGAAACCACAATCCATTCCTGCTCTCCGCTTTATACTTTTCAGACAAACCTTAGGTATCAATCTTAAGTGTGATCATTCTCTTGAATCAATATGCTTATTCCCCGATAAAGTTCGCAAAAACCCTAAGTGTGAGTATACTCATGAAGGAGGTGACATGATGGGATTTCTCCAAGCAGTACATGATCTTGCGCAAACACAGAAGCTGGAAGAAGGCGCAGGCGATCTCGACGCATATCTGGTCTTGCCTTTGTCGGAAGAAGGAAAGATCATCCGGATTGGCCTGCACACCGACTCGACCGAGCCGCCCTACAAGGTCGATCGGGTGGAGCTGCTTGATGTGACTGATCTTCTGGGCTCCACAGACAGCGCGGAGGTATGGAAAAGGCGGTATTTGTACCGGAACCCTCCCAGCCCCAGCGCGCGGTGGCGATTCAGTCCCATTCAACTGTTGAAGGGGTATCAATCCCTGGAAAGCTACACCAAAAAATGGGAAAAATCAGTGGAAAACGTACGCGAACGGATCTTTCCGGATCTTGAGAATCGAGGCATCTTCGAAACAGGAACGACCGATCAGGTGGTGAACTATCTGGAAAGCCACCTGCCAGAGATTCATCAGTACATGGAAAAGAAAAAGGGACATGCGCTGGTCTTTGGAATTGTGCGCGACGGCGTGTTCGCCTATCCAGGAGAGATACCTGCCATCGTCGGAGCCTTTCGCGCGCGGGTGGAAAGCATGAGAGGCCGATCCAAAGAAGGCTCCCCTTGCAGTCTATGCCATAAGCCTATGGAACAGAGCGCGAATCTGGACAAAGTCTTCCCCTTTGCCACCTTCGACAAACCGGGATTCTGCCCCGGAGCCAAAAAAGCCCACATCGACAGAGTCTTCCCGATCTGTCCCACATGCCTTGCCACACTACTGACGGGAAAAGAGATCATCCAAACCCGCTACACCGACACCCGAACCCTTCCCGGTGTGACCGTATGGATCATTCCAGAAGTAATCGGACCGGTAACGCAGCGCAACGCAGTGTTGAAATACTTCGAATCATACCTGGAAGAAAAGGGCGCATCGAAGGAAAAAAGGGTCATCCGCCACCTGGCCGAGCAAGATTCAAGCATTCTCTTCCACTTCGTCTTTTCTGAGCAGCAGCAGGCCAAACAAATGATCCATGCCATTGTGGAAGATGTATCCCCCAGTTGGCTGCGCGCCATCCAAACCCACTGGGCAGACTTGAGAAAAGCCTTCTTCCCCGACAAGCAAAGCCACGACCTGGATGGTGTGGACAGCGCCTTTCAGCTCCTATACTACACCCTGTCCAACCTCAATCCCAAAAACGAAAGCGACCAGACCCACCTGCGCGACCGAGCCATCGGTCTGACCGCCAGCATACTGGGTCGCGAGAAGGTAGACACATTCACCTTGAAACAAACCTTTGTCACCCGATTCCCCTCACTCTTCGCCCGAATGGAATCCCCGGGCCAGATTGCCTACTACCTGAAAATGATGCACCTGTTTGTCGAATGGATCGAACACATTCAAAAGGAGGGATAGAAGATGGACCTATCATTCATGGAAGCATACCAAGACCGCTCCATGCAAACACCGAAAGGCAAGGGTGCTTTTTTGGCTGGCGTAGCTCTGGGAGAGCTGGCGCGCAAACAAGCCGAAAGAATCGACGAATCACCCCTGTTCAAACAGATGAACTTTGGAAAAATGGCCTTGCGCGATGTCAAACGCCACCTATCAAGGGTACCGGAGCTGACCCGGGCCTACCACCTGAGCAACGCCCGCACCATCGAACGCATCATGGTTCAGGCCGGTGATTTTCTGATGCAATCCCCCGGCGAAGAATTCGGTGTGGAGGGAAACTTCGCCTTCGCAATCGGATTCATGAACTCCTGGGAAATCATCCGAAAAATCTACAAAGACCACGCACCTAACGGAAGTGACAATGGAACCATTCACGAAACCCAAGAATCCATCATCCCAAATGAGGAGGAGGAAGCATAATGTTCGCGCAAAGAAGAGAAATCCTGTTTCTGTACACCGTAAAAGACGCCAACCCCAACGGCGACCCGCTCAACGCCAACCACCCCCGCTACGACGAAGAGACCGGCCAGATCATGGTATCCGACGTACGCGTCAAACGCACCATCCGAGACGAACTGATCTCCATGGGAGAAAGGGTCCTGATCGACGGAGAATCAAACACCTTGGTATCGAGATACAACACCCTCAAAGCAGAACTGGGAACCACCGACGGAACATCCACCCTCAAGGGCTGTATCGACGCGCGACTCTTCGGCGCCACCTTTGCGGTGGGTAAAGAATCCTTCTCCTGGACCGGTCCCGTCCAATTCAAATGGGGCCGCTCGCTCCACCGCGCCAAAGTTGAGTTCGTCCAAGGCACCGCCGCCTTTTCCACCAAAGAAGGCAGCCAACAGCGCTCCTTCCGCAACGAATACATCGTCCCCTTTGCGCTCATCGCCTCCAGTGCCATCTGTAACCAAAACGCCTCCACCACCACCGAAGCCTCCGACCAAGATCTGGACAAAATGACCCAGGCCCTCTGGCAAGGCACCCTCAACCTCATCACTCGCAGCAAAATGGAACACCGGCCACTACTCATGGTCGAAATCCGATACCAAAGTGGCTATCAATCGCACATCGGAAACCTTGACGAACTCGTCACCCTCACTGCATTAGATGGATCCGAACTCTCCAGTGAACAGCAGATCCAAATCCGCTCTCCCCGACAGGTCATCATCGACCTATCCAAACTCCAAGATAAACTACAAAGGATTCAGACCCACATCGACTCAGTCCAGATCGTGGCAGACGAAGCGGCGCAACTGAAAGGTGTGACAGAAGCGATCGAAAGAAGGTGAGCCAGATGGCCACCGTATTCGAGATAAGCGCTCCAATCGGCATGTTTCGCACCTCATACACCACCACCTCTTCGGTATCCTATCCCTTTCCACCACCCACCGCTGTCGCAGGCATGATCGGCGCCATCCTGGGAATCGACCACGGCGCCTCGAAAGACGGAACAAGTGCGATGTACTGGACACAGATGAAAGGAACCCTGATCGCCATCCAAATCATGAACCAAGTCAAATTCATGCGCGCAGGTATCAACTTCTGGAACACAAAAACCGGAAAACTGAACGAGCGCACACAGATCAAACACATCTTCCTAAAAAACCCAAGATTCCGAATATTCGTCCAAGGAGAGCTGGAGGACAGACTGGACCACGCGCTCAAAACAGGAACCACGCATTACACCCTCTACATGGGCGTTGCCTACGCGCCCGTCCAATGGCAATATGTAGGCCGATTTAAATCTATCCCAGCCCACAGCGAAACATCGATCCATTCCGTCATCCCGATATCCGGCCCCATTCCAAACATAGATATGCGAAAGACCAAAAGCCTAAACCAAACCCTGATCCCGTTCCAAATGAACGAAACCCGAAAACTGCTAAGCACATGCCAAGTGCTCTACCGCCAAGAACAGGGACCGATCATCCTTACGCGCCCTCAAAATGGATGGATTCAAAAAGTCGCCGGCAACAATATCGTATGGTTCAAGCCTTTTTGACAAACAGCAGCCATACCCCATCGATATTAGACCAGTAAAGCTTTTCTGTCGACCCCCAATAACCCCGGGGGGTCGACAGATTAGTTAGTATAACGCTAAAAGCCACTCCAAGTCAGTATTTATGAGCTCTAGCTCATATTATTACTGTTCGGTATACTAACATTCATTTGACATATATCAATTCAATGAGCTAGAGTATCAGCAGAACTCAATGTGTCCAAAGCCTATCTATGAGGAATGGAAACAGACGAATGCCGGGATTCGTGGTATAGCGACACGGAGTCCAAAGCCTATCTATGAGGAATGGAAACGAGTCGACAACAGCAATACATCGTCGCTCATCAATTGTCCAAAGCCTATCTATGAGGAATGGAAACTGTAAGGTATTGAATCATGCCTCTCCAGCAGTCACTCTTAGATACATGGGTATAGAACAGGAACAATTGAATGATGAATACAGTATGATTCAAATATAGGAGGTGATAAGTATGAAAATGTGGTACATGCATCTCGTAGGCAAGAAACTGAATATGACAGAACTCAAACGGGCTATGTATTTTGCCAAACAAGTAGAGAGAGCGGACAAGAAATGGGAGAAAGAGAAATGCCTATCCAAGAAATAATAAATTTGATATTGTCTATACTAGCATTCATCGTAGTTTTAGACATAGTATACTCTCCTGGTAAGCAAGAGAAAGAAGATGAACCAGTAGTGTATATAACCAATGATCCACCAATAGCTAAATATAAGTATAAGAAGGAGTTAGAAACTCAAATCTTAGGTGTATTGATTGACAATAGGTTGACTGCGAAAGAGATATGTACTAGGTTAGGTAGAAGTAAGTATGAGGTTGAATTCCATCTTATCAAGATGTTTAACAAAGGGTTGATACGGAATCATGTCAGTAAATATTTCTTATGAGAAACAATGATGGATGTGTGGACGTATCTCTACCCATTCAGACAGAGGCAAATTATACCTAGCATTGTTTTCCATAAGAGTAATGAACTGTAAGTTATCTATTGTTCTAGTCCCGCCATCAGACACAGGCACGGTATGGTCGATAGATGGTTGCATAAGAGATGTGTGTTTGTGGTAAGTCTAATTATCATGCACTTTATGAAACTGAGTGTCATTCATAAACTTATGAATATATAGTCGAAAGTCTTTATCATGTCCACAGCGTACCTACACGCAAGAGGGCTGCGTGCGTTCCTAGGCTGAATGGAAAAGCAGTCTTTCTTTCGCCTTACCTCACACCTCTTATTTGTGAGTATTTCCCCTAGGTTTTCGAAATAATACTTCAGGTATCAGGCGATGAAGATCGTTGGTTTATCTATGCGATGATTTTTTGATTCTTCCCTCTTTACCGAATCAAATCGAAACTTCGAACTACTCAATCTCGAATACCGAGCATTCACGAAAAATCGGATTCTTCGGATCCGAACTTTTTTGTTGCAAATTATCATTGTTAGGGTCAATAGGCAAACAATCATACAGCGCGAGGAGGAGAAAAAATGAGACAACTAATCTTTGGTATTTTGTTGGTCGGAGGAATTTGTTTTGGTTCGTCGATCTCAAATTTCATGTGGACAAGAGAATCTCCTGGGATTCCTATCAGTCCTTTGGTTCTGCCTTCAGGGCAAACGCCATCATCTACTCCTGCAGTTTTCGATTTTGCGTTGTTTTCAAACATAGACATTGAAATTAAGGGATCTTCCTCGATTTGGGGACCGGTTAGAACAAGCGCAACTTCAGAACATAGTGTAAGGTTAGGCCCTGCCGATGGCAACCGGATCTTCGGTCCGCTAACCATTGGATTGAATGGAATTCCAAATACCGTTGTCGATCGTCCCGGGAAAGTCAACGGAGGGATAGTACCAGCAGAGGATGTTTGTTCTTATCATTCGCCTGATTATCGTCACTTTGACAACCTAATCATTTCTGGAAATCCAACCCACGCGAATTTTAACCCTACTATACCTTATACAGAAATATCTGAAAGTTCCTATTTCGAGTCGTTTTATGTAACAGGAAACATAGACGTGCTTATCAATACGGGAACACAGGATATGATTATCCAAACTAAAAATTTTACTTTATCTGCCGGACACTTAATTCTTTTGGGAACTGGCAGGTTAATACTAATTGTTCAAAGTTCCTTTACCTTATCCGGATCCAGTTCAATCAATAATAACGGAAAAGAACAAAACGATCGCCCGCTTAATTCGATAAGCGACCTTGTTTCAGATCCAAACCGATTCATTCTTTATTACACAGGAATAGATCAACTGAATTTAGGAACTGGAAAAGACCGAATTATCGGATCGGTAATGTCTCGGAGCGCTCCTATTTCAGCAGGTGGAAGTTCACAAGTATTTGGAAACATTTTTTCTGATACTTCCGGCTTAATTAACATATTCGGTTCTGTCGCTCCGAACTTAACCGGACTTTTGTATGCTCCAAACGCAAACGTTAAGATTATAGGAAGCGCGAACATCAAAGGATCCGTAGTTGCTAAAACAATTGAAATTGGTTCGGGTACTCAATGTGGAATCGAATATGAATTCCTGCCGTTTGATTTACCTATCTTTATTCCGGAAGCCAACTGCATAATTCCATAACGCTACCTTCTTTATTTGAGACTGATGAAATCACTCCACCTCTTTCAACCCAATTCTAAATCCAACCTCAGGAGAAATCTTGTATAAAACCGATTGCATAAGCCATGAACGGTTTTAAAACAGGATCTCTGTTTCTTTTCTGGATGATGAAAATCGGATTGGTCATGAACAAAGCAACTTGAAAATGGGAGGTGATAGAAATGCAAATGGAAGACGAACAGAGTTTGATAACTGGTTCATCAATTCTCTCCTACCAGACATGCCATAGGCAGGCATGGTTAACGATCAGACGGTTTGCACCGGAGCAAGAAAATCCATGGATTCTAATTGGCCGGTATATCCACCAAACTAGCTATCGTGATCGGGGTGAAAAAGAAATTCAGCTTCCAGGAGCCAAAATTGACCTAATCTGGAAAGATGGCACCGTGAGAATTGTTGGAGAAATCAAGAAATCTTCCCGATCTTTTCAAGGGGCAACCATGCAATTGCTTTTTTACTTGAAACTACTCCATGATCGGGGTATCGTATGTTCTGGGCAAATTCTCATTCCACATGAAAAGAGAATTGTCCCCATCGAATGGACAGAAGCCAACCAAGAGATGCTCGGTTCGACTTTAGATGCGCTTAGGAAGCTTGCAGATCTTGGTACTCCACCAAAACCCAAATGGATTGGTTCTTGCAGCAAGTGCGGGTTTTCAAACTTATGTTGGTCTTAGGCGGGAACTGAGTTATGTATGTCATTATGGCTTATGACATCGGAGAGAAACGAGTGAATAAAGTTCTGAAGACCGGTCGAAAATACCTAACATGGGTCCAGAACTCGCTACTGGAAGGAGAAATCACTCATGCTAAATTACATAAGCTCAAGTTGGAGATTAAAAGAATTACAGTAAAAGAGGAAGACTCAGTATATTGGTACATCCTCAGGGACAAGAGTCTGATGCAAAAGGAGTTCCATGGGGTGGAAAAAGACAAAGTGGATATGTTTGTATAGGAGGTGAATCATGAATCCTGTTTATCTCTTTAAGTCAGGTAGTTTGAGCAGAGAAAACAACACGCTCAGTTTACGGAATGATACAGAAGTCAAGTACATTCCGATTGAGTCAGTAGCGGAAATCAAGGTTTTCGGTGAGGTCGATCTGAACAAAAGAATATTGGAGTTTGTTGCACAAAACCGCGTGCCTATTCATTTCTTTAACCATTACAACCATTACATCGGAACCTTCTATCCGTACGAGTTTCTATCCAACGGTAGTACAGTCCTTCAACAAGCGGTTTTTTACCAGGACCAGGAAAAACGGTTGCGTATCGCAAAGAGATTTGTCTTGGGGGCCATGGGAAACATGCGTAGCTTGTTGCAGTATTACGCTCGTAAGGATAAAATCAAAAAGGAAGACTTAGAATCGATGCGAGAACTGAAAGAAAAAGCCGTAGCATCATCGAGCATCAACGAACTGATGGCGATGGAAGGGAATTACCGAGAATGGTACTATCGTTTTTTTGATCAGATCGCTGAAAATGACCTTTTCAAGTTTACCAAACGTACAAGAAACCCCCCACAAAATCACATGAACACATTGATTAGTTTTGGAAACAGTCTGTTATACTCCACTGTGCTTTCTGAAATCTACAAGACCGCTTTGGATCCTAGGATCGGTTTTCTCCATTCCACCAATTTTCGAAAGTTTTCACTCAATCTCGATATTTCGGAAGTTTTCAAGCCTCCTATTGTTGACCGCACAATCTTCAACCTAGTTAACCGAAATCAAATGGGAGAAAAACACTTCAAAGGTGTAGAAGGGGGGATCCATCTCAATGAAGAAGGAAGGAAAGTTTTCATTACCGAATACGAAAACCACCTTTCTCAGACGCTGAAACACGAACAGCTTAAAAGAAAGGTATCTTACCGCACTTTAATCCGCCACGAAGCTTATAAGATAATCAAGCATTTGATTTCTGATAAAGAGTACATGCCCTTCCAAATGCAATGGTAAACCCAATCTGATTTAGCCAATAGATAACCCATCTGTCGACCCCCAATAACCCCCAAAACCCCGGGGGGTCGACAGATTAGTTAGTATAACGCTAAAAGCCACTCCAAGCCAGTATTGATGAGTTCTATCTCTAGTTTGTACTGTTCGGTGTCCTAACATTCAGTTGACATATACCAATTCAATGTGCTAGACTATCAGCAGAACTCAACTCGTCCACAGCCTACCTATGAGGAATGGAAACTCCATGTCTCGCAATTTGTCTTTGTCCCAATCCAAAGTCCACAGCCTACCTATGAGGAATGGAAACAAGCCGTCCAGCGGGTTCACGTGGCCTCCCACTCCGAGTCCACAGCCTACCTATGAGGAATGGAAACTCGTCTGCCTCCTCTTGCGTTTGGATAATTCAAGTCGGTCCACAGCCTACCTATGAGGAATGGAAACAACGCCTGATTGATGGATATATCGCCTTTGTTGAGTGTCCACAGCCTACCTATGAGGAATGGAAACTTGTCCAATGCGTCGCTGATGCCCTCCAAAATGTCGGTCCACAGCCTACCTATGAGGAATGGAAACGCTATGCGCGCGAGTTGCCTGCCAATGTTGTAGAACGGTCCACAGCCTACCTATGAGGAATGGAAACTCGTTTACCAGGATTCCCCAGGCTTCCTCTGCCGAGAGTCCACAGCCTACCTATGAGGAATGGAAACCGCGTGGCATAGTCTTTGAGTGTTTCTGCATCGATTGTCCACAGCCTACCTATGAGGAATGGAAACTTCTGCCAATGTGTCATATGCCGTTCGCTGCCCCCGAGTCCACAGCCTACCTATGAGGAATGGAAACCCTCCGCCTCTTGACGCTCCTTCAAGGCCTCGCATGCGTCCACAGCCTACCTATGAGGAATGGAAACTATCTGTTTTTTCCGGTGTTTCTGGTGTTTCCACCGAGTCCACAGCCTACCTATGAGGAATGGAAACGAAGGGGTCCATATTATATGAGTTTATTTCTATGGCCGTCCACAGCCTACCTATGAGGAATGGAAACGAGGTATAAAAACAAAAAAAAACCCTCCCCCGCCTTAGTCCACAGCCTACCTATGAGGAATGGAAACTAACTGTATGATGAATGTTTTGTTATTTGTTATTTGTCCACAGCCTACCTATGAGGAATGGAAACTTCATAAATGATTGAGGTACACAATCACTATAAAAGGTCCACAGCCTACCTATGAGGAATGGAAACGTGTCGAGGGTGACGGCGGGATATCTGGTAGCGAACCGTCCACAGCCTACCTATGAGGAATGGAAACATGATGTTTTGGGTACTTCTGCATCTAAAGGGCATGTCCACAGCCTACCTATGAGGAATGGAAACACGAATTATTGGGTAAAAACAGGTAAGGCGGGTCCAGTCCACAGCCTACCTATGAGGAATGGAAACGGGTTCAGAAGATTCAGAAGATGGGGGTTGCAGTCGTCCACAGCCTACCTATGAGGAATGGAAACTAATTCTGGACTCACAATCAGAGTCCAGAAGTCATTAGGTCCACAGCCTACCTATGAGGAATGGAAACAAGTCCAGAAGTCGTTACTGCCGGGTATTTCCCTTTGTCCACAGCCTACCTATGAGGAATGGAAACTATACAACATGCAGGTGTTTGGTGCTGGTATTGCTGTCCACAGCCTACCTATGAGGAATGGAAACAAACATCGCCTCTCTCTCGGCATCATCCAGCAGCCGTCCACAGCCTACCTATGAGGAATGGAAACATATATCATCCGTCTTGTTCGGCCCGCTTGTGCGTGGTCCACAGCCTACCTATGAGGAATGGAAACTCATAAGCCTTTTGCATTGCGGCTCGAATAGTGTAAGTCCACAGCCTACCTATGAGGAATGGAAACTGTTTTTCAATTTCGCTAATTGAAACTCCGCCAATTGGTCCACAGCCTACCTATGAGGAATGGAAACGGAGTTCGTCCATGTCCCAAAAATCATAGGTACTAAGTCCACAGCCTACCTATGAGGAATGGAAACCGGCCAGTTCAATATGCAACCGTTGAACCTCTAATGTGTCCACAGCCTACCTATGAGGAATGGAAACTATGTCCACCTCGCACCCACAGGGGTGGGTGTACACGTCCACAACCTACCTATGAGGAATGGAAACGAAAATAGTCCAATATTTCTTACGGTACTGCCCACAGTCCACAGCCTACCTATGAGGAATGGAAACCCGTCAGGTTACGACTTAGTCGCTTATCACCTCCGGTCCACAGCCTACCTATGAGGAATGGAAACTATATATAACACGTGACGTGAGAAAAGGCACACCTGAGTCCACAGCCTACCTATGAGGAATGGAAACGTGACCAGCCGGAACTGGTCACCTTGAAGGTAGTTACGTCCACAGCCTACCTATGAGGAATGGAAACATTGTTTACCACCTCCTCCTCTTCATACTTTATCTGTCCACAGCCTACCTATGAGGAATGGAAACTATACCTTTCCGTCGATTATTTGTTTCATGTGTTCCTCGTCCACAGCCTACCTATGAGGAATGGAAACGAAGGGGTCTATTTTATATACTTCCGCTTCTATGGCGTCCACAGCCTACCTATGAGGAATGGAAACCACGCCAATATCTTCCAGGTTGAACTCTATGTTCAGTCCACAGCCTACCTATGAGGAATGGAAACAAGTCCAGTATTCGTTGTCACTTGGAAACTCTCTATCAGTCCACAGCCTACCTATGAGGAATGGAAACTGCCCCAACAGCCCTTGTATCAGTCTCTTTTTTTCTTGTCCACAGCCTACCTATGAGGAATGGAAACATCCATAGCCTTCAGAATATCCCTGTACGTCTTGATGGTCCACAGCCTACCTACACGCAAGAGGGTTGGGTGTGTTCGTAGGAGGAATGGTAACTTCACTCGTCAATAACCGACTTACAATACAATCATACGTCTACAGCCTACCTACGCGTAAGAGGGCTACGCGCGTTCCTATGAGGAATGGAAACCACCAAATATGATCAATACTGCTGTTAACCTTTCTAAATAATCTGGTTACCAACTTGTGTAGGATCATGGCGACCTAATAAAAATGGAGCCTTTTCCTTTAGTAACCCGCTTTCTGAGATCATCTTTCAACAGCCAATTTCCCCTGGGAGATCTTCGATCGGATTTTTGCATTGGGGGTGGTGTATGCTTCTCTCAGAAGGATTGAGTCTTCTTTATTCTTGTTATCTTTTGAACCTTTCCATCTTTTCTGCAGTTTTGGAAGCGACAATCCTAAGTGATTTTCGGAAAAGGAAATACATTGCGCCTATTCACTCAATGAATTTCATCCTCTCATGCAAAACTCATCACTAGATTGCGCGAATATGAGTTATCTAGGCATTTGAAAAGATGATTTAAATCATAAGTGTGAGATAGTGTTTGGAGTTCACAAAATGAGTTTGCAAATGGAGAAACCTGGATCTTCCAAAGGAGTATTTCGGAAGAATGAAGGTGCCTGTTCTGGGGGATATCCTCAAAGGGGGTGATGATGAAATGAACAAGGAGATCGTGTTGACGGGAAATCTTGGAAAAATAGCGGATATTGCGTCGGAGGCATTGATGTCCATTCGGGTTCCACCGTGAGAATTGGGTATGGCTTCAGGGCCTTGGGAATACATCTCTACCGAAAACCAAGAAGGGTTTCTGGCTCAGATTAAAACTACCAGGCATTCACCGCTTTTTTACTCGCGTCAATCAACACTGGATCCCGAGATTGTGAAGGGTATTCCACCCAACGAAAGTATTCACCGGTCTGAAATCAATGGCCTACGGCAGAAATTCAAAGCCTCTTTCACCATTGACCGCGTTAATTACTTAAACTTGTGTATTACAGACCCCGATTTTCGTATCTGGATGGGGCGAGAGAACTCGTACATCCTAACCATACCGACGCTTTTATTAAGTTTGAGCGAACCCTTTTATTACCAAAAAGCAGTGCAACCCTTATGCAATATAAACTAGTTGCCCGGATCTTTTAAGCGGTCACAAGGTACAATTGGAGGAAATTACGAGGGAGGAGGGATTACTATGAAGGGGACGATATTTACCATTGGGCATTCAACCATTTGCTTGCAACATTTTTAAAGATTCTTTCCATGCATCGTATCCAAATTTTGATAGACATCCGTTCTCATACTTTTTTCCCGGTATCTGCCGCGTTTCAACTCACAGGCACTTTAAAAATCTCTCAACAATTTTGGCATCGAATATTTTGTCCATGAAGGATCAATTGGAAGGAGTCCCTGTCATTCCGAATCCCGCGATGAGGGGTTATGAGAAAATAGCAAAAGTTTTGAACTTTATAGAAAAAATCCGGGAGGTTTTGAATAAGGAGGTCACTGGATTTTATCTTTGCCTCATGCGCGCTGAAAAAGACCCTATTGATTGCCATCGCGGTTTGTTGGTTTCCCGAGCTCTGTTTGACATGGGAAGCGAAGTATATCATATTCACTTTGATGGCTGCATAGAAAGCCATTCTCAGATGGAGGCTCGTTTGGTTCATCTTTACTTTCCACCCAACCAAGTACGTCTTTTCGATGAACCGTATTATGAAAAAAAGTGTTTCGCCTATCAGAAATATGCAAATAGAAATGCAAAATCCCTTGAGGAAGAAGGTGAAGAATGAAACTGTATACCATCGGTTTTACAAAAAAGAGTGCATCCGCTTTCTTCGGATTACTGCATGCTCATCGAATCCGTCTGATCATTGATATTCGTCTTCATCCAGATTCTCAACTCTCTGGGTTTGCTCGCAAAAGCGATCTCCCCTATTTTCTAAGCGCTCTTGTTAAGGCCAAGTACATGCACATGGTCTCGTTGGCTCCGTCCGAAGAACTCTTTCAATCATATCGCAAAGGCGGGATTACTTTGGAATTATATCGAAAGGAACTAATGCAGTGCATAAAAGAAAGAACGGGTTTGCAAGAGTGTTTTTCCTTGGTTGAAAAAGAAAATCGCGTGTGTCTTCTTTGCAGCGAGGCGTCTTCGAATGAGTGCCACCGAAGCTGGATCGCGGAAGCATTGGTAGATATGGATACTTCCCGGTCGCTCACAATCGATCATCTATAAACACCTCTCTCCCTACCTTTCGCGGGCAACCTTTCTGAAACAAGTTTCTTAAAAGCAAGTAAGAGAATCTTATGGGGTTTCTCTCTCAAAACTAATGTTAAGGAGCGATTGCGGATGATTATGATCGGCAAAGTACTCTCTTTTTTATTTGGGATCATAGTGGATTTCCATGTTGGGAAGTTTTACCGGCTCTCAAAAAAAATTAATAAATTCGGGGGATCTGTCCCAGAAGATTTAATGAGAAAACTTATGACCACAGCATTTCATCTAGTAGTTTGGGACCGTAGCTTTATTCAGAGGAATCATCCGGTGATCTTCCACATATACTTGAATGCGGTTAACGAAGGGGGATGCATATTTGCGGTGCTTACAAACGGTTTCACCAGAGAGCAGTATAACTCAAAGGCATTCCTTGAAGCGAGAGAAATCAACACAAAACGAATTCTGGAAGTCACAAGAGATATCGTAGAAAATGGAGAAAAGAATAAACTCTATTTTATTTTTTATCCTGAGATCAATGAGTATATCTCATTCAGTAATGAGTATGTGAGCATTGCAAAAGCCATTTCCAGCATGACCGATTGCAGGGAAGAGATTCAACACATCCTAATCTATGCAGGCTTCCAAGTACCGGAATTCGAATCGGTGCTTAGGGAAGAAACCGTATTTGGAACCTAGGTTCAAGCAATGACACAGGAATGGGCAAAAAAAGTTTTGAGATTCAATTCTGTGAAACAAAACGTTCCAACAAGAAATCCGATGAAATATTGTGGTATAATCGTTTCAAACTAGGATAAAAATCGTTACGCTATGGGTTTGCTTAGACTAAGATCTAGTGCATTCATTATTGCGCGAAGGGAGGTAAGTATGAACATCGAGAACGAGAGAAAATTCATCATTGATCCAGCGCATTTTCTTAAAATCAAAGAACAGAACCCCGGTTCCAAAGAACACGGGATTATCCAATGGTACTTGAATAAGCCTGGGGAAGATGCAAGACGGTTGCGTTTGGAGATTATTCGGGAGAAGGATGCGTTTCGCCATGTGTGGACATTTACGATAAAAAAGAAGATTAATTCTGCAAGCGCAAAAGAAAGAGAAGAGGAAGAGTATACCCTTGATTTCCACAATCTGCATAAGGATCCAGACCCGGATTTGCAAAAGATTGCTAAAGATTTGACCATTCTCAACAACCGTCCTTACACCATGAAAGTACGCACTCGCCTTGCCAATATCACCGAAACCATGGTGGTGATCGATCGATTTCTTGACCATCACCAGCATTTGGAGTCAAACCCAGGTAAACTTGTGATGGAAATCGAGTTGAACTCAGACAAACCGACTGAAGAAGGGTTGTTCGATGAAACTTTGAAAAAAATGGGTTTGTGGGGAATGGTGAAAGATGTCACGGGGATTCCCGAGTTCGAAAACGAGCAAATGGCAAGAGCTCAGGATCTCAAGAAAAAAAGCTCGGGTGTGTACACTTTGATCCAATACCTTCAAAATTGGCTGAAAGGACCTACTGTGATGGTTTCATCTCAAGGGCTTTCTATTGAGATTAACCTAAAGAATCTTCTGGGGAAAAAGGGGTGGTCGCTTCCCGAGTATGGCGAAATCAGCAACTTTTTACAAGAGTATGGAGATGTGATCTTCTCACGAAAGGTTGAAGGCAAAGAAGAAGCTCTTAAGGCTTCTTTGACAGAAATCCTCGATCCCGATCGAAAGGACCCATTGGATCCGGAGATCGCGAAGAAGTTTTGCGCTGAACTAAATGCCATTCATATGGTGCATTCACAAGGGTATCAAGTGGAAGAAGTGATCTTTTTGGTTTTTCCTGACGAAAAAGAGATTTACAAAGATGAAGACGCGCCTATTGTGTTTCGATACTTGAAAGCGCTTGTTCAGAGGTGTTTTCCCAAGATAGTTATAAGCAAGGTTCAGATTAACTTCACACCGAATATTGAGAAATCCAACTTCCGGAGTTTAGAGACCATTTGGACTGAAATGGAAAGCATTATGACTAAGAATAAGAAACGAGAAATGGTGATCGACCCCACTGGAGGACACAAAATCTTTGCCGTTATCGCTGCGCTTTTTGCACAGATGCACCACAAACCCTTTTACTATGTGCAACAAGACAGTCCGGTGTTGTATGAATTCCCCGCATCGCCAATCCAGTGGAATTTTGCCCGAATCGACGATGACCAGCCTTTTTTCAACGAATGCGATCGAACCATCTCCTATACCAGGTATACCCAGCTTCCCCAATCGATGAAGGATCTCTATACCTTTCTTCCGACTCCTATTGAGGATGATAACCATATCGTTTCGATCCTGCCTATTAAGAAGATTATGGAATCATACAACCAGGCACGAGAGATGCCTTTCGGGTATGGAGTTAAATTCTTGGATATGATTGAAAAACCTGAATGGCGCCGATGGATACAAAAAAAGACCTTCACCACATGGTCGCTTCAATGGATTGGGGATCAGATACCTGAAACAGTCGAGCACTCTCAGCGACATAGCAAACGGCTGATGGAGTTCACCGTCAACCTGATCCATACGATCGGATATCGAAATTTCCTTGGTGAGGGTTTTCCAAGGGAGATGGAGCAAGAATTTCTCTTTATGTTGGGTGTGGCGATGAATATCCACGATTTGGGCCATACGAATAATGTGTTTTTTATGAAAAATGGAAAGGTCCTTTTTTTGGATGGTTTGCCTGGGGTAGTGCGCGATTTGCACAATGAGCTTACGGTTCAGATGTTGACCCAAGAGGAAAAACGTTTCGGGTTGTTGGATGGGATGGAGGGAGTTTTGGGCAAAGAAACATTTGTTCGGATGCGAAAGGCTATTACGTTGATCTGTCAGTATCACAGGGGTCATATGCCTATCGATCATGAGCAACCACAATTGAAGGAGTCCAAAACGAAAGACCCCAAACCCTTTATCAGCCATTTCGAACTGGATACCACACCTCTTGAAGATCGTGTGATCCAAGTATTCAATGATGACGATTGTGATCAAACCAACCAAATATGGGCAGATTTGGTGATTCGCGCAACTCGTTGGCTCAAGTTTATCGACAGCACTGACACTCAAGCAGATCGGACCCTGATTCCCAAGTACTCCGAGATCCGATGTCAGCGAACCAGAGACGAATCAATCGAGTTGATCAAGGAGTATCTGTATACGGTCACCCAGAATCACGCGTCGATCAAAGGCCAGTTAAAGAAAATTCAATATCTGTTGCGTCAGATTTCTCCCGATCGTCTGGAATTTTCTCTTTCCAAGCAACTGGAAGATGCCGGGGAAAAGATTGAAGAATGGATCTATGATGCATTAGCTGACGCGATTAATGTCCCAAACGGTTCTCAAAGAGTGATTGTTCCGCATGAACTGCGGATTCTCGCCCGTATCGCCTTTAAAGTCCTTCAGTTTACCCATTTTCTGAAGCATCGATCGATCAGAAGCGTGCACCCAAGGTCCTTCCTGGAAAAGGCCAAGCCCGGTGAAACAAGCAAAACCCTGTATCTGCAGTACAAAATCAACAGTGAGGTAGAGGGACTTTTCCCATTGATTAAAAAAGATGTGAAAGAGGAGTTCGAACAAGCAGGAATATCTCGAATGGGATCGATCAAACAGCTTGAAATCGAGCATGACCTTGCGGAAAAAACCAACACTGCGGAGGTGTAGCAGAAGATGAAAACCTATTCTACCCTTATCGTCACAGCGGGGGCAAGTATGCTCGGGAATCTGACGAGGGATCAAACTGCAAATTCGCTTTACTCTACAGGTTATTATGAGGAGATTGGGAAAAGGATGGCCAAAGAGGCTTGGGGCGATCCGGAAGTAGAACGGTTTTATGGCTCTGAGATCAATTCTACGGTGAGCTTGATCCGGAATTTCGAAAAGCTCGAATCCGCAAAACTATCGCGTGGAAACCTCTTTATCATGGTTTCAGATACTGACGTCGGGCGTAACATCGGAAGCATCGTCAAGCCTTTTTTCACTGAGCATCCAACCCTCTCGTTCGATAATGTCCAGGTGGTCGTGATCGATGATCTGAAAGACGATGACGAACAGGCTTTTGCCAAAAATGGGTTGAGGAATGTGGTTCGCAAATTCGCGGAAATCGCCAGAAACTATCGAGACAGCGTGCTGGTCAATCCCACAGGTGGTTATAAGGCGCAAATAGCTTTCGCCCTTGCTTTGGGACAGGCGATGAAGTTTCCGATCTACTATCGTTTCGAGAGTTTCAACAAGATCATTCGCATTCCGCCTTTGCCAGTTTCGCTGGATTGGGAGCTTTACCTCAAGCATTATGAACTGCTGGAAACCTTGGAAGAGGATGTCATCCTTGAAACCGAGCTTGCGGAAAAGACAGGATACACGAATTACGCGGAGATCCCCGAGGCGGTAAAAACCTTCATCGATCGCGACAAGATCGACAAAGACCACTACCTTGCCTTGAGCGCGATGGGTCAGGTCTTTTTGGAATCTGCCCGAGAGAGAATACAGTTGGATGTGCGTTTGGATGACTCTTTAAAACAACCCGATCAAAAGATCAAGATCAAAAACCACGAAGAAAACGCCCGAAAGTTCAACGCCCGGCATCGTGTTCTGGAGCAACTGGCAGAGGTTCCTTTCGTGGATCTCGTTCGACAGACGGGGTATGGTGAACACTTCGATAAAAACCAGATCAAAGCCAAGTTAGCTCAAAACCCCAATGAAATCCAACTCAGTTACGGCGCAAAGGGAGGCATCCTTCATGTGGTTGTGGAAACTACCGCCTCCAATGAACGTGAAGGCCATTCAGCGTTGCTGAGAATCAAGGAAGCTCTTCAGTAAAGCCGGCCTTGTGCTGGCTCTTGCTTATCTGGTGTTAGGTTCGAAAATCTGGATTATTTGGTGTGAGGTGATAAGATGGCAGAAACGGAGATGATGATTCATGCGTATGATGTTGCTTCGATTAAGTCTTTCATCTTTGATTCACAGGATTTCAAGACCATCGTAGGAGCCAGTCAGCTTGTGAAATCCTTTGACAAACACGTAGCGGAACTGGTTGCCATGGTGGAAGGTACCGAGGTAGTGTATACCGGAGGGGGCACAGGGCTTTTTCTTGTACGCGATCAATCTGCCCAGGAAGGGTTAATTGCTGCAATCGAGAAGGCATCTGAGATCCTGTTGGGGCATCGAGTCGTGCAGGCATCTATCGAACCTAAAGAGCCCGTTTTAGATTTACCCGATTGGTTTCGATTGGATTCAGTGAAGACATGCGGTGCGTTTGCCCGTTCCTTTTCTCGGTTGGCCATAGAGCTAAACCGTAAGAAAGCCGATTTCCCCTTGCATGAAGAGGAGATTCCTTCAGATTCAATGTGCCCTTCTTGTGGAAAACGATCTAAAGTTTCAGGGTCTGATCGATGCAATGTGTGCAAAGAAAAGGCACAGAAAGGAGAGGCTTTTTTCCGAGAAAGCTCAGAAGGCAAGGATTCTTTGAAATACACTTTTGATCTTCAGAGGATTGCAACTCAGCGTTCTGGTGGAAAGGATTCCGAGAATGATAAGATGATCGGTGTGATTTACGGAGATGGGAACTCATTGGGGGATATTTACAAGTCTTTTGAAGATTACAAAGATTATGCGCGGTTTAGCAGAGAGTTGGAATCTACGATCGCGTCTGCAGTCCGTAATGCTCTCCAAGAAGGTCAAAAAGGTGAAGTCCATACCGCTGCCCCGATTTTGGGAGGGGACGATCTGATGCTCCTGGTGCCACAATCTCGTGTGATTCCTGTCCTTCAAACGTTGAAACGCGAACTCGGAAATTGCAGTTTTTGCAAAACACCCATCACCTTTTCATTTGGTGTCGCCATACTTCCAGTCACACTACCGTTGGGGTTTATCTTTTCGATTTCGGAAGAGCTTTTAAAATCGGCCAAAAAAGAGAGGGTCAAGGCGATACAGCAAAAAAGGCCCGATGCAAAGGATCATTTTCTGAGCTTTCGATATCTGAAAGGCCATACATTCGAAGCCAAGAAGACAAAAACCTTCCCGCATTTTCAAGCATCTTTCGATCGCGGTATGAGTTTTCAAGAATTGGAGAAGATCTTGGCACTTGAATCAAGAGTGGCGAATTCAGGATTCAGTAAGAATATCATTCAAAAGCTATGGCGGAATCTGGAGATGGATCCTTGTACTGCTGCAATCAATCTGTTTTATTTCCTTCATCGGACAAAAGGAGTCGATGATCAATGGAGTAAGGATTTTCTGGAAGGGGTGTATATGTCCGAACATGATTGGAAAACGATATGCCCATCAAAAAAGGAGATCCAAACTCGGATCGGCACCTTTAGCGAACTGTACGATCTATGTTCAGGAAAGGAGGTGTAGGTTTTGCAGGCATACACAGTGACCATCACAGCTTTATCGCCTCTTGTTGCAAGTGGTCGGGGTAATGATCAGAATTATGCAGTAGGTTCATCCGAACAGGCGCAACAACCGGTGCTCACTGGTTCAGCAGTTCGAGGTTGCGTATTGGAGGCATTGCGTTCGGTTACCCACAAAGAACCATTTCACTGGCTTTCAGATTGGATAGGTACTCCCGATCACCACGCAACAGATCTGAAGTTCTATTTTTCTGATTGTCTTCCTAAATCTGGCTATTCCTATGTATTTCGTACGCGTGTGGCTTTGGACCGTCATACACGTACTGTCCAACCTGGAAAGCTGATCTCTCTGAAAGCGGTAGCGCCAAACACGGAATTTGAAGGGAAGATTTTCCTCGATTCGCAGGTTCAAGATGACCATTGGGAAGAGATTCAAACCCTTCTTGAATCTATCCCGCTGAGGATTGGAGGCAGCCAAACATCGGGTTATGGTCGTGTGCGGATCAGCTTTTCGCGTGAGCCTGATACAGGCCATTTTGATGTTAAGAAAGGTTTGTATCACATCCTGCTCAAACTGCATAGTCCATTTGCTACAGCAAAAATGGGTAATGAAACGACAGAAAAGCGTTACTTCAATGAGTCATTGCCTTTTCTCTCCGCGAATGCCTTTCGGTCACAGGTTCCAGTATTGCGGGCAACTCCTTTATACCCCTCCGATAAAGGTTTTACTGTCGCTGTCCCACGGACATTCTTCCAAAAGAAGTATGGAGAGGAAGGAAAGACCCTGAATCTCCTGAGAGAGCTTTTGTTCATGAGCGGAAAAGGGGTGCCTTCATTGGCTCAAACACCTTCGGGAGACGGGAGTGCTTCAGAACGCCTTGAAATCGCAAGTGGGAACATGAATAGCAAAACCTTTCTGCCAGTCAGTAATTCTCCTGTCTTTTCCACGCATGTGCAAAGGTGTCCGCAAACAAGAACTGTGAAGGCCTTTTGGGTCCAGCAGTCTTACAAACCCCCATACCTGAGCGCGCTGATCCACTCTGAGGATTCTTTGTCTATTCCAAAGTACCTTGTGTTAGGGGGGTTACGGGGAAAAGGGTATGGACAAGTCGAAGTGGAATCTGTACAACCCTATCATGAATGGAACCGCTGGGAAGCCCCGATACAATCGTTAACGAAGTTTATGGAGCAGTATGCCTTGGGGAGTTCTTCAGATCAATGGTATATTCCCATATTGATCAATTCATCATGGGTTCCCTCTGATTCTGCAAGCCCGGTGGAAGGATGTGTACTGACTCCTTTCCGCTTCACATCGCCTGTTCAAATCCGTTGGTATGAACCCTCACCTGATGATCCAAACAGTGGAATGACAAAAGTGGTCACAGGTTGCGCAGCGGGTAGTGTACTGATTCTTCAAAGCCCAAAAACACTCTCTCTGAATCAGATCATCATGAAGCTTAAGGAAGCAAAAGTGAAAGGGTTGGGTAAGTATACGCACCTTGGGTGTGGTGATTTTGAAATCTATCCGATGGAGGAGGAATGAAGATGGAAGATCGGAAAAGTTTCCTTGCGCATAGCGCCGTGAAGATTATGGATTGCTTCAGGAATACCAAGATGAGTGATACTCAGGTAAGGAAGTACGCGAACACAGCGCTTGAAAGTACCTGTTATCCAGAGTTTAGAGTGTATGTTCAATATCAGATCGCCCGAAACAAAAGCTATGCAGATGCGCTAAGTGAAATATTGGATTTTTTGGAGAAAGAGTTTTCGAAGGAAGATAATTCACAGTTGTACAATGAAAGCCAAAAGCTTGAAATTGCGTACTTTTTCGGAGTGATGGCTCGGTATAAAAAGTACTTGGAAAAGAGTAGGAGCTAGAATTATGAAGCCAATAGCAAACACATGGAATCAGTTAGATAATGCATGGATCTACTCATTCTCTTTGGTATGTACATCTCCTATGCGGATTGGAGTAGGGGGCGAACCTATCGATCCTACTGAACCAGATAATCGAATTCTTAAAGAAAAAGAAAGAGCATTGATCCCTGGCTCGACTTTGAAAGGAATCTTTCGCTCTAGCTTGGAATCAATTCCCCAGTTCAAGGCTTGTAGCGGTATTCAAGACTATGCAAACGGAAAGTGGTGTTTGGATGAAGGTCCATGTACCATCAGAAGCAAAGAAAAAAACGAGGAAAGACTACAAACAGTGATCGAAAGAGTGAATGCAGGAAAGCTATGCAATGCCTGCCGATTATTTGGGAATCCGTATATTCAGGGACGTGTTTTTTTTAACGATGCCCTTGCGATAGAAACTAACACAACGATTAGAGACGGTGTAATGATCCGACGGGATACTGAGACTGCTGCAGATAAGCATAAGTTCGATTACGAGATTCTCGCCCCAGGTAGTATCTTCCCGGTAGAAGTTCAGATGCTGAATACAACGGAGGTAGACCGAAAATGGATTGAGAAGGTGCTTGAATGGATCAACCTGGGCATTGTCAAGATCGGAGGGGGGAAAAGCCGAGGTCTTGGTTCTTTCAAAGCAGAGGATATAAGCATAAAAGAGGTGATGCTGGATGTTTGATCAGCTTCGTAGTTTTTTCAAATTCGAAATGAAAGTACAGCCAAAAACAGGTTTTTTGATTGCCAGTGGTTCAGATCCCATAGATCCTACCTTTCCAGACATTTCCTTCGTTCGGACGCCCTATTTCGGTATGGACTCCCCGGTGCCTTTTATTCCAGGGAGCTCATTCAAAGGAGTAGTTAGAGCCACATCCGAATCGATGCTTTTGGGGCTTGGTAAGTATGTTTGTGATTTAAGCGATAGAAAAAAAACATGCAGCTACCAATCAAAAATGAGTACGAGAGACCCTAAAGAGAAAATTTACTCGGGAAGCTGTTTTGCTTGCAGATTGTTTGGATCCAATGTGGTTGGTTCAGTCATTCGCTACGAAGACTTCTTTCCCTTTCAGAAACCAGAAGATTGGGAATCCATCGACCTATCTGCACATACTGTGGTTAGAAATGGTATCCAGATCCAGAGAAGTACCGGATCAGTAGCATCAAAAGCGCTTTTCAACTTTGAAAGTATCGATCTTCCTTTCTATGGCGGAATTACGATGAAAAACCCAGAGCTGTGGCAGATTGGACTCTTCCTCAATGCGATCCGCCTTTTCAACTCGGGGCTGCAAAGGCTTGGACATTCGAAAAGCAGAGGTATGGGAAAGGTACAGATCGAGTTCGAGAAATTGACGATCATCTCTGTAAAGCCTTCAACGATCTCTTTGACTGATTACAACGGTTCTTTCCGGACAAAGGATCTTCCTTTACCATCTGAGATTGTGGAAATGGGAGAGGTGCAAGACCAGCTCCTATGGGAGATCACTTGGGAAGGGGATACAGTAGAACAAGTGCTGGGCTATCTTTTAGATCAGGCAAATCCTGCATTGCGTGAGGTGAGATAGATGCCAAATGAAGAAGGACAGCAAAGTTATTACTTCCCGGTAAGCGCTCAAATCGATCCAAAGGATTGGAAAACTAACCTTCTTCAATCGATGAAGGCCCCTCTTTTTTCGGGAAGAATTCAGCTCCTTATGGATCTTCTCCAGCCTTTGTGTGTGTCGGATGGGATTATGCAAGTGAAGAATGGTGGGTCGTTTTTTTCGCTCTATCGGCAATCAGGAAAGATTCTCATTCCTGGTTCATCCATAAAAGGAGCCGTTCGTTCGTATGCAACTGCGATCGGAGGAGAACTTGTCGCAGAAAAGCTTTTCGGAAAGAACAGCCAAAGCAGTCTGGTCTTTTTTGAAGATGTTTTGGGAGATTGGAAGGTTGTACATCAGGGACTTCCTCAGCAGTTCGCGCCTTCAAACAGCCGAGGAGAAGTGAAACTGTACAAAAAACACACTCCTACAGTTGCGCCCAGATCCGTCCATGTCTTTGAAGCGCTCGATCGAGGCCAAACCTTGTCTTTTGACATTTCATTCAAAGGCCTGAATGAAGAACAGATTGGCTTTCTTCTCATTTCTTTGGGCATGGATCCACAATACCCATTCATACTGAAGATCGGGCGTGGTAAGAGTCTGAACTTAGGTGCAGTTTCTTTTTGCTCGCAATCTGTCCTTGTGCATGACCCAAAAACCTTCTCTGATACTGAGAAACAACTGGAGGCTTTTATCCAGACCTTTAAAAATCGTTTTCCTCAAGTCTCTTCAGTTCTTCTGAGCATTTCTCAGGAAGGGGGCCGGCCATGAATACGACGGAGCTTATCTCCTTCGTTGAGAATGAAGTAACGAATATTCTCAAGAAAAAAAACCTGAGCCCCAACCATATTCAATCGATCAAGCAACTACACCGGATTTCGGGGAAAAAGGGTTTGGATGATTTCTTCAATGCCCTAGACCAAGGCCGAATCCCATTCGCCGGTGGCACAGAAAAAGAAACTTTTCAGAGCACACAGCATTTAGCTCTTCGCATTCAAAGATCTGTTCCCGAAGAGTTGTGGGATCAAGCCTATGGATTTGCGATCCGGATCGCCCACTACTGGAACACACGACCCGAAGCAGTTGAATACCAACAAGAGAAAAGAAAGCAAAGCTTCGGCAGCAGCTCAAAAAGAGTCGAGAAGAGCGATACCGCTTTAGGTAGAAAGGAGAATCAAGAAGCGTTGGAAGGGCTTTTGAAGAAGTTAACCAATCAGAAGAGCAACTCAAACCGATCTTAATGATCAACCATTGATCAGTTTCTCTTATCCTGCATATAAGGAGGGATGCAATGCTCGGAGTGGATCCTGAGGGTTTGTTTTGCGGACTGTCGAGACTCTTGTCGGGCTATCTGCCTGATCTTTTTCCAACCGATTGTATGAAGCTTTTGGAGACGCAGCGAAAAGGGGCCTTTCATGAGGTTCAGGTGCGGTTGGTGGCGCACACTGGGTCAAAACCGTGCGATCTGAGGTTTCTGATCCCCGGTACGGATGATCGGGGCTTTTTTGGCTTTCGTGACCGGGTCTATACATCTCCTTTGGTGTTGGTGGAGAGAAGGGAACGTTTTTTTCAGGATCAAGCCAAGGTCAGCAGCAAAACCACGGATCTGCGCGACTTTTTCGTGATCCCCGGGTTCTTTTTGATCGGCACTTTGGAGCTTTCGCGATGGATGGTGAAGGAGCTTGCCAGCAACAGTAAGCTTTTTTCGGACGAGATGGATCGAACGCGCAAGCTCAACCAGATCCTTTCGCATCTCTGGATCGGGAGCTGGAAGAGATGGGTCTTTTTGACCCCTAGCGACGAAGAAAGCACTTCTCCAAATCCTTTCAGAGCGATTCAAATCCCGGGGTTGCAGCCCTTCGCGCCTTTGAACCAGTTGCATCAGATGAGCGAACTGCGCAAGGTGGTCTATCATGGAAGTAAGGTGTCTGATGCGCTTCGAAAGCCTCATCCATCGCATTTGGGTTGCTTGGATATGTTGGAAACGCCGGAATCGGAGGATATCGGGCTGACCCTTTTTATGTGTCAAGGGGCGAGATATGATGCCGGTTCGCTGGAAATCCAGCCGGACCTGTACGCGGATCCTCTGGGTAAGCTGTCTCTGTCTTCGGCTTGTGTGCCTTTCATGCACTTCTCTGATGGCGCGCGTGTGTCCATGGGCGGGAAGAACCTTAAACAGGCCGTTCAGGTGGTCGGCGCGGAGGCGCCTATGGTGAAAACCGGGGTTGAAGAGGCAACGTGTCTGTCTTTGGGCGTGAACGCGCGGGTCTTTTATCAGCTTCATGAAGGGTTGACTTTCGAGGATGGGATTGTGGTCAGTCAGTCTTTTGCCGAAAAGATGGCGGTGCGGCGGGTACGCGAGATTGACACTGAGATCGCTGTTCCGTGGGAGGGTTTCCGCAAGCGCAATCAACTGCTTGGCGCGCGTAAGGAGTCGATGCAAATCGAAGAGGAGGCGGCGACGCCCGAAGGCCCTCAAAAAATGAGAATGACTTGGGATCTGCGAAAAGGCCGTGTGGGCAAAGGGCAATGGCTGATTCGATCGACGCTTGAGTTAGCCCGATGTATCCAACCCGGAGGAAAGGGACGGGGCAATGCGGCTGAATTCGATAGGTTCCGTTCAGAATCCTCCAAAAACCTGCTTCAGTACGAGGATGGGTATCCCGGTCGGATCTTGGGGTGGGAGAGCCAACTTCTGTCGCTGCGTTGTGTCAGGGATGGTTCGCGATATGTGGCAGAAGCCCGTATTCGGTTGCGTGTGAAGGTGGAGCAAAGCTGCCCTCTTGAGATCGGTGACAAACTGACGGGGCGACATGGCAACAAGGGGACGATTTCAGCGATCTTGCCGGATGACGAGATGCCTCGGGCTCTGGTGGACGGAAAGAGCTTCGTCGCTGAGGTGTTGATCAGTCCTATGAGCGTGGTATCCCGGTTGAACCTTGGTCAACTGCTGGAAACACATCATGCGTTGGCTTATGGAGAATCGACGATACCTCCTTTTGCCGAGTACGATCCACAATCCCTGCTTCTCAAGCTGCAGGAAAAAGGGGCAGACGCGCTTGGGTATTTTCCGGTGGATGGGAAACCGATTGCTGTGGGAATCCAGTATCTTCTGCGGCTGAACCATTTTGCGCGTGACAAGATGCATGTGGTAAATGAAGCGCGTGTCTGTCTTTTGCATGATCAACCTCTCAAGGGGAAACAGCATCATGGCGGGCAGAGGATTGGGGAGATGGAGTTCTGGAGTCTGTTCAGTCACGGCGCTTTAGGCTGTGTACAATCCTTTGCGCAGACCAACGATCCCTCTTTTCAGAAGGATGGGCAATACTTGAAGACGTTGGGTTTTTTTCTTTCTCGCTATATGAACTCCAACAAAAAACTGAAAGACCGATGGGATATTCGGGTACTCGATGCCGATCCCGAGCATGGAGTCCGCACCGAGGTGTCTCACGCGACAGAAAGCGTGGAACCTGAAATCGCGCCTGAGGTTCTGGACACTCTGAACCAGATCACCGCAAAAAAACCCAAAGCCACGTTGATGGGAAAGCAGGGGTTCTTCCGGAAGCATATGCTGGGAAGACGGATCCACCGTTCGGGAAGAGCCGTGATTACACCTGTGACTGATATTGATGTCGATCATGTCTACCTGCCTGTGGATTTCGCCATTGCCTGGCTTGCGGGCAGTGACCCTAGTTTTGACGCCAGGAAGATCAAAAAGGCCTTGCAGGGGGATTCTGAAGCTCGGAAATCCATTGCCGGGGAGATGAATGAGCGTGTGGCTTCTTCGAAATGGATGGTGATTCTCAACCGCCAGCCTTCTTTGCATCGACACAGTATGCAGGCCTTTTATCCCCTTTTCTGGGCGCATTACACCATCGGCTTTCCGATCTTGGTGTGCGATGCGATGGGGGCAGATTTTGACGGCGACACGATGGCGGTCTACTTCCCCTTTCTGCAGATGACCGGAACAAAGGCGAAAAAAGCATCGATCCGTAAGGAACTGGAAGGAATGACCCCGTCCCAGAACCCGTTTCGCTTGGGAAACCGTAAATCCGCATGGAGCCTTTCTCAAGATCTTGTCTATGCGCGGTATTGCGAAGGGGTTGAGGAAAACCAAAAAGCATCCTCGGCGCTGTTGAAAGAGATCGAGCTCGCTGTAGACGCAAAAGCGCCTGCGTCCAGTGTATCCGCGATTCAGCGGAGATTACTGGATACCTTGAAAAACCATCCATTGAGCATTTCATTCTTTGATATCGCGGCGCCTTTGGAAGAGGGCCTGTATATGCCTCACTTCATCGCTTCTGAAGCGCGTGGAAAAAAAGAACAGCTTGCGCAAATCCGAGATTGTATCCAGATCCGTAATCTGGGAGAACCCCATAATCGCATCCTCGCTTCTTCCTTTACCACCGGTGTCCCTTTTCAGGAATACTTCTTTGATAAAGCGCTTGCAGGAATCGCCAGCCGCTCTCGCACCGGACTCATGGATAAAAAGCTCAAAGTAGCCACGGCGGGATACCTGACTCGTAAGTTGGTGGAGTTTCTTTACCCGCTTCGCATCGGTATCAAAGACTGTGGGACGCAAGAAGGGGTGTCCTTGTCTGTAACGATCGTCCAGGAGTTGGAAGAGAAAGGAATGGGATTGGATCGTGTTGTTCAAGGCCGGATGGTCAGCATCGAGGGATCCAAAGAACGGATGGCGCAAGGTGAATGGATTTCAGAGATGAAAAAGGCGATGGAAGCGAAGAAAAGCGTTCAAATGAGAAGTCCCGTTACGTGTAAAGCCATTCTGGATGGAGGCGTCTGCGCTTGTTGCTACGGGGTAGACCTTGCCAAACCAGCTCTTTCTGAAAGTTTTTTGGGGAGGGTCGGAGATTTCGTGGGCTTGAGCGCAGGTCATGTGATCGGGGAGTGCAGCACGCAACTGGCAATGAAAACCTTCCAGACCGGCAAGGAGTTTTCCGTGCAAGCTCTTTCAGCAAGACTCTTCGCTTTGAGAGGTGGATATCACAGTTACTGGGCCGCGCTTAATGAACTCCTTTCCGAAGAAGCAATCCGAAGTTCCATCATTGTCCATTCGATTCATTTTGAAATCCTTTTTGCATGGCTAAATCGCCAGGAGATTGATTCAGAATCTGATATGAAGAAGATGATGGCCGATGTCGATCGTGTTGGGCTCTTTACCGCTTTATCGTTTGAAAAAACAACCCAGCTTCTCGATAAGCTTTCTCGTCTCGAAAAAGGAGAAGTTAGGCAAACTACAGAATGCTCACCAAAAGCTGTGATCGCACTGGCACCGGATTGTGTGGAGGAGGTATTTCGATGGTGAATCGGGTTCGGAGT
Organism: uncultured Thermotogaceae bacterium; assembly: GCA_964462525.1. GTDB lineage: Bacteria > Thermotogota > Thermotogae > MWEM01 > MWEM01 > CAYWWY01. Next base: position 40,328 of record CAYWWY010000014.1, read on the forward strand.
AAGTCTCCAAGACCATTACAACAGCAAACAAGAAAACATAAACCCAAAAGGTATATTCCGAGTGAACTTGAAAGAGATTCAGAAGATCCGATCGAGTATACAGAGGACGAAATTGCTAATGAAGAGGAAACGGGAGACGATTTCGAAGATATGGGAGAAGAAGAGATTCTGGAACCCTCTCTTTGGGAAGGCGAACGCGTTTTTGAGTTGGATTTTTTCGAAAGCGGTCTTCTGCCACGTTTCTCTCTTACTCTTTCCCGACTCCAGTTTATTCTGATCGGAAATACAGTTGACGGATTTTCCGCATATCCTTGTGGATGGGTTGCTCTACCACAAAAAAGAAAAGAAGGAGTTAACTATCGCGATCGGCAGTTTCGATATGAAGTACTCCAACAAACGATGGAGTTCCTTTGCGATTGGGTTAATGGGTTCTTTCCGGGTGAACCATTATGCTGGAAAGATTTGCAAGGGATTATCACTTCTGACGATTTATCTGCACGTGATCCAGAAAAAGCACGTCGGGTAATTAGAACGTCTTCTTTTTTTATTGAGATCGATGGAGAGCGTTCTCCACTTTTGGGATTGAATTTCCTTACCCCATTGGGTAAACCAAATAGAAAACAGCAGATTTTGAATCGGATCCGGGTCAATATGGGAAAAAACGTAAAAACGAAAGACCAAATGAAGAAGATGCTGATCGCCTCGGATGAATATGATGACATGCAAACATGGCGGGATGAACCCAGTGTAGTGGCTTTTATGGAGCGGGAGATACAGATTGATTTTGATTCTTGGCGTTCTTTCTTTGCGAACGGAAAATGGATTAACCATTGGAGATCGTGCGTGAAAAAAGGGGGGGAAAATGACCATGGAAATGGAACGGATGGTAGCGGGAATCGACTCGAAGCTCGATGAGTTTCCACTCATTCAAAGCGTATTCGAAAACCTGATCCATACGAAATTTGAAATGTGGATAACCTTTGAAAAACGTGTTGTACACCCGTCAAAAAACACATTCCCAAATGAAAGAGAGGGTTGTTCGATTCTCTTGTTGCGGTACGAGGAAATGGGTCCGAAGTTGAAGCAGATGAAACCATGCATAGTGTTCCACGATAGTCAGTTGGACTCTGAGATAATCAACCATTCCTGTCAGCATGCCGGACTTCCTTTGGGTTTTTTCTCAATAGACAAATTCCGGGAGGGGGAGGAAGAGTTTTCAGAAATTGCTCGCTTCGAGAAGGTGGTCAAGGACTTCATTCGAAGGCAATTAGCAAAAGAGGTGAAAGAGGAATCTCTGTCGAAACCGATTGGCTGGAAAGTTAAAATGTCCGATGCTTACCATAGTCAGGTTACCCTTTTGTCTGACCGAAGCATGCGCCATTTGATGGGGATGATCCAAAAAACCATCCGAAAGCTGGAACCATTTGCAGTATCCATGAAGCAGTACAGGAAAGACAGAAAAATCGACCAAGTTTTGACGCAGTTGGGTGAGATCGAACACTCGGGTTCCAGTCAGGATGTTCCCCACTACCAGGGATTACTTGCCAAACACTTTCAAGATCCTTTCCCGATGATCCATCGAATCCCTACAGTGTTGATCGAAGGTCCCACTGGGACAGGAAAAACCTTGGTTGCGGAGATGATTCACAAAGAACTTTCCGAACTTCCGTTTGTTAAGATTCCCTTGGTCAATACTTCGCAAGAGATTGTGGATAGTGAACTGTTCGGGGTTATTCCGGGGCATTATACCGATGCCCAATTGAGGATGGGAAAAATCCTCCATCATGCGGGAGGAATCATTTTCCTTGATGAAATTGGGGAAATCCCTTTACCGATTCAGACAAAGCTCTTGACATATCTGGATGATATGACTATCCAGATTTTGGGTTGGTCAAGTCCCAATCCCATTCGGGTTCCGACGATGATCATCGCCGCCACTAATCGGGATTTACGGCAAGAGGTGTCTCTGGGTCGATTCAGACTGGACCTTTATCATCGATTTTCCTATCGAATTCGTGTGCCTTCGCTCAAGGAGCGGTTCGATGATTTTCGTTTTTTAATCAGCTTTGCGCTTCAGAAGCAAAAAGCAATTGAAGGCGCAGCTGTCGAACAAATCAGCATTAAGGCAATTGAAAAGCTGGAAACATATGATTTCCCAGGGAACTTCAGAGAGTTGGAGTCGATCCTGTCTTTAGCAATGGCTTATTCAGAACAAGATGAACGAACCACTATTCTCGCACAAGACATCGTATTCTCCTGATGCATTATTTTTGAAAACAAAACTGAAAAAGAAAGAGGTGTTGGATGATGCGATTTCGAATCACGGCGCGTCCGCAATCACGCATTGCACGGTTACCGATTCATTACAACGATTTGGTGCAAGGGTATCTCTACCGAATTTTTGAGCAATCTTGCCCTGAGTTGCACGACCATGGCTACAAATACGGGAATCGCGCATTTCGTCATTTTACATTTTCCCGTGTGATCCCCAAACCTTTCAAACGGGAAAACGACCATCTGTTGGTTACGGATACCTTGGAATATTATGCTTCGTTTCTCATGGATCCCCAGCTCAACGCGTTTGTGCCTCATCTGATTCATGACCAGACGATGCGCTTGGGCAACGAAGAATTCGAGATTGTCGATGTGGCTGCCCAAAGCGATCCTTTGCCTTTCAACGGACAAGCGCAATGGGAACTGAAGATTCAAGCCCTTTCTCCCATTGTCGCCTACCGCACTGAAGATCGCGAAGGAAAGAACTACACACACTACTTTGAGCCTACCGATTCGGAATTTGCTTCATTGATCAAAGATAATGCCTTTCGAAAGTATGCGTCGCTCCATTCAGATATGATACCTGAGGAAGAAGATTTTTCTTTTTCTCCGATCAAGGTCGACTTGAAACGGGATTTCTCGCTTGTGAAGTTCAAAGGGTATATTATCAAAGGGTACATGGGTACATATCGGATCCGAGCCTCTTCATCCTTGCTGGGAATTTTGTACCATTCGGGGATTGGATCAAAAAACCCGCAAGGATTCGGCATGTTTCAAGTAATTGACGCAAAGCCCCTTTGATCTGTACCTGGATTCTTTACTGATTGGATTCCATTTCCACTGAGGGATTTTTTCCTTCAAGAAATAACAATGCTTACCAATTCCCTCCACACCCACAGTCAGAGAATTGAATGATCTGTGGTATAATTTTCTAGTTTAGTTCGATCAACTTTCTTAATTTGCG
>CAYWWY010000015.1:0-437 GCA_964462525.1 uncultured Thermotogaceae bacterium
GAAGATCTATGTACCGCCCAAGAAAGAAAAACGGCCGAAGGATCTTCAAACCACCGACCTTTTGATGTGATGTGCGGTCAGGGTTTGATATGTCTCAGACGTTTTTTGAAGAATCTTGAGATTTTCATCCTTCTCGTTTCAAGCGGCTTTGGTGATAGCTTAATCCTTGACAAAAAGTACACAAAATGGGTAAATGAACCAACGAAAAGAAGGAGGATTTTGCGACAAGTATTAAACTCCCAGCACAGAATCTCCTTGTTTTGAGGGCGTTCCCGTAATAATCCGATTTTCATTAAGCATTCGTTCATATAAACAACAGCAATTGAATCCGTCTTAGGTCATGAATCCTCCTTCATAGCGCATGGTCTTACAAAATCTTGCGCTGGTAGTCTTCCTTCTCTTTTCATGTGTGGGCCGAGGCATACCCAAGATCGTCC
>CAYWWY010000015.1:537-35126 GCA_964462525.1 uncultured Thermotogaceae bacterium
AAGAAGGGATCGAGATCACCGTCATCTTCCGAGAGCAGGTACAACCTTTTGCGCTCTTGACCTGGATCTTACCCCGACGGGCTCCCTGGAAGGGTGTGTGCAGGGGTTCCATACAGAACGAGCTTCCTGAAACAGGGTTTTTTTTTGGTGGAAAGGGTTTCAGCCCCCTCGTATTTGAAAATCCCCCTCTTTTCTGTGATTTTGCGGCTTTTGCTTGCAGAATCCCCCCATGAATCGGCCCTGGGTAGTAGCAAGACTCCAAAATCACCATAATTGTGCAATAATTGTGCAAATTCCGAATCAAATAATTCCATCAAGCAGGAATTATATGAAAATTGCTTGACAATATTTCGTAAATATGCTAGACTATAACATCTTTCCATAGAGGGCTTCCATTGTGTTTTAAAGTGGATGGACTCATAATCTTTTTTCGTTTACCTTTCCGGTTTGATCTGTAGTTTTTCCCTGAATGTCGTGATCTCCACTGGGGATGGTAAGGTGGCATCACCAGAATCCTCGAGGAAAATACGGTCAATCGGAGGTGCATGAGTATGGGCGCAAAACAACGGATTGCGATCCTGACCATGATCTTACTGGTAGTCTTCCTTCTCTTTTCATGTGTGGGCCGAGGCATACCCAAGATCGTCCTTCCGGATCTGGAAAACCCCGAAGTCCTGGATGCATTGGTGCAGATCCTTACAGGCGATGAAGATACCGCAGCTTCTGATCTTATCGACGAAACCACCGCATTCGACCTGGAGGGGGAAGACGCCTTCTCCTTTTCGATCCAACCCCAAGAAGGGATCGAGATCACCGTCATCTTCCGAGAGCAGGTACAACCTTTTGCGCTTGTTGATGGCGTTCTGGTCTATGAGATCGACGTGAGCACCACGGAGTCGGGTGTCTACGAGATCATCATCCGCGCCACCATCATCCCCCCAAATCAAAACAACCCAAGAAACACCAATAACACCCAAGAAGTACGCTTATGGATTCATGTAGTCAACCACCCTCCCCTCACACCATTCAACCCCGTACCCGCAGATAAGGCAGAAAACCAACCCATCGAAGGGATTGTCCTGGGATGGGATTCCAGCGACCTCGAGGGCGACCCCATCACCTACATGGTCTACCTGGGCACCACGGAAGAGGATTTGGAATGGATTGCCACAACCACCCTGAAAAACCATCCCCTGGATGAACTGGCATACTCCACCCAATACTTCTGGCGGGTGGACGCCGACGACGGAAGGACCTGCGAACCAAGAGAACTGACCACAGGCGATGTATGGAGCTTTACCACCGAAACGCAGATGTTCACCCTGACTTTGGACCGAAACAACGATGCCTGGGGAACAGTAACAGGAGGAGGGAATTACACAGCCGGCCAGGTGATCAACATCCAAGCGACCCCAAACGCAGGCTACCGCTTTGTGCACTGGACAAGAAACGGAACGGTGGTCAGCACGCAAGCCAACCATGCCTACCCGATGCCGGCAGAAAATGTGACGTTGGTTGCGAATTTCGAAGCCATCCCTACCTATACCCTCTCCTTGATCGCGAATCCTGATATCGGAGGTGTTTTGGGAGGCGCGGGAACCTATCAATCGGGAACACAAGTTCAAGTAACCGCTGATGCAAACGAGGGGTTTGTCTTTATCAACTGGACCCTTGGAAGTCCAGAAGGCGGAGAAGTCAGCGGTCAACCGAATTTCTCCTACCCGATGCCGGCAGAAAATGTGACGTTGGTTGCGAATTTCGAAGCCATCCCTACCTATACCCTCTCCTTGATCGCGAATCCTGATATCGGAGGTGTTTTGGGAGGCGCGGGAACCTATCAATCGGGAACACAAGTTCAAGTAACCGCTGATGCAAACGAGGGGTTTGTCTTTATCAACTGGACCCTTGGAAGTCCAGAAGGCGGAGAAGTCAGCGGTCAACCGAATTTCTCCTACCCGATGCCGGCTCATAATACCACCTTGGTGGCGAACTATGCGGAACTGATCTATGTTGAGGGAGGCACCTTCCAGATGGGGGATGCAGATCTTGCTGGTGAAGGTTACCCAGCCGCACCTGCCCACACTGTAAACTTGACCTACGACTACTGGATCGGGAAATTTCCAGTGACCTACACCCAGTATGACGCCTTTTGCGATGCTACGGGAAGAGCAAAACCCCCTAATCAGGTTTGGGGAAGGGAAGACCGACCGGTTGTCAACATAAGCTGGTGGGATGCGATCGCTTACTGTAATTGGCTAAGCCGAAAGGAAGGGTTGCCTGTCGCTTACATCGAACGTGAAGAATCAGGTGAAGGGAGCCTTTTGGATGCTGATGGAACAATTACTGAGGACATCACTCAGGTAGAGGGTTACCGACTCTTGACAGAAGCGGAATGGGAATACGCGGCCTCCGGGGGGCATGAAGCGCTGCCCATACCACCGAGATTCCTGTATGCAGGAAGTAACTCCATCGATGCGGTGGCGTGGTATACCGGCAACTGTACCAGTCTCCAACCCGTAGGGGGAAAAGGCGAGAACGAACTGGGATTGCATGACATGAGCGGAAATGCGTGGGAATGGTGCTACGGCAGCTACTATGCATATCCAATCGAACCAGTGGACAACCCAAACAGTCCTTTGGAGGGTACAACACGCATGATAAGGGGTGGGGCATGGAACAGCAACGCCGATAGCTGTCAGGTAGCTTTCCAAAACGCAGCCCTAACCACCAATAATTATTGGAATACTAGCTTCCGTATTGCAAGAACCGGCGCAACCTACACCCTGACATTGGAAGCAGACCCAGCAGCAGGAGGAACGGTTGAAGGTGGGGGAACCTATTCCGAAGGGCGCGAGGCAAAAATCAAGGCAACCCCCAACGAAGGCTATCTCTTTTTGAACTGGACAGAAAATGGGGCGGTGGTCAGTATCTATGGCGAACCCACCTACACCATGCCCGCAGAAAATGTCACTTTGGTAGCAAACTTTATGGAAGAGATTCCAGGAATGGTCCTTGTCAAACGAGGTACTTTCGAGATGGGTGACGAGCATAACGATCTTACAGAGATTGAAAAGCCTGTGCATCAAGTGGAGCTAACCTATGATTTCTGGGCTGGGATATACCCGGTCACTTTTGAGGAATATGATCTATTCTGTGATGCAACTTCCAAGGACAAACCTGATGACGCCGGTTGGGGAAGAGATGATCGCCCGGTGATCAATGTGACCTGGTGGGATGCGATTGCCTACTGCAACTGGATGAGCGAACAACATACATTAGCTCCAGCTTATGATGCCAACGGAAATCTACTTGCCACAGATGGAGAAATGACATACGACATCACTCAGGTAATGGGATATCGGCTCTTGACAGAAGCGGAATGGGAATACGCCGCATCCGGGGGTCATCAAACCTTACCCATTCCACCGCGATACCTTTATGCAGGAAGCAACAATATTGATGCAGTGGCGTGGTATTGGGGCAGTTCCAATGGAACCGACCGAAGAACCCATCCGGTGGGAGGAAAACAAGGAAACCCACTTGGTTTGCATGACATGTCCGGAAATGTGTGTGAATGGTGCCATGACAGGTTCGACTGGGATTACTACGAACAAGGGGACAAAACCAATCCCATAGGTCCGTCCAGCGGATCCAACCGTGTGTACCGCGGAGGTTATTATGGTAGCGGGGATAAGAGCTGTCGCGTGGCCTTTCGGGACTGGGACTACCCGCACATCTCGTTAAATGCCATTGGTTTCCGTCTTGCAAGGACGCACTTTTAGATTTTGGTTTTTTTACCTTTTTGCCTTTTGCGCTCTTGACCTTGCTTTTGACCATGATCTTCCCCCGTCGCGTTCGTCTCCAGGTCTTGGAGGCAAGACGGCGAAAAACGAGCAATCCATGTTACCAGCCAATGCAAACCCCTAGGGACCGTTCTTAATGACGCAAATGTTAGAACGATAGAAACACAAGAACAATCCCGGATCGAATCCATGAGCAGATGATCGAAAACTAGCAGAGAAGGATCAATCAGGAACGATTGAAGAAGACTGATCCACAGGGAAGGGCTTGAACTCCGCCTCGAAAAGGTGGGTAAAAACCAAGTTCGATTGACTGCGTCTTCCGTTTGAGTTGACTTTTCTTTTCATCCCCTTTTTTGATGCATTTGACAGAAATGAAAAAGCAAGGTATAATCGTTTCGCTTGAGATCCATATCCGCTAATGGAGGCGATGTGTGCCACGCCTTTCTGTAGGAAGGATCAGTAGAGGAGGGTAATGAAGTGAGACGAATGCTGATTGATACCGACACGGCATCTGATGATGCCTTGGCCATTATTATGGCCCTTCGGGATGAAAAGGTCAAGGTCGAAGCGATTACGATCGTTGCGGGGAATGTGCCGCTGGATACAGCGACAAAAAACGCGCTCATTTCCATCGAGAGGGCCGACACCTACCACCCGCCTGTGTACAAAGGGTCTGCAAAGCCGATGATGCGGCCTTTGTTCACGGCAGAATTTGTCCATGGAGACGACGGGATGGGGAATATGAATCTGCCCGAACCTTCGATCACCGCGCAAAGCGGGCATGCCATCGATGTCCTGATCGACTTCATCGAATCGAATCCGGGGGAGATGGAGTTGGTCACCCTGGGACCTTTGACCAATATCGCTCTGGCCTATTTAAAACAACCCTCCATCGCCCGGAAGGTCAAAAGAGTCGTGATCATGGGCGGGACCGGCGCAGGACCCGGAAATATTACCCCGGTTGCGGAGTATAACTTCTTTGTGGACGCGCAAGCCGCGCATATCGTGATGCATTCCGGAATGCCTTTGACCCTTGTTGGGTGGGATGTAAGCACCGACAAGACATTTATCACCGAACAGGACATTCAATATCTCACATCGACAAACTCGTCTTTGGCCGATTTTTGTGTTCGCTGCAATCAATCGCTTCAGGAGCACAACCTGATTTGGGGAAAGAGGGGGTTTGATCTTCCCGATCCAGCGGCCATGTTCTGCGCCATACAGCCAGAAATGGTGATCCGAAAGCAAAAAGCCTTTGTGGAGATCGAGTACATGAGCAAGCACGGATATGGACAATCCATCATCGACTTTCACGGTCTGACAAAGAAAGAACCCAATGCCGAGGTTGTTCTGGAAATCGACGCAAAGGCATTTAAGTCCTATCTGTTTCAGCAAATAACTGATTGAGGGTTTGGATACAGCAATAAAGAACCCTTTGGGATTATTCGGGGCCGATTCGTTGCCTGGTCCTTTTCTTTGGCTTAAGGCTTGCTGCTCGTAAACTTCTTTTTATCGTCCCTGCAAATCATCTGGATCGTATGGTTTCCAGACATCACCGCGGTCGGTATCCCGCCACCAGGATTCACCCATTGCCCGGCCATGTAAAAGGCTCCTAGTCCGGGCAGCGTCTTTCGCATGGACGAGGTGGGAGAAAATCCGCTGTCAAACATCCATCCTTCGTAGGAACCCCGCCAGTTGCCCGTATACCGCTCCCAGGTTGTGGGTGTGGCGACATCGGCCATTTCTACCCGCGCTGCAATCCCGGGAAAGCGCTCTTCCAGACGAACGATGACACCCTGGGTGATCTTCTCTTTCTCCGCGCGATAGCGCTCTGGTTCCTGCCTGAGCGTGCTCCAGTAATCATAATCGGTCCCATACTGCACAACCAATATGGTTTTTCCTTCTGGAGCCATTGTGGGATCAAAACAGTACGAACGGACATTCATGGTCTTTTTCTCCTCGCCAGCCACCACCAACGGTTCCTTAAGAGGAAAGCTTAATCCTTCGAGAGAGGCGGGTAAATCGTCAAGCGCGCCGGACACCCCCAGAGCTACGTAAACGAGCGGCTGAAAGAGGTTGGGAGTGTCATATTTCTTTTTCGTCTTCTCATCCAGATAAGCGCCATCCAGCATATCAAATATGGTAGTGCGCCCGTCGGCGGCAGAAACAATCCAATCCGCCCGATGTTCGCTCCCATCTGCCAAACGGATGCCGACAGCCCGGTTATCTTCGACCAGAATCTTCACTACCCGGGAATTGAAGTGAATCTCACCTCCCAGCGTCAGGTACCGTTTTTCGATGGAACCTACCAGGGAAAGGGCTCCGCCAATAATGTACCCAGCAGACTTGCTATGCTGAAAAGCGAGAGGGAACAAGAGCATGATCATCGGGTTTTCGGCGCCAAAGCTATGGTTGATCATTTCTCTCAAGAAAGAATTTTTAAACCGCTTGGCAAAATCTCCAATGGTGAGGGCACCCCATTTTTTGAAGAACCCTACCTGAACCAGCATTTTGATCAGCTTTATCTGATCCATAATCCCATAAAGCTCCTGGGGTTTTTCCACTGGCATTGACATTTTTGCTGCTTTGCGTATGGCTCTTGTGAACTCTTTGATCACAGGTTCATCTTCCGGAGATATTTCCAATAGGCTTTGTTCTAAGCGATCCGCATCGCAGTAGATCAATAACCGTTTTCCCTCCCCGTTTTCACTTGTCAAAAAAAGATCATGGTTATAAATTTTCCAGCCGGGCGCAACGCCCAATTCTTCCCAAAACCGATAAAATTCTAAGCCAGGTCTGGTTCCCATGACCCAGTTAACAGCCCCATCGATGGTATACCCCTTACGTTTCCAAGCAGTGCATACGCCCCCAGAAATACTATGCATCTCAAATATCGATGTTTGGTACCCATTCATCCGGCCGTAACAGCCTGCAGAAAGCCCGGCGAGTCCCCCTCCAATAATAATGATCCGCTTCATTGGATTTCTCCTTTTTTCTTAGATTTTGAGAAAATCAATCAGTTGGATATTTGGTTGGAGCGTTGATTTCCACACATCACGAGATTCCAATCCCCGATGTTTTTCATGCTGGAACCAGAGCGAAATGTCCACCATTAAGTGATCGGTTGTATGGTCAACCAATTTCTAATAGTATAATCCATTATGAGCCTCCATGTCAATGTCAATTTCCACGCTAGCAAACTTCAAAGAAACGAGGAGGCTTTTGGAAGGATATTGCTCTTGTGATCGGATTCCGTACATAAGGGTATTCTTTATCAAACGATTCTCCCGTACCGATCATGATACAATATTCCTGTGGTACGGAAAAACCATGGGCTTTGAACAATCAGTAAGCCAAGCTCAGAAAAGCGGGCAATGTCAAGTTCACGTGAGATATTTTGATCAGATGAACGATTCCGATGGATTTGGGGGAAAGCGCTTTTCTGATTTTTCCAACGATTCATCAAAGGCGGTGATGGTGTGTTGCAGAAGCCAAACCTTGTTCTGCATGGCGCAAGAATCATTAATGGGCTCAATCCGAAAGCAATCGACGACAAGACTGTGATTGTGGAGGAAGGCACGATCGTAGCGATAGGTAAGAAGGAGGAACTTCGCATTCCTCATGACGCTGTAACTTTGGACCTTACCGGAAAGATACTAGTTCCCGGATTGATCGATTCCCATCTGCACCTTGCTCAATCAGGAGTTGACGATTTTTCCAAACCGTTCGCAGAAAGAATGTACACCAAACTGAAGAGGAACGCCTACCTTACGCTAAAATCAGGGGTGACTACCATCAGGAATATGCCTGGAGGTTCAAGCAATGTGATCGGTACATTCAAGAGAAGAGTTGAGCAAGGCGTAGTTGTTGGACCGAGAATCCTCGCGTCTGGACCTGCATTAGCGCCCTCCTATGGATATTTCAGCTTGAAGCGCTTCTTTCCTCCCAACCCCTTGGCAATGGCTATTCTGAGTAGGGTATTTGGCGCCAATGGGTTGGCGATCGATGTGGATACTCCAGAAGAAGCGCGCAAAGCAGTGAACAGACTCAAAAAAAGCGGCGCTGATTTTGTGAAAACAGTCACTCCGGGGGCGTATATTCCCTTTGCCCAGAAGGATCTCGGACTCAAAGAGAGTTTGGTCAAACAAGGGTTGAATCTTCGGATGATCGAGGCAAGCATGAAACCCGATGTTCTCCGTGCGATTGTAAATAAAGCACATGACTTGGGGCTTAAGGTTGCCGCCCATACCATCGCCTGGCCTGAGGATATGGCTGAAGCAGTAAAAGCGGGCGTAGATAGCATAGAACACACGCCCCTTGGTCTGATTCACAACGATACATTCGCAATGATGGAAAAGCATACAGTGTATTGGGTTCCTACCGCGTATCCCTTTTATCACTGGACGACTCTTATCGATCATCCTGAGGAATATGAAAGGGAAGAGATAAAGGAATTAATACCTGAACCCTTTTATTCGGTCGGAAAACGGGGGTTGGAAAAGCTAAGGGAAGGAATCAAATCTGGTGCCGATCCAATGTGGAGTAGATTCTATGCTGAAATGGAACCATTTAAAAAAGAGTATTTCCCTGAAAACTTTAGACGGGCTAAAGAAAAGGGAGTCAAGATAGTTGCAGGAGTCGATGCCGGCGCTTCTGGCGCAGGATATGTTCCTCATGGTCAACTGATTAACGAACTAGAACTCTTTGTTGCGCATGGTATGAGCGAGTTCGAAGCGATTCAAACTGCTACAACGACCGCCTCAGAACTCCTTGGGTTGGAAGGGAGATTGGGCAGTATAGAAGTGGGAAAAGCGGGAGATTTTGTTGTGCTGGACGCTGACCCACTTGAAAACATCTCCAACTTACGCAAAGTCTCTTGTGTATTCAAAGAAGGATTTTTGCTTTATCGCCGCCAATAGACCCTCTTGGAAAGGGTACCGGAGCGCGGATTACCTTTTACGAAGACCCTTTTTAGCGCGATTTGCCGCCAACTTGCCAGTTAATAACGCCATAGGCAAACCCGCCGGGCTGTAGGTCCACTGTCCAGCCTGCAGGATTCCCGGAACAGGAGTGATCACCGAACGCGCAACCTGCTGCATTTTCGTTACTACAGGCATCTCAGACGACGAGAATGCCCAACCAGTGATGGCCCCATCGCTGTTTCTTGTTTGACGTTCAATCGAAAGAGGGGTAGAGGTGAACCACGATATCACTCTTTGGTCCAAGTTAGGGTATAGCGAGTCGGACAGGACTTTGATGATCATGTCAGCGCAAAGCGTTTCAAACTCTTCATACCAGCCCGCCTCATGGACTCTGCGCGTCAGCATGTAATCGAACAAGCAACTGACGATAAGTCCCGTCTTTCCGGGAGGTGCCATTGCGGGATCTTTCAACGCAGGAATAGAGACCTCATACGTCGTTCGCTCAAAGTATTCTTGGAGGAATTTCCGGACCGCCTCTTTAGAAATGGGTTTGTTGTCATAAGCCTGCAAAAGCGCGCTCAATTTGGTCGTATGCATTTCTTGGAGACCATGAGCATCCGGGGTATAAAACAGATGACCATTGGCGATCGCCCCAAAGGAGTCAGGATCCTCATCCACAGCCATAAAAAAGGAGAGCACGGAATCGCTTCCCGAATGGCCCTCCAGTTCGCGCCATCGCGCTTCCACTGACCCACGAACGCTTGCGTCTTTGATGGCATTAAAATCGATGGATCGATACAGGGCTTTCTGATCTGCGCACCAAATCAGCCTGCCATATGTCCAACTTGACCCTTTGTCATCGATCACCAACCGGGTGTCTGGGTCCACATGAGAAATGGCGGTTTGCGTGTGAACGGCCACCTGGCGCTCCCTGATATAACTAACAAGGCTTTCTGACAAAGCGGCAGTCCCGCCGATGGGATAAAGATAGTCTAGGTACACACTAAAGTAGCTCATGGCAAAGAACGCGGGCGTGCCTTTGAAGAAATGCTGCCCGATAATGCTGCGTAGGGAGGGGTCATCGGTGATCTGCTCCAATAAATCCTCTACAGGGCCGTTCATTCGGTTGATCCGGCCGATGGTCACCAAGAACTTGAACATCCATGGCAGGAGCGTCTTGAACAGATACCGGCGATCTCGCAGGGGATCTTTAAACAACGGATTATCAATCCCATACAGTACATCCATATTCCTCATGATTCGCTGAATCAGATACATGATTTTTTCTATGCTGGCTTCTTGCTCCGGGTAGAAATGCAGAAGAAGCGTACGGTATTCAGCCAACGATTCCCGTGATTGAAGATGAATGATTCGATCCTCGATTCCCAAAGATACTTTACTGGGCACATAGTCGAGGGGAATCCCCAATTCATCCAACATCGGGAGGACAATCCCGGCGTTTTCGATGGCGCGCAACCCCATATCGAAGCGAAATCCATCCTTTTCCACCGTCTGCACCAATCCTCCCAGACGGGCTTGTTGTTCGAATAACCCTACGGAAAGACCCGCTCGCGTAGCGTAAGCCGCAGCGGTCAAACCTGCCGCTCCGCCGCCCACAATGATTACATCAAAGTGCTTCGTCAATCCCTGTCACCTCCAGCGTGCGCTCCCACAAAAGCTGACCTACGCGGCGGTCCAAAGCGTGGGGAGCTGGTTTCTCGCGATGTGTCCGATTAAAGTATTGACCAGTGGTTTCTGCCAACTCTGGCGCAGCGGCCAAGTAATGCAATGATTCTCCGGATATGCGCACGTCCTTGAGGATCCGCGAAAGGATGTTTCTTTGGTACCAACGGTATAGGGGTCCGTTGTTGCTGCCAATGGCGGTGCGGACCTCACCAGGGTGCATTGCATTGATGGTTACCCCGGTCCCAAATCGGTCGGCAAACTCCCAAACGGACAGCAGCTGCGCTGTTTTAGATGCTCCATAGCCCCGAAGTCCAGCGTAGAACCGCTTTTTCCAGTCAAGATCGTTCAAGTTCAAACCACCAAATCGATGCCCCTGTGAATTCACTTGAATCACTCGTCCTTGAGTGCTTGCGCGCAGAAGCGGTATCAGCTTGTAGGTCAAAATGAATGGCGCGAGATGGTTTACGCAAAAGACCAACTCATGCCCTTCCTCAGTGATGATCCGCCGGGTGGAATGGAGCCCTGCGCTATTGATCAAAACATCGATTCGGGGCAATGCATCTAACAACTGGCGCGCCAAACGATGCACCTCGGTCAAACGTGAAAAGTCTGCAAAAAACAGAGAAACCTCTGCGCCAAATTCCTGGCACAACTGAGACCGAACCATTTTTGCCTTCGCTTCATTCCTTGCCAGTAAAACCAAACGCCCGCCGAAACGGGCAATTTCCCGAACGGCTGCTAATCCCACACCCGATGTGGCTCCGGCAATAACCACAATCTTAGCATCCATGGATGCGGTTGTTTGATGGTGCGGGTTCCGATTGTTGCGAACCATTTCCTGCATATCTTTGATCTTATATTGCTTCAAATATTTGAACATTCCTCACCCGAACTTTCGATGCATAAACCGACGATAAAGCTTGCCGAAGCGGGGGATATTGTCGAAGATGTCGCCCCAGAGGTCAAAGTAATCCCGCTGGCGAATGATCAACCCTTCATCATTCAACGTCAACTTTGAGCAGCCGTATAACGTGGACATGGGGAATTTCTTGAACATCATGGTCATTTCCCATTCAAGGAAGATGGAGTTACCCGTTTGCGATACATCCCTGATCTTCATGTGTAATTCTCGACATCGGTTGGAGAGTCGATTGCACAGGGCTTCAAAGTTCGCTCGGCCTTCAACTTGCTGGATGCAATCCTTAAATACGATATCATCATGGTAATAGGGAAACAAGTGCGACCAATCCGGCCGCCCACTGCTGTTATAGGTTTTCGACCACAATTCCCGCACGGTTTCTGGATTGAGTTTGGGTTCCATGCTTAACACGCTCCTCTGAACGACGTGGAATCCGGTAGGTCATTATTTTTGTCCTAAGGTTCCCAAAAATGACAAGATGGCAGAGCGATCAAAAACGAGGATTATCGATCCAAATGAATCTGAATCGTCCCCCTCATGGAACAGGATTCTACCTTGCCTGTATATCTTATGTCCAAATTATACCCTATATTGCAAAGCTTTTTTCCCTTTGGGGGATAGCAAAGAGTATCTCAGGGAACCTGAGCGGGTAAACGGATTTTTCCGCGCATATTATACCACTAGCGCCCCTAAATATCTTAGAGAATTGAAACAAGAAGAGATCGAAAGGGTTTTCCTGGGCCAGCGAAAAGTCATACTCATAGCAAAAAATGTGGTATGATAGAGCGTTACTCCACAGTAGAATCAATTGTCAATTCGGATAAAGGGGGGTCAAGAAAATGAAATCCATCAAAGGACTTACACTGATCCTAGTCTTACTCATACTGGTGATTATGCTTGGAGGGTGTCCGGGCCGCGCCCCTACCACCTATACTCTGACTTTGGACAAAAACAACAACGCATGGGGAGGCGTGAGCGGAGGAGGAACATACCTGGCAGATCAAGCAGTCAGGATCGACGCGACTCCTTACCAAGGGTATCATTTTTTGAACTGGACATTGGAAGGGACACCCATCAGCGGTGATGCCATCTATGAGTACACCATGCCCAGAGAAAACGTGACCCTTGTTGCGAACTTTGTTATCGGTGAGATGGTCCGTGTCGAAGGAGGTCCTTTTCAAAAGGGTGATGAGGTCGAAGATTTGGGGGATTGGTGCCGACCGGTTCACGAGGTAACCTTGACCTACGACTATTGGATCGGGAAGTACGAAGCGACCTTTGATGAATATGACGCCTTCTGTGTTGCAACGGGAAGGAGCAAAGCTCATGACGGGCCATGGAATGACCCAAACACCCATTGGGGAAGAGGCGCGCGTCCAGTAATCAATGTAAGTTGGTGGGACGCGATTGCCTATTGCAACTGGCTCAGCCAGGAAAACGGACTAGCCCCGGCATATGATGGCGAAGGCAACCTATTGGATCGAACGGGACAGATTACGGAGGACATAACGCAAGTGGAAGGGTATCGACTTCCCACAGAAGCCGAGCGGGAATACGCAGCCTCTGGTGGACACAAAGCGCTGCCCATACCTCCAAGATTCCCGTATGCGGGAAGTGACAACATTGATGAAGTGGCATGGTATTTTACCAACTCAGGAAGCAAGACTCAACCGGTAGGACAAAAGAAGCCCAACGAACTGGGTTTATACGACATGAGCGGGAATGTGTGGGAGTGGTGCCATGATTGGTATACAGAGTACACAAGCTCAGAAATGACCAATCCTGTGGGTCCGTCCAGCGGAACGCACCGTCCCATACGGGGCGGAGCTTGGACCGGACCAGCGCGGGTTTGTCGGGTTGCCTATCGCCTTGGTTTCTCACCGGACACTCTCAGAGAATATCTGGGCTTTCGTCTCGCGAGAACGGCCTTCTAGTGCCTGACTCAGCAATTTTTTAACGAAGCGCCAATTGGGTGTGGGTCAGATTATCCCAGATCAAACCACGCTTGGGCATATTGCATTTCTTTCATAGATTAGAATCCCTTGGTTTTTTGTCGAATGTTCCAAGTTGGCATAGTAATCCGCTCGCTTGTGAAAATCATCCTGTTCATACACAATGATGTCGAATGGTGTATAAAAGATGATGATCAGAAAAAAACACTTGAAAGGAGGTCTGGAAGGATATGCAGATTCGGCAAAAAATGGCTGTAGCAATGGTTACACTATCCATGCTGATTTGGCTGGTTGGGGGCATGGGGTTTTCGAAGGAAAAAACGGCGCTAGCGGAAAACCTGAAACTTGACCCCACGCATAATGAAGACGGAAACTACAACATCATCTTCATTACTACCGATCAGGAACGCTACTTTCACGAGTACCCGGAAGGCGCAGCATTCGAGGCGAGAGAGCTATTGGCCTCCCTTGGCACGACCTTCGAGAAGCACTATGCCTGTTCTACAATGTCCACTTCTTCTCGCTCTGTCATTTTCACAGGGAAACACATTATTGATACAAAGATGATCGACAATACCGATTTCGGATGGCAAGGGGAGCTCTCCAGGGAAATCACGACCGTAGGAGACAGGATGCGGTCCGCAGGATACTACACCGCTTTGAAAGGGAAGTGGCACATGGGGAACGCGAGCACGATCTCCGAAGTAGAAGAGGAGCTGACGGACCTGCAGGAGTACGGATTCTCCGACTGGGGTGTCGATGGTGACTATATTGGCACATTATGGGAGGGGTTTGAAAAGGATACAGAGATTATCGCCCATACCATCGAATGGCTTCATACCATCGGCTTGGCGCAGAATGCCGCGGGAAAATCCTTCTTCCTGTCGGTCAATCTGATTAATCCACATGATATCATGTACTTCAGCGCAGATGAAAATCAATCGGTTTTGACTACCCTCGGCGGAGCGCCTGATGATCCTGTGTATGAAAAAAAATACGATGTACCCATACCTTCTTCGTGGAACAGAGCTGTGAACGACGGCACACTCCCTTCCGCGATTCCGGTCTTTAAACACTTTAGTAACAGGATCTCTGGAGTCATCCAAACCGAAGATGCGTGGAAGGCTGCTCAGGATTTCTACTTCAACTGCATTCAGGACAGCGATAATCACCTCATGGTTTTGCTTCTCGCTTTGATCGATATGCAGTTGCTCGACAACTCGATCATCATCTTCACCTCCGACCACGGAGAGATGGGAGGCGCGCATGGCCTCAAGGGGAAAGGCGGCCTGCTTTTCGAGCAAAACCTTCACGTCCCTCTCGTCATCTACCACCCGGAGTTCAGCGGCGGACAGTCCGTACAAGCCGTCACCAGCCATGTGGACCTTGCAACGACCTTTATCCACATGACAAGTCTCAGCGAACAGCGAAAGGGTGAGATTGCGCAGGGATTGCCGGGAAAAAACCTGATGGAGCTGATCGCGGGTACATCCGAGTCAGTGAGAAAAGGCGCTCTTTTTTGCACTGAGTTGATCTCCACGACCATGGCAAGGGCGGTCCTTGCGGAGGATGGCAGGATCCGATTCTTTACCTTCGATACCACTGTTCGGGGCCTTATGCGAGCGGTGATTACTCAGCGCTACAAGTTCGCTCGATACTTCTCCGAACACAATACCCCAACAACACTTGAGGCGCTTCTTCGGGATAATGATATCGAACTGTACGATCTGGAGAGTGATCCTGAGGAGTTGATCAATCTCGGGATCGACCCTGAGAGGAATGCGGAGCTGATCATGGAGATGAATGCGCTGCTGAACTCCTTGATTGCTACGGAGATTGGGGTGGATGATGGGGCAGTGTTTCGGGATGCCCTAGCAACCTACTTGGCAAGTCAGCAGCAAGGGAACAGTGATTAGCACGCAACCTCCTTATCCGAAACGTCCTTGCCCAAGTTCCAGAACTTTCGCCATTATGGCCAAGGTTGTGGGCAGTTACTGCAACTTGCAATGTGAATACTGCTACTATACGGAAAAAATGAGACTCCTTGCCCAGACCCCTCGTCAAATGCAGGAGGATGTGCTTGAGGTATATATCAAAGAGAACTTGAGGATTCACGGAGAGCAAGCGGTTGTCGAGTTCTCATGGCATGGTGGAGAGCCACTTCTGGCTGGGATCGATTTCTTTGCGAAAGCAATGGCTTTGGAGAAGAAGTACGGCAAAGGGCGAAAGATGATCAACACTTTGCAGACCAATGCAACGCTTTTGAACGAAGCGTGGTGCCAGTTCTTTGCGAAGCACAATTTCCTGCTCGGTGTCAGTATCGATGGCCCGAAGGGGCTGCACGACCTCTACCGGAAAGGCACACAAACCGGCTCTTTTGACGATGTCATGGCCGGAATCGATCTTCTCCAGAAACACGGAATACGCTTCAATGCGCTGACTACCGTCAACGCTGCGAATGAAGGGTATCCCCACGAGGTCTATGATTTTCTACGAAAGCTGACGGATTACATCCAATTTCTACCCGTTGTCGAGAGCAATGCCTCTTTTTTCGAGAGCGATGAAGGACAGCGCTTCGCAATGCCCCCGGGGATTGGGAGTATGTGTCTGCAGCACACTATTGCCCCTTTTTCGGTGACCCCCGAAGGGTTTGGTACCTTCCTGACAGGCGTCTTCGATCGCTGGAAGGAACTGGACTACGGTAAGAAGCACGTGCAACTGTTCGAGGTAACCCTCGGGAATATGCGCGGCATCCCTAGCAGCTTGTGTGTGCACAATCCCCTATGTGGTCACGCTGCCTCCGTCGAGGTGGATGGCAGCATCTATTCCTGCGACCACTACACGTTCCACCCGTACATGCTGGGAAACATTCTCGAGACGCCATTGGACGAGATCATGGAGAAGAACCGGGATTTCGGTATGCATAAGACCTATGGGCTTGCCAAGGCGTGTTTTCAATGCGCATACATCAAGCTCTGCTTTGGTGGCTGCCCAAAGGACAGGGTACTCATCTCACCCAACGACCAGATTGGGAAAAACTATCTGTGCGATGGATACAAGTACTTTTTCAGACACTTCATGGCACACATAAACGATTGACACCCCTCGATTGTTGGGGCAGAATCAATTACCTTTCGATGAGGGGAAGTGATAGATAATTCCTAACAAAGTCCTCTGCTTTCTGAGGGTATTGCATTTTTACTCTTTTCGTTGCCCTTTTTGAGAGCCGTGAAAATAGATTCATGCTATTTTTCAAGGCAAGAACAATGTCGGTTTGATCATAATGGGAAAAGCAGCCTTTCATCTCATCCTGAATGTCATTATCGACCCATATTTCAAAAAAACGACCATTATACCAAATTTCTCTTGGCTCCGTTTGCTTCAACTGATAATCCCATTCAATCATTCTCATCATCAGCGACTTCATATAACCGTCAACACACATCTTTGCTACCCAATACTCGCCTCTCTGAACCTTTTTCATACTCCAGATACAGTGATACCAAAAATCTTGTATGGTATTCTCAACATCTTTTGCTGAAGGCTCTTTCGTTCTGAGATTTTCAAATTCTCCGGAAGGAAGGTTTAATTGAGAAAAAAGGTCATCTTTGTCAAACAGGATTTTGACCCCTTTTTTTAGAACACCCATAATTTCAGGATTTGAGAAGATCACTTCTGCGTGAGAAGCGGGTAATATGGCAAAATCTACATCCAACGCACCCGAGAACATAACTCGCCTTTCTTTTCCGGTTCCCAAAGGAAGAGTTTCTGTAAAAGTGATATGGACATCTCCAATTTCAGACAGCCAATGAGTGCTATAAATGTGTCTTTCCGGTTCTTCTGACAAGATTAAAATATCTAAGTCGGAAAACTCATCTGCCTTTTTTTCCGTTCTAGCCCTTGAGCCTATGATAGCGGCTGCTCTAAAAACCTCGCATGTTTTTGAATAACGGACAAAATTTTGAATAATACCATCGTATTTATTACTCATATTCCACCTCAAAAAGTCATATTTATCCTTCCGGGGCATGAGTAGATCCATTCTTGGGCATATTGCCTATCGTTCATAGATTAGAATCCCTTCGTTTTTTTTCGTATGTTCCAAGTTGGCAAAATAATCCGCTCGCTTGTGAAAATCATCCTGTTCATACACAATGATATCGATAGGATCCTTGGTAACTGTACCCAAAGCTTTTCGGGCTTTAATCATCAAAACCTCTGCATCGTAACCCATTAGTTGGATTATACCAATTTCTTTCATGGTTGTCCAGATCCTGTGCGTGTCAAGTTTTGGGATGTCTTACTGCGCCTTATAATTCTGGTTTTGTGGTAAAATGACAAAGAACGATCTTTTCTCAATGACAGGAGGGTTTCAATGAGAAAACGTACGGTGGGGACTGCGGATTTTCAGAAGTTGCAAACACAGCAGGAGGTAAAATGAAGATCCTCCACACATCAGATTGGCATTTGGGCCGTTCTCTCTACGGTCGGAAGCGCTATGAAGAGTCCTCGGCTTTTTTGGATTGGCTGAATCAGACTATTGAGGAGGAAAAGATCGATGCCTTGTTGGTTGCGGGTGACGTGTTCGATACCAGCACCCCCAGCAATCGCGCGCAAGAACTCTATTATCGTTTTCTATGCCGCGTGGCTGGGTCATGCTGCCGTCATGTGGTGGTCATTGCCGGGAACCATGATTCGCCTTCTTTCCTGAATGCCCCTAAGGAATTGCTGCGGGCTTTGAATGTGTATGTGGTTGGCTCTATAACCGACCCTTTGGACGACGAAGTGATCGTCCTTTATGCGGATGCCAAACCCGAGGCCATTGTTTGCGCTGTCCCTTATTTACGGGATAAAGACATTCGCACCGTCGAGCCAGGGGAAACGATAGACGACAAGAATGTGAAACTTGTTGAAGGGCTGAAAAAGCACTACGCAGATATTTTCCAAATCGCTGAGCAAAAACGAACGGAAATAATACACGCAGGACATGATCGCATCCCTATCCTTGCCATGGGTCACCTTTTCACGGCAGGCGGAAAGACCGTTGACGGTGATGGTGTCCGAGAACTGTATGTAGGGTCTCTGGCGCATGTGGGCAAGGATGTTTTCCCTTCTTCATTTGATTACCTTGCCCTAGGGCATTTGCATGTTCCTCAAGTTGTCGGGAGTGAGGAGCACATACGTTACTGTGGTTCGCCCATCCCAATGGGTTATGGTGAAGCCACACAGGAGAAGAAGGTCGTGATCATTGAGTTCGCCGGGGCCTTTCGAAAGATCAAGTAGCTCCCAGTACCGTGTTTTCAGCAGTTGATCCGTATTGAGGGTACTTTGGATGAAATTCATGCAAAGCTTGAAGCGCTCAAAAAGAATGAAAGCACCGCCTGGATCGAGATAGAATATACGGGCAACAGCATCATCAGCGATCTAAGAGAGATGATCGATGAAACAGTATCTGGTTCTGCAATGGAGATACGGCGCGTTAAAAACCGAGTTGTAATGGACCGAGTGATCCGAATGGGGAAAGAAGAGGAGACCCTTGATGATCTAGAACCCGCAGATGTTTTTACCCGATGTTTGGATGTCTTTGAGGTACCGGAAGAAGACCGGGAGGAACTGACCGCCTCTTACAACCTTATCGTCCAGTCGATCTATGAAGACGACAAGCATGTGGATTAGGGAGACTGATTATGAAGATACTTGAGCTTCGGTTTCGGAACCTTAACTCACTCTACGGAGAATGGATCATTGACTTCACAGACCCGGAGTACGTTTCCAACGGCATATTCGCTCTGACCGGTCCCACAGGAGCAGGCAAATCGACGATCCTTGATGCCATATGTCTTGCTTTGTATGGAACCACTCCCCGCCTGGGGAAAATTACCAAGAGCAGAAACGAGCTTATGTCTCGCCAAACGGGGGATTGCTATGCCGAAGTACTGTTTGAATCACAAGCCGGTCGATTCAGGTGCCACTGGGAACAGCGTCGCGCGCGAAAAAAGGCAGAAGGCCCCTTGCAAGAACAAGAACACCATATCTCTGATGCCGATACTGGCAAGCCAATTGAAACAAAGAAGAGTCTTGTCGGTGGTGTCATTGAGGAAAAAACGGGAATGGACTTTGACCGATTCACCCGTTCCATCCTGCTGGCCCAAGGGGGTTTTGATACCTTCCTCAAAGCGGATATCGAGCAGAAATCGAAAATCCTCGAGCAGATTACCGGAACCGAGATCTATTCGGAGATTTCACGACGGGTGCATGAGCGCCAGCGAGATGAGCGCGAAAGATTGAACCTACTGATCGCCGAAGTATCGGGTATTGGTATTTTGGAGCCCGAACAGGAAAATGAGATTCAACAGAAGCTTGAGGCAAATCGGAAACAAGAGTCCGATCTTGTGGACAAGTCATCGAGAATCAGTACGGCCATGGCATGGCTCACGCTCATTGAAGATCTGAAAAGGGAAATCCTAAGCCTGACGGATGAAGCAACAAAATTGCAAGCAGACTTCGAAGCCTTCAAACCAGCGCGATACAAGCTTGAACAGGCCATTAAAGCTGCCACAATGGATGGAATCTATGCAACGCTCACCACGCACCGTGTTCAGCAATCGGAAGATCAGGCTGCCCTGAAAACGGAGGAAGCGGGACTGCCTCAGTTGGAAACTTCCGCACATGCTCAGGCCGAAGCGCTTCAGATTGCAGAACAACGCGTATATCAAGCGAAAGAGAATCTGAAAGCGGCATACCCTCTAATCCAGAAAATCCGTTCTCTTGATCAGCGGATCGCGGAGCTCGCCAAGAGCGTTTCAGAATGCTCGGAGAGCTGCAAAAAAAGGGATACTGCAATCGAGATCAACAAAAAGGCGCTGTCGAAAGAACGAGAAAAGCACGGTATTGCCCAAAAATCGAGGGAAACGATCGAGCAATACCTGCAGGAGCATGCGCAGGATGAATGGCTGATCGGTGGTCTGACAGGGATTGAAGAGCAGCTTGCGAACCTGCTCGCCAGACAACAGGAGATCGAAAAAAAAGAACGGGACCTTCAAAGTGCAGATGCGGCCTTGAAGCAGGCTTTGGAAAAATTGGATGCGACTTCGAACCAATGCGCGGTTCGCAAGAAAGCGCTTGATGCAGCCACAAAAAAGCTTCTGCAAGGCAAAGGTATTTTGCAAGACATGCTTGGTGATAAGTCGCTCCGGGAGTATCGAACTGAAAAAGATACCCTGCTCCGCGAAATGGCCTACATGAAAAGGATCGCGGAGTTGGAAGATCACCGGGCCAGACTGGAAGATGGCCAACCCTGTCCCCTGTGTGGATCACACGAGCATCCGTACGCGAAGGGGAATGTACCTGTTCCTGACGAAATCGAGCAGAAGATCGAGTCGCTCACCATACTGCTTGGTCAAGCAGAAGATCAGGAAACCACGATTAAGCAACTGGAACAGGCGGAGACGACTGCGCGAAATGTCCTGAATCACGCCGAAAAACGGGAAAACCAAGCGGAAAATGACAAAAAAGCAGCAGAAACGACACGCATCGAGTTGACAGGAAGCCTTTCAACCCTTCGGACTAGCTTTCAAGAGAGTAAGAGGGCCGTATTAGTTAAGCTTCAACAACTTGGTATCGTGGAACTCCCTGAGTCAAAGATTTCATCTCTGCTCGATTCACTGAAAACGCGATGCAAGGAATGGCAACGACAGGTCATGCAAAAGACCGAAATCGACAAAGAGATTGGCGCTATTGGTTTAGAGATGAAGCGTTTGGATGCTGTGATTGAAACTCAGCTCATGGCTTTGACAGAGCAACAGAGCGTTTTAGAACAGCTAAAGAAGGAAAGGACCTCTGTAATCGAAGAGCGCAAGGCGTTGTATGGCGATAAAAAGCCCGATAATGAAGAAATCCATCTGAATAAGGCCATCGCGGATGCTGAGGAAGCGGAAAAGAAAGCCGGAAGCTTGCACACGGAACTACAGCAGAAACTGACAACAACAAAGGCCCATGTGGGTTCCTTAATCAGTCGCATTGGGAATCGAAAACCGATACTGGATAGAGTGGAAACAGATTTTTCAATGGCTTTTGCGCAAGAGGGATTTACAGATGAAAAACAGTTCCTACAGGCCAGACTAACCAATGAGGAACGATCATCCTTATCTTCCCGGGCCAAGGAGCTGGATAACGCGCAAACTGAGCTTAAAGCCAAACAGAAAGACCGGGAAACCCGTTTGTCCACTGAGTCCGCCAAGACACTTACCGATAAAACATTTGAGGAACTGGAACCTCAGTTTCGAGATTTGGATGCATCCTTGAAAGAGCTGCGGGATTCTATGTCCGCTCTCAAGCACACACTGAGAGAGAATGCGGCAGCCAAAGAACGGATCAAGGAAAAGCGTTCTGCCATCGAAGCCCAGAAAAAAGAGTGTCATCGTTGGGAAAAACTGCATGGGCTGATCGGTTCGGCCGATGGGAAGAAATACCGCGCCTTTGCTCAAGGCCTGACCTTTGAACTGATGGTTTCACATGCCAACCAGCAGCTTGAGCAAATAACCGATCGTTACCTGCTTATCCGGGATGAGCTTCAGCCTCTGGAACTGAATGTCGTAGATAATTATCAGGCGGGCGAAATCCGATCGACGAAAAACCTCTCCGGTGGTGAAAGCTTTATCGTTAGTCTCACACTGGCATTGGGGCTTTCAAAAATGGCCAGTCGAAAAGTCCGGGTGGACTCTCTTTTTTTGGATGAGGGCTTCGGCACCCTTGATGAAGAAACATTGGAATCTGCTCTGGAAACCTTGTCCAGCCTTCAGCAGGATGGAAAGCTGATTGGGATCATCTCACATGTATCTGCGCTGAAGGAAAGGATCAGCACGAAGATGCACATAACCCCTGTATCCGGTGGCCGCAGCGCGATATCTGGCCCAGGCTGTACGAAAGTGGAGGTAAAAATACTGACGTAGGTTCATGTGTTTGACCAGAAAACGGGAACACTAAGGGTCAAAAAAGGACCACCCTTTCGAATGAAAAAACCGACCCGGTACCCTTTATGGTACAATACTCCTGGTCAAATGTTGACAAAGAACTGTGAGCCAAACACACCTTTCAAGCTTAGTTAAGTCACTCATCATTTCAGATTAAGGAGGACAAAAGATGAAAGCCACCAAAGGACTTGCGCTAATCCTATTCTTGCTCATGCTGGTGATTATGCTTGGAGGGTGTCCAGGTCGAGTCATTGCTACCTATACTCTGATCTTGAACAGGAACGACAACGCATGGGGAGGTGTGAGTGGGGGAGGTACCTACACGGTTGATCAAGTCGTCCGGATTGAAGCGACACCCTACCAAGGGTATCATTTTTTGAACTGGACATTGGAAGGGACACCGATTAGCGGAGAAGCCATCCATGATTTCACCATGCCCAGAGAAAATGTGACCATTGTAGCAAACTTTGTCGTCGGTGAGATGGTCCGTGTCGAAGGGGGTACCTTCCAGATGGGGGATGAGGTAGGGGACCTCCCGTCTTGGGCCCCTTCTGCCTTACCTGTACACACCGTAACCTTGACCTATGATTACTGGATTGGAACGAATGAAGTGACCTTTGCAGAATATGACGCCTTCTGTGATGCAACGGACAGGGGAAAACCCGATGACGAAGGCTGGGGAAGAGTCACCCGCCCCGTGATCAATGTGTGGTGGTGGGACGCGATTGCGTATTGCAATTGGCTCAGTGAACAGAATGGTTTGCCTGTAGCATACAAACTGCTAGGAGAACCAAATGAAGGTAGTTTATTGGATGCAGAAGGAAATGTGACTGAAGACATCACTCGGGTTGTGGGCTACCGTCTGCCCACAGAGGCGGAATGGGAATATGCAGCCTCCGGTGGACATGAAGCTTTACCCATTCCTCCAAGATTCCTGTATGCGGGAAGCGACGATATCGATGAAGTGGCGTGGTATCGGAGTAACTCTGCTGAGAGATCCCAACCGGTAGGAAGTAAACAAGCCAACCTCCTTGGTTTGTACGACATGAGCGGGAATGTGCGGGAGTGGTGCCATGACATGTATGAAAACTACACAAGTGAACCACAGATCAATCCTATAGGACCTTCAACGGGCTACGACCGAGTCGTACGGGGTGGGTGTTGGAACAGCGGCACTTTGTTCAGCCGTGTAACCTTCCGCCTCCTTTCCATCCCGGATTTCCGGTACAGTTACTCTGGGTTTCGTCTTTCAAGGACGGTCATCCCTTAGCCTTGATTCAGCGGGTGAGAAGTCTTATCTCATGTTCATCCTGATGACAAGAATGTTCCCTGCAGTTATCTTCGAGAGAATCGTTTGAACACTTGACCGATTATGTTCGATCTTTGGCAGGTAGTAATTTCGAGCACCTTAGAGAAAACTCCTTATTATCCACAGAGAACGCAAACCCCCGATCTCTCGGGGGTTTTCTATGGGAATTCGTATTGCTGTTCGTTTCTTACGCTCTAAAACCCAATTCAAAACCCCTGTCAATGAATCCTGTTTCACAGAAATTCTCGTTTCAATTTTTCTTATCTTGCAACCCTTCATCACCATTCCTCCTTTCTTGCTTCAGGATTACTGGCCCAAGGAATGACCTGTCGGAAGGCGTATCGGCAGTCTCTAAGCCGTTTATCACCATGATACCGGCTCTTTTTTTTGATTCGGCTCGTCATCGCTGAAAGATCGGCCTCGGGTTTCCAGAGAGGTCATTTCCATGGTATACTCTTGTCAGGAGAAAAAAAGAATAAAAAAAGTTGAAAAAAGAAAAGCGATACAGAAAGAAAAGCTAAGAAAAAATAAGCGATTAGAAAGTAGACGAAGGTATTTTAGGTTCAACAGGAATAATCCCCCATAAGGGAGTTTACGATTTATGTAAGATCCACGTATAATGGGTACAGAGAGCAACGAATCCTTACAGTATGCAATCACATACCCAACCATGCAAATAGGATAGGAGATACCTCAATGAAGATGTATGAAGAGAGAAAGGCTTTTATTCTTGGAAAGTTGAGTCAGCATGGAAGTGTATCATCGAAAGATATTGCGCGACAGTTGGCGGTTTCAGTTGTGACAACCCGTGCGGATTTTCGGCAGTTGGAAGAAGAAGGCCTTCTGAAAAGGGTACATGGAGGGGCAGCTCGAATTCAACCCCAAAGATATGATCCCAAGTTCCAGGAAGAAATTGCTATCGATGTCGATGCCAAACAAGCGATGGGAGAGACTGCTGCGAATTTGGTCAAAAAGAACGATATTGTATTCGTCGACTCAGGAAGCACAACGCTCTTTTTTGTCGAAAAATTGGTTCAAACACCCCCCACCAACCTTACTATCGTGACTCATTCATTGTATATCATCAACTGTATCACACTAAAGCCGGAAATTAACCTGGTCGTTCTTGGTGGAGTGTTCCACTACAGCCTAATGAACTTTTTGGACTTTGATATCGCACAACAGCTCCAACGGTATAATATCCACAAGGTCTTTTTGGGGGTGGATGGTGTTGATGAAAACGGGTATTACGCATCGAATATTCAAGAGGCAAACTTCAAACGATCTCTGTGCCAGACAGCTTCTAAGATTTTCATTATGGCAAATCCTTCAAAGATCGGGAAACAATCGCTGATTCGGATTCGTGAATGGTCAACACAGGATACACTGATTACCGTTTTGCCGGATTTCAAACAACATGAATACTGGATTTCTGTTGCAACGTCAAAAGGATTCAAACTGATCGATACGTACCTTTCGGAAACCCATCATTGATATAGATTGGTGTGATTATTTTGAGAGTGGCATTTTTCAATCCGCAAGGCAATTTCGATTCGAAAGACAGCTACTGGACCACGCATCCAGATTTTGGAGGACAGCTTGTCTATGTCAAAGAGCTGGCAATAGCCATGGCATCAATGGGCGTTAAAACCGACATTATCACCAGGAGAATTGATGATGACCTTTGGCCGGAGTTTTCCAAAGAAATTGACTTTTATCCTGGTGTTGACAACCTGAGGATCATTCGCATCCCTTTCGGTAAGAGGGGATTTGTCAGGAAAGAGCACCTTTGGCCATATATTCAGGAGTATTGCAAGAACACTTTGGCGTTTTATGACTCGGAAAAAGTCATGCCAAACTTTGTTACTACACACTACGGTGATGGCGGAGTCGCTGGAGCGATTTTTGCAAAATGGACAGGCATTCCCTATTCTTTTACAGCCCATTCTCTAGGTGCGCTGAAGATGGATAAATTGGGTGTTGATGAGAGCAATATCCCGCAATACGACGATAGATTCAGTTTCACGACAAGGATCATTGCTGAAGGAACAGCCATGAAACACTCTGCAGTCAACATAGTTAGCACGTCAATGGAAAGGTTTGAGCAGTACAACCATATGCTTTACAACCCGTACATCGATGTCAAAGATGATAGTCATTTTAGTGTCATTCCCCCTGGTGTCAACACAGAAGTGTTCAATCCATATGACTCACCGGATGACTGGAAGGTCGAAGATCGGATTGCTGCGTTGTTCGAGCGGTTTTCGAGAAAGGACAGACTCGAGCTGCCAATGATTGTATCTTCGAGCAGGCTCGACGAGAAGAAGAATCACATTGGACTGCTCAACGCCTATGTAAACAGCAATTACCTCAGGAACAACACAAACCTTATCATAATAACCAGTGGAGTAACAGACCCTTATGGCAGAACAGCGACTGGTTCGTCCCATGAACACAGGGTTCTGAGGAGGCTTGTGGAGGTTGTGCTTAAAGAAAACCTTAAAGATAGGGTCCTTTTCGGCGACATTCGGAATCAGAGAGAGCTTGCTTCGCTGTATCGAATTGCTGCAAAGAGGGACTCTGTGTTCTGCCTTACAACGCTTTACGAACCCTTTGGATTGGCGCCTCTCGAAGCGATGGCCTGTGGGTTACCTGCGGTAGCTACCAAGAACGGCGGCCCTTCCGAATCATTGAGAGATGCTGAAAGTGATTACGGAGTGCTTGTGGATCCAATGGATACGGAAAGTATCTGCAAAGGGCTCCTGTCTCTTCTTGGGCCGGAAAAGAAAGACCAACTCTCTGAACTTCGGACTAAAGCCATAAAAAGGGTTTTGAGCAGATTTACGTGGCAGTCAACAGCCGAAAGGTACCTAAAAGAGATAGAGAGCAGACTTGACCGAGAGTTCGCAAAGCCATTTATTCCAGGATGGTTTCTGGGAGAGGGGGAACTCCCGGATATCGTACTAAAACAAGAACCCATACTGTAGAACGCTTTCGGAAACGTAAAGGCCTCAAACATATCCAAAAAGGAGTTTTATGAGAAGAATTATCAAAGCGATCACAGTTAATCTAGTCAGTCGGCTTCTTGAGAGGTCAGGATCGGATTAACCAGAGTGCTTTCATTCAGGATACTAGGCATCAAACATCCTTGAAACCGAGACAAAGAAGTTCCTTCGCGCTGTGTGCGATGAAATCTATATCCTGGTAGACGGCGTTTTCGAGAACGAAGCACCATGAAACAGGTAGTAGTTTACTGGAAAAAAGGTAAGCTGCGTAAAACTACATTATAGGAGGGAGAGCATGATGTCAGTGAAAAAGATGGTACTAATTTCTATCATGGTACTCGCGTTTTTCACCTTCGTAGGAGCCAAGACAGTGGTGACGATGTGGGTATACGATGAAATGGCAGCAAGCGAAGAAATGGAACTTGTTCAAGCGCAGAAAGAGTTTATGAGGCTCAACCCAGATATTGACCTGCGAATCGAGAACATGCCCCATCGGGGACTGATGGAAAAGTTCATCACTGCAAGTTTGGCGGGTGTTGCCCCAGATATTATCCACATAGCTACTACATGGGCAGTCGAACTGGGCGCAATCGGTACTTTACTACCGCTGAACAATTACATTTATCAAAGTGGCAAGGATAAGGAAGTGATCCCTGGTGCAATCGAGTCAAGCACTTTCGACGGAAACATATATGCGCTCCCGTGGATCTCTGATGCAACGGGCCTGATCATCAACAAGACCGCTTTCGAAAAAGCAGGAATCACGTATTCTCGTGAAGAAGCGCTGACCTGGGACGAATTCCTGGAAGTGGCAAAGAAACTAACACACGGGAACCAGTATGGATTTGGAATCAGAAGCGGGCGTGGAGCGTCTTACGGTTGGTATCCTTGGCTTGTCGCAAACGGAGGAAGGATCTTCAGCGAAGATGGCAGTCAAGTCCTGTTTAATTCGCCCGAAGGGAAAGAAGCCTTCCGATTCTACGCAGAGCTCTTCACAAAACACAAAGTAATCCCCCCTGGAGCCATTGCCTACGATACCTGGGGCGATCTCAGAAACTCTTTCCTTGGAGGACGAATAGCAATGTACATCGCGGGCGACTGGGAGATATTGCCGCTTCGAGAAGCCAACCCTGATTTCGAGATCGATGTGATTCCACATCCGATGCAGGTGAGAAGAGCGTGTTCACTCGGAGGAAGCAGCCTGGGAGTTTGGAGTGGTTCGAAGGTTCAGGATGCAGCGTGGGCATGGCTTGACTTCCTGACAGATGCAGAAAGAATGGGTGTGGCTTTCTCGTATGGAAGATTTCCTGCAAGAGTAGACGCAGCGGATAGCGGATACATAGACGATCCTCTGATCATGCAGTTCTTGAAAGAGCTTCCTTTTGGAATCAACCATGCAGGCCTTGTTGGAGACTATTCCAGAACAGTGCTCGGAGATGCGTTTACTGCAGTGATGATAGACGGTGAGGATCCAGTCATAGCTATTGACAGGGCAGCAAGGATGGTCCAGGAAGCATTGGACGAAGTTTATTGATTTGAACTGTTGTGTGTGAGCAACGGAGGTTGTTTATGCCTCCGTTGCTCATTCTTGTAATCGTGTTCCAAATCTCAAATATGGATGCGGGATGAGACAATGAGTATGAGTCGTTTTTTCAACAAACACATGGGTTTCTTTTTGGTGAGTCCAACCATTGCAATAATGATCCTGGTGATCGTCATACCCCTGGTGATCGGTTTTGTGATGAGTTTCTTCAATTACAATCTACTGACCCTTCATAGAGGTACGCCTTTCATTGGGCTAAGCAATTATTCCAGAGCGGTTAGTGACAGTGCTTTCTGGATGGCTTCCTGGAATACCATATGGTGGACACTGGCAAACGTCGGAGGCCAGGTTCTTCTTGGTCTTGGAATCGCGCTTCTTGTGAGCCAGCGTGTTAAGGGGGTGGGGGTCTATAAGGCTCTGATTCTCATCCCATGGGCTGTTCCTTCAGCGGTTGCTGCTCTAAGCTGGATGTGGCTGCTTCATCCGGAGTTTGGTTTCGTCAACGACATTGCTGTCAGACTCGGACTGATTGCCGAGCCTTTTCCATGGCTCGGCAATCCGCTTTCGGCACAGATTTGGGTCGTTATTGCCAGGGTCTGGAAAGAATTTCCTTTAAGTGCTTTAATCTTTCATGCGGCTCTTCAGACGATTCCTTACGACCTCTACGAAGCGGCAGAAGTGGATGGCGCAGGTGTTTGGAGCAGATTCTGGAGCATCACAATACCTTACCTTAGGGCTTCAATTGTTGTAGCCGTAACCCTCATAACGATCTGGACATTCAATAGCTTCAACATGATCTGGGTGATGACCAGGGGCGGGCCAAGGGGAGCAACCGAGATCCTTGCAACCAGTATATACAAGACGGCTTTCCAAAGATATAACTTCGGGTATGCATCATCACAATCGATCCTGATGGTTGCCTTTCTTGCAGTGCTCATCTTCTTCTACCTTCACAAGGTAGAGGGTAAAAAAATAGATTAGGAGGTGAGGGGTAGTGTTTTCAAGCAGGAAGAAAAGAATCCGAAGAGCCTTGATTGTTCACACCTCCCTTATCATATTGACTTTTGTAATCCTGCTTCCAGTCATCTGGATGTTTCTCACATCACTCAAGCCAACAGCAGAAACACTAAGCTTTCCACCCAAGCTTCTTCCAGAAAACCCTTCTTTTCAGAATTATCTGTCGGCCTGGAGGAACATGAGACTGGGCACCTACTTTTTCAACAGCCTCTACGTGTCGCTTATGACTACCTTTGTAGCAGTTTTTTTTGGTTGTATGGGAGGATATGCGCTTGCCCGATTCAGAATGAAGGGCGAGAAATTGTATCTCATGTTCATCCTGATGACAAGAATGTTCCCTGCGGTAATCTTCCTTATACCGTTCTTCATCGTGATGAGAAATCTGCAATTGATCGACAGTTTTACTGGTCTAATCATCTCATACACGGTCTTTGCGCTTCCATTCTCAATATGGTTGTTAAGGGGCTTCTTCAGAAACATCCCAAGCGAGCTTGAAGAAGCGGCAAGAATAGACGGATGCACCAGACTCAAAGCGTTTACGAAAATCATATTGCCCCTGTCTGCTCCTGGTATTGCAGCAACAGCAGTGTTCTGCTTCATCATGGCGTGGAATGAATTCATGTTTGCCAATAGCCTCATTATGTCTGATTCGAAAAGAATGCTTACCGTTGCTCTTGTTGCTTCCATCGATGATTTTGTGGTCAGATGGAACGAGCTAATGGCAGGCGGCTTGATTACAACTCTTCCCGTGATTGTTTTCTATGTGTTCATGCAGAAGTACATAACTGGTGGGCTTACTGAAGGTAGCGTGAAGGGATAGGTTCAGGTTCATTCGAGAGACCTTAGGAGAAGATCATTGAGAGATTCAGTGAATGATATCGTTCATGTTTAGTATCGTCTTCTACGGAATCACCAAGGTGGCAGAGTCGCCACTCATTCAGAAGCAGTCAGATTACCCTACAATAAGGACTTTCTGCCAAAAAGTAGGTATTTGCACCCTTCCTGATCCAGACTATCTCTAGGAGTATCCTTCGGGTTTCCTAGGTTAATTGACTGTTTAAGTGTGGGGAGCTAGTTTTGGGGATCGTACTCCACATTTACACCTCTGTCGATCAGCTCATGGATATCATTCATGTTTTGGGAGTCGGGCGTAAGGTCGAGAGAATTCCATCGCATATCTACTGTGTCTCCGCTACCCAGGCCGGTATTATGTACCAGGGGTTGGATGTCGCTCACTTGGTTGTTCCAGAACACCAACACCTGAAGATTGACAAGATTCCGTAAAGGAGAAATGTCGCTCGCTTGGTTTTGAGAGAAACTCAAGTGTTGAAGATTGACCAGGTTCTGCAAAGGCGAGAGGTCGCTCACTTGATTATTGAAATACAGGAATTCAAGATTGACCAGGTGCTGAATACCCTCCAAACTGCCAGAGTTATCTCTCGGCAGAAGGTTCAGTTCCTCGTGAACCCCCGGATCCTCATAACAAAAAGGCATGTCTTCGCGATAATCGCCAAACAGCAAATCATGGCTCGCTAACCTGTTTTCGTGATCCCAAGGACCAGATTCTCCACCAGAAGAGGCCCCCAGTAAAAAAGCCTAGTAATCCCCAACACATCGCTCTTATAGATAGGCCCAGTAGGATTTCCTGTATACCCTTGGGCATTACGGACAGCCTGTTCCAGAACGGGGTCTTGGAAGAAAATTTCTTCGTCGATTGGCTTTCTCCCTCCCCTTGCGCAAGCGCTCATCAGAACCACAAGAACAAGCGTGACCTGCAAAAGTAGCAATCCTCTGCCTTTCATCCACTTCTCCTCCACCATAGGGTTTTCGGTGGGGTATTGACGTATGGTTTATTGTACCATAGAAGAAACATAAATGATATCCCGAATGGAATCAGGAAAAGAATGATCGCGTTTTCCTAACCGATCACATAGGAGCGGCCGATCGATATGCTACGGCTTCTTTTTATGGAGACGGTTTCACGGGATTTTGCATTCTGTGCAGTATGCATGCGCGATTGTGTGGACGTTCGTTTTGAGGATTCGAGGGGATCTTTTTAATTTCGCAGCAAAAAAAGTGATTATCCCTTCATAGAGGGATTATGCTGATTGCATCACGAAGGGAATTAATCTAAAAACAAATCCCTTGCAATAAATTTCCTGTTATGATACAATAAGAGCATGAGTGAGTGAAGGATTTTTGTAGAAAGGTGTGATTTCTCTGAAACGTATCTTTCTGGTTTTCTTGCTCCTGATTCTTGCCACTCTCGTCTTCTCTGTTCTTGCAATCCACTTCATTGATCTTGACCAAGGGGATTCGATTCTTATCGTTACTCCAGCCGGTGAAACGATTCTTATTGACGCATGCTTCTATCATTGTAAGTTTTTCGACTCGTGTTGCTTGCTTATGCGAAGTGAATATAATGAAGGAAGATAACAAGAAGATGCCTGATACTAGTATTCCACATATTTTTGGGGGAAAATGGACTCAGAAAAAGCTAGATGTTATACGTAAATACTTCAAAGCTTATTTCAAAGTCATGAATAAACAAAAATTTAAACTAATATATATTGATGCTTTTGCAGGAACAGGCTCCAGATTTTCGTCTATAATTGAGGATCATCAAACAGAATTATTCAAGGACGAGCAGAGAGACGCAGATTCAGGAGAAGATGCGAAGACTGGTTTTTTTGATGGGTCAGCAATGATAGCGATTAAATTAGAAAATCCATTTCATAACTACTATTTTATAGAAAAAGATAAAACACGAATGAAAGAATTGGAGAAGAATATCAAAAATTTTGGTGAAGAGGGACTAAATATATCTTATGAATGCGAAGATGCAAACCAAGTGCTCGAAAAAATTGTTAAAAGACAAAATTGGAAAGAAACACGAGGTATCATATTCTTAGATCCATATGGTGTGTCAGTTGATTTTGATACAATATCTACAATTGCAGAAATATCAAATTTGGATATATGGTGCTTGTTTCCTATCGGAACAATAAGGCGTTTATTAGCTCGTAATTACGATAAAGTGATACAAAAAAATAAAGATAAACTGAATAAATTTTTTGGAACAAAGAATTGGATAAATGAATTTTATAATGACGATAATCAAATGAAACTCTTTAATAGTAACAATACCTCACATAGAGAAGCAGATAAAGAATATATAACAAACTACTATATAAATAGGTTAAGAACTGTATTTAGTTATGTTCTAGATGATGTATTATTTCTAGAAAACTCTAAAAAATCTAAACTATATGCTTTGATATTTGCAATGTCGTGTAAAAACAAAAGGGCTCATGATATCGGAGGCAGAATAGCATCTCACCTCATAAAAGATGCATCAAAAGTTTGAAAGGAGGGTTTCAGATGTCACAAGATACTAGTATCGAATGGACTGAATCAACATGGAACCCAGTTACTGGTTGTACCAAAGTTAGTGAAGGGTGTAGGAATTGCTATGCGGAACGAATGGCTTTGAGGTTGAAAGCAATGGGGCAAACTAATTACAAAAACGGTTTCGATGTAACACTACACGAAAAGATGGTAGATCTACCCTTAAAGTGGAAGAATCCTCAGACAATATTTGTTAACTCGATGAGTGATTTATTTCATGAGCTTATCCCAATAGAATTTATCAAGCGGGTTTTTTATACAATGGAGAAAGCATATTGGCATCATTTTCAGGTTCTGACCAAACGCTCTAAGCGCTTGGCAGAAATCTCAACTATGCTTCGTATCCCACAAAACGTTTGGATTGGTGTGTCTGTAGAAAACCAGGAAACAACACATCGGATTAACGATTTGCTTTCATGCCCTCACCAGAATCTTTTTTTATCTTTAGAGCCCCTATTAGGTCCTTTGAGAGGGCTTTGTTTAAAAAATATCAATTGGGTTATCGTAGGTGGTGAATCTGGGCCGAGGGCCAGACCTATGAACGAATCATGGGTAATCGACATTTTAAGAGTTTGCCAAGAATCAAATACACCATTTTTCTTTAAGCAATGGGGAGGAACTAGGAAGAAAAAAACAGGTAGAGTATTGTTAGGTAGAACATGGGATCAAAAGCCATCAGTGTTTGACGTATCCCTTAAAACCCCGGTAGGTGTATCATAGTTCGTAAAATCTCGAGCCAAGGAAAGAATTACTTACACCATTTTTCCATCATACTGAAGCCAAAGAAAAAATGAGTTTTGTTTTGATGTTTAATGGATGACCAAATCTTGTAGGATCAATGGGATTACTACAGAGTGTTTGGGGTTAGAATCCATGGATGGCTGAATATTGAAGGGAGTTGTTTCTTTGTGCTTCAAAACTAGTTTTACTATAGGCGAACGATATAAGAGCAATCAAATTACAGAAGAATTCAAATGTGCTCCTAGAGGAGGAATGCGTAGATCTAAAAAGACTAAAACACTGGTACTGACTTCTGACCATAACAAGAATCTATATAGCAACCGCTGGGAAGGGGATGTTCTTCATTACACGGGCATGGGCTTAAATGGGGATCAGAACATCGATTTTTCTCAAAATAGAACACTTAATGAATCACAAGGAAATGGGGTAAGTGTCTTTTTGTTTGAGGTTTTTAAGCAAGGCGAGTACGTTTTCTTAGGTCAAGTAGAACTGGGAGGGATTCCTTATCAAGAAATGCAAATTGGAAAAGATGGCAAAGAAAGACAAGTATGGATGTTTCCAATCTGCCTAAAGTCTGGAAACGCAAAAATCAATCAAACAATCATCAATGAATATGAAGAAGAACATAGAAGAAAAGCGAAAAGAATGTCGCTTGATATGCTTTTACAAAGAGCTACGAGGGGTAATAGGAATCAAGTGAGTTATAGAAGTGTAAAAGTAAAATACTTTATTAGAAACAGTTATGTAGCCGAATTAGCTAAACGCTTAGCAAATGGTAAATGTGAATTGTGCGGGGAAGAAGCGCCTTTTACGGATAGTCAGGGGAATCATTACTTAGAAGTACATCACATCATTTGGCTATCACAAGGAGGAGCAGATACAATCAGCAATACGGTTGCTCTCTGCCCAAACTGCCATAGGAAAATGCATATTCTTGGTTGTGATGAGGACGTAGAAACACTGATAAACCAGGTAGCAAATCGGGATATAATCATCAATTAATGGAAGAGATTCCAACGCCTTGAAGAGTAATCGCCAGAATTAGAAATTTATAATGTTTTCCTCAACAAAAGGATAAAGGTCGTCAATAGAGCCGTGAATTTCAATAGTTTTTTCAAGTGCTCTCACTACCCTGCAATAGGTAACAATCTCTTTATGATCGAGGCTTCTACCCTTCCTGTCTTTAAGCCACTTTTCGCACACTCAGTAGCCTCCGATCTGCTAGGTTGTAAATGGTAAGCAGAAATGAACAGATTTTGGCAATTAGAGATGAACAGTTTTTCGCAACTTCGCGTGAACAGTTGTTAGTTAC
>CAYWWY010000016.1:0-32642 GCA_964462525.1 uncultured Thermotogaceae bacterium
GGTGAGATGTCGCTCACTTGGTTGTTTCCAAAAGTAAGAACCTTTAAACTGGTCAAATGCTGGATCCCTTCCAGATTGCTGATTTTAGCCCTTGGAACATGGTTATGGGTGTGTTCGTGATGCCTTGATTCCTCAAGTTTTCTTTCGCCATAGTAATCAGAAACCAGTTTTTCTTTATGCCATTCACTAATATGATTCCACGAATCCGATTCTCTGGCAGGAGAGGATCCCCAGTATACAAGCTCCGTAATCCCCAGCACTTCATTTTTATAAATCGGACCCGTTGGGTTTCCCGTATACCCTTCCGCATCACGGACAGCCTGTCTCAGAACGGGGTCTGGGAAAAAGATTTCTTCTTCTGAAACCGTTATTACCATAGTCCCTTCCACTGCTGAACCATCTTGGGCTGTGGCCTTTACAATAACCGTTCCTGCTACCAATCCGGTTAGTACGCCTTTTTGAGTAATGTGTGCTCGGGTTTCTCTGGCGGAAACGGCCCCAGCATTCTCAACCGACCATGTCACTCTTTTGTCGGTGGCGTTAACCGGTCGGATCTGGGCGATCATCTGCAGGGTTTCGCCTAATTCCACAATAACCTTGCCGCCTTCTTCGATTATTGTAATCGAGGTAACTAAGACCGGTGGGGGCCAAATCAGATCACAGGCGCTCAAGAATATCGACACAGCCAGGATCACCATCAATCCTATGCTTTTCATACTTATGTCTTCCTCCATTCGGGTTTAGGTAGGTGTACGATTGGATGGTTTATTGTATCACAAAAGAAACAGGAATGAGGTCCCGCCAAAAATCAGTGGGGATAGTACATTGCAGATAAAGACAGGGATCACAAACCAAGGAAATGAATGATCTCAAATCTATACCGCAAGGTAAGCGGATAATCGCTTTCGGGGCTCTTCTGTAACCCTTATGGCATGAGGTTTGTCCTCGAAATACGAAAACCACGCTGATTGTACGTTCGTCCAGGAGATGAGTTGAATCGCTCGGGTACTGGACTGCTAGACTGAGCATTGGAACTGAAGGAACCTCCGCGGTGCACACGGGTGAACCCGGTTGAAGGTCCGATTGGGTTGGTCTTGTCTCCCAGTTTATAGTAGTCGTAATCATACCAGTCATGACACCACTCCAGCACATTCCCCGTCATGTCATATAGTCCTAGCTCATTGGGTTCTTTCTCCCCAACGGGGTGCGGTTTTCTTCCCGTGCCATCTGTATCGGAATTGTCTTGATACCAAGCTACATCATCGATCACGTTACTTCCGGCATACTTGAAGTCCGATTCGCTTTTGTGCCCTCCTCTTGCAGCGTACTCCCATTCTGCCTCTGTCAATAATCGGTATCCTTCTACGGCTGTGATGTCCGAGGTGACCACCCCGCTTTTGTCTAGTAGGTTTCCTTCTTCGTCATATGCCGGTTCCAATCCTTCCCTTTCGCTCAACCAATTGCAATAAGCAACTGCATCCCACCAGGTGACGTTGACAACAGGCTGAGTTCCTCTGCCCCAACCCTCATCGCTGGGTTTGCTTCGATCTGTTGCATCACAAAACGCGTCGTACTGCTCAAAGGTCACTTCGTACACTCCGATCCAGTAATCATAGATCAAATGGACAGTGTGAACAGGCCTGGTGCTGCCCGACAAGTCACCAACACGGTCTCCCATTTGGAAGCTACCCGCCTGTACCAAAACCATGTCCGATGTAGCAAAAACAGTAGCGGCTAATAGAAACAACATACCATATACCGCTGTCAATACCCACAGCTTCATTGCTGACACCTCCTTTTCGGTTTTCGATAGATCTGGGGTTGGTTAAGAGTCATTTCCCCTTTTTCGCCCAAGGCTATTTTATTATAGCATAGTTTTCACGCGCTTTTTCATATCAAACTATTCAATGGGAAGACATCGAGGGGAAGCAAGGACGATCGACCAAAGTGATCGGATCAATAGTTATAATTGCGCTAATGATTGCATCCTGTTCCGGGGGAGGCGGCCGGGTCCCTTATTTGAACGCCTATCAATGGCTGGGTTTGGATGAGGAATTATACAGGGATTAAATCCCTCCTAGATTTATGTTATAATCCAGCATACAGCCTCAGTTAAGACAATAGTAAATTCGGACAAAGGAGGACGAGAGGATGAAAGGCATCAAAGGATTTACGCTGATCCTTGTATTGCTCATGCTGGTTATGATGCTTGTAGGTTGTCCGGGCCGCGTCCCTGCTACCTATACGCTGACCTTGGACAGGAACAACAACGCATGGGGAGGCGTGAGCGGGGGTGGTACATACCTAGTTGATCAATCAGTCAGGATTGAGGCGACTCCATACCAAGGATATCATTTTTTGAACTGGACATTGGAAGGGACAGCGATCAGCGGGGATGCTGTCTATGAGTACACCATGCCCAGAGAAAATGTGACCCTTGTAGCAAACTTTGTCGTCGGGGAGATGGTCCGTGTCGAAGGGGGAACCTTCCAAATGGGGGATGAGATTGGAGATATAAGGGAGGAGAGCAGACCTGTCCACCAAGTCACCCTGACCTACGACTTTTGGATCGGGAAATACGCTGTCACCTTTGATGAATATGACGCCTACTGTGATGCTATGGGCATAAGCAAACCGTATGACAACGACTGGGGCAGAGGGACAAGACCGGTAATCAACCTGAATTGGTTCGATGCGATTGCGTACTGCAACTGGCTTAGCGAGCAAAATGGATTGTCCCCGGCTTACGATAGCGAAGGCACCCTATTGAACCGAGATGGGCAGATCACTGATGACATCACGCAAGTGGAAGGGTACCGATTGCCCACAGAAGCGGAATGGGAATACGCAGCTTCCGGTGGACACCAAGCGCTTCCCATACCGCCGAGATTTCTGTATGCAGGAAGTGACCACATCGATGAAGTCGGGTGGTACAGGGAAAATTCTGACGCAGAAGGTACCGGAAGAAAAACTCAGCCAGTGGGGCAGAAACGCCCCAATGAACTTGGATTGTATGACATGAGCGGAAATGTCTGGGAATGGTGCCATGACTGGTACGAACTTTACCCAACCGAAGCAAAGATTAATCCCATTGGCCCATCCAACGGTCGGACCCGCGTGGTAAGGGGCGGCATGTGGAACTTCGGAGAGGAGCATTGCCGGGTCGCTGGCCGCGCCCGCAACGATCCAGTCAACCGCTATCTGGGCCTGCGCCTCGCGAGGACGTGCCCTTAGCCTTTGATCTTGCTTTTTCCCATGTCGTTGGGTCCTGCTCCCGGTATCATACATACCCTTTACGCGCCGCGCGGGGAGGAAGTAAGAGACGCAAAGGCTGGGGCCATCTATATCCTTAAGTGATCTAGTAATCGTGGGCCAAACACAAGTTAGGGTTGCATGGCTCCAAACAATACCAGCCATGCTAAAAAGGACTTTGCGACAAGGCTTAGTACGATATATACCCGTTCTCCGTACAAGTAATCTTTCCATTTGCCGATTTTTTTGTATTGCAAAATCATATTGATTGGGAAGGAATTGAAAGCGACAAAGTAAGTACCTACAATCGCCCAAACAAACCAAGGCACCATATCGAAATTCCCTGTCCCAAGCATGTAAAGGAGTATGACAATCCAAGGGGTGCCTCCATTGACACAGCCCCAGATAAAGGGCTTCCAATCTGTTTTGACTTTACCCATATTAGCCTCTTCCATTACCAAACCGAAAATATTCATAGCGGCATTCGTAACAAAAATCAAGAGGAGGGTGGCTATATCGTAGATACCGAACAAGGTGGAAATTAGTACGATCATGATCGAAGAGCTCAATGCGTACTCATACCACCGAAAGACATTGATACCCTTAGCAAGCCCATCAAAATACTTGCGACTATTCATCACGATGGTAAAGTGGGCGAATGCAGATATGAATAAAAAGCTAGCCACCAATACACCAAAAGGCAGTTGGAATAGTTCTTTGCTAGCCGTTTCAAGGGAGCGGGTGGCAACGTTGAAGGTTTGGAAGTACTGAACGATTTGCGGTTGAAACTCGGCAATTTTCTGGATGACAGTCGATGCTAAAAAAAGCATGGCAATTGCCTGAGTCAAGTGAACGAATCCCATGATCAGGTTAAAGCGTTTTAGTCTGATTAATTTTTCTTCCATAATAGTAACCTCCTTAGGTTGATGGTATTTAGCGCTTTGGTACGGAAAAAGAATAATTCCCCGAAAATTATGATAGATCCGTTACGTGTCGAAGAGCTTGTATTTATGACGAATAAAAACCCCTTCTGCCTTGTCTCGAGAAAGCAATCCTGTCGGGCAAACAAACAAAAAGCAAAGCACCATCATCCCCATGGCTTTCGGAATAAAACTTATTATGCTATATCCACATTCTTCTCCTCTTTTTTTGTTGTGTTTTTCGAAGTGATTCTGGCTAGCAATAGCCTCTTAAAGGTATCGCGTACTTATTTCTTTATACTCTCCAGGAAAAATGCGTGTATCTCATCCATCAATTCTCGATTGATGTCTTGGGCTAAGGCTCGATCAAGCTCTGCGTAAAAGTCTTGTTTGATTTCATATGGAATGTGTTGTGCATGCTGGTCATACAGTGTACGATATACCACATTGATTTCATCTATGTATGCCATCGCGGCTTTGGAACGAAACAGATTGTTATGTCCACTTTGTCCAGGCGCGCTCAGCGATATGGTTCTTACATTGGGATTGGTCATGGCATTTGCTTTTGAAATGATGGAGCTTTCTTCATAAGCAATAACGTCATCCTCTGTACCGTGGATGATAAGAATCGGAACATTTGAGCCATTGATGGCGTCCACGGCCTTCAAAGAAGCTGTTTTTCCGAACAGAATGGTTTGATACAGCCACAAAAACGGGTATTGTGTGTAGATAAAACCACCCATCATGCGCCGGCCTTGTTCCACAATCATTTCCATGGCACTATTTGCGCCAGACACTGTCGCAACAGAGGCGATTTCATAATCGTAGTGTAAGATATTCGCCACTGCGTAACCACCCCAGCTGTGGCCAAATAATAAAATGGGCAGAGAAGCAAACGCTTCCTGTGTGTTTATGTAGGTCAACGCAGCATCCAAATCGACCAACGCTTGCGGAAATCCCTTTGTGGTCTTGCCTTCGCTGTCAAAACTACCCGTTGCATCATAAGCAAAAACACGCCAACCCTGATCCACAAAGTAGGTGATCTGAGCCAG
This sequence comes from uncultured Thermotogaceae bacterium, assembly GCA_964462525.1. GTDB lineage: Bacteria > Thermotogota > Thermotogae > MWEM01 > MWEM01 > CAYWWY01. The sequence continues at coordinate 5,225 of CAYWWY010000016.1, forward strand.
ATAGCTGTCTGCTCCTCCTCCAATACCATGAGCAACAACCACAAGACCCATCTCATGATTCTGGCCATACACATAGCCTTGCAAACGAGTGTTTCCGGAGTTAAAACTCACCAGCTCTCTTGGATACTCCGCTTCAAGCTCATCATATATCAGACCTAGTGTCACTGTCATATCAGGTCTGTCATACCGGGGAAACTGCCCATTGTAGATAAAAATAACCACGATCATGGAAATGATTGAAAAAACGATAGTGATTGCCACTATACCTATAGCAACCATTTTCAACGTCCCCTTTTTTTTCTCTTGTTGGTTTTTTTTCATAATATCCTCCAGAAGTATTTTAGTGTTATCAAACATTGCCTTCTGCTATTTATTATAACATGATTATTCTGAATTGATCAGCGTTAGTGTACCCATTTGCTTTTCGGATTTCCCTATCCATGATTGGACATTCAAACTGGATTGCCTCAGCAGCCCATGAAAGGCTGAACACCCTCACCAAGAGAATCAATAGCGCTGGAATTCGTTTTCTGGTTATCCCAATCCCCTCCTTTTCCTTCCTGGATTATGCTGCTTTTGATCGGTAGGTCAAAGGGTTCCTGCATTCCGAAGGGCGAAATCGAAACTATTCAGCAGGCGCGAAACCCAGGGGCGGGATTGCTTTAATGCGCCTCGAAAAGGCTTCGGGCCAGAAAAAACCCCGGATCGAAAAAAGTTGGATGAGGATTAGCAGTTCAAACCGTAAGGTGAGTAGATAAATCGAAATAGAGCGGGTTCTATGGAAAACCCCTCTTTGAGAAAAAAGATGAAACAACCGTCATGGAAAGTCTATCATATTCTTAACAAAGATTTCTATGACCTGAATCCGCTCAAAAAAATGTGTGTGAAGTGGGATATGCCCCCTTTTGGGGTTTCCTGCAATCTAAAAAACTGTCCTCGAGATCGGGAACCCCATGGCGTTGTACGAGAAATCCGAGGAGTTGTATCCCCGGATGGCTACACGACTGTCCCTAGGACGGTCAGCCCAACTTCCGCCCCTCAGGACGCGGTTGGTGCCTTCCAATGGTCCGATCGGATTGGTCTTTTCTCCCCGCTGGTAGTAGATCCAGTCATATAAATCATGGCACCATTCCCACACATTTCCACTCATGTCGTGGATGGCCAATTCGTTGGGCTTCTTAAGCCCTACCGGTTGAGTTTTTTGACCGGTTCCGTCTGGATTGGAATTGTCCCAAAACCACGACACTTCATCAATGGTATTGCTTCCTGCGTATTTGTAGTCCGTTTCGCTTTTATGTCCCCCCTCTGGCCGCATACTCCCACTCTGCTTCCGTGGGGAGCCTGTACCCTTCCACCTTCGTGATGTCCGTTGTGATTTGACCGCTTCTGCCGAGGAGCATACCATCGTCATCATACGCCGGTTTCAACCCTTCCCTTTGGCTCAGCCAGTTGCAGTAGGCGATCGCATCCCACCAGCTTACGTTGATCACCCGACGGGCTTCTCTTCACGAATCCTGGTCGATTGGCTTACTCCTTCCCGTAGCCTCACAAAAAGCATCATAATCCGCAAAGGTGGGAAAAAACATATCCCCCTGGAGTACTTCAGGTTCTCCAAAGTCTTCATCCTCTTGTGCAAAAAACACCAGATACCATATCGAAGGGATTTCTCTTGATGCAACCATCTCTTCATCCTGAGAAACATATGCTTCTCGAAAATCCACTTCCCAGAATAAAGAAAGGTGATCAGGATGCACCTCCGTAGCTCCTGGGTAGGGGGCAATCAATGTGAGAAAGGGGTTGAGCGTGATCTTTGGAGTGCTTCGGAAACACCCTGTGAGAAGCGCTGTCGTAAGGATTGCAAGTACGATCATCCACCATCTTCGGTTCTTTTCCATTTTTGCCACCTCCTGCGCGGCCTTCCATTATGGAACGAAGGTATGGGATCGGGTATGATGATTATCCTACACACAATCTCCTCTCCACGCCCAGCAAATAAAGAGGTTTTCAAAACTGGTCCACTCATAAATGGCTAAACCTCCTGCCAGCGGTTGGATCGATATTTGCTATGGGAATCTAATGATCTAAAAGCATTCCCATCATCAGACATTTCGTACCCAAAAAGGGGTTCAGGCGTATCGGTCGGGGCGGTAATTGGAATTACAGGGCAATACCTTTTGCGTTCTTGACTTTGCACTTGATCATACCCAGTCGCGCTCCCTGGAAGGGCCTGACGACAAGGCGGGGACGAAAGAGCAAGCCATCGGACTACAGCAATTGGATCGGATACTACATGGGAAGAGGGACAAAGCCATTAATCAATGTCAGTTGGAATGATGCGATTGCGTACTGCAACTGGCTGAGCCAGAGGGAAGGGTTGAAACCGGCGTATGACAGCAGCGGCAATCTTCTGGACAGAAACGGAAATACAACGACAGACATCACACACGTGGAAGGATATCGATTACCGACAGAGGCAGAATGGGAATACGCAGCCCGAGGAGGACATAAAAGCGCAGGGGACTACAGATACGCAGGAAGCAACGACTTGAATGAAGTGGGATGGTATTGGCAGAACTCGGGAGACAGATTGCTACCCGGAACAGACAGTGATTGGTACTGGCCCACTATACGAGCCAACAACGCAATAACGCAACCAGTGGGCCAGAAGAAACCAAACGAATTGGGTGTGTACGACATGAGCGGAAATGTTTGGGAATGGTGCCACGACTGGTGGGAAAGTTACACAAGCACAACAAAGACCAATCCCATAGGGCCATCCAGCGGTTCGGACCGCGTCAAGCGGAGCGGCTGTTGGAACTACTCTGCGCAGGATTGTCGGGTCGCCAGTCGCTACTATGACTCCCCTGACGTTCTCCGCAACTGGCTGGGCCTACGCCTCGCGAGGGCGTGCCCTTAGCTTTCTCAAAAATACAGACTGACACCGCGGGGGTGGTACCGGTAGGAAAAGAGCGCTTTTTGGAAGAACTCAAGATCGTTGCGATAAAATAATCCATTAAAGAAAAAGACCAACCCCAGCATACTCTATTTTTTCGTCCAACAACCTGGCTTTTGGGCACGTTACCTGGTATGCTTTCATAGGCACTTCTGACTGAATAATTCCATAGACCCACTTCCATACATGATCCGTTTCTCGACCTTCATTCGTCGGTAGCAAGTTATGGATTAACTTCACAATTTGAAGAAATTAGAAGCGTCTAGAGAAAGATGTTTCAACTCACTCACAACCGTTCTGGTCTTTGGAATCGGGTCAGATATCACCCTGCCTTTATGATGAGATTGTGCACATATGGCTTGAAAACCTGGAGTTTTTGAAAGATCATCAACCGTGCATGATCCATTTCGAAAACCATCCTCAAGGGTTTGTCGTGATCAATGTAGCGAACGGATATCCAGCTCCCGGAAAGATGCTGGCTGGCAGGGTATTTTGCGCCTTACGGGCGGAAGAGGTGCCTTAGAAGGGCAATAAACAAGAGCTAATCTGCTGATAATAACGCCAAAAAAGAAGGATACCCCTAAGGCAGCAGGTATCCTCCATGCTTCTCTCATTGGCTGTCAGTCTGAGTGTTGGTGCTCAGTTTTGGGGCTCATATGTTACAATTACCCCTCTACCAATCAAAGTGTTTATGTCGTTCATGTGCTGAGAGCCTGGGGTGAGGTCGAGGTGGTTGTATCGCATATCGATATCATCACCAGCTCCCAGTCCGGTGTTGGCTACAAGAGGCGTGATGGAGATAATCTGGTTGTCTGAAAAAAACAGTCCCTGTAAACTCGTCAGATTTTGCAAGGATGTAAGGTCGCTCGCTTGGTTGTTATGAAAGACCAACCGCTGAAGGTTGGTAAGATTCTCTAAGGGCGTAAGGTCGCTTACTTGATTCCAGCTGAAGACAAGCTCTTGAAGGTTGGTCAGATTCTGCAAGGGGGTAAGGTCGCTTACTTGGTTCACCCAGAAAGATAGCCGTTGAAGGTTGGTCAGGTTCTGCAATGGCGAGATGTCGCTTACTTGGTTGCCCTTGAAATGCAGCTCCTGCAAGTTCCTAAGGTTCTGCAAAGGGGTAAGATCGCTGACTATGTTGTCTTCGAAAGACAACTGCAAAAGATGGGTAAGGTATTGAATGCCTTCCAATGAAGGTATCTCAGCATTCGAAACATCTAGCACTTCAATGCCCAACACATCCTTAGGATATATCGGTCCTGTTTCAGCGCCTGTGTACCCTTTGGCTTTTCGAATACCTTCTTCCAGATTTAGACATTCAAATTGGATGGGTTGTGGAGGATTTTGAGGTTCGTACCGTACATCTACACCTCTTTGAATCAGAGTCTTGATGTCATTCATGTTCTGAGAGCCTTCGGTTAGGTCAAGGGTGTTTTCTAGCATAACAACAAAAGCACCTTCTCCCAGTCCAGTGTTAGCGACAAGAGGAGAAATGTCACTTACTTGATTGCCCCAAAATCGTAGGTACTCAAGATTTGCTAGGTTCAATAGTGGCGATAGGTCCCATACTTGGTTTTCCTGAAAATCCAGCTTCTGAAGGTTTTTCAGATTCTGTAAGGGGGTAAGGTCGGTTACTTGGTTCCAGCCAAAAAACAGCTCCTCAAGGTTGATAAGGTTTTGCAATGGCGTAAGATTGATGACTAGGGCGTGTTGGAAATATAAGTATCGAAGGTTTTTCAGATTCTGTATGGGGGTAAGGTCAATTGTTTGGTTGCTACCTGTAAACATCAATACTTGAAGGTTGGTCAGGTTTTGCAAAGGTGTAAGGTCATTTACGTTCTTAGTCGAAAACGTCAACTTCTCAAGGTTGATCAAGTATTGGATGCCTTCCAAAGAAATAATCTGAGAAGATGAGAAATATTGGACCACATCAAACGCTTCAATTTCCAAGACATCCACAGGATAGATCGGTCCCGTTTCAGCGCCTGTGTACCCTTTGGCTTTCCTTACACTTTCTTCTAAGATTGGACATTCAAACTGGATTGCCTCAGCAGCCCAAGAAAGAGTGATCGCTATTAGAAAGATAAGTACTACCAACAAGGATTTTCGATGCATGAACTTGCCACCTCTTTTCGCATTTATTTGCTCGGAGCATATTTGAAGTCGAACCAAATCCCACGGAGCAACTTATTTTTGGGGGTGATACTCCACAATTGCCCCTCTGCCGATGAGTGTTTGGATGTCATCCATGTTCAGGGACCCTGGACTAAGGTCGAGGGAGTTGTATCGCATCTCGATAAAATCTCCATCCCCCAGTCCTTCGTTGGCGACAATTGGAGCAATATCGGTTACTTGATTGCTCTGAAACCAAAGCCACTTGAGGTTTGTCAAGTTCTGTAAGGGAGATAGATCGCTTACTTGGTTGCTTCCAAACCAAAGCTCACGAAGGTTCGATAGATTCTTCAATGGGGTAAGATCGCTTACTTGATTGCCTCCAAAGTACAGCCTCTGAAGAGCGACCAGGTTTTGCAAAGGGGTGATGTCCTTTATTTGATTCCAGTTCAACTCCAACCCCTGAAGATTGACCAGGTGTTCGATTCCTTCAAGAGAAATGATCTCACTTTGGGCGGCTGTAATTTGAGTAACTCCTAAAACATCGTTGGCATAGATCGGTCCACTGAAAGAGCCTGTAAACCCTTCCGCATCTCGTATTGCCTTTTCCAGATTGGGGCATTCGAAGAGTATCTCCGGTTGCCCGCCTGCCCAGGAAAGGCAGAACACCATCACCAATAGAACCAATACCGCTGGGGTTCGTTTTCTGGTTATACCAATCCCCTCCTTTCCTTTGAAAGTTTCTACCATTGATTTGAAGAACAGGGCCTTTCTCCTGCATCGGATAAGAGATCGATCAAGGTCAAACGATCAGGCTTTATTCAAAACAAAGGGCTGGCGAAGGATTGTTTTCAGTTTGGATGGGTTTGCTTTTCGAAAATCGCTGAGATAGATTTCATGGTGCTTTTGTTGGATTCCATCAAATGTTCCTCCTCGTTCGAGGATTGCTCGATGGATTTTTTGAATGGGTTCTGCCTCCTCCGAAAAAGGGCCAATATGCATGATCTGCATGGATCGACCCTCGTTGACGGTTTCAAAGCGGAGTTGATCCAGATTTTGCAACTTTTTCTTTCGTTCTACCTCTTCTTTTGCCCGATCGAGCAAACTTTCAGTAATTTTCTCCGGTTGCATGATCATGAGCGTCCATTTCCAGTTCTCCTTGTTTCCTTCGGAAAATACGCCCATTTCCTCTCCCCACCAAAGCCCTTCAAGCGCCATAACCGTGTAATCATACCCAAGTTCTTTCTTTGAAAGAAACTTGACCGTGTATGAGACGCTAAAGAGCATCTGAATCGCTAATTGGAAAGGTTCTCCTTCGGGCGCTCCGTTCCCGTCAACCATAAGGAATTGCATGGGAGGGACAAGGATTTCTTGTGGTTCTTTTTTTGCAGAGTATAGGGTTTTGAACCGGATCTTTAGATCATCCTTCTCTTGCATGACCCACCTCTTTTCGAGAAATGGATTGCTCATGTTCTTGTGACTTGATCTTTGATTATATCATAAAAAGGAAACACCCTGGTTGCATTTGGGTTTGCGCACTCATTTTCCTCTCCGATATATCCGATTGAGAAAATGGATCATTGGGTTTCCCAAGAGCAGATTCTTTTTCTTGATTGAGCGGTATATTGCAATCCAAAATCTAAAAGGCTGTCCTCGCAATTCGAAACCCCAAGGCGTTGAAGGAGAAGTCCTGAGAGTTGTATCCCCGGTAGGCCACGCGGCTCTCTCGCGGGCGATCTGCCCAGCTTCCACCCCTCAAAACGCGGTTGGTGCCTTCCGATGGTCCGATCGGATTTGCTTTGTCCCCTTGCTTATAGTAGTCCCAATCAAACCGATCATAACACCATTCACTCACATTGCCACTCATATCGTGGAGGCCTAGTTCATTGGGTTTCTTCAGCCCCACTGGTTCAGTCTTTTGATTGACATTGTCCCAAAACCATGATACTTCTTCTACGGTGTCGCTTCCCGCATACTTGTAGTCCGCTTCGCTTTTGTGTCCGCCTCTGGCTGCATACTCCCATTCGGCTTCTGTAGGGAGTCGGTACCCTTCCACCTTCGTGATGTCCGTTGTGATCTGTCCGTTAGAATCCAGAAGGGTTCCGTCTCTGTCATACGCTGGGTTCAACCCTTCTCTTTGGCTCAGCCAGTTGCAGTAGGCAACCGCGCTATTCCAACTGACTCCGATCGCGGGTCTGGTTTCTCTTCCCCACCATTGGTCATAGGGTTTGCTCCAAAGTTCTCCAATCGCATCAAAATACGCATCGTATTCATCAAAGGTTACCTCATACTTACTGATCCAGAAATCATAGGTCAAGGTTACAGTGTGGACGGGTCTACATTCATCCCACAGATCGCCGATTTCATCCCCCATTTGGAAAGACCCGGATTTGACCAATACCAGTTCCTGGGAGCCAATGACATATCCTGTATTTCCGAAAATTATGGGAGCAAAACAAAGAAGATAGAGAACCATTACCCCAAACCCAACGATCATTGAATGATGATGCGTACCGCGCCATGTCATCTTGACCCCTCCTTTTTTTGTCATTCCTAGAGCCCAGTGTTTGATCCAGTCTGGCATCCCAACAGAAGATTCTACCCCTATAGAGAAAAAAAGTCAAAAAGCGCCATGAACAGATACTCAACGCGCGAGCGAGATAACGAAAGATTCAATGCAATAATTCGACGCATTTGATTTCAAAAGCTCTGATTGGCTATTTTTGGTTTGATTTCCTATTGAGTCTTCCCAAAAACCCCCTGTTTAGGGGGTTTTTGGGGGGGGAAATCGGCTTTCATGATCCAAATTGGGTCTTCTTGTCTAGTAAGGTTGGCTTTGTTTTACTTTGGATCAACGACAGCAGCAGCCCACTTCCGGATTTGGTACCCAAACCTGCACTCCATGGTGATGGCTGTGGATTACGTAGATTCGACCCTCATCATCGCTGACCGCAACATAGAACACATTCTCGTCACGATCGCCGATGCCCCTGGAATCATGCGTGATAAAACCGGTGATATACGTACCGGTTTGGATATCAATCACATGGGTTTTTGCGATACCCGAACCTGTGATCGTTGTGACCAGCACCTTCGTCTCGTTTGCAGTGGCAGTAAGCACATCGATCGATGTGATCCTTCCGTGTTCTTGGCTAAGAGTGAATTGGGTTGTGGGTTCATCATCTCCCGACGGGGTGAAGCTGAGGATTTCGCTCGTTTCTGCGTCGGCAGCGATGATTTGGTCTATGAATGGATTGTCATTTGCTTCTGGCTTCGAGATGGTTTCGACTCCGGTGATATCTATGATACCCGCAGGAATGCTCCTCTGAGTTTCGGGTTGCCCAGGGTTGAACAGGGAATAGGTTTCCAACATGGTCCCACTGCGTTGGTTTATTGGATCAGAAGGATTCGCCACTTGAAACAATCGCCCTGATTGCGCTGAGGAGTAGATTGCGCTCATGACACCCGAAAGATTGGAAAAAAATGAGTTTACCACCCCCCCCACAAAATCAACCAGAATCCCTCCGCTGCAGAATTGAAGAACATTCCCAAGCATCGTGCTTTGAGAAATCCCATAAAAATTGCCATACTTTTTCTCATCGGTATGACCTTCTGGCTTTTTTTGGGCGACATGGCAGCTTCCATCCGGACAACCTGTTTTGTATACTCGTTTTGCTTCATGTCCATGTAGGTTGGTGTCTTCGAGGTCTGTAGTGAGAATATCCACAGGAAAGCCAGGATCACGAGATCGAAATAGATCAACAGGTCTTTCGCTTTCCCTTCCTACGGGAATAAGCGTTTCAAGGCGATAACCAACGGGAATATGGCATTGGCACTCGATTTCGGTGCTAATTGTGTCTACTGCATCAAATCCGTGATTGCTGTATCGGACAGAAACCGTTATCAAATGCGAACCTTCTGGGACCGTTACAGATGCATAGTAAGGGTATCGTCCATTAACTGGGACTCCTCCATGTCCATCTCTCCATTCCCCTTCATCCTCATCTACCGTTACGCGGAAATCTACCCCTTGATAATTTGCCCAAAAAACCAACTGTACCGTACATTCTTCGTTTTCATCACACTCACCAACTGATGGGTTGTCCGGGTCAAAGGATATCCCATGACGCTCGATCTTCCCTTCTTCTTGATTGGATTCACCGATGTCGTTATACGCTCTAATCTCATATTGGTTTGTACCGGGTCGCAAGTCTCTGAAAGGGATCGTATATACATTACCATTGTTGGATTCTGAAGGTAATAGCCCCCCTATAATCTGTTCAAGATCGTTGACCTTCACTTTGAACTCCTGGATCAGCTGATCCGCATTCACCTTCGTTTCTGCTTCCGGTTGTGTTGTTTCTATTACATCATAATTTTCCTCCACACTTATCTGAGGTTCGTTCGGAACGGAACAATGTTCGGGACATTGGCAGGTTACTGTAACTGTCTTTGATTCTGTACGATAACCATCAAATTCTTCTCCTTCCAATGCCGCTGAATAAGTGCCTGCGGGAATCGAAGCGGAAATGGAATAGATCGTACCCTTACCCTCATCCTCAATGGTTTTATATCCTATTATTTTGTTTTTCCAATGCACGAGATACAATATTCTATTAGAAGTAAATTCTATTGTAACAATACATGTGCCTGTTTCTTCATCACAATCCGATACATTCGTACCTACAACAGAAATCGATCCCATAAATCCACCCCAATTGGTGCAACTAACAATAAATAACGTAGAAATAAAAATAATAAGACAATATAATTTTATCTTATTCATATTTTCCCCCTTTATGAATAATGATATTCTGCTATCTGCATAGTTACACGATGATAAGCTTTTTCTTGCATTTGTTTCGTTCATCCAATGCCTTGCTTCTTTTTTGGGGGAGAAGAGTTGTCCAGATCTTCATCATTTGCTGGTATTGGGAAGAGGAGGCCCCCTGTTGATCCATCCGTCTAGGATAAAATCAGTTTTTTTCTTGACTGCTTTGAATACAGCTTCCACACTGCAATGATCATCAAACAGGAACCCCATCATTTCAAAGATCATGGCAGAAAAAACCGCTGAAGCTGCTAAATGGGTATCGCAGGGTTTCATGATTCCTTCTTTGACCCATCGGTCAAAGATCGATTGCATTTCTTCCAAATATCGGTAATCAAAGGAAGCAAGTTCTTTGACTAAAGGAGATTCTTTTTGGTATAACCCCAAAAAGACCGCTAGAATTTGGCGCATGGTATCTTTTGGGTAAGAAAAGAAAACCTGGAGTTGGTTCGAAAGAAAGCGATGAAAATCTTCGATTGTTGGGCAAACGCTCTCTTGGATTACGGGTCCGGACATCGAATCCTGAAACCCAGCCACCATGGCTTCTAAAAAAAGACTGGCTTTATCGGGAAAATAGTTATAAAGAGTCCCTTCCGCGATCCCTACTCGTTGAGTAATATCCCGCGTATTCGTCTCTTCATACCCTTTCTCCTGAAAAAATTCAAAGGCTACAGTCAAGATTCGCTTCCGGATCTCTTCTTGTTTCTCTTTGCTGATCCTTGCCATGGATACTCCTTTCTTTTAGAGGATTTTTATTAATATGAAACGATTCATATGAGCTTGTTCATATTATATACCTCTGACCGGAATTTGTCAACCTGTAAATTCTTGATCTCTTTCCTTTTTTCCCAATTGAATCGGGTATCGATTGGGTTATAAGCAAGTCTCTTGAGAACCGCACGCATTGTAGTAGTTTGACATCAGCTATTTCATTGTGATAGACTATAAGGAACACAAAGGGTCAGCTACTATACAATGAGAACAGGCAATTCGCGACTTTATCGAGTTGTTTGGTTTGTTCTTTGTTATCAACCCTTTCTTAGAAATCTGGACCTCTCAGCACCTTGCTTTACTCAGCAAGTCGAATTCTCAACCATTTTTGCTTTTTCGCAAAAAAAGGAGTGTCATGCTTTTGGCGCAATAACGCATTCAATCGTTGGCAGATCATTGAGAATGGAGGAGGTTTTCATCATGTTAAGAAAGGTATTGGTGGGATTCATCGTTACTCTTTTGTTTGTGATATGTGTAGGAGCTTCCGAGCAAACGCATCAGGACTGGGATGATTATCTGAAGTATTACTACTCACAGAGTCCGGAGAAAAGGGAAGAGATATGGGATGCGATGACGGAAGATCAAAGAACGAGTCTTTACAATGCCCAAGAAAGGGAATGGGATACCTACTATGAGACTCACTTCAAAGGACTCTCTTCTTCAGCGCAAGATGAAATTCTGGAACAGATGAATACCAATCAAAAGGCCTCTTTGGAGCGCGCGATCGAGCGGGCGAGTCAGTCTCCTTTTGTTATTGAAAACATGGACGAGTTCCTGGATTACTATAAAGCCCAAAACGCGAAGAAAAGGCAAGAGATATGGGATGCGATGACTGAGGTACAAAGAAAGGCTTTTTTTGATGTCCAGGAAAGAGAGTGGGATTCCTACTATGAATCCTATTTCAAAGAACTCTCTTCTTTAGCGCAGGATGAAATCCTGGAGCAGATGGATGAGAATCAAAAGGCTGCTTTGGAGCGTGCGATTGAGCGAGCCAATCAGCCATCTTTGGTTTTTGATAGCATAGAAGACATAGACGAGTACCTCGATTATTATCAAGGCCAGGATGAAGAAAGGCAAAAAGCCTTATGGGACCGGTTGAGTGACGATCAGAAAGTGATGGTTACTCAAAGAGGCTGGGATAAATACCTCGAGGTTTTCGAGACATTCAGCAAAGAGCAAAAAGAAGAAATTGTAAGCCAGATGAGTCATGAAGAACTGATCGCTCTTGGCGAAGCTATGATCCGGTCTGCTGGGACTTCACAGGCGTCCTATCCCAGGCATTCGCCCCTCTTTGAGTCCATGGAAGAACAGGAAGCATACCAAAAATGGTACAAGAGTTTGACCGAAAAACAACGGGAAAATGCGGTTTTTCAAGATCCCAAGATTAAGGATTTTTTGGATGCCTATATATGGTCACTGGAATCTCAGGCGACGGAGTCTCAGGCGACCGGGGTCTTTGGAGGGGGCTCAATCATCATTTCGACAGAAGCCGAAAGCACATCCATACCTCTGGGCCCTGGCGAAGAGATTGCTCCACCTCCACAGGTAGATTATTGAGTACCATACCACATAGTGTTTCTAGATCAATAGGAGCTTTCGTTTAACTTCTCCATTTTGTGAAGAAGACCAGAAGTCTTGTTTTGCCTGTGATAGAGCTTGATCAAATAACAACAGGAGACTGAAATATGGAATGGAAGCATTATACCCAAGCCAATCGAGACGCATGGAACGAAGTCGCCCCTATCCATAAAAAGAACCGGGATATAGATCTTGCGTTTGCCTTTCAAGACCCGTCTTTTCAAACATTGGATGAAAGGATTACCCAAAAGATGAACCGGTTGGGCCTTACGGGAAAACGAGTGGCCCAACTCAGCTGCAACAACGGCCGTGAAGTCATTTCCATGACGCGGTTGGGCGCAGCGTATGGGATGGGGTTTGATATTTCGGACCTGGCGATTGAAGAGGCGGATCAGTTGAAAAAAGCTGCAAAGGCTCCTTGTGATTTTGTTTGTATCGATGCGATGGAGATCGAACCCACTCAATATCCCCCATTCGATTTGGTGTATATTTCGGTGGGAGCGCTCGCTTGGATACCTGATTTGCAGCAGTATTTCCGCATCGCTTCAGAATTGCTTCAACAAGGAGGCCATCTTGTTGTGTACGAAATCCATCCGTTCACGTACATGATGGCTGTGCCTGGAGAAGATATGTACACAGATCCATGGCGCATTTCTTACTCGTATTTTCACCGTTCGGTGATGGTCAACGAGGATGGATTGGACTACTACGGGAATTCTGAATACGATGCCAAACCAAGCTATGAGTTCCCGTACACCTTTTCCGGAATCTTTCAAGCAATTCTTGGAAATGGTTTTTCGTTGGAGGAATTGGAAGAGTTTCCGGAGGATGTGTCCAATGGATTCGATCATCTGGACGGTTCTTTCGAGGTTCCTCTATGTTTTACCCTGATCGCGAGAAAAGGATTATGAGTAGCTGCATTAGGGAGATATTCGCCCAATCCCGGCCAACATGTCTGTCTTCATCAAAATCAATCCATGGGAAAAGAAGATATTGAACAACATCTTCTTATACAACCGAGAGATAGGGGAAGGTTCGCTTTGCAGATCAACCTAGAAAAGCGAGTTTTCACGCCCAAAGAGACGGAATGGATCATCAAAAAGCTGAAAGAGTCTTCAGAAAAGGGGTTTGTTGTTGCCCGAAAGGAAAACAACCCTTCGCTCATGGCTTCGTTTTCGGGGGTGGAAGCAAAAGGGATTTCGCCAAAGTGGAACGTGAAGATCTACACACACAATCGGAAAAAGAACGGGCACAGCCTGGTATGTGTGGATCTTCAAGTGCTGCAAATGCTGCTGGAGGAAACCTATGAAGGTTTTTCTCCGCCCGACCTTCAGCTCTTGAGAATCGACGATGCGGGGTGGGGTTTTCCATTGTGTGGCGTGATGGTTGGCGTTTCTGACGAAACGGAAGTTAAGACGGCGGTTGTCCCGGTTGAGTACTTCAGAAATGGCGGTCCCCACGACTTTGCTTCGGGCGACTATTTGAGAAAATACACAGAATTGGGTTTCGATCTGCTTGATCAATTTACGGCAACCCCTCAAACCCATCGAGTCGAGATTTGCACAGGGTACATCAATCAGCCACTTCGGGACGAGCTCAGAAAGATAGGGTACGATGTCCGAGTGGTTGAAATCAAAGGAACCCTCCAGGATCAGCTTGAAAAGAGATTTCAAGCCTATGTGCGTCAAGAAGTGGGTGTAGATATCTACTATGATCCCAAAGGGATGAATAAGCCGGGAATTCCGCGAGAATACAGGAAAACCCTGGCATATGGACAAAAGAACTGTCCGCACCTGATCAAGACGGGATGGAAATCAATCACAGGATGAAAGGAAGATATGGCTATAGTTGGAATATCGATGAATAGCTTACTATAGGCCAGCTGCGTGCTCTCCAGCGATGAAGATTTCGTGGGTAATCGTTACAGAAAAAGACTCGTTCACCTGCCAATAATCCCGCCAAATACCCCCACCCCAATCCCACCACCAAGATTGATCGATGGGGAGTCTTCTGTAGATCCGGATAATGGTTCCATGGGCAATGGGTTGGGTTTCATAGGGTCCGCCCCCGAAGTACGAATCCTGTAGAACCCAAGGTCCTTCAGAAGAGGATGAGACGTATAGGTCGATGATTGCTCCGCTGGTGTTGGTAATCGTGATGGTCCAGGGGCCAACTTGGAAAACCCCGACGCAAGCAGTGATCAGGACGATAAGAAGCATGGAGAACAGCAGCATTATACCGACCTTCATTCGTTTGTTCATGGATTCACCTCCTTTCCCGTTCGTCGCAAAATCACAAACCAATGGGGAGGATCTAACCCTATCACCATTATACACCTTTTTCACAGAAAATTTACCCTCTCCAGTCATAAGAATCATAACCGCTCGCCTGCGGATTATCGACCACACGCTCTGAGTTCTGTTTAATACGATCATAACCACAAGCAATCAAATAAAAAAAGCGAAGGGGGGATAAAAATGATAAATTCAGAACTTTATCCAGTAATATTTAAAAGAAAATCTATACGAAAATTTACAAATAAACCATTAGATCAATCTCTTATGGAAAAATTAAAGAATCATATTAGCAAACTAGAACCTTTATTTGAAAATATTAAAACTGAGGTTGCTATATTAGGAGAAAATGAAATTGGCGGTATTTTTTCAATCAAAGCGCCACACTATATAGCAATTTATTCTGAAGAAAAAGAAGGGTATTTGTTAAATAGTGGATATATCCTACAACAATTTGATTTATATTTGTCGAAAGAAGGAATAGGAACAGTATGGTTGGGATTGGGAAAACCTCAAGAGAATCTTAATTCTAGAAATGGGTTGAAATATGTAATTACAATAGGTTTTGGTAACGCAAATGAAGAGATTCATCGAAATACCGTTTCAGACTATAAGAGAAAAGAATTAAACGAAATATCTTCCGCTAAAGGTGATGAAAAATTAATAGAGGTTGTAAGGTTAGCCCCATCTTCAACCAATAATCAGCCATGGTATTTGGAAGGATCAGAAAGTGAAATAGATATTTATTGTAAAAGATTGAGTTTTGTTAAGAGCACGTTTTTTCCATTACTAAATAAGTTTCTTCCGATAGATATAGGTATTGCTTTATGCCATTTAACAATCGCCGCGATATATCTTGAAAAAGAAATTGAATTTAGAAAAGATAATAAATCCAGTAACAAGAATTATGATTATATCATTACTGCATATATCAAATAAAGGAAGTTCTAAAGGTCTATACGTCAAATAATCGCAAAACAGTAAGGCACGAACGCGCATCGTTCATGGAGTAAAAGAAGCAGATAGAAAAAGGAAATCAAGATGGGAAAATAGGTTTGACGATACCCTATGTGCCCCGTTAACGAAGAATCAGTACCGAGTTTTTTTTACAGAAATCACTCTTTACCCCACGCATAGAAAATCCATTGCAAAAGATCAAGACACAACGATCATTTGCCATGAAGGAACGTGCAAAGGGGGAACCGAATGATTGGAAGCTTCAATACAGCTGGTTCAGTCAATCCGAAACTCGATTCATTACCGATTTCTGGCACTAACCTGTCTTAGAAGCCAACCAAAACCGCTTCGTTCAATAAGTGTTCTGCGGCCCGTTCGCTTACGACAATCATTCCGTCGGTAATCGTTACAGAAAAAGACTCGTTCACCTGCCAATAGTCCCGCCAAATACCCCCACCCCAATCCCACCACCAAGATTGATCGATGGGGAGTCTTCTGTAGATCCGGATAATGGTTCCATGGGCAATGGGTTGGGTTTCATAGGGTCCGCCCCCGAAGTACGAATCCTGTAGAACCCAAGGTCCTTCAGAAGAGGATGAGACGTATAGGTCGATGATTGCTCCGCTGGTGTTGGTAATCGTGATGGTCCAGGGGCCAACTTGGAAAACCCCGACGCAAGCAGTGATCAGGACGATAAGAAGCATGGAGAACAGCAACATTATCCCGACCTTAATTCGTTTGTTCATGGGTTCACCTCCTTTCCGATGCGCTGTGGAGTCACAAGCAAAAAGGGATGATCTGAACTATATACTCATTATACACAATTTTCGGAGAAATGAATCCTCAAAATCCAAAATGTACCAAAAGGGGATATCGAACCGATTCAGCCCCAAGGAAGGATGGTCCGGGATTTGGTTTTTTATCTTGCGCCTCCTTTTCGCCCTCCAAACCCACTTCCAGCTCTTCCAGCACCACTAGAAGCCCCCCCGGAAGACCTCCCGCCACCACCGGAAGTGATAGAAGGAAATTGAAAATTAAACCGCCACAATTTTGATATGTTACGCAAAGAACGAAAACTATTGTTTATCTCAGAAATGCGGATATTATATAAGTTTTTATGGGCACTTTCGGCCATCCAACGATTATGAGGAATCAGTTTTTTCATGGCTGCGCTCACCTCGTCAGCAATTCCCAAAGCGGTTGCGTACACCAAGTATTCTTCCCATAGAACAACGGATTGGGGCGGGTGTTGGGAAAGATCGGAAAAATCCAGCAGGAAAGCCTTGAAGTTTTTCCACTTTCGATGGTACAACAGGCCTTCCTTGCTCCATTTTCCAAAGAGCGCTTTCGAGGTAAGCAATGGAGCTAACCCGCCAAAAAAATACAGGTACGATTCAAAAAGCGAAAATCCCAGTAAATGGGGTGTATTATCTCCTGCAATTGCTGCGGGAAGGAAGAAAGAAACGAAAATGGTGATCAATGCAAAGGGTTTGACCATCCAATTGGGTTTATCGGAGAAGAATTTCCAATTTTTGACAATCTCAAGAACCTCTTGTTCATAGTTTCGTACTGCTTCGTAATATCTCGCTGCAATCTTTCTGGAAGCTCTTGTATCATCCCGCATACTTACTATCAGGTCATCGGTATCTACTTCCCCTTTTGTTGCAATCGATTCGAGAAAATACAGGAATCGGCGTTCGATCTGATGCATATTCTCTGCGTTGAAATTGGGGATGATCTTGATAACTGGCCTGAAGCCCTTCGTCGTAATATCAATCGCGTTCAAGCGATAAAGGTTCATCACCATCGCTCCAAACCCATCGTGATCCGGCTTTCGAAACATCGTTTTTGCGACAACGTTGATGAAGATTGGAGGATCATGGCTCGGTATCTCGCGCTCATAAATGGCGTGGTATTCAAGATTCGGGTTTTTGAACAGCCAATAGAATAGAGCAAGAAAGGCTCCATAAATGATGAGATAGATCCATGGATTCAGGATTTTCGCCCGGATCGACAATCGATACGCTTCCGCTTCCTTGTGTACATCCTTCCAATCCAGCTTCCGGTTTTGCGCTGCGTATGGGGGAAGCGTTTCCGGTTTGGAAAAAAGAATCCGAGCCTCTCCAAAGGCATAGGGTGGAAGCGATGCCATAAAGACACTGATCTCATTCCATTTGCCGTCTTCCGTTTCATTCTTGATCCACTGTACAGGAGGATGGGTATAAGCCTTTTCAAAAAAGAAGGCAGTCGGATATCGGAGGATATACTGGATGTTGGATACGGGAGCATCCCACTCACCCCAGAATTGAGGAAAAAACTGCATCACATCCTCTCCAACCTCCAAAGCATTCGCCATGGAGTAATGAATATGGAGGGTGATGACAGGATGGGTTTTGGGATTGATACGTATTTCCGATTGAGGAGGGGTCAACCAGATTTCCGCTTCAACAAGCATACTGCTTTCTCTAGGGTATTGAATTGTGTGGGGTTGGAGGTCTTCTGTCCATATTTCGACCGAACTGATCGCTCCGCTCCTACCCGGTTCAAACACTTGATATAGCATTTGGTAGGGCTTTCTCATTGAATAGGTGATCATTTCATTGACGATTAATGATCCATCAGGTTGGAGTTCATGGATAATTGTGGCTTGAGAGATGGAGTATACGGAATGGAAAAACCATGAAGAGTACAAGTTTGCAGGTCTACAGGACCCATGGAATAAAAGAAACACAGCGATCAGAAACACCGCCAACAGCACCTTTTTGTCCAGAAGCCTTTTTGTCCATTTCCTGAGCATGCTTCCCTCCTTCTTGGCGTGATCCACCGGAATCAACGGTAACTATCTGCCTCCGTAGTTATGGGTGCTTGAGGTCTATTCTACATACGAAAGATGCGTTTTTTCAATGAGTTTTTGATAACGCGCAGTTCAAAGCTCATGGCTCTTCTCCTTCTGAAGAGGCTTGTGTTCTTGCAACCCGAAATCCCAAGAAACTGCTCTCATAGCTTGGGGAGGAGTTGGCCCGCGCAGACAGTTGGCATCTGTCCGGGTAGTTGATCCAACTCCCTCCCCGTCGAACGCGAAAGATGCCCGAATCAGGACCAAACGGGTTTGTCCTTTCTGTGGGTACGTTATCAAAATGCCCATGGGGTCTTGTGACCGTTGGAGAGTGAAAAACGCTTGTCACCGGGTATTCTTTATACCAGTCATGGCACCATTCTGATACATTCCCGCTCATATCGTACAATCCAAGTTCGTTGGGTGTCAACAATCCCACCGGTTGGGTTTTTCTTTCCGCGTTGCGGGTGTACCAAGCCGCCTCTTCGAGAAAATGGCTTCCTGCGTACCTGAAGTCCTTGGATT
Organism: uncultured Thermotogaceae bacterium; assembly: GCA_964462525.1. GTDB lineage: Bacteria > Thermotogota > Thermotogae > MWEM01 > MWEM01 > CAYWWY01. The sequence continues at coordinate 24,082 of CAYWWY010000016.1, forward strand.
CTTTCCCTTCGATGAAGTCCTCATGGCCACCCCGGCCCGCATACTCCCATTCTGCCTCAGTGGGAAGACGATACCCTTCCACCAACATCACGTCGCTTGTTATCTGACCATCGCGGTCCAGGAGGCTTCCATCGCTTCCATACGCAGAACTCAACCCTTCCTGAATGCTCAACCAGTTGCAATACGCGATCGCATCCCACCCGCTTACATGGATCACTGGCCTTCTTTCTCGGCCCCAGCCTCGGTCTTTGGGTTTTATCCTTCCTGTCGCATCGCAAAATGCGTCGTATTCATCGAAGGTCACTTCATATGTACCAATGTAATAGTCGTAGGTCAGGTAAACGAGGTATGCAGGACTGGAGTATCCCATATTGAAAAAGCCTGATTTGACCAAAACCATCTCGGGAGTCGGGAATGCAGAACCAACCAGAGATACCATAAATAAACATATAGCTGTCAATACCCATTTTCTCATAGTCATTTTTGAGGAGAATACCATATCATCACACCCCGGTTCTCTAAAACCTGAATATTGTCCATATCTTTCGATCCTGGGTTCAGATCCAAATGATTATATCGTAAATCTAGCTCCAAATCTGAACCCCAATAGGTATCAATGACCAAGTCCGAGATATCTCTCAGTTGGTTGTATTCCAAAACAAGATACTCCAAATGGATGAGATGCTTCAGTACGGAAAGGTCTTCTACTTGATTCCCGCCCAATGAAAGCTCCAACAGATCGGTCAGGTATTCCAAAGGGTTTATATTTTGCACTTCGTTCCAGTCAAGATACAACCATTTTAACCCTTTCATGTCCTGCAAGGCAGAAATATCGACAACATGATTCTCATCGAAGCTTAACCATACCAGATGAACCAAGTTCTTCAACGCAGAAATATCGGTAATTTGGTTATCTGATAACCCGAGACTCTCCAGAATGGTCAAGTTTTCCAACGGCGAGATGTCTTGGATTTTGTTCCGGCTCAGTTCAAGGGCGGTGAGGTTTTTCAGATTGCATAAGGGTGAAAGGTCTTGGACCTCGTTGGTCATCAGATCCAGCAACTGTAGGTTGGTGAGGTCTTGTAAAGGGGTTAGGTCATCCGCTTTGTTTCCAAAGAAGAAAAACCGTTCCAAGTTGGTCAAATGCTCGATCCCAACAAGCGAAGTGGCTCCTTGATTGATGATCTGCAGTTCTGTAATTCCCAGCACATCTTTGGGATAGATAGGCCCTTTCTTATCTCCTGTGTAGCCTTCGGCATTTCGAACCCCGTCTTCCATACGAGCGCATTCAAAAAGGATCGGGCTAGTCGCCCAGGAGAAACTGACTACAGTGAGTAAAAGAACCAACATCTGAATAACCTTTCGATTCATCAGCGATCACTCCTTTTTTTGGTCTATCTTTTCATCTATGTCCTCCATGGTTCAAGGGAACCCAGTAGGTATCATTGTGAAAGTGCTCACATGATTCTGAAAAGAACCTGAATTATTTATTACAGCGGTTAATAGCTTACTCTTACCCCTCTATCAATCAGGGAATTGATATCGTTCATGTTCTGGGAATTGGGGGTGAGGTCGAGTTCGTTACCGCTCATAGTCACAGAGTCGCCACTTCCAAAACCCGGATTGCTAATCAATGGTTGGATATCGGTTACTTGGTTCATACTGATGTCCAACACCTCAAGGTTTATGAGGTTTTGCAAAGGAGTAAGGTCAATCACCTGATTATAACTGAAGTCTAGAGTCACAAGATTTGTCAGATTCTGTAAAGCTGTGATGTCAATTACTTCGTTGTTACTAAACCACAGCTTCTCCAGGTTTGTCAGATTCTGTAAGGGGGTAATATCGCTTATTTCGCTAGTGCCGAGAGGACCAAGAAAAGCGCTTGAGAAATCCAACACCTTAAGGTTTGTCAAATTCTGCAAGGGTGTAATGTCGCTCACCGGGTTGTAATCGAACAACAATGTCTGTAGGTTTTTTAAGTGTTGCAAGGGCACAATGTCGCTTACTCGGTTGTACCTGAACTCCAACACCTGAAGATTGGTTAGTTTTTGTAAGGGTGTAATGTCGTTTACTTCGTTACTACTGAAGCCCAGCGCCACAAGGTTTGTCAGATTCTGTAAGGGTGTAATGTCGATAACTCGGTTACTCTCGATATTCAACACCTGAAGATTGGTCAAAAATTGGATGCCTTCCAAAGAGCAGATTTCAGCACCCCAGATCCGGAGCGTATCAATCCCCGACACATCCGCAGGAGAGATCGGCCCAGTCCTACTACCTGAAAACCCTTGCGCCCTTCTGATTCTTTCTTCCAGATTTGGACATTCAAACAGGATCATCTCGGGTGCGAAGATTTCTGTAACCGTTTCTTTCTCTTCTTCCTCTTGAATGATTATTTCCATATTGGTCCTCGCAAGACGGAAACCCAAGTCGTTGTATGTTAAGAGGCCACTGTTGCTCCTTAGGGCTACGCGACAGAACTGCGCGCTGCTGCTCCAACTCCCGCCGCGCGTGACACGGTAGTAGCCCGCTGAAGGGCCAATGGGGTTGGTCTTTGCTCTGCTTGTATAACCTCCAGACCAGTCGTGACACCATTCCAACACATTTCCGGTCATATCATGCAACCCCAATTCATTCGGTTTCTTTTGTCCGACAGGGTGGGTTTTGTCTCCTGAGTTTTCCCGATACCACGCCACTTCTTCGATATCATTGCTTCCTGCATACAGGTATCTCGGATCATTCGCGTTGTGTCCTCCACTTGCAGCGTATTCCCATTCCGCTTCTGTGGGCAGCCGATACCCTTCTGCTTTTGCAATGTCTCTCGTGATCTGTCCGTTTCTGTCCAATAAGTTTCCTCCGCTATCATACGCCAGTTTCAATCCTTCCATCTGACTCAGCCAATTACAATACTCAATCGCATCCGACCAGCTCACATAGATCACTGGAAGGGCACCTCGGCCCCAGTTTTCATCGTCGGGTTTACTCCTTCCCGTTGCATCACAGAAGGCGTCATATTCATTGAAGGTGACCGCATGCTTCCCAATCCAATAGTAATAAGCCAAGGTAACCTGATGCACGGGTCTGGAGCGAAACCGGTCCGGTAGATCTCCCACCTCATCCCCCATCTGGAAGCTCCCTGCCTTGACCAGAACCATTTCCGGTGTCGAAAAAACCGAAGCTGCCATAAGTACCATTAACACGGATGTAACTACCAATGTCCATTTTCTCATACCAATCTCCTCCTTTGTACGGCCTCTTCAATCATCTTTTTCTGAAGACTTGGCTTCTTTGCCTTCCGAATGCGGATCACATCTGTGGGGAATACCATATCATCACACTCCGGCTCTCCAGAAGCTGGATATGGTCCATATCTTTTGATCCGGGGTTCAGATCAAGATGGTTGTATCGCAAATCAAGTTCCAGTTCCTGTCCCCAATGGGTATCAACTACCAAGGCTGAAATATCCCGCAGTTGGTTGTACTCCAAAACAAGATACTCCAGATGGATGAGGTTCTTCAATACCGAAAGGTCTTCCACCCGATTCCCTCCAACCGAAAGCTCCAATAGATGGGTCAGGCGCTCCAAAGGCCCTATGTTTTGTACTTCATTCCAGTCAAAATACAACCACTTCAAGCCTATCAAGTTCTGTAAAGCCGAAACATCCACTACTCGGTTCTCGTCGAAGGATAACCATTCCAGATGAACCAAATCCTTCAATGCGGCAATATCCGTAATTTGATTCTTTGACAACCCGAGTGTCTCCAGAAGGGTCAGGTTTTTTAAAGGCGAGATGTCTTGGATCTTATTCCTGCTCAATTCAAGCGTGGTGAGGTTTTTTAGATTGCGTAAGGGTGAGATATCGCGGACTTCATTGGTCATCAAGTCGAGCAATCGAAGGTTGGTGAGGTCTTGTAAAGGGGTAAGGTCATTCGCTTTGTTTCCGAAGAAGAAAAACCGTTCCAAGTTGGTCAAATACTCGATCCCAACAAGCGAAGTGGCTCCTTGATTGATGATCTGCAGTTCTGTAATTCCCAGCACATCTTTGGGATAGATAGGCCCTTTCTTATCTCCTGTGTAGCCTTCGGCATTTCGAACCCCGTCTTCCATACGAGCGCATTCAAAAAGGATCGGGCTAGTCGCCCAGGAGAAACTGACTACAGTGAGTAAAAGAACCAACATCTGAATAACCCTTCGATTCATCAGCGATCACTCCTTTTTCTGGTCTTTTCTCTTCATGGCATTATCTATTGTTATACTAAGCTCACTCAGCATGAAGATCAAATCCTCTTTTCATCCCTTGTGTCGTGTTCTTCCCATTCATGGTGATTCATTGGAACCCGTTCTCGTGTTCCTTGTCATTGAGCAATCAACGGAAGAAAAAACCTTCGTCTTCAATTCATATGTCAGATCGCATCCACCACAACCCCAATTTCAACGGCGTAATATCCTTTGGATTCAGCTGGCATATTTCAATTTTTTATTATAACATTATTATCAGAATACACACATCGTTATCGATATTGCGGATGACCGCAAGATTCAAAGAACACTTATCAACAAATCTTTCAGAACTCGCCTCTTGATATTTCTTGCCATTGTGGTAAAATACATGTGCGCGCCGATCAGCAGAATGCTAATTCGGATGATAATTATTGGAAATCATGGAGGCTATATGTATTGCATTCAATGCGGAAAAGAGAATAAGGAAGAATCTGTGTATTGTGTAGAATGCGGGGAAACTTTGTGCATAGATCAGCAGAAGCACTCTGGGCTTGGGATTGCCTCTTTTATCATAAGCATCGTATCAGGGGTTTTCATCATTCTGCTTTACCTTGGCTCAGCAATTTTTGAAATGTCCACAACAAGAGGGCTAAGCTATTCAACAGCGACAATACTTGGCCTTTGCATCAACTTATGCTGGGGAGGATCATTCTTAGCGCTTGGGTTGGGTATTGGAGGGCTTTTTCCAAAAGAGCAGAAGAGGGTTTTTTCCATCCTTGGAACTGTGTTTTCAAGTGTGACTATAGTGATTACGTTTTTCCTTACTTTGCTTAGCCTCTCCGCGATAGGCGCCCTTATTAGTTGACAGGAAAGATTGATAGCGAAACCGGATTTGGAGAGTGTTCCTTACGCACAAAAAAAGAGGCCATCCTACAATCTGCTTTGGATGGCCTCTTATGGTACTCGCCTCATTCATTCATCACCCCCTCTCTTGGAAGGTACTCAATCATACCATAATCGATCCTGAAAAGTCAATAGGTTGGCATAACTCCTCGAACGGTTTTTTTGCCTATCGTGAGCTTGACCGCTATTCCGGAAAATGATATAATAGCTCGTTCAACGCGCTTTGGCTTAACGATTCTATCCTTTTTTCCCCAGCAAAACGTGTATGACCCCTATGACTAATCCCATCAAAGAATTCTGAAGAAACCAGTATTACCGTGTTTTCTCTAATCAACAACTCTTTTTCCATTTTTTACCTGCGCGATTTGAACATACTTATAAAGCACACTCAATCAATACTTGAAAGATTCTTCTGCATTCCTTAAGGAGGTGGCATGTGCGCGGGAAGTTTACGATTCAGGATGATTATGTGTATAAAATGCCAGTCCATTTTGGAGGATCCCCATTTTATCCCTATAAAGCCATTTATGAGGATATGCTAGGTATCTCCATAGGCTATGAAACCGATCATGAACTGCTGCTCCGATACGTACCGGACGTATTCGAACTCCGAGAACCGATTGTTACCGTACAGTATTCGAATTGTCGGGATGTGGTTTGGATGTCTGGCGGCGAGTATCGGTTAATCCAAGTTACCATCCCGGTATTATACACAGGGCAGTCCGAAGGATTATGCGGCGATTATGCGCTGGTCGTATGGGAAAACAAAACCTGTCCGATCTTAGGAGGAAGAGAAGAAGACGGGGTTCCAAAAGTCTTCGCAGATATCGCCAGGGAACGCCACGTGGAGGAGCATTGGTTTACTGCTGCCAGTTATGAGAGCCGTACATTCCTGGACATCGACTTTACCAGAGAGGCTGAAGCTTCAAATGAAACGATCGAGAAACTGAACGCGCACGGGAAGATCAACCTTTTCGGTTGGCGTTATCTACCCAATCTTGGCAAAGGGGGAGCGTCCTTGAGCCAAGCAACCCTTTATCCCCAAGAAATGCACATTAAACAGGCATGGTCTGGGGTTGGAAATCTTCGCTGGACCCCGCTGACACAACATCTGCATCCTCTACAAAATCATATTATCCAATCCTTGGCCGATTTGCCGATCCGTAAGTATACCGAAGCGATGATGATCCGGTGTTCCGCGAGTCTCAATGTAGGCGATTCAAAAATTCTATCATGAAGAAAGGGGAATTCCGATGAACGGATGGGTAGATAAAGTAGCGGTAGTAACAGGCGCGGCTTCGGGAATCGGTCTGGGCCTTGTCGAGCATTTGCTTCATAAGGGAGCCAAAGCAGTTTTCATGGCTGATTTGAAGGAGGAAACCCTGACAAAAGAGTCCGATCGGCTGAAGCAGCAATATCCAGGAAAGGTCTTTCCTCATCTCGTGGATGTCACGAAGTTGGATCAAGTGGAAAAAACGATCCGAGAAGCCAAAGCTTTAGAAGGACACCTTGACTTCGTGTTTAACAATGCCGGAGCGGGAATGACAATCCCAACGGAAAACGTAACCTATGAAATTTGGAAATTTATAATGGACTTGAATTTTATGGGAGTGGTGTATGGTACGTATTCGGCTATTCCCATCATGCGCGAACAAGGGTCTGGATATATCGTCAACACCGCGTCCATCGCCGGGAGAGTGCCGGTTCCTTATCAGGCGGTTTACGCTGCCAGTAAGAGCGCGGTGATATCCATGACTGAGAGTTTGCAATATGAGTTGGAAGCAGAAGGACTACGCTTTAGTGTCATCTGTCCCGGCAACGTACAAACAGCCATCTTTGGAGACCTGACTCCACCCCCCAATTCAATCCCAGTCGATGAAGCGGTGGACTATATCTTTCAGGAAATGGAAAAGGAATCCCTGATCATTCTTTTACCGGAAGATGTCCGCGAGGTTGATCGGCTCTATCGGGAGAATCGCTCGGAGTTTGAAAAGCTCGCCCGCCAAATGGCAGCAGAACGTCGAGAAAACTACCGTACCAAAGGGACTTACTACTAAGATTCCGATGAGAGAACGACTCAAAACCCTCATCCTGATTCAAGCCGGACTCCCTTTAGAAGCGGCTATATTGCTGATTGCCGGTTTAATGGTGTTGTTAGCCGGTATTCTTTTGTTTCCAGTAGCAGCCGGTTCGTTGCCGTATTACGAGAATGGACTTTATGGGTTGCTTCTGTTTATCTTCGCCTTACAAATCCTCACGCTTGGGAAAACCCCTTTTGGTGATATGCGCCGTTCTATGCCTTTGATCGGAGTCGGTATCACTATAGCGGGAGTAGGAATCGTAACGTGCTTTATCCCGGATCTCTTAAGCCAGATACCCCGTATCCTGCTATTCGTCTGCTTCGCGCCCGGAGGTTTGCTGCTGCTGCTTCAGATGGTTTTTTCGCGAGAGAAACTGCGGGCTTGGATTCGATACGGAGGGCTCTTCCGCCATCTGGTGTTTGGATGCGGAACGGTCTACCTGTTATCCTTCGTCATCGGATGGCTTGTTTTGATCCCCACCTTGCTTGATATCACCGCGACGGCTGTGATTGCTTTGATTTTTGGGATAGCAATTCTCTATCTGGCACTGGTTCTTCGGAAGATTTACCTGACATATCCACAAGCGGAAAGAGCCGACCCTGGAACAAGTACCCTTTCCACCGATAAAATGCTACTGTTGGTTATCGGGATTTTTATGCTATTGTTGGGCGTGTTGCTGATTCCGGTCTCTTTTGGTCAACTTCCATTTGCAGGGAGTGCCCAGCTTGGATTGTTGATGGTTATTTTCGCTGTTCAGATGCTGGCATCGGGCAGCACACCCATCGGAGTTTTTCCGCGAAGTTGGTTGGTAATCCTCTTGGGACTCATTTTTGCAGCCCTTGGAATCGTGTCCGGTATCGTTCCGGGATACTTAGTTCCACTGCTGACGGTTCTGATCGGTCTTCTGAATGTGACCAACGGGATGATTACCTTGGGAAAAATTCTCTTGCCTCTGTTTGTAAAAAGGAAAACACCGCGTCCCCCTGCTCACCCTGTTTTGCAGAAGTTGTCTATCACGCAGTTTACTTTGGGCGTTCTTTCCGTTCTGTTCGGTTCCTCTATGCTGATGCCCAATCTGATTCCAGGACCAATTGTCGGGGTCGTTCTTACCGCTAATGGGGTTGTCCTCCTCTATCTGATCACGGTTCTTATGGCTTTAGATCAGTTGATAAGCCAACAGACCGAAAAAAGCGATACATAACCCCATTATCGGTTCAATCCTAGAGGCCTTTGTTCGAATTCCAATCTCCTATTGGAACGCGGGAAATAGATCGAGTGAATCAATGATTCGGTCCGAAAAGCCAGGGTTGGATTGCACATATTCTTCCGTAGCTATGATGGTAAACAGGAGATCCCATG
>CAYWWY010000017.1:0-31944 GCA_964462525.1 uncultured Thermotogaceae bacterium
ATCCGATTTCTGTGCGCACATCTCTTGATCACAAAGAAAAGCTGTGCATTGTATATCCGGGGTTTGGGTACACCCTGACTTGTCCGATCTTCTTCTATCTCTTCCCTATGCTGGAAATGCTCAAGATAGACAGCTACGGAATCGACCTCCGATATGCAGAATCAATGAAGGGCGTTTCGCAGGAAGAAGGGAAAAAGTGGTTGAATACTGATTCCCAGATTATTGGAGATCATGTGGAAGAATGGGTTGCTCCCTATAAAGAGGCGATGTTCATCGGAAAATCTCTTGGCACCTATCACATGAAAAATCAGATTCAACAAGGGGTTATTCGCGAAACGGATCGACTTGTTTGGTTAACCCCAGCGGACGGGATCAAATCCTTTTATGCCTACGCCCGGCAGTTGCCCAATCGTTCCCTTTTAATCTACGGTACGGCAGATCCAAGGTTTTCTCCGGAAGACGCAGGAACAATCATAAGCGCCAATCGCCTGGAAGTAATGGAATTACCCGCTTGTGGCCATTCCTTCGAAGTTCGGGGAAACCTCGAGCAATCGATCGAAAATGTGAAAATCGTGATCCAACGGATTCGGGCATTCCTAATCGCCCCTTGAAGAAGACCTCGAAGGACCTGTTGGATTGATCAAAGGGATCATCCACTTCCCCAAGCAAACCAGGAGCTTAGGATTTTCCTTAAACGATTTGGAATCATCATTAGCGAAATCCAGATCTGGTTTTTTTCTTCATTTGGCATTCCCCCCCAACTCATCTTTGTTTCCTCCCTTCGTATGGGTTATATTTGATTATAATAAGTACGAATTGCGAAGAATCCTTGCAATAATCCCCGAAAATGATCGCTTTCTCCATTCTTTCGCGATTATTCACTCTTAACTACCGATAACGACACTTGCGCTTTTTTTCAAAATGAGATAGAATCATCCCATATTATAGAATCACTATTCCGCGAGGTGGAATATGAACTATCTTCGAAAAGTGCTTACTGTGGTCAGTGTTGTTGCTCAAGGCGATATCACAGGAGGTAGTGTAATCGAAGTGTCTGAAAAATCAGGCATTCCAATGTCTTCCTCTCACAGGATTCTTAATGATCTTGTCGAATGTGATATTTTAACCAAAAACGATGAAACCAGAAAATATCGATTGAGCCCCAGAATCGTTCCTCTTGTTCAGGAAATCTACTGGAAGATGAATCTTGATACGCTCAAGCGAATCCTAACCGAGTTGCGTGACAGGATCAACGAGACTGTCTTTTTGAGTGAGTTAACGGATAATGGCGTAACATCGATCATGGCCATAGAAAGCAATCGGGTTTTTCGCTTTCGCGCTCGTTCAGGGGTATATCTACCTGTACACTGCACTGCAGCAGGTCTTGCCATAGTAGCATACATTGATCCGGCTAAAGCAGAAAAACTCATGTGTCTTTCCCACCGAAATGAGGATCCTCTTGCTGTTGAATGTCCAGTTGAAGTGTTTTCAAAGAGACTTGAAAGAGTACGTGTAGATGAGTATGCCTTTTGCGATAAAGAATACGAGCCTGGTTTACAGGCGCTCGCTGTACCTGTATTTGATCGCCGAGGTCATGTATCTGCAAGCATTACATCTATTGCCCCGGGTCAACGGTTCATAGAAAAGTCAACCAGAGATCCGATTATTAAGTTCCTTAGGCAAGCTGCATTGGAAATCAGCAAATATAGTTATTAGGAGCCGCTATGAGCGAAATGATCGTAGATGTGAAACATGTAAGAAGGACTTTTTTCAGTGGAAGTAAAAAAACCAAAAAGGAATTTGTAGCTCTGGAAGATATCTCTTTTTCCGTATCCAAAGGGGAGTTTGTTACGCTTTTAGGCCCTTCTGGTTGTGGAAAATCCACCTTGTTGAAGATTATCTCCGATCTTTTACCGGCAACTTCCGGAGAAGTCTCTATTGATGCTTCGAGAAAGGATCAAACACCCCCATTTGGTTTTGTATTTCAGGATTCCGTATTGTTGCCTTGGAGAACTGCTATTGATAACGCTTTGTTTCCATTCGAAATTATGGGAAACCGTCAAAAAACAGACGAAGCGCATGTCAGAAAACTCTTTCAGATGGCAAAACTTGTGGGTTTTGAAAACTCCTATCCCCGTCAGCTTTCAGGTGGTATGAAACAAAGAGTATCCATTGTCCGAGCCTTATCCTACAATCCGCCGATTCTCTTGATGGATGAACCTTTTGGTGCTTTGGACGCCATTACAAGAGATAATCTGAACAATGTGCTCTTGGAAATTTGGGAGTCTACCCGCAAGACGGTGATCTTTGTCACACACAGCATCAGTGAAGCTCTATACCTTTCTGACAGGATTATTGTGATGGGAACAAAGCCCGGTCGAGTGCTAAAAGATCTGGCCGTTACGCTCCCGCGACCAAGAACGGAAGATACCAAGCTTTCTCCAGAATTCTATGGTTTGGTGAAAGAACTAAGAGAACTCCTTAAATAAAAGATTGCAGGTGGTTTTGGTGGGCAAAAAAATCTTGATATCCGCGCTTTCCATCCTGTTCCTTGTATTCTTTCTTGGGTTTTGGAAAGGATATATCATCATCCAAAATGTACCGGCCTATATATTGCCTTCTCCTGAAACGGTTGGACAGAAGTTCTGGGATCTTCTGACGAATGGTACTTTTTTTCGCCACGGATGGGTTACTCTCTATACCATTGTGATTGGTTTTTCGATTGGTTCAGTTCTCGGGTTTTTTGCGGGGTACTTCTCCGCTCGAAACAGAACCTTTGAAGAGATTGTCTCGCCCTATGTTATGCTTCTTCAAGCTACACCCAAAATTTCATTGATTCCGCTCTTTGTCATTTGGTTTGGTTTGGGTATGCCTTCGAAGCTTCTTTTAATTGTTTTGTCCGCTTTCTTCCCTGTCATGATCAACACCATTCTGGGTATGCGTTCAGTCTCTGAAGACTATGAAAACCTGATGACCGTTCTCGGGGCCTCAGAAAGGCAAAGAGTCTTGAAAATGAAGATTCCTTTGGCGACGCCTCTGATTATGGCTGGACTAAAAATAGCTATGGTTCAATCGGTCATCGGGGCGATTGTATCTGAATGGATGTCGGGTGAGAACGGCTTGGGATATTTATTGGTCTTTGGGAGTGCTATGTATGATGCGAACCTGCTTATGGCTTCGATTTTAGCGACGACATTTCTAGGCCTGATCCTTTACTGGAGTATTGAGTTTCTGGAGAAAAAACTGCTTTTCTGGCATGAATCAAAACTCGCTTTTACGGAGGGTACGTGATGAGTAAAGCTCCACTGAAACGCATTGCAGAAAATCCCATCGTGGATGGGTTGTTGCCCCATCTGAGAGTTCATGTGAATACGGAGGTTCCTGATTTGTTTTTCCTCCCTGGTGATCCAGGAAGACTAAAACTGTTTGCGGAGTTGGCCGATTCGTTCACGATCCTCAGTGAAAATCGAGAATTTTCAATAGGGATCGGATCATATCGAGGGAAGGAATTTGGCGTTTGCTCAACAGGCATCGGTGGAGGTTCAACAGAGATCGCAATGGTTGAATTGAGGGAGTTGGGTGTACATAAGGTAATCAGGGTAGGGGGTTGTGGTGCTTTGGATGAAAGGATTCCTTGTGGGGAGATCATTATGAACTCAGGGGCCATCCGCCTTGGCGGAAGCTCAAAAACCTATGCTATGCCAGAGTACCCTGCAGTTGCCGACCCTTTTTTGCTTGTAGCCCTTTTCAAAAGCGCCCTAGAAAGCGGCCACACCCCTTTTGTAGGGATCGGAGCAACTGTCGATTCGTACTATGCAGGACAGGGCAGACCGATTTCTGTCATTGCAAATCTGGTCGATCCCGGCTGGATCCAAAAGATGCAATCACTTCGTGTCATCAACTTTGATATGGAAACCGAGACCATATACACCCTTGCTAGTCTGATGGGAATGAAAGCAGCCAATATTCTTGCTGTTCACGGAAATCGATCAACCAATCTATGGTTGAGTGATTATCGGGTTATGCAACTTAAAACGATCAAAATCGCGCTTCAAACCAATTTTGAAGAGCGATCCTTTTGAACTACACCCAAATTAAGGAGGGATAGTTATGAAAAAGGCAGTATTAGTGGTGATGGTATTGTTAGTCGCTGTTTTTGCTTTTGCAGAAAAAGTGACGATCCAAATCGAAGGGTCGGCTGTTCCATACTACATACCCATCTATATGGGTATTGAACTGGGATTCTTTGCAGAAGAAGGCCTAGAGGTGGATTATCTTTTTGGTAGCGCATCTGACGTGATCAGAAATACAGCAGTAGGTAATGTTGAGTTTGGATTCCCCAACGGCGAACCCGTAATTACAGCCAGGGCCCAAGGCATCCCAGTCAATGTAATTCATACGACATATCAGCATGGGTTAGGCTCTACAATCTTCCTTAAAGACAGCGGCATTCAGACTCCTCAAGACTTGAAAGGAAAACGGATTGCGATCACGGCTTATGGAAGCCCGAACTTTGTCCAGTTACAAGTTTTACTACAAAAAAATGACATGACCCTCAACGATATTCACTTGGAAATCATAGGGACGGAAGCCATTGTACCAGCCCTTGTCAACAAACGTGTCGATGCGATTTGCTTTTCTATGCTGAGGACCTTCGAGTTGGCTTATCAGGGAATTGAAGTGGGAGAATTCCGATCCGATGAGTTTTTACCCTCATTCGGAAATGTGATTATTACAGGAGATCGTTTACTGCAGGAACGTCCAGAACTTGCCATTAAGTTTACCCGTGCGTTCAGCAGAATTATGGCATATCTTTCTGATCCAGAAAACATGTTGGAAGCCACCTATATAGCGATTGCTAAGTATTCCCCCACATATGTAGGCCGGGAAGAGTATATGGCTGCGATCCTTACCGATATCTATGCTGGTTACTTATGGGTGAGCGAAGATACACAACCCTTTGGCTTTGGTTTTGGTAATATTGACCGATGGCAGAAAACCATCGATATCATGTTGGAGTATCAAACAATCCCCACAAAAGTTAATGCCGCAGATTTCATCATTCCAAGGATGTAAAACCTGAATCCAAGAGTCGGAGGGAGAGGTATGAAAATAAGGGCACGATCTGGATTTCTAAGTTTTGCTGTTTTTCTGGGCATCATCGTCGTGTGGAAACTGATGGTGACAATGCTCAATACACCGACCCATATCCTCCCGCCTCCAGAAGACATTCTGTTTAAACTGATCCAATTGGTTCAAACGTCTGTTCTTCAAAGAAATTTTTTGGCAACCTTGGAAGAGATTGTATATGGTTTTTCAATTGGAGCGGGCTTGGGTGTCGTCTTCGGTTATATTCTAGCAAAGGCGGAAATTCTTGAAAAGGCGTTTTCTCCCTATATCCTCATATTCCAAACTGCCCCCAAAATCTCCCTGGCCCCTCTTTTTGTCTTATGGTTCGGATTGGGCATCTGGTCAAAAGTGGTACTCGTTGCATTGGTTACGCTTTTCCCAGTCATGATCAACATGATTCTGGGTGTCAGATCGACCGAGAAGAATTATTACCATCTGATGAAAGTGTTACGGGCAAAACCCTGGCAAGTCATGATAAAACTGGAAATGATGAATTCGCTTCCTTACTTAATGACTGGTTTGCGTGTTGCTCTTGTTTTATCAATTACAGCAGCCGTGATTGGAGAAATGATGGGCTCCAGAGCTGGTCTTGGGTTTCTGTTGATCCTCGGCAACGAGATGTATGATATTACCTTGCTTATCGCAGTGATCACCGTTATCAGTTTATTGAGTTTTTTTCTGGATGTGGGCATGAAAAAGCTTCAGGAAAAACTATTGACATGGCATGAATCTTCCGCTAGTTAAGGCATCCTATGTTGAACCAGATTAAAGCAAGGGCTGTTCACTATTTTAAAAGATTTGCTGCAATCTCATCTTCTCAGATAGGAGTTACGCGCCTTCCTTTTTCCAAGGAGAATGATCAGTGTATTCAATACTTACAGCAGTCTCTGAATTCTTTAGGCAAGATGGTTTCCATCGACTCGATGGGGAATGTGTTCAGCTCAAACAGGGAAGAGGTATCTTCTGACAACAAGAAAGCATACTTTGTCTCACACTATGATTCTGTTCCCCAGGGAGGATGGTATGACGGGATTGCGGGAATTGTATTTGGGTTGATCCTTCTGGAACAATTGAAACCCGAAGCGAGGAATGATGTAGACCTCATCGCGTTTAACTGTGAAGAATCATCTTTATTTGGCCAAGCTTCGGTTGGTTCAAAAGCCTTTTTCGAAGGTCTAGAAAGCGTCCATGACCTACCTGCGCGAATCGGGAAAAGAGATCGACTCAGTTCACTGATCCAAAAAAGCCAATATGCTTCCCTTTCTCAGGTCGATAGACCTCAAATCCGTCACCGTGCCCATTTTTATGAGGTACATGTCGACCAATCTCAGGTGTTACACAACGCGCAATCCATGGTTGGAATCGTGAACACCATTGCCGGGCAGATGCGAGTTACACTGACATTCAATGGAGAAACAGGCCATTCAAGCCTGATGGATCATTCCAAGAGAAAGGATTCGTTGCTCGCAGCCTCCCGTGCGATTATGAAGGTTAGAGAACTGGTGGAGAAGTATGGACCAGAAAACGTGGTGGGTACAGTCACTCAGATCGACAACAAACCGAATGTGATGAATATGATCTCTGGTTTCACGGCATTAACGGTAGATATTCGTGGTTTTGACAAGGGTAATCTGAATGCATATCATAGAGACTTGCAGGATTGGTGCGATCAAACATTTTCGAATAAAGGGATTGATGTGCAATCAACCTTGATATCCCAGCAAGATGTCGCAATCATGGATTCGGATTGTGGGCTGATGATTCAAAAAGCGCTTCAAGAGGAAGACATTTCGTCAGTTTTCATGCCAAGCATGTCCTGGCACGACATTGCTGAAGTCTCTCATTATTTCCCGGCGAATCTTTTGTTTGTTCCGAATGAATCAGGAGAAAGTCACTCGCTGAAAGAAAGCTTGGACTTGGATGTGTTTTCGAAGTTGATCGGTTTCTTCTCAACCTTCTTTGGAGGGCACCATGTTACTGATTCGCAATGTTCTTATTCCTGACGGAAAAAAAACAGATCCATCCCCATACGATCTGCTTATCGTCGATGGAAAGATCACCCAAATAGGTAGTCATATAAAGAATGACCGAGCCCAAACGATTCGCGCTAAAGGATTATGGGCGATTCCGGGTATCGTTGATGTGCATGTCCATTTACGGCAACCAGGATATGACTACAAAGAAACTGTCGAGATGGCTGTTAAGGCAGCTGTTGCCGGAGGCATTACCACTTTTTGTGCGATGCCCAATCTGATCCCATGCCCAGACCGCCCGGAAACCCTTCAGCATGTGCGTTCGTATCAAAAGGATGCTCCTATTTCGATCATCCAGTCGTGCGCAATTAATTGCGACCTTACCAAGGAAAGAAGCGATTGGGAAAGCTTACGAGAAATGGGGGCGTCTTTTTTTACAAATGATGGTTATCCCATCGATTCCATGTCAGATTTGTCAGCGATTTTATCATTTTCGAGGAACCATGGGGTTGTTATTGCTGATCATCCTGAAAGCAGGGGTATGGACGAGCGAATAGATCAAGCAGAATCGGTTGTTATTCTCAGAGACCTTTTCCTAAATGAAAAAGTTAGAGGACGCTTACACCTCCAGCATGTGAGTCTCTCCAGATCTGTAGAGTGGATGGATTTAGCGAAACAAAGGCATATCCCTTTCACAGCAGAAACATGCCCACATTACTTTATCGAAGTCGAGCCTCAAAATAATCCAGGAGCATATGAGGTCTATCCCCCTCTTCGTGATGCGAACAACAGGCAAGCCATCTTGAAAGCAATCGCTTCAGGTTTGATTGATATGATCGCTTCAGATCATGCTCCTCACACAATCGAGGATAAAATGACTGATAAACCCGCCCGGGGTTTTTCCGGGGTTGAACTCCTATTCCCACTTTGTTTTGATTATCTGGTTCGATCGGAGAAAATGCCCCTTGATAAGCTTCTTGTTTTGCTGAACCGAAACCCTTCCCGATTATTGGGTATGGAACCATCGTGTTTCCAAGAAGGGAAACGAGCGGATTTGTTCCTTTTTGATCCAGAAGAGAAGTGGATGGTTGAACCTTCTGTTATGCACTCAAATGGAAAGAATACGCCCTTTTTAGGAAAGCGCCTAACCGGACGAATCAAAGCGACGATCGCATCGGGGAAAATGGTTTTCCCTTTTGAAGGAACCCTATGAGTATTGTTGCTGAAGAATGTTTAGTTCTAAGCAATGAACCCGTCAGCTCGGACATGCATGTGTTGGTCTTCCATTCAGAGAAGATTGCTAGGAACATTGTTCCTGGCCAATTTGTGGAAGTGTCGTGTGACCCGGAAAGACTTCTGCTGAATAGGCCTTTTTCGATATATGACTCAAGCCAATCAACTCTTTCATTACTCATCAGACGGGCGGGGAAAGGTTCGAATTGGCTCAACGATATCCAGGTAGGCAAACAGATTAAAATGATTGGCCCTTTAGGCAAAGGATTTTCAATTGGACAGGGACGAGGAAACCTGCTGATTGGAGGCGGGTGTGGTTTGGCTTCTCTTCAACTTTTGTCAAAGGCACTTCATCAAAAAAACGAGAAGGTAGATGCGCTATTTGGGTTCAGGAAGGTCGAAGATATCCCGATTCAGGTTATCCGCACTTTTTCCCAGACCGCATCAGAGCTGATAACAACCGTTGAATACGGCAGCCATCCAAAAACCGGAAATGTGATCGATCAGCTTCAAAAAATACCGATCCAACTTTACGATCGTTTCTATTGCTGTGGGCCAATAAGCATGCTGAAAGCACTTGTTCCATTTCTTTCGGAACGATGTACGGAGGTTTCACTTGAGGCAAAGATGGCATGCGGGTTGGGAGTCTGCTATGGATGCACGATCACCACACTATCGGGGGGGAAAAGGGTGTGCTTTGATGGGCCGGTGTTTGAAATGAAAGAAGTGGATTGGAATGCTATGTGATTTTCCTACGGATCTAGGGGATTTGGGGATACTTAAAAGCCCGATAATCATCTCATCTGGGACCTTTGGGATCCCAATTCCCTATCTTGAGCTCCTAAACGATCAACCCATTGGGGCAGTTGTTACCAAAACCATTACCTATTCTCCCAAACAGGGAAATCCCCAACCACGTCTTAGAGAGGGTTCTTTGTGGCTCATCAATTCAATCGGACTCGAAAACCCTGGAATAGATTCCTTTGTCGATCGCTATGATCAGATATATGGAGAAGTGAGTTTCCCGGTCATCGTTAGCATAAGT
The DNA here is from genome assembly GCA_964462525.1 of uncultured Thermotogaceae bacterium. Classification (GTDB taxonomy): domain Bacteria; phylum Thermotogota; class Thermotogae; order MWEM01; family MWEM01; genus CAYWWY01. The sequence continues at coordinate 9,382 of CAYWWY010000017.1, forward strand.
GGTCATTCGGTAGATGAATTCTGTGTTATGGTGAAAAAACTGAACGCACTCAATGGGCCAATCGCGATTGAGCTTAACCTTTCTTGCCCAAACGTCGACAACGAAGGGTTGGCATTTGGTATGCAAACAGACCGAATGGGAGAAGTTGTGAAGCAATCTGCAAAACTGAGTCTTTTTCCGATTATCGCTAAATTGAGCCCTTTCCAGGCCATTGATCATTCTTTTGCAGAAGCGGCATGCCTGGCAGGGGCTTCAGCTATCTCTTTGATCAATACCATCCCTGCGATGAGCTTGGACATTAATCGATTCAGATCATCTCTCGGAACTCTATCGGGGGGTATGTCGGGTCCTGCGGTTAAACCGATTTCTTTGAAAATGGTATATGAAATCTCTCGGTTTGTCGATATTCCCGTGATTGGAATGGGAGGTATAGCATACGCAGATGATGCGATTGAGTATTTGATGGTTGGGGCGAGGGCAATCGGTATTGGTACGATGAATTTGGTTAATCCGGAGTTACCTACTTCAATCTTGTCCGGAATCGCTTCATTTATCAAACGCCACAAATTGAAAGACATTACTGATATCTCCAGACAACTGAAAACGGGCTGAACCCTCATATACCTCAGGAATACCAAATCTTTAGCGAGTACGCTCTTGAAAAAAGGCAATCGCGTACTCCAAAACGGTGTCTCTCCCATCCAAGAAATCCGAGTGAGTTTGCTCCACAAAAAAATCTGGTTCCAATCCATATCCTTCCATGGACTTACCCGAGTACGTTTGATCGGCGCTTCGGGTGGGAAACCGGAAGTACATGCGGTTGACGGTCTCAAAAGTTACCGGTCCTCCCCCAGAGTCTCCACCCGTATGGGTTCCAAAAAAAACAGCCAAACCCGATTCTTGAAGCGAAAAAACGAAACTTTCCGCCGCAGAAAGTGTTTTGGGTCCCACGAGAACACCCACACGCCCAGGAAAATTAACTATGTCATATGGTTTGACGGTAATGTGGGGGCATAAAACGGGAGTGGGTTCTTGAATCAGCCTACGGACTATTTCTACGGCGTTCAGTGAATTGCCCCCGGCATTTTCCCTCACATCGATGATCAGGTATTTATGATCCAGCAAATCTTCCAAAGCGTGATCAAAGTGTTCGACAACCCCATCTTCCATCGTGTTAATCGCTATGTAAGCGATCTCCCCATACCCTTTTGAAACGACTTTTGGCAGTTCTTGGTCTGAGAATATTTGAGCGAATGGACGATTGAGCGCTACGGAATAGACTTTCTCATCCCCAGTAGGAAGCAGAACCCGGTAGGTTCGAACGATCTCTTCAAAGGCATATCGTTGAAAGAGCTCCTCCGTAGCTCGGAAGGCCAACCAGTGATCTGTCGAAGCAGAGATCCATTGCCTCCTTGATGCCAACCACCGGTCAATTGGCATTCCATCCACTTCGACAATTTGGCTGCCTTCTTGTATGGAAGCGCCCAGAGTCTCTTGTTCTTCCCGATTCGCTACCACGACAACCTTTCCTTCAATTTGTTGTGCATCGATCCGGACCCCTGTCATTAGGGAACGAAAGAGATAGTTTGAATGTGCATTGTTTAGTCGAGCAAACAATGCTGTCATCACCTTGAAAAACTCTTCTTCTTTCTGCGCTTCTTTCATGAGAGGAACAAACTCGTTTCGGAGCGCTTCGATCTGAAGTCCTTTGGCTTCTTTCAGTCCATACCAACGGTCTATGGCTTTCAGTGTTCGTTCCAGTTCTCCCACATAGTCTTTGGCTTCCAAGGAGAATCCCGAAAACCGGATTTCTTCAGCAGGCCACACTCCCAGAATGGCCAGATCAATCCGATCACGGTTCAGAAGAAAAACCAACGCCAAGACAAATGCCACAATTGCAATTGAGACATACCATACTCTTTTTTTTCGTGCGTTCATGATTCTCACCTTCCTTTGCGTTTCGAGAGCGCTTCCCCTGTGATAGCAACAGGAAAACCACTGTGTTTTCGGTCCGTTACGCTTAAGTTAGGTTCTTTTTCAGTTCGAGATACCGTTTTGTCGCCAGGACGCTTGGATGCCCTTTCTTGCAGAAGGAAAAATGAGCCAGTTTCCGGTTCACTCTCTCAACGACGATCTTCCCCGCAATCATTTTTGACTCCAGGCTTTGCAACGCTTGCAGATACCGAGGATCTTTCTTCGCACGATGATAGAAAGACAAAACGTACACATACACAAACAGGTTATAATTGGAAAAAGGATACTCTACCTGCATAAACAATGTCCCCATTCCATAATGGCACGGGCCAATCGGCTTGCGAATTACCCAATGGTCCAGCAGAAAATCGACGGCTTTATCAAGAGCCGGTTCTTGATTCGCATACGGCGTGAATCGAAAAAGATTCAGGGCAATCAATGTAGGAAAAGGATTGGAGGATTCGGTTTCCGGTCCCCGACCATAGGAGAACTTGTTGCAGCGCCAACCCCCATCGCTGTTTTGAATATCGAGCAAATGCTGAATCGTTTGTTGAAGTCGTTCATCTGCTGCATACCCCAAATTACACAAAACATTAGCCGCGTGAATGGTATGGCACGGATAAATCGCTCCACTCGGGGAGAGCTTGAACCGCCCATCTTTGCGCAAACAATCATAAATCAACCCCGCAACGGATTGCAAAATCGGATTCGAAGAGGGCACACCCAGTTCATTGAGAAGAAGAGCGCTCTCAAGAGCGGAAAAAGGACCGCCTTTGCTCAATCGCTTATCCGGTGTTGTCCAAAAATCCCACCCGTTGTCATATCTCTTTTCGAGGATTAATTCAATATCCGAAGAATAGTCCTCTGGGTTTTGCACTTTCGGTCAGCTCCTTTGTATCGGGTTCCGGCATTGATGTTCATCGAATCCGCCCTTTCTATCATACCATGGATTGTTCCGATCGCAATGGCTAAGTTGGATTTGGTTTTGGAAAATACAAGCATTATGCGGATTAACAATCCACAAAAAGTAGGATATTTATGGATTATCAATCCATATAATAGCATTTCGTGGGATAATCATACAAGGAGGGGAGGAAGTGGACTTCTCAACCTTGGCTTTGTACAACCCTTGGTGGAGTACAGATAGCGATTTGGAGAGCTTGAATACTATGCTTACGAAAGGGATCAAAGGCAAGCTGTTTCAAAGGGATTACATGAACCGTCTTGACTAGAGTTCAAATGGAGTGACGATCGTTCGAGGGCCAAGGCAGATTGGCAAATCAACCCTGATGAAAGCCGCTATTGCTTCTTTGATCGGCATGCAACCGAGAAGGGCAGTGATGTATTTACCATTGGATACAGTTTCTTCCTTTTCCCAACTCCGGACTCTATTGTTGCAGTTTCTTCAGTTTTCCCAGAAAGAGGAAAAAAGATACATATTCATCGTTGAGATTATGATGGTGGATCGATGGCAGAGAGCGATTAAAGAGGTCCGTGATAATACACAGATGTCAGAGGAAGTATTTGTGCTCACTGGTTCTTCAGCATGGGATCTGAAACGCGATTCAGAGCGATTACCAGGAAGGAAAGGCGATATTCAATCCGACCATGTCCTTCTTCCCCTTACCTTTCGAGAATACCTGTCCCATAGAATAGAACCACTGCCCCCCCGAAAAAGCCTGAACGATATTCTCACCCTTTCTCAAGAGGAAATGATGGAATGGGTGCTGATTGAAGAGAAATTGAAGGTCGAATGGACGCAGTACCAAAGATCTGGTGGCATTCCCTCAGTGATCGAAGCCTGTTTCACAGGAAAAGATACCATGCCTCTGATCCAAGTATTCTGGGATATCCTCATTGGCGATATTGAAAGACTGGGACTATCCCGGTCCAAACTGATCCAAGTACTTACCTATATCGGAAGAAGGATTACCAGCCGATTATCATGGAATGGAGCTGCTTCCGAGATAGAAATCGATACCAAAACCTTCCAAAAATATGTTGAAGCATTGGGGAAGAACTTCGTTCTGATCACAATGAAAGCTTTGGATATACACACAGGTTTCCCTGCTGAGAAAAAACAGAAGAAGCTATACTTTTGCGATCGGTTTTTTCTCGATGTGCTGATGCAGAAACTGGCGATTCAACTAAGCAAGAGCGCAATCATCGAAAACCTGTTTGCCGCAAACTGTCTATTCGCATTGAACCATTCTCTCGAGAATGGTCTTGATGAGCTAATCGGTTGCGGATACTGGTATTCAAGAGAAGGTCATGAAGTGGATCTGTTGATTGACAAGGTCCCGATCGAGCTGAAACGCCAAAACCATATCCAAAGAAGTGACTTATCCACCATAGGCAGAACCTTCAAACGAGGGATTGTTGTTTCGAAGCAGACAATGGATATGGACCAGATGATTAAAGTGATCCCGATTCATCTTTTCCTTGCAATGATCTGACATAAATTACTTTCGGTCCCACCATTCAAGAATGCGCAACGCTCTCAAGGTGTTCCATTTGCTGGGTTTTCCAGAGGATCCCAAAAACCATACACCTTCTTTTTTGATTCAGGAGCAACAGATCGATGGCGGTTTGAGTTGAAAAAGGATTTCATTCCCGCTCTGTCGGGTCAAAGATTCGTTCGAGTCCAGTATAGGCATGCAGCTCTTCTACCGAGTAATCAAGCAATTTGGCATGAATCAGCGGAAACTCAGCCAAAAGCGCGTGCACTTGCTCTTCATTCTCTTGCTCAAGAATCAATATCGCGTCTTTGGTTTTCGTAAACCAGATATTTCGAAGGATTCCCGATTTTTGGAGATGCCAGATATGCTCCGCTTCTTGCTTGAGCAACTGACCTACGCTCGTCCAATCAATTGTTCCGTTGTCGCGCGTAATCACAAGATACTGCATTTGCTATCCTCCATTCAGGCTTTTTTGGGAGTTCGAAGAGATCAAAGCAGCTATGGTCCATTTTCCAACCCCTTTTGATCAATTGTTGATCATTATACCACTTTCAAGGGCGATTTGAGAAAGCGAAAGATTGCGGATCCGAATAGTTTCTCGGTGACCGAAAAAAATGTGGTATAATAACGCCCGATAACGAAAATCTTCAAATCGGGAGGGATCTGAATGAAACAGCCCGTTTTGCATGTAAAGAATATATATAAATACTATGATCAGGTTCGAGCGGTGGATGGCGTTTCCTTTGAAATCTACCCCGGCCAGGTATTCACGCTCTTGGGTCCAAATGGCGCGGGAAAAACCACAACCTTGGAAATCGTGGAAGGGTTGCGGCGAAAAGACAAGGGATCCATCGAATACTTTGGTCGAACACTCGAACGGATTGACGAAAGCATCAAAGAGCGGATCGGAGTCTCCCTGCAAAACCATGAGTATATGCCATTTATCCAAGTTCGGGAAGCTGTGGAGATGATGGCTTCGTTTTTTCAAAAACCACTTCCGGTGGATGATCTGATCCAGACTGTCTCTCTGAGTGATAAGAAAAGGCACCTTGTCGATAAACTCTCCGGAGGCCAAAAACAAAGGCTGACCATTGCTTGCGCTCTTGTCAACGATCCAGATATCCTCTTTTTGGATGAGCCCACCACCGGGCTTGATCCGCATGGAAGGCGAAATATCTGGGATCTGATCCAATCACTCAAAGCTAAGGGGAAAGCGATCGTGCTAACGACGCACTATATGGAAGAAGCGCAAATCCTTTCTGACCAAGTGTGCATCATGGATCATGGGAAAATTATCGCGAGTGGCAGTCCTCTTCAACTGATCCAGCAATTGGAAGAGCGAAGCTATATTGAATGCTCCTGTGATCCTTCAGAAGAAGACCTGGCTCTTTTTCGATCATGGGACTTGGAACGAGCGTACCATCAAGATGGTACGGTATTGATCGAAACCAAAGCCCTGACCAGTACCCTGAGCGATTTGTTTGATTGGTCGAAAGAAAAAGGTCAAGAACTTGCCAATATCACCGTACGCCAACCCAATTTGGAAGACGTGTTCCTACACCTTACCGGAAGGAGCCTTCGAGAATGATCAATCGAACCCTTACCAGAATTCGTTTTCGCAGCTCTTTTCGAGATCCCGAGATGAAGCTGTGGATCTTTCTTTTTCCCACTCTGTTGTACCTGATCCTTTCTGTGATATTTGTGAATATTGGCGCGGAAGGCTTTCATTTTCGGGTAGCTTTGCTGGATCGAACCGGGTGGAATGATCGCTCTGCGCAAGATCAGGAAGGGATCATGTATCGAGGGAGTCAGATATTGCATTCCGTTTTCGAAGAGCTATCTCAAGCGGAAGAGGGGAAAAAACCTCTCTTTTCCTTTATCGTGGTGGACAATGAAGAGGAAGCGCTGGAAATGCTCCGGATGGAACGCGTTTCTCTCTATGTAGAAATCCCAGAAGACTTTAATCTGCGATTCAACCAACTCGTTCTTTTGGGGGGATTTATGGGGGATCGGATCGCTTCTCCTCTTGTTCATGTTCACCGGATCAGCGCGCGTCAATTTTCCCATACGGCAGGGGAAGTTATGGAACAAGTGTTGCGGGGAATCAATCTTGAAGCGGCACGCCAGGTTCAGTGGGACCTTATCGACATGGAACGACAATACGAGTTTTTGGGAAGGTCCGAAGACTTCTCTTATGCTGGGTTCCTACTCATCTCTGTGGTGCTCATGACGATCTTGATGGTGGGAGTTTTTTATATGAGCTGGCATCTGGCATGGTTTCGGTCCGAAGGGGTGCTCAAAAGCTTTCAGGTTACTCCGATGAAACCGGTTAGTTTTATCATCAGCCTGGTTGTGGAGCAGTTTTTTACGATTGTTTGCGCAATCGTTCTGCTGGTCCTTATCGCAAACCTCAAGGATCAAGTAGGGTTTGGGATTTTCCATCCGCGGAGCGTAGCGTACCTATTGCTCATGGTTTTGACAAGCATGACTTTGGGAACTTTGATCGGAGCAGTTTCGAAAACAGCCAAAGCCTCTGAGTCCCTCAGCCAATTCGTTTTCTTCCCTTTGCTCTTTTTGGGCGGACTCTTTTTTGTGGGGGGCGGGTTTGCGGGTCCCATTCAGTGGGCCATGAACGCAAACCCTATGACATGGATCGGTTACGGTATTCGCCACGAGCTTGGGATCATGAACTCCCCGCACGCAGACCAATACTATCTCCATTTTCTCGTCCCTCTGATCTGGATTGCTGTTGCATTAGGGATTTCAATTCAGAAAATCAGGTTGGAGGTGAAATGAGATGATCCGGCAATTTCTCGGTTTTTTTGTTGCTTTAGGCAAAAACCGATTTCGCGATAAAGAAGCGCTTTTTTGGAGTTTGGCCTTCCCATGCGTTTTTCTCATCATTTTCGGTTTGGTAATGACCGGTGTTCAAAGAACCCCTGATGCCGGATCCGATGTGGAAACTCAAACAACATCGATCGGAATCTGGTTTGAAGACGAAATCAGCGATTCTACCCAAGGCAAACTGATTGACTTAATGAAACTGATGAATCTAGCGCCCGAGCAAATCCCATCGTCAGAAGCGCTTCGGAAAGCCCTTCAGGAAACGGGCCAAGAAATCGAATTCGGGATTGTATTCGAAGGGTCGGATCAAGACCTTCGATTGACCATTCTCCTGGACGCAAGAAGAGACAACCAAAACCCCTTTTACCAGTCCATCAGCGAAACCTTTTTTCAACGAGCGATCACTACACTCAGCGGATTTAAAGAGATACTGGATATCAAATTTCGAGAAGTCCCCCTGACCCAACAGGAAACAACGCCATTGGGGTTCCTCTTATCGGGTGTGTTGGCTGTATCTATCTCCATGTCCGGTGCTTTCTCTCTGATCAGCAGTTTGGGGTTGATGCGTAAGAAACGAGTCTTGAAACGGATCATCGCCACTCCGGCTCAAGGCAGCACATTCATTTTTGCCGATGTGGTCAGCACCTTTGTGATTTCCGCGATTTCATGCATGATTCTTTTGGTCTTGTCCACCGTTGTTTTCAACATATCCTTTTCCATTCATCCACTCTATTTCTCTTTGGCTTTCATATCTGCCAACTTGATCATGATCGCCTTCGGAGGACTGTTCTTGCTTTTCTTCCGAGAACCTTCTGTCGCAACGGGTGTCGTTTCAGTAGTGACCAACATCATGATCTTCTTCTCCGGTGTTTATGTTCCTCTGGAGTTTCTTCCGGATTGGTTGAAAGATGTCGCCCATTTCCTACCCATGATCCATATCGCACGTACCATGCGCTTTTCTCTTGGGCATGACATCATGCCCATGAGCGAATACTGGGGTATCATCCTGGTTTTTTTGACCCTTTCTTGCATATGGATTCCGTTGATCGGATATCTGACATTTCGCGGAGAAAGACGATAGATCCATCATTGCTGAGAAGCAACGATCACGAGGGGGAGGATGCATACGGAGATCTTCTACTTTTCAGGTACGGGGAATTCATTATGGGTAGCCAAAACCCTTTCTGGTTGCTTATCTGCGGATCTTGCCTCGATTTCTTCCACAATCGATCAGACCATGGTTCACACAGCTTCAAATACGCTCTGCCTCGTTTTTCCGGCATATTTGGCCCAACGGTACGGTTTGCCAGGAATCGTCGAAGATTTTATCCGAAAAATCCCCACTCTAAATGAAAAAACGGTATTCGCGGTGTGCACTTGCGGCGGGTGGGAGCTGGTGAATGCCCTTCCGACCTTGAAAAGACTGAATCGGGTGTTGAAAAACCTGGGAGGGAACCACCTATTTGGAGCATATTCCGTCAAATTGCCGATGAACAATCTCAGTTATCCGAGCCCTCTCATCAATCAAGACCAAGGAATCATGGTTCGGCGTGCGGAAGAAAAAACCAAAGCGATCTGCGACCGAATTCTGAGGGCAAAGCCTGAACCGTACAAGTGGCTAAAATCGGCATTCAACCTGTTGATGAAACCCCTCTATGTATCGATCCAAAACCTCTATGTGCGCCACCTTCGAAAGATGGCTTCCATAACCAAACCCACAAAGTTGGGGTATTTTGATCTCATCCGCCATTCCGATCGAAGCATACAGTTTTTTGAAGATCGATGCATAGGTTGCTCCATATGCGCTCAGATTTGCCCAGCAAAAAACATCCAGATGGTTGATGGAAAACCGATGTGGATCCATCGCTGTGAAATGTGCCTTGCATGTGACGAATGGTGCCCTCAGAAGGCAATCCATCATTGGTGTAAAACTCTTGGGAAGGACTACCATCATCCCCAGATTGATCGGACCGATATGATCGAACAAGCAAAACCAAGAAAGGAAAGATAACCCGGTTCGGGCTTTGCGTAGAACTCAATCCCTGAAGGACAGGGTTTCGGTTCGGAAGTTTGAGAAAATGGGCAAAGCGCCTGTACTTTGATCGGAGATTGATTAAACGTGCTTTTTTATTAAAAAAGGAGTATAATCAAGGGCATTCGAATACGAGAAAGGGCAGGTCGGGTTATCTGAGCTCCGTTTTTTTTCCTTTAGATCAATTGAAAGCATTTTGGACTCTGATTGTATTCATTTCTGTTGTTTTTTTTATTATTAGGAGTTTTAATAATAAAAAGCATAGGAATTATAACCGGATAAAATTCAAAATCGATTACGGTACAATACCCATAATTGGTGTATTAATACTTATTCTCACTTTCAATTTAAACAATGAAGTTCTTCTGAGAGGAATCATAGGTTCGCAAGCCATTCATCCCTATGGAATTCTTATCATATTCTTCTCATTAGCATATATATGTATATCATTAGATTCTACGGGTTTATTTTCATATATCGCTCTAAAAGTTGCATTGCATTCAGGAAATTCGATCAAAAAACTCTTCTTCTATTTCTTTATTCTATCAGGAAGTCTGACAATATTTACTTCTAATGACATTGTTATTCTTACCCTTACACCGATCATTATCTATTTTTCACAATATACGAAAATCAACCCAATGCCGTTTCTTATAGCCCAATTCTTTTCCGCAAACATTTGGAGCTGTTTTTTGTATATAGGAAACCCGACAAACATCATCGTATCTCAAGCGTTCAACTTGGGGTTTTTGGAATACCTTCAGTGGAGCGCGTTGCCGACGATTTTTGCAGGGATCGGTTCCTTATTGATCATGCTTTGGGTCTTTCGGAAAGACCTTCACCAACCGATCCAGTTACCGGATCTTTCGGCCCATACGGCTCTTAAAGATAAACCGGGAGCGATCATTGGAGTCGTGGTCCTCCTTTCGTGTCTCCTGTTGCTCTCTTTGGACCATTTTGTAAAGGCTCCTTTATGGATAATCTGTTTGTCAAGCGCATTAATCATGCTTTCGAAAGACTTGATATTTGATTTTTATCGAGCGAACGTTTTTGGACTGCGCTTGGTTCCATTCCCAACCGAAGATCGAACCAAAGGACTGGCGAAGGGTGTGGGTAATTCTGTGAAACCAACTTTTGTCACCTACCGCGTGGTCCGTCTTATGCCCTGGAAAGCTCTTCCTTTTGTTCTTGGTATGTTCATCCTTGTGGAAGGGTTGGTTTATGCAGGATGGGTGGACGTTATGGCAAGGGGGATGAGTCAAGCATCACAGACCGTGCCTTCGGCATTGTTCCTATTCATGGGGATGTCCGTCCTCTTCAGCAACCTCATGAACAATCAACCGATGACGATCCTATTCACCCAGATTCTGGCGAGCCCGTCGTTTCTGGTTCTGGAAGCGGAAAAAATGGGAAGCATATTTGCGTTGATCTTTGGAAGCAACTTTGGAGCCAATTTTACCCCCTTGGGCGCTCTAGCTGGCATTATGTGGCTTCAGATTCTGTCAAAAAAAGGGATCGCTTTATCGTACCGACATTTTTTCAAGTACGGGGTCTCCATCATGCCCATCGTAATTCTGATCGCGACACTCGTTCTATTGCTGGAAGTTCGGTTCGCATTTTGATAATGAGTTTTTGCCGATAACGCGATAACGCTAGCTCAATTTTCTGTTTCCATCTTTTTTGCGTTTGCTGGAATGCCATAATCATTCTGTTCCAAAAGGGATGGATCAAATGGGAAAGGTGTGACGTCGATGAAAAAAGGCTTATTCCTGTTTTGGGGAATCAACTCCAGTATGGTGGGTATGCTTCGTATGGTGATTCTTGTTGTGCTCGGAGAGAAGAGGGCGGAGCGATTCCTTCCGGTATACCCGATTGCGCTCGGAGGAGGTGCTCTTTCTGTCGGCTTCCTCAATGGGTTGGACAACTTTTTGAGCGCTTCGAATTCTTTTCCCAGAGGATGGTTGGGAGAGAAGCTGGGGTATAAGAAGTCTCTCATGGTTTTCAACCTAACTACGATCCTTGGGTACAGCATCGATGTGTTGATCACAACATGGCAAGCCGTTATCTTCGGGTCTTTCTTCTTCGTTTCTTGGACCGCAATTTCCCTTCCCGCCATCATGAGCCTTGTTTTCCAGTCGGTTCCCAAAAACAAAAGAGTGATGGGTGTAACCATCCACTCTCTGGTACGAAGAATTCCAATGGCTTTGGGACCGATTCTCGGCGGATGGATCATGGGGATTTTCGGGACGGAACAAGGGGTACAGATCGCCTTTGCTTTAGCCTTCGCTATTTACAAGGACTTCTGAAGGGTTTGTCTTTGCCTTTATTACTCGAGGTTGGAAAGAATTCGGAGAGCAAATACGAAAACTGCTCATAATGGGCTTTGCACAAGAAAGTCAGGAAGCCGGAGCTTTTGGAATGTACTGTTTTTCTTTGGGCTATCATCGTTTCGATCGCTGTTTTTGGAGGCGCATTTCTTTGGAGAATCTCTCCCCCGATTAAACTTGATTAGTGAGTAACTGTTTGGAGGGATAGGCACCTTTTCTTTTGGAAGTTCGGGAAGAATCCTAAGCCCGAAGAAGGTCGTGAAAAGAGATATATTCCTACTTCAGAAATCACTTGAGTAGAGCGGTTGCGATTTTAGAGTTGAATCCGGGTGAAAAAAAGTCTTTTGTATGGATTTTCGTCTGTGTTTGATGGTCATTCTTCTTTCCGGGTGAATTTTTATCCAGGATTTTCTGACCTCCATATTCAAAAAGCCGACGTCCCGGTTTAGTATTGGAAATGGTACTGGATCGTAGCGGAGGTACCCTTTCTGATCTTGGTTTTAATTATCCCTTTTTTCCGGAAACTATTCCCGTTCATGTTGATGATTCGGGCATTATGCGTCAATCGGTCCAACAACGCTACGGTCAATACAGGATCTTGGAATATCTAGCTCCATTCGCTGAAGTTCAGATTGGGGGTTACCATCGTGCTTTTTGTCTCATACCTCATCGCCAGATGCCCGAACAATAGCTCCGCTCTTTCCTTGTTGAACGATATATATCCCTGTTCGTCCAGGGTCAACAGATCCGCCTTCTAGATCTTTCTTCCGTGCATCAACAGCGGTTGTTTGCTCTTGCATTCGTTCAGTTCGTTGATCAATCCTGCCGCTGTCCGACACCGTACGTGGTACCCCTTTTCACATGCTTGTATTCCTGTCGCTTTGACCATGAGCGTTTTACCTGTTCCCACACTTCCGATCAGTAGCACTTATTGTCGTTTTTTGAAACTCCAAGCTTTTCAGTTTATCGATTGCATCCCTTCCCACTTCAGAAATGGCCTGAAGAGCCATTTCTTCAAATCGCATGAGAACAGGCAATTGGGCTTCCCGTATCCTTCGTACTTGCCCTTTGAGCTGCCTGCCTTCTTCTTCGCAGAGAATCAATTCTTCAACTCAAGTTTGATATCTCTTTTTTTCTTCCCCCTGGAGACGTTCCAGGAGCTCCTGGTAGCTCCTGAACATCGCTGGAAGGTAGACCCTCCTGCCTAAAATTGTGGAAAGCGCCTGTTTATGAAAAGTAATCTTCGGTAAGTCCCTTACACACAGAATCCTCTCTTACATTTCTTTCCATAATCCCTCATAATGGGCGAGGGTACATCTGTACTCTCAAAGAAGAGGAGGGATGAAATGGAAAACAAAACCACCATTGACCAGCTCGTTTAACGGGTTCTTGAAAAACTGAAAGAAATGAATTACGCACGAATAACCTACAAAGCCTACTACAGGGAGTACAAAAAGGTCCTCGACTAAGCCAGGGAACGAGGAGTTGAGGACTTAACCGAAGTATTGGGAATCGTGTATCTCCAAGAAACCTACGCCCTACCGGAGTAATGGGAGCGGAGATTGCATCGGAAAACTCGTGGACCCATCCAATCCATCCGTGTCCTGACAGAGTATAAGCAATCTGGAAAGATATCACGGCGGGTACGCAAGAAGAAAACGAAAAATTACCACTTATACACCTAGATGCAGAAGGATTTCGAGATGGAATGCGATTTGCGCTTTTTTTTCACGGTAGGAATGCGTACCCGGATGTACCGCTAGTACCTGTTTGTGGGCTTTCTGCACAGGTTGGATGTGGCACCCCAACGCGATCACCCCGGCACATCTATCTCAGTTTACAACCGCCCTTATGCATCGCCATACCCAATCCATCGCTTCTATTCACGCCAATGTCCGTTCTTTCCTTCGATTTCTCAACATGAAAGAGCTTCATGAGAAAGACCTCTCATCCAATGTTCCGCGTTTCAAGTCTTCCTATGGAACCCGAGTTTCTTTCGTATGGGAGGAAGGGGATGAATAAAAAGCTGACCGGCATCGATCGAGGATCCAACTGGAAAGAGGGATTGTGCAATCTTACTTTAGATGTCTCGTTTGGTTATGCGTGTGGGCGGCATCAAATCCTTGAAACTGTCCGATTCGCAGTGGGAACATCGACGAATTCGTGTGATGCAGAGGAAAACCGAACGAACTGCCGACTATGCCCTCCTTGAAGATATCGGTTGAGCCCTCATCGATTATCTGAAGGATGGAACGCCCAAGGTCGATAATCCCTTTCTTTTCCTTCGTCACCAGGCACGCTATGAACCCTTTGGCATGTATGCAATTCTACATACCATCATCACCAAATACACCCGACCTGCAGGCATCGCCATCCCGAAGGAGCAACATCACAGGTTACACTCCCCGCGGTGCACCTTGGCCAAAACCCTTGTGGATATGTAGACGCCTTTGGGTGTGATCTCCGAAGTTCTGGACTACATGGACATTCAATCCACCAAGGTCTATCTACGCATTGACATGGAAGGATTGTGACGATGCGCCCTGGATCCTCAGGCGGTCTTCGATTACGATCTCTCGTAAACCGATTCCTTCGTACAAAGGTGACATGACCCCCTTTCTTACAGGGTTTGTTCAGGAAAAAAGAGCGATGAGATGCATGTACGAGAAGGAAGCCGATAGCTTTCGACGTTCCATGATTTCTGACTCTCCAGAGGATACGATCAGCTACACCTATCATAAAGAAATCGTGATGCCGTGGACACAGAAGCAGCCTCACGAGACATATGCCAACGGTTCCCATCGTATCTCGCTGATGCGTCTTCAGGGAAGTTATCTGACTGCGATGGGAATCGATGCCTGTGTCAATCCCAAAAATAGCAAATCACATCTGGAGGGTGCGTACATCCCCAGCATTTTTTCCTATCCACAGCTCGCGGAGCTCTTTCTTCAAGCTGATTAGCTGCAGAAATTCCCAAACTCGCCCTTACGTCATATCACCTATCCGCTTCTTTTTTCAGCTTCTCAATGGATGTGGATTTCGGGTATCCGAAGCCTTGCACCTCATGGTGGAGGATATGTGTGCCTTGAAGAAGGACTACTTCCGATTGTAGGTGGCAAAAACAGACAGAGGTCGGTTGGTACTCATGGCTAACTCTTTGATTACGAAATGCTATACCTTCCGAGACAACGTTCATCTTGAAAAGAAACTGGGTGCGTTCTTTTTCCTCTCACCCGGTGGGGTTCCTTAAACCAAAAAGCCCCTTACCATACCTTTTGCTATTGTCTGTTGAAGATCGGCATCTCCCATGGAGGAAGGGGCAAAAGGCCCGGCTTCACGATCTTCGACGCGCCTTTGCTGTCCATTGTCTGAAACAGTGGGAGGTCCAAGGCATTGACCTGAAAAGCGCATTGCTATTGCTCTCAGCCTATATGGGGCATACAGGATTCAAAAGAACTCAGCAATACCTCAGACTCACCGCGGATCTGTTCCCGGATATCGTTGCAGCCATCGAAAGAGGGTTTGGCGATGAGGCGGGGAAGGAGGCGAATGATGAAACCCACTGATTCTGCGGAACTTCTCACCCGATACCTTTCCATCTATCTGCCGGGATAAAGGAACCTGAGTCCTCACACCATCGGATCCTACCGGGATACCTTCAAGCTCTTGCTGAACTACTGTCTTCAAGAAAGAGGAATCTGTGCGCAGCGATTGACTTTGGATGTGGTCGATGTCCCCTCTGGTTCATGGTTTTCTTCAATGGTTGGAAGAAGTAAGTGGATGCGGTATTGCTACGCGGAACCAGCGACTAGCTGCCCTTCATGTCTTTTTTCAGTATGCCCAGTCTGAAAAGCCAGAAAGCTTCCTTTTCTGCTAGCAGATCATATGTACTCCTTTCAAGAAATGTGGGAAAGTGCTGGCGAACTATCTGACTGCAAAAGCTTTCATACGCATCCTCAGCCGACCAAACACTGCCGCAAAGAAGGGAAGGAGAGATCGGCCCTGCTGGTCGTGCTATATGATACAGCGGCCCAGGTCCAAGAATTGCTGGATCTGGTGGTTGGAGATATTCATCTGAAAGCTCCCAGTGTGGTTCGTCTTCGCGGGAAGGGCAACAAACAGCGTCAGGTTCCGCCCGTGGAGAAGACTGCGCAGTAGCTCGCCTTCTATCTCACAGAACGACATTTGAACCTGGGGAGGAAAAGAGAACTATCCGGTATTCTTCAATAGTCGCTTCCATCCCATGACAAGAGAGGGTATCGCCTATATCCTCAGCAAACGTGTGGAAATGGCCAGGAAAGAAGAGGAAAACGGGATTGACCAGCGGATCAGTCCGCATGTCTTTCGACATACCAAAGCGATGTATCTGCTCCAAGCCAATGTGAATCTTATCTACATACGCGGTTTTTTTCGACACGTGGATGTTTCCACCACAGAGATCTGCGCAAGAGTGTTTTCAGAAGTCAAACGAAAGATTATGGAGGAAGCTTATATGCAATTTGACGAAGAAGAGCGTCCTTCGTGGAATGAAAATCAAGATTTGTTAAGCTGGTTTCAGACGGTGTGTCGGCCATAGAGTATCTTATGGAAAGTGTCTGAGGAATGAATGAGCAATTCATGGGTGTTATCTGCTCTGACTTTCCATAATAGCCATTTTGTAAAGCTTTACATAATGGTAAGTACCATTTCAATGATGGATCAACCGTTTTTTCCCGTGGGTGGTTCATGAGAAGGCCAGCTCGATTAGGGCATCGTATGCTTCCATATTCGGTGGTTGCACTAGCAGGTCCATGGCATAATGATCCAGAGATTGAGTTTGGGGGTGTGCGGGTTATGCTCCAATAGGTTCTCCAATAAGTCTCGTGCGGGGATGAGACCTTGCTTTTGTACAGATTCGATGGTTTGGCATAGCTCCTTTTCTTTGTATCTTTGAAGTAACTCCAGGATTTGGCAGAATTCTTTGGGTTTTTTTGGTATAATACTGATCGAACAGCTGTTGCGGGCTGTCGATTTGTATCCGGAGCTTGGTTGATTGCGAAAGTGCTCCGGGTTTTTTAGTGAGGTTTTCAAGTAATGTAGGATCTCTGTATGGATGTCTCCCATTTACCCAAACGTCTGGCACGGGTACCAATGACTTAGTCATCGTTCAGAAGGCCGATTCGATCCACATGGTTTTGAATCTTGATCACTTTGGTACGGCAGGATTCCGGGACAATGAAGGTGTTTGAGTCAACACGGATCAATGGATACAGATTGATCCTTCTCGTTTCGATCCGACAGGGGTTCCATGGGATGCTTAGTTGGGGGAGAAAGTGCATTTTTCCTCTTCCACCCCTAGGCTGGGGACCTTTGCGCGTTCTTGCGCTGATTAATTGTCCAATGTCACCAGTTCAGCGGTCAGGTATTGGTTGACTTCTTCCAATTCCTCAAAGCACGTACGACTTGAGAATACTCCTCTACTCACATATCCTACCGATTGCTTGTTCGAACCCTTTTCCTGTGGTTGATAGGGGTTGCAAAGCCTAACATCGAATCTGTATAGAAGGAGGAAAAGTCCGCTTTCTGCGGGTTGATTCTCTTTTCCGTGTCTTGCGTATACCCGAGGGAACCGATGGTTGCTGTTAGGAAAAAGCAAAAACACACATCTAAAGCTTCCGTTTTACCCCTCCGATTGAGAGATACACCGCTCCACTATCAAATTGAACGCTCTGTCTAGGTCGATGGTCCTATTTAATGAATATCTCTCTGGGTTGGTGCTGGACCTTGAACCGATTGAAGGCGCGTAACACACTGAAACAACTAACCGAATATCCTTCTTTGCGCAATTGCCTATGGAGCGTGGTTGTTTTGCAGTGTTGTTTTTTCCATAGTTCCTGATTCTTGAGCAACAGCTCCTTCGTCTTATTTCGTAGGGCTTTTCTGGGTTAGTTATCTTGATAGGTTCTTCGTTTGCGGACATATCCGATCTTGCTCTCCCTTTTTCCGCTTCTATCTATCTTTTCAGATGTTGTTTCACTGTGGTTTTTGAGATTTCCAACTTCCTCACGGTCGCTGTGATCGATCCAGTTTCGCGGTATGTCTTGATGATGGATCCGATTTTCTCTGCCATTTTCATCCCCTCTTTCACCTCCAGAAAACCGATACTTGTATCGTATCCTTTTCTGGTCGGTTTTCTCTTTCAGTCAGTGCAGTATGTTGGATATCTTGTGGTCAAGTTTTGGACGAAAAAACAAATCACCGATTGTTTGTAATGTCTGTTCGATTAACACCAAGACTTTTGCGAATCAGCTTGTAGGTTTGCTTCTACTGAGGGGATCCAATTCAAAAAAAGGAAAGAAGTGATAATCTTCGGTGTTTTGTTGGCTCCTATCCTTTCAAAAGAATGATATGTTGTTTTCCCATGGGAGGTTTCATTTTGATGCGTCCCAGCAGCTTGTGATTGCCCTGAGAGCTACTTGTATTTTGTTGCTTTATACGCCTTGAGTATGATATAATCTCAGTGTCCGATTTGTGACCAGCGTTCTTGATGTTCATGCTGATTAATTTTAATTAATGATATTCGGAGAAGCCCCAAAAGACTGGGACAATTTAGGATGGCCCGGATGAAGAGTGTGTTTTTTTTCGAAGAAGAACTTACCTAAGTAAGAGTAAATATTCGTCTTTTGCTTTTTGTGTTTAAGATTTAAAAAAAGCATTTTAAAAAAAGGTTTATTATAACAATAAATTAGAATGATTATTAATCTTGTAAGAAACGCACGTTACAATAAAAGATCAAAAAATCAAGTTGAATAATTTAAGTATTAAAAGATGTCATTGAATTAGTGATATCTATGATGGTTATGATTCCGAATAATATTAATATCGTTAGTAAAAAAATAAGTATATCTAAAAAACGCTTGTGAATGCTAAGTATTTTTTATATATTGCTTCTTAAGACTTTAAAAATAAAAAAGAGCAAGAGATAATTTGTAGAAAGGAGATTAATATGGATAATGATTTTAGAGATAGTTTTCAAGTTGGTAATGCTAATATTGTAATATCGCCATCTTTGAAAGAAGATATATATGTTCTGTTGTTCTCAGATCTGCTTGATAGGTTATGTGGTTATGGCTTTGATCGCTTTGAGCATGATGAAGAAAAAAAAATACTCCGCTTGGATTTAGGGAAAGGGATAAGTAAAAAGGATGAAAGAGTTATCCGCATTAGCGAGGGAAATGAATTAGCGATAATTTGGGGGACAAATACAGCTTTTTCTAATGCAGTTGAAATTTGCAAATCTGTAAGTGACGTACTACAGGCGTATGTAAAATTAATCCAAGTTGAAGCCTTTAATTACCAAGTTTTCTTCAATGTACCGTCGAGCGGGAATGCATATGAAAGGATTAAACAAAAAATATATGCAGATGATACAGTGGGAGAGTTTTTCAAGAGCATGTCGAAAAAACACGCCGATTCTAAAGTAGGTGATAATGACGCTAAACTAACCTTCCATTTTGGCGAAAACAAAACAGGGATTATTATAATAAAAGGGAAAACAACATACAAAGAAATCATTACCGAAGAATACGATGATGATCCAATAAGCCTTATATTTGGTATTCAGCAGAAACCTAAAGAACGTTTGTGGAGTGCATTCTCGAAACGATTCATAGAGCATATCAAGGATACTCATATATTATGCCAAGATGTTTTTTATAAAACAATAGTGAAAAGCTTTATCGAAAAATCCAACAAAGAGTGAAGTTAGAATTTGGGTCGTTAACAACAAGTCGTTTACTGAAAAACCTTTTATATTCTCTTCGAAATATTGTTTTTGAGAAAAAGCTACTAAGTACGAGTAACTAGCTTCCTTCGACCTATATTACTAGCATCGGGGGGATTTCACCCTAAAACGTACAACGAAGACTAAAAAATCGGTATTTCAGGATCGGAGTTCCAATCCTTTTTTTTACCAAAAACTCAGATCGAAATTACTACAGCGACACCGAACCGCGTGTTTTGTTGTATTTCAGACGCAGCTAGTATAATGTATCTCTCACTGTATGGGTCACAAGGTATTAGTACGTTTTTTCGGTATTTCACTGTCTGACTGGATGGGAAAATGTGTTTGACTCACGTATATTTGACTGCTTTGGGAAATTTTTAATCCTTGTAGTTATGTTGCCCGGCCATACGAAACATTGATAGGCACCAAATCATGAAATACGATAGGCCCCGCTGTAGTCTTCGCTATCTTATTATCTTCACTGGTTGGAAGTGGACGCACGTATTTTGCTTTTCCACGTTCCTTATTCCCGCTATTCACAACCTCTTCGGTATTATGCTCGGACTTCATCTCATTGTCTTGGTTGGGCTGTTGACTGAGTGGCGGAAAAAACGCATCTAAAGTTTCAGAAAGTCCTTGTTCTGTTGCATAAGTAAAAGGATTGTTTTTCTTCTTGTCTTCCTTGTTTTGTCTCGTCTTACTTGAATAGGGATCCCGTTTGAGGGCAGATTCACACTTTTCTTCGAAACTACCTCCCAATTCCGTTGCTTGTAATCTAAAACAAACACGCTGATCATAAATCCCTTCGCCGAGATTATCTCTTTGTGATTTTGTTCTGTTTTCTCTCCGGTGTATTTTTCTGATCACTCCAGGTATACGCTTTTCCTTCCATTCTTTGCAGCTGTTAGGGCTGTTAAATAGCTCTGGAAACCTACACAGCATGCTCATTGCTTTCTCTAACCGATTTTCCATAAGGGTGGAGTCCGGTGAAAAACCTTCAACAATGGGGGTAGGATCTTCTAAAATTGCTCCATCTGATTCCTTAACAAAGAAATAGAGCATACTTACTAGTTTTTCATTGATCCTGCTTTCGTTATTATGATTTTTATATTCTTCAGTCAAATATTCAAGAAAATACGGAAGATATTTTTCAAGAGCTAATTTCCATTTAATCCGTCCCAAAGCGTGAAAAGATATAATACGCAAGTCTTGAGGAAGCTTTTTTAAGTGACCACACATAATTGGTTCCCAGAATGCTATTTCCTTACTTTGGTCTTTGTTGCGCAAACTATTTTCTATATATGCCAACATGCTTAAAGCTTGATGAAGCAATGTATCTGCCCAAGGAACATCTTTAGCCAGGGAAAGCGCAATCGCTCTTTCTACATCCAATACTTCCTTTTTTCGCAGAAATTTCCGAAGCGCTTTTTGGGTTTCTTGGAAAAAGATCATTTCGCCAAGATAAAGCAACCGAGAAATGAGCTCTTTAACTTCGCTTGGTTTTTTTGGTTCGAAAAAATCACTTAACGTTTCATCAAGGATTTTTTCAAAGCATCCGGCAAGCTTTTTTTTAAAGGCTTGTTTTCCATTATTGTATGCCCAAATCAAAAAAGCTTCGGGAGGTTCTTGGTTTCGAACCCAATTATACATAGGTTTAGATTCGAGACCTGACAAACGCGAAAGCAAATACGTTTTAATGTCGTCTTCACTTTTTTCTTGCAAGCCTACGAAAGCCACTTTGTAGGGATTCAATTTGTTTTCTTCTGACATTTCTTTTCATCTCCTTGAGTTACTTCAGTAAGTATTCAATACTAATCAGGTCGCTTTATACTCTTTTTGATCTCATTGTTCCACCGATACAATATATGCTCTTGAGAAATTAGTAGCTCTCCTGAAGACTTGATAATAGGCACCCCTTTTTTGTCTAACCATCTTTTATTAAACTGTTCGCTCTTCTCACTTTCGGATATACCCCCTCCCACTAACCACGCCTCATCACGATCAATAAGAGGCTCTATGTTTTTTGCTTCTATGACTATCTCAGGCAAACAGCATTTCCCGGTTCGAGTGTCCCTTGTCATACCAGTAATGGTATTTTCAGGCTTGGGACCCCACAGAACATAGAAGTCTGAATCGGCTACCGTAGGTATATATAGATTGTCCCATATTCTAGATGGTTCAACCAAAAGTAGGCATATTTTATGATTATTTGATGGGTTTATAAAATCTAAACCTACTTTAGCTAATGCGTCTTCAACGGTAAGTTTTTTTTTAAATATACTGTATATCTTTTTATATGGTGTCAACCAAAATAGTTCTTTTTTTTGTACTATATTTCTCAAAGAATTCTTCGGTTCTGTTCTTATTTTTTTTAAAGCATCAGGATGTCCATCAACTTTGATTAATGAAGCTAGCAAACACCAGTCTTTACTCGATTTTAGACTTTTTCTATCCAGTGTATTGCCTAATGGGGAGATACTTATTCTACTACTACTAGTTTTATGTATTTCTGTTTTTAGAAATGTATACGCAGCTATCAATTTTTTGAAATCGGGGTTTTGAACTCTTTCGTCGATTAATTTAACGAATTTTTGAGCACCTTCAGAAGTGAACGCATTATCAAATAAAATATTAGTCCAAACAACGGCTGATTGGTAAGGGTAAGGATCAACGAGCCATTCTGATTCCGATGAGCGGGGGTCAAAAGATTCCCCTATCTCCCGAACTCTAGCATACCAATCTTTCGCATGCTTCAATTTTTCCGCTACTTTATCAAAATCCACTGTTTCTTCCTCCAAGAAAAAAGGATAAAGGTTAAGTGCTGACTTTGCCTTTAAAAGAAGTTTTCTTCGTATTAAATTCCGGGTGATTCTCGGCTAACTTTTCTGATACACTCTCTTTAATTCTGAGAAAAAAAGGAGAAGATTCTTCTAAAAGACCGGTTCGCTTAAGAAAAAACCAGACATACATGGTAAGCCTGAAAGCCTTCCCAGTAAAGGAGCATATGATAAACGTATCAAATTTCTTTTCAAGGCATATCCGTTTTCATGCTTAGGACGGATTAACTATCAATATTATAGCATTTTAGATGATGCCAGATCAACCCAGTGTGGGTAACATTAAAGGGTGTAAGATGTCCAATACTCATAGGAAAGAAAAACA
>CAYWWY010000018.1:0-6345 GCA_964462525.1 uncultured Thermotogaceae bacterium
GCGCGATGAGCCATAAGCTCCTAGAGAGAGCAAAGAAAATGTACCGGAAAACCATTCCTCTTTTCTTACGAATCAAGATCGATCGAGTCCGGGCTCGCTGGGCCGATCGAAAGCTTCTGCGAACGATCAATCGGTACTTTGCGGATCATCCCCACGAAAAGGAACCCTTTCAAGAAGAATTGGACTATCTCAATCGGTGGAAATCCATTGAGATGATTCCCTACGATCTCTCTTTGGATATCGCGATTCCATCCATTGAGGTGCTTCACAATGATTTGCATGATCTGATGTATATCGTCCACCAAGGAAAGGCTTTGTATTTCCCCAAGAGCGCTTCGATCATGCAGATTCGCTTCATGTATTCCAGTCTGATCAAAGAACAGCATCCGATGAGTCCCCACCGGTATTTTTCCGACCGATGCTCTATCCAGCCTTCCGATGTCTTTATGGATGTAGGGGCTGCGGAGGGGATGATTTCCCTTGAGTTGGTCGAAATCGCGCGATCGATTATCCTGTTCGAGTCCAATCCTTTATGGATCAAACCCTTAACGGCAACCTTCCAACCTTGGGCCGAAAAAGTGACTATTATCCCAAAAGCTGTTTCCTACTATGAAAGCCACAGGTATACCGCGATCGATTCATACGTAAATGGAAATGAGGTCTCCGTTTTCGTGAAGATCGATGTGGAGGGGGATGAAGCAGCTGTTCTGAGAGGCGCGGAACATACCCTCCAACTGCCGACAACAAGGGTCGCGTGCTGCACCTATCATTGTCATGGCGATAGCGATCACTTCCAACGGTTTTTTCATGCAAAAGGATTCCAGACCGAATTTTCAAGAGGGTACATGCTCCCTACTCTGAAAACCATGCAAAGCCCCCCTTATTTCCGCAAAGGGGTGATCCGCGCATGGAAGTAAACCAAGCATTGGTCACCCAGCAATATTGGGATGCTTTTCAGCGAGCGGTTCTATGAATCTGATCCGAACCCCAACAATAAGCATAATAACGCCTGTGTTTAATACGGAACCCTATCTTCAGCGGTGCGTCGAGAGTGTGATTCATCAGACCTATTCCAATCTCGAAATCATTCTCGTGGATGATGGCTCGCCTGATCGCTGCGGAGAGATCTGTGACCGATACGCGCTGCAGGATGACCGAGTACGGGTCATTCATCAGGAGAATCAGGGAGTAAGCAGCGCGAGAAATGCGGGAATGGAAATCATGACGGGGGAATACTGCTTTTTTGTGGATTCCGACGACTATATCGATCCCCGTACCATCGAAATCTTATATGATCGAGCCAAAGCTACCCAAGCGGATCTTGTTATCGGAAACGTTTCGGTTATCGATGAACACGACCATTTGATTAAAAACCCTGCTTTTCCTGTCCAAACCATTACAATCAAGGATTACAGCGATGTGAATTTTCGGTATTCGTACTTTTATACTCCGGGATTTGGTATTCCAGTATGGAACAAACTATACCGAGTTGAGTTGCTCCGACTGATCCGGTTGCCCTTTGATGAAACGCTGGAAACCGTACAAGATTATTTGTTCAATCTTGTGTTCTATTCTCATCATCCAAAGATCGAATGTGTCAATGAATATACCTATTTTTATTGCAACTATGCCTCAATCCTTTCAAAATTGCACCATGAAAAATTTTTGCGGGATATTTACCATTGTCATGCTCGTCAACAAGATCTTTTTGAAAATATGGACACGGTCAAGGAAAATCAAGATTTGATCCAGTTCTCGATCATTGGATCGGTTCATCAGATCATCTTTCAAACGTATATACACTCCCAAAGACCGTTCCGAGAGGCGAAAAGCCTCCTGAAAGCCTTTATGAAATCAGCAGTCTCAAAGGAAATGATCAAAGACATGGCAAAGGGAACGGTCCTTCGCAGGGTTCATCGAAAAGGATGGCGATGGTATGCGCGAGCGATCAGCATTGCGTTATTCTGTCGGTGGTATTCTCTGGTGGTTTTCATCCACTTTATCCGTTTTCGGTTTGGGCCATAAGGGAAACGGGCGATCATGAGGGTCTTGCACATCATCAATTCGCTGCGCATGGGCGGTGCTGAGAAGCTGCTTGCGAAAATGGCATGCCTTATGAAGGCAAACGGAGTCGATGTCGAACTGCTCGTCTTGGACCGTAAAGGCGCCATGTTTATGGACTTGCTTCAGGAAAGAGAGGTTTCCTTCTCTTTTTCCCCTACCCAAACCCTATATTCCTTTCTTCAGATCAAAGCGATCAAAGCGTTTTCAAAGAATCAAGCCTACGATATCATCCACACCCATCTTTTCCCCGCGCAACTATGGAGCACCATGGCCTTGTCTCGATCTGGGATCCCGTTGATAACCACGGAGCACAGCACATACAATCGCAGAAGAGACTACAAGACCTATCGAAAGATCGACCGATGGATGTATGGCAAGTACGCCAAAATCATATGCAACAGCCAAGTCACAAAAGACTGTCTGGAGCAATGGGTGCCAGAAACACCCCCCAAAACCGTCTTGATCCATAACGGAATAGACCTTGAAGCCTTCGATTCTGCGGAAGCCTACCCCAGAGAGATATTGATCAATGGGTATGACCCAGGCATACGCCTGCTTTTGAAGGTATCGAGTTTTTCGCAGGCCAAAGATCATGCAACAGTCATCCGTGCTTTGGCTGATTTGCCGGATCGGTACCATCTCCTATTGGTTGGAGAAGGTCCAAAAGAGAAAGAGATCCGGAATCTGACCGCATCCTTGGGAATGAACCCTCGTGTTCATTTTCTCGGAGTTCGTACAGATGTTTCCCAGATTGCGAAAAGCACGGATATATTGATCCAATCATCCCATTGGGAAGGATTTGGGCTTTCCGTTGTAGAAGGAATGGCTTGTGGGTTGCCAGTGATTGTGAGCCGTACTCCGGGATTGGCGGATATCTTCCAGAAAGCGGCTTTATCCGTTCCTGTCGGGAACGCGCAAGCCCTCGCCAAAATGGTTCGGAAACTCGAAGATCCTTCTTTGTACCAAGCCTACGCTACGATGAGTCTGGAAGAATCGAAACACTTCTCGCTTTCAAAGATGGTATCCGATTATGAATGCGTGTATGATCAAGTCATTCGGTCCCAACACTCTCGATCGACCTGTTCATGAGGATCTTGAGCATTTGTCCCGGAAGGAGTGGAAGGTATTGGACATTACTCTCAATGCCACAAACCTCTTTGATAACCCGGAAGTCTGTGGCATTGGTCATTATGTGATCAACCTCCTCGTTGGTATGCAAGAAATCGATCGGCTGAACCACTTTCGATTGGTAGCCAATCCCGAAGCAGAAAAGGTGTTTTCCCATCGATTCCCTGATGCTTGTGTCATTGGCGTTACATACCCTACGGCGCTACGCCATATTCGATGGAAAGAGGGGTTTTTTCGCCATCTGTACTTTGAACGGCGATCAGTGCCCAAGATTCATAAACGGGGTAGGTCGGATCTTCTCTTCCATCCTCATATTGCCCAAAGTGTCTACACCTCCAAGTCCACCAAGACGGTGGTCATGGTGCATGATCTCTATCTCAAGCATTTTCCCAATGAACTTTCAAAACGGTATCTTGCCTATTTGGATGCCACATACCGTAAGACCTTGCAGAATGCGGATCATATCATCACGCCTTCTCTTTTTGTCAAACAGGATATCCTGACTCATTATCCAAAGATTCCGGATCACAAAATCACACCGATTCACAATCCCATAGTGGTCCGACAGACCGACATAAGCGAGGTATCTATAGACAAACCCTACATTTTGAGTGTGAACACAATCCGATTTCACAAAAACCTCATGACGTTGATCAAGGCATTTGAGCAGATTCATGGGAAGATCGGTCATTCTTTGGTTCTAACGGGTCCTGTGATTCCGAAGGAAATCAGCCAGATTCAGGCATATATTAACGAGAAAAGGATTCCCAGGATCGTCGTGACCGGCTATGTCACAGATGCCCAGAGAAATTATCTCTATCAAAACGCTTCTCTGTTCGTCTCTCCTTCGTTGCACGAAGGGTTTGGGATTACGCCCGTGGAAGCCGCCCTTTTTGAAATTCCGGTTCTGACGACCCGAGAGACCAGTATCCCTGAAGTCACCCGTAACCTGCTTCACTACTATGAACCAGCTACGGATCATCACCAGTTGGCGCTCAAGATCCGGGAGGTATTGGGACAAGACTCCGATCGCATGAAATTGAAAGAGATACGAGAAGAGTTTCAGAATGCTTACGCGGCTTCAACGATCGCCCAACAATACTGGGATTGTTTTGAACGAGTTTGGGAGAGGACATGAAAAGCGAAGGGTGGGTTTCGGATCATCGAGCGTCGCCCCTCATCAGCATCATCATACCGGTGTACAATGTAGAACTCTATCTTCAGCGGTGTGTCGAGAGCGTGATCCATCAGACCTATACCAATCTCGAAATCATCCTTGTGGATGACGGATCGCCCGATTGGTGCGGGCGGATCTGTGACCGATACGCAAACCAAGATGATCGGATTCGTGTCATTCATCAGGAGAATCAGGGAGCAAGCAGCGCGAGAAATGCGGGAATGGAAATCATGACGGGGGAATACTGCTTTTTTGTGGATTCGGATGACTATATCGATCCACGTACCATCGAACTCTTACATGATCGAGCAAAAGCCGCCCAGGCAGATCTTGTCATCGGGAATACTTTCATAGCGCTTGAGAATCAAAAGCTCCTGCCTAACCCCCGGTTCACCCGAGTTCAGTTTTCGAAGGAAGAACTGGAACGAACTCCCGCAAAGTACGAGTATCTATACGATCCGGGATATGGAGTCACCATATGGAATAAGTTGTATCGAAACCAATTCCTTCAGAAATACCGACTCAGGTTCCATGAACAATTGCCGTTCGGCGAAGATATGGTTTTTTCCATTCAATTGGTTGCCCGCCATCCAAAGATTCAATTGGTCAACAAGTATACCTATTATTATTGCACCTATGCTTCGACCCTCTCCAAATCTCCGAAACAAAGGATCGTTGAGCAAAGCGCGCAAGTTTTGGATTCAATCCAAAGCGATTTGGCAAGACTCAATCAAACGGAAAGGAATCAGGATCTTCTTGCTTTTGTCACATTTGGACTGATCCATCAAATGGCTCGAAACATCGTGTTCCATTCAAAAAGGAAATACAGCGATACCCGTCGGGCGCTCATCCAATTCAGTCAATCCGATATTGCCGCGCAATCCATCAAAAAGATAGCTAAAGAACGGATTTTTCGAAGGGTTCCAAGAAAATCGTGGGCCATATATGCTCGGCTGCTTTCGTTTTTCTATCATCATAAGATGTATTCTATGACTGCGTTGATCCTGTATCTGCGGTTTCAAATCCGGAAAGGATAACGAAATGGGCTGGAAGGAACAAGTCAAACGATTTCGGTTGATATCCTCGGGCGCACAGTCGATTGCTGTTGGAACCGTAGCATTTATGGTATTCACAACCATTTCCAAAATTCTTGGATTTATCCGGGAAATGGTGTTGGCCGCTTCTTTCGGAACATCTTGGCGGTTGGACGCTGTGATCGTAGCCCTTGAACCGGCCGAAAGCTTATCTGCAATAATCGCGGGCGCCATGGCCACGATGATGGTTCCGATCTATCTTCAGATGAAAACTGATCCAAATCCCCACAAAACCGCTCAATATGCTTCGAATGTCTTAAAGATCGCGGCTTTGGCTTTGCTTGTCTTTTCGGCCGCTCTATTCTTCTTCCCCGAAATTCTGATCCGTTTCTTTGCCCCCAACTTTTCGGGTGAGATCCTCGAATACGCCGCAAGGAAGCTGCAAGTCCTTGCTGTGCTCCCTCTAATCAACGGCGTGGGCGCGATTTTCACGGCAACCTTGCGCGCTGAACGGCGGTTTATCCAAAAGGCATCCTTTCAGCTCATTTTCAATATTGTAAGCATCCCTTTGCTTGTATCCCTAGCTCCGTTATGGTCGGAAGCGGCGTATGTCTTTGCTTGGGTGGCAGGAGCCGGGGTAATGAATCTATGCGTGGTTCTTTATGCCCAGCGGTTTTTTGACAAACAAGCCTTTTTTTCCCTCAAACCGCCAAATCACCAAGCAAGAAAAACACTGATCATGGCTATTCCAATCATTTTTGGCAGCAGCGCGCATCTAATCAACCAGATCGTCGACAAGATGTTCGCTTCCTATCTTCCCGAAGGCCGGATTTCTGCGCTTCGGTATTCTCAAGTTTTGCTAACCATGATCACAGCCTTGATTGTAGGTAGTTTTCTCACAACCACCCACACAGAAATCAGCGAATCGGCTGCAAAAAATGA
>CAYWWY010000018.1:6445-31354 GCA_964462525.1 uncultured Thermotogaceae bacterium
TATCGGATTCATTTCGTCAATTTTCGTCAAATAGCGATTTTGTGCGCGATTTTTGGGTTTGGTTTTATGATCCTCCTTATGCTACAATCGATTTGGATCGATTGGGTGTGGTTATTGATCGGCAATTCCTTCTTTTTGTTGGGTTTCCTGATGATCAATCGGAAATTGGTTCATTCTTTGATGAAGAAGATAATGAATCGATGAATCCGCAAACCAAACCGCCCTTGTTTTAATGATTAATAGAAAGGAGCTCCCATGCGAATATTCTTCCCTGTTTTCCAATGGGCAAAACCTACGATGCAGGGTGTTTTAAAGAAGGTTGCCGATCAGACAGAGGCTTTTCGGCAGAACAAAGCGGACATTCATACGGTCGTATACGGGCATCATGACCCAGAGGTCCGCAAATTCGATGGGATCCAATATGTGGATATTCATCCGCAATCGAAACGATACATCCTTCAGTTGTCCGAAGTTCGAAAACAGTCTTTTCAGATGGCCATAAATAAGTTGGAGGACTTGAACCCGGATATCATCTATAGCCGATATATGGGCGGGGGGCCACACGCGATTCGATTTGCGAAAAAAGCCCGTTCTTTTTGTCCGTTAATCTTAGAATTTCAGGCTATTGTAACCAAAGAGTTAGCCATGCAAAAGAAATGGGCGTTTCTCGCAATGGAATCCCTTTTTGGAAGGCATGTCATCAAAAAAGCCAATGCCATTGTAGCAAATACTCATTTTGTCAAAGACTATTATGCCAACAAGTATCATATTCCTGGCTATTGGATCGGAAATGGGGCAAACATTGCTTCTTTACCGCTCCGAACCCCACCTACAACGAAGGATGAGATCCACTTGCTTTTTGTGGGCTCAATCCTTCGCTGGCATGCGCTGGATCGACTGATTGAAGGACTCGATCAATATAAGAGCGAACGAAAGATCATTCTCCATCTGGTTGGCAAAGAGGAAGACAATGGCGAGATCCGAATGCTGTGCCGCGAGAGAGACCTCGAAAATCAAGTCATATTCCACGGATTTCACAAGCATGCGGAGCTCGATGGTTTTTTCAACGAGTCTCATATCGCGATCGGTTGCTTGGGCTTTCACAGAAAAGGAGTCGATGAAGGATCAACGATCAAAAATGCGGAGTATTGCGCCCGAGGAATCCCGTTCATTCATGGTCATATTGATACGGATTTTCCTGATCATTTTCAATTCACACAGTCATTTCCAGCCTCAGAGGACCCCATTCCTGTCTCAGAGGTCGTCTCTTTTTTGGACCGAGTCATGGTAGATCCAAACCATCCGGAGCAGATGCGAAAATACGCTTTGGACCATCTTGACTGGAGCAAAAAAACCCAGATTATCCTCGATATAATCAACCACTTGGTCCCCCAAGAGCCTGGTCAGAAAGCATGATTCTGATCTTGAGGATCACCGCTTGTAAGAGGGAACCTTTTTTTCTTCAGCATGACCATTCATCGATAGGTTTGATGCGGTGCCCAAAGAGAAAAAAATCACAACCATGAGTAAGGCGGTTCGAGTCCTTCATGTATTCGCGGGGTTGAACTGCGGCGGGGCAGAGAATCTGGTCATGAATCTGTATCGGCATATTGATCGAGCGCAAATCCAATTTGACTTCGCGTATTATAAAAGATTCAGCGATTACTTTGTCCGCGAGATTCAGGAAATGGGGGGCCAAGTTTATCGCCTTCCCCCGCCCACGTTTCGCCATTTCTTCTCTTTCCTTTTTCGTTGGTGGCGGATCCTTTCGAAACAAAACACGCATCGAATCATTCATGGCCACGCCCAAGCCACTTCCATTGTGTATCTGTTCTTTGCTCGGCTCATGCGGAGGCATACCATCCTGCATGCCCATACAACCCACCATGGTTATGGCGGCAAAGGACTGGCCCGTCGGATCTTCCAGTTTCCTGCGCGATTCTTTGCCCATACGCGACTCGCATGTAGTCAAGAAGCAGGAGAATGGTTGTTTGGCAAGAAAAAAGCATTCTCGATCTTTTCCAACGCCATTGATCTGGATCGATTCCGATACGATCCGGATGAAGCAAAGAGGCAGAAGGAGCAATTGGGAATGGACGGGAAACTCGTCATCGGTCATGTGGGCCGGTTTTCTCGAGAAAAAAACCACGCGTTTCTTTTGGAGGTTTTTGGACAGTTTCTCGCACGCAACCCAGAATCGGTTTTGTTTCTTGTAGGGGATGGGCCCTTGAAACATCCGATTGCGGAACGAGCGAAGGAACAGGGTTTGGAGGACCACGTGGTATTCGCTGGGTTTATACCGGATGTGGGAAGGCTTATGATGGCCATGGATCTTTTTGTTCTTCCGTCTTTGTATGAAGGGGTCCCTTTGACGCTGATCGAAGCCCAATCTTCGGGATTGCCCTGTTTGGTCTCTGATGCAATCTCTCGAGATGTCATCCCAACATCGTTGGTCCATACGCTTTCGCTCCGAGAGAATGAACAGGTTTGGGCCGATAAGATGGTCGAGATCGCAAATCGTCCGCACCAGCAGGATCGGTCCCATTGGCATTTGTCTTTTCGAGATACCGAGTTTGATATCCGCATACTGGCAATCAAATATGAAAGACTCATACGGGAGCCCATTGGCAATCAAAGAAAAGGGAACCGATGAGTTTTAAAATCGAGGAGGGATCATGAGCGCTTCTTTTTTTTCCGAGGATGAACTTAGGAGAATTGGTTTCGCTTCTTATGGAAAAGGCGTTCTCGTGAGCAGAAAAGCCAGCATCTACAGCCCACAAAAAATCCGTCTGGGAGACTATGTCCGGATCGATGATTTTTCTTTTTTGAACGGAGAGATTCATTTTGGCAGCTATATTCATGTCAGTCCTTTTTGTTTGCTCGTCGCGGGAAAAAACCGGATTGCGCTAGAAGATTTTTCGGGGTTGTCGGCGAAGGTATCCGTCTATGGAACTTCAGATGATTACTCGGGGGCGAGCTTGACCAATCCGATGATACCGGATCTCTACAAAACCTTGATCCAAGGTGATGTCACCATTCGTCGCCATGCCATCATCGGAGCAAGCAGCATCATCCTGCCTGGGGTTGTGGTGGGGGAAGGATGCGCCGTGGGAGCGCTGTCTCTGGTCAATCGGAATCTCGAACCATGGGGGATTTATACCGGAATCCCCGTAAAGCGGGTTAAAGAGAGAAAAAAAGACCTCCTAGAACGGGAAAAGCAGTTTTTGGAAGAAAAAGGAATCGCGGCTTTCTTAGATTCAGAACCGCACCTGTCCTGATATGGCCAGTCTTGGCAACCAATGGGTTTTCCCTGCTTCCAAGCCGTAGTTTTGGCAAAAGGTGAATCCCACAGAGCCCCGAACAGATGCTTGCGGGTGGATGTTCCAATAACCGCCAACCATGAAGGTATGATTGTTCTGAAGGACCGGATCGTCTAGCCACGGAAAGTAGGTGAAATCCGGTTGGCTTCCGCCCGGCTCATCCCATTGGGCATACGGATCGCGTGTTCCGTGGACCAAGAATTCGTACATTGCGCTCAATCCATAATCCCCTTCGTGGAACCGATACTCCAGATTCACCACACCCGAGTTTGGCCCGTACTTGTAGCCGATCATGTTGTACTCGATGGGAAGATCCGTTTGGTCTTCATACCGAACGTATGCGTACGGCGGAATCCCCAAACTGTGCCGTTGGTAGTTGTACTTCGTTGATCCGGCAAACTCGATCGCAAGGCTGTTTCTTGGATCGATCTGCCATTGCGTACCAATGTTCCAGGCGATTTTGTCATTGGGCGCCCAGATTTTGCTTATGCTTAGGTCGCTAATGAACACAGATGCCCAGGAATGCACCGGATCAAAAAAGAGTTGCAGGTAGAGCCCTTGCATCCCGTTATCGTTGATGGCCTCCCGCCATGGGGCCTCTTTGAAGTTGTTGCGAAACTCCTGCGTCATTTGATAGGGAAAGAGGGCAAAGGCATAGGCTGGATCGATCGATCGGCCCAAAAAAAGGATCGCTTCTTCGTATCCGAACTCCAGAAAATCCCACGGGCGAAAAGCTGCTCTTCGGTAGTACAGGGTTTTGGCGATTTGGGCATTCCCATCGGTCTTCCAGTCTGCCACATCTGGGCGGATGAAGACGAAGTCGTTTTTGAGGGCGAACCAATGGACAGGATTCCATTCTATAGCAACAGCCGGATAAGCGCTCGAATTGGAAGCAATCCAAAGCGGATAGTGGTTGCCCACCCCTTCCGAAAGGTGGATATACCCGATTTGGGCGTAGATCGTTTCCCAATCGATCCAGAAGTATCCTTCTTCCAGTTGGTAGTAAAAATCAGCAAGCAAAGGAAGATCGTTGGCCATGTGGGTAAACTGAACCTTCCGTTCACCAATCGCGTAATTCCTAAGTTCCCACTTACTGGTGAACCCCATGGAATCCGAAGACAGCTCCCAACCAATGCCTCCGCTCAACCCTGCATTTGTAACGATGGCATCATGACGGATGTTTCCGTACAGCATAAAGGTACTTTGATATGCCCAAACCGTATATCCAACACAAATCATCCAGGCAATCACGAGCATTTTCTTGAGCACCATACCGATTTTCCTCCCCAATGGGTATATGTGAAAAAAAGTACCGCTTACTTACGTCTTGTATAAGGCCATTCATTATTGCTTGGAGGGATTAGGGTGATGAGACGGATTTTCGTGAGTTCGATGGTTATTTTGATTGCAATGGCTTCTTTTTTGGTCGCTTCTGATCAATATACTCTTGTAGAAGCCCCTGGGTCAGTCACCCGGGAGATGATCCAGCAAGAAGGCATTCGGCTGATGTACAGCTACATATCCAACATTCGGAATGACTTCTTTCCCAAATTCCCAATCTATACGTATTCCCACGACCCGAACACACTACAATTGCGATTGGTTCCCATCGAATATATCCAAGAAGGATTGCGAGGACATCTGGCGCAATTTATGAGAACGATCGAGTTCTTTTCTCGGTTCGGCAATCCCGCTGTTGAGAATAATGCGCGCTTTGAGTCTTATACCTACGACATTATCTCGATGGTGCACGCCAATCGAACAACTGGACAAATTATCTCAAAAACTGTTTCTCGAGAACCTTGGAAGGACAGCGTGATCGTGCAGGACTTTCAAGATCTCAAATATTACCCGTTGAATGAAATGCTTCAGATCCTGGAAAACGAAGAATGGGTGGATTCGATCATTCTGATGGTCACCGCCAACATAACAACCCGCGCGATTGACCTTGTAGGACTTGTGTATGATGCTTCAGAAGAATACGCCTTCCTGGTGGTTAAGCTGAACATCTTTCAATAATCTCTCTCAATCCGCGTCCAGAGGAATCATCCACTGGTGTGCGTCTTTTCGATCCCCATACTGGATATCCGTGAGCTGTTTATACAGCTCATTTGTGTATTCTCCTACGGTTTCTTCATGAATGACCATATCCACGTCTTTCCAATGCAAAACCCCAATCGGCGCAATGGCCGCCGCGGTACCCGTTCCAAAGACCTCCTTAAGCCTTCCTTGTCCATAGGCGTCTTTCAATTCCTCCATGGCAATATCGCGCTGTTCAACAGCAATTCCCATGTCTCGGGCCAATTGGATCACGCTGTTTCGGGTGATCCCGGAAAGGATCGTTCCCCGGTCCAGGGATGGCGTCACGAGCTGATCGTCAATTCGAAAGAAGATGTTCATAGTTCCCAGCTCTTCGATCCACCGATGTTGGCAGCTGTCCAACCATAATACCTGATCATACCCATGCTGTTGGGCCTTATGGGTTGCCTGTAAACCAGAAGCGTAATTGGCAAGGGTTTTCGCCTGTCCCACGCCCCCGGGAGCGGTCCGACCATGTTCGTCGATGACCTGAATCCGAATGGGTTGGAAGCCTTTTGCAAAATAGAATGGGACCGGAGATGCCATTATGAGAAAGATATATTCTTTCGATACACGCACACCCAAATGGGGTTCGCTGGCAAAGACCAAGGGCCGAATATACATTGATGTCCCCCGCGTGTATGGGATCCATTCGATATCCACACGAAGAAGAGCCTTCAGGGCAGATAGGGCCAGTTCCGGATCAATCTCTGGGATGCACATCATTTTGCACGATCGAACCAACCTTTGAAAATGGTCTTTGGGCCGAAAGAGACGGACTCGAGAATCCGAATCCCGGAAAGCCTTCATCCCTTCAAAGACCACTTGCCCGTAATGAAGGGCCATAACGGTCGGATCCGTCATCACAGGGGCATGGGGCAAGACGCGGGGGTCGTGCCATCCCTTTTCTTCGTTCCATTCCATCATGAACATATGGTCGGGGAAGACCGTTCCGAATGAGAGATCCGTTTCATCGACACGGGCTTTTGGGCTTTTTGTCCGATATAAGGTAATGGGGTTCATGGCATCAACCTCCTTTAATGCGTATAGGAAGATTATACCATATCCGCTCACACACACTACCACCTCCAGTTACGGAAGAAAGAAGAATATGTTATAATCTCCTTGTATGAATCGGGTGTGGATCGTGCGACTAAAGGTGGGAGAAAAGTGAGACAAACGGTTCGATGGAAACAACGGTTTTCCAACTTTGAAAAGGCCTACGCGCAGTTTCGAAAAGTCATCGAAATTGGAAAAAACCGACCTTTAGGTGACATTGAGAAGATGGCCTTGATTCAAGCCTTTGAGTTTACTTTTGAGTTGACTTGGAAAACAATGAAGGATTTTCTGGAAGCGGAGGGTTTTCTTGTGAATAGCCCGAAAGGCGTGCTGAGACAAGCCTTTCAGTCAGGATACATCCGCGATGGCGCGGCATGGATGGAAGGGTTGCAGCGGAGAAACGACACTGTTCACAACTATGATGAACGGATCATGCAGCAAACGGTAGACTTCATCCAAAACACCTTCGCCAAGCTTTTGGAGGACTGGACGCAACGATTCCGTCAAGAAT
The DNA here is from genome assembly GCA_964462525.1 of uncultured Thermotogaceae bacterium. Classification (GTDB taxonomy): domain Bacteria; phylum Thermotogota; class Thermotogae; order MWEM01; family MWEM01; genus CAYWWY01. Next base: position 13,415 of record CAYWWY010000018.1, read on the forward strand.
TGGTCTTATGAAATATGGACTAAGCAAAGCGGATATTCAAACCATTGTGGAAATCCTTCGGCGATTCCCCGAAATTCAACAGGCCATTCTCTTTGGTTCCCGGGCGACGGGAACCCACAAACCGGGTTCCGATATTGATCTCGCTCTCCGGGGAGCGCTCTGCCCCTCTACCATCATACAAGTAAAACAGGCGTTGGAAGATACAAATCTTCCATGGTTCTTCGATGTTGTGGACGAACCTTCACTTTCCAACGAAGCCCTTCGAGCGCATATCGACTCCCTCGGAAAATTGCTGTATTGCAATCCGCGCAAAGTAGAAACCACCCGGGACTGATCTTACCGATGCGTAGGTTGCCCCAGGGTAATACCGGCTTACCTTCGCCGCCTTCCTTGTTCCCCTCACACCTCAACAGAAATACCGATCTCAAAGGAACGATGCCACGGAAAGAAGACGCTCTCTAAGGCGAAATCGATGCCCAATCCTTGTTGAATGATCGGTTTGTAGGCTTCCATGGCAGACTGGACATACCCTTCGGCCCATAATTCGATAGGAATCACCGTCCAGGGTTGCACGCCTTTCCGTTGTCCTTGAATGATGAGGTCGTTTCGAATGTTGGATTGGAAGGCCCAGTGTTCCAGAAAAAAAAGGACAGCGACCCGCTTCATGGATGGTTCATCGAGGGGTATGAATCCTTTTTCTCCCAGATATTGGATGATTGCGTAGGCGCAGCACGTTCCCAGGGTGTTCCCAGCGGTGTTCCACCCAGCGTAGCTCATGACTCTCCAATCAAAAATCTGTTTGCGAAGCAATTCTTGAACCAGATGGTTGTCGCCACCGTTGGTATATTTCACATCCGCAACGCTTTTTATCTTGGGGAGAGGATTGTTCACCCGACCGAGCAACCGCGCGTAGGGTTTTGGGTCGGTTTCTGTCTTGTTTTGGTTGGCGCTATCCAGTCCCTGGGCTCCATTATTCACCAAAAGGGCAATCTGCCCCGATCCTTCCACGACCCGGCCCCCTGCGGCCTCCACATGAGAGCGTATGCCCATCCATAGCGGCGATCCCTCGTATGGGGGAACGGCCATTCGGTGTTCCTCAGCGGCATAATGCACTTCGAACTCAGGAATCATGTCACAAGAACCCGCAAGGATCCTAGATAACAGGGAAAGAGCGGCTTCATCGGCTCCCGCGTGGATGGCCACTTTCTCTTCGATCCCAAGCTGTGTGACCATGATTTGGTGCAACCGCCCTTCTTCCATCGAGAGACTCTCACGGCTGTTGTCATCAAGAACGAGGTTGAGAAATTCGATCACACCCTGGCGGACCAGATCGATGGTCCGGGATACCAGCTTCCTGTTGCGCGCCCGTCGCTGGAGATAATCGGACAAAAAGACAGGTGGGATATGCCTTGCTTTTTCGATCAGTTGATTGGAAATCGACTCTGATTGAAAGCTTTTGGCAATCAGCCGGGATATGGCGTGGATCTCTTGGCCATAGGCTTGCCAATAATCCGGTTCTTCCTCCGATGAGTTGTAAAAGGGCGTCCGAGTTATGGAAGCCGTTGCGTAGATCTTGCATCCTCTGTCTTTTAGGATCTTCAGGATGGACAATCGTTCTTCGAGGGTTTCGATCGAATCAAGGCTCGTCCGCGAAGGGATGAGGCCTCCGTGAACAAGCATATCAATGGAAAGGACAAGATCGTCGCCTGACTTCGCATTTGCCTCAAGCCACAGCAAAAGCCTGCGAAGATCTGGGGGCGTTTTCTTCGCCCCCAGAAATCGTTTTGGTGGAGTGATAACCTTGATTCCCGCGGCTTGAGCCATGAGCAGAAAATAATCCCGCGTACAGAACCGTTCGTCAACCGGGAAAAATAGGATCCTCCGATTGAACATGGCTTACGGGTTAACTGCCCAAACGGTTGCTTCGGCCAGCATGGTCCACGCTTCTCCTCTCGGCCTCACCTCGATCTGGACAAACCGGGCTTCCATGGGTTTATCGGCGATCCAATAGATCTCATTGATCAACTCATTTTCCGGTGGGAATGGATCGGTCATGACTGCTAGTCCGACAGTCCGAAAATCCATTCCGTCCTGACTGATCGAGATAAGTAAACTGTTGGGCAAATTGACGGCCGACGCAAAGGATCGCATGAAGTGCGCGGATACTTTCACAATCGATTTGCTTTCCAACAGATCGATGATGACAGTAGGATTCATCGAAGGGCTGTCGAAGCCGATCATATCTCCCCATGAGTATCGAGCGAATCCATCAGTGACCTTGATGGATTGCGGATCAGGGTAGGCGCTTGAGGGAAGGGGTATGAGCATATAGGGTGCGCCGATCGATACGATTTCGGCTTCGGATAGATCCGTGGCGACGTCGGCTTTCAATTCGAGCTCTTCAGGAATGAGGCCGTTGCCAACCATCACTTCTGCTATCATGGTCCACCCTTCTCCCCCCGGAAGCGCTTCGATTCGTACAAACTGTCCATAACCTACAAAGTCTTCACTGGCCCAATACAAGGTCGCGATGGTGTCATTGGGTACTGGGGCTTCGGCATAGATCATTCCCATCCCTAAGTCTTCAAACAATTCCCCATCTTCTGAGATGGAAACCAGAAAGCCTTCGGGAAGATTGACCCCAGAAGGAGCCGAATACATCACTTTCAATCCAACAAAGGAAATCTCTTCGTAGATGGTTCCGAGATCAATGACAATCGTAGGGTTGGTGGTTGGGTTTTCCCATCCAACCATATCGCCCCAGCTGAACTGGTAACTCCCGTCTGTAAGCTTTTGCGATGGGTCGGGATAATTCGGATTCGGTTCTGGGAACAGGGTGTATCCTTTCCCGCCCGAAACGATAAAATTTCCGGCGAAAAGCGCCGCAACAAACATCAAAAGAACCAAAGAAACTATAACCTTCCGTACCATGTTCCTGCCTCCTTTTTTCACGATTTGATGCCACCTACCTGAATGCCTTGGATAAAGGTCTTTTGCGCGAGAAAGAAAAGAATGATGATTGGAATCGTCATAATGATGGATCCGCCCATCAGTTGGGGCCAAGCGGTCATTCGAGATGAAGATAGCTGCTGCAATCCAATTGACAAGGTATACATTCGATCATCGGTTAAATAGATTAATGGGTTCAGAAAATCAGTCCAAGTCCAAATGAAGATAAATAGGCTGCATGTCGCGATCGCAGGTTTGGATAAGGGGAGATAGACATTGATAAAGATCTTCCATTCGTTTGCTCCGTCGAGTTTGGCCGCATCCGAGAATTCTTTCGGGATCGTGTCAAAAAACTGTTTTAAGAGAAATATGGCAAAGGCCCCTCCAAAAAAGGGCGGCACGATCAACGGAAGATAGGTCCCGATCCAACCCAGTCGGTTGAACAGGACGAATTGAGGGATCATCGTAACCTGCGGCGGGATCATGAGGGTTATGAGCAAAATCCGGAACAGGGTTTTTTTTCCGGGGATCCGAAAATAGGAAAACCCAAAAGCGACTAAAGAAGAAGAGACCATGAATCCAATGAGGGTCATTCCGGTAACGAAGAGGGTGTTCAAGGTATATCGAATAAATGGGAGCTCGACAACCAGATCGACATAGTTCGACCAAAGGGTTTCAGACGGCCACCAAACCGGGGGAAACGCAAAAACATCATCATAGGATTTGAGCGAGGTGGAAAACATCCAGAAGAAAGGGAAAACAAAGAATATAGACAATGCTACGAGCATAAGGTATCGTGAGGCTTTTTGGAAAGCCCTTCTGCGTATCATTGCTCCGTGCCTCCAAAGTACCCATACCTACCAAAGAATCGGAACACAATGAATACAGCGACCGATGTGATGACCAGCAATATCCACGCCATGGCGCTTGCATAACCCATTCGATAGAACTGAAACGCATTTCGATAGATCGACAAGGCGTAGACGAGCGTGGAATTCTCAGGACCTCCCCCAGTCATAATAAAGACGCTCGTAAATGACTGGAAGGAATTGATGATCCCCATCACGACATTAAAGAGAATCACAGGACTGAGCATGGGCAAGGTGATCGAGAATATCTTCGCAATCTTTCCCGCTCCGTCGAGATCGGCTGCTTCATAGAGCTCGGTTGGGATGTTATGCAGACCTGCCAAGTAGATGACCATAGACCCTCCAATCCCCCAAATGCTTGTCAAGATCAGCCCGGGTTTGGACCATGCCGGATCGGTGAGCCACCCTGGAGTGGGCAACCCGATGGTTTCGAGAAAGAGGTTTACCGGACCAAATTGGGGGTTTAGAAACCATCTCCAGAGTAACGCCGCTGCCACCGCAGGAACGATGCTGGGCAAAAAATACAACGTACGGAAGATGCTCAAGAACCGAACCTTGGAATTCAGCAATAGGGCCGTCATGAGACTCAGTACTTGGGCAAGCGGTATTCCGATGATGGCAAGGTATATGGTGTTGTAGATGGCTTTCCCAAATAATGGGTCTGAAAAGAGTTGGACATAGTTATCCATTCCGATCCAACGCGGCGCTGATAGACCGCTGTAATGGGTAAAACTGAAATAGAAGGACGCGATGATCGGGTAGGCTGTAAACACACCAAGACCAATCAACCACGGGGAAAGAAAAAGGACTCCGATTCTGATCTCTCTTCTTCTGGCTTTCGATACCGGCATCATTTATTACTGGTACTTCCTTAGCTCTCTTTGAATGGCTTGTTGCACATCATCCAACGCCTCTTCGGATGTTTTGGCCCCGCTTTGCACATACTGGAGCGCTTGATTCAACTCTTCCATATAGAACAAACCAACGGGCAGTGTTGGGAAAAAATAGACATATCCATCCATGAGCATGTCCAAATATACTTCCATGTTGGGAAGGATGGCGTTTTGAAATGCCGGATCATTGATGGCTTCGATTCTCGGGGGAATATTTGATAACGCCGCGGCAAACCTCGCTGATTGCGATGGCGCGGTCAACCATTCCAAGAACGCGAATGCCTCATCGGGAGCGGTTGATCCTGTTGGAATCGCCCAAAAGGACCCGTTCAAGTAGGCAACTTTCTCTCTGCCCCCCTCGGGTGCTGGAAAGGGAGCAACGCCATATTCGAAATCCGGCCGGGCAAACTCCTGAATAAAGAGCAATTCCCATTGACCCGCTTCTTGAATGGCCAGCTGACCCCGATAAAAGGGATTATACGAACTGGCCATCTCACCCCAGGTTGCTTGGAAGACTCGGATCTTTTGGAGATTGAATTTTTGATAGTAGGATGCAATCCAATCCATGGCCGCGATATTGTTGGGGTGGTTGGCGGTGACTTCTTCGGTCTGCGAGTCCCATAGCTGCCCCCCGAAGACATAGAAGTAGATGTGGCTGATGTTGGGCAAAAAACCCAATCGGCGGATGTTGCCGCGCGTGTCTTCTCGAAAGAGCAACTGGGCATATCGATCCAATTCTTCGGTGTTTGCCGGCGGATGATCGGGATCCAATCCAAATTCTCGGAATAATTCCTTGTTCCACATAAAGGCGTAGGTGTTCAAGGTGGTCGGGAGGGCGAATTTTTTCCCCCGGTACGATCCATAATCCCAGACCCCGTCCAAGTAATCGGATTCGGTAATTCCTGCTAAATCCAGGAAATGATTCAATTCTCGCAATGCTCCGCTTTCGCCAAGGGGCACCACCATCCAGTCCCAGATGGTTACCACATCCGGTGTTGAGGATCCGACAAGGGTGGCATTGATCTTTTCCCCTTGACCAATGGGGACAAAAACCGGCCGAACCAAGATTTTGTTTTGATCGCGGTTGAATTCATCCACCAGGTCGACAAGCGCTCGGCCTTCATCCCCGCCCCATGCGTACCAGAAGGTGATCTCTGTCCGACTGAAAACCACCACACAAACCAAAACAAATCCCATCACAAAGAACAGCCTCTTTTTCATTGTCAATCCTCCAATCTCTGAAGATACGATTGATACTCATTGTACAAGGTTTCGGCTTTCCCTCCAATCCTGGGGGTCATATAGTGCGGGAAATCGAAAATGATCGTCTTTTCTGCATACAGCGATTGCTTCTCCAGCTGTTCTTTGACCCGAGAAAACTCCGCGGGGATGGCCTGCCACCCTCTTGAATCGACGGGCCAACCATGGATCTGATCAAATACTTCCACATTGATCCAAAACCGAACTCCGTGTTTTTCCATAACAGGTTGCAGGGCTTTCATCACCGCTGCCGATTCATCTACGGTCGTCCGTTTGGTGCCCACACCATCTTGCATGGCGATGATATCGACTTTCGCCTGACTCAGCACTTCATCCCACCACGACGCATACGCCTTTCCATCGGGATTGATACCGAAGTATGGGGAGAGCATAACGGGTTTTTTTGTGAGCATGCGGGCATAGGTGCTCATGGACCGCAGATATGAAATCACCGCGTCCTTTCGAGCCTGCGTCAGGAATGTCCGGTCATCGATCTCCTCAGGCAGATACCATCCAGCCAAAGAGGGATGGTGTTGATATCTTTGAAAGAGTTCCGTGAGGATTTGCTGATTCATTCGGGCCTGTTCTAGGGGATGAAACTGACCCGCCCAGTACGAGGGATTCAACGACAGGCCTAAGAAAACGTTCATATTCAGTTGGTCGGCATTTTCCAGGATCATCCCCAGTGTATCGGGGATTTCTCCTGCATCCATTCGATCCAGTTCGGCGCGTCCTGCTTTTAAATAGGCAGATCCATCATTGGAGAAAAAGAGCTCAAATCCCTTTTCAGGTACTTGAACACCGGAAATTTCGGATCTCATAAAGGTGACTTCGACTGAATCAATCGAGACAGGCTCTTCGAGATCAATCACGATCTCAATTGGCTTTCCGGGGAATTGCCATCCGACCATGTCTGCCCATGAATAATTGGCCCGACCGTCGGTGATTTTTTGTCCCGCGGGATATTGCGGATGGGCATCGGGAGAAAGGAAAAATGGTTTTCCCACCGATACGGTTTTCTCCTGGCTCTTCACCGAAACTTCCGCAATCATCGTCCATTCAACGCTAGTCGGATCAATTCGGACTTTTATGTACCTTGTCCGCGCGGTTCCAGTCCAAACCAACTCAAACAAGCTTTCATCCGGAATGGAATCTTCGGTTTGTGCATACTGCGACGGATAATAGAATCGATCGCCATAGGCGCTGTATTGGATGATAATTGTGTCGATACCAATCCTCTGCATTCGCTCCAGTTCCTTATTCCAGTCCTCTGACCCGAAGCGAGCCATTTGTCCGTCGAGTTGGATAAACGCGCCCGTAATCCGATTGTGATCTTGAACCGAGCCAAAGAACCCAACAGAAAGACCACAAAACAAGAACAAAATGATTGCCAAATGCTTCATGAAACCACTCCTCCCTTACGATCTGCTCTGGATTCAGTTTTCCTTGATGATGCGGTTGGTCAAACGATTTGTCAACCCACCCATCAAATTGGAGTTTATGTCCAAAATATACCACACGAGTGGAGATATTTACAACATCCAATTATCTGAATTACCAGTGGTTATCCTTTCATATCTTTAGGAATCGATGATATTCGGAGATTTACTCATTATCTTTAGGGTTGAAATGGAAATAATCTCCATGGTATACTTGCACAGGTTTTGGATAAGGGAGGTGTGGCGCGTGATTCTTCAGCCTGGTCTGATTGTGAGTGTTCAACTGTTTCCCGAAGATCCCGTATACGAAGACGAGTTCTTTCGAGGAATGGTAAAATCGGCGCTTCAGGAACAGATTGCCGGAATACGCACGGAAAGCGCAAAATACGTCCGCATTGTCCGGGAAATGACGCAGTTGCCAGTGATTGGGCTGTCCAAAGACCGTACTTTTGAAGCCTTTATCACACCCACCACCCAGCATATTCAGGGAATTGTTGAGGCCGGAGCGCATATCATCGCAATCGATTGCACCCAAACCAGTCGCCCTCAACCGGTGGAGCATCTATTTCGGTATATTCGTGATCAGTTTCCGACCGTTGAAATCATGGCCGATATTTCTTCGGTCGAGGACGCGCAAAAGATCCACCCCCTTGATCCGGACTACTTTGCTACAACGCTTTCCGGATATACCCATTACACAACCCATGTGCAGCAACCCGATTTCTCATTGATTGAGCAGCTTATCGCCCATTATCCAAAGATTCCAATCATTGCGGAGGGAAATATTTGGACTCCGGAACAAGCCCAAAAAGCCATGAGGATGGGCGCTTATGCCGTGACCGTAGGAAGCGCCATTACACGGCCGTGGTTGATTACCCGGCGATTTGTTCACGCGATGCGCGATCAGCGCGAACTGAATGGGGAATGAAGGGTATTAGAAGATCAGGAGGAAACAGCTATGGTACTAGGAATTGACATCGGAGGAACGGCCATAAAATACGCGCTCGTCGATACTGAATCCCTGGGGGTTCAAACGAAAACCCAAGTGGAGCTGACCACAGATAAACCCGCCCGTCAAGTTCTGAGCATTCTTTCGAAATACCCGGACATCTGTTTGGTAGGGATTGCTACTGCGGGAAAGGTCGATTCTATGAGCGGGCGAATTGTTGGCGCTACAGCCAATCTAAAAAACTGGCATTCTCTAAACGCCTCCTTTTTGCGCAATGAATCGGGCAAAGAGGTCTTTTTGATGAACGATGCCAATGCTGCGGCCCTTGCTGAATCCAGAGTGTGGGGCTGTCAAAACTTGGCTGCAATGACAATCGGGACTGGTTTGGGCGGGGGAGTTGTGATTGGAGGCAAAGTCTTGATCGGAAGCCAATTTGAAGCTTCGGAGTTTGGACATGTAATCCTTCACCCAAACGGTTTGGCCTGCAACTGTGGAAAACACGGGTGCGCGGAGCGGTATGTTCGAATGAAGCGACTGCACGAGAAAACAGGGATCGATCTACGAGCCGACCTGATTCAAGCGTTCCAGAGGGGTGATCTTGGCGTTACCCAGGCCGTCGATCAACTCATTGACGATCTGTGCATTCTGATCGATCACGTCTTTTTGATGGTCTCCGTAGAAAAACTGATTATATCGGGGGGAGTTACCGAACTGGGAGACGCGCTTTTGCCCATGATCCGGCAAAAGCAAAGCCGTTACACGCCATACTCTGCCTATGGTGCGGAACAGATCGAACTGGGCCTGCGCGCTAATGACGCAGGGATCATTGGCGCGGCCATATTCGCGCGAGAAGGGAAGGGATGTCTGTTGTGATTCCTCTGGAACACTTGAATGTCTTTGATCTCATTGAAAGCCACAAAAATCACTTGACAAAAAAAGAACAATCTTTGGTTGCCTTCATTACTCAGTCTCCGGGAAAAGTGATGGAAATGAGCATCACTGAGCTTTCCGATACAGCGTTAATGGGAGAAGGAACCATCGTCCGATTTTGCCAAAAATTGGGGTTCGGGGGATTTCAGCAGTTCAAAATTGCCATTGCCCGATCGTTTGAACCCCCAACTATTTCCAGCGAAGTCATTGAACGACTGCGCCAGAGTCATATCGATGTAATCCAGCGAACCTCCCAAATGTTGGACCAAAAGGTGCTTCACCAAGCAGCAAAAGCAATCGCGGACTCGCGCAAAACCTATCTCATTGGCGCGGGCGCTTCTGGGGCAACCGCACAGGATGGCATGTATAAGTTTATGAGGATCGGAATCGATGCGGAATACCTTGCCGACGCACATATGATGGCGATGAAAATCAGCCTGGCCAGCGATTTGGATGTTTTGATCGCCTTTTCTCAGAGCGGTTCAACCGGGTTGATCGTTGATTTGGCCCAATCGGCGCGCGATCACAAGATTCCTGTGATCTCCGTAACAGGATACGCCCGGAGCCCGTTGGCACAGCATACGGACTACCTCATTCTGATTCCCACTCGGGAAACTCCATTCGAAAGCGGGGCGGTTCGATCCAAAATTGCCCAACTCCATGTGCTTGAGGTCCTGTTCGAGTATGTATTTGCTCAATCTCCCAAGAAAGCGACGAACAATCTTTCCCGAACCGCTCAAGGCGTCGCGCGATGGATCTACTAAAGGAAAGGAGGTTCATTCATGCAGCAAACCCACACGCCCCAAGAGGGACTGATACTATTCCTGGGAACACGTGATCTGGAGCGTACCCATCGTTTTTACACCAAGGCCTTGGGATTGTCCATGATCATCGACCAGGGCGCATGTCGGATTTACCAAGTCCCTGGCGGGGGATTCATTGGATTTTGCGCTCATATTGTTCCGGTCTATGGCGAGAAAAGCCCCATTGTGACAATCGTTTCCCCGGATGTGGATGGGTTCTTTGATCGACTGGTAGAATGGGGAGCAAAGATCCCCCATCCACCCCAAATCAACGAACGCTTTGGAATCTACCACTTTTTTTTGTACGACCCCAACGGATATACCCTTGAAATTCAACGGTTTGTTAATCCCTGATCCAAATTCCGTGCTATAATAGGGTTGGAAGAGCGATTTCGAATGCGATCCCCACGAGAAAGGGGGTGAAGCATATGAAGCGCATAGTTTTTATCGCTTTAGCGATGGTCCTATCGTCTTTGATGATGTTCCATTGCACCCAGCCACTCTTTCCCCAACCCCCAGCTGATCCTACCGAGCTTACAGCGGTTGGAGGGGTTGGTCAGGTTGTTCTGGACTGGAACCAAGCCGGGGTTGTGGATGGATTTTGGGTCCGTTTTCAGGTCATCGGAATCGGAGGACGCAGTTGGTCTACACCGATAGAGGTTGGACCCCCACCGGCCACGGTTATTCAAGAACCAGGCATATACAACTGGGAGCTGCAGTCCCGAAAAGGAAACCTCTCCTCAAATTGGGTGCAGGGTCCGGAATTTGAAACTGTTTGGATTACCGATCCTTTCTAGAAGGAGTTTTATTGATGCAGCCATGCCGATCAAAGATCGTCATTGTCGGGGAAATGCTTGTGGATTGGATCTCCAGCCGTTATGAGACCAATCTTTCGCGGGTAAAATCCGTTCGGAGGCATTTTGGGGGATCTCCGGCCAATATCGCTGTCAATCTGAACCAGCTGGGGATAGAACCGGTTTTGGTTACGCGGGTGGGCGCCGATCCGTTTGGCGTTTTTTTAGAAAACCATCTGCGAGAAGCGGGCGTTTCGGTCCGTCATGTTCAAAGAGATCCGATCCATCCCACATCCATGGTCTTCGTCTGCAAGTCTCGCGGCTCTCCTTCTTTTTTTCCCATCCGCGGCGCGGACCAATATCTGGAACAACCCGAATCGATGGAGGAATTGTTCGATTCCGTCGCATATATGCACGTGAGCGCTTGGCCAATCTCTCATCCGCATGCCCGAAAGACTGTCGAGGCGATGATCGATATGGCTCACCAAAAAGGGGTTTTGGTCGGGTTTGACCCGAATTATCGCAAGGTGTTGTGGGAGCAGGATCACGACGGGATTGAATACATCCGAAATCTCCTATCCAAGGTGCATCTGTGCAAACCTTCGGAAGATGATTCATTTCACCTCTTCGGCGTCCAAGAGCCTTATTCAGCGATTCGAATCTTCCATGAGTTGGGGCCCCGTCAGGTAATCTTCTCCATGGGAGCGAAAGGCGCGCTCGTATCGGAGGGCGGGGTGATCAAGGAGTTGCCGACTCAAGCCCGCGTGGTTGTCGATACAACAGGAGCGGGTGATGGGTTTTGGTCGGGTTTGTATGCGGGTCTTTCTACGGGAAAGAACGTATGGGAGAGCGCTCGCTTGGGCAATGCCATCGCTGCGTTTCGAGTGGAACGGGTTGGAACGGATGATCTTTTGCCAGCCATGAACGGTTGGATTGACTGAAGGTCGGTATTTGTTTGACCGCCTTCAGGGACCGTTCCAACCGAACCGCCGCAGATCGATCCGTTCGTGGTCGTCAAATTCGATTCCCTCTGCTTCCAATATGCCCTGTTGGATCATCCGGGCTTCCGGGTCGGCCATGCTCATTTCCCCTTTGCGGTTGACGATCCGATACCAAGGAACATTGGTGCCTTCTTTCAAGGCAGACAAGGCATATCCCACGTTTCTCGCGCCACATCGGCCCGAAAGGCGCGCAATGGTCCCATAAGTCGCAACCCTTCCGCGAGGAATCATCCGAACCAGCTGGTATATAGAATCATACAAAGAGTTCATGGGTCGGCTACCGCATGAAGTCCACAAGAGTGGGGAGCATGATGGAAGCGCCTGTTTTCAAGGCTGCTTGGAGGGCTGTGTCGGCCATCGTCAATTTGGTATAGACCTCCAGAAAGTCCGCGTCTTGCTCTTTGGAGAGATATTCGGTCATAAACTGCTCGAACTCGCTGTAGCGGTTTTTGGCCATTTCCAGAAAATTCTGAGACGCCCCGTTGTGGGAGATCATCTGTTGGATCTGGAGTTCAAATCGATCCATCTTTTCCAGAGCGATGTCGTTGAGATAGAAATCGGGATTGTCTGCTTTCAAGTTTGCGCTTTGGTTTTCCAGTAGATTGAAGATGCTTTCGTTTCCGCTTACGGTAAAGACTTCATAGACCGTTATGTTATAGGCAAAGGGATACCCACCCAAATCGGTAGTCAATTTGCGGTCCGCCGCGGGATCCATCCGGATCACGCCGTCCATGGTGACAGGCGCTTGATCAGCCCGAGCGCCGCCAAAAATGTGATTGCCCGCGACTTGGGTATTGGCCAATTGAATCATATGATCCCGAATGCGGTCAATCTCCATGGCGATCGTTTTGCGATCATCCGGTGTAAGGGTATCGTTCGCTCCTTGAACCATCAGCTCACGCACCCGGTAGGTCAACGCGCTCATCTCGAGGACGGTGGAATCATAGGCCTTTAGGGTACTCTCCACTGTGTTTATGTTTCTCTGATACTGCTGAAGCTCTCTTAACCGACTATTGATATTGGAAGCCCGAGTGGCCACGATTGCATCATCCGAAGGGTATCGGATTTTCAAACCCGAAGAACCTTGTTCATGGAGTTTGGCCGCCCGCTCAAAATTGCCCATAATGTCCCGTAAGACATTGGAATGAATCATATTATGGGTGATCCTCATCTGTCTTCACCTCCCATAGAGATCCGCCTTTATCCTTTTCCTTTGAAGCTCGTCGAATCGGGTTTCGCTTTATCGGGCTGCAGAGGGTTGTATGTGGGTTTGGTTGTTTGCGGGATGGCGATTTCCCTCAAAAAATCCATCTGTTGCAGGTGGAAGCCGATCATCTCTCGGATATTGAGATGGAGCATCGTCACTTCTCGAAGTCGTTCTGCCAGACGGGCCACATGGACCATCAAATCAATTCCGTCCTTTTCCTGAAGCTGGGCCGCGATTTCGGATACAGAAGCGTTGGCCGGTAACCCCATCTCGGTACACAAACTGCGACTGACTTCGTCCCGCTTCGATTCGGCCTGAGTGATCTGGACGGAGACTTCCTCTTCTTCCAAAACGATTGCTTCCAGCTCTTCGTAGTCTCCATCCAGAAGGGCCTTCTTCTTCTCCTCCAGAAGGGAAAGGTACTGGCCAAAAACTTCAGCCAGAGACTGAAGGCGCTCCATTAACGGGGTCAGTTGTTCGGGAGCCAAGATTACTCACCCAACAATCTTCGCGCGATTGTCGATATATCGGGAGAATATGTCCCGTTTTGGATGGCTTCCCGAAATCGATCCACCAGATCCTGACGGACCTCGGGGATTTCGCCAGCCTTTTGAAGCAGTTCTCGGAGCATGTTTCCTTGGCCCAATTGGAGTTCTTCGGATTCGAACAGTCCTTTTCCTGCCTCTTGGGCCCCGGAAGGATTCGATGACCGTTCGCGTTTCTGTGTCTCGTAAACCTTGTGATATCCTCCCACTCCTTGGATCTTTCCTGGATCCACCATTTTTTTCACCTGCCTTGACGAAGTTCACACACTGCCTTTCTTTATCGGATCAAAAACCGAAACCTTTACCCCTTATCCGACCTCCACCCATTTCATCCGATCTCCATATTGGGCTCGAAGCTTTTTGAGAATCTCTGGAAGTCTTTCTAAATCCGGATCGTTATCGAGAAGGGATATTGCGTCCTTCATCGATTGGCCCAAAATGGCCCCATCATCAATCAGATTCCCCAACCGGAAATCGGGGAGCCCGTGCTGCCGAAGACCCAAAAATTCACCGGGCCCGCGGGTTTTCAGATCATATTCGGAAAGCGCAAATCCATCTCGGGTATCAGCGAAAAACTTCAACCGCTTATAGGTCTCTTCTGAACTGTCGTTGGCTATCAGAAAACAGTAGCTTTTCCGATCGCTCCTTCCCACGCGTCCTCTCAGCTGATGCAGCTGGGAAAGTCCAAATCGTTCCGGGTGCTCGATCACCATCACCGTCGCTTCCGGAATATCGATCCCCACCTCGATTACCGTGGTGGAAACCAGAATAGGAAATCGGGCATTCGCAAAGGCAAGCATGACCTCATCCTTTTCTTCCTGGGTCATCCGGCCGTGCAGCAATCCCAGTTCGTATCCCTGAAACGCTTTGGTTTTAAGGGTTTTGTACATTGTGGTTGCCGCTTTTAGTTCCAGCTGCTCCGATTCTTCGATGATGGGATAGACGAAAAATGCTTGATGCCCTTTATCCGCCTCTTCTCTCACAAAACGCCACACTTCCGGCGCTCTTCGATGATTGACCATGACGGTCTTAACCGGTTTGCGCTCTTTGGGGAGTTCGTCGATGGTTACAACCTCCAAATCCCCATAAATGCTCAATGCGAGGGTTCGAGGTATGGGGGTGGCCGTCATAACCAACGTATCGGCATCGTGTCCTTTGCTCTTCAACGCCTCCCGCTGGCGAACCCCAAACCGGTGTTGCTCATCCACCACGACAAGACCCAAAGACGAAAACGAAACATCCTCTTGAATGAGCGCGTGGGTTCCCATAACAACTGCGATGGTTCCATTTTGCGTCCCTTCTTTCACCTGCTTTTTTTCACGAGCGCTCATTTTGCTGATCAGAAGCCCACATTCAATCCCCAAGGGGTCGAACGCGCGCCGAATCCGTTCATATTGCTGTTGGGCCAAGATGGATGTAGGAACCATCATGACCGCTTGAAACCCGGCTTCTACGGCATTCACCATGGCGATTTCCGCCACGGCTGTCTTACCCGAACCAACATCTCCCTGAAGCAAGAGGTTCATAACTGTTTCCGACCGAAGTCTTCCCTCGATTCGATCTACCGCGTCTTTTTGCGCTTGCGTCAACTGAAAGCCCAAACTCTGAATCAATCGCTCTTTTAGGGAGCCGGTAAATTGCTTAGCCACCCCTTTCAGCGATCGTTCCCGTTGTTTGCGCAACCATTGCATACACAATTGGAAGAAAAAGAATTCATCATATATCAACCGTTCTTTCCCTTTGTTGAGGTGCGCAAAACTGCTGGGCGAGTGGATCGCTTCCAGTGCTTGTTGAAGGGGCATGAACTCTCGCTGCTCGATTAGTGATTTGGGAAGGGGATCTTTCACGCAGGAAAGGTATTTCATTACCTCACGCATCATTAACCGCATCTGTTTTTGGTACAATCCTGCTGTTAAGCGATACACGGGGTAAATCTTTCGTTGCGCGTCCTCCTTATCTTCCAGCTTTTCATAGTCCGGAGCGGCCATTTCCCAACTGCCCCGTTCCCACTTGGGAACGCCTGTCACACAAAGGGTATCATCGGTTTGAATCCATTGTCTGAGAAATCCTTGATTAAACCATGTCAGTATGATCTGAGAGAACCCGTCGCTGCCCACCGCTTCGAAAATCTCCCGACCCCGGCTGATTTTTCGGACCTGTGTGGATACAATCTGAACGATCACCGTTGCGCGCTCCATAGGCCTGAGTTGACGAATGGAAAGGAGTTTCCGGCGATCATCGTATGTCCGTGGGTAGGTTTCGATCAGATCAGTTACAGTATGGATGTCCAAGCCCTGAAGCAGTTTTTCCCTACGCGGGCCTATCCCTTTGAGGTATTGCAACGGTTGGTTCAATTTATCACAATCCACCATCACCGGCGTTTCTTGGCTCGATTCTGGGGGAAAGAGATACCACTGGGTCAGTTTTTGAAGCATCTTTTGGCCATTCTCGATCCGCTTGTGCTGCCGGTCGGTATCGAGATCCTCAAAGCGGGCATAATGCTGAAGGAACTGATCCAATCGCTTGGCACACTCCGGATAGCCTTGGATTTCGTCCGGATCCAGCATATCTACAAGGCTCTGAAGATTGGGTCCGAGCCGAGCTGCTTCCAAATGCCCTGAAGACCATTGATCCAGCTGATCTCGAGCAGAGGCAATCCATTCTTCCAATAGAATCATGGATGATCCCGAAACTCCTGGAAGATCATCGTTACCTTTCCCAGAATCCCACATTCACGCGCGAATCGGTCTTGTTCGATGAATTGAGGCGGATACTGCGCATTTTCGCTTCGAAGCAACACACCAGACCGTTCGAAGTACACTCGTTTGACCACGGCTTCATCCAGGTGAATAAAGACAGCAGCGACCGTTCCCGACGGAACGGTTCGACAGGCTTGGATCACCACAAAGGAATTCCTTTGGATCAACGGTTCCATGCTGTCTCCTTTGACCTTTAGAATATAATTCCCCGGTATATGAGCGGGAATCGCAAAATACCCTTCAAGGGATTCTTCCGCAAAGACCGGTTGGCCTGCCGCGATCGATCCCACCCAAGGAAGCCGTTTCATAGAACCTGTGACCGGATCCATGCCCAGCAACTCATCGACGGTCACTTGGAAATGATGAGCCAGTTGCCTCAGGGTGTGGGCGGTTGGGAGGGAATGGCCATTCTCCAGCTTGGAAACCATCTGAACCGTAACATCCAATACCTTGGCGATTTCCGCCTGGGTTTTCCCGTATCGGAGCCTCAGATTCCTCAAGACGGAACCGAAGTCGTGGGTTTCTTCCATCACAGTCTCACCCTTTCACTCTATCCATGATTCATTGGCCAGACGCGAACATTATTCCATGAATTGTCCCCGCCCATGGGAATTTGTTACAGAAAAGAAGTATACTTACGGTTGACTATATGCGTAGTATTATGATATAATTCTACCATAGGTTGAATCGGGCCCGGTTCTTCCAACACACTACACTGATTAAGGAGGTACTACAATGCCACTAGGCGACACTGCAACAATCGACACAACTGCGAAAACACTGACGATGGTGCTGGACACCGGATCGATTGTCAACAACCGACCGGTCTATGCGCGGGTGCGGTTTCCGGTGAAACCGTCCGCTACGCTCCAGGAACTGTATGATGCCGCATACACACTGGAGAAGTACACCCAATACGATCTGATCGCTATTGAAGCGCGCACCAATGACCTGATTGGTCCCACAGAATAAGTGAAAGGAGGAGAAAACAATGGAAACTTTGCAATTGGTCTTCCGTTATTCCGATGGAAAAGGACGGAGAACGATCACGCTCCCTGCGCCTGTCGCTGATATCGACGACCAGCTTGATGATCTGGAGCAGGATATGCAGGCTTTCTTCGAACCCATCTTGGTTGATCCGGCAACCTTTGACGAGGCGCACCATATCGAACGAACCTCGACCGAACTGATCAATCTGATCAACTAACCAAAGGAGGTTGGACATGTTGAACCGAAAAACCGCTATTCAATGGGTCTATGAGATCGCTTCTCTTGTTGTGCTTCTGGTGGAACGCCCCGGTAATGGGGACCAGAAGAAAAAGGAAGCTATTTCGATCGTCAAAGCCCTCGCGCAAGCCTTTGGATTGAAACTGCCTGAGCCATTCTTTACCATGGGACTGTCGCTGATCATCGACCGAATCGTGAACCATCTGAACAAAAGTCTCTGGAAACCGCTCGAAGCGGTCGGATGATCAAACTACCCCCCCTTCTGTTGGAAGGGGGGTTGCTGCTATTCGAAATAACGCAAAGAATCAACAACCT
>CAYWWY010000019.1:0-23203 GCA_964462525.1 uncultured Thermotogaceae bacterium
TTTGGGAAGTCGTTGACGGTGTCGACGTTGAAGTATCTCTTTCAGGGAGAGAAGGGGCTTTTTGAGGATACCTGGATCTATGACCGGTGGGATTGGAATACCCGTTATCCTGTGGTGCATATCAGTATGACCGATGTGGATACTTCCTCCACTGATCGGCTCGAGGAGAGTTTGTATACCCTGCTGAAGGAGATCTACGCCTCTTTCGATCTGGTTTTGGATGTGCGTTTGGTGAAGGATGCCTTTCGCCGGTTGCTGTCTTCGGTCTATCAGAAGACCGGTCAACGGATCGCTTTGCTGATCGACGAGTATGACAAACCTATTTTGGACCATCTGCATGAGGCCGATCAGGCCGATGCGATTCGCAATGTGCTTCGGACCTTTTATTCGACCATCAAGGATGCGGATCCTTTTTTGCGGTTCGTTTTTATCACGGGGATTACAAAGTTTACCAAAGCTGGGGTCTTTTCTACTTTGAACAATCTGGCTGATCTGACTTATCGCAAAGCTTATGCCACAATGCTGGGGTATACCCAGGAGGAACTGGAGAATACCTTTCAAACGTACATTCAATCCTGCTGCCAGGAGTTGGATATGGAACCTTCTGTGCTGATCGAGAAGATTCGCCAATACTACAATGGCTTTTCCTTCGATGGAAGGCGGTTTGTGTACAATCCCTTCTCGATCTTGAATTTCTTCAGCGAACGCGCTTTTAAGAACTATTGGTTTGAGTCTGGCTCTCCCTACTTTCTGGGTCAGTATATCCGCAAGCATCAGATCGAATTTGATAAGCTGACCGATCATTCGGTGACTGAGAGCATCTTCAGCAGCTATGAGATTGAAGCCGCTCCGCCGGAGAGCTTTTTGGCCCAGTCAGGGTATCTGACCTTTAAAAGCTTTGATAAAGAATTGGGGTATGCGTTGGACTTTCCCAACCAGGAGGTGAAGGATTCCTTCAACCAGTTGATCCTTTTACATGCTTACGAGTTGGACGATCATCAGGCGGGGGCGATTCGCACATCGATCATCGAGGGATTGCGCAGTCGTGATTTTGTGAGGATCTTTGCGCAGATGCAGCAGGTCTTTTCGGCAATTCCGTATCACTTGTATCTGAAGCGGGAAGAGAAGAAGGGTGAAACCGGCGGGATCGAACGTTTGGAGCGGTACTACCATGCGGTGCTGTTGACCCTTTTGTGGGGATGCGGGATCGATGCGGTGGCGGAAGAGCCTTCTAACCTGGGGCGTAGTGATCTGGTGATTCGGTATGGACAGGATGTGTGGGTACTGGAGCTGAAGAAGGCTTATTCTGGGCAGAATGCGAAGGATGCTGCGCAATTGGGATTGGAACAGATAAAATCGAAGGGGTATGGGGCCAGGTACAAAGACCGCTCCTTGTTTCTGGTGGGGATTGGGATCGATGAGGAGAAACGGAATCTTGGTGGTTTTGTGATGGAGTCGGTTTCTTTAAAACCAATTGGGGACGGTTCCTGAATGGCACGATATGGCGACAAAAGAGCGCGAAAGAGCAAAGCATTACAAAAGACAAGACCAACCCGGCAGTCATCCCGATGCCGGTTTTTTTTGACATAATGCGCAATCAGCCAAAGGAGGTGTGTTTTGCCCAGAGCTGCTCGAAAAACCAGTGCTTCGGGAATTTATCGTGTGGGCCATCTGTTCCAAGACCGCTATAAAAGCTTCCCAAACAACATTCATAAAAAGAGCAAGGATCTGATATACTTATCGTGGATAAGTGGATCGTTTGCACTTTCCAATAGGAGGAACCCATGCGCACATTCTGCACCGAAGGGCCTGTGAATCCTAAAGAGAATTATTTCGTTCCAAGGGCGGATTTGGTTGCCTTTGGGATGAAGAAGGTGGAGCAGTGGCGGTATTTCACCATCTTCGCTCCTCGTCAGAGCGGGAAGACGACGTATTTTCAGTTTCTGATCGAGGCGATTCATAGGAAGAAACCGGATTGGTTGCCTATCTGGGTGTCCTTTGAGAGTATGGGTGTTCTTTCGGAAGAAGACTTTTTGGATCTGTTCTACCAACAAGTGGAAGACTTTTTTTCCACTCCTCTGGATCGGGAAGAAAGTATCCCAACGTTGGTGTCTTTTTTCCGGAGGGTAACAAGCCATAAGCACAAAGAGACGATTCTCATTGTGGATGAGGTGGAAGACCTTAAAAACGAAGCAATCCTCAATCAATGGCTTCATGTGATTCGGAGTATCTACCACCGGAAAGAAAAGGTAGGTTTGCGCAGTGTGATCCTGACCGAAGTAAGCAACATCACCGGTATCTTGCAAGACACCTCGAGTCCTTTCAACATTGCCGATCAGATCGATGTGCCTTACTTCACACAAGAAGAGGTCTTCGACCTGATTACCCAACACGAAGTAGAGACCGGTCAACATTTTGAGGGGGTTGTAAAGACAGGAATCTACGAACAAACCCTGGGCCAACCGGGTCTGGTCAATGCTTTGGCAAGGGATTTGGTGGAGAAGAAATGCCCGAATGGTGAGCTCATTGATCTTTCTTCCATGTATCGTACACTGGACGATTTCACCGAATACTACATCGACAAAAACATCTCCAACATCATCTCCAAAGCCAAGTTGTATCCCAAAACCATGGAAGAGATCCTCTTTGGAGAAGCGGTTCCCTTTAAAGTCACGCAAAAAGATATTGGCATTCTCTATGCGAACGGGGTGATCGATCGCAACCCGGAAGGAGATTGCTATATTCCTGTTCCGCTATATAAGAAGGCCTTGTACCATCATTTCAAGCCCAAAACCAACGGAGAGAAAGAATACTTCAAAAGCCCGATCGAGACCTATAAAAAGTATATCGATGAAAAAGGCCTTTTGGATGTGACCAAACTCATGCGGCGCTACCTCGATTACGTGAAAAACCGTGGCAATATCGTCTTCAGCCAGGGCAAAGCCAGCGAAGGGGTCTATCACTACAACATCGACGCCTTCTTCAGCACCTATGCGGAATACGCAGGGGCCAAATACTTTGTAGAAACCCCTGTGGGCGGAGGAAGGGTGGATCTTCTTTTGCTTCAAAATGAAAAGACAGACATCATCGAGATCAAACGGTACGATGCGGATCTGTATGAGAAAAGCCAGGGTCAACTCCACACCTATCTGGATCGCAGTGGCTTATCAGAAGGGCATCTGGTGATGTTCTCGGAATACCACGAGCAGGAGAGCTATGAGAAGGTGGAGATCGAAGACAAGACGCTTCACCTTTGGGTGGTGCCGGTGAAAAGAGTCGTTCCTTCCAGGAGCGTTGAGTAAGCCAACAGATCATTTACTGCGCTCGAGTGTTCATTCCTACCTGTTTTCCTTCCGCTCCGATGGCCACTACCAGGATCTTTTCGCACCCTTCGGTTTTGAGCTCCAGAAGGTATTGTTTATTAAGATCTGGAATCGAGAAATTCCTCAGATGAATCGCCCCCCTTTCACATCGTTTGGGTACTCCACAGAAAGGGTTGCCACTCTCATCCAATTCAGAGATACATATCCCAATCATGTTCATCTTCGATCTCGTCTTTGATCTCCATCACATACAACCCGCTTCCCCAGTAATAGACAAAACTAACAAAGAAATATAGTTACTACACCAATCATCCATGGTCGAATAGGACTGCCCTCCGTTTGAAAAGAAATTTCTCGTATGGCAAAAAAAAACCGGATCAAACAAAAGGGTTTGCCTTATGAATGATCTCTTTCAAGCTGAATCTCAGAACCATGATACACAGCAAAGCAACAAGCAATAGGCCTCTAGCTAGAGGCATAAACCGTTCCTCTGACGAAACGACCCCATTTCTCAAACGCAAAGACCTGGATAAACAGGTGGAAATCATATTTCAACCCCTTGATTCAATTGATACAATATGCTATACTAATCAAAGCCGTGGTTCCAATTGCTTTTTTCCACCCATCCCTTGTCTGATGCTTTTTCCTGAAGAATGATTCTACGGACGTTTGCGGGAGGAGATAGGAA
Source organism: uncultured Thermotogaceae bacterium (assembly GCA_964462525.1). GTDB lineage: Bacteria > Thermotogota > Thermotogae > MWEM01 > MWEM01 > CAYWWY01. The sequence continues at coordinate 4,012 of CAYWWY010000019.1, forward strand.
CGGATGAACCGATTTGACAACCGGTACGGTTTTTTTAGCGATTCGGGGGATTTTGTCATCACTGATCCCAAAACCCCAATGCCTTGGACCCATATCTTGACCAACGGAAGATTTGGGACGATTCTTTCTCAAACCGGTAGCGGGTATTCTTTTTATCAGGATGCTCAGCAAAGCCTGATAACCCGATGGATTCAGGATCTTGTCCATGATCGGTACGGCAAGTATCTGTACATCAAAAACCAAAATTCCGGTGAGATCCGATCGGTGACATACAAGCCCGTGATGGCGGAGGGAGAATATCGCATTCGCTATTCTCCGGGGCTTGCGATGTATGATAGCCAATTTAGCGATTATCAGTGTTCTCTGTCTCTGTTTGTCCCCTTCGACGTCGACGCCGAAATCGGGATCTTGACCATAAAAAACACATCGGCTGCTCCTCTTTCCCTATCGATTTTTTCCTATCTCGAGATGAACATGGGCACATCGAATGACATCCATCGGGAGTTCCATAAACTCTTCTTTGACACTGTCTATACCGAGCGACTTCATACACTGTTCACGCGCAAGCACCTTTGGGCAGCAGGACAGCGTCATTGGAATGACGCCTATCCTTGGACGGTCTTTCATAGCCTGTCTGTGCCCGTCAGCAGTTATGATACCGACAAACGCACGTTCGTCGGGATGTATGGGGATTTGAAAGACCCCCTCGCGGTCTCCAAAGGCAGATGCGCTGGGACCTTGGGTCGGAATGTCGACGCGATCAATGCCCTGCATACCGATATCCGGCTACAACCGGGCGAGGAGAAAACGATCACCCTGTTTACCGGAATCGGGGACAACCTGACCGAAGCAACTACTACTGTTCAAAAGCTTCAAGATATGGATCCTTCCCTTATTCAGAAAAAAACGGTTGATCGATGGAGCGCTCTTTTGAGCAGAGTCGAGGTTGAATTGCCTCCTGAAGACCGGGACATGGAGCTTATGATCAATCGCTGGCTGCCGTATCAGGCCATCGCGGGCCGGATCTATGCGCGAACGGCGTACTATCAGATGGGGGGCGCTTTTGGGTTTCGGGATCAGCTGCAAGATAGTCTTTCCGCGCTTTGGTTGGATCCGGACATCACGCGAAAACAGATCCTACTCCATGCGAACCATCAAAGAAGAGACGGGACGGTTCAGCACTGGTGGCTTCCTTTGACCGGAGGATTTCCTCAGCAGCGCTGGTCGGATGATCTGCTTTGGCTGCCATTGGCCATTGCGGAGTATATCCGTTTTACCGGTGATCGTTCGATTCTTGACGTTTCTATTCCCTACTGTAATGAGGGAACGGCTTCGGTAAAGGAGCACGCGCTTGTAGCCATTGACAGCGCGCTCGGGGCACTCTCGCCGCGAAAGATCCCCCTAATCCTCGATGGCGACTGGAACGATGGCCTGAATGGTTTGGGAAAGAACGGAACGGGCGAAAGCTTTTGGATGAGTGAATTCCTCTTCCATGTGATTCAGAGGGTTATCGATTCATTTGATCTTTCCTCTGAGGAACATAGCCGCTTCCAAAAAAGCGCCTCGGAGATTCAAGATGCCTTTAACTCGCTTGGATGGAATGGAAACTGGTTCGATCGAGCGACGGACGACAATGGCGCGATCCTTGGGGGCACGTCAGATGATCGAATTTTCCTCAATCCCCAAACATGGGCCGCGATTTCTGGAATCACCGACCCCACGAAAACCGAGAAAGCCCTAGCCCATGTCAAGAGCCAACTCCTTTCGGACTATGGTCCTTTGCTGTTTACTCCGCCTTTGACGCAACCGGATGAAGATATTGGATATCTCAGCCGGTACGCGCCCGGATCCAGGGAAAATGGAGGGGTTTACACGCATGCGGCCGTGTGGGCCCTCATTGCGGGGGCGAAGATGCGAGACGCGCAAATGGTTGACCGCGTATTCAACACCTTGTCACCGGCGAGACGCTCTTCCAAAGATCCAGATCTCTATCGCGCCGAACCCTACGTCATGCCCGGAAATAGCGATGGACCGCTTTCCGAAGCGCCCGGACGGGCGGGATGGACATGGTACACCGGGTCTGCTGGGTGGATGTATCGGGCTTTGCTGGAATCCCTGTTGGGCATTCGTCCGGAAAAAAAGGGATTTCGGATCCAGCCATGCACCCAGCGGTCATGGAAGAAGGCCACTCTGCGGTTTTCCCTGCGGCAAGGCAAGTATATCCTTATGATCTCCAATCCATCCGGATTGTCGCTATCCGCCAACTTTGGGATCATGCTGGATGGAACCCCGCTACCGGATCGGCTGGTGCCCGATCAGGTAGGGTCGCATACCATCGAGCTTGTATATGGTTCATAAGAAAAATGGAGGTGAACGCATGAAAAGCATGAAAGTGTTCTTGGTACTGCTTGTACTGATCGGTGGATCGCTTATGGCTATGGAGATGATCCACCCGATGCAAGATGTGGAAGGATTGGATCACGATCATACGGGCGCGCGTTTTGCTCTGACCCAGGATGCGGTTCGCGCAGGTCTTTATGCGGTTGAAGTTACACCCAGCGGATCATCCGAAGAGACGAAAGTGGCCTTCAAGCTTGAAGGTGATGTTCTACAGCGGTGGATCGGAAGGGATCGAGTCTATCTTTCAATCTACATTCCACCGCAATCAACGGTTCTTCCCAACAGTTTTTTCCTGGGTATGGCCGATCTATCGGATGGATGGGAATGGGTGGATGGAACCTTCACACACAAGACCGTTTCCGAAGGATGGAACGAAATCGAGTATCACTTGCTTCCAAAAATGTTCGAAGTGGATGAAAACGGCGTGTATATGCTGTATTTCTCTTTCTTCCAAGAAGAGAAAGGGGTCAAACAACCCTTGTTTGCCCCATTTATTCTCGGAAGGATCCAAGCCGGAGACTCTGAGCAGCCGGCGCTTCGGCAGTATGTGTGGGATATGGAATGCGCCGAGGAGGTTGAAACATTCGACAATGACCACACGGGAGCGTTATTTGCGCAAAACCATCAGTTTGTGGCGCATCAAAAGACCTCATTGGAAGTGAAGCCTTCGGGTGAGGCTGCAGAAACCAAAATCGCGCTTACCTTATCGGGCGAAAAGATTGAGATCTGGTCTAAAGCAGCCTTCATTGGTATGGATTTCTTTCTTCCCGAGAGCGTAGAACTGCTTCCGACCATGTTCTTCATGGGGATGGCCGACCTTTCGGATGGATGGGAATGGGTGGATGGACTCTTTTCTATCGATACGGTCGATCATGGGTGGAATACCGTCCGATACATTCTATCTGATTCCATGAAGGATCTCAACCCAGAGGGAGTATACGCGATCTATCTTGCCTTCGCTCATGAAGATCCGGATCGAGGCAAGATCCCTCTTCGCGATCCTATGTATATCGACGGGATCTATTCTGAGTGGATGGCCGAAGAAAGAGCGGAGCCTGTCAAAGACCGAGTTTTGGAACCACCCCAGGAAGTCGTGGTTACCTATGTTTGGACCATGGACACCGACGAAGAGATCCAAGGGTTTGACAATGACCATACCGGAGCGCTCTTTGAACGGTCGGTGGAACAGCATCTTGCGAAAGATGCTTCCATGAAGGTTGTCCCTTCCGGGACAGCGGAAGAAACCAAAGTAGCAATGAAGGTTCCGATGGACAAGATCCCCTACTGGGCCAAAAGTACTCAGATTACGCTCCATATCTTTGTTCCTGAGGGTGCTCATCCCGCTCCCAGTATGTTCTTCATGGGGATGGCCGATTTGACAACCGACTGGCAATGGGTGGGTGGGGTCTTCTCCGAAGACGCCATTGTACCGGGCCAGTGGAATGCGGTAACGTATGAGCTGATTGGAGAGATGAGAAACATCCAAGAAAACCGCCACTATACGGTCTATATGGCCTTTGCGGGATTTGACGAAGAAAACCAGAAAGTACCGCTCCAAGACCCCTTCTATCTTGGCGGGATGTATGTTCAGACCACGGAAATCCTGACAATTGAAGAAAAAATCGCCCAAGCAGATCCTGCAATTGTTGCAGAGGTAGATCAGATGCTGGATCTGGATGACGAGGCGCTTCTGGACCTCATTCAATACCGGACCTTTCGCTATTTCTGGGATAAGGCAAACCCCGAAAACGGACTGATCCTGGATCGCAGCAGAGAAGGCGCGCCTTCCAGCATCGCGGCGGTGGGTTTTGGACTGGGCGGCATTCCGATCGGGATCGAACGAGGGTGGATCGGATATGAAGAAGGATTCGAACGAACACTGAGGACCCTCAAGTCCTTTGCAGAAGGAAGGGTCGAGGGCCATCGCGGGTTCTTCTTCCACTTTGTGGATATGCAATCGGGAAGGCGGGTTTGGGAATGCGAACTTTCTTCGATCGATACCGCCTTGCTCATGGCCGGCGTGGTTCTTGTGATGGAATATTTCAAAGGTTCAAAAATCGAAGAGCTTGGCCGGCAATTAGTAGAAGCAGTTGATTGGAAATGGATGCTGGCGGGAGGAGACACCCTGTCGATGGGATGGAAACCGGAAGGCCCAGCCTTTTTGAGAGCGAGGTGGGATTCATTCAACGAAGGCATTTTGGCCTATATCTTGGCCATCGGATCGCCCACATACCCGATCAGCCCATCCACCTGGGACAACATCTACCGACCGGTCAAAGATACCTTTATCTCCTTGCCTCAGGAGGTCTTGTTCGTATACCAATATCCGAACGTGTTTGTCGATTTTCGGGACAAACAGGACGCATACGCGAACTATTTCAACAACGCCACTGTAGCAACCCGCTTTAATTGGTTGTACACCTTCATGAAGCGGTTTGAGTATGAAACATATGATATTGACGTTTGGGGGCTAAGCGCTTCGGACGGGCCTACGGGTTACAAAGCCTACGGCGCGGCTGACGGAAATCACGACGGAACGGTTGCCCCCTATGCGCCAATCGCCTCGATTGTCTTTACACCCGATCTCTCTTTGGATGCGATTCGCGGGATGCTGGATCGGTACGGCCCTTTGATCTGGACCGACTATGGTTTTGTGAGCGCTTTCAATGCGGATGCCATATGGTTTTCTCAAGAGCATATCGGAATCGATCAGGGGAGCGTTCTGCTTATGATCGAAAACTACCGATCGGAACTGATCTGGAATCTCTTTATGAGCAGTCCCTACATCCAAACAGCGATGGAAAAGATCGGATTTGAAGATCGTGTGGTCGATTATGCGGTCACGCCAGAATACGCCGCAAAATTCGAAGCTATGCTGACCGATCCAGAGTTGAAGACGGCTGTTGCCGTGAAAGCGGATCGGTCCATTGTCATCGATGGGGATCTGTCCGAATGGGAAGAAGTCCCCGCGACCTTGGTGACAGAGGATATGAACGTGCCTGCTGGCGGGATCATGCGTGTGGACAAGACGAGGCAAATTTTGCACAGCTATTTCTATGCCTTGTGGGATGATACTCACTTGTATTTAGCCGCGCGGGTACACGACGAGTATATCGTGGCCAATATCGAACCCACCGATCGCGGTGCTTTCTACCGCAGTGATTCCATCGAATTCTATGTCGATCCAGGGAGAGCCGGCTCGACAAAAGGCCTCTTCAAACTGGCTATGATCCCATTCGATACCCAAGGCAATCCGCAGGCCGTACGCCACGAGGATGCCCAGCCTGGACCGATCGCTGAAGTTGCTCCCCAAGTTCAGATCGCCTCGATGCGGACCGAGTATGGATATGATGTGGAGATCAAGATTCCGTTCCACGATCTCAGCATCCTTCCCCAAGAAGGAATGGAATTCGGTTTTTGTCACACCATCCATAACAGCAATGTTCGCGATGCCCAAATAGGGGCGTATGTCCGGGAAAACATCCTTTCTTGGATTCCGATTGCGGATATCTGGGCGCGACCCGAGTCTTGGGGAACGCTCCGATTGGAATGATGGGAGGCGTATGCCATGAAAAAAAGTGTATGGATCGTTGTGTTGTGTCTTCTTGTGACGGGGTTGGCGATTTCAAGCCCGATCACGCTGAGAATATGGGCCATGGGGGAGGAAGCAAAAAGCCTCCATATCATGGCGGAACGATTTACCCAGGAAAACCCGGACATCCGGGTGGACATTCAGGCCATTCCCTGGGCAGGCGCATATGACAAGCTCTTGACCGGAATCGCAGCTGGGCAGCTCCCCGACATCGCGCAGATGGGAACCACTTGGATGGCTCCATTTGGAGCGATGGGCGCGTTTGAGGAGTTGAGTCGGTATATCGATCGTTCGAATGTGATCAAACCGGAGCGATTTTTCGAAGGATCTTGGCAGACCTCAGTGACGAGCGCTGGAGTCATGGGTATTCCCTGGTATGTCGACGTTCGCGTGATGTACTATCGCACCGATCTTTTGGCCGCAGTGGGATACGAGCAAGCGCCACAAACATGGGAAGAGCTGTATGATGCCGGTTTGAAACTGACTGCCCGGGGACCGCAGCAGGCCGGACTCTCGCTGCTGTTTACCGGAACATTCGCAAACGAGTTTATGCCCTTTGCTTGGCAGAACGCTGGCAGAATCCTTGATGAAGCGGGCAATGTTACCGTCGCGGAACAAGCCTTTGTGGAAGCCATCGAGTTTTATGCGCGGCTATTCTGGGATGAAATTGCCCTGAAAGCCGGCGGCGAGCTGATTAACGACTTTGGAAGCGGGGCGGTGCCCATCTTTTTCTCCGGCCCCTGGATGGTACGGATGATTGAGCAGCAGATCCCTCAGATCGCGGGAAAATGGAGCGTCGGTCTTCTTCCGGGGAACAAAAGCCATACCTCTTTTGTCGGAGGTTCGAATTGGGTGATCTTTCGGGCTTCACGCAACAAAGAAGCGGCCTGGAAGTTTGTCGAATTCATGTCTCGATCAGAGAATCAGCTGGAATGGTATCGGATCGTTTCCTCACTTCCGGCGGTCATGGAGACATGGGATGAACCGGAGCTGGCAGAAGAACCGATCATGAGTATCTTTGGCGCCCAGCTTCTGGACGCGCGCGCGGCTCCGAACATTCCTCAGTGGGGCCAGATTGAACAAGCGATTTCTCGGCGCGTGGAAGAAGCAATCTTCCAGACCAAAACCCCCGAAGCCGCTGCTCAAGATCTTCTAAACGATATCCAACGAGTGCTCAGAAGACAAAGATAGATCCAATCCCCCTTCCCTTCGGGAAGGGGGATCGTTTTTTTTCAAAGGAGGCGCTGAATGAAAACCCGTTTTTACTGGATCTTGGTGTTTGTCGGCCCAGCTCTGGCTGCGATGATCATATTCCTGGTCATTCCGATCATCGCCTCTTTTGTTCTCAGCGTAACGGATTTCAATGTCTATTCCCTGACCGATTGGAGCCAGGCATATTTCATCGGTTTTGACAATTTCAGTGAGTTGCTCTCCGATCCACTGTTCTGGCAAGCTTTGAGAAATACCGTTTACTGTTTGGTGATCGCAATGCCTTTGACGGTGATCATCGCCTTGGGGATTGCTATGCTCATTAACAGAGAAAAGACGTACTGCAAAGGGCTCTTCCGCGTCGTCTATTTTCTGCCTTTTGTCACCAACACAGTAGCCATTGCCGTCGTGTGGAGTTGGATTCTCAATATGCACTATGGCCTATTGAACTGGTTTCTGGGGCTTTTTGGAATCAGCGGGCCCAATTGGTTGGGCGACCCAACCTTCTCGATGCCCTCGATCATCATGCTGGTTGTCTGGAAGGCCATCGGGTATAACATGATCTTGTTCATCGCTGGCCTTCAGAACATCCCCACGTTTCTATATGAAGCGGCGGAACTGGACGGAGCGACTAACTGGAAGAAGTTCGTGCATATCACTCTTCCGATGCTTCGACCGACGATGCTCTTCGTTACAACCATGATGATCATCGGGTATCTGCAGCTCTTTGAAGAACCCTATATGCTGACCCAAGGGGGCCCTTTGAATTCAACTCTTTCTGTGGTGCTGTATCTTTATCGGCAAGGCTTCCGGTTTTTCGAGTTGGGATATGCTTCGGCGTTGGCCGTGGCTTTGTTCTTGATCATTATAGTCATCACGATGGTCCGGATGCGGCTATCGAAACCTGCCTATTAAGGGGATGATGGCATGACAAAACAACGATCGATCATCCAACAGATTGTGGTTCACGGAGTTTTGGCCATTGGGGCGTTGGTAATGGTGGTTCCCTTTGTATGGATGGTCTCGACCTCCTTCAAACCGGCGCAGGAGATCTTTGTTGTTCCACCGACATGGATCCCGTCTCAGCCCACCCTCAAAAACTATGTCGATCTCTTCCAAAACTTGGATTTTGCCCGCCCGTTTTTAAACACGGTGATTGTTTCGGGTTCGATTACTGTGCTCTCAGTCCTTTTTTCATCCATGGCAGGTTTCGCTTTTGCCAAGTTCCGATTCCGGGGTCGAAACGCTCTGTTTATGCTTATCCTGGCCACGATCATGGTGCCTGGCCAGATGACCATTATCCCAGTCTTCCTGATGCTGCGGCATTTGGGACTGATCAACACCTATGCGGGTCTGATCATACCCGCGATGGTCAGCGCCTTCAACGTCTTCTTCATGCGCCAATACATCCTGACCATACCGGATGATCTGCTAGAGGCAGCAAAAATCGACGGCGCAAAAGAAGGCTTCCTGTTTTTCAAGATCATCCTGCCTCTTTCTGTTCCTGCCTTATCCACGATCGCAATCTTCACCTTCACCGGTTCGTGGAACTCGTTCCTTTGGCCCCTCATTATCGCTCAGGATGAGCGCATGTACACCCTGCCCGTGGCCATCTCCGTACTAGCCGGCCAATACGGTGAAAACCTCGCCATCCAGATGGCAGGTTCATGCATTGTTATCGCTCCCATCTTGATCTTCTTTATCATCGCGCAGCGAAAATTCCTCAAAGGTATCGCATTGACGGGCATGAAGTATTGAAGCTGTTCCTCTTGCGCCTCCTAATCATATTGACCGATTCTCTTTCCGCTAAGTCGAGCGGGTTGTTCGCGCTGACCATGGTTTCGCCCACATACCGCCCTTCCCATTGATCGTTATCCCTCTGCCCATTTGAAAATCATGCAGCCTATTACCTTTGTATTCATCCCGTAGCGAAAATCCGTCAGAGGCAATGCTTTGAATTCCCTCTTTTTCCATTTCCGTCTTAGTGTAAACAAAGAAAGTGGGTCCTTGTAAGGATCCTATTCTGGAGGGATGCGATGAATCGAATTGTTTGGCTGGTCTTTCTCTTTTCCTCAATGATCTGTGTAGTAGCGTTCAGTACCGTACAAAATTTTTATTGGACGAGAACTTCTACAGGAGGAACGCAAATTAGCGTATTCAATCCTGTGATAGTTGGACCGGGTGTATGCGTTTTCCAAGGGTTGGGTGAATCGTCTCTCAAAGCTTCGGGAGAATGGACCTATCACGAGGATCGTGGGGGATTCTCTTCAAACCTCGGCCGGCTCTTTTTCCCTGCGCCATATGTAGAATACTCGATCAGCGCGATTATGCAATTCGATCCAGAAGGAATCAATCATGGCGCATACGGAGTCTTCTTTGAAACGGGTGTCAATGACAGTTTGCAGGATACAGGGTATATAGCGCAGTTGGACCGGAATTCAAAAGAACTTTTAATCAAACGAAGAGGGAACGGGGGCGATACCTCAGGAAGCGAGTGGATCCTTAAGCGGGTGAATCTGTCTGGAGTGTATCCTGACGAATGGTGGATTGAAGAACATGAGATGGAGCTGACGGTTACACGCGTCCCGGGAACCATGAACCAAAAACAGTTGCATGTGCGAATCGACGATCAATGGTTGTTGGCCGGTTATCCCATCGAAAACCTAATCTTGCCCGATATGAACTTTACGGGGTTTTGGGCAGGAGAAGGAAAAACCTATTTCATGTGTCTCACACAATATGTGAAAGATACCGAACAAGACTATATTCCCGGAGATGAAACATCTGTTTTGGCATGGTACATGTATCAGAGCGGAAGAATCGACAATGATCCCCCATTGGCCAAAGAATCAAGTCAACCGGTCATTTTCAAAGCCCACGGGACCACGCGCATCTTCTATCCTGGGGGAGCGAAAGAAGGAATTACCTGGAAAGCCCCTTCAATGATCTTCCTCAGCGGTTTGGATTTAAGCCTTCCGCTTGCAATGCAAGCCAGCTTTATTCAATTCAAAGATCGAATCCTAATGAACACATCGGGTGGGAATACAGGCGCGGCTATTCTTAAGCCCTATCTTCCATGGGAAGATAGCTTGATCATCTTCGATGAAGTGCTGATCGACAACCGACGAGTGACCGAGCTTTCATTCAAAGCGTTCCGCTTTTCTCAGGAGGTTGACTTATCTAAACGAAGTGACTGGGCAAAACTGGTCCTAGTGCAATAGAAAGGTAGAATTAAAGCCAAATTTACCGAGCAAACAGGATCAAAAATGATTACGATTTGTTATCTCTTGTATGGTATAATATCGTAAAGCAAACAATGCTAAACAGATCTTGCTCAATCTGGATGGCAAACAGGATCAATTGCCCGATCTTCTTTCAACCTTACATCAAACCATTTACTTCCATTCCTGTACCATACAGATTCATTTGAGTATGACATGTTTTATTTCAAAAAGGATTTCTAGAAGAATTCCTGGAGAAGAATGGATGATCTATGAAAAAGCTGAACAGACGCGAAGGATTAACCCTAATTGAGCTTTTGATTGCCATGGTGATCATCGTATTTGCTTTTGCGATTATTGTGACTGCTCCGGGGTATATGGTTCGGTTGTCGGAAAAAGCCCAAATTGTGACAGACATCTTTGATTTAGCGCTATCATGGGCTGAGAAGGCGATCTTCGAAGATTCGATCCCGGATACAAGCGATACTCAATACTCGACATCCACAACTGTCAATCATATTACCTATTGGATCGAATTTGAGCCGATATCGAGTCCGACTCATATATATGCCAATACAAAGTTATCCGTTTACCCGGTGAACCGATCGCATGAAAAGGTTGAACTTCAGATCTATGTGGATTGGTAAGGAATGGGGTATGCGAGCCCGATATGAATAGTTTGATCGTCCCCTTCGAAGCGAGAGGAAACTGATGAAACGAAAAGCATTTACGTTAACAGAGCTCTTAATCATACTGGCAATCATAGCGATCCTCATTGGTATTTCCGTTCCAGGGTTGGCGGCAGTTACTCGTCGATTTCAAATTCAATCTTCTTTGGAAGCAACGGCCATCAATATTACAAAGAGGCTAACAGAGGCGCGCTCATGGAGTTCCAATCAACCTGATTCATCGGGAAACCTCTACCCGGTCAAAGTATCCATCGAATCAGACGCAAATGGTTCCTATTCTTTTACAATAGACTCGCTTCAACCCGGAAAAGAGGATATAACAATCGAACTCCTCCCAGGTGTTGAAGCGGAATTCGTTGGGGACGACGCAAAAGACTATTATTATGTTTTTGGATTATGGACAAGTCAAGAGAGTCCTTCGGTTCCGTATTCCATTGAAGCAAGTACAGAAATCCGCCTCTATTATGGAGGGGAGTCAAAAACGATTGAGATTCAGAATAGTATGCCCAAGGTGTTGGAATGATGAACAGATTTGCCAAGCAAAAAGGGTTCACGCTCGTGGAAATGCTAATGGTCATGGTTGTGGGCGGGATTTTTCTTATGACCGTTTTGCAGACATTTAACGCGGCTTTTCAATCGTTTCAAACAAACTACCAAATCCTGGCAACCAGGAACTACCATGCCCAGGTGGATTACCTTTTTGAACTGCTTGAAAATGAGATTGGCAATGCGGGAAGTATGCAAACTATTTTGAAGCATTTGGATGATCCTGATGATTTCTTTGGACCGTCATCCATAACGGTAGATCCAACAGACCCAAGTTCAATCACCTTCCAGTATGCCGTTGTTGAAAGAATCCTCCTGAAAAAAGGGGTTGCTAGAGAAAAGGGGGCTGATCTGTCAGATCCAGTGTATGATTACTATTTCCCGTTATTTTCGGCTAATCTTCCAACATGGAATGATACTCGAGGATCTTGGTGGATTATTGGAGCGGATCGCATTCATGGTCTGACCTCGGGTTCCCCTGCCCCGTCGGTCCTTGAACTGATTGAAACCCCATTTGATACCGAAGAGGTCCGGATCTACGGGCTTGGTGGCCCGAATGATTGGGTAGAACAGGTAGCAGCTACTGTAACAACAACCGGCGACTATGAGTACATTTTTTTAATCGTCTACGATACACACGATGAGTCATTTCAGGGAGTGCAAATAGACCCTGGACCTCCAGAGATTCTATATTCTGGAGAACTTATCGCAAGAACAAGTATTTTTCAAGAAGGTTCCATCGTTAAGATGGCAAAAACGATTCCAAGCAATCCTCAATATACCATTGGAATGGATCTATTACAGAATGTCGAATTGGACTTTTCGCTTGAAACCGGATACCTAAAAGTAGAATTGAACGCGAAATTCCCGGGTTATAGACAACCCATTGAAATTCGAAGGACAAGGTACTTTTGGTATTATAAATAACCTTTACTTATCTGGAAAGGAGTCAAGGTGATCAGTTTTTCCGCAAAAAAGCGATCGGCGATAGTTGCGATATCACTTGCGATCATTCTGCTTGTGTTTTCGGGAATATCCTCGATAATCATATTAAATATGACAGAAAGCGTCAGGAGCTTGATTGAAAAGGACGATGCTGTTTTGAGGTTTGAAAAAGAATATGGCCGAGTTGCCGTTTTATCGATGCTGAAAGCCTTCGAGAGTACAGAAGAGGATGGGGATTTTTCGTTTATTGCCAATCAATCTGTTCTTTCGTCCAGTCAAATTGAAGTAGTGGTAACAACGAAAATCGAACAACCGGATCCGGAAATGGTGATATCATTCATTGCTTCAACACAAAACCATCCCGCTGTTGAAGCAATTATATTCAAGTAGCGATCAATGCGCACAAGTCGTGCAAAGAGGTGAGCGGGGATGAAAAGAATAGGCTTACTCGTATTATTTTCTCTATGGATCACGGTGAGTTTTGGTCTTCATAGTTTCTCATGGATCAGAGATTCTGGGACGACTTTTGTGGATATCTTCCCGCGGTTTCCACCAGATCCCAATTACTTCATGTCATTGCAATTATCAGGTCCCCCTCCAAAATATGTGATTGTATATGGGGAAACGTTAGATATTACAGGTAGTGCGGAGGTTATCGGTAATGTAGGCACGTTGAGTGGTACTCCTCCCGATACCCATGGAAAACCCGAAAGATTGAAAGGGTATTATGATCATGCTGCCGAGCCTCCCGTATGTTGCGTTTTCTGCTCGGTTCCTGGAAATCTGCCTGATGCTTTAGACCTGAATATTGGAAACAAAGAAATCCGAACAATTGCTCAAAATGCGCAAAGGGACAAAATTACTATTGGTAATGGCGGAGAGCTGATTATCGACACCGGGCAATCGAGCGATATCTTGTACCTAAAGGTGAATGAACTATCCATAAAAGGTACTATGAGCGTAATTGGTTATGGACAGGCGATTTTGCATGTGGTAGATGATTGGGATTTGGATGGGATCATTAAGACTGCGGTTGATCCATCTCAACTTACCATCATCTTTTCTGGTTCATCCTTTTCCACCCAAGGAGGGATTGTTTCAGGGATGTTGTGTTTCGAGGACACCGTTCGTGAGGTTACCATTAACGGGAACTTCCAATTAACGGGAGCCTTGTCCGCCCCAGAGGCAGATTTTAAGATTAATGGCACCATTAAGATTACTCAGTGGTTTTATGGGAAAACCTTCGATATCAGTGGAAACGCCACAGTCATCGATACGCCCTTTAGTGGAACTGCTCCAGATTACAGGGTTTCGTACGGTTCATTCTATGTCCTGCCGGAAGGAGCAAGCAATCGCCACTTTGATAGCAGCGGCCATGATCTGAGTCAAGGTTTTCCGATAATTTTTGAAGACAGTCCAATGGATTCTCTGTTCTTTCGTCTGACAAAACTATGGAAAGAAGAACGGCACTGGAATCTGGCGGATGTATGGTCTGGGCAAGGGTATTCGATGGATTACCAGCATTGTTTCACCGGCGATCCAAACGACCCTGGCTCAGCCATTCGAGCGCTTTATTTATACGCGACAACGTATGATCAGGCAATTCGGATAGAGAACCGATCCAAATGGGAGCTGATCATCGGATCTCGTATATGGGGATATGGAGAAGTCGATCCTTTTTCCATCCCCCCGTTTTCGACAGCTGTTTTTTTGCAGGGTGAATGGGAAATCGAATAAAACGCTTTATAAACCCCAATGACGAAAAGTATTTCCATAAAAAGGTGATATACATCTTAGGAGGGATAAACAATGGGAAAAAAAGTTGGCGTGATTGTTTCTATTCTTCTGATTTTGGCCACGGTTCTTTCCGCTGCATATTCAGGGTTTTACTGGGCGAGGCAAAGCGAAGGTACGACGCTGCAACCCTTTGCTTATCCTGAAGAGTATATCCCCAACCCGAACAATTGGGCAGTGTTCGCAACTGGGGGGAATGATTCGAACAATCCAGCGGGTGAGTATGATTTTTCCGGACAAGGTCAAGGGGGAGGAATTCATCAACACTCAGAAAATGACGGAGGAAAGGTGGGGACCAATGCAAAAGCTAAGATTCCTGGCCATCCCCGTGATCGAGCCCCCGTCCGTTTAGGAAATGACAATGCGACGATTACGCCTGCTTCCAATTTCTACTTTGGATTTGGGACCGGAGATAAAGGAGATTTGGTAAGCGGTCCCGGACAAGGACAAGGCCAAGGGCAACCACACCAGCAAGCAATAGAATTCGCATCAAACGCAAAAATCAACACAGCATACCAAACATTTGATACTACATTTAGCTGGCGCGACTTTTCAGCCCCTTCATATAAAAACCTCTTTGATCAATACCATGCAATCCCGCCGTCACTTGGTACGGGGTATTATCCAAACCTCAGAATTGAATCGGGAGAAACCAGAAACATAACAGTTAATGATGATGATATCATAATTTTAGCAGATACTTTGTTTATCCATAACAATGGGAAGCTTTCTATCACCAGAAATGGAAATGGGCGGTTGTTCATTCTCGTAACAACTTCTATCACTTCACAATCTGGTGGTGGAACAATATCAATTGCCACAAATGGCGCGACACTCTCTTATGACAATCGATCCTTCCTTTTTTACAATGGAACCGACGGGTTTCCTAATAATCGAACATTCAATCTCAATTTTCCCGGGATTATCTATTTGTATGCGAACGATTTTTATTTTGATTCAAATATTGGAGGAGTCGTCTCCCGCGGTCAGAAGATTCGTTCGAGTGGCAACTCAACAATAGATTCATTGGTTTACGCCCCTCTTGCTGACTTTGATTTTCGTGGAAATGCCTCTATCAACGGCGGAACGGTCATCGCCAAGAACATCGAACTGAATGGGAATGGAGGAATCCAATACAAGTTAATGCCTATCCCTCTTCCCCGGATTCCCGATCCCAAACAGCAAATTCCGACAGAGTGGGCAGTATTTTCGATTGGAGGAAGAATTGAATTGACAGGGTCCTCTTCAATCGTATCTCACAATCCCAGCAACATTCTAGGGGGCATAGGCACGAATGCCAGTGGGTTTATGAATAATGAGTATCCGATAACTCTCGGACAAGGCCCTGAATCTGTGATTACTCCCTGCAGCAATGTTTTCTTTGGTCCCAACGCTATTCGCGCAGAGATGGTAGGGCATATCAATTATGGTGAAGAAGCTCAAGCGAGACGCGCGTGTTTACGGGATAACGCGGGAATAAACCCAAATATCGAGATGTTTTTTGTACCGAGTTGGTTAAATTTCGAAACTCCGGGTGAACTCCAATTGCCCAACCGAGGAACGTTTTCTGCTGGATGGTCAGGCGGACCATTTGCAATGGATCACTCTGATTCAGGCTACTATGATTTGTTTGAAGTGATCAGCAACCTAACAATAAGAGTATATGATGACGATATCATTATCCATACCAACAAACTCAGGGTAACCGGAACATCCAGTCCTCCGGATATTCGCGTGGAGCGCCATGGTTCGGGAAGGGTATTCATCCTAGTAAATAGCGAGTTGGAATTGATACAAAATGCCCGGATCTACTCTTACGATTCTTCCGGTTCACAAATCCCTTATGATGAGAATCTATTCCTTTTTTACAACGGGACTTCTTCTTTAATGGGGGTACCCCAGTTCGAATTTTCAGGATTATTCTACGTCAAACAAGCGAATATCCAGATTGGTGGATCCACTCGGGTAACCGGGTTGGTTTCTCTCCATGACACAGTCACGGTATCAGGAGCAGGATTTGCCTCACAATTTGTCTACGCGCCCAACGCAGCGATCACCATTGAGAACGGGGCTGAAATCCATGGTGTTGTAATAGGGAATAGCTTACATCTTTTGGGTGATGGACTGATCCGATATAGAATTGTGGCTATCCCCATTCCAGAGATCCCTGAATACACAGGTAGTATCGGATCTGTTGCTCTTGTTGCTGCGGGCTTGTCAGGTATATACACGTCAGACGATGGAGAAAATTGGACAAAAAGACAAGTTCAAGGATGGGTGCCATGGCATACAAGGGCAATTTCTTCCAACGATCAGGGGTATGTTATCCTTGGTGCCTGGAGTGGCGGCGGGTTAATCAATTCTGTTGATGGAATTTCATGGATTTCCAGTCAACTAACTGGATCCAGTGTCTATGATGTGATTTGGGCTAACAATATGTATGTAGCTGTTGGGGAATGGGGTCGAGAAGCCATCCGATGGTCATATGACGGGCTGACCTGGCACCACCGATCATCCCATTCCGGTGGTGATCTCTATGGGGTTGCTTGGGGAAATGGGAGGTTTGTGGCTGTAGGGGATTATGGATCGGGCGGAGCATATTGGTCAACAAATGGTACAGATTGGAATTCTGTTACTACCTCGGGAAATGTTTTCCGAAGTGTCGCGTTCGGAAATGGGCACTTTATCAAGGTAGGAGATGGAAGAATCCGGTACTCAACAAATGGAATCACATGGGAAAATACCCATGAGTATTCAAGCTCTGACCGCAACCTCAATAAAATAGTCTGGAACGGGAACCTATTTGTGGCAGTCGGACCCAATGGGAGAATTCTTATTTCGCCTACTGGGATAACGGGTGGTTCTTGGAGTCAAGTATCTTCCGGGACAAGCAGAGAATTAAAGGATGTCACATGGTCAAGCGGATTAGGGGCATTCTTTGTTGTTGGAAACGATGTAATCTTGAAATCCACAAATGGTATAAATTGGGACGTGATCACTCCCATAGACACGGAAACTGGCGCAAGCCTTTCCCTAGATTTGGAGGCAGTTCGTTAGAAAGATTTTCCTTTTGCAACCTGACATTTGAATCCCTTTTCTATAGAATATCTAAAAGGACAAAGATAACATAAGCATGGCCGGCATAAAAAAGCCGGCCGTTTTTATAAGGGATGGCCTATATGAACTGATCCAACAAACCAACCATTAAAAGACGGTTCGGGCAACGCGGAATCCCAGACGGAAGATCTTGTCCGAAGGCACGCGATAGAACCGTCCAGCGACCCGGCAGTCTTGGGATCCAAAGATCCAGCTTCCTCCGCGTATCACGCGGGTATGACCGGAAATAGCGCCGATCGGATTGGTCTTGCTCTCTTCCGTGTAGGGGCCGTACCAATCATGGCACCACTCCCATAGGTTTCCGCTCATATCGTACACCCCAAGCTCGTTGGGTTGCAACGATCCCACCGGTTGGGGCGACATCCCTTCGATTCCGGACGAACCGTGGCTGCTGTAATCCGATCCCATCCCGGTGGAGGTGTATCGGTATTCTCCAGAGTTTCCCGAATACCATCCTACGGTATCGAGATCGTCGGTTCCCGAGAAGAGAAACCGCGGAGGGATCGGCAAGGCGTTATGACCGCCCGAGGCAGCGTACTCCCATTCGGATTCTGTTGGGAGACGGTATCCAACGACTTGAGTGATGTCTGTGGCCATTGCTCCAAATGAATCGAGAAGCATCCCTTTAGAGTCATATGCAGGGGGAATCCCTTCTTGTTGGCTCAACCAGTTGCAATACTCGATCGCATCCCACCAACTAACCAAAATCACGGGTTGATCGCCCCGGCCCCACCCGTGATCTTTCGGTTTCACCTTTTCCAAGGCCAGGCAGAACAAATCATATTCCTCAAAGGTTATCTCATATCGACCAATCCAGTAATCGTAGGTCAGAGTTACCGAGTGAACAGGTCGGCATCCGTTCCAAAGGTCTCCTACTTCATCTCCCATCTCGAAGCGCCCAGCTTGGACAAGAACCATATCGGGAAAAACCGGGTCAATCGTTTCTCTCATAAAACCAAATCCGTTCGCAAACATCAAAAAACCCACAACCAAGATCATTGCTTTCCCCAACGGGATGAAGCGAATCATGATAACCACCGTACCTTTCCTCGAGAAGGAATCCCCTCGTTCCGAACCTTCAGTAACCGATTGTATCACAGATACCACTGAATTGGTTTGATTACAAGTTGTCGCGTTTGGGATTCTTCAACCAAAACAGGACAAGATGGAATTTACTCAGAGAGCACAGAATAAAAGGGGTTCGTGATATAATTGAATATGATCCAAATGGAAACACGACAGGTGGTTCCGAGATCGTTCACTCCGCAAAAGGTTGATATTTTTTTCGACCAATCCCACACACAACTCTTGTCTACGCTGATTGCCAACCAATTGATCCATGTCATGGATCGGCTGATTTGCCAAGCCCATCCTGATCACGTTCTTTCAGTAGAAGCGTATGCAAGTCAAGTGAAAAAGAAACCCGAAACAGTCCGCAAGATGATTGAAAGGAAGCAAATCATTGCTTTCAAACCCAAAGGGAGATGGGAGATCTTTCCCCACGATCTCCCTTTGGTTCTGTGTTTGTATTTTCTTTCTTACTCCGAACTAGCCTTACTTTAAGAAAACATTCATCGGAGCAAGGGCGGCAATTTGATCCCGAAATCAACGGAGTGCATTGTATGAGGGAGGTACATGTGTTTCAGAGAAGATATTATCGGGTTATATTGGGGAAAGCA
>CAYWWY010000020.1:0-22720 GCA_964462525.1 uncultured Thermotogaceae bacterium
GCATGCCGGTCTGTCACACCGGTGGCCGCGAGTTCGAGTCTCGTCGTCCCCGCCAGAAGGGGACGTGGTGCAGTTGGTTAGCATGCCGGTCTGTCACACCGGTGGCCGCGAGTTCGAGTCTCGTCGTCCCCGCCAGTACTTAGCCCTTTTCAAAGAAAGGGCTTTTTTTAAGGAGGGATTCGATGCTGATCTTAATGATCGCATTGATTTGGATTCTGTTGTCTTATGAATACGGCATCCAAGGTTTATCGATTCTAATCATCGTCTTACCCGTTATTTTTGCTTTGTATCGGGTTCTTAAAGCGGATACGCTCAAAGGGTTGCATGGATCGGCTGTATGGTTTTTCTTTCTTTCCGTGTTTCATTCGATCCGGGTTTCTTTTTCATTAATCTATTGGCTGTTAAAAGGGAAGATTTACGAAGGCATCTATGAATCGGAACTCGGGCAAACCCCTAGTTACTCCCTATTCTTTGTGAGCTGTGGCATTACGATTGTGCCCGATACTCTTTTTCTCGGGAAGAGGAAGGGATGGATCTATGTGCACAAAATTGCTCCAATCCAAAAGGATGCCTTTCAAGCGGATAAATTTCCTTCCATCTCCCTAGGCAAAAATGGTATAATTAATCCGACCAAACCCCCTCTTCAATAGGAGGAAAAGATGAATAAAAGGGTATACAGAAGCAGAAAAGACCGAGTGATCGCGGGAGTATGCGGAGGTTTGGCTAAGTACTTTAGCATAGACCCCGTTTTGATCCGATTGGTAGCCGTTGCAACCGTTTTATTGGGTGGAGCCGGAGTGATTCTTTATATCATTGCCATGCTTGTCATTCCAGAAGAACCGAAATTTTCTTCGAATCCTTCCAATGGGGAGAATTCGGAAGAAAACAAAGAAAGCGGTTTTATCGATCCTGAGCTTAGGAATAAAGCCATTGTCGGTATTGCTGTCTTTTTTATCGCTGTCGGTGTTTTCTTCCTCCTCCGGCAATTTGAACCAGTGCGATGGTTTCTCACGGTCTCTTGGGAAATCTTGTTTGGGGGGATTTTGGTAACAATTGGCATTATTGTCATTATGAAGTCGATTCGAAGGTCAAAACGATGAAAATCGCCTTAGGCGTATTTATCATTTTTTTCGGGGTTCTTTTGATCATTCAAGGGTTTTCATGGGAACTACCTCTTCGGATCATTCAAAATTTCCTCTCTTTATGGCCCTTTTTGATCATTCTGATTGGCATTGCGGTATTATCCAATGTCAAAGGCCTTCGTTGGCTTCGATGGATCCATTTATTCCTGAGTCTAGCGTTCTTCGCGACCCTTCTTTTTTTACCGCCAACTCATATCATCTGGGGTCAGATGAAAAATCCGGTTGCGATTCAGGTAGAGCTACCCAAAGATACTGAATCGATCGTATACTTAGATTTTGATTTGAAAGCGGCCAAAGTCAGGATTTATTCAACAGAAGACGATGAAACAATGTTGATTCAAGGTACATATCAATCCAGATCGCAAGACTTCATTGTGGAATCCTTTGATAACCGAATCCTTTTTCGATCGTCAGCCTCACATTTTTTTCCCGCATGGAATGATGAGCTCCTTTTGTATCTTCCTGACAGGTATCAGTATTCTACGCATTTTTTTGGAGGGGTAATCGATTTAGAGTATGAGTCTCGCACCAATCTTGTTTCAGCAATTGAAGTCGAAACGGGTGTGTGCAACCTGAATGTCAACCTTCTTTCATGGAAACACCCATTATTCGTACGGATTTCTAGCGGGATTACCAACGCTCGATTTTTCGTACCGAAAGACAGTAGGGTCCATTCGGATGTACAAGGAGGGATTAAGAATACTTCCTTTACAGCCATTCAAGAAAATGGCTTTGGGACCAACTTATCCGTTGTTATTGAGTCAGGGATCATAAACCTTTCTGTTCGAGGCCGTTAGCTCCGTTGATATTCTGCCTGCAAAGAGCCAGTCCAAACATCCATCCTTCTGATTGTCCCAACGATGAGAAATCCCCCCTCTTTTTTAAGAAACCTTCATCCTTAGTTTGATCAAATCCGGTATAATACCATCGGTTATCATTCCCTTCGGTACTAAATAGTTATGGATTGATATTGAAAGGATGAACCAAACCAGCGCGTGAAGGAGCTTGATTGAACCCAAAATGACGAAAAAAAACGAGGGAACCATAATTTTAGGGATTGATCCCGGATATGGGACCGTAGGGTATGGTTTGATAGCCATTTGCGGAAACCGTTTTGTGCATGTGGCTCATGGAGCGATTCGTACCACCTCCAATCAACCCCTCCCCTTGCGGTTGAGTGAGATATATGATGCCATAACCCGGATTCTTGACGAGTATAGACCAACGGAAGCTGCCGTAGAATCGCTCTTTTTCTTCCGTAATGTAACCACAGCTCTTGCCGTGAGCGAAGCGAGAGGTGTGATTCAACTAAACCTATATCAGCATAGTGTTCTTTCCCATGAATATACTCCGTTCCAAGTGAAACAAGCTGTATCGGGTAATGGACGGGCTGAAAAAGGTCAAGTACAACGAATCGTCAAAACACTTCTTCATATGGATAAAAATCCCACTCCAGATGATGCTGCAGATGCGTTGGCGATTGCAATCTGTCATGCAAACTCAAGAGACTCCCTAAATCACATTCAGGGGCGCGTACAATAATGGTTTTGGAATTTTTGATTCCTTCTAAAGGATCTTGTTCGTGGGTTCATCGTTTGGGTTTGGAATGGAACGGGACCCATCCTACGATTGAACGTGTGGTACTCAAAAGAGATGAACTCAACCTCCATCTCCATACGCATGATGATTCGATCGAACCAGAGAAGCGGATCGATTTCGAGTCGGTATGCACTCGATATTTTGGAATACCTGTGCGGATTTTGGAGTGTCCAAAGACAGATGATGGCAAAGCAATTAACCTAACTCATTGGCATGAAATCCTTTGTGAACTAAACGGGAGCCTCCCGTATATAACCGATTCTACAAAGGCGCAATGGAATGATGACTCTTCTCTTTATATCTACGTTCCTAATGAGTTTCTCCGCATTCGGTTGGAAGAACGAAAAGGCCTGATTCGCGACGCCTATCAAAAAAGAATGCGTGACCCTAAAGAAATTCGGATTTTGGTTGATCCTGATCTTTCTAAGCTTCTTCCGGCAAAAGCATTATCGAGTGATGAGGAAGAAAGAAGGAAGTCGGATCCTGCAACCCCTGATCCAATCGAGTCTGCTCCAATCGGAAGTTCCGATCCCAAGATCAATGATCCTGATTGCGTGATCGATAAGCAACGCAGAGTGGAACTCCATGTTCATACGAAGATGAGCAATATGGATTCGATTGTTGGAGTGGATGAACTTGTCGATCGGGTGGCTCAGATGGGATTATCCTCTGTGGCCATTACAGATCATCATGGGGTTCAAGGGTATCCAGATCTTTACGAAGAATGCAAAAAAAGGGGCATCAAACCCATTTTTGGAATGGAAGGGAATGTTGTGGATGTTTCCTCCATCGTTTTCCAGATGGATGCCAATATCAAACAAAAACAAATCGATGAAGTAGAGTATGTTGTTTTGGATTTGGAAACCACCGGACTCAATCCTCAACAAGAAGAAATAGTAGAAATTGGAGCAGTCCGCATTCAAAACGGGGAGCTTACCGATACCTTTTCCCAACTTATCGCTTCTCGCAAACCTTTATCAGAAAAAACCCAGTCAATTACTGGGATTAAGCCGAGTATGCTTGAGGGCAAACCGTATTTTGAAGAGGTCCTTCCTGAATTCTCGAGCTTCCTCAAAGGAAGCGTTTTAGTTGCGCACAACGCAAGGTTTGATATGGGTTTTCTGAAGCATCACAATTGGAAAATCAATCATATGGCTTGGGAGTATCCGTATTTGGATACGTTGGCTCTTTCTCGATCATTGCTTCGAATGAAAAGCTATTCGCTCGATCGAATTGCGAAAAAATTGGGTTTGGGTGACTTCACCCATCACAGGGCACTTGAAGATGCCCAGATTACGGCAAAACTCTTCCTTAAATTAATCCAGATTGCAAAAAAGAAAAAAGTGAATACTCTTGCTGAACTTGAGTCCCTCAAAGATGAGATGGATCCCAAGAGTCTTCATGGCCAGGCCATAACAATATTGGTCAAAAACCGAAAAGGATTGCGGAACCTATATCGGATCGTTTCGGAAAGCCATCTCCAGTATTATGGATCTTATCCAATGATCCCGAAAAGCCTTCTGGAAACCAATCGATCCGGTCTTTTAATCGGAAGCGGGAGCTTTGAAAGCGAATTTGCGGAAGCCTTTTTTGGAGGGGCAACAGAGGACGAGTTGATTGAGATCGCGAAATTTTACGATTATCTTGAAATGATGCCTCCCGATGCGTACACCAATATAGAGCAGGAAATTTCTCCCAAACTCCGGGAAGAGTATATTCAAAAGACTTACCAAATTGGGCAGATACTAAGCATTCCTGTTGTTTTTACTGGGAATGTCCACTATCTTGATCCTTCGGAAAAAAAGGAGTGGTCTATACTCAAAATAGCTGATGCTTCAATACGAAGGAAAAATACTCCGTTTTCTCCCGATCGATATCGGAACGTTCATCTCTATTTCCGTTCTACGGAAGAAATGATGAGTATTGCAACTCGACTTTTAGGGAGCTCTCATGCCGCTTATGAAACAGTGTTGACAAACCCTTTGCAAATAGCCGATTCCATTGAAGCAATCGAACCGATTACTCGAACGCTGCATCCACCAAAAATCAAAGGGTCTGAAGAAGAGATTCGGTTATACTGTTGGAAACGGGCTCATGAAATCTACGGAGAGATGATTCCTTCAATCATTAAGGAAAGACTGGATCGAGAACTTGCTGCGATCATCGGGCATGGGTTCGCTGTGTTGTACTATATTGCCCACCAAATTGTGAAAAAGTCTATGGAAGATGGGTATCTCGTTGGGTCTCGAGGCTCTGTAGGTTCATCCCTCGTTGCTACTTTGTTGGGTATAACAGAAGTGCATCCGATGCCACCCCACTATGTTTGTCCTTCGTGCAAATTCTCAGAGTTTCCTCAGGATTCAACGATCACATCCGGTTATGATCTTCCTCGAAAACGCTGCCCTCGTTGCGGAACACAGTTGGATAAACTCGGCCAAAGCATTCCCTTCGAAACATTCATGGGATTTTCGGGTGAAAAGATTCCTGATATCGATCTAAATTTCTCTGGTGAATATCAAACACGCGCGCATCGCACAATCGAGGAAATGTTTGGCAAATCTCAAGTGTTCCGCGCCGGCACAATTAGCACAATGGCCGAGAAAACTGCTTTTGGATATGTTCAACGATACGAAGACGCAACAGGCGTACGATTAACAAAGCAAGAAAAGGAAAAAGCCGCGCAAAAAATCGCTGGAGTCAAACGAACAACCGGTCAACACCCTGGAGGATTAATGATTGTTCCGAGTGATAAAGAAGTGTATGACTTTACTCCTGTGCAGCATCCGGCTAATGATGCGCACTCAGATATTCGAACGACCCACTTTGATTATCAATCCATCCACGATGACCTTGTAAAAATCGATGCATTGGGACATGACGATCCGACCTTTATGAAAATGCTGAAAGACCTTACGGGGTTTGACCCTTTGCATGTACCAATGGACGATCCCAAAACACTACGGGTATTCTCCAGCACGAAAAGTATCGGGTTGAAACCACATGATATACCCGGAGTAGAAACAGGTACGCTTGGAATCCCGGAATTCGGAACTCAATTTGTCCGTGGGATGCTTAAGGAAACAAACCCGAAATCGTTCGCAGATCTCGTTCGGATTTCGGGTCTGTCTCATGGGACAGACGTTTGGCTAGGAAATGCGCGGGAGCTGATCGCTGGTCGATACGTTCACCTTTCTGAATTGATCGCTTGCCGCGATGACATAATGAATATGCTTATTGATAAAGGCTTAGAACCTTTGGATGCTTTTAAGATTATGGAAAGCGTTCGAAAAGGAAAAGGGATTACCTTTGACCAGGAAATGGTGATGAAAAAAGCGGGATTACCGGAATGGTTCCTGCAGTCATGTAAAAAGATCAAATATCTCTTTCCCAAAGCACACGCTGTTGCCTATGTATCCATGGCCTTTCGAGTTGCTTTTTTTAAAGTCCATTTTCCCCTGGCATTCTACGCTACGTATTTTTCCATCAAAGGAGCCAATTTTGATGTACCTTTGATTACTTCAGGTGTATCAGCATTGCGAAGTTGGTTGGAGAACCCGGAAAAAAGAGATTCCGAAAAGAGTGTCCAGAAAATAAGCGCGGAACGCGTTGTAAACGAATTGGCTATGGAGATGCTGCTGCGTGGGTTTTCTTTCTTGCCTGTGCATATTGATCAATCGGAGGGTTTTCGATTTCTTATGGAAGAAAATGGGCTAAGAATTCCGCTCAACCGCGTCAATGGTTTGGGAGATAAAGTCGCTCAAACGATTTTAGAAGCCCGCAACAAAAGCCCTTTTTCAAGTGTGGAAGACTTAAAGAGCCGAACGAGTCTATCAGAATCGACACTTGAAGCCCTGAGAACCATGAATGCGCTAAATGGAATGGCCGAAAGCGCCCAGATCTCACTATTTTAGGACAGACACTCATTAACATGTGGTTTAGAAATCAAAAAAAGAGTATACACAAGTATACTCTTTTTTGCGTATCTTTAACCCAATCAAGCAAAAGGGCTCGATTACACTTTTTCTTCCGTTTCCATACCCTGAGTATGGATGGGTTCATTGGAGGCAGCGGATAGTTGTTCGAGTAATTTTCGTTCTTTCCGGGTAACCCGTTTTGGTATCGTCACTCGAACCCGCAAAAAATGATCGCCCTTGATCCCACTTCGCAAGTCAGGGATCCCTTTTCCTTTCATTCGGATTGTCGTTCCTGGTTGGGTGCCAGACTGGATTTTTATTTTCGAAAAACCGTCCACTCCCTCTACCGCAACAGAAGTTCCCAAAATCGCTTCAAGATAGCTAATCTCAGTTTCTGAGTATAGATCATTTCCCTGCCGTTTGATGGACGCGTGGGGATGAACTTGTACTTTCACATACAGGTCTCCATATTGGCCTCCCCCAGAACCGGAATTTCCTCCGCCGGCCACACGCAACCGCAATCCATCTTCCGCTCCTGCAGGTACTCGAACCATGATTTTTTTTCGTTCTCTCTTTTTTCCATTCCCGCTACAATCAGAACACCGTTCATTGATGATTTTCCCTTTGCCTCCGCACCGAGGACAGGTGGCTGTTGAGCTTATACTGCCAAAAATCGTATGTGATTCCTGAACAACAACACCTCTTCCCGAGCACTGGATGCAAGAGCTAAATGAAGTACCGTCTTTGGCGCCTGTTCCTTTGCAAGATTCACACTCAGAATATCGTTCATATTCGATTTCCTTTTCGACCCCTTTTGCAACATCAGTAAGCTCTACAGAAAGAGCGTACAGAATGTCTTCGCCTCTTTTTGCGTGGGGAGCAGTCTTTTGCTGACGGGTTTGCCCGGAAGACTGTCCAAAAAACATGTCAAAGATATCGCCGATTCCGCCAAATCCCCCTCCAAAGAAATCATTAAAGACGGTTCCGCCACCCTGGCCTTGCGCTGTTCGATACTGAGGGGGCATTTGGTCTCCTACATACCCGTATCGGTCATACATCGCTCTTTTTTGCGGATCGCTTAACGCTTCATACGCTTCTGAAACTTCCTTGAAGTTCTTTTCCGCTTCCGATCGGTTCTCGGGTTGCAAATCAGGATGCCATTTTTTAGCCATCTTCCGATATGCTTTCTTGATGTCATCTTGGGTTGCGTCTTTTGGAATACCTAGGATTTCGTAATACTCTTTTTTTGCCATCCGATCACCCGCTATCTACAAGCGTTTCGTGCTTACTTTTGTTCTTCAATCTGTTTCTCTGTTTCCTGTTGAACAGGAATCGCGATCTTTACCCGAGCTGGTTTGAGGATTTTGCTATGAAAAAGGTATCCTTTCTCAACCACTTCGATTATTGCGTACTCCTCAAATTCATTGGTTTCTTTCTTTTCGATAACCTCGTGTTGATAGGGATTGAATGGGGTTCCCACATCTGCTTGAATTGGTTTCAATCCTTCCGATTCTAAAACCTGAATGAAAGATTGATAGATCATTTCAACCCCTTTTACCACCATCTTCATTTCTGAATTCATCTGGTTGGTTTGGAAATATTGCAATGCCCGTTCGAAATTCTCTACGACGGGGATTATTTTTTCAATCAATGAAGCATTTGCGTTTTGGATAATCCGTTGGTTCTCTTTTGCGGCGATTTGCTTGTATTCTTCAAAATCGATCGATATCTTTTGCGCGTGCTCTTTCCATTCCTGAAGCTTTTGGATATCTTGCTCCATTTTTTGCGTGATTTGTTCGTATTCTTGGATCTTTTCTTCCGGTTTTTTCATGGGTTCCATCATTCCTCCTTTTGGGACAATGTGCTCATTCGCGTCATATATTCCGTGATTCTATTGCTGATATATTGCATTCCTCTTAGGTTTCCCAGGTAATCGGTCGCCTTATGCGTAATGAGAACCAATCGACCGAGCGGGCTTTCTCCTGATTCGTACCGAGAAAAAAACAGCGTCATCTCTTTCAGCTCGGATCTACCTGTTTCTGTTCCGATTTGTACGCCCGTTTTCTGATCCCAAGGAAGATGGTCCAATAGCTCCATCAGTTCTGATTCATCTTCAACGAGAGTAACGATGTTTTGGAGCTGTTGATGATCAACCATATCATCCTGGAGCAATTCTTCATACCCTTTTTTAAAGAATCTTTGTGATACAGATTGTTTCAATACGCTCTGCAGAAAGAGAAACAAATGTTCAAGTTGACTATCGTACCACGAATAATCAGGTAGGTTGAGGAAACTCATAAGTTCTTTTACATCACCGAGCGCAATTCCATTCAACTTATCCGTCAAAAAATCTTCCATCTCTCTGGCAGGCAATTCTTCTTCGAAAAAGACCATAAAGTCTTCTGCAAGTCCCATATTGGTTATGAATACAACAACCCAGTATTGCTGAAAAACAGGATATATGGTTACCTTCTTAATCCTCATTTTTTCGATAAACGGTTTTTCCACAATAGCCAATCCTTTAAGCCAATGGGATATAAACCCTGAAAAGTTTGACAGAAGGTTTTGGATATTACCAACTTTCAATGACGACAACGAAGCAATGCCTCTTTCTTCAGGAGCTTCAAAAGGGAGTTTTTCAAGGCATTGGACAAAAAACCGATATCCCTGATCCGTTGGCACCCTTCCCGCGGACGTATGGGGTTGAGTGATTAAGTCCTTTTCTTCTAGGTCCTTCATTACATTTCGTATGGTAGCGCTGCTACATTCAAGATCGGTAATGTCCAGAATCCGCTGGGAACTTACCGGTTTTCGAGATTGCGTGTACTCTTGAACGATACTATACAACACACGGATTTCCCGTTCGTTCAGAATGATCTTTTCCCGATTCATCGTATCAACCTTTCTTTGTTAGCACTCAGATCATAAGAGTGCTAACTATGTTATCATACCATGGAATTCTTTTTTTGTCAAGTATATTTCCGCGGGATCATTAATGATTCCATCGGTATAAACGAATGCGGCCTGCGTTTCAGGAAAATTCATATACATAACATAAGAAACACTTTGGAATTTTACCAAATGGTCAAACATTGGGATGGATTTCATGATACAATTCAATGAGCCAAAAAAATCTCTAAGGAGGGTTTTCTGATGGGTCCGAAAAATGATACTCGTAGGCTTATTCTGGACGCTGCGAAGGTAGTTTTTGCCAACAAGGGTTATGACGGTGGAACCATGGATGAAATTGCTTCAGAAGCAGGGATAAAGAAAGCGCTGATCTTTTATTATTTCCCCTCCAAAGAAGATCTGTTTTTAGGGGTGTGGAAAGAAGGTATTGATGAATTGGAAAACTATCTCTTTGCGGAAATGGAAGGAGAACTCTCTTTTTTACGGAAAATCAAGCGCTTGCTTCGCTCCTACATCGAATTTGTTCTCCATCACAAAGATATCATGAAACTGATTGAAATGAACCGGAACAAAGTCTTAGAGACCCGTAAAGAATTAAAACCCTGGCCTCAGATCCACCAACGATACTCTTCATTCATTCATCGCATCGAAGATCTCATCGAAGAAGGGAAAACCATGAATTCGATTCCGCAATCGATTTCAACACACGCTACTGCTCGGATCATTGCTCATGGAATGGGTTTAGGCGCTATGGAGAGCGATTTGTCTTTGGATACGATTGTCCAGTTCATTTTGAACGGAATGTCCCTTCCATCAGAATCAACGTCATGATATGCACTTTTTTCTTGATGTTAGCATAGCAGGGGAGCAGACCAGTAGAGAAATCATTCATGACTATTGTGTCTGGTTTAAGAAACGGGATCCGGTCACATTAACGGTTTTTTTTTCAAAATCGCTTTCCCCGCTCCTGGAACTGCAAGAATCGGCGAAAAATCTTTCTCTTCCTTTTCCTAATGAGCAACCCCCTAAAATCCGTTGGGTCCATAAAAAAGTACCTTTTTCCTCTCTTCATCGGTACTATTCTCGAAAGGTCCTGGTCAACGAAATCAATCCCTATCGGATGGGGGATCTTTTTCGCATTTTTCGATTAACCCATCCATTTCTTGATTCAGAACCCTACGAGTCCCAAGCAACAGCCATCCAGTTCGATCTGCGGTATGTAAAACAGTTTGGTGCAAAGAACAATCCTTACAAACCCGCGATTGTCCATGACTTTGTTCAATACCTATCCTGCAATCCCACTCACTCTGCGATCGAGTTCGGATGTGGAGCGGGTTCTGTGTTTTCATTGATCAAGGATCAAATACAACACCCTCTTAAGCAGTATGTGGGAATGGATCGAAGCCGATCACTAATCATCAAAGCGAAAGACACGTATCAAGAGAATAGGGAAGTCTCGTTTCAATTGGGTGATATCAGCCAAATTCCTTACCCAAATCAGGCGTTCGATGTTGGGTTTTCGGAAAGTGTCCTTCCTTATATTTCCGATCCTTTGAAAGCTTTGCGAGAAATGAAACGCGTTTCACGATATGGGTTTTTCTGCCGGTTGTACTCCATACCGAAAGCCCCGCACAACCTCCCGATGGGAAAAGATCGTCAAACAATTCTTCTGAACACAGGAGCGGTTTGGAAATTTGATTCTCAGCCAAGGGACCATACATTTGTCATTCCAAAGACAAGCGCTGTGCAATCATTAGTAGAAAACTGGGAAACCGTCGTTGTGATTCAAAACCAAGAGGATCAATTTTTCAAGCCTTTAGGTATCCGCACCATCAATTTTTTCATTTATCCTCGTTCTTGGTATCATACACATAAGTCCATAGTGAATAGAAGCAATCATGTTCTCATGCAATAAAAAATTAGGAATGAACTCTTCGATAGAGAAAGATGGGACAAGGAGGGATCTTTGTGCAAGGGTTTTTCAACACGAACTTTAGTACACTTAAAATGGCAATGGACGCTTCTTCTGTCCGACATCAAGTGATTGCTCAAAACATTGCCAATTCGGAAACACCAAACTATAAACGCTTGGAAGTTCGATTTGAAGACGAACTGAAAAAACATTTGCACAAAAAAGACCTTTCCCTTAAAACACCGCACCCAAAACATATTTCAAACCATCCGCAAAGCTTGGACCATGTTTCCATCCAAGTCAGCAGAGTAGTGGAAACAACAATCACAAACGATGAGAACAATGTAGACCTTGACCGTGAGATGGCTTTGATGGCTTATAACACAATTCGGTATCAAACGCTTTCCCGGCTAATGGAAGCCAACATTGGTCGATACTATACCGTAATGAGAGGTGCCTAAGTATGTTGAATCTGTTTGAGACAATGAACATAAGCGCGTCGGGTATGACAGCTCAGCGGGCACGTTTGGATGTAATCGCTAGCAATATTGCCAATGCGGAAACAACAAGAGGTCACGACAACGAACCGTATCGAAGAAAAACAGTGCTTTTCTCTGAGATCATTCAGAACGAACTCCTTGCGCCGGAAAGCGCTCAGTCGGGTATGAATCTTGGCGGGGTCCGTATTGTTCGAATTGAAGAGGATCAACGCCCGTTTCGTTTGGTATTTGATCCCTCTCACCCGGATGCGGATGATACAGGGTATGTTCAGATGCCCAATGTCAATGTGTTGAAAGAGATGATCGACCTCATCAATGCACAGAGATCGTATGAAGCAAACGCATCGGTAGTTAGCGCGACAAAGGCATTTGCAACTGCAGCGCTTCAGATTAGAGGTGGTGGATAAGAATGGTAGACAAGATCGACGGTATTTCAAATCTAAACCCGATATCCCCAATAAAACCAGTTACACCAACCGACACTCCTTCCAAAGCAAATGCAGCGAAAGGAGCGGGCCCAGATTTTGGAAAAATCCTTGCTCACGCATTGGAAGAAGTCAATCAGCAGCAAAAAACAGCGGAGCAAAAAGCGGACGATTTTGCTGCAGGGAAAATCAGCAACATTCATGATGTAATCATTTCGGCTGAACAAGCGGCAATGTCCTTGAGGCTTACAACAGAAATCCGAAACAAGATTGTCGATGCATATCGAGAAATTATGCGAATGCAGCTATAAAAGCAATGCGGCAATGGTGGATCTTTCTTTTTTTGCTCTCGTTTCCCTATCTCTTTTTTGCTCAGACCGGGTCCGAACCAGTCTTTTTAAAACCTCAGGTTGAAGTTCTCCCAGAGAGCACACGAGTCTTTTTTCAGGATCTAATCGAAAACCCCCATGTTTTGGACGAAACAGTATGGATCGAAATGGGGAAATTGATTTTCGGTTTTGCTCCTCTTTCTGGTAGATCCTATCAGGTGGAAACGAGTTATGTTGTGTCCAAGATCCAACATCACTTTCCTGAATTATCGGTGTTTCCTACTGGCCTATTAACGATTACTATTGCAAAACCATCACTTACAGCAACTCTTACCGATTTTGCCAAACCACATTCTCTCCTTATTCCTCCATCAATCACAGAGACCGTCCAACAAGGCAATTTTCATGGTTCATTAGAAGAAAAGATTCTTAGCCAAATCATTCCTCGGGTCTTTGATCAAGCTGAATTGATTGCTCACGCATTTCAGAATACACACCTCGTCTTTGAAAAACCCCTTCCTGAAGAAATCGAATGGGACGATCTTCAGATCAATGTATCGCGTTCCGGGAGAGGCGTCTTTGTGGTGTTTGTCCGTGGGTTGAAGGAAAATAGTGTATCCTTCCTATACAATTCGAGAGTGCAAGCCATTTGGTATCAGGAAATAGCAGTATCTAAGACCAATATTCCATATGGACAATCGATTACCAATGATCATATTGAATTCCGTACGCTTAATTATTACGAAGGGACTGATCCGATACGAAAGGAAGATTTCCGCCAAGGGTTAATTGCTCGTAGTTTTATTCGATCGGGGGTTGTTCTTTCGAACACCATGTTTATTCCCCCTTGGGATGTACGCAAAGGGCAAACCATCATGGCTCAAGTAGAAATTGATGGGGTGGTTGTTCGAGCGCAAGTTGAAGTGTTGAAAGATGGTCGAATAGGAGAGTTGATCAGAACGCAGAATACTACTTCAGGAGCATATGTAACTGGGATTTTAGAAGAAGGTCTTTTGCTTCGGGTAACCTTTTAGTGGAGGGGTAAATGAATCGAAGAGCGTTATTTCGAGGAGTTATTATCGTTCAACTGATGCTGTTTTTGGGAATCGGTTTTAGTTTATCGCTATGGCAAGCCTCTGAAAACCCCAAATTCCGGAATCTTTACAGTGATATGAAAGCGTATAAAGTAGGAGACATTTTGACAATCCTAATTATGGAAAGCTCCTCTTTTGAACAAAGAGACGATCACAGCGATCGAAAGGGCGGGTTGATTACTCAGACGTTTTCATTAATCCGGAATATCAGCAATATCGATCTGAACCGATTTATTCCCACGAGCGGAGATCCGGAAATCCCTAATCCTACTGTTTCTACAGACAATACTGCGCGTTCACAAGTGACCGCTCGTGTAGCAGGCAGGATCAACGATATTGATGCTAACGGCAACCTCCTCATAGAAGGCAGGCGAGAGATAAAAGTAGGGAATGATCTTCGAGAAATCGTGGTTCAGGGAGTGGTTCGGCCTGCTGACATTTCCTCTGACAACACGGTGGAATCCTATCGGATTGCAGACGCTCGGATTTGGTACAATGGCGAAATCGTCTTCCAACAGGATCCAAGAGAGCAAAGTTGGCTTGGATATATCCTTTCTGGAATTGCGGGGGTGATCTTCTAGTGGGTGTACGAAAATGGGTTTTCATCGTAGGTATTTTGATCCTGATGGGTTCTCTGTCTTTAGCCGCAATGGTGCGATTGAAGGATATCGCCCGTTTCCGGGGAGCCCGGGACAATCAACTCTTTGGAATCGGTTTGGTGATAGGACTCAGCGGAACCGGTGATTCGGGAACCGTTCCCTCTTCTCTTCTTAGCAATATGCTCAAGAACTTCGGAATTACCGTTTCCGCAAATGATCTCCGATCACAGAACACAGCGCTTGTGATGGTCACTGCGGACATCCCCGCATTTTACAAAGAAGGAATGCGTTTGGACATCCAAATCGCATCTATTGGCAATGCAAAGTCTTTGAACAATGGGGTGCTTTTGCAAACCCCGCTTTATGGAGCCGATGGAATGGTCTATGCGGTAGCGCAGGGTCAACTATCTCTAGGAGGAGAGAACATTGGAGCTTCGATCAATTTACAAAACCGCTTTCCTTTGGTCGCATATTTACCTGGTGGCGCAATTATCGAACGGGAGATCCCTACATCGATTGTGGATGCGAACTCTGTAACCTTGCTCCTGCTCAATCCTGATTTTACAACTGCTGCGCGAGTTACGCAAGCAATCAATACGAAATTCGGAGAGCAGATTTCTCGCGCTTTGGATCCAACCTCAGTAAAGATCCGCATTCCAGATGTTTTCATCGATGATTTGATTCCCTTTCTTTCAATCATCGAAGAAGTCGAAGTTATTCCGGATTCTGTAGCTCGAGTAATCATCAACGAACGTACAGGTACTGTGGTTATGGGTGGAAATGTGCGTGTAGACGATTTTACTCTTTCATATGGGGGGTTTTCAATAACGATACGAAACGGAAAAGTCTCTACTGGCGATAATCCTGGTCCGGATAGTTCAATCGAGAACTTGGTTAGTGGATTGAGAGCGATTGGCGCTACACCGCAAGATATTATCGCAGTCCTTCAGTCTTTGAGAGAAGCAGGCGTATTGCATGCTCAACTCGTTATGATGTAGGAGGGAAGGGATGATCGATTCTTTGCTTTCAATATCAACCAACCAATCTTCTGAACTGGTCGCGAACCCTGGGGTTTCTTCCAAAGACGCGCTTCGCGAAGCGGTAGACGATTTTGTATCCATCTTCATGGCTCAACTCTTCAAGCAGATGGACGAATCCATACCCAGGAGCGGATTCATAGAAGAGTCTTTCGGTCAAAAATGGTTTCGAGAGATGCTGTATGACGAGTACGCGAAAAGCGCCTCCAAACAGGCCCTAAAACCCCTGGGAGACGCTTTGTACAAACAATTATCCGCTTATCATGTTCGGTAAACCAGCCGGGTTATCTTCATGCCTTCAACTATCAAAACTTGCAGGAGCACTTTTATCATATAAAAAGCAAGCAACTTTTCTGGTGCTGTCTAGATCAAACAACTCGGGTTCTTTCATAGAGGGAAAAGAAACCTGAATCCTCTTTCCATCCGTATCAATTCCCTGAACTGCTTGATAAATTGTCCGACCGGACTCTTCCATGATGCGATGAAGATAGTCGACAATGGCATTTGCCTCGTTAGCCGACGAGTGTAAGTGGATGTGAAGATGCTGCCCCGTTTTCCGCATATCCGTGAGGGTTTCCAAGATCTTTTGTTCTTTTGGGTCTGATCCCAGATTATTCTCCAGCACATCCATCTTTCTCTTGTCGATCATCTTTTGAAGGTCCAACCCTTCCCATCCACACTGAACCATTGCATTCTTGCAACGGGCATGAAACCGACAGCCGTTTGGTAAATCGATGGCATCAGGAATCTCTCCTCGGGCGTCTACTTTTTTCCGTTTATGGGTTGGATTGGAATCAGGTACCGCAGAGATTAAAAGCTGTGTATAGGGATGAGCTGGGTTTTCTATTACATCTGGAGTAGGTCCGATCTCAGCGATTCTCCCCAAGTACAAGATCGCGGTCCGATCACAAATGTATCGAATGGTTGCCAAATCATGCGAAACATAGAGAATCGACATATCCATTTCTTCCCGAAACTTTCGAAATAAGTTGAGCACTCCTGCCCGAATTGACACATCAAGCATTGAAACTGGCTCATCTGCCACAAGCAGATTGGGTTGAACCACAATACCTCGAGCGATGGCAACTCGTTGTCTTTGCCCACCGCTGAGTTCGTGTGGAAATCGATCCAAAAAGCGTTCCGGTGGGGTTAGTTCAACTTTTGTTAATGCGTCTTTTACCATTTGCTTGCGTGTGCGATCATTTCCGATTTTAAAGTTGCGAAGGGGTTCGATAATGGTTTGTTCCACAGAAAACCGCGGATTTAGAGTATCGTAAGGATCTTGGAACACCATTTGAACGTTCTTTCGGAATGCTTTTTCCATTTTCCCCTTCAGGTCGACCGGTTTGCTAAGATAGGCAACTGATCCGTCCGTAATGGATTGCAATCCACAGATGATTTCGCTGATTGTGCTTTTCCCCGAGCCGCTTTCACCTGCTAAACCCAAAATTTCCCCTCTTCCCAGATTGAACGATACATCATCTACTGCGTGTACCTTCGCAGAAGAACCAAAAAGACCTGAAATGAATCCTCTGTGCAATGGAAACCATTTCTTCAATTGGTGGATTTCCAGAAGGATTTCTCTCTCTTTTTCTACACTTTGCCTTCGTTCTTTGTGTTTTTTTGTTAGCTCTTTCGCCAGTACTTTCTTCCAGGTGGACTCTTTTTCTGACTGGACGCGAAACTCTTCGGCTTTTGACGCGAAGTGGCAGGCTGCTTGTTGGGTTTCGGAGATATAATAAAGCTTGGGTTCCTCCGAATGACATCGATCGTCAGAAAAAGGACATCTCGGTGCGAACAGGCATCCCTGAAGATCAGAAGCAAGATTTGGCGGTGACCCGGGGATCGATATCAATTCCCCTTTAGCGGATTCTAAAGTAGGGAATGCGTTCAACAACCCCATGGAATAGGGGTGAGCAGGAGCATGAAAGATTTCTTCGGATTTTCCTATCTCGGCCATT
The DNA here is from genome assembly GCA_964462525.1 of uncultured Thermotogaceae bacterium. GTDB lineage: Bacteria > Thermotogota > Thermotogae > MWEM01 > MWEM01 > CAYWWY01. The sequence continues at coordinate 17,423 of CAYWWY010000020.1, forward strand.
TTTCCTGCATACATCACAACCACCCGTTGCGCCATCTCTGCAACAACGGAAATATCGTGCGTCACCAAAATCAATGCTATTCCCAATTCCTGTTGAACTGACTGTAATTGTTTCATGATACCGTCCTGAACAACCACGTCCAATGCTGTGGTGGGTTCATCCGCAATGATCAAGGATGGGTTTAGTGCCAAAGCCATTGCGATAACAACTCTCTGCCGCATGCCTCCGCTCAGCTGATGAGGATAATCTTGAAGCCTTTTATGTTCAAGTCCAACAAGGGAAAAGAGATGGGCAGAACGCTCCAGGGCTTCTGTATTGCTGATGGATAAATGGGCTTTGAAGGTTTCCACCATCTGTTGGCCGACACGATATACCGGATCCAATGCATTCATTGCGCTTTGGGTGACCATGGAAACCTTTCTCCACCGAATCCGGTTCATTTCTGTATCGCTTATCGAAAGAAGGTTTTTTTCTTCCAACCAAACCTCTCCCGAAACAATTCGTGCTGTAGGAGCCATAACTTGGATAATAGATTTTGCAAGTGTTGTCTTCCCACACCCACTTTCTCCAACCAACCCAACGATTTCCCCTTTATTCACATGGAACGAAACATCATCAACTGCGCGCACGTCTTTTTTTCGGTCATGATAATAGGTTTTTAGGTTTTTTATCTGCATCAGCACTATGAATCCCTCCCAAGACGTGGATTGGTCAACACTTCCAAGGCCCGTGATATAAAGAAGACTGAAACCACTGTCAACATGATCAACACACCAGGAGGAATCACCCACCACCAAGCTTCACGCCAAGCTCCGGATGATCGAGACTGATGAAGGATTGTGCCCCATGAGTAGATTCCTGGAGCACCCAGCCCCAAAAAGCTTAACGTAGCCTCAGCAGTGATGGCAAAAGCCATAGCAACGGCTAATTGAAGAAATGCCAATGGCAAGATATTGGGAGCAACGTGAATATACATGATTCGGAAATCTGACGCTCCCGCCACTTTTGCGGCTTTGACAAAAGGGCGTGCGACCAAAGACAAAACTTGGGATCGGATAATTCGTGCTGTGGTCCTCCATGTAAGCAAGCCTACCGTTAAGATGATAATCCCCAACCCCGGTCGAAACAAAAGGACCAAGATCATTGCAAAGGGCTCGAGCGGTAGCGCGTACATAATATCAACGATCCGCATGAGGATGGTATCAAGTTTTCCGCGATAATACCCTGAAACCAGTCCGACATTCGTTCCAATGATGGTTACCATGAAAGCGGCCAGCAAGCCAACCATGAGAGCTGTTCGAGATCCATAAATGATCTGGGAAAACAAATCACGACCCAAGTGGTTTGTGCCAAATAGGTGGGCGAAAGAAGGCGTTGCGAGGGAGTTGACGTAAGGATCCGTTCCGATAACCATTACCTTGGGTCCATCATGAGCAACTCCATTCAGGTTTCGCCGATATCCGATATCTTCTCGTCTCCAAGTTGAACCCTGCAATCTCATCAGAACTCCGTGAGTACCAATTGTGATTGCATTATTGGGGTCAGTAATCACTATGCCACGTAAATCTCTTGTTTCCGGAGGATACATCGCGCTCCAGGTCCGACCATTGAAACGGAGAATCGTGCCTCTTTCTCCTACAGCAATAGCAAGATCTTGCGAGTAGACATCCACGCTATATAGCGCTCGAAATCCCATGACTTGTTGTCTTTGAAGAGTTTCTCCATCATATTGGAAAACGGCATTTCTTGCTCCGACAATAAACCCGAAGGTGTCGTTCAGCAAAGACACGGAAAAAAGGTCTTCCGTAGCACCAGAAGCGATTTTATCCCATCTGTGGCCATTCCAGCGAAGAACAGTTCCGGACTTTCCAACAGCGAGAGCATGATTGGAGCTACTCACACACACCCCAAGAAGATCTATGTTCGTTCCAGTATCAACAACCCGCCAAGTTCCTTCTGAACCAATCACACTGACTCCGTTATCCCCTACCGCAATAACGGTTCCTTGGGCATAACCGACGGATCGAAGGTGCTTCTCAGTAAGGTGGTTCTCAGCAAGGGGGCTGAGCTCTTTCCACTCACGAGCGTATTCAAGAATTGTCCCTTCGTTGCCTACGGCAATCGCATCTCCAGCGGTTGTGTAGACCACTCCATTCAGCGTATGGTCTGTAATGCTTTCCATGAGTGTCCAATTTTGGTCATAAGAAATGGCTGTACCTTCGGTTCGGTAGTTCATTTCGTTTGGATCGTAGGGTGCAATTATCGGAGCAAAAAGTGCCACGACGGAAATAAAAACCATGAAGAAAAAACCACTCAAAGCCAAAGGATCCGCTTTTATAATTTTCCATAATAGGCGCATTGTTCGTACCATGACGTACCTCACATACTCCGCTTGTACGCAACGCGGGGGTCTAGTTTGCTATATAGAAGATCTGCGAGCAAATTCATCAAAAGCACCATGGTTGCCATTAGCATGAATGTCGCTTGAGCCATAGGGTAATCGCTTGTCTGAACTGCGGAGAGCATTTCTCGTCCGATCCCGGGCCACGAAAAAACAACTTCTACAACTACCTGACCACCCACAGCAAGTCCAATTGTGATTGCCAACTGAGTGATCACAGGTAGCAATGCATTGCGAGCTGCGTGTTTATACATCACTTTCCTCATTGAGATCCCTTTCGCTCGGCAAAACTCGATGAAGTCTTCTCCCATGACTTCAAGCATTGTATTGCGCATAATTAGCATAGGTAGCCCAGTGTAGTACAAGACAAGGACTAACAAAGGAAGAATGAGATGTTTCAAGAAATCCAAAGAAAAGATCTTGAGAACAAAATGATCAACATGGTACGGGATGGTTCTCATACCTCCCGTGGGTAGCCAACCAAGCCAGATCCCAAAGAACATAACTACCAACATCCCTATCCAAAACATTGGTGCAGACCGAAAAATGAGCCCCAGAGAAATTCCTGTTGCTTCTATTTTTGTGCCCCGTTTCCATGTAAGCAATACCCCAAGCATCGGTCCTAGTGTATAAGCGATCAGGATAGCTGGAAGCATCAGAACGAGAGTATTGAACACTTTTTCCGGAAGAATTCCAGAAATTGGAGCTTTGTAATGGAATGAAATCCCCATCTCTCCGATCACTACATTCCGTAAATAGATAAAATATTGTTGGTATAGGGGGCGATCCAGACCAAACCTTTGGATAATGATCTGTCGGTCATCGGGTGAAAGCCCTTCTGTAACTAACGCGACTGTAGGGTCGGGTAACCCGAGACGAAATAGAAAGAACAAGACTGTGAGTATAATCCATAGCGTAATCAGGATTTGAATCGTTCTACCCAGGATGTATCCTTTCATACCCATGAAAGCGAGCCTCCTGACAAAGGATAAAAAATTGGGGGGGCATCAAAGCCCCCCCAGTTATGTGTACGTTTATTGACCTACTGGGAATAGGATTTTCCCTTGGGTATCCCAGCGATAGCCAGCATCCCTAAGGATTTGCCGGGCTTTTGGCCGGTTGAATTCATATGTGGGAATATCCGGATTATGCCAATACGCGTTAATAGGAGCAATCACGGAAGTTCCAGGTTCGCCTCGCCCTTCAAGAAGCACGTTAATGATTGTGTTCTTATCAATAAGATGAGACAGGGCTCTTCGGACGTTTACATCATTGAAGGGTTCTCTTCTCAGGTTCATGGTCAAATGGTAATAACCAAAATCGGGTACACCAATTACGGTAATGTGAGATTCTCTTTCCGCCAGAGGGATCTGACCGGGTTCCAACCTCCAAGCAGTCATGTCGATTTCGCGGGTGATCAACCCGGTGAAGACACCTTCTGAATCGGCGTAAATCCGATAATCAACACCATCAATCGCTATGTTGGGCGCGTTAAAATGGTCTTTGAATGTCAGTATGCGTTTGAATTCTCCACGTACATACCGGTCAAAGACGAAAGGTCCGCTTCCAACAGTGGGAACTTCAGCAGGTGTCAAATCCGCAGGGTTATCGATCTTTTCCCAAATATGTTTGGGAAGAATGGGAATCTGGCTTAGGGTAACCGTGACAAATGGCGCATAGGGCTCTTTAAGGATGAATCGAACGCGATCGGGTCCCACAATCTCTGTACGGTCAATAACTCGGTAAAAGGGTCTGAAATAGGCGAAATCCTTTTCAATGTAGTAATCGAACGTAAACTTTATATCTTCTACGGTTACTGGCATTCCATCATGGAAGTTCATATTCTCGCGAAGAATGATATCCATGGTAATCTCATCCACCGGGATGATTTCTTTCGCTGCCCAAGGAATCGGTTCGATATCCGGAGACAGCCGGACTAGCTTGTCATATACCATACGCATAAACTTCCAACCCCATACCGATGTTGATGACAAGGGGTTAATATTGTCGGGTTCCTGAGGGGTACCGATCGTTAAAAACTTCTTAGCAGTCAATGGAACGACTTCCATGGGGGTCCACTCATTGTATAAAGCTTCTCCAGCCATGATGACGTAATTGTCAAAGGTTAGATTATTATATGCATTGACCTCATCTCGATAGAACAGAACGTTCAGTGGGACATCTCTTCCTGCAATCTCCTGCATTTGATGAACATAAGCTCTTCGTTGCTCCGAATCGAAAGTTTTGGATTGTACTTCAAACAAAGCATCGTATTCAGGGTTGACATACCCGCCGGGGTTGTTGGCGCCCAAATCGATTTGTTCGCCATGAAGCGTACCCAAAAAGTGCTGTGGATCCAGTCGTTCAACTCGGCCCGACCAACCAAGGATTGTCGCGTCAAAGTTTTGTTCATCATAGAAATACTGTAATAGAGTCGAAAACTCCAACGGACGCACATTGACGGTAAATCCGAGCATTTCCCACTCCGCAGCAATCATAAAAGCTGCTTCATACCGAATCGGGTCGTACCCTTCTGTGGTGGTTAAAATCTCGATCGGGGGAACGGGTCGAGCAATGATCAGACTGGAAATAAGCAATAGACAAGCAAGAACAACTAAGTGTATCTTCGCCTTTCTCAAGGTTCTCATCTTTCTGCCTCCCTTCCTTTGATGGCTTATTATACCACAATAATGGTTGATGATGAAGGATTTTCATTTTTCATCCCATACCTTTCTCATGATTAATGAGGATTTTCGGTATTTTTTTTCGATTAAAAGAGTTTTTTAAGAGGGAAACGCGTATCTATAAAACCTAAGTTTTATGCCGATCGTCAGAGAACCCCCTGGCAACAAAAAGGCAGCCAAAAATGGCTGCCTTGGAAACCGAGCCCCCGGGCG
>CAYWWY010000021.1:0-22067 GCA_964462525.1 uncultured Thermotogaceae bacterium
ACTTCTTTGACATGTTCGGATGATTGGAGCAACTGCTCGATAAATGTATTGTTGATCGAAAACCCTGCGAAGGTGATCGCATCTTCGATCTCTTTTCTGGTCGAACCATAAGCCATTGGCTTCTTTCGATTGGTGATCAAGAATGGCAGAATCGAGGTCATGCCAATCACTTGAAGGTATTTGACCATAGGAAGAAGGCCCCGGACGAAAGCGGGGATTTTTTCGTAAAAGGCAGACGAGGTGCCGTCAAGCGAGATGATCGCTTCTACCTCTTCGGGATACTTCGCAGCATAGTACTCGCTGTAAATGCTGGAGAGGGAATGGGGCATCAACAGATAAGGCGGAGAAAAACCTGCTCCGGTCAACGCCGCCCGGGTTTCTTCCACATAGGCTTTGCAGGTGCGTGGTAAGGAGGTTTCGCTGCTGAATCCCACCCCAAAGTACTCCACACAGATCGCAGTGTGCGATTTGCTCAGCGCACGCATCAGCGGGGCAAAATCCGCAGATGGTAAGGGAGTTCCAAGCCCTGGCAGAAGTACGATCTTTTTCTCTCCTTCACCTATAGAATACACGTGCATCCTTCCATCCTGCACCTGTACCATCTGGCCATAGAGCTGTATCTTTTTCTTCTTGCTGCGGAAGAATGTGGCCCGAATGATCGTTCCAGCGGCCAGGATAATAACGATCACAAGTAGTACGACTCCAATGATGCTCATCCTTCTTCCCCCTTGTTCTAAACTTTCGCTTTATTCGTCCTGCTCTGCCTCATCATACTCCCATGTTCCAAAAAAAGGATATCCCAAGGTGTGCGCAACTTGGAGAGAGGCTTTCCTTTGCGGTTCCACCCGGATTTGAGGAATCTTATTCATTGCGAAAATCTGCTTGGTCAGTTCGCTTGCGCACATAGCCCCAAATCCTTGATTGCGATAGTCTGGATGGGTCACATATCCCACATCGAAGATCCATTCTTCTTGATCGAATGCAAAAGCGCTGGCTCTGGAAACCATCTTTTCATGGATAAAAGCACCGAAAACCAAAGTATGGTCCAGTTCTACAAATCCCGCTTCCAAGTCTTCCTTCGAAGTGGCGTGTGTCATCTCCTCAAACGCAAACTGGTCAGACTCTTTCAGAGGCTGAACCACGACCCCCTGAGGGATTGGCTTTGGACGGAACTCCATTTCATTGGCATAAAAGAATCGATCTGGCCGGTCTAGACGAAAACCGATCTTTTTCAAAAACTCCCGCATGCCCTGAAGATCGCGGATCGGGTTTCTCAGGCGCGCCTGATTCATTGCCCGTTCATAGATGTCACTGTTCACACACACCACACAAGTTGCATTGTCTGCGGTGGTAAAGATAGAAACTTGGTGTGTGGTGTCTTCTTCGCGGCGTTGTAGGAAAAAACCGGGTGTTTGCAGCAGTTGCTGGAAATTGCTCACCCGGAAGGTCCTGCCCCAATGCATCGTCCATATTCTCGGGTCTAAATCTTTTATCATGACGTACTCCTTTGCTGAGGTGGTGTATACCGGATATTCTTCTGAGGTCCTCATAGGAACCACTACTTGGTTTCTCGATGGCCTGTTCCCATCCACAAATCTTTGCGGAACCAATTATAGCACATTGAGATTTCTCATCAGACCATGGTGATGAGTGTCACATAAATCGAAGAGTCCCTGATACGCGTTGCATTTGGCCCATTCCTTCAATGGGGTCATACCCTCATTCCTTTTCTTCAATACCCAATAGATAAACGGGATGGGAATGGTGGTCGAATGGCTCCCGATTCTACCGGTTCGTTTCCTGCTTCGGACCACGAGCCATCCCTGAGCAAGCATGGTTCGATGTCCAGTTATTCAATGATCCGGAGCGCCTTGGACAACAGAGCATGCATCTGGTCGTGAATGATTGGGTACATCCTCCGCTTCGCTTCGGTACCTTTTATGGTACAATACCCCTAGTCAAATATTGACCATTAAAGGAGGACCATGAACACACTCGACAAGGACATTCAAGAATTACGGAAACGCTTAAAGGATGAGGTGATCCAGCGGGCTTATCGAGGGATCCTCGCATACATGTCTCGTTTGCGGACGGTGTTTGCCGGTCTGCGGGGGGAACGCGCGATAAGTGGGTTGTACCAAGGGTATTTCGACATGACCTACTTTGCCCTGTTCTCCGAAGAGCTGAAGGCGAGGGACCTTAAACTCGCAGTGGTCTTCAACTACGAATCGTTTGCTTTTGAGGTATGGCTTGCTGCTCGGAATCGAAAGGTACAGAGGCGGTATTGGGAGCTGCTTCTTGACTCCGGTTACACGAAGCACCCGCTTGTTGAGCCTGCTGTTGGCATCGACGCGATTGTGATGGCTGTGCTTGCCCAAGAGTATTCCTTTGAGGAGGAAGAAACCCTCACCGCCCGAATCGTTGAAGGGGTGGCTGCCTTTGAAGGAGACATTTTGTCATTTTTCATGGAGTTGGATGCAAGAAAAGTACTGTGATGACGCTCGGGCATAAATGAGCATTGTGATTCCTTTGGAGAGAAGAATGATGAACGATTGTCCCTTGTGCGGGAGTAAATCCGCGTGTTTTGCTGATTACCGTTCGGTGTCTTATTTGCGTTGCGATGGATGCAAGAGCGTTTGGATGGATCCAAAGTACCACCTGAAGCCGAACGATGAGAAAGCGCGGTATGAAAAACACAACAATGATCCAGGCGATCCCAGATACCAAGCATTTGTGAGGCCGGTGATCACGGAGGCGGAACGATGGTGCGGGGTTGGTTCTGAAGGCCTTGATTTTGGGGCGGGTCCTGGGCCTGTGATCAGCATGCTTTTATCAGACAAGGGGTATCGTATGAGAACGTATGATCCGTTTTTTTGGCCGGATCACCATCTGTGCGAGATCTCTTATGATTTTGTGGTTTGCTGCGAAGTGATCGAGCACTTTCATTTTCCTCGTCGGGCTTTTGAGATGTTGCGTCGATGCCTTCGTCCTGGAGGCGTTCTTGTCATGATGACGGAACTGTACCGGGATAAAACGGATTTTCCCACTTGGTACTACAAAAACGACGAAACCCACGTTTTCTTCTACCATCCTCACGCTTTTTCCTGGATCCAAAATTACTTCGGTTTCTCCTTTTGCGAAATCGACGGTCGTGTGATAGTCTTACAGGTCTGATCGAGCGAATTTCAGACCTTTTGCCTTATCGGGACCTGCAGAGGGTCGGGGGTTTTGATGTGCATGGCGTAGAATACCAGCGCCATAAGGAACCCTCCCATGACAAGGAGGAAAGCGGGCTGATACCCGGAGAAATTGATGACCAATCCAAATAGGCTCAGGGATATGGATTGCGAAACGACCAATACGATGTTGTTTAACCCGAATATTTTCCCTTGATGGTTTGCTGCCGCGACACTGGAGACAATCGAAACGTTGAAGGCGTACACAAATCCCAAAGCAATGCTAAACAGGAACAAGAATACAATTGGGAAGATCAAACCGCTGTTCAACAAGGGGGCAAAGAAGAGGGAAAGGAGCAAGAAGACACTGATCAGGATTGATAGCGAGAAGATGTACAGGTTTTTGCGGCCGACTTTCTTGCTGCACAAGCCCGCCATCGAAGAAGTGAGTCCGCTGAGGAGGGTAGACAGTCCCATGATCATGGACGCAACTCCAATAGATACGGAAAAGCTGTTGCTGATAAAGGATGTCAAGTACGGGAGAATCCCACCGATCGAAAACCAAATCCCGAATTGAGAGATAAGAACGAATAGGATGGTTCGATTGAGGGCAAATGGTCTTTGCTGAACCTCTTCGCTTATGTCGGGTTGTATTGGCTTAGGCTCTTTTCGCAAAAGGAACAGAGGAGCGACAAAGACCAGCGCAGCGATTGAAAAAACAACAAAGACCAGTTCCACTCGGATTCCCATGAGCAATCCGACAAAGAGAGAAGATACAAACATGGAGATGTTGACGCTTCCCATGATCCATCCATAGTTCTTGTCGCGCGCTTCTGGTTTACTGGCGCGGCTTACTAGTGCAGAAAATGGGGTCAGAATGCTAAACATCGATGTCACGAATAAAATGGAGACAAAATATAGAAGAACCGTATTCGGAAAGCAAAAGGCAAAGAGCATGATCAGAGCAACCAGAAATAGAAGTTTTGTGTAGGTGAGGTGTTTCTGATTCTTGTCTCCGAAATAACCGAAGAACATGCCGGTAAAGACAGTAATGAACATTCCAATGGAGACAAGATTTCCTGCAATGGCCGTTGAACCAAACTGATCGCTTAGAAAAGGGATCAGAAAGAAATTGAACACCCCGTATAGGATCCCAATGGAAATACTTCCCAAAAGCAGCCTAATCATGGAGATCCTGTTCGATTCTTTCGATCAGGCTGGCTTCATGAGCCAAGTTCAGGCGGTTAACCTTTGTGACCCGTTCGATGATGGATTGAGGGATGTTGTTCTCGATCGCCTGAAACGCACAGAGCGCCCCGGCGATGGCGGCTATGGTGTCGGTATCTCCGCCGATCGACGCCCCCATGCAGATGGCCAACCATACGTCTTCCCGGCAGTAGGCGCTGATGGCAATCGCCGCTCCGGTTACATCGACCGCTTCCATGGTTGTTCCCAACACACCATAGATCCACTCCAAACGCTCTTGATCGGATATCTTGCTCCGCTCTTGTGCGGATGTCTTGCTGGAAAGCCCCTTCATGATTTTCAATCGCTGCGCTATGGATGGACCGACAAACTCGTTGCGCGAAAGGTCTGCTCCAATCTTTGCACCATCGATTGCTGCGTCGATCATTTCTTCCGCGGTCGCTTCTTGAAAAACGGCTTTGTACGCAAATCCCAAAGCGAGCGACGATTCTATGGCTAGGTTCGTGTCGTGTGTGGGGGTTACGCAGTCCATGATTGCTTGAATCAAGGCTGGTTTTTTTGCATGAAGATTGCAGAGAACCGGAGCGAGAACCCTCATGGGAGCGCCGCTGGTTGTTCCGCCGGTTTCTGATTCTTCCCCCCGTTTGAACCTTTCGATCGCTTTTTGTGAACTCGGTCCGATGTATCCTTTACCAATCGGATCGCAGTCATCGAACCAATGTACAAGCGCCCTTTTCACGGTTTCCTGGGAGAAATCCCCGTTGGTTGCATAGGCCCCGATCAGATACAGAACCTGTTCGGTGTCATCGGTGATCTGCCCTCGTTCCAAGGCGGGGTGGATCAACGAGTGGACAGGGTCCAACAGATCCTCAACAAATCCAAAAGAATCGTGGATTTGTCGGTAGGTCATGAATTCAGTGACCATCCCCATGGCGTCTCCGACTGCAAAGGCTTCAAGAACCCGTTTGTACCGGTTTGTCATTGATCGTTCTCCTTCACGCATAATCCGGCAAATTCATTGGCCTGGATCTGGATTTCCTTCGAGCGGCTCAAGTCGATTCTCGGGTTCCCGTCGAGGATGCAGAACGCGTTGAAATTCGATGCTTGTACCACATCTTTGTCACGGAAAATCACCTGTCTCACATCGGCGCACGCGCTATCTGAATGATCGTCGATGCAGATGATGGGTTGGGAGGAAAGGATCATTCCCGAGTGACTATCGCAATACGGAATTTTGCAAAAAAGGCCATTCACGGCCCGAAATGCATAGAATTGCTCCTCCTTTTGGGAAAAAGGGGACAGGATGATCTGCGATATCCTTCCTTGGGGCAGTATCGCGCGACCGTTGACCGCTACAAAGCAGTCCTCTGTGTCGATCGTGCCTGGATGCTTGAGGATTCTCTCGGATTGATAAAAAAAGCGGGCGGCATCGACAGTTTTGATTTCATTGTCTACTGTGGATACCAGGGTGTCCGAGATGACTACATCGTTGAAAGCAGTGCCCCGATACTGGCCATCTTCAAACACATCGAGTCCTCGCGTCCATTGCGGGGCGATCCGATTGAAATCAAACCGGGCCACATCCTCCGCAGATCGAAACGCCGTGAAGGGACCGCAATTGGCCGTTCCCAAAGCCACGTTGGCAATAGGAACTTGCTTTCCAGTTGATCGCATCCCATAGATCAGATCCGATACCGTGCCATCCCCTCCAAAGGAAAGGATCATATCCATTTCAGCCAGATCTCTCCCTGCGTGTTCCGTATCGCGAAAATCCTTGGTCACTTCTTTTGACCCGATTACTTGAGGCCGGAGATGGTCTTGCACATAGATCAGGGTGGAAGCGGTGCAATAGATTCGTTTTCCGTTCAGAGCCGGTGCCAAAGAAGGAAGAAACCGCCGAAAGGCTTCTCTATTGCCTGAATTGGGGTTGACCACGATCCCGATTTTCACGTTAGCATTCCCGTTCCAAAATCCGGATGGCTGTATGCTTGTCGGTCACCAACGAGTTGATGTATCCTGTTTTGATCGCTGTATAGATCGCATCGGTCTTTTCTTTTCCCCCAGCGATTCCGATCACCTTGGGGACCTGTTTCAATTGGGAAAGAGAGATCCCAAGAATGCTTTCGTCGGCAGAAGCGCATGGAGCTCCGTCTTTGGTAAAAAATCGCGCGGCAATATCACCAATCGCAGTTTGTTTGAGGAGAAAGGAAAAAAAGTCGGGATCATAGATATCACGAAAGGTGTTTGAAAGCGAGATGGGTTCTCCAATCCCTACAATTGCCAGATCCAGTTTCTTCCACATCTCAACCACCAGGCTGATCGCATCGTCCTCAAGCATCATCTGCAAGGTTTTTGCGTGTTTCATGTGCGCTGGAGCATAGAGATAGTATCGCTTGCTGCGGAAGGCGTTTGCGATCTTTTCAACGATGGAATTCATCTGATACTCATGCCGAATCTGTCCCACTCCGCCAATCAGGGGCACAAAGGTTGTATTCGGAAGCTCTCCATTGAACACGATTCGCTCTACTGTTTCATATAACGTTCTTCCCCAGGAAATGCCAATCAACTGATTGTCTTTGAGATATCCCGACAGAAACCGGGCTGCGGAAAAGCCCAAAGACCGGATGACATCCCCATTTGGATCCACATCCGATACAACAACATGGTTCAGGTGGCATTTCTGTTTCAGCGCATCCGCGATTTCTTCCGAATGAACCATCGTGCCTGGATCGATCTCGATCTTGAGAATCCCTTCTTCTTTTGCGCGCGAAAGGAGTCGGCTGACTTGAGGACGAGAAATTCCCAGGGTTTTCGCAATCTCGTTTTGCGTTTTCTCCTCAAAGTAATAGAGCCGACAGACGCGCACCATTGCGTCTCTGTCAGCGATCAAACTTTTCATCTCTCTCCCTCCTTTGAAAAAAAAGATTGGGGCCGAGCCGAGCGATCACTTGGGAGGCAATCAAGTGACCATGATACACGCTTTGGGATATATTCCCTGTAGTGGCGTACATTCGGACAAATCCGGAACAAAATGCGTCTCCGGCTCCTGTCGTATCGAGCACACGTCCTGAGATCGGTGACACCGCAAATGAAAAGACCTTTCCTTTTTCGTCTCGGAACAATGTTTCTTCCGAACCTTGGGTAATAATCACTTTTGATCGAATCCGATCGATATCGGTTCCAAGCATTTTGGACTCAGATTGGGAAACAATCACAAAATCCGCTTGGTGGGAGATCTTTACTATATTGTCTTTTCCAAAATAGAATCCGCATCCTCCAGGAACGTACACCTTCAGTGCGGAAGGAAACCGGTGAAAGGTATCTTCGGCAACGGATTCGAAGCTTTCCGCGATACAAACCGCTTGATACTCCTTCTCTTCGACGGTCCCATCGAACAGGGCCTTGCCTCCCAAAGATACAATCCGCCTTTGCCTCTCGCGATCGATCAGGACAAGAGTATAGGCGCCGGGTCCTTCTTCTTTCTGATAGACCAGCCTCAATTTGCTCTCACCCAGTTGATCGATGATACGTTCTGCGTTCGAATCGGTTCCGGTTCCAAAGTAAAAATCAACCTGGCTTTCCTCGGAAAGATTCAGCGCGATGTTCGCTCCGCTTCCCCCGATATACATATGCTGTTCTTTTGCAAAGACCATCGAATCGTCTTCGGGAAAAGCGTCGAGCAGGATGTATTGATCGATCGAAGCTGCGCCAATGACCGCCACCCTCACTTTAACGCGCCTTTGGTCAAGCCGCCAATGAGGTATTTTTGCGAGAATAGAAAGATGATAATGGGGGGTAAGGCGGTAAGCAGAGCGCCTGCAGACAGTGGGCCCCATTCCACAGCTCCTCCGGTACCCAGAAACCGGGATAAGAAGACGGGTAGTGTATAGTTTATGTTGTCTCTCATTACCACCAAAGCGAAGAAAAACTCGTTCCAAGACAGAAGGAAGGCAAAGGTTCCCACTGCGATGATCCCAGGAACTGCCATTGGGACGATAATGATTCTCATCGCTTTGAACCGGGTGCATCCATCGATCATTCCAGCTTCTTCCAGCTCTCGGGGAATGGCATCGAAATACCCCTTTAACAACCAACTGCAAAAGGGAATCGTGAATGTGGTGTACAGAATGATCAACCCTAGGGGATTGTTTTGAAGGGAATAGCGGGTGAGCATAGAAAAGATTCCGACGATCATCAGGATGCCAGGAAAAGCCTGCGAAGCCAACAACCATAGAATCAAAGCATTCTTCCCTTTGAAATTGAACCGCGACATCGCGTAGCCCGCCAGAGTCGTGACCACGATACATAAAGAAACAGTCACGACAGTGACCAGAAGGCTGTTGGCAAAATTCCGTCCGAATGTCGTGTTTTGAAGGATCCGGGCGTAGTTGCCAAAATACGGTTTTTCTGCGATTCCCAGAGGGTTTTCATAGATTGCCGAGGTTTCTCTGAACGAGTTCAGGACCAACATCGCCAACGGGGACAAGATCAATATGACAAGGAGGGCTGCGATAATATTCATGAGGATGACCACGCTTTTTCTAGTTCTCACTGCGCACCTCCTTGATGTAAAAGGCGACGGGAATTAAAAGGATTGCCAGACATATCACGCCAATCGCAGATGCGTACCCCTGCTGGTAGTAGGCAAAGGCATTCTGATAGGCATACAACGAAAGGAGAAGCGAGGAGTTCCCCGGTCCTCCATTGGTCATGGAAAAGACGATATCAAACATATTGAAGGTCCAGATCGTTGTCAAGGTCACAAGAATCAGGAGTAGGCTTTTCATCAATGGAATGGTCAGGAAGAAGAAGCGTCTGAACGGCCCTGCTCCATCAATAGCCGCCGCTTCGTATGCTTCAGTTGGTAACGACTGTAGACCTGCCAGAATGATGACCACCACGAAGGGAAGCCCGATCCATATATTCGCAACGATGCACGCAGCCAAAGAATACCCCGGAGTGATGAGCCAGCCCGGAGGATTGGCAATCCCAATCGCTCGAAGCATCTCATTCAAAGGGCCCATCACTCCGAAGATATACCGCCAGATCAGCGCAGCGACGACCGGTGTCGTAGCCCATGGCAAAAGGATGAGGGCTCTGTGTATGCTCCGAAATTTGATATAGGGCAGATTGAGAACCAAAGCGATTAGCATCCCAATAACCAGTTCCAGCCCTACACATGAGAAAGACCAGACCAGATTGTTCTTGAGCCCGACCCAAAACAGATTGTCGGCAAAGACCTCCTGGAAATTCTCCCATCCGGAAAAATAGGTTCCGGTGCCAAAGACCTGGTCTGTATATAAACTTTTGATAATCCCATTGACAAATGGGTACACGCTCACAAAAGCGATGGCGATTAAAATGGGCAGAAGATAGGGGATTGCCCGTAACGTATCTCCTCGTATTTTGATCTTGATCACACCCCGATGGAATGATGGGTAACGAAATTGATTACTGGAGGCCCAACCTTCGCAGCATACGATTACCCTCGTCGATTGTGTCTTGAATCGCCCTGTCTAGGCTGATGCTTCCAAGGATCACCTTTTCTATGTTGGGGACAAAAACTCTCCATTCAAACGAATAGAACCCGGGCATCCCCGGTTTTACGTTATCAGCGTACTGGAGCCACCCACGCGCGGTATCCCATTCATGCAGACTGGCATTGAATCGTGGATCCTCAAGAGAAGAATATCGAACCGGGAAGAGATAATCTTGATAACTGATCTCTGCGGAATTCTCTGTATTGGTCATAAACTCAATAAACTTGAAGGCCTCTTCTTTGTGCTTGGAAGCTGCTGCTATACCGAAGGCTTGTGGATCCGAGGCGTTGATCCGATTTCCCTCGTTTTTGACCAACAACATACCCCAATTGACTCGTCCGCTATCGATCAAAAACCGACGGTTCCAACACCCAAACGTAACCATGGTATAGCTCCCGTTGATGAATCCTTGCATCAACGATGTGTAGTCGATGCTGACCACATCTTTTGGCATCACTTTGTGGTCGGTAATCAAGGAAAGAAAGAACTCGATCGCTTCTTTGGCCCCTTTGTTGAAATCGACGGTCCACTTTCCCCGATCATCCATTTTCAGCACTTGTCCATCGTTCTGCGCGATCAAGGTCCAATGGAACCGCTCCATCAAGGGGGCAAGGATTCCCCATCTTGTGACGCGCCCGCCTTCGGTCTTCGTTGTCTTTTTCGCATAGTCGACCAATTGATCCCATGTGATCATTCGATCTTCTGGGAGAACGATCCCCTGTTCGGCAAAGATATCTTTGTTGTAGAAAATCACTTGGACTTCCTGACACCAGGGAATCCCATAGAGATTGCCCGAAAAATCATAACAATCATCGATGATCGACGCAGGAATATCATCGAGAATCTCTTGTGTTACGTATGCGTTGAGCGGCGCTGCGTACCCCATCATTCCAAATTCGCGGAATTTTTCCGCATCGGAATGAAAGACATCGGGCGCGCTTCCTCCCTGGAAGCTCGTCAAGAGGTACTGATCCGAAGTTTCCCACGTACCCCATATGATATTCACTTGGATATCGGGGTTTTGGAGATTCCACTCATCGACAAGATCATAGATCGCATCAACGGCGGCCGGTTGCCAAGCAAGGCAGAAGAAATCAAGAGTGACTCCGAACAACAAGGGAGTTAATCCCAAAATAAGAAAGAGCGCAAGTCGTTTTTTCATCCATTTTGCTCCTCTCTATGTCATCTTCACGACAACTTTGATATTTTCCTTTTTTGTCGCTGCGTCCAATGCGCTGCGAATGTCATGGAAATCATAGACTTCTGTGATCAATTCCGAAAAGGGGCCGGGATCTTGGATAATCATTTGAAAGGCCTTTTTGAAATCCTTCTCGGAAAAACCGAACGAACCGACAAGATCAACCTCTCTATAATGGATATCGTAGGGGTCGATCTCGATTCTTGTCTCTTTGGGCATTCCGCCAAAGAGTTGGAATGTACCCCCGGGAGAAACCAAGGGCATGAGTTGAGGAACC
This sequence comes from uncultured Thermotogaceae bacterium, assembly GCA_964462525.1. GTDB lineage: Bacteria > Thermotogota > Thermotogae > MWEM01 > MWEM01 > CAYWWY01. The sequence continues at coordinate 11,398 of CAYWWY010000021.1, forward strand.
AAATCACACAATGCGTTGGCCAGGATGATGGAATCATAGCTGTTTTTCTGTTGCATAAACGCAGAAAACCCTTTTTTATCAAAGTTCAGCGATTCCAAACCGCATTGGTTTGCCATAGCAAGCCTTTTTTCGTCGATATCGGAAACCCAGCAGGAAACGCCCATACTCAGTAATGCAATACCGATGAGCAAGCCCATGGGTCCGCACCCTACGACAAGGACTTTGTCCTCCGGATTGATCCTTGCTTTTTGGATCCCGTGTATCGCGCAGGCCAATGGTTCTGTGAGCGTCATAACCTTTTCTTCGATTCCCTTGGGAATCATTAGCGCGCCTCGAAGAAGAATTTCTCGCGGAACGGTTACATACTCTGCGAAAGCCCCTTCGATCCAGGGTTTGTTTTTACACAGTTCGGGCACCCCTTTTTTGCATCGACTGCATTGACCGCATTCGATGTATGGCGCGAAGACATAGCTGTCCTCTTCAAACTCTTCTTGGATCTGCTTTCCTTTTTTGACAATCCGTCCGGTGAGTTCGTGGCCTAAAATGCAGGGCGGTTGAAACATATGATGACCCTTGAGAAAGGTCTTCAAATCGGTTCCACACACACCGACCATTCCCACTTTCACCAAAGCCTCTGATTCACTCATCTTCGGAGGATCGATTTCTTCAACGGCTATTTGCCCAATTCCACGGTAAATGGCTGCCTTCATCCTTAACACCTCTGGATAACGCGAGGGAAGCCATACGGACTTCCCTCGCGAAACAATGTTACATCTCTACGCGAACACCAACGACAAACCATGCCCAATTATCAGCTGGATAGATATCCAGGATTTCCGGATATTCATGAAGCGGATAGACAAGTTTCACCGGTCCGCCTTGGCTTGCCGGAAGGGCTCGAACGGATTCTCCCGAAACCGTTCCATACGTAAGGATGATCGGGTACTCAAGAACATGAGCGTAACTCACGGTAAATTCTTTCCCGTCAGAGCAAACAAGGACGACGTCCTTTGCGTGCGCAGGTACACCAACGTAGGCGAGAAGATCAGAGATCGCGACTCCATAGTAATTCCTGCTCCCCAACCAAGGATCGGTTACCGTATAACCCGTTGCCGGAAGTGCTTTGAGTTCATCAAGCGTGAAGGCGCACACGCCTTCTTCATCTCTCAACGCAATCACTCCGCTCACTGTGAGCACGGTACTACCCATTGCCACTGCTGCTAAACTAAGAACCAGAGCAAGAACGATCATAAGACTTTTTTTCATGTTTGCTTCCCTCCTTATTATTCCTGAACGATCCCTTCGCTCAGGATGATTTTCATAGGACTCGCCACTCGATCACCGTGTCGGTAAATGCCGTACAGCGAGTATTTCTGATTTCTTGTTATGGTGAATGGAATATCCAAATCCCGGACTTGCACCATAAAAATGTCCGTTCCATCATTGAATACGTAGGTATTCCCACTTTGGCCGGTATTTTCACAACCTTGAATCAGCACCAAAGATCCCGCAAAATACTCCGGATGATCCTTCATCGTCTTAATGTCCACCGGACTGTTTTGCACATACAGTTTTTTCGTAAAGATTTGGTCCCCGAGTTGAACCCCGATCTCGTTCAATCCATCCGGGCAAGCAGCAAAATTGATGTTGAAAAAGAATTCGCTCCAGGACTGTAGTTGTCTGGTAAGGATGGGGTATTCATAAGGCACGCCGTTGAGCAAAACCTGCATACTTTCGCTCGTATTGGGAGAAACTGTCACCCGTACCAATTCGATTCCTGAATGAGGGGTCTTATTCGAAAGATTAAACCAAACCGAAGGTTCCGTGGTCAATGGAAGGTAGGCATAGTTCATCACGCCTCTTCGAAATTCGATCAACGCAAACCCGTAATCATCACCGTATGCCGATGGTCCCTCCCACCATGCGCCGGAGACAGCGCCGGAGGTAAGGGCAAAATAGGGCTGTCGAAAGAACTCCATCTTCCCGTGCCAATGCCCAGAAACGTGATAACACGAGAAATCCGCAAGGATTTGGATCAACTGCTCGTTGTTTTTGGTCTTTGCAAGATCGAAAATCGGCTCATGAGAAAAAACCATGATCGGTGTATTCGGGTCCACCATGTTGACCTTCTTCCTCAGCCATTCCAGTTGCCGATCATCGATCTCGTACACAAGCGATCCATTGACAATATGATGAATATTCAAGGCGATGAAATGGATCCCTCCGTTGTAGAACGCGTAATAATCCGGCCCAAACACATTATGGAACAGATCGAAGGGATTTGTTTTTCTTCGGTTGGTTTCGTGATTGCCTACGGTGTAGTACACGGGAATGTCGGTCGTTGCAAGATACGCTTCAACCGTCTGCAACCACCGCGTGCCGATCGCATCGTCGATACTGTTCACGCTCGCTCCGATGTCCCCATTGCATAGGATGAAATCCGGCTGAATCTCAATCAGTTTTTCCACAAGTTGTTCCATCCATTGATCGGGATCATCGATCATTTCTCGATCGCCCAACGCTTCCCAAAATTCGTCGGGATCATCCGCATAGTGAATATCGGCAACCACAGCGAATACCCCTGTTGACTGGGTGGGTTCAAGGAGGAAATCATGCGTTTCCTGGTGGCGCGTGTACCATTCCGCACATCGATACCCATCAGGGACAATGAGAAAGACAAATCCTTCTTCATTCGGTTCTATCCGATACAACCCGGTTTCGTCGGTACGGACAAAATCGATACCGTTTGAGATCAGAGCCCCCGATACAGGTTCGTCATGATTATCTCGAACCCCGTTTGCATTCCGATCGACGAAAACGTACCCTTCGGTCAGATTGGCCGCAAGGCCAAAACTGACCAAAACCATTAACAAAAGAAATACAATTGACGCAAGCCTACTCATGCCACACCCTCCTTTATGGAGTTTCGTCATGAACCACTTTCATGAGTGTTTTCACATATTCGGTTTGGTTTTCCGCTTGAAAGACATTTCTTCCAAAGGCGACTCCTTTTGCGCCCAAACGAATGGCTTCTTGGGCTATATCAAACAAGTTTTCTCCTTTTGGGCCGCCCGCAATCACAATCGGGATCGGAACGGATCCGATCACCTTTGCAAACGATTCTTTCCCTGTATAGTACACCTTTAGCAGATCGGCGCCCAATTCGTAGGCCACTCGAGCGCCCAAAGCGATACAGTCGGGATCGGTGAACTTGCCTTCCGCTTGGGGAAGCATTTCCGCAATCAATGGCATGCCTCGTTTGGAGCACTCTTCTGCGGTCTTTGCGAGGAGTTCCAAAGAAGGATTCTCGCCCGCGCCACCCATGAACCCCATGACCACAACCCCATCCGCGCCGATGGCCATCGCGTGTTCGACGCTGGTCGTCAATCGGTGATAATCGAAGAGGGTTGAATAGTTCGTGGACGCTCCAGTAATTCGGCAAAGAATCGCTGTCTTTCCACCCAAAAGCGCGGCATTCTTCTCGATCACACCGGGGTTGAGGATGAGTCCGTCGGGTCTTGCGGCAATGATATGTTCCAGCGTGTTCCTGATATCCCGAAGTCCATCGATCGGTCCTTGAAATTGCCCGTGGTCCAGCGCTACAATCACGGTTTTTCCATCTTCCTTCAGCAATCGGTTGATTCGAACAATTTTCCCGTTCATCCAAAACCTCCTATCATCTGTTCAGAACATTTGTACATAGAAAAGTATATCATATTGATTTGGTTTTGTCAAGGAATACTCTATGTACCAGCCATAGCCATCATCAAAAGAAGAAGGAGAACCGTCTGGACGTTTCCGGCTCGTTATTTGTCGATCATTCTCCAATAGGCCCATCCGTATGGCGCCAATCGGATTGTGTGATGCAGATCTTGTGTCTGTCCATCACGGAGATTTATAGCTGAGCCCGAAAGCTCCTCCACAAAGAATTCCGTTTCCCGATCGTCGGAATTCACGGCGATGACAATCCGCTCCCCGTTACCGCTTCTCTCAAAGACAAACTGCCGATTGTTCAGGTAAAGGGTTCGATAGGAACCATGGCACAATGCTTTGCTTTCTTTGCGAATGCGCGTCAAGCGAGCGATTTGATTGAACAGCTCGTTTTCCTCCGGATCTCCGAAACAGGGGCGGACCATCTCGTCCGAGCCATTTTCTTTTCTCCCTTTCGCCCCCCATTCGCTTCCGTAGTAAATACAGGGGATCCCGGGCATTGCAAACAAGATCGCATAGACCAGTGGAATGTGGTGGGGATCGTTCAGGACGCTGGCCAAACGATGGACATCATGGTTGTCGGCAAAACTGAATAGATGCGCCCCTTGATAAAGCCCTCCATTTTCATGGCCGAATTGCCGATTGATCGAATAGGCGATTTCAAATAGATTCTGGTCATTCATACTGGAATACAAGCCTTTGTAGCATTCATAGTTGGTGCAGGAATGGCATCGGTTGGGTCCGAACACCTGCCGGTAGTCGCCGTGGATGATCTCTCCAACAAGAAAAAAACCGGGCTTGATCTGATCACACACCTTCCGCAACGCCTCCAAAAAAGCCGGATCCAAACAATACGCCACATCCAGTCGCAACCCGTCAATATCATACTCTTCGACCCAGCTTTTCACCGATTCGAACAAATGCCTCTGTACATCAGGGTTAGAAAGGTTCAGTTTGACCAGATCATGATGACCCTCCCAACATTCGTAGGAGAATCCATCGTGGTACGGACTGTCCTGGTCGAACCGCAAAAAAAACCAATCCTTCCATCGGGAATTCTGTTTGTGTTCTCGGACATCTTGGAAGGCCCAAAACCCTCTGCCTACATGATGAAACACCCCATCCAAAACCACCTTGATCCCTTGGCGATGGAGCTCAGCGCATAGAATGGCGAAGTCTTCGTTTGTACCCAACCGACAATCAATCTTTTGGTAATCGCGCGTATCGTATCCGTGCGCATCCGACTCGAACAGTGGGGTAAAATAGATTGCATTGGCTCCCACCTTTTTGATGTGGTCCATCCAATCGGATACCTTGTGAATCCGCGAAACTGTTAGCCCATCGTTCTTTTCCGGCGCTCCGCAAAATCCAAATGGATAGATCTGATAGAACACGCTTTCATATGCCCACATGTTTGCCTCCTTCTTATACCTACCGTTCGGTATATTTTATGAAAAAAAAATTACACGAAGATTCCATGCATAAACTGATGAACGATCTCTCTCGACCGCTTCTCCCCATCTTCCCTCTTCCATTCGGCCCGAATTGGTTGGTCGTTAATCGTTTCATCTATCATCGCCGCGATGTTCGCGTGAATGGTCCCCATCAAACTGACCGCGATCTGAGATTCTTTCCCCTTGAGATTGGGATGAGCCTGAGCGATCGTTTCGAACATCCGGACAAAGATCTGCTCGTACCGATGCCGATAAGGCACGTATACAGGGCGGAGCAAAGAAACAGGCGGTGCGTATATCAACGATATCATCAACCGATAGAACTCTGGGTTTTGCCCCGCGTATTGAATCGAAAACCGTAGGACGTTTGTTAAGAGGGGGAGAACGTCTTGTTCATAGATCGAAGGATGGGCCTGATACCGACAAACCGATTGCAGTTGTTCAAGAAACGGCTCATAATACGTCTCCATGATCGTTCGAAACAAACCTTCCTTGCTATGGAAGAAATAATACAAGGTGGGTTTTTTTACCTCGGCTGCGCTTGCGATTTCATGCACGCCGACTGCATCGTACCCTTTTTCGGAGAATCGTTTCATGGCGCGATCCAAAATGATTTCCCTGCTGTTTGGTGGATTCATACCCCAATTATATACCGAATGGTATAGAAAGTCAAGCAGATTCCGCAAGCCCTCTATCCGATCAGGTATCCTCCCCCTTCCCCGCCTTCATATCCAAGTTGGATTTCATAATCGCACCACCGGACAAAATCGGGATTATGCTCAACGGCAACCACAGTATTCCCTTTTGCAACCAGTTTTCGCAGAACGCCGATTAGGTTTTCTGTATCCTGGACGTGCAGGCCTGATGTGGGCTCGTCAAGGATATACAGGGTATCGGTCGAAGATCCATTGGTCAATTCCTTACCCAACTTCAGTCTTTGGGCTTCTCCTCCGCTGAGGGTAGTAGCGCTCTGTCCCAATTTGATATAGGAAAGTCCCACATCGTTCAGGACAGAAAGAATGTGGGTGATTTTTTCCGATTCTTCGAAAAGCGCACACGCATCTCGGACTTCGGAGTCCAGAACATCGAAGATGGATCTGCCTTTGTATCGCACCTCGAGGATTTCCTCACGGTACCGTCGTCCATGGCAATGATGGCACAAGACCCATATGTCATCCATGAAGCTCATGGGCACCTTAATCTGTCCAAGCCCATTACAGACCTCGCATTGTCCTTTCTTTCCATTGAACGAAAAGTGTTCTTCTGCCATTTTGCGTTTTTTTGCATCCGATGTCCGCGCGAACTCCTCACGGATCAAATCGAAAACGCCGGAATAGGTAGCTGGTGTTGACTTCGGGGTCCTGCCGATGGGTTTCTGCGAAACGAGCACAACATCCCGTACGCGATCAGCTCCAGCAATCTCTTCGTATGGCAGGCATTCAGCCACTCTTTCACCCAAACGGGAAGCCACTGCCGGGTACAGGGTTTGAGAGACGAGCGAGCTCTTTCCGCTCCCGCTCACGCCTGTGACGCAGATGAAGCTGTTGAGTGGAAAGAGAACATCGATATTTTTCAGGTTGTGGCCTTTGGCGCCTTTGATTTCTATTGCATTCGTTTTTTGGGTCGTTTTTCGCGGATGGGATTCCGAGGGTTTGTCGATGGATTTGGCTGTGATGGATCGGGGATTGGCCTGGATTTCTTCAAGCGTACCACAGGCGATCACTTCACCCCCATATTGGCCCGCTCCTTGCCCAATATCGATGATGTAGTCCGCTTGCCGAATGATCTCGTTTTTATGCTCCACCATGATGATGGTGTTTCTTTTGTCTCGCAACTCTTTGATCTTCTCCATCAGTTTCTCATAGTCTTTGGGATGAAGGCCTTTGGTTGGCTCATCCATGACATACATCATGTTGGACAGGTTGGTGCCGAATTGAGAAGCCAACTGAAGCCTCCGAATTTCGCCTCCGCTCAGAGTGGGGATGGGTCGGTTCAATGAGAGATACCCCAATCCCATGCTGATCATTCGTTGATTCTGCTCGACGATTGCTTCTCGGATGATCGCTACCCGATCATGTTTGGGTTCGGTCAACGAAAGGGTTTTGGTCCATTCGTTCAACCCAGCAATGCTGAGCTGTTCCGCCTCCGGATACCGCATTCCATTGATTTCTACCAATCGCCCGGCTAATCCAATTTTCTCCCCATTGCAACTGCTGCAAATCATTTGATCCATATACCCTTGAACGACCGCGTTTTTCCCCTCACTGGCAACTCCTTCGATCAACAGCCGCTTCAAGGTGTTCGCGGCTCCGGCAACTTCTCTTTCGATCGTCCCTCTTCGGCCATTGGGATTTTGATAGGAAAAGGAGACTTTTTTTCCTGGAGTTCCGTATAGAACCTGCTGCCGGTACTCTTTAGGCAGTTCTTTCCAAGGCAATTCAAGATCAACCCCCATCTCCTCTGCCAGAGCGAGCACTTCACCCTTCATCCAGTTGGCATTCGGTTTTTCCCGAAACTTCCTCATATCACCCCAAAAAGAGGAGGCTCCATCCAGAATCGATCGATCGGGGTTGCTGACGATTCGATCCGGATTGATGGCCATTTCATACCCCAATCCTTTGCATGTTTTGCACATATATTCGGGGTTATTGGCGCTGAATATAGACGGGTTGGTGTCGAACATCATCCGATTGCAGTGATAGCAAAAGAGCTTTGTCTGCAGCAGATAGTCTTGACCATCGATCATGACAAATATTGCGCCTCGCCCGTCAGTCAAGGCTTTTTTCACCATTTCTTCAAAGGGAAGGTTTGGGACGGTTTTCTCCTCGGAAGCGAATGGAGTCACAACCAGATCCCTTTCTTTTTGGAGTTTTCTTACGGTGCTGATGATGGCGCCTTCGCTCAGCGCTTCGATTGACCGATGACAGTGTTCGCAGTGTCGAACTCCGATCGTGGCGAACATGGATCGCAAGAGCTCAGAAACACCGCTGAAGGTCCCAACTGTCGAACGGGGATTCAGGGATGGGGTTCTCTGACCGATGCCCACTGCCGGCTGCAGACCGGTGATTTCATCCACTTCCGGTTTCTGTATGCCGTGTTCGTTGTTCATTATACTCAAAAACTGCCGGCTGCTTTCGGTGTAGAGGGTATCGAAAGCCAATGTAGATTTTCCGCTGCCGCTGACACCCGTAATTACCGTTATCTTGTTTTTGGGTATCATTACGTTGATATGCTTGAGGTTGTTTCTCCAGGCGTTTTTCACCATGATCTGTTCATCATCTGTACCCTTCGCTGGGGCCCCGATGGGTGAAACAGGCCACTGTCTTTTTGGGGTGATGTAGGCTTCGATGAATCGCTCGGTGTCGCTTGTTTCGAGCGACAAATGCGGGCCAATCGGTCTATGGGGGTCGAAGGTTTTGTGGGATTCCCAGTGAGCCAGCCACAAGGGAACCGTTGCATCGTCCACGGTCTCCTGAACGGGGTCGTAAGGCAGAATATCCAAGATCACCGAATTGTCGAACCCATCAAATCCATCTACGGCGATTCGATTGCCTTTCCGCTTCCCTACCTTGACGATCGTGCTGGCGATGGGATTGGGGCGAACGGGCGATCGAGTTGCGAACATCCCGGATTTTGGAGCGTTTTCATACGGGGGTTTGCACACCAGTATTCTCCTGTACCGGCTTTCATCGAACCGGTTGAACCACCAGATGACCCGTATGTATTCGGAAGTCTCTTGATCATTCCAAGCAGACTCGTTATTCATGATCAATGTTCCTTGCTCTCCCAGGTGTTTAAACACTCCGATGGGTTCAACAGTGATGGCCTGGGGCAGGTCTTCTTTTTTCAGGGTGTTTTGGTACGAGCCATCAATGCCTTGTATGGTTTCGGCTCCTTTGACCGGGCTTTCCATGGGATACAATCTTTCTTCGCATGGGAAGTAGGGTTTGATATCGTAAATTATGGCTTGATCGGGGATATCAAGGTTATCGGTGATCACGATGCCTGCTTGTTCATCAATCCCCTTGATTTTGCACAGATGATGCGCAATCCTTTTTTCGGTATGGGAAAAGAGGATCAGGTGGCTGAAGAGTCCGACGTTTTTGAGCGCTTTGTGATACGGTTCGACCATCTGTAATACCGCTTCATGATTCCGGATTGTGACATTTCCTAATGCGTAGAGCGTACAGGTATCGCTTTTTTTCATAAAATCCCTCCAAATAAGGTTTTGCGTTCTCCCATAAACCATTGACCCCTCCCCGGTTTATGACAGTAGGGTATTATAGCAAAGATTTTCTCGCTTTTCTTTCCCCAGATTGCTATTTTGTTCACCGATATTGTGGTTTCTTCGATGGAATGACTCGTTTCTTTAAGAGAATGTGAAAGATCCTACTAAGCTAAAGGTGAAGACCTTTTGTTGGAGGTAGATGGACCCTCATTCAATTAATTAGGTAATCCAACCAAAATGAACCATATCAAATAAGCGAAAAGAAAAAACGGATGACCAATGGAAAAGGAATAATCAGATATAGACTCACTTCAAGGAAAAATGAATAAGTTGGGGGTGTTTTGATACCTTTCTGATTTTTGTGTTCCATGGCCAAACAGGAAAAACGATATGCTAATTCCATTCTTACTCATAACAGTGATCGATATGGGTATGAAGAAATGGCATAAACAAAATCGCATACTTATGAGGTGGCCTGTGTAATTGTACTCACGAAGAATCGCCCAGACCCACATAACAATGTGCCCTTTTACTCTTCCGCAGAGTTTTAAAAAAGTAATAATATTCTGAAGATATCTTTCAGTCGATACCTAGAATCGAAGAATTACTGCGCTAAATGGCAGACATTCCAATCGATTGATCCATATTGCTTTCACTATCCTTATTAGAGATACCAGTTCCTCTATGTCCCGCATCTTTAGAGTACTTTTTTCCTTTTCCCGGGAAAGGTACGTTTATTGGTTTGCATAATGAGAAGCATTGATCTTTGATGTTGCCAATTCAGTATAAACTAAGACCTTTATGAATCAGTTCCATAGGTTTGCTTACCTCTGAGAAGGCCCAATATGGTAGAAGGGAGTATTTGCTAGTACCTAATTGTTTTTGCTGCTTATCTCCGGCTATTTGAGAAAAAATAGTATCTTTGACCTCAAGATTCCATTGTTGAGTATTATCAGTGCTCTATCCTACCCCAATAAGCAGTGAAATTTGGATTGAGTGTGTGTAACGTAAAAGGGTGTTTCGCCAAAAGTTCCTCACAATCAAAGTTTCAGACCGAGAATGGTCCATAGGACTGCATTGCCTACGCGCGAAACTCATTCGCACCCCTCCTTCACGAAGTCCAACCCGAGTCAATGGATCGTTTGGGAATCAATCCGTCCGACCCCCCACGATAGAGCCAGTTCTTCTGGTGTTGGGCCAAGAAACAGGCGCGCCGGTCGGTGGTGGTTTGAAGATCCTTCGGCCGTTTTTCTTTCTTGGGCGGTACATAGATCTTC
>CAYWWY010000022.1:0-18812 GCA_964462525.1 uncultured Thermotogaceae bacterium
CCCCAACAATTCTCATACTTTCAATCGAAGTGTGGGTCCGGATCCGTTCAAAGCTTTCTCGCAACCCGAAGGTGACGCCTTCGATCACAGAACGCAGAAGATCCGCTCGATTTGTCATCGATGAGATTCCAAAAAAAACACCGCGCGCGTTCGGATCCCGATGGGGGGTTCTCTCGCCTTGCAGGTATGGCAGGAACAGCAATCCGTTGCTGCCGATCGGGCTTTCTGCCATTATTGATTCCATTTGCGACCATGAACATTCTTTCATGCATTGATTGCGAAACCAGTTCAACGATTGAGCCGCAGAAAGCATCACGCCCATGTAGTAGGCTGTACTACCGACTACATGGCGAAAGTAATGGATTTTCCCTTCGGCATCGGGTTGGGTTTGATTGGTCAAAGCCAATACGGTTCCTGAAGTGCCCAAACTGACCATCCCTTCGCCAACCCGAGCCAACCCGAGCCCCAACGCAGCGCAAGCGTTGTCGGCGCCCCCGGATACGATTTTTACATTGTTCCATCCCACTCCCTTGGCAATCTTCGGATCCAATTCCCCGCGTATGGTTGATGAACCAGTTAGCGGAGGAAGAATCGATAATTCAATACCTAAAGGACCCAGAATCTCCGAAGCCCATTTTTGGCGCATGACATCAAAACAAGCGGTTCCGGAAGCGTCCGATGGATCAATCCCGAAGGAACCGGTTAAAAGGTACACCAAATAGTCTTTGGGAAGCATAATCCGATGAATCCGAGCATAAAGATCGGGCTCTTCATCTCTCATCCAAAGCAATTTCGGGAGGGTAAACCCTTCCAAAATAGGATTTCCGATCAGACGGATCACCGATTGTTCTCCTCCCAATATCGCCGTTGCTTCTTTGCATTGTTTGGTTGTCCTTTGATCGCACCAAAGAATTGCCGGGCGAATCACTCGATCCGTTTCGTCAATTGCAACCAATGAATGCATCTGCCCTGAGAAACCAATTGCTTGAATGCTATGGAATTGGCTCACTCTGCGTAGTAGCTCGAGAACGCCCGTTTTCCAAATTTCCGGGTCCTGCTGAGCCCAAGCCGGTTTCGGGACCTCCATCTGAAGAGGAACGGATTCAGTCTGCAGAATCGTTCCCAGTTCATTGATTGCGATCGCTTTGATTCCGGTGGTTCCTATATCAATACCCAGGTATTTGGTCACATCGGTTGCCCTTTCACTGAAATCGTTTGTTGGTGTATGCATTCATCGCCTGAAGCGTGCATCCACGCGAGCAAGCGCTGAGAATATCCAAACTCGCTTTTAACACTTTTACGTCCGTTGCTGCTGGTTTCAAGGCGCATGCCTTCACTTGACTTTCAACCTGTTTTACATAAGAATCCGGCAGTTTGTCGCCCATTCCGCCCAGCATGACAAAACTCGGGTTTAAAATGTTACAGAGGTTTACAATCCCCGTGGAAAGATCTTTTGCCATTTGGTCGAGCACCTTTTGCCCAAATGAATCTTTCTGGGCGCGATGGATCATTTCAACGAACTTCTCGAACAAGTTCATCTCCTGGGGGAGCGGACCCGATAACTGTTCATAGGTCTGAACTGCATAGCTTACGGAGATGGTTTCTTCCCAACAGCCCCGATTCAAACAATAGCATGGAGGCCCCTGTGTGTTGATGCTCATGTGTCCCACTTCCCCGGCTGAGAAAGAAGGACCCCGATAAAGCTGCCCATCGATCATCAAAGCGCCCCCGACTCCTTCTGAGATGAAGATATAAAGACCTTCGGAAAACTCTTTGATGGATGGATTATGGTTGATCTCCGATGTCAAAGCCAGTTGGGCCTCATTGGCTAAAAGGATGGGCAAACTCCAGGTGGGATCCTTCTGAACGAAGAATTGAAGAAGATCCACCTCTTCCCAATGGAGATGGGGAATATTTACCATCACCTGCCTGTTTTGATCCGCCATACCGGGCAAGGAAACGGAAAAACTGGTGATGGGCCGGTCTTCCATTTGGAGCCTTATTTGATGGACTTTCTGGAACACCGTCTCCAAAAACCGGTCTACATTCGGATCGGTGGGAAATCGATCCAATACATCAAAAGAATTATCCAAGTACCCCAAGCCCAAGACGCACTGCTGGGTCCCAAATACTAGATTGATCGATATGGCCGCTTCCTTGACAACCTTCAGCGAGATCGATTTTCGGCCGGGCTTTGTCGATTGCATCGCTCCCTCTTCCTGGACCAGCCCTTCCGAGAGCAGTGAGAAGATAATATTCGTGACCGTGCTCGGATCCAAACCCGTAAGCCGTGAAAGAATCCTGCGGGTAATCCCGGGGTTCGAACGGATCAAATTGAGGATCAACAATCGATTGCTTTTCCCCATTTTGGGCGCATTGATCTTCTTAGTCCGATACGGCATCGTCCCGCCTCAATCTTATCACTCCGATCATCCCGTTAATCGATCTCTTTCCGGATCTTTCTTTCTCCATGCGTTTCAGTAATCCTTGATCGATCTTGCACACCGTTGTTCGTACAGCGAACCATCCTTCTCGTTCCAGGGATTCAGGCTCATTATTCCGATAGATAATCATTGAGCATGTGTTCTAACTGTTCCTGTTTCCCCGATCCTTTCGCGTAGACCGGTAGGTCCATCATCACTTCCTCAAGAGTTTTCATGTTATGTCTGTTTTCAAGGATTGCCCTTCCGAGGTCTGAATTCCATGACTCGTACCTTTTTTGAAGGATCGCTTCAAATCGACCATCCTGCAGAATCCGGTAAGCGATTTTCAATCCCCGTGCGAATGCATCCATCCCTGCGATATGTCCGATGAAGATGTCTTCCAGATCGATAGATCCCCGGCGCAGATGGGCGTCAAAATTCAATCCACCGGAATGCAATCCGCCATTTTTCAGAATCTCGATCATCGCAAAAATCGTATCATACAGGTTGGTCGGAAAATGATCGGTATCCCATCCCAAAAGCAGATCGCCCATGTTGGCATCAACACTGCCCAGTTTTTCAAAAATCCGCGCATACATAAGTTCGTGTTGAAAGCTATGACCAGCCAGAGTGGCGTGATTCGCCTCTATATTGAACTTGAAGTGTTCATCCAAGCCAAACGTTTTGAGAAAAGCCATCCCATGAGCTACATCGAAATCATATTGATGCTTAGTCGGTTCTTTGGGTTTGGGTTCGATCAGGAATTGCCCAGCAAATCCGATCTCTTGCGCGTAATCCACAGCCATGGAAAGAAAGCGGGCCAGATTCTTTAACTGGAAATCCATGCGGGTATTCAAAAGAGTCTCATATCCTTCTCGTCCTCCCCAAAAGACAAAATTCTCTCCTTGGAGCTCTTTCGTAATCTCCAGCATCTTTTTCACTTGAGCAGCCCCATAGGCATACACTTCAGCAGAGCACGAGGTTGCAGCGCCATGAAGAAAGCGCGGATGATGAAAAAGATTGGCAGTCCCCCACAAGAGCTTAACTCCCGTAGATTTCATAAGGGGTTGGATATACCCAACAATTTGATCCAATCTTCGATTGGATTCTCGAATGGTATCCGCTTGCTCGATCAAATCCCGGTCATGGGTACAGAAATACTCCACACCAAGCTTCGTGAAAAACTCAAAGGCCGCATCTGCCTTTGCTTTCGCAGCATCCAATGGATCGGAAAACCGGTTCCAAGGTCGATCCCATGCTTCTGAACCAAACATGTCATCTCCCTGCGCGCAAAAGGTGTGCCAGTATGCGACAGAAAACCGCAAGTGCTCTTTCATCGGTTTTCCCCCGATCATAGCCTTCGGATCATAATGATGGAAGGCGAGGGGGTTTTGAGAGTGTTTCCCCTCATAAGGAATGGACGGTACAGACGGAAAATAGGATTGCATGTTGTTCTCATCTCCTCTGGTTGGACTCGTTCGGTGGTCCGGAAATCGCATAAACAAAGAGAGGGTATATCCAAGAGATATACCCTCTTGTTCCGGTCTTAATAGATGGAATCAGGTGTGTAATAGTCTGCTGCGTTCTCTTGCGTGACAAGTTCTGCGGCCAGGATGATCCGAGAAGGAATCTGTCGTTGATAGAACCCATTGAGGGGTTCATGTCGAAGAGCCATAACAGCCATGCTGATCCCTGTCGCGATCATCGAAGGAGGATAGGTAACATTTGCCCGTACGAGTGGATTCCCGTCCATGATCATTTTGATGATGTCTTTGGAACCTGCGCCACCGAGGAAAAGCTTGATATCGTTCCGGCCCGATTCCCGATAAGCCTGAAGCACTCCTTTGAGCACATCGTCATCCTGCGCCCAAACAGCATCGATCTCTCGATATCGCTGGAGGTAATTTTCCATGATCTCCAGACCCCTCTGGGTGGACCAATATGCGGGCTGCGAGTCCAAGATTTCGATTCCGGGGTAGTTTTCCATGACTGCCATGAAAGCTTCCACTCGCTCGGTGTTGATTACAGTCGGAATCCCTTCCAAAACAACCATTTTCCCTTGGCCGCCCATCTCTTTGGCCATCCATTCAGCAGAAACGCGTCCCAAACCGGGATTGTCCCCTGCCACATAGATGTGTTCTACGGGTTTTACAAGTCCGCGATCTACAGAAACGATCAGGATGCCGCTGTTGTAAGCTTGCTCCACAATCGGGGTCAACGATGCCGAATCGTGCGCCAAAATTACCAAAGCATCGATCCCGCGAACCATAAGATCTTCGACATCTCCCACTTGAGAGGCGGGAGAATCGGCTGTTGTCAGATAAAAGCGCACATTGGCATCCTTTGCTTGCCAATCTTTAATCGCCTGTTGAGCCCACCATACAACGCCACCGGTCCATCCGTGGTCCGCGGTCGGAATTGCAACGCCGATCCTAATTAAGTCTGCCGCAAACAAAGAACCAGCCAACGCCACTACCATTACCACTGCTACGATAAATGCCATGCGTTTCAATGCAAACACCTCCTTGGATTCATTCCCTTTCGGGATATGTTATATCGAACTGCCTCGTTTCCTTTGCACCAGGACTGCGCCAATGATCACCAAACCTTTTACGGTTCCCTGAAGATAGGGAGAAACCCCCAGCATATTGAGCATGTTGTTTACAATGCCCAAAATGATCGCTCCTACCACCGTACCCCAGATGGAACCCGTTCCGCCAGTCATTGCTGTACCTCCGATGATAACCGCCGCAATAGCGTCCAGTTCATAATTAAGCCCAGCATTGGTGGAACTGATTGCATTGAGTCGAGACCCCAAAAGGACAGCAGAAACCGCAACCGTGAATCCAACGATCACATACGAAAGAAACCGAACCCAATTCACTTTGATCGCGGAATAGGCAGCCACTCGAGAATTCGATCCAACCGCGCAAACATGCCGGCCAAAACGGGTGTGGTTCAACACAACGCTGAAAACAGTGGCCAGTATAAAAAAGACCCAAACCGGAATCGGTATCTCCAAGAAGAACCCCATGCCCACTTCCGGAAAGAGTCGGCTGGCTGATCGAAACTCTCCGGCATTTCCGATATAGAGGGTCAAGGATCGAAAGATCGCCATGGTTCCCAACGTAACAATAAAAGGAGCCACCTTACCTTTGGTCACAACCAATCCATTGATCGCTCCGCACCCCATTCCCATGAGCACACCAAGAATGATGGCGATCCAAATCGCGTCAACACCACCCCCAAACTGATTCAGGGTAAGGATAACAATCCCTCCGACAAATGCCGTCATAGACCCAACAGAAAGATCAATGCCTCCGGAAATGATGACAAAGGTCATCCCCAGCCCAATGATTCCTGTGTAGGATACCTGTCGAAGGATATTGAGAACATTCCTTAATTGCAGGAAATAGGGACTTGCTAAAGAAGATGCGACAAAAAGGATCAATAAAGCGATATACGGACCCATTTTGTCGTACGGGATCTTCTTGAGAAAATCGCGAAAAGCCATTATGCTACCCCCTTCAATCCAGTGGCGTGAAGCATGATTTCATGCTCGGTGATATGCTCGTCGGAAAGGATTCCAGTGACTTGACCCTCTTTCATAACGACAACTCGATTGCACATTCCAATGATCTCTTCCAGTTCCGAAGAGATCAAAATAATGGATATTCCAGTTCGCGCAAGCTGATTCAGAAAATGATAAACTTCCCTCTTTGCCTGCACATCGATCCCCCGAGTCGGTTCGTCGACAATCAAAATCTTTGGATCAACATCCAAACTCTTGGCCAAAGAAACCTTTTGCTGGTTTCCTCCGCTAAAAAACTCCAGTTTGGTCTTCAAAGACGCCGCTCGAATGCCGAACTCTTTGACATATCCAGCGGCCTTTTTCCGCGCGCGTTTGTGTTGGATCAAGAATTTGCAATAATCCTTCAGAGAAGAAAGGGTGATATTGGATATGATGTCAAAATTGGTGATAATCCCAATCCCTTGGCGATCTTCGGAAAGATAAGAGATCCCGTATCGATGGGCCGCAGAAGGATTATGGATGGCCACTTCTTTTCCTTTGAGCCACAATGAACCCCGTTTTTTCTTCCGAATCCCGATGATCGTCTCTGCGGTTTCTGTTCTTCCTGCGCCGACCAAACCCGCGAATCCCAAAATCTCTCCTTTGCGCAAATCAAACGAAACATCTTTCAGGATTTTCTCTTCGCTCAGGTTTTTTGCCTCAAAAACAATCTCTTCTACGGGTTGGATCTTGTCTGGGAATATTTGTGATAGCTCCCTCCCCACCATTCGTTTGGCCATAAGGTGTTCATCGACTTCATCGATCGGATCAAGGCTGATCATCTTTCCATCTCGCAAAATCATTACTCGGTCGCAAATCTCTTTGACCTCTTTTAACTTGTGTGAGATGTACACCATGGTCACTCCTTTTTCCTTCAGCTTTCTCATGAGATTGAAGAGAATCTCAATTTCGTGTCGGGCCAAAACGGTGGTTGGTTCATCCATGATCAACAGCTTGGATTCAAAGGCCAAAGCTTTGGCAATTTCGACCATCTGTTTCTGAGCGACGCTTAATGACTGGATTTTTGCTTTTGGATCAATCTTGGTTTCCAACTCGCCCAAAAGGGTTCTTGTTTTCTGAATCATCTGCCTTTTGCTGAGAAAGACCTTTTTGGATCGTTGCTCCTGGCCCAGAAATATGTTCTCAAAGACATTCAGATGCTGGATGAGGTTGAACTCCTGGGGGATCGTGCTGATCCCGAGCTTTCTGGCAGCCAACGGATCTTTGACGGTCACAGGATTGCCTTCAAAGGAGATTTGGCCTTCGCTTGGATGGTAGATCCCACTCAGTATTTTGATGAGCGTGGACTTCCCCGCGCCGTTTTCGCCAATAATGCCAAAGACTTCCCCAGGAAAAATGTCGATCGATATCTGGTCCAGCACGCGAACCCCCGAAAAGTCCTTCGATATTCCCTTGGTTGCAGTAAGAGGGCTATTGGAAGGCTGTTGGTCCAGATTCATATCCGCTTTTCATTCCTTTCTCATTGCGTCGTCAAAAGCGATCGAGGAAGGAGCGAAGTCAACGGAGCGCACGAATTCTTGGGATTCTTTCGCCCCGTACTCCCGGTCCATGCCGCTGTCTTCCCATTCAACCGATAAAGGCCCTTGATACCCAATTGCGTTGAGTTCCCGAATGATCTCTTCGAAATCCACGTCCCCATGCCCAAGAGATCGGAAGTTCCACCCCCTACGCACGTCTCCAAAAGTGATATGCGAACCCAAGATCCCTGCTTTTCCATCCAAACTCACGCCCGCGTCTTTCATGTGCACATGATAGATCCGATCCGGAAACTCGCGAATGAACAGATGAGGGGTCATCCCTTGCCAAAGCAGATGGCTGGGATCGAAGTTAAACCCAAATGCAGGTCTGTGTTTGAAGACCTCGAGCAATCTTTGCGACGAATAGATATCAAAAGCAATCTCGGTCGGATGGACTTCCAGGGCAAATTGCACGCCAACTTCATCAAAAACATCCAAAATCGGGTTCCATAGATCCCGGACTTGTTCAAACCCCTTTTGCACCATTTCTTCACTAGTGGGCGGGAAGGAATACCAGAACTTCCAAATCGGAGAGCCAGTAAATCCGGTAACAACAGAACATCCCATGTTTTTTGCCGCTTTTGCTGTGTATTTCATTTCTTCCACAGCCCACCGACGAATCTCTTCAGGCTTACCCTTACACCGGGCGGGTGCGAACTGATCCAGTCGTTCATCATATAAATCCGCTACACACTGCCCAGCCAAATGCGCTCCTAAAGCCCACACCTTCAACCCATGCTTTCGCAGAATCGCTTTGCGATCTTGGACATACGCCGGATCGGTCGCTGCGCGGTGCACATCCATGTGATCTCCCCAGCAAGCGATCTCCAAACCGTCATAACCCCATGACTTCGCTTTCTCACAGATCGCCTCGAATGGGAGATCGGCCCATTGGCCTGTAAAAAGTGTAACCGGTCGACTCATAATAATTCCTCCTTAGATTCAAAGGGTACCCAAGTTCCACCTTGGCGGGCGCTTTCCACGCAACGATGAACAAAAGCCACGCCCTGAAGCCCGTCTTCCACACAAGGAAAGTCAAGGTCCTGCGGCCCAAGAACGGCGCCCGTTTTCTTTTTGATGAGCGCGTTGGCAAAAGCTGTGTAAATATTGGCAAATGCTTCAAAATATCCTTCTGGATGACCGGTCGGAATTCGACAAAGTCGGGCTGCGCTGGGATCCAAGTACCCGCTGGAACGCGTAAACCGCTGCCGAGGACCGCCCAAATAAGTGACCGTTACGTAGTTGGGATCCTCCTGCGCCCATTCGATGGACCCTTTTTCGCCAAAGATCCGAATCTTGAGGGCGTTTTCATAGCCGATGGCGATCTGAGAAGCCCAGTACATGCCCCGAGCTCCTCCTTCGTATACCACATGAACAGATGCGTTGTCATCCAAGACCCGATTGGAACCAAAGGAATCCAACACACATGAAAGGGCTTTGACCGAAAGGCCGGTCATTCTCGACACGGTGTTTTCGATATGGGTTCCGATATCGCCCAAACAATTCGCGATACCAGCCAGCTCAGGGTCTGTTCGCCAAGCGGCTTGTTTTTGGCCCGATTGTTCGATGGTTTGAGCGAGCCATTCCTGAGGATACTCAGCCATCACCATTCGAATCGCGCCAATCTTTCCTTGCTGAATCATCTCTCGGGCTTGAATGACCATCGGATACCCGGAATAGGTATATGTTACGCAGAAAAGCAGGGCTTTCTCTTGGGCAAGTCTTCGAAGCGTCTTCGCTTCCTCGACGGTCAACGTCAACGGTTTATCGCAGACGACATGTATCCCTTGCTCCAAAAAAGCTTTTGCAGCAGGGAAGTGCGTTGCGTTGGGCGTTACAATCACCACATAATCGATCCGATCTTCTCGTTGAGATTCTTTTCGCGCCATCTCTTCAAAAGTCCGATACAACCGATCGTTTTCCAATCCAAGAAGGGCTCCCGTTTTCTGAGTGTTTCCATAATCCCGAGAAAAACACCCGGCGACCAATTGGCTTTTCTGGTCAAAAGCCGCTGCCTTCCGATGCACCTCTCCGATAAACGCCCCTTGACCACCGCCAACCATGCCATACTTCAACACTTCCATGTAGACACCCCCTCGCCAAAGCTTGGCCTGTTTGTATAAATCTTACCAAAATCCCACATCCAAAATCAAATGTTGATTTAATCAATAAACTACCAAAAAATGATCAAATCGGGAGCAATTCGCGACCAATCACGTGGGATCCCATGAGAGAATCCCTCATGTCATTTCCGTTCATCGATCGGAAAATCCAACCCGTATACAATCAATCATCATATTTTCCGCACTTTCGAGAAGCTCCGAACAATTGGGTACGAAGATCCGTCCATCATGTCAACTAGGAATGGAAAAAATGATTCGAGCCCATGTATTGAATGGGTGATCGAACCCATATTTTTTGTATGGATTTGCTTGGTCGTCATTTGGGGAGGAAGGGAAATGATCCGGCAAACAAGTGGAACGGAACCAGAGTCGCACCCCCAGGTGGTAAGCATGGGAACGCAGACGATGTTGCGCGGAATGGCCATCATGATGGTGATTCTGGGTCATTCACTCGCTTTGATCATCGGCGACCTCGCTTTCGGTCAACAGATTGCTGCTTCGATTGCGGCAAAATTTACCGCGCCGTGCGTCTTTTTTTTCGTTTTTTTGATCGGTTATGGCCAAGGGGTAAAAAAACACCGATTGTCCAAGCCGCAGCTGATACAAAGGGTGCGGACCGTTCTCTATCCCTACCTTTTCTGGGCCAGCCTTTCTTTTCTTTTGTACATTATCCTGAAAGACCCCTACTGGTACCCTTTCACGGGGCAAGACCTCTATGGCGGCTTTCCTGTTCTGGTTCAGTATCTTTTTTCCCTAAGCAGCTTCACGGTGAGTTGGCAGTACTACTTTCTTGCCTTGTTCCTTTTCTTTCAATGGTATGCCTACCGGATTCGATCTCACAGCGAGCGGAAAATTAACATATGGTCCCGGAGTTTTCTCATCTTTCACATTGCTTATCTCAGCGTAATTTCCTTCCTGCTCTGGTTCGCTCCCCGGGAAAGCCTTCCTCTTGGAGTGATTGGCGCGATGATCTATCCCAATCCCATTTCTTGGGGATTGGTCTTCTATCTTGGGTTTGGGATGGGAATGAGCAAGATCCCGATCATCCCATATCGCCGCCTGTTCCTTCCATTGTATTTTGCTTTATGGGCTTTCGGATCGTTTGAACTGGCCTATATGCTTCAAAAATGGGGGACGGCTCTTGTTACCGACCAATTCACTCTCTCAGGATTCCTCTTTGCGTTGGTCTCTTTGTCTCTTTTCCTTCGGATTGCCGCTATGTGGTCCAATCGTCTTTCCAATGGAGAGAAATCTTGGTGGAGGAAATGGGTTATGCGGTTCGGAAAGCACTCGCTTCTGATCTTCATGATCCATCTCCCGTTTCAATGGTTTATTCTTCTGGCTCTGGAGCAATGGAGTCAGATGGAATTCCCCGTCTTTCTTCGTGTCGGGATTCTTTTTTCCACGGGTTTGTTGTTGCCGTACCTTATCGGAGAAGGATCCAAGAAACTGCCAATCCCTTTCCGTAAAGTACTAACCGGATTCTGAGGAAGGGATAATCATATGAACAAACAAAAATTTCTGATCTCATGGTCTTTCCAGATCTTGATTCTTCTCCTGTCCGCTTGGCTTGGATTCATCGCCACCTTTTTTCCCGTTGGGATCTTTTGGATCGGGTTTGCGATCATCTTAACGGCCGGTTTGTCATGGGTGCTCCCAAGAATCAAGAAAAAGATGGAACAAGAGACGGCCCATTTTCTTGATTCCGAGACCGACCCATCCACAATCCCAGTGGTAATCGTCACTGTACAGCACAATGAAGGAAAAACGATCGTGGGGAACATCACCCAGTATCTCCAGTATTCGTTGAACCTGAAGTGTCGGGTATACGACGACGCTTCGACCGATGGGAGCTTTGAAGAACTCCAGAGGATCCAAAACGAATACCCCAACCGATTGGAAGTCATTCCCCTCCGAAAAGAAGGATACCAAATGCATCCACAAGGGATCGCCTGGCAAAATGCTTTTCGGTCGATCGAATCGGGGGTTCTCCTCCTGATCGACGCCGATTCCGTGATTTCGGAAAAACACCTCCGAAATGCCCTCCAGCTCCTTTTCACGAAAAAATGGGACGCGATTCATTTTTCCCGAAGAAATACCTTTTCCGAAAGTGCTGGAACTAGGATCGGGGACACCGATGAGACCATGCAAACCTGTGGAAAGATCCTTGGCTTGTTTTCCTTTCATTACCTTGGATCCGGAATCCTGCTTTCCGCCCAAACGGCCAAAGATTTGGAAATGAGAAAAAAAGTCTTCAGCAACGATAGCGAAATGGGAAGAATCATGAATACCCTTGGAAAAAAAACCTTCTTTTCTCCCTCCATGGAGGTGATTGAAAGAGCACCATCTACATTGCGCAAGATCATCTCTCAAAGGAAAAGCTGGTTTCGCAATGCGGTTCTCCAATACCTGGAACACAACTTCTGGGCCCTGACGCTTGGCAGTTTCTTCGCGCCGCAATTTCTTCTCGGCCTTTTCTCCTTCTCGTCTCTGAGCGCGTTACTTTTGGGAATGACCTTCGCGGGATACCTGATCCTGAGCATGACCGGACAGATCCTCATTGGTAGGAGGAGTTTCCTTTCCGGACTGAGAAATGCGTTGCTACTCATCGGGGTATTCTTTGTTTCGTACACACTCCTTTTCATTTGGGAGCTCCTATTGGCTCCAAAAACCGCGCACACCCTTGCGTATAAGAAGAATCAAGTATGATCTGCCTCTGAGATTCTTCCGATAAGGAAACCAATCCTTATGGAATCATCATTTCATGATCTCCTAATCATTCCAGTGCCCTATGAAGGCTCTTTTTCCGGATATATCCATTTTTTCCCATTCCGTTTTGATTTACTTAAAAAACCTTTGCTTGAAAATGTTGAGGAGTCTTCTTCTCTAACCATGGGCAAGAAGAAAAATCCTGATGTCAAAACCGAAAAATGTGGTATCATAGAAAGATGGATCGAATCATTTGCTTGAAATCCATGAATGCCATTCCATCGGATCATAAAAATCAGGAGGTGAACGTGATGCGTACATGGGTATTGGCACCGGTTTTTTCTCTGATGATGCTCATGGTTGTTGCTGTTTCAGCAAGTCCAGAAATGGCGTATGTTCAGGCGGGAACATTCCAAATGGGGAATACAAGAAATGACAGCGAAGGGATGAGCAATGAAAAGCCCATCCATACGGTCACTCTGACCTACGACTTCTGGATCGGCAAGTGCGAAGTTACCTTTGACGAATACGACACATTTTGCGAAGCGACAAACAAAACCAAACCAAGGGATCTCGGAGGAGTCCGCGGAAGCAACCCGGTGATTTCCGTGAGTTGGTTCGATGGGATCGCTTATTGCAACTGGCTGAGCGAAGCCAAGGAACTCCCCCCCGCATATGACAACCGAGGAAACCTTTTAAACCAAGAAGGGGAGATCACCACTGATATTACCCAAGTTATCGGTTTCCGTCTCCCCACAGAAGCAGAATGGGAATATGCCGCGCGAGAAGGCCATCTCGGTTCCGAAGACTTTAAATTCGCGGGAAGCAACGAAATCCAGAACGTCGCATGGTATTGGGAGAATTCCGATCCCGATGGTGCCGGAAGAAAACCACAACCGGTGGGGGGGAAAATACCCAATGGATTAGGACTCCACGATATGAGTGGGAATGTCAGTGAATGGTGCCACGATCGCTATGCTACATATACAAACGAAGAAACAATCAATCCCATCGGTCCGACCACCGGATCATCACGCGTAACAAAAGGGGGCAGTTGGACAGACAACCGCATTCGAAACATCCGCGTCGCCTACCGCTATGGAGTGTCCACAAGCTCTGCCATGGATAGCCTCGGATTTCGACTGTGCCGTTCGGAGAATTAACCCGTTGACAAACACCTGATTTCATCCAGAAACAATGTTACATAAATCACCGAGCAACCCTGATTCATCATAAACCCCAAAAATGCCCTTATTCCCTGCATCAGCCGTAACCCCTTATTTGGACGCTTGCCAAAAGGTTGTATTTTTTTGTTACATATGGTAGGATATAGATACCAAAGCCCAACCTTTCGAATCCAGAAAGGCTGGGGTTCAAAGAAAAACCCGTAGCTCTATTTCGCCTCTCACATAATCAACAACGGTGTAGCAGATGATTTGGGGAACCTGACCCTTTTCCCGCACGATGCCCACCCAAACCCTTACAGCCCATTTCTTCCCCGGGTTCTCATATCAAAAACGGCCCCAATGGAATAATCGAACCTGCTAACCGTAAGGTGTATCATTTCGCCGCTCTATCGGATTGTATATATGCCATTCTCGAAAGCGTTTCGGATCTTTCTGGTCATCAAGAAAAAACTCATCCATTCCGAAATTGGTCTTTACTCAAGGTGAGATATCAAAGACCCCTCTTGGAATCTACCCCAAAGGCTTGAAGGTTCTGATATTTGAAAATGACTTTCTGACTGGAAGGAGAGAAAGAACCAATGAGCGAAATAGTGTTTACCAAAGTTGATTACTCGCTGGGAACACTTGTTGAATACATTTCTATGGGGGAAATTGGGTTACGGGATATTTAGAGACCCTTTGTCTGGAAAAACGTAAAAGTAAGGGACCTATTCGATTCCATGTATCGTGGTTATCCTATTGGATACCTACTATTCTGGAAAAACATGGTCAACAATTCTTCCCGAACGATCGGAGAAAGTAGTAAGCAAAAAGTGCCTAGTTTAGTGATTGTCGATGGTCAACAACGTTTAACCTCTCTATATGCTGTAATCAAAGGAGTTGAAGTCCTTAGGAATGATTTTCGTAAAGAGAGAATTCGAATTGCATTTAATCCTTTGGAAGAGGTTTTTGAGGTCTCAGATGCAGCGATTGAAAGGGATAAGCAATTCGTTCCTGATATTACTAAGATTTGGGACTCCTCAACAGATTTCCATGATACTACTGAAGAATACTTGGAAGGTTTGTCCGATTCACAAGAGATTATCCCGGAGGAGAAAAAGCGAATTCGCAAATCCATTATGAAACTACAACAATTACTGCATTTCCCTTTCACTGCCTTAGAGCTTGCTGCTAACATCACAGAAGAAGAGGTTGCAGAAGTTTTTGTAAGGATTAATAGCAAAGGTACCTCTTTGAATCAAGCTGACTTTATTCTGACTCTTATGTCCGTTTTCTGGGATGAAGGTCGGTCAGATTTAGAACGTTTCTCACGTGATTCAAGGCAAATAACTATAGGCAAGGACTCTCCATTTAACCACTTTATCCAACCCATGCCTGACCAACTCCTAAGGGTTAGTGTTGGGCTGGCTTTTCAGCGTGCTCGCCTTAATTATGTCTACTCCATTCTTAGAGGGAAAGACTTGCAAACTGAAAAATTTAGCGAAGAAAGAAGGATAGAACAGTTTCAAAACTTGCAAACAGCCCAAATGAAAGTGTTGAACCTTCAATATTGGCATGATTTTTTGGCTTGCCTCAGGCAGGCTGGTTTTCGAAGCAAAGCCATGATCAGCTCCAACAGCAACCTTCTGTTTGCCTACCTGCTCAATCTCTTAGGTCGTACCCAATATCAAGTACAGGAAAAAGAACTGAGAAAAATCACTGCGCAATGGTTTTTCATGTCTGGTTTGACTGGAAGATTCACTGACTCTCCTGAATCAAAAATGGAATCGGATCTTGCCTCTCTGAGAGGGGTGAAGGACGCAAACGAATTTATCGGCACACTTGAGCATATTTGCTCTGTTACTCTTACCAGCGATTATTGGACTGTTTCTCTTCCAAACAACCTAGCAACTTCCGCCTCTCGAAGCCCTTCGCTTTTTGCTTTTCAGGCTGCGCAAGTGATATTAAACGCGAGAGTACTTTTTTCTGACACGAATATTTCTGATCTTTTGGATCCTTCCATCCAACCTCCCCATTCCGCAATTGAACGTCATCATCTTTTCCCAAAAGCATACCTCAGAAAACAGGGGATCACAGAAACATCTGAAATAAACCAAATTGCCAATCTCACATTCCTTGAATGGGGCGATAATAATGCGATTTCAGATCTTTCTCCTTCAGAATACTTTCCTCGAATGGACCAATGCGTACAAGACCCGATCGATAAGGCACGAATGTACTATCTACATGCTCTTCCGGATGGCTGGGAGTGGATGGACTACAAAACCTTTTTGCATGCTAGGCGAGAGATGATGGCTCAAGTGATTCGTGAAGGGTACAATAAACTGGCCGAAGGAAAGACAGGAAAAGGACTTGTCCATTTCGATGTAGACATCGACCAAATTATCGCAAACGGAGAATCATCACAGGTAGAATTCAAATCCACAATTCGGACAAATCTTCACACAGATAAGAAGGATCCTAAAATGGAAATGGCAGTTTTGAAAACAATCGCTGGGTTTCTAAACACAAATGGCGGAACTTTAATCATTGGGGTTGCGGATGATGGATATCCAATCGGAATTGGTCGAGATGGGTTTCCGAACGAAGACAAAGTTAGCCTTCATCTGGTCAACCTCGTAAATAGTCGTATTGGACCGCAAGCAATGATTGGAATTCATCCTCATTTTGAGGATTACCGAAACGATCGTGTAATGGTAATTCAATGCAATCGCTCTCAAACCCCGCTTTTTGTCATAGATGGGAATAATGAGCGATTTTTCATCCGGACGGGACCTGCTACAGTAGAATTATCACCGAGCCGAACTCAAGAATACATTCAAAAGCGATTTATCTCCTAAATGAATCAATGGATCTTGTACCAGACATCCCAAAAAACCTATTTGAATCATGCAAAAGAACGCTTCAATAAAGATAGCCAAGTCATGTTAGGAACGATCCAAAGGTATCTCATTAACCCATAACATGCGTGGAAGTAACAACGAAACCACTATAAGCTGTAAGCTTTTAGAATAGCGGCACTCAGGAGAGTGAAAACTGCGAATATCGACAGGAGCATCTCTAGCAAACAGTACAGACAAATGCGATACAGCAATACGAATCACACTGAATGTGTTCCATATCTCAATCTTTTTTTGGTGCACTTGTTGGATCTCCATCAGGTCATTGAAAATCTGACAAATAATGGCTATCCGGATCAAATAATGGGTTCAGCCGTCTTCTGAGCGGATTTGACACCGGGCTAAGAGTTCTGCTTTGTGTACTTGAAAAAAGTCTCCATTGACCTTCTGAGTAAATCGTATTGGATGATCATTTCACTTGAAAGCTCTGCATCTTATCATTCGCCAGATACGAGCAGTATTTGATTTTCTTCCCATTGACAATCAAAGACCGGTTTAATTTGGCAGAGGACTTGAGCTTTTTGGCCTTGAGGGTTTCTCCTGCGACTTGGAGAATAATATTGCCCTTTACCTGGCCGAAAAAGTCCGAATCAAACCATCTCTTGCATGATTCAATTGGATTGGGATTTTCATACATTAAAATATCCACTCCTGAGTACCGATTTTCCTAGATGTCTTATGAGGACTTCTTTTCAAAGATCTGTTTTCAAAGACCCTTGAGCATATTCATTCTATAACCCTTATTTGTAGCCAAGTACAAAAAGTTTTCCAAACCTTGTGCTTGGTGTAAAGCTTAACAAAAGCATTGTTTGATCCCATTGGGTATTGGAAGCTCCAGTGTTTCCACTATTTGTCAGCTTTTCAGGTTGTTGAAATGTCCAGGCGCATTATGAGTTCAATAACAGCGAACATTTAACAAGAAACATAGATTAGGTGGTCATGAAGATCAACTTAAGAAAGGAGTAATCATGCCAAACCCGTTCCTAGAAGGAGCTCCACACTCCCAAATGATGCGAATACTAGAATTTACAGCTGGGTACCACTTTATCAAAGAATCAGAATCACCCCCCTGTTCCTGGCTGGATATTCCCCATGAAGATGCGATCGAAAGACTTGAGTATGCATTCTTTGATTCATGCGTTGCAACTCAATCATGGTTGTAAAAGCCATAGCACTAATGTACATCTTTGATGGTTTCTCGAAAGTGCGCGTCAATAGCTTCCTTTACTGCGCCAATATCGAAGGTCAAACACCTTTCATCAGAGATGCTCTTGACAAGCTTAAAGACAAAGTAACGAGCGCCTAACAAGGCACTACACTGGACGGCTTTTCCGCTGCGCTCCAAAGCCACCGTTGAGCTTGGACATTGGGTGGCTAAACACGAAAGGGGAAAAACATGACAGATAGAAAAGAAAATGGTGCCAATCTCGGCTTTGAGAACCAGATGTGGGCGGCCGCGGACAAGTTGCGGGGGCATATGGACGCCTCCGAGTACAAGCATGTGGTTCTCGGATTGATTTTTCTCAAATACATTTCGGACGCTTTCCAGGTCAAGCACAAGCAGCTGAAGGCTACGAAGGATACTGAATATACAGATCCGGAAGACCGTGACGAATACTTGGCCGCCAACATCTTCTGGGTGCCCACGGAGGCTCGCTGGGACAAACTCCAATCCAGCGCCAAGCAGCCGACCATCGGAAAAATCGTTGATGACGCGATGCTCTTCATTGAAAAAGCGAATCCGAGACTAAAGGGTGTTCTTCCCAAAGACTATTCCCGCCCGTCTCTTGATAAATACCGCCTGGGCGAACTCATCGACATCATCAGCAAGATTGGACTCGGAGACGATGAATCCCGCTCAAAAGATATTCTCGGCCGGGTGTACGAGTATTTCCTTGGCCGTTTCGCCGCGGCAGAGGGCAAAGGCGGCGGTGAGTTTTACACGCCCCGGTGCGTGGTTAATCTGCTCGTCAGGATGATTGAGCCGTACAAGGGTCGCGTGTATGACCCATGCTGTGGCTCGGGTGGCATGTTCGTTCAAAGCGAGCGCTTTGTTGAGGAACACGGTGGCCGCCTGGGTGATATCGCCATATACGGCCAGGAATCCAACTCCACCACCTGGCGCTTGGCTATGATGAACCTGGCCATCAGAGGACTGGACGCCAATCTCGGCGGGCATCACGCGGACAGTTTTCACAACGACCTGCACAAAGACCTACGCGCAGACTTCATCCTCGCCAATCCGCCCTTCAACATGAGCGACTGGGGTGGCGAACGTCTTCGGGAAGATGTCCGCTGGAAACACGGCATCCCGCCGGTGAACAACGCCAACTACGCCTGGATTCAGCACTTCATCCATCA
>CAYWWY010000023.1:0-8724 GCA_964462525.1 uncultured Thermotogaceae bacterium
GAACAGGGTGTCTTTGTCTTGCCCAGCGCGCAGTAGGCGGGGTAGTGTTTGATGGTTTATGCGGTTGCATAGGAATCATTGAGATAGCAATCATTTTTTAGGAGGGTGTGATGTCCAAAAAGATCGCCGTCATCGGCACAGGCTATGTAGGATTGGTTACAGGCACAGGGCTTGCTGACTTTGGCAACCAGGTGGTGTGCGTCGATGTGCAGCAAGACAAGATCGATATGCTCAATCATGGGCAAATCCCCATCTACGAGCCGGGGTTGAAGGAACTGATCGACAAGAATGTCCGCGAGCAGCGGCTTTCGTTTTCTACGGATATCGATTCAGCCCTTGGGGAGTGTGAAGTGGTCTTTATCGGTGTGGGCACCCCTTCGGGAGAGAATGGGGAAGCGGATTTATCCTATGTGGAATCGGCCATTGATTCGATCGTACAAAATATGAACGAATACAAGGTCATAGTCACCAAGAGCACTGTTCCTGTGGGAACGAATCGGTGGATCCACGATACGATCGCGCAGCGTTCGGGATCGTCAAATTTCGATGTAGTCTCCAATCCGGAATTCTTGCGGGAAGGAAGCGCGGTGCATGATGTCTTTCATCCGGATCGCGTGGTGATTGGGTATGAGTCGGAGCGGGCCAAAGAGATCGTTCAGGATATATACAAAGCCTTGTATATCATCGAGACCCCTTTTCTCTTTTGCAACTACGAAACAGCAGAACTGATCAAATACGCCAGCAACGCCTTTTTGGCAACCAAGATCACCTTCATCAATCAGGTGGCCAACCTGTGCGAGGCGGTTGGCGCCGATGTGCACAAAGTGGCCAAAGGGATGGGGATGGATGGACGGATCAGCCCGAAGTTTCTCCACCCTGGCCCCGGTTTTGGGGGAAGCTGTTTTCCAAAGGACACCCGCGCATTTGTGGATATCGGAAAGCGGGTGGAGGTGGATCTGTCTTTGGTTGCGGAAGTGATCGCTTCCAATGAGAAACAGAAACTGCGGATGGTGGATAAGCTGGAAGGTTTGGTTGGAGCCCCTTTGGAGGAGAAACGGATTGGTATTCTGGGTTTGGCCTTTAAGGCAGGAACCGATGATATTCGTGAATCACCCGCTTTGGTGATCATTGAACGGCTTTTGGACCAAGGCGCCCGCGTGATCGCCCATGACCCCCAGGCAATGGAGACGGCGAAAGCCCATTTCGGCGACCGGATCGCCTATACCGACAATCCATACCAAGCCATGCACGAAAGCGACGCCCTGATGATCCTGACCGAATGGAACCAGTATCGGAGCCTGGATCTGGCGATGGCCAAAAAGCTGATGCGGGGTAACTGCATTCTGGATACCCGCAATCTGATCGATCTGGCAAAAGCCAAAGGGATGGGGTTTGTCTGCGAGGGCGTGGGTCGGAAATGAAACGGGTCTTGGTGACCGGTGGGGCCGGGTTTATCGGGTCGCACCTGTGCGATCGGTTATTACGGGAAGGATTTTGGGTGATCAACCTGGACAGCTTCAATCCCTTCTACGATCCCAAGCGGAAGTGGAAGAACATTCAGACTGCTTTGGATCATCCCCGCTATCGTTTGTATGTGGGCGATATCCGAGATGACCGGGTTTTGGATCAGATTGGTCGGGAACAAGGAAGGATCGATATCATCTGTCACTTGGCCGCCATGGCCGGGGTGCGGCAGTCGCTGAAGGATCCGATGGAATATGTGAGCGTGGATATCGGAGGCACCGTATCGATGCTGGAGTATGCCCGAACCCTTGAGGTGGAACGGTTTGTCTTTGCCAGTTCTTCCTCGGTATACGGAAAGAATATAAAAATCCCTTTCTGTGAGGATGATCCTCTGGAAGGACAGGTTTCCCCTTACGCAACGGCGAAGAGAGCCGGAGAACTCTATTGCCAAACCTACAGCGAGATCTACGGCATTCCCATCGTAGGTTTGCGCTTTTTCACTGTCTATGGACCCAGGCAACGGCCGGAGATGGCCATTCATTTCTTCACAAATCAGATATGGGAAGGAAAACCCATTCCGGTCTTTGGAGACGGGACAACAGCCCGCGACTATACCTACATCGACGATGTGGTGGACGGTATTGGGAAAGCGATGGCCTATGACCATCCAGGATATGCGGTCTTCAACCTGGGGAACAACCATACGATTCAACTTCATGCGTTGATCTCTCTTCTGGAGAAATCAACGGGAAAGAAAGCGATTGTCGATCGCAAGCCGATGCAACTGGGAGATGTGGAGATGACCTGCGCAGATATCCAAAAATCCGCCCGGCTTTTGGGATATCGACCGTCTGTGGATATCGAGACGGGGATTGAACGCTTTGTGGAATGGTTTCGGGAGGGGCTGGGCGCTTCGCAGAGGGGTTGATTGAGAAGGGTATTTTTTAGGGATAGAAACCATCAGGATATTTCTTCCTTTAATGGGTGAAATATACCATTTCACCCTATAGATGTTTTTCAGAAGTCAAGAAAGAAATGCAGGACCGGCTTCCAGCCGGTTCTTCTCTTGATGGAGAGCGCTTTTTCGCGGAGAGATGTGGTATACTTGTCACAGGACGTTCAAATCAGAAGAATGGTCTGAATATATCCAGGAAGAGGTCGAACTTCAAAAGAATTTCCGGGCCTCCTGGCTTCTGAAAAAAAAGCGACTGGGATTCGATGGGCAACAACAAACCCCCTTTGTAGCGGTTGTTTGTGAGAAAGAGAGGCGTCTTATGATGATGATCGACCATTCGACCCGTTCGGTCGAGATTCCCAAGTATATTATTGTCCGGCCCGATGCCATAGAACGATTTACCCAGTTTTTCACAAACATGGATTTTTCCCGGGCGTGCGTTATCACCCAACAACCCATTTTATCGATTGTTCCGGAAATCGCGTCCACCATCCCCCCAGATTCGGATCGGCATGTGTTCCTTTTCGCCTCGGAACGGCCGGAACTGAATCAGTTGATCTCTATGGTCAAAGAGGTGCATACCATCAAACCGGAAGTGTTGATTGGCGTTGGCGGGGGTTCGGTCTTGGATTCTGTGAAGTTTATCAGCCACATCGTCAACATCCCGATGGTCCTGATTCCTACTTTGGCATCCAATGACGGGATCTGCTCTCCTGTTGTCTCCATCAAGTTGGAAAAAGGACGAAGCGATAGTCTTCGCGCGCGGATGCCTTTTGCGCTATTCGCGGATACTCAGTTGCTTTCCAAGGCGCCCCAAAAGTATCTCTTCTCGGGGTTGGGGGACGTAATTTCCAATATAACAGCCATCATGGACTGGGAGCTTTCCAGCCAAAAGACGGGGGAGAAGATCGACTACTTTGCTCGTATCCTTTCGGAGATGAGTTATAAGAGTATCTTGAACTTTAGCGAACCGAGTATGCAGAATCTGAACTTCATCGAAACCCTCACCGATAGTCTGATCACCAGCGGCATATCCATGGAGTATGCGGGGAGCTCTCGTTCTGCAAGCGGCAGCGAACATATGCTCTCTCACGCGGCCGATATTGTCTTTAAGAGCGCCCATCTTCACGGTCACCAGGTTGGTTTTTATACCTGCGTTATCCTAAAGGCTTACCAAACCCCTTTGTACCAAAGGGTGATGGACTTTTTCCATACTGTGGGGTTTTTTCATCATATTCCAAACGCCCTGTTGCTTTCCGATCCTTTTCGCGCCATCACCGGCATGGCGCGGGTGATCCGAAAACGATACGGCATCATGAGCCAATTGTCCGACCCGGAGCTCAAAGATGTCTTTGAATCGACCGTTTCGGATATTCGTCAGCGAATGTGATCTCTTTCAAAAACTCTGCGGGCAACCCATATTGTCATTCATTTCCATCAGTTGTGATATAATACTTCGGGTGATGGTATGGAACAAACCTTGTATAGAAAGCATCGGCCGCGGACCTTCGGGAGTATCGTGAGCCAGGATCATGTGAAACAGCTATTCAAGCACGCGATCATGCAAGACGAGATCGCTCATTCGTATATCTTTGCCGGTCCTCGCGGGACGGGGAAAACGACAGTCGCGCGCATTCTTGCCAAACGCTTGAATTGCCTGAACCCTCAGAACGAAGAACCCTGCAACGCCTGTGATCAATGCATCGCCATCGATAAGGGCGCACATATGGATGTCATCGAAATGGATGCGGCATCCAATCGAGGCATCGATGATTTCCGCGCAATCCGCGACAATGTCTCCTATCTTCCGGTACAGGGCGCGTATAAAGTGTACATCATCGATGAAGTCCATATGTTGACATCCGAAGCTTTCAACGCTATCTTAAAGACCTTGGAAGAACCACCACCCAATTGCCTCTTTATCCTGGCCACAACAAATCCAGAAAAAATCCCGTCCACGATTATCTCCCGGTGCCAGGTAATTCCCTACCGAAACATCGGCAATACCGAGATTCAACAATTGCTTCTGGATATTGCCCAAACCGAGGAGATCCCGATTGAAGAAGAAGCGGCTTTTTTGATCGCCCGCAACGCCAAAGGCGGGGTTCGCGACGCGCTCGTGATGTTGGAGCAGCTTTCCCGGTTCCGAGGTTCGGAGATGATCCGTCCCGAAGACCTTTTGACGATGTTGGGCGGGGTTCCCCCCGATTGGATCGAATCGTTGATCCGAGCCATCATGGATGGCAACCCCAATGCAATTGTTCTGAGCGGTGACGAAGTTCAACAAAAGGGATTGAATTTCGAGGTTGTGATTCAACAGATGATGGATTATTTGTTGGAATATGCCCAAACGCACGCTGATCTCGCTCCGGTGATTCCCATTGCGAAGTCTTTGATGGACCTCTTGAAGACCCTTCGGTTCGCGGACAACAAACGCACCCTCTTCACCATCGAACTGTTGCACCTGTCTCAGTCGCTGCAAGGCGTTGAACCCGAGCAAAAGTCCAAGACCGAACAACCGCAACCCAAGGAGGGTCCGAAGGAAGCGAGCGAGGATAAGTGGTTGCAATCGTTGAAGCGGGAACATATTGATCTCTACATTGCTCTTTTGATCGGTCAGTACAATTTTTTGGATCATGCGTTTTCCCTAAAGTTTCAGAATCATCAGCAATTGTCCTACGATATCGTCATCCGAAAGGAACCACAATTGCAGGCGTTTTTTCAGAAGCATTTGGGGCAGTCGTATCCATCCCGGATTCAGATCGGACCGGAGCAAACTGACGAGGAGCTTGATCCCGATCAACTGGAGCCCGCAGCAAAAAAGACCTTAGAACGAATTCAGACCCTCTTTCCGGATGATAAAATTCGGATCCGAAAAATCTCGTCGTGATCCACATACACGATTATTGGTAGAAAGGAGCGATCCTCTTGGCAAAAAAAATGAGAAGTTTTGGCGGGAAAAGCTACCGCAATCCTTCTTCGAAAGGGCAAAATATGCACGACCTACTCAAACAGGCGAATGAGGCGCAATCTCAGATGCAAGCGCTGGAGGAAGAATTCGATCAACGCGTTTTTGAATTCTCTTCGGGGGGTGGTGCGGTCAAGATCGTAATGAAAGGGAACCTGCGTGTGGAAGACCTCACAATGGAGCCGGAACTGGCGGAAGATGCCGAAATGTTGAAAGACCTGCTTATGGCTGCTTTCAATCAGGGGGTCGAAGAGATCCAACGCGCCCGAAACGAAGCAATGGAGCAAATCACCGGCGGTTTGAATATGCCCTTTTAGTCAAACAATCGCGCAATCATAGAGGACCAAACATACAAACAATTCGATGGAGGTGTAGTATGGCAACAAAATTGGCAATTAATGGTTTTGGACGGATTGGACGGCTTGTCTTTCGCGAAATGATCAAGCGGGGTGGGTATGATGTTGTATTGATCAACGATTTGACAGACGCAAAGACATTGGCTTACCTTTTGAAGTACGATTCGGTGCATGGGCGCTTTTCCGGTACAGTAGAATCCACCGACGATTCGATCATTGTCAACGGCAAGAAGATCCGAATCACCGCGGAAAAGGATCCCTCCAAACTCCCCTTGAAATCATTGGGCGCGGAGATCGTTGTGGAATCCACAGGCGTATTCACAGGAAAGGAAAAATGTCAAGCCCATCTGGACGCCGGCGCAAAAAAAGTTTTGATCACAGCACCGGCCAAAGGCGAAGTGGATGCGACGATCGTTTTGGGCGTGAATGAGAATGTTCTGACCCGCGAAATGTCTGTGATTTCAAACGCTTCCTGCACAACCAATTCTATCGCCCCCGTTGTCAAGGCGATTCATGAGGCCTTGGGTCTGGAAAACGGACTTTTGACTACCGTTCATGCCTATACGAACGACCAAAGAATCCTCGATCTACCCCATAAAGATCTCCGTAGAGCGCGGGCCGCAGCCATTAACATCATTCCCACTACAACAGGCGCCGCGAAGGCCATCGGTATCGTCATTCCCGAACTCAAAGGGAAGCTGGACGGATATGCCCTTCGGGTTCCTGTCAGCGATGGCAGCGCTTCGGACCTTACCTTTGTCAGCCGCAAACCAACGAGCGTCGAGGAAGTCAACGCCTTGGTAAAGAAAGCGTGCGAGAATGAGTTGAAAGGAATCATCGCCTATAACGACGAACCTATTGTCAGTACGGACATCATCGGTACGACCGTATCGGGTGTCTTTGATTCCACAGTTACCAAGGTGATTGGCGGAACGACCGTAAAGATCTGCTGCTGGTATGACAACGAATACGGATACAGCTGCCGGGTGGTCGATCTGGTCGATATTCTGGAAAAGATGCTTTGATTGGTTGATGGATGCCATGGAAAAGAAAATCATAACCGATCTGGATCTCAAGGGAAAACGGGTCTTGATCCGCGTTGACTTCAACGTCCCGATGGACAAAGCAACGGGGGAGATCACTGATGACAACCGGATCCGCGCCGCTTTACCGACCATCGAACACGCGATTCGATTTGGCGCTCGGGTTATCCTCATGTCCCATCTTGGCCGCCCAAAGGGCAAAGTGGACCCCAAATACTCCCTGGAAAAAGTAGCGGTTCGCTTGGGAGAGTTGTTGGGCAAACCTGTGGCTTTTTGTCCGGAGTTTGTCGGAGAAAAGGCGTTAAAAATGGCTCATGAACTGGGAGATGGAGAGGTGTTGCTCCTTGAAAATACCCGATTCGAACCGGGAGAAGAAAAGAACGATCCAGACCTCGCCAAAACGATCGCTTCGATGGGCGATCTTCATGTCAATGACGCCTTTGGAACGGCGCATCGCGCCCACGCATCAAATGTGGGTGTGGCTCAGCATTTGGTTTCTGCGGCTGGGTTTCTGATGGAGAAGGAGATTGCCTTTCTGGGAAAGGTGGTCGAGAACCCGGAAAAGCCTTATGTGGCGATTCTGGGTGGCGCCAAGGTCTCCGACAAGATCGGGGTAATCGAGAATCTGCTCAAGAAGGCAGACAAGCTTCTGATCGGCGGCGCGATGATGTTCACATTCTGGAAGGCGTTGGGCTATAAGACAGGCCAGTCGCTTGTGGAAGCGGATAAGGTGGAGCTTGCCCGCCAATTGATCGACCAAGCAAAGAATGCCGGAGTGGATCTAATGATTCCAACCGACGCCTTGGCAGCGGAAAAAATGGAATCCGGAAGCATGACCAAGGTATGCACCGCTCGGGAAGGAATCCCCGAAGGACTGATGGGGCTTGACATAGGCCCTGATACCATCCATCGGTTTAAAAATGCGATGCAAGGAGCCAAAACGGTTGTTTGGAACGGTCCTATGGGGGTCTTTGAAATTGATGATTTTGCGCAAGGCACCCGTGAAATCGCCAAGACTTTGGCATCCTTATCTCAAGCGTTAACCGTCATCGGAGGCGGGGATAGCGCCGCTGCGATCGAACAGTTTGGCCTTGCGGACCGGGTTACCCATGTATCCACAGGGGGAGGCGCATCCCTCGAGATGTTGGAAGGCAAAGAAATGCCCGGAGTCGCAAGCATTGCATCGAAAAAAAAACGGAAAATATGGATCGCTGGGAATTGGAAGATGAACAAAACCCCGAGTGAGGGGGTAGAATTTGCGCAAGCGTTGATCAAAGGCTGCATGACTCTGACGGATCAGGTGGAAGCTGTGTTGTGTCCCCCCTTTGTCTGCCTTCCCGGAGTTGTTAATGCTTGTCAGGGTTCCGCAATGAAGGTTGGGGCTCAGAACATGCATCCGGAAGACAAAGGAGCCTTTACCGGAGAGATCTCTGCGCCTATGCTCAAAGACTTGGGTGTGACCCATGTCATTTTGGGCCATTCCGAACGCCGGACGATTTTTGGTGAAATCGACGGATTCATTTGCGAGAAGGTGAAATCCGCCTTGGATCATGATCTGATTCCCGTTTTTTGCGTGGGTGAAGTTCTTCTCGAACGAGAAGAAGGAAAGACCTTCGATGTTCTCGAAGACCAGCTCCGTTTGGGATTGAAGGATCTTTCCATTGAGCAGGCGGAATCGTTGGTCGTCGCGTACGAACCGGTTTGGGCCATCGGTACGGGCAAAGTGGCAACAGCCGATCAAGCGCAAGAAGCGATTGCCTACATTCGCTCTGTTCTGGCAGAAATCTTCGATCAAGCTACCGCTTCTCAGATATCCATTCTGTACGGGGGAAGCATAACACCCGAAAATTTCCGTCCGATTCTGTCCCAACCGGACGTCGATGGAGGCCTTGTCGGGGGAGCCAGTTTGAAAGAGTCCTTCCTCGAGCTCATTCAAAT
>CAYWWY010000024.1:0-8636 GCA_964462525.1 uncultured Thermotogaceae bacterium
CCCCCCCCCACCGCCCCCCCGCCCCCCGCCGCCCGGGCGGCACAGAACCGGGTTTGGTGTCAGATGATTGCTGATGCATTTCAAATTCCGATCCAAGTGCCTTCTATGGACGAAGGGGGCGCATTCGGTGCTGCTATGCTCGCCGCTTTGGGAACCGGACTCACCTTAACTCAGGTTTTACGCTGGGTATCGGTTCGAGAAGGCTTCGATCCCATACCGGAGCATATGGAGCGATACACCCAACAATTTCATCACTATCAAGGGTTGTACAAAGACCTGAAAGATCGGTTTCGACTTTTGGGCGAACACCATGAAACAACGCAAAAACACAAAATCCAACCGTGAAAACGGATCACTTTCCCTTCATTGGAACTGATGAAACCCCCACCTAAACGCCAGGACCAATTGAATCCATCGGCCCTCTTTGCTGCGAGGAATGCGCTCTTTCGGTATTAATCCACAAAAATCAAGGGGATAATCCACAAATTGAGGACACTGGAAATAGAAGGTTTCATTGACTACCGGGAGAATACTTCAGGTATCCGATGGACCAGAAAGTCTGGCAAGTTGTTTCATGAGTATTTACATTTGACATGTAAATTGTTTCATTGTATTATTACCTTTGTACCAAATATCCATGATTATGGGAGGTGTAAATGCAATGAAAAAAGGAATTGTATTGTGTCTAATCCTGGTTATGGTACTTGCCGTATCGACTTTCGGGCAAAGGTATGAGCGACATGAAACGTTGTACGCAGGTGGGGGATTATGGGAACCGCCATCCAATTGGAATCCGATGCAACCGTGGGGGGCTGTATCGGGAACGATTGGATTAATCTATGAAACCCTTTTCACCTACGATCCAATTACCGACACCTTATCTCCTTGGCTTGCGCATGAAGGGGAATGGGTAAGCGACCACATCTATCGCTTGAAATTACGCGATGGCATCCAGTGGAGCGATGGAAAACTCATGACTGCAGACGACGTTGTCTTTACCTTCACTCTTCCCGGAAAGTTTCCCAGCGTTCATTTCCGGAGCCTATGGGAGCAATTCGAGTCCGTCGTCGCAGTTGATCCCCTCACTGTCTATTTCACCTTTTCCAACCCTCGTTATCACGAATGGTCGTGGCAACTCTACCAAATCCCCGTTCTTCCCAAGCACTTGTGGGAAAACCTTACAGAAACGCAAGTTCTGGCGGCAAGCAACGAAGGGAATGTGATCGGTAGCGGAGCGTATCTATTTGAGACGTATGATCTCGATCGTATGATCTATCTGAGAAATGAGAATTGGTGGGCCAAAACGCATTTGGGTATGGAAGTGGCCCCAAAGAGAGTCGTATACATCCGCGCGCTAAGCAACAACGTAATGTTGGGAATGATTATGAAAGGGGAAGAACTGGATGTAAGCAATTTCTTCCTTCCTGGGATTCCCGCAATCAAAGGGCCATACGATATCCACACATGGTATGAAGGCGAGCCATACATGCTTTCGGACAATACTGCCTTTCTCTTCGCGAACAACACCAAGGCTCCTCTTGATGATCCCATTCTCAGAAGGGCCATTGCGTTTGCCATCAATTCTGAAGAGATTTGTCGCCGTGTGTTCGAAGGAATGGTCCTTCCATCCAATACTATGGGATTTCTTCCCAGCGATGGGTGGATGAAGTATTACATCGAAGAAGTCGCCGAAGCGTTTGGATTCTCATACGATCCCGCCATTGCGAAAAAACTCCTGGATGATGCGGGATATCGCGTTGCGGCAGGCGGTATGCGTGTAACGCCAGATGGAAAACCCTTTAAACTCGAAATTATCGTTCCGTTTGGATGGACAGATTGGATGGAATCGATCCGGATCATTGCCCTCAACCTTCGGGCAGTTGGCATTGACGCCGAAGCGCGATTCCCAGATTACGCCGGGTATTTCGAACAACTGTCGACCGGAGACTATGACCTTGCCATCAATAACTTCAACTCCAGACTCTCGTCCACTCCTTGGACCCTCTACAATTGGCTTTTCCATGACATTTACGACGATCTCGCAACCAGCGGTAATTTCCAAAGATATATGAAGGATGACATCCCCGATCTGATTGACCAGTTTAACGAGATTAAGATGGATGATTTGGAGCAGGGGAGAAAGATCATGGCCCAGATTCAGGAACTATACCTCACTCAAATGCCCGCAATTCCTTTGTGGTATAATGGCATGTGGTTCCAGGCCAACACAAATGTATGGCAGAATTGGCCGGGAGAAATGAACGAAAACAAATCCTACCCAACGACCTGGGCAGGAACCTGGCAGCTCGGTGGGCTTCAGATGCTCACACAGATCTACCCAAAACAATAGAATCGTGAATTCCGCAGGCACGCCCATTTGGCGTAGGGCGTGTCTGCCTTTTTCAACGAGATCGCTTTTGATGGGAGGTCTTTCTGAGTGGGAAGATATCTGAGACGCAAGGTGGCCATATATCTGCTGACTCTTTTTTTCGCGATTACCCTGAATTGGATACTGCCGCGGATGATGCCAGGGGACCCCATTCTTTCGCTACTCAGCCGTTTAGCAACCCAACCCCAACAGATCCAACGGGTCCATACATTTCTTGAACAATCCTTCGGACTTGACAAACCTTGGTATGAGCAGTATTTTTCCTTTTGGAGATCCATGTTTGTGGGAGACTTGGGCATCAGCATTACCCATTTTCCCAAACCGGTAACGCAGATCATCATGGATGCTCTTCCTTTTTCTTTGCTGATCACGCTTCCAGCCATTCTTTTGAGTTGGATCGTGGGGAACAAGTTCGGAGCGTTCGCCGCAAGAAAGAAGAAGATGGACAATTGGGTTTTGCCAATATGGTATGTGTTGACCGCAACACCCTACTTATGGTTGGGGATCCTTCTTTCATGGTCATTAGGGGTTGTATTGAACATCTTTCCGATCGCTGGGGCATACAGTTATCAGGTCCGGCGCGAATGGACATCAACCTTTGTGCTCAGTTACCTTCGTCATTGGGTTCTGCCTTTCTTATCGCTTTTCATTGTTCAATTGGGCGGTTGGGCGATTGGCATGAGGAACATGATCATCTATGAGTTGGAAGCCGATTACTCTCGATTTATGGAAACCATGGGGGCACCCAGTAAACTCATCCGCAAATATGCCTACAAAAACGCGATCCTTCCTCAGGTAACGGGTTTGGCAGTTCAACTGGGCGTGATTGTTACCGGGGCTCTTACCACAGAAATTGTCTTTTCGTATCCCGGGATCGGAAACCTCCTTTTTGAGGCAATCAAGAGAAGAGATTACTTTCTTATACAAGGGTGTTTTCTTTTTGTAGTGATTGGCGTTTTGCTGGCTAACTTCTTTATCGATATTGCTTACGTACTAATTGATCCCAGAGTACGGTTGTCGATGGGAGGAGAAAAGACATGAACATGAGCGACCCGATAAAGAAAGACCATACGAAACAAGCAGGAAAGAAGAAGAATGAGATTCTGTTTTTTGCGCTTCGAAACATCAAGTTCCGGATCGGAGTATTCATCTTGGCTTTTTTTGGAATCCTTGCCTTGGTTGGGCCTTTGATTTCCCAATATGACCCTTTGGATTATGCCGGTCCGGGGTATCGGCCGCCCAGCACTGAGTTTTGGATGGGAACATCGACCTTTGGGCAGGATATTTTTTCCCAGTTCGTGCATGGTCTTGGATCGTCGTTTGCTGTCGGGTTTTTTGGCGGAGGTTTGGCAACACTTGTTGGACTGATGATCGGGTTTTTCGCGGGGTACAAAGGGGGATGGCTGGACGAGATTTTGATGATGCTGACCAATATTCTGATGGTGATTCCTTCTGTTGCACTGTTGATCATCATCGCCGCGTATCTTCCCTATCGGGGAGTGGGGATTCAATCGATTATCATCGGATTAACTGCGTGGCCATGGACAGCAAGGGCTGTGCGGGCGCAGACTTTTTCTCTTAAACAACGGGAATTCGTCGCGCTGTCAAGAATCAGCGGATGCAAGACTCCACGGATCATCCTGGAAGAGATTGCCCCCAACATGATGTCGTATGTCTTCATGGTTTTCATCATCCAGTTTGGCGGGGCGATTCTGGCTGCTGTGGCTCTGGATTTCATGGGACTTGGCCCTACACTTGGAATATCACTGGGTCTGATGATGCAATACGCCAACTTGTGGAGCGCGATCCAGCTAAGAATGTGGTGGTGGTTCGTGCCCCCGGGTCTTGCGATCACTTTGATCGTAAGCGCGCTGTACTTTCTTAATACCGGATTGGATGAGATCTTCAATCCCAAATTGAGAGAGATGTGATGGAATGTCTTTGAAAATGGTAGAATTGAAGGTCCATTATAAGACAATACGGGGTATGGTTCAAGCGCTTGATGGGATGACCCTCGATCTCCCCGATGGGGAAATTATAGGATTGGCAGGTGAATCGGGGTGTGGAAAGTCCACTTTAAGCAATGCGTTGATTCTCCTCAAGCCCCCCATGGAACTGGTTGGCGGGCACGTTGAACTGGATGGGACGCCATTGCCGATTGGCGAGTTCTTGCAGATGAGGGCTTTCCGATACAAACATATATCCATCATTCCTCAGTACGCAATGAATGCCATGAATCCTACGGTGAAGATCGGGCGATTCATACGATCGATTATTGAAAGTCGGGGGATTTCTTTCTCGAAAGTCATGAACGCGCTCTACAGCCGATTTGAGATAGTCGGATTGAGTAAAAAAATCCTCGATTTGTATCCCATCGAGTTGAGCGGAGGGATGAAGCAAAGAGTGGTCATGGTCATTGCGACACTCCTAAACCCTTCATTGCTTTTGGCGGACGAAATCACCTCCGCTTTGGATGTATCTACTCAGAAAGCAGTAGCTAAGCTGATTGTAGAATTTCGAAACCAGGGATTTGTGAAGTCAGTGATTTTTGTCACACACGATGTTTCTGTGTTATACCAGATTGCGGATCGGATCCTCATTATGTACGCCGGAAAACTGGCCGAACTAGGGCCGACGGAGTCAATTATCAACCAACCATGCCATCCGTACACCAAATTGTTGGTTTCGTCTATGCCGGAGGTAGGGGTGACTTATGAAAAAACACCGTTGTATGGAATCCCGGGGCAGCCTCCTTTATTGCTGAACCCTCCGAAAGGATGCCGGTTTAAAGAACGCTGTCCTTTGGCATATGAGCAGTGTAGCGAAGAGCCCCCAATTGAGGAGATTCAGCCGGGTCACCAAGTCGCTTGTTGGAAGGCGCGTGAGACCGATGATTGAACTCGTACAGGCCACAAAAGAATACCGTACCGGAGCTTTCGGAAAGGGAAAACTCAAAGCGGTGGATCAGGTGAGCTTTCCGTTGAATCCGGGGGAAATCTGTTCTCTAATTGGGGAAAGCGGAAGCGGAAAAACTACGATCGGGAAGATGATTCTCCGATTGACCGATATCTCGTTTGGAAAGATCCTGTTCCAGGGGAAAGATATCTCTCATCATCGGGGGAAAGCCTTGAAGGAATACTATCGTTATGTGCAAGGCGTTTTCCAAGATCCGTTCAGCAGTTTCAATCCAATTTTCAAGGCAGACAGGGTCTTTTCGATGATCAAAAGAGAGTTTTTTCCTCACGAAAAAGAAACCCAATGGAAGGAAAAGCGGGATGCTTGCCTTCGTTCGGTGGGATTGAACCCGCCGGAGGTCCTGAACAAATTTCCCCATCAGCTGAGTGGAGGGCAATTGCAGCGGTTTCTTATCGCCAGAGCCCTTCTTCTGGACGTGAAAGTTCTTGTCGCCGACGAGATTATCAGCATGCTCGATGCATCTACTCGGATCGATGTATTGAACCTTTTGGGGATGCTAAAGAAAAAGGGACTATCGGTCCTTTTCATCACGCACGATCTGTCTTTGGGGTACTATATCAGCGATAAAGCTTTGATTATGTACAAAGGGGCCATTGTTGAAATGGGGAGGCCTGAGAAGGTCTTTTTCAATCCGATCCATCCCTACACACGGAATCTGCTCAGTTCGGTCCCTCGTCTCGATAAGAAATGGGATGATGTTGTTCTTCCTTCTCTTTCTGTAGTGTACGAAAACTTATACATTCCAGAGAAGAGCAAAGGAAATCTTGTGTTCCAAGAAATCGAACCCGATCATTTTGTAGCCTTTTCACAATAATAATTAAGGGAGGAAGACAATGTTTCAAGAAAACTTTCTTTGGGGTGCTTCACTGTCCGGATTTCAGTTTGAAATGAGTGGCGAACAAACCATCGATCCGAATTCAGACTGG
Organism: uncultured Thermotogaceae bacterium; assembly: GCA_964462525.1. Taxonomy (GTDB): domain Bacteria; phylum Thermotogota; class Thermotogae; order MWEM01; family MWEM01; genus CAYWWY01. Next base: position 6,292 of record CAYWWY010000024.1, read on the forward strand.
TATGTTTGGCTCAAAAACAGAGAAAACCGGGAAAACGGTCTTATCGTTGGTGATGATCCCGATTTTAGCGCTGGCTATTGGAACGGATATCCAGATATGCACCAACTTGCTCAAAATGGGGGGATGAACGCGCTCCGAATTGGTGTGGAGTGGTCCCGGATCTTCCCCAACCCTACTTTTGGAATTTCCGGGCCGCAATTGGATGATATAGTTGATCATACGGCCCTTGAGCGCTATAAAATGATATTGCAAGATCTGAAAACCCGAAAGATGACAACGATGGTATGCCTCAACCATTTTACGCTTCCTTTATGGTTGCATGATCCTATTGCAGTCAATCGGGGAGAACGGTCCACTCAAACGGGATGGGTGGATGAACGGATCGCTGAGGAGTTCTCCAAGTATGCAACGGTTGTCGTACGCGCTCTTGATCCTTGGGTGGATTATTGGTCGACATTGAACGAACCGCACGTTGTCGCTCTACTTGGATACAATCTCCATTCCTCCGGCTTTCCCCCTGCCATCGTCCATCATGATTTTCTGAAACAAGCCTTGGAGAATGAAAGCCGATCGCACATAAAAGCCTATCATTCAATGAAAGAGCATACCAGCAAACCTGTCGGAATCATTTATGCCAGCGGATGGGCAACCGGTCCAAAAAAGGCGCGAGAAGCCGCCCTTTTTGATGGAACATGGCGTTTTTTGGATAGCCTTCAAGGCACGATGGACTTTTTGGGGATCAATTACTATTCTCGTATGAAGGTAGCAGAACGGGGAGACCAGTGGGAGGCTTTACCCGGATTTGGTCAAGGAGGACCGATCAATGAGGTAACGGCAGACGGTAGGCCCACCAGCGATTTCGGATGGGAAATCTTTCCCGAGGGGTTGGCAATGATCCTTAAAGCGGCTCATAATCGCTATCGTCTGCCTCTTTTTGTTATGGAAAATGGAATTGCGGACAATGGAGATCGCTATCGCCCGTATTTTTTGGTGTCTCATCTCTATGCCGTTGAACGGGCTTTGAGAATGGGGGCGGATGTGCGTGGGTATTTCCATTGGTCGTTGACAGATAACTATGAATGGGCTAAGGGAAGAACGATGCGTTTTGGTTTGGCCCGTTTGGATTTTGATACGGGAGTGATCACCCCCAGGCCGAGCTACTATCTCTTTCGAGAAATCGTGAAAGCGCAAACAACAAAACCCTGGGAAACTTACCTTCGCCATCCCTTTCTTCTCTGGGAAGAAGAATATCTTCACGATTGAAAGAGAGGGGTAATTGGTAATTTGATCACACAGGCGTTTTTTTGTATGGGTTTGAGGAAATTGGTATTTCAAATACAGTTCGGAAAGGAGTCGGGATGATCACCATTCGCGAAGTTGCGCAAGAAGCGGGTGTTTCAATCGCGACGGTTTCCCGAGTACTCAATAACACCGCCAATGTAGCCCCCGACACTCGAAAGAGGGTATTGCGTGTTGTTAAGCGATTGGGATTTAAGCTGTCCCCTTCGGCAAAAAACCAAGAGTTCTGCAAGACTATCGGACTGATTGTCCCCAACCTGATGGGCAATCACTATGGAGAAATTGCCATGGGAATCGAATCGTATAGCTTCGGATTGGGATACGATCTTTTGGTTTCAGCGTCCCGAAACAAAGAGGCCAAAGAGACGGAAATCGTGGAAGATTACTTCAGGCGCAAAGTAGATGGTCTTCTTGTCTGCACGATGCAATCTGAAGAACAACTTCTGAACCGATTGACTGAAAGCGGGATCCCAATCGTGGCCGTTGACCACCGCGCCGGGGAGATCAAAGCAGATTCCGTGAATATTGACAACATCTCCGCATCTCATTCTGTTGCCAAGTTTCTTTATGATCATGGACACAGAGAGGTTTTATGCATTGCTGGTCCCCAAGAGGTCTATTCTTCTCAGGACCGGGAAAAGGGGTTGCTTTACTTTTCTCACACGCATCCGGGGTTTTCATTGAAATTTGCCAATGTTCGGGGGTTTGAACCAGAACATGGGTTTGCTGCCATCCATGATTATGTCAAAACCAATGGAACGGATTTCACAGCGGTGTTTGCTTTTAATGATCATGTGTGTATGGGCGCGATGAAAGCGCTCGCTGATCTTCATCTCGGAATCCCGGATGATGTGTCGGTTATGGGGTTCGATGATTCGCTCTTCTCAGAATATACGATTCCTGCCCTCACTACTGTTTCTCAGCCCCGCTTGGAAATGGGTCGGTTATCTGCACAGCTTCTTATCGAACGGGTGACATCCGGACGCTCCGGACTATTCAAAAACATCATCTTACCGACGAAAATCATTAAACGTCAGTCGGTAAAA
>CAYWWY010000025.1:0-7916 GCA_964462525.1 uncultured Thermotogaceae bacterium
GAGCGCAGGTGGAAGAAGAGCTTCCTGTCCAGATCCAAGGAGGGACGCACTTTGTTTTTGACAACCAGCCGCCAGAGGCCGCAATCGAGGTAGACCCCGAGCAGGTTTGGTGGGAATCTGATCATAGGATGATCACGGTGGCGACCATGACCTTCCATGCCACCGATACGAAGTGTCTGCAACCTTATGCGGGAAAGGTTTTCTTCGAGTTCTACGTAAGGAAAGATGATGAAAGACACCAAGGATGGTCAAAGACCTTGTGGTTTGAAGAAGAAGAGGAGTTCCTTTTGGGAGAGGGAGGCGATTGGGATAACGTAATCAGGGTAACTGTAACCTATGACACCGAAAAAGACGATGAAGCCGACACCGCTTGGGCGCAGTTTGTCTTTGAACTCCCCGAGCGGCTGGACTATATCTGGGTCGATGCGACAATGACCGTATTTGACTGCTGCAGCGAAGGATGCATGATTCCAGCTGATCTATGCAATCCATATGAGTGGCCAGATGGGCATTATGCCCAGGATACGGCTTATTTCTATACGGACAATGTCTTCTTCTCTGCCATGCTCGAAGAGGGAGGCCCGATGTGGGAAGAGCTCAAACCTTTGGTGTGCGAAGGGTTCCGAGAAGGGCCACAGGATCTGCCCATGCTTCCCGGAGCCAATGGGGAAGAAAACGTCCGGATCACCTTCCAGTTTGCGGATGTGGATTGGTGGTATTATTCCACAGATCGCGCAGAGGACCTAATTGGTAGGCCATATTCACTTTGGGGAACCATTGAAGGGGATTACGACAGTTATTTGGCTTTGGAGGGAGACTTCAATGGAGATAACGGGAATCCACAAGAATACTTTACCATGATCATCTCTGAAGCAACGGAAACGACCAAGTATGCCACTTGTTCAGGATGGAATGAAAAAGAAGCAGTCATATTCACCATCTCAGCCACCGTTTTGGAAACTGCTCCACCCACGGAGGTCAAAGTGACCCTCACAGCAACCGCAACAGATTATGGTAAGAACGGGTTTGTTATGCCTTTCGAATTTTGGCTGGACACCAAACCGCCAACGTTGACCTACTTCCGCGCCTTCCGCAACCCGGATATCGACCTGTCAAAGATCGAGTTTCGATTCCATGAAGAGCCCAAAGATTTGGGTTTGATCCTTGCGATCGTTGATGGTTCAGGCGGAGCCATTGTTGACCAATTCCCACTGAGTTTAGAAACCTTGGAAAAAATCGGAAGCGACGATGAATTCATGTATCGTCTTTATCCTGATGTCACAATCCAACAAGGGTTATGGTATCGATTGATCGCCACCGCGACGGATGAAGCGGGAAACACTGGGATGACCTCTTTAGAGCACCAAGCCGCTGCGTCCTCTGTTCGGTAGGTGGCTTTTCCGGAAATCGAAAAAACCCACAGATCAACCGCCAGCAAGTGGAGCGGATTGGACAAACGCGAAAACAACGATTTGCCAAAAAAACGGTCACGAAAAACCGGCCGCGCTAGTGGCCGGTCTTGTTGTGGACTATAGATAGCCGAATCGCGGAGGTTTCATCCCATCCTTAATCCTTCCGACTTCTCTTTTCTGGAGAGAATTTCTGTGGTATAATAAAGCGGTTCTACCGGTGGTTGATGAACCCTATGGGATCGACGCAAGAAGGAGGTGGGGGCATTGAAAGAGATGGGTGCGATGTTGATGAAGCCCGAGGCATTTTCCGAGATCGTGATGGGCAATACGGCCTTGGTCCGTGCGATGGTCGAGGCAGGGACGCGGGTGGTGACCTCCTATCCCGGTTCTCCAACCCCCGAGATCGCGACAGCGATCGAATCGATCCCGCGCGACCGACGGCCCTTTTATTTCGAGTTCTCGGCCAACGAGAAGGTGGCGACCGAGCTGGCCTTTGGGGCATCGGTCAACGGGCATCTATCGACGGTCTTTTTCAAGAGTGTTGGGTTGAATGTGGCGGCCGATTCCTTCGTTCAGCTCTCGCTGATGGAGTTGATTGGTGGAATGGTGATCGTGCTGGGGGACGATCCGGGAGCCAATTCTTCGCAGAATGAACAGGACAACCGCCATTATGCCCGCCTTTCTTATACACCCGTCTTCGAACCAGCCGATCCTGCCGAAGTCTATGAATTCTACAAAGAGGCGGTCCGGTTGTCGAAAAAGATGCGAATGCCGGTGGTCTTGCGTCTGACCACCCATGTTTGCCATGCACAACAAAAGGTGGAGTTTGGTCGGATCATTCCCAGAGAATCCGATACAAAACCACAGTTTGATTCAAAAGCCAATGGACCCTATATCCCCATCGCTTCGGCGGTTTTTCCAATGAAACGGCGAGCTCTGGAGAAACTGGAACAGGTTCGGGGGCTGGAAGAACACCAGAGATGGAACACCCTGACTCAACATCCCTCTGCGATGGGCGTGATCACCGCTGGACTTCCTTGGTTGTCGCTGAAGGAGATCCTACAACAGACCCCGGCCGAAATCGATATCTTGAAACTGGGCATGGTTCATCCCTTGCCCATCGAACCGGTTCTTTCCTTTCTGCGGAGTCATTCGGATGTCAAGGTTTTGGAAGAACTCGATGATGTGTTGGAACAGCAGATCAAGGCGCTCGCCTATGAGCATCAGATCCGGGGACGGATCTATGGAAAGCGCGACCTGGAAAGCTGGATCGGTGAGTATACACCGGATAAGGTACGACAGGAACTCCGAAAGACCTGGCCAGAGGTTTTCGGGTCGATCCAAAGTCCACAAGAATCACACCCTCCCCTACCGCCGCGTCCGCCGCAGATGTGTCCCGGATGCGGTCACCGAAGCGCTTTTTACGCAATCCGTCAAGCGCTCCGCCCTTCCGATATCACCGTCGCCGATATCGGGTGCCATACGTTGGGTTTTTTGGAACCGTATGAGATGGGCCAAGCGCTTCTGAGCATGGGTCATTCCATGGGAACCGCCGCAGGGCTTTCGTTGTTTCAAAAAGAACGGCGCGTCGTCGGGTTTTTGGGTGATTCCACCTTCTTCCACGCGGGCCTGCCTGGCATCATCAATGCGGTGTACCACAACCACAAGATCACCCTGATCCTTATGGAGAACGGAACAACGGCCATGACCGGACATCAGGATCATCCGGGCAATCGGATTCCTCCCCGGAGGGTTCTTGAAGCACTGGGGATCCAGTGGATTCGAGAAGTGGACACCTATCGGCAGGAGGAGCTGAAGAATACTGTTCAAGAGGCGCTGGAACAAGACGGATTCTCTGTTGTGATCGCCCGACATCCGTGCATGCTCAAGTTCACCCGGTTCCAGCGCAAGAAAGCCAAACGCTTGCCCAAACCGGTGCGTGTGTCCGAAGGATGCAAGAAGCTCCACAACTGTGTCAAGGTTTTCGCTTGCCCCAGCTATCAGTTGGAAGCCGATGGGCATGTTTTTGCTCACCCAGAGTTGTGTATCGGGGATCGGTCATGCCTTCCCACATGTTCCGTCCAGGCGATCGCAGCCGACGAAGGTCAGGAGGAGGTGTGATATGGCGCTCAACATATACTTGACCGGAGTGGGCGGCCAGGGCATTGGGCTGTTGGCCGCGGTCTTGGTCCGGGCAATTGATCATGCCGGCATCCCGGTGCAATCGGTGGATACCCATGGCTTGGCCCAAAGGGGCGGCACAGTGGTTTCACATGTCCGAATGGGAGAAGCCATCCATTCTCCGCTCATACCAGAGAACCAAGCCCATATCCTCCTTGCATTGGAGATCCATGAAGCCATCCGCGCGGTTGATCGCTTTGGGGCTCCGTCGGCCACCCTCTTTTATTATCGGACTCGGTGGCAGCCTCTTTCAACTCGGCTCGGTAAGGAAATACCGATCGATTGGGAAGATGCGCAAAAAGCTTGCGCGGAGCGCGGGATTCGAGCGGTGGAGGTCTTTCAACCCGATCTACCCGATGCGCGGATGCAGAACATCGCCTTACTGGCCAGTCTTTGTGTCAGCGGTTTGTTGGTTGGAGTTCAGGAATCCCATTTCCTTCAAGCGATAGAAGACCTGTTGGCCGGACGGTCACTAGAAGACAACCGCCAGCTGTTTCAACGGTTGGTTCGGACGGAAAAGGACCCGACGATTAGAACAGAACGAACGAAAAAGACGATTCGGCCCACAGAGGGTTGATTATATTTTTGAAACGAACGAAAGAGAGGAGATACCAGCGTGGCTTTTGTCAATGTACGGGGACTACACAAAACCTATGATTCCGGAACCATTCAATTTGAGGCGCTTCGGGGGATTGATCTGGAAATATCTGAATCAGAGATTCTATGCGTGATCGGACCCTCAGGGTGCGGAAAGAGCACCTTACTGAACTGCCTATCAGGGATCGACGATCCCACGGAGGGGTACATCTACATCGACGATACGGATATATCAAAAATGTCCGATGCCCAGAAAACCCGTTTTCGGGCCTTGAACATGGGATTTGTCTTCCAGTTCTACAATCTGATTCCTGTTCTTACCGCTGTCGAGAATGTGGAGTTGGCTGTGCTCACCGCTGGAGTTCCTTCAAAACAAGCCCGTAAGCAGGCGATGGAGATTTTGACGGAAGTGGGGCTTGAAAAGCAGGCGCACCATATGCCGTCTCAGCTCAGTGGCGGCGAGCGACAGCGGGTTTCGATCGCGCGCGCCTTGGTTCACAAACCCCGAATCGTTTGGGCGGATGAACCGACAGGCGCTTTGGACACAAAGACCAGCATTGACCTGTTGAATCTCATCTTGCGGTTGAATGGACAACTCCGGCAGACGTTCGTGATCGTGACCCATGATGAGCGGCTGTCTGCCTACGCCAATCGTATTATGAAGATGGACAGCGGAAAAATCCTTTCGATCGAAGAGAATCAAGCGCAGAAGGTGCAATGAGATGTTTGACCTTTCCTTTTTGCAGGTGTTGAGCTGGATCACCGGCGGCGGGATTTTGCTAATCCTGATTTTGATGATTGTTGACCGATCCATGGCCAAAATGGCCTTTCGAAACATCTTTCGCCGGAAAGTCGATACGCTTTTGGTGATCATGGGTTCTTTGATCGGTACGGCGTTAATCACCGGATCGATGGGAATGAACGATTCCTTCCAGAAGTTTTTGTATGGCCAGGTCGAACGGAATCTGGGAGAGGTGGATATCCTGATCACGCAAGCGCATCCTGCGGATCGGGAGCTAATGGGAACCGAGATGGATCCGGTTTTTGATCCTGCTTCATTGGATTCTTTTTTCGCGGAGTTGAACCGTCGTCGCTTGATTGACGGTTCGATGACTGTCTTAAAATCCGATTACTATGCCGTCAGCGCGGGTGGTGGGTTGGGGGATATTGCCAATCTCCGGGCGGTATGCGTTGTAGGGATCGACTTTGACCAAAAAGGCCAATATGGCGTCTTTGGACCTCAGCTCCCTCAGACCCTGACGAGTGATTCGACCGGGATCGTGGTGACTGAAAACCTTGCTCGTTCTCTTCGCCTTCGTGTGGGAGATTCTGTCGAGCTGTTGAAGGATATGACCGAGCGACTGGCCTTTTGGATTGCAAGACCGCAGTTTGTTGTCGAAGCGATTGTGCCTTCCGATGAAGTGATGCCTTTTGGCTTTGATTTTCGTTCGGACGGAACGATCTTCATGTCCAAAACGGCTGCGGCTTCCCTGATGAGAGTCCCATCCGGTCATTTCAACACCCTGATTCTGTCCAATCGCGGGGGGGCTTTGGAAGGAGTGAAGCTGACCGAAGATGTCCGTCGAATCTTCAGCCAGACCCTAGGTTCAGAAAGCTGGGATTTCAACCCGATCAAACGACAGCGGATGGACTCAGCAGAACAGGGAGGAGTAGGGATTCTCTTCTTTGCACTAAGCGTTTTTGCCATCTTCGCAGGAACGCTTTTGCTTTCCAATATCTATCTAATGTTGGGTGAGGAACGTCGGACCGAACTTGGCACCTTGAGGGCCTTAGGTTTTTCGAGGAAACGCGTGGCGCGCGCGATACTTTTTGAAGGTCTGTTCTATTCGATCATTTCTTCAGCTGTTGGTGTGATCGTGGGGATCGGAATCACGAGAATCATCCTCAGCCGGATCAGCGTTTTTATCGGAGATTTGGGCACTGTGCTTCCTTTCCCGGGCGCTCAGGAGAGCTTTTCGGAATTTGAAAATGTATTCACTTTGGTTGTCAAGCCCGAGAGCCTGCTGACTGGCTTTCTGCTTGGATTGATCATCCCGATTCTGGTCATTGTCTATACTGGCGGGAAGATCTCGCGGATGAATATTGTAGCCGCTGTTCGGGGATTCCCCGAAATGCCGACAGAAAAAAAGAAAAAAATGATATGGGGACTGATGCTCTTTATCGCCGCTCTTTCAATTTTCCAGTTGATTGTTGCCCTCCAAACCCGAAATGGTGCTCTCTTTTACGGATCTACAGTTGTACTGGTGCTGGCTTTGCCTTTCTGCTTGCCGGAACGATTTCGTCGAGGCGCGATTACAGCGGTTTGTATTGGAGTATTGGCATTGAGTTGGCTAAATCCCGGATTTACGGTCCGGCAAGGAGATCTGGATTCGATCTTTCTCATGCTGACCAAAGGGTTCAGCATTCTCTTTGCAGGTCTTGTACTTGTGGTCTATAACCTAAAGATACTGGAATCGATCTTTACGCGCTTGTTCCGACGAAATGGTCGGTTTTCGCCGGTCATGAAGGTGGCGATTGCGTTCTCCTCGCGCAATCACCGAAGAACTGGACTAACAATTGCCATGTACACTGTCGTGACCTTTATTATCACTTTGATCACAATCATTCCCTATTCCGAAGAACTTGCGCTCCGTGAAAGTCGGGATACTTTTTTCGGTGGCTTTGAAGTAGCCGCCTTCTACCTATCGCCTACATTCACGGTTGATCCGCAGGAAATCCAAACAATCCCTACGGTCCAACGGTACTCTCAAGTAGGATTTCAGACCGTACGGATCATGGATAGCGAAGATCCGGCATCAACAACTCCGACCTTTCTCTTTGTCGTCGGAGATGATTTTTGGTTCAGCGATTTCCTAAACAACAAAGAAGGAGTTTCTCGGGAAGGAGTGATTGTTAGCGGCGGCTCCCTGCTTGATGTGCGCAAAGGCCAAACCCTATCGGTCCAGCCGCTTCAGAGCACTTTGGGTTTTGCAGGGGGTGGGGGAGGAAATCCGTTTACAGTCTCCCCTATGGTTCGTGGGGATAATCAAACTCCACCCGTTCAATTGAACGTGGTCCATGTAATTCCCGAGTATCGGTTTACCTTGTTCAATGGGATTTTCATTCACCAAGACCACTTGCCCGAGGGGATCCCTGAATCGGATGCGGGCACCTATTTTCTGACCCTGACCGGAACGACAGCGGAAGAAAAAAAGCAACAAGCAGAGGGCTTGTCCAGTCTTTTGCGCTCCAAAGGATATTTCTCTTTGTTTGTGGACGATCTGATCGAAGTTTCTTCAGTGATGATCCAAGGCATCGTCGATATTCTTCGCGCCTTTCTATTCTTCGGGATGATTGTAGGGATCGTCGGTGTGGCTATTCTGATGGTGAAAGCGTTGTATGAACGCAAACGGCTGGTGGGAATGCTCAAGGCCATCGGGTTCACCAAAGCAATGGTCTTTCGCAGCTTTTTCTGGGAGACGAGTTTTATCGTGATTGTGGGGATAGCCTTGGGGTATGCAACCGGGATTCTATCCAGCTTCGAGTTGATGGGACTCGTGCCTGAAGTGACCATCCAGATCCGCATTCCATGGGCTCAGATCTTTGGGATCGGGTTGGTTTTCTACTTCTTCTCGATGTTGGCTACCCTGATTCCCAGTTATGCTGCATCCCGGCTGCCGCCTGCAGATTCTTTGCGTTATTTCGAATAGCAGTAATCCCGAGTCC
>CAYWWY010000026.1:0-7233 GCA_964462525.1 uncultured Thermotogaceae bacterium
CCACATGGAGTAGTGTTGGAAAGGATCCGGGATGCGGCAGGTTTCTCCAGAATAGAGCTGCTGGATGATGCTGTGGAGGCTTTGGTGGGCTCAGATGATATCAAACGCAGGTACCTTGATCTTGCAAACCTCGTGCACAAGCAGTATAAAGCCCTCCTGCCAGATCAAAAAGCCCAAAGCTTTTCTGGGTTGGTGAGTCCTGTCAGGGTCATTGCAGACAAAATCCGCATGCTGTCCGGTCCAGTAAAGGTCGATGATGTTATGCAAGCGGTTGAGCAGCTTCTTGACCGTTCCATTGCCACAGAAGGCTACCTTATTGCGGATAGTCCGGAAGGCTATTCCGGTATTGACCTCAGCAAGATCAATTTTAAAGCTTTGGAGAAAGAGTTCAGTAAAGGCAGAAAACGCACCCTGAATGAGAAACTCAAAGGAACAGTGGCCAGAAAGGTCACCAATATGATCAAAAAAAACCGTACCAGAGCAAACTATCTCGAAAAGTTCCAAGCACTGATCGATGCCTATAATGCGGGAAGCTTGAATGCAGAAGAGTTTTTTCTTCGCTTGATGGAGTTCACAAAAAGCCTGAATCAAGAAGAACAGCGTACTGTCATCGAAAACCTGACCGAAGAAGAGCTGGCCATCTTTGATTTGCTGACGAAGCCAGATGTGAAACTCACTCACAATGAGCGCAACAGAATAAAGATTGTAGCCAAAGAATTGCTGGCCACCCTTAAAAAAGAGAAATTGGTGCTGGATTGGCGCAAACACCAGCGCACCCGAGCCGCTGTGCAGGTGACGATCGAAGAGATATTAGACAAGAACTTGTCAATAGAGACCTACCCCAGGGAGTTGTTTATCAATAAAACGCATTCAATCTTCGAACATATTTATGAGTCCTATTTTGGCGCAGGGAGAAGCGTTTATGGAACGGCAGCGTAAAAGGGATTAGGTATGGCATGCCTCGGTCAGTTTTTCGGTTGACTGATTGATTAATTCTTTGGACTTTAATAGCTGGCTTGGTTGCTAGAAGCCCTCTTCAAAGTAATCGCTATCCAGTTTTTTTACTGGGTATTGGGAAACTATTGAGACTCCCACATTATACACAATCATCAAGTCAGTAAGCTGATCTCCATCGATTAAAACAATCTTACTGCCGATTTGAGAAACATAGTTTCGAGCATCTTCTGTGAATCTGGAAGTCGTAATGAAAACTCCTTTATTTGCTCTATTGGCTTGAAGTGCACCAGCAAATTGCATAACATCGGGCCTTCCCACTGGGTTGCTCTCCCACCGCTTCGCTTGGATGTAAACAACATCAAGGCCAAGCTTATCTTCCTTGATGATTCCGTCTATTCCACCATCACCACTCCGGCCAATTGCCTTACCCGCATCTGCGCGTGACCCACCATAACCGATTGTTACAAGCAGCTCTACTACAATTCTTTCAAAAAAAGCAGGCGATACTTGTTTTAGCTTTGCAATCAACTCTCCTGTCAATTCATCACGGAGGTTTTTATATGCAGATTCTAATGCTTCAGATGGTGTCTCCGTTGTATCATCAGAAACTGCTTTTGTATCGAAAGCTTTGTCACCACTTCTTGTTCCTTTGAGTTGCTGAAAGTCAAGGAATTCAGGATACTGTCTGAGTAGTTTTATGTTTATTGATTCTGGTTGCTTCAAAAGGAGTTCTCTTCCTCGATCGGTAATCTTGTAGAATCCTCTTCGCATGGTTTCAAGCAGTCCGGCTTTTTTCATGTAGGTAGAGGCCCAACCAACACGATTCAAAAAGGTTTCTTGGCTTCCGCTTGGAAGCATCTCCTTACGCTCTTTTTCTGAAAGCCCAAACTCATCCGCAAGTGCGTCCACAACCTCTCTGTGGGATACTTCACTCGCTTTGTTTTTCGCAAATCGAAGAAGGGGTAACATTACACTCTGAAAATCTGGAATAGCCATCTGTACATCCACTCCTTTCATTTCTATACTGGCAAACCCCGAACCCTTTTCATAGGTCTTATCTTGGAACCCAAAATGTTGGAAGCGATCAAACCCCCAATAAAATGACACGATAAAATAAGCCTTGGGAAGAACTCAGACAAAAAACTCAATAACATGCAATTCTGTAGTCAAACCCAAAATCTCCAGCTGGAACTGGTAAGACGTCAAGATTCTGGAATCATGATCACTTCTCAAAGAACCTTGGAATCGGACATAGTGGTAATCCTTCAACCGCGCTTTGTACTGATCAAAAAAAGGCACGATCATATCGGCAGAGATAAAAAAATCTAAAACTCCAAGGCACAACGGGCGTGGAAAGATTCCACAAAAGCCTGTTCTGAAGGCGAGGGGGTTTTCCTCAGAATTTGGATTTCTCAGAATCCCAAACTCCTACTCCACCTGGAGATCGGAGAGGTAATCACGAATCGTCTTGGAAGGAAACTGACATACATGATCATTACGATTGATCAACCCCTCTCCATCGGTCTTTCGAAAGTCAATGGCCTGGGCAATGGTGTTTTTGATATAAGCACCTGTGATGCTTCGTGCAATGAAGGTTCCCACAACCCCCTTATCATAGACGTCAAACAGCGTCAAGACTTGAAGGTTCCTTCATAGGCCGTAGAGTAGTACTTCACATCCATCTACCACATCCGGTTGCCAAGTTGATCCGGTGGCTTTTCCCACTCTCCTTTCTGGATTGAAGGATGAAAGTGTGCTCTTGGATTATCAAGTAGCGATGATATGTTCGTCATTTCAAAGAAGCTACCTTCAAAAAAAGATCTTCATGGGATACCCTTGTTGTTGCATGCTTGGATTGCTATTACCGCATTGGCTTGGTGGTTTGGGTTTTTTTAGTAGTTTTCTAAGGGCTCGCTGTTCCAAAACCGCCTCGGCATACATGAGCTTGAGTCGGATTAAATGATCTTTGAGCACCTTGTCTTCCAGTTAAGATTCTGAAGACCTGGTTACGGATGAGAATGGGTCCCAACAACGGATTGCCAGGACCCCATTTGAAACCTTTTCGACCGTTAGCCAACAACCCTTTCTCGCCATGATTACGAAAGGCGCGAACCCATTAGGAAAACAAGCATGAGTTGATTTGGAACTCCTGCCACTTTTACCAAGGAACGATGCGATTCAAGAAACGCTTTGCATGATTGTACTTTGAATGCTCAAGAATAGATCGTTCGTTTTTCGGATGTCGGTTTTCCTGCTGCCTTTTTTTCCGCCTGCTATTGTACCCCTTCTTATTTCATGGGTTCGTTTTTTTTAAGGGGGTGAACAGCTTTCGCATATGAGTGGGAAGTATTTAACAAAGGTCCAGAGGGCTTCTGAGGAGATGATATAGCGATGATCTACAACAAGTTGATCCGTGACCGAATTCCCGAGGTGATTGAGCAAACCGGAAAAACCTTCAGGACTCGGATTCTGAATGAGGATGAGTAAAGGTCATTTCTGAATCTCAAACTCCAAGAAGAGCTTGAGGAGTATCTTGAAAGCAACGATGTTTCCGAGCCGGTCGATATGGTCGAAGTAATAAACGCCATTCTCAAGACCAAGGGAGTATCACCGGATGCTTTTGAAGAACTGCGTGTGGAGAAAAAGAAAGTTCGAGGCGGTTTTGACAAGCAGCTTCTGCTCGAAAGCGTGGACTGAAAGCGCAAGATGAGTAAAGGGTTGATTTGATCCTCTCTGCCATCCACTTAGTTTCTAGCGAAGGTCTTCAAAAGATGTGATACAATATGGAGCCATCACGACAAGGGAATCCATGGCTTACAGATGAGGAACCACTTTTGTGAAAAAATGAAACGTAACCTCGGAATACACGTAAATGTGTAAGGAGGCTTTTCAATGAGAGAACCAATCGATCTCCTGCTCAAGAAAGCAGAAGGGAAAACCCTGGAGTTCAAGCGAGATTTTTCTTCTCGAAAGCCCATCATGAAAACTCTGGTTGCCTTTGCAAATTCAGCAGGCGGCTGTTTGATTGTAGGGGTAGAGAAAGATGGGAAGTTGGTTGGGGTTGAGCATCCGCTTGACGAAGAGGAACGTTTGTGTAACTGGATCGCAGATTCGATCCATCCTCGGCTTGTACCGAACGTTGAGATGGTGACCCACGAGAAAAAGACACTTCTGATCGCCGAGGTCTTTCCCAGCAGTTCGAGACCCCATTGGCTGCATGCCGAAGGAATGGAGCGTGGAGTGTATGTTCGACTTGGATCGACCAATCGTCGGGCTGACAATTCTTTGATTTTTGAGCTAAGGCGAAGCGTCGAAGGGGTTTCTTACGATTCCTTGCCCATGCCTGATTTGAGTCAGGAAGATATGGACATTCAAGCGTTGCGCCAAGCCTTTCAGGACCGTGAATCGCTTAGTGAAAAGGATCTGGTTACTTTGCGCTTGTTGGTTCAGGATCAGGGAAGAACTGTTCCAACAAAAGGGGCCGTTATTCTTTTTGGCAATGAAAGACTGCTTCACTTCCCCGATGCCTGGATTCAATGTGGACGTTTTATCGGTACCAGCAAAACCAGGATTTTTGACCATACAGAAATCCACCAGCCTTTGACTCAGTCTGTGGACAGTGTCATCTTCTTTTTAAAAAAACATGCTATGCGCGGAGCTGATCTCACGGAGGTTCGACGTAAGGATGTTTGGAGCATTCCAATGGAGATGCTTCGAGAAATCGTAATCAACGCATTGGTTCATACTGACTATTCTCAACAAGGCGGTCCCATCCGGGTTGCCATTTATGATGATCGTATCGAAGTGGAGAATCCAGGAATCCTTTTACCTGGGATGACCATCGATGACATGAAGATGGGTATTTCGAAAATCCGAAATCCCATTATCGCAAGGGTATTCCGAGAGATCGGCCTGATTGAACAATGGGGTAGCGGTCTTCCGAGGATTTTTCAGCAAGCGGATGAGTTAAGCCTTCGAGAGCCGCTTATTGAAGAATTGGGTATGAGGATGAGAATTACGATATGGCTTTCGAATGCCTTTGCAACTGTGTCGCAAGAGAAAAAAAGTCCATCAGAAACCAAAATCGGAGATAAGACCGAACAAGTAACCGAACAAGTAACCGAACAAGTAACCGAACAAGTAACCGAACAAATTCATTCACTTCTGCTTGGTATGAAAGATTGTCCTATGGGAACCCGCCAATTGATGGAAGTTTTAGGACGTAAGCACCGCCCCACCTTCGTTTATGAGTACCTGAAACCAGCGATTGCTGAAGGATGGGTAGAGATGGAAAATCCAAAATCACCCCATAGTCCCACTCAAAAATACAGGTTGACATCACAGGGCGTGGCACTGTTAAAAAAGATAGATCAAGATGGTAAAAAATGAAAAGTAATGCCCTTCTGTAAAGGGAAACTAAGAGTGAACAATGATTGGTGATATACCCCCAAAATGAGACACAGCAAACGGAAAGTATAGCATAAAGAATGCCTCATCATTTATGATTCATAATGAATCATCAATCCAATGGTTCGTTAATGGCGAACTACATGGGTTCTCATTGGTGTGCCATACTTCACCCTGGAATGAGGGCGATGAGAATTCCGGCCAGACTTCCCAAGGCATATGAAACAATGGTCTCGTTGATGTTTCGCATCGTGCAGAAATCCAGGCCGCTAAAGGCATAGAACCCCGCAAAGATCACAAGATTGAGCAAGGAGACCTTCATAACCACCAATGCGTTCCAATCATGGTGCAACCATAGCTGCTCCAAGAAGAGAATCAGAAGATTTGTGAGTAAAAAAAACCCACCGGTAGGTCCGTGTTTTCCTTTGTTAATAGGCTCTAAAGCGAATAGCTGGGTAAGTAGTATCAGTCGTGCTCTCAACGATCGACCTTCAAATCATATAAGCTTGTTGCTGTCTAGCTCGTAGGAACGCAACAGAATCAACTGGTCGTGAAAGTCCAAAGCATACCCCAAGTCTTTGTCATAGCCCTTGAAGTTCGTATCCCCGACTGGACCGAAAAACTCTGAGGAAAAACGCCTCACGTGCGGAACGAAGAAGCCTTCTCGATCTCAAAGCTGCTGAAGATACTTTCGAATGTACTAGCCCAGAAAGCAGGGAGAACCGATTCAAACCATTAGGCGCGATAGCGATCGTTTATGAAGAACCCCAACACCAGAAGTATTGACTCTATAGTCGAGGTTCGGACGGATGGATTCCCAAACGATCCATTAACTCGGGATGGATCTCGTGAATGAGTTTCGAATGCAGGCAATGCAGTTCTATGGATCATTCTCGATCTGTAACTTTGAATGTGAAAAACTTTTAGCGAAACACCCTTTTATGTGTCATACACCACGCCCAATGAAGATAAAAGCATTGAACTGACTACACTGTTTTCCTTATGATATGAAAAGAGACCCCCAATCGACAGATCATATCCTATCAAAAACCGAAGCCATAGAAGCACCATAGAGGCGTTTTCTGGAAAGGGTGCAGGTATCTGGTTGGGTACCCCTAGACCTGAAACAAAGGCTTTAGAAGGTAAACAAACGAGAGTTGACTTTTTTGTCGAGCCAAAAAAGAAGGATACCCGGTGTTGAGGTATCCTTTCTGTTTGTTTTGTTGTCTTTCAGGCAGAGTGTTGGTGATCAGTTTTGGGGCTCATACACCACATTTACCCCTCTACCAATCAGTGTGTTGATATCGTTCATGTTCTGGGTTCCCGGGGTGAGGACGAGGTTGTTGTAGCGCATATCTATTCCAGCCCACTCAGACCACCATGAAGGAGGCTCAAAACTGCCTGTGTTTAAAACAAGAGGTGTGAGGTCGCTTACTTGGTTATTTACGAAGGTCAGAATGTACAGGTTTGCCATGTTTTGCAAGGGTGTGATGCCGCTTACCTGGTTGTTCCCGAAATCCAGCCACTCAAGATTCACCAGGTTCTGTACCGGCGTGATGTCGCTTACCTGGATGTTCCAAAAAGACAGCAACTGAAGATTCATCAGGTTCTGCACCGGTGTGATGTCGCTCACTTGATTCCCATTGAAAGCCAGCCACTTAAGATTGACCAGATTTTGCACCGAAGTAATATCACTCACTTGATTTCCTTGGAAATCCAGAAACACAAGCTTTAGTAGATTTTGCACCAGAGTGATATCACTCACTTGATTCCCATTGAAAGCCAGCGACTTAAGATTGACCAGATTTTGCACCGGTGAGATGTCGCTCACTTGGTTGTTTCCAAAAGTAAGAACCTTTAAACTGGTCA
>CAYWWY010000027.1:0-5458 GCA_964462525.1 uncultured Thermotogaceae bacterium
GTTGGTCTTCTGGCACTTCTCGGATTTTCTTGGCTGGAACGCCCATATATAGGTATCTGGGTTCAAGGTCTTTGGTAACCACGCTTCCCGCCCCCACCAGCGTGTCTTCACCGATTGTGATTCCGGGGAGGATGGTTGCGTTGGCGCCAATTCTTGCGCCTCGTTTGAGCGTCGGGCCTTTGAAGTGTTGTTTCCGCTCCTCGGTTCTTCCCAAGAAGCGGTCGTTGGTGAAGGTGACTTCTGGGGCGATGAAACAATCGTCTTCAATGACGGAAAACGCGGTGATGTACGCCCCTGTTTCGATCTTGACCCGATGGCCCACATAGGTTCCGTTCTCTACCGTAGCTCCCTTTCCGATCACGGTCATCCTTCCGATGGAACAGTGTTCACGAACGGTAGCCTGATCTCCCAAAAAAGTATGATCTCCCAAAGTCGTTCCTGTGTAGAGAATACAACCGGCTCCGATGATGCAATCGTCTCCAACAATCAAGGGGGTTTCTGTTGGTTGACTGGTTGTGGTGGCGCTCATTACCGATCGAAACGGGGATTTACCGAGAACGGTGTTGTCTCCGACCCGCACTCCTTTTCCGAGTTGGACATCGGTGTGAACGATCACATTGTGGCCCAAGACACATCCTTCGCCAATAATTGCGCCCGGTTCAATAACCACATGGGTTCCGATCTTTGGGGTCATCAGAGCACTTCCACATGATCTTCGATCGGAAATCCCTTGGTCCGGAGGATGTTTTTCGTATCCAAGATCAGGGGGGAAACTCGGTGAATCAAATCGTAGTCGACCCTTTTTTTGTGAGCGGTTGTGATGACAACAGCATCGCATTGGGTGAGGAGTTCTTGGGAGAGGGGGACGGTTGAGCGGGTGGTTCCCTGATGGGTGAACTTGGATACATAGGGATCCACGACCCGAACACGGGCCTTTTCCGCTTCCAACTGGTTCAGAACGTGTAAGGCTGGGGATTCACGTATGTCTTCGATATCTCCTTTGTACGCAATCCCCAGCATAATGATGGTCGCTCCGTTGAGGCATTTCTGGTGCCGGTTGAGCAATTTCATGAGTCGTTGAACCACATATTCGGGCATGAAGTCGTTGATCTCACCCGCCATTTCGATGAGGCGTGTATGGTAATCATACTTTCGCGCGATGTAGGTGAGGTAGAATGGGTCGATCGGGATGCAATGTCCCCCCACGCCTGGGCCGGGATAGAAGGGCATGAATCCGAAAGGCTTGGTGGCGGCGGCTTGGATGACTTCCCAAAGATCGATTCCCATTTTGTGGGCGAGGATGGCCATTTCATTGACCAGCGCGATGTTGACGATGCGGAAGGTGTTTTCAAGGATTTTGGCCATCTCTGCCTCTTTGGGGGAAGAAACCGTGCATACAGGCGCCTGGAGGACTGTCTCATACAGGGTTTTTGCGATTTCTGTGGATTTGGAGCCGATTCCACCTACGACTTTCGGAGTGTTTTGGGTCTTGTAGAGAAGATTTCCCGGATCAACACGTTCGGGGCTGAAGGCCAAGAAAAAATCGGTTCCGCATTTTAACCCCGTTTTTTCCAGAATTGGGGCCATTACCTCTTCGGTTGTTCCGGGGTAGGTGGTGGACTCAAGAACGATCAGCATATCGGGATGGATTCGTTTGCTGAGTTCATTCGTACAATGGATGATATGCGTGAGGTCTGGTTGTTTGTAGATGTCCAGGGGGGTTGGGACGCATACCGCCACCACATCGCATTCGATCAGCTTGTCAAAGTCCGTTGTGGCTTGGAGCTTATGTGAACGGACGATCTCTTCCAAGTCTTTGTTTACCACATCCCCGATGTAGTTGTGACCTTGGTTGACCATCTGGACGCGCTGTTCTTGAATGTCGAATCCGATCACGCAATAGCCGGCCTTGGCTTTTTCTACGGCCAATGGAAGCCCTACGTATCCCAAGCCAATGACCCCAATGGTTGCTTTTTTTGATTCGATTTTATCCAACAGATTCATAGGTTCCTCCCGTTTTATGGTTTTCCGAGGCTTCGTAGATGCCCAAAATGATTTCCACCGCTTTTTTCCCCTCTTCCCCGCGGATGTACGGAGGTCGGTTTTCGCGAATGGAAGAGCAAAAATCTTCAAAAAGCGGCGTGTGACCATTTCCATAGACTGTGTCCGGATCAGGCAGATTCATGAAGGGGTGTCTTTCTTCCCCTTCGAACCGCCAGGTCTGAATCCGATTGACCGCTAGTCCCCCCAAGACAACCGTTCCTTTTTCTCCAAAGACGGATAAGGTTTCCTCTAGGTTGCTTGGATAGATGTTGGACGTTCCTTCGATGATCCCGATTACCCCATTGTGAAAGGCAACGAGTCCCGCGCCAAAGTCTTCGGTTTCCAGGTAGGGATGGGCGTAGTTTCGAGTGAGCCCAATGACCGAGGAGGGGGAAGAGCCTGCCATCCACTGGAGAAGGTCGATGTTGTGGGAGCATTGGTTCATTAGCGTTCCTCCGTCCATCCTTCGGGTGCCCCGCCAAAGGGCTTGATCGTAGTAGGCTTTGGATCGGTGCCAAAGAATCCGGGCCGTGATGTGGAAGATACGACCAAAGGCGTTTTGGTCGACTTTTTTTCTCAGCTCTTGCACTGCTGGATTGAACCTGTTTTGGAAACAGGCTCCAAGATTACGCCCGTATTCTTGGGCGGTTTGGATCATCTGGTCCATCTCGATGACCGACAGCGCCATGGGTTTTTCGACTAGGACATGTTTCCCCGCTTTCAGGGCTTCGATGGAGATCGAGGAATGATTTCCGCTTTCCGTGGCGATCGAAACCCAATCACAATCCATAGCGAGCAAAGATCGGTAGTCGGTGAAGACCTTTGGCAGAATGGTCGTTTTTTCTTTATAGGCGAATGCGGACTGTTTGGCCCGATCTTCTATAACATCGCATACTCCGATCAACTGAACCTGTTGTCGGTTCATGGCGAAAGCTTCGATATGTTTGCGTAAACCGATCCGACCACATCCAATCAAACCTGCTTTGAGCAAAAAAAACCCTCCATGATTGAATCATTCATTCACTGTGTGAATTATACCATAGTTGTTCTCTGAAAGTCCAGGATTGATTTGCTTCTTTTCTTCGATTGTGGTACAATCGATCAGTGAGTGAATGAACAATCAGGAGGCGCGTATGGATTTTTTCGAATACTCCTTTTTTAATCCTTCGCCCAATTTCCGGGAGATGAACCTTCTGAAAACCTTGAGCGAGACGGCTTCGATCTCTCAGGAGCGGTTGGCGCGCTTAGCGGGGATCGTACCCAGTATGGTGAACAAGTATTTGAAAGGGTTTGAAGAGGATGGGCTGATTTCCAAAGTGGGCGAGAACCGAAGGAACATGAAATATGTGTTGACCGATACCGGAACCTTTCGGCTACAGTTTCTGAACCTATTGTATCTGAAGGAAGCTGCCCGTTTGTATGCGCAATCTCGGAGGGTTTTCGGCAATGTGCTGGATTCGCTTTCGGACTTTGGTTATGAGGGATTGTACCTGTATGGCGCGGGGATTGTGGGTGGGATTTTGGCCGGCGTTCTGAGAGTGGAAGGCATCGAGCCTATGGGATTCATTGACGACGCTCCTTCTCGACAAGATGAACGGTTTCACGATTGCCCCGTCTTTGCGCCGGATCAAGTGGTGTTTCAGGAGAATCAAGGGGTCATTGCCGCTTCCTTCCGACATGCGAAGCGGATTGTCGAGAATGCGCGGAAAAAGGGGATGCCGAATATTATGGTCTTCGCGATTTCCCAAATGGGTCAAGTGACCCTCAAGAACATGGAGGCAGATCGATGAAGGTGCCTTTGTTTGACCTGACTCGGCAGTACAAAGCTCTGCGGGAGGAAATAATGGAGGGGATGGATCAGGTTTTGGCCTCCGGGCGGGTCATTCTTGGACCCCATGGAGAGGCCTTGGAACAGTCGATCGCTCGTTCGGTTGGGGCCTGTTATGGAATCGGGGTAGCAAACGGGTCCGATGCTCTTTTGATTGCTGTCGCCGCCTTAGGGATTGTGCCAGGAGATTATGTGATTACCACGCCCTACACCTTCTTTGCCACAGCCAGTTGCATCACGCGAAATGGCGGGATCCCTTTTTTCGTGGATATCGATCCTGTGACCTTTAACCTCGATCTTGACCAGGTAGAACAAGCGCTACGGGATCATCCTTTACGGGAGCGGATCAAGGGAATCATTCCAGTGCATCTCTTTGGAAGGGTTATGGACCTTGATCGATTGGAACGTCTTCGGAAGACCCACAAAATCTGGATTATTGAGGATTGCGCCCAATCGATCGGGGCGATCTATTCTGGGAAAGAGGGGTCTTCTCTTCCTGCAGGCAGCATGGGGGACCTTTCGACCTTTTCCTTCTTTCCCACCAAGAATCTGGGAGGATACGGGGATGGCGGGATGATCGTCAGCTCGAATTCCGAGTTGGAGCAGTTTTGCCGGAGCTATCGCGCGCATGGATCATCCATCCGATACATCCACGAACGAATCGGGATCAACTCTCGGCTTGACGAGCTGCAAGCAGTGGCGCTGAAGATCAAATGGAACCACCTTCCCGATTATACCCTTCGGAGACGCTCCATTGCCCAGCGGTACACCAGAGCATTCGCCAAATCTGGAATGCCGATTCACACACCGATCGTTCCCCAAGACATGAGCCACATTTTTCATCAGTATGTGATTCGGTTGGTTGATGCGGATCGGAAGGATCGAGATAGCCTTAGGGCTTTTCTGAGCAAAAACGGGGTCGGAACATCCGTTTACTATCCGATGGGACTCCACCAGCAGAGGTGTTTTCAGCATCTTCCGTTGCCAATTACGGATTTGCCTCATACAGAGCAAGCATGCGATCAAACCATTGCCCTTCCAATCTTTCCCGAGTTGACCGATGAGGAAGTCGATTATGTAGTCGAGCAAGTGCGATTGGGTTTAAAAACGAGCCCTTCTCAAAGATAACCAGGAGATGGTCGAATCTGATGAAAATCTCAAAGGCAGACCCCCAAATCGATGATCTACTACTGATCGAACCGGACGTGTTCAAAGATCACCGGGGTAGTTTTCAAGAAATCTATAACGCGCTGAGGTTCCAACAGGGAGGCATTGATCCCGCTTTTGCGCAAGATAATCTATCTCATTCTCGAAAAGGGGTTCTTCGGGGTCTGCATTTTCAGGTCGATCATCCTCAGGCAAAGCTCGTGACCGTTATCAAAGGAGCCGCATTTGATGTCGCGCTGGATTTGCGGATCGGTTCTCCGTCCTACCTGAAATGGTCCGGAAGCGTTTTTTCAGAAGAGAATCCCAGAATGATCTTTATTCCCGAAGGGTTTGCTCATGGGTTTTTGGCTCTTTCGGAGCATGTGACCCTTTTTTACAAATGCTCAGACTCCTACTTTCCCCAAGGGGATCGAGGCATTA
>CAYWWY010000028.1:0-3877 GCA_964462525.1 uncultured Thermotogaceae bacterium
AAACGACCAACCAGCTCGCTTTGTTTCTTCCTTCCCTTTGTGGAGGCGGGGCTGAACGGGTCATGGTCAATCTGGCTAACGGGTTTCGATCTCGGGGGTACGAGGTCGATATGGTCCTTGCCTGGGCCAAAGGTCCGTTTTTGAAGGAGCTGGATCCGAAGGTCCGTGTGGTTGATTTGAAGTGCAGGCATGTTTCCACCAGCCTCATAAAACTCATGAGATATCTACGGAGAGAAAGACCCCAAGCGTTGTTGTCCAGTCTTGCTCATGCCAGCATCACTGTCCTTATGGCAAAGGTTCTTACCCGATCGCCAACCCGGATCATTGTGAGTGTTCATAGTATGAAACAAGAAGCGGGTTCGGTAGGGATGACCCTTAAAACGATGCTTCTTTCTCGGATGGTTCGTTTCCTCTATCCCATCGCTGAACGCGTTGTGGCTGTTTCACATGGAATTGCAGCAGATATCATCCGTCACTTTCCTACTCTTGCGCCTAAGGTTCTGGTAATCTATAATCCAGTCATCACCCCTTCTTTGTTTTCCAAATCTCAAGAGCCTTTGAACCATGCGTGGTTTCTCCCGGAACACCCTCCTGTGTTGCTTGGGGTGGGCCGGTTGGATTTTCGCAAGGACTTTCCCACCCTGATTCATGCCTTTTCCCGGGTGCAAGAACGAATCGATGCCCGTTTGATCATCCTTGGGGATGGCATCGAGCGCGAGCGTCTTGAGGCATTGGTTGTCGAGCTCGGCATTCAAAAAACCGTACAACTGATTGGGTTTCAAGAAAACCCGTATCCCTTTTTTCTCCGATCGTCTGTTTTTGTCCTCTCTTCCCGGTGGGAAGGGATGCCTACAGTTTTGGTCGAAGCGCTGGCTCTGGGAACCCCGGTTGTATCGACCCGATGCCCCAGTGGTCCGGAAGAGATTCTTTCCGGAAAGGGGGGGGAACGATTGGTAGGGGTGGGAGATGAGGCCGCTCTTGCCGAAGCGATCATAGAAACCTTGGAGACAGGGCCTAACCAGCGGCCCCTTCCGCGGTTGGATTCATTTCATATCGATTTTGCCGTTGACGCCTATTTGGAGATCATGCTATGAATGAAACCGTTCGATCCCCATCCCAGGGGACCCTGATTGTGTCTTTGGATTTGGAACTCTATTGGGGAATGGTGGATATATGCCCCTTGGAGAAATATAAGTCTCATCTTCTATGCGTACGGCCTGCTGTGGATCGAATCTTGGAATTGTTTGATCAGTATTCGATCCATGCGACTTGGGCGGTTGTGGGTATGCTTTTGTTCCAAACAAAGGAAGAACTGCTCGAAGGAATTCCTGAGCAAAAACCGCAATACAAAGATCCTACCCTTTCTACCTATCATGAATTGGAACATGTGGGTGAAAATGAATGGGCCGATCCCTTTCACTTTGGCTTGTCGATAATCGAGCGAATCCGAAAGGCTCCAAACCAAGAGATTGGAAGCCATACCTTTTCTCACTACTACTGTTTGGAAGAAGGACAGGATGAAAAGAGCTTTCGCGCAGATATGGAAGCTGCGATCCGTGCCTCCAATCGGATCGGCGTTCAGCCGGTGAGTTTCGTTTTTCCCAGGAGTCAGGTGAATATGAACTATCGGGGAGTTCTTAGGAATTTAGGATTGATCTGTTTTCGAGGCAATCGGAATAAGCCCGCCTTCCGGAACCTGGCGTATGGGCAAAACGGACTTCCGAAGCAGGTCTGGGGTTCTCTCGATCGGATCATCAACTCCTTTCGGCATCATACCTATTCCTTAGAATTAATGGATCCAAGCGTCCCAATTAATCTTCCCGAAAGCCGGTTTTTCCTCCCCTTCTCCGATGAGCGGCCCAATCTGCACCGAAGGAATGCACAAAAGATCCGCAAAGGTCTTTCCTATGCTGCCAAACATGGGCAGGTCTATCATCTGTGGTGGCATCCGCATAACTTTGGAAAGAATTTGGAGGAGAATATGCGCAACCTGGAACAGGTCTTGCGGCATGTTCATCATTTGAGACAAACCTTCGGTATGCAGAGCATGAGCATGTCTGAGTGCGCGAATATGATATACTTGTCGTGAACCGAACATGTTTCAATCCTCGGGTGTTTTTAGGCAAGATAGGAAAACTGTTTTGCGTTGAAAATCCATTCGTTCAGGAGGTTGACCGATGTCTAAGAAGATCGCGGTAATTGGAACCGGATATGTGGGTTTGGTCACAGGCACAGGGCTGGCTGACTTTTGAAACCAGGTGGTGTGCGTCGATGTGCAGCAAGACAAGATCGATATGCTCAATCATGGGCAAATCCCCATCTACGAGCCGGGGTTGAAGGAACTGATCGACAAGAATGTCCGCGAGCAGCGGCTTTCGTTTTCTACGGATATCGATTCAGCCCTTGGGGAGTGTGAAGTGGTCTTTATCGGTGTGGGCACCCCTTCGGGAGAGAATGGGGAAGCGCTTTTTATCCGGAAGATGTGATATACTTGAGGTGGAGAAAGAGGATCCACACCATCGATGAAAGAAGGTGATGGGATGTTTGTCTGGCCGGAGACGATCACCTATGCCCTTCCTGAGAATATTGGGAATACGGACTTGTTTGTGGGGCGAAAGAAGGAATTTGATTACTTTCTGGGCGAGTGGTACGACTATCTTCAAACCAACATGGCTCAGAGTCAAGCGGTGGTGGCACGTCGGAAGAAGGGAAAGACCGCTTTTTTGCAGAGATTATTTAATATCCTTTGGAGTTGTCCTGAAAGCGGGGTGGTTCCCTTTTATTATTCCTTTCAAGACAAACCGATCACGCTGTCCAACTTTGCAGAAGATTTTTTCGCTGCTTTTGTTGGACAGTATCTTTCCTATCGCGATCGTAAGGAAGAGTACTTGTCGTATCCGATTAGTTTTGAAAAGCTGGCACCACTCATCCAAGGCGACACACATCTCTCCGATGCCTACGAAACCATGGAAGCCCTTGAAAAAAAAGGAAAAGCCGGCAGGATGTGGAACACAGCCAGCAGGCTTCCCGCTGCGATAGCGGCTGTCAAGAAGATCAAGATCGTGCAGATCCTGGATGAGTTTCAGAACATCAATGGTTTTATCTATGATGAACAATGGGAAAAGCTTCTCCCATTAAGCGGAACCTATCTGGATCTTGCTGAAAAGAGGGAAGCTCCACTGATCGTATCGGGAAGCGAAGTTCATGGGCTGATGAAGATTGTCCGAGCCCTCACCCGCCGCTTCAGTGAGTATCTTCTTGAAAACCTACCCGAGGACGAAGCGCGACAAGCAATTCGAAGGTATGCCCAAGCTACGCATACCAAAATCGACGATCAGGGCGTTGAGAAGCTTTGGAATCTTACCCAGGGCGATCCGTTGTACATCAATGCCCTTTTCACCACAAAGCACAATACCACCAAAGATTTTACCCAGGAAGAGCACATCGTCGAAACCTACTCCCAGGAGATCACCCGAGGAGATATCTACGATACATGGATCGAGTACATTGCCAAGGTCTTTCAGGAAGTGAACCAACGAAATGCCAAGCGGATCATGCTTTATCTATTCCATGCCGGAGAAGAACGCACGCGCATGCAGATCCTCGATGATTTGAAACTGGAGATGACCGATGCGCAGTTGGAAGAGAAACTCTACCAACTGATCAAAGCAGACCTGATCTCTCAGGGAAAAACCAACTATGATTACAAGATCTCGCGTGATACGACCTATGAACTGGTATTTCGAAGGATCTATCAGAAAGAGATCGAACACTTTGTCCCGAACATTCAGCAAGAAATCCGCAAGGCGATGGGAAAAGCGAGCAATACCATGGGTAAATACCGAGAGTTTCTGATCAAAGAAGCCTTGAAAAAACC
>CAYWWY010000029.1:0-2098 GCA_964462525.1 uncultured Thermotogaceae bacterium
TTGTGCGAAGGTATCAGGTTTGATCAGGCACATCAGGCATATAGCAATGGACGCTAGTAATACATATGTATTTGTTTTTTTCATATTTTAATCTCCTGGTTTTAAAGTCCAAAGAATTTTTTCATTTTTCTTAAGAATCTGAATGATTTTTCCTGTCCTCCTACAGCAACGAGTTCTTCTTCTGCATCTCTTTCAGTTGCGTCGAGCTCTAGTTGTCTGCTGGTGATAATAGTGCTTATTTCTTCAGTTATGGTAGGATTTTTCATTATTATTTCTTTGAAATTATTGGCACTAATACTAATGAGCTGGCAGTCGTTTTGAGCAATAACTGATGCGGTTCTATCCGAGCCGACTAGAAGAGAGAGTTCACCAAAGAAATTGGTGGCGCTGAGAGTTTTGATTGTTTCTCCATTTTTTACGATATTTACTTCACCTTTTCTAACTATATAGAAGGTATTTCCGGGAGTACCCTGTTTTATAATGCGCTCACCAGTTGTATAGTATAAAACTTTTGCTCCTTTAGCCAGTGTTTCAAGTTCATTTTCAGAAAGAGGTTTTAGGAAATCGACGTTTTTAAGCAGTTTTATTGCTGCTTGAATTTCTTCAGTTTCGATTTCTTTGTGGTCTTTTTGTTTTACTTCGTGTAAATACACGTCACGGATGGGGAATGGTATAGAGATATCGTAGCGTTTAAACTGGTACCATATTTTTGTATAGATACTATCGATAATAAGCTTATACATATCGAAATTATCGATATAGATACGTATTTCATAGTCAATTGAAAAGTCATTATAGTTTACCAGAATGATAGTGGGTTCTGGTTTTTTTAAAACCAGTGGTTCATTTTCTATTATATCCATAATGACCTGTTTTACAAAGTTAGGTGGGGCTTGATAACTAACCCCCATGGGTATAACAATACGATGTTTTCGAGTTGGTGCAGAGTAGTTAATGAAAGAAGCCTTGGCAATTTCACTATTAGGAACGATTAAATAATCTGCATCGGCTGTTTCGATACGTGTAGCACGCCAGTCAATGCTCCTTATCTGGCCTACTCTATTGTTAAAAGATACCCAGTCACCCTCTTCAAAGGGTCGTTGCATTTGTATTGCCAGTCCAGCAAAGAAATTACCCAGTGTATCTTGCAGGGCTAGGCCGATGACAATAGATATGACGCTGGATGTTACCAGAATAGATGTATCAAGTTTGAAGTATTCTTTTAATATAATTATAGCTACTACCAGAAATGCGCCAAGCTGTAATAGATCCTGTAGTATTTTAGGTACACAGACGTTCTGGCTGCGTTCAAGGAAGTCTTCTATGAATACTTTAAGGAACAGCCTTAAAAGGGCTAAAGCGAGTATCAGCAGGGATCCTATATGAAGGTAAAGATATAATGAAGGTGATAAATGGAGCCGATTCGGAAATTTGCCATTGCCTATAACGCCCAGATTGAGGAGGCTGTCAACCTGAGCGCTGTGATTGCTGAATTTCTCGCTCAGCAGGGGGCTGTCACGGCTGTTGCCTGCGCCGTGCACGAGCGCACGCTGCGCGAGCGCATCCAGGAGAAAGCCTTCCAGGCGCTGATCGTTTTGGGCGGGGATGGCACCATCCTGCGCGCCAGCCACCTGTGTGCATCCGCCGGCATTCCCTTTGTGGGTGTTAACCTGGGCACGTTCGGCTTTCTGATGGAAATGCAGGTCGATGATTGGCAGCATTACCTGCCGCGGCTGCTTTCAGGCGACTACCGCCTTGAAAAACGCATGCTCATGCAGGCCGAGCATGTGCGCGCCGGGCAGAGCCGCGGAAGCTGGCTGGTCGTCAATGAAGTGGTGGTCTGCCGCGGGCAGCATGTGCGCCCCATCAGGTTGGAAGCTGCGGTGGACGGCTACCACATGGCCAGTTATGTGGCTGATGGATTGATTGCAGCTACCCCCACCGGCTCAACCGCCTATGCCCTGGCTGCCGGCGGCGCCATCATGCCGCCTGACCTGCGCAGTATCATCATCGTGCCGGTTGCGCCGCATCTATCGCCTGACCAACCCATCATCCTGTCGGAGGGCGCGCAGGTCGCCATCCGTGTGCACACCACCCA
>CAYWWY010000030.1:0-2030 GCA_964462525.1 uncultured Thermotogaceae bacterium
CAAGCTGGCCCTGGCGCAGGGCGAGTACGCCCGGGCCGAGGCCCTGGCCGGCCGGTTCGCCAGCCACGTCGAGCAGACCGGCCCCGATCCGGCCATGTACGTCGCGCAGCCCGTCCTGGCACAGGGCCGGCTGGTGGGCGCCGTGTATCTAAGCCAGCCCCTGCGCGACGCGGTGGCCGTCGTGCGCGACCTGCGCCAGCTCTGGCTGGCTTCCACGGCCGTGGCCCTCGCCCTGTCCGCCGTCGTGGGTCTGCTTCTTTCGGGGGCCATCGCCGGCCCCCTGCGCCGCCTGACGGCCGCGGCCGGCGCCGTGGCCCGGGGCGACCTGGAGCAGCAGGTGCCGGTGAGCTCGCGCGACGAGCTGGGCCGCCTCAGCCGGGCGTTCAACGACATGACCGCCCAACTGCGCGCCGCGCGCCAGATGCAGACCGACTTTGTGGCCAACGTCTCCCACGAGCTGCGCACGCCCCTCACCGCCGTCAAGGGCACCGTCGAGACCTTGCGCGACGGCGCCGTGGACGACCCGGCGGTGCGCGATTCCTTTCTGGAGACGGTCGAGAACGAGACCGACCGCCTCGTCCGCCTGGTCAACGACCTGTTGATCCTCTCTCGCGCCGATTCCGACGCCCTGGACCTGCGCCGCCGGCACCTGGACGTGGCCCATCTGGTGCGGACCATCGCGGCGCGGCTGGAGCCCCGGGCCGCCGCTCGCGGACTGGTCCTGGCCGTGGAGGCCGAGCCGGGCTTGCCGCCGGCCCTGGCCGACGCCGATCGTATCGAGCAGGTGCTGGTCAACCTCCTGGACAATGCCTACAAGTATTCCCGGGCCCCGGGGCGGATCGACGTCCTCGTCGGGCGGGCCGATTCCGCCGGCCACATCCGCGTCCAGGTTCGCGACGAGGGGATCGGCATTCCCGCCGCCGACCTGTCCCGCATCGGCGAGCGCTTTTACCGCGCCGACCGCGCCCGCTCCCGCGGGGAGGGTGGCACCGGCCTGGGCCTGGCCATCGCCCGCGCCCTGGTGGAAGCCCACGGCGGCCGGCTGTGGCTGGAGAGCCAGGAGGGCCGCGGCACGGTGGCGTCCTTTACCCTTCCGGCAGCCTGATCCCCCCACGCCCGCCGGGCCTGTCCCCCTTGCGCCGGCCTGTTTGTCCCCCTCCCGCTCGCGCTTCGCCCCGGGATTATCATCCCTCTGTCACAAAGCTGCCGCATTGACCCGCTAGACTGGGGCCACAGCAGTACGAAATCCATACAGCATGAGGGAGGACAAACGTGAAAGACAAAGCCATGACCATCGTCAGCGTGGCTCTGCTCCTGGCCCTGGGGTTTTCGGCCTGGACCCAGGCCCATCCGGCGGTCCCGGCCGCCGCCCAGGGGGCGGCAGGGACGGCGTCCGAGACGCGGCGCATCACTGTCAGTGGCGAGGCTGATGTGCGCGTCGTGCCCGACGAGGTGATCGTCACCGTGGGCATCGAGACCTGGAACAAGAACATGCAGATCGCCCGCAACGAGAACGACGAGATCGTGAAGAGGGTCCTGGCCCTGGCGGAAGAGCTGGGGATCGCCGGCCAGCACGTGCAGACCGATTACGTCAGCATTGAGCCGCGCTACCGGAATGGCTACTACGAGGATCGCGATTTCATTGGCTATTTCGTGCACAAGAACATTGTCGTCACGCTGCGCGACCTGACTCGGTTCGAGGATCTCCTGGCGGGGGCGCTGGACGCCGGCGCCAATTACATCCACGGCATCGAGTTCCGCACCACCGAGCTGCGCCAGCACCGCGACGAGGCCCGCGCCCTGGCCATCGAGGCAGCCAGGGAAAAGGCCGAGGCCATGGCCGGCGAGCTGGGCCAGCAGGCGGGACAGCCGCTCCTCATCGAGGAGCAGCAGTCTGGTTGGTGGTCGGGCTACAATTCCTGGTGGGGTTCTCGCTTTGGCGGCAGCATGACCCAGAACGTCATCCAGGAGACGGGCGGCGTGTCGGTCCTGGCCGACAGCAGCGTGGCGCCCGGCCAGATCGCCGTTAA
>CAYWWY010000031.1:0-1644 GCA_964462525.1 uncultured Thermotogaceae bacterium
CCTTCCGGGGTAGCAAGTGGACAAGTATCAACAAAGAAGAACGCAAAACCTATCTAAAAAATGCCTACAGAGTACTGCTAACGAGAGCTAGACAAGGAATGGTAATAGTAGTACCTCCGGGTGATCCAGAAGACCTCACAAGAATTCCTGAATTTTACAATCCAATCTATGATTATTTGGAAAGTATCGGGTTTGATCAAATCTAGCCACAATCAAAAAAGGAGAACTAATGCGAGAACGTAAGCAAGTTACCGCCGCAGCGATCTTCAAAGACGGGAAAGTCCTTGTGGCACAAAGGGGACCCAAGGATAAACTCGCCAACAAATGGGAATTTCCTGGCGGCAAAGTTGAGGGTAATGAAACCCCCGAAGCCTGTCTCCAGAGAGAGATAAAAGAAGAACTGGGATTAGAAATCAAAGTGGGGGAGTACCTATGTTCTTCGTTCTATGATTACGATTACATATCCATTGAACTAATGGCTTTTGCGTGTGAGACTGTTTCCGGAGAGCCCAATAACAATGAGCATCAGAAGTTGATTTGGGTAGATCCATCACAATTGATAAATCTTGATATGGCCCCGGCGGATCTGCCTATTGTTGAGAGGATTCAGAAAGAACGCGGACAGTTTTTTGACAGTATTGGAGGTACTGGCCAAATGAGTGGCACAAACAGCAAATTCAAATATCTGTACAGGGATGCCTCGAACTATAAGCAGTTCGGATACGTGGTATTTAGAGGAGAGCCTACCCCCAAGGACTCCGAGTGTGTAATTGGCAACCTTCATGAGGGAGACTTCTTCATTCCCGAGGTCGTTGGTCTCCAATCCCTCCAAGAAAAATTTGAGAGCGTCAGTATTGACGACCACCCATGGCACGAGATCGACTTCAGGACAGAGACAGAAAGATCTCCTTTTGAACTTACAAGTGAAGAACCAACCGATGCCAGAAGCGTGCACAGATTCGCTGAAGAATTTGCAAAAACCAAATGGGATGAGATGCAAGCCAGCCGAAGGATGGGGTTGATCTGACCTGAAAATCAAGGTCTTTTTTCACACCGGGCACGGGGGATGAGAAGATCTCCGCAACAAAACGAACGAAGACTGGTTGCCTGCCGGCAGGATGCAGAAAAGGGCAACCAAAGGGGACGTGTAGGCAAAAAGGAACGGGGTGGATCCATGGGATCCAGACCTGAATAATTCACAAAACTGCTGGAAAAAGGGAAATATCAGTGATAAACGACCTGAATGCATCATATTCTTAATTTCATTTGGTGCTGAAGGAGTGATACTGACCTTAGCGAAGTTGTTATAGAAATAAGCGAGGAGACATTAGAAGTTGGAGTCAATAAACACCCTGCCAGGAAGATCGTCAGGCTGAACTGGAACAAAAGCATGAATTGCCCATCTTCCCGGATCTGTCGATCCGTTTGACCGGTCATGCATCCTTCGTTTAATATCGCTTCAAAATCGGTTCTTTTACGATCTTGAGAAGGTTTTTCCAGAAGGAGGCTGCCATGAATTCATCTTATGCAGATACGGAGTGGCTTCAGTCGCTACCCGGTTTCCCGCGCCTACAGTTGGCGCTTCTTCTTCCAACACCGCTTCATCGGCTTCAGAGGTTTGGTGAGCATATAGGCGGGATCGAC
>CAYWWY010000032.1:0-1557 GCA_964462525.1 uncultured Thermotogaceae bacterium
CGCATACTGGAGGAGTCAAATCCAGTCGCGATCACTGTGAGATGGATTTCATCGCCCAGAGACGGGTCAATTACCGCGCCGAAGATCAGGTTGACATCCGGATGTGCGGTTTCCTTGATGATGGCTGCGGCCTGGTTGACCTCAAAGAGGGTCAGGCTGTCGCCGCCGGTCACGTTGAACAAGATACCGTGCGCGCCGTCGATGGTGATATCCAGAAGTTCACTGGCGATCGCCTGCTCGGCGGCCTTGCGGGCGCGTTCTTCGCCGGACGCACGGCCGACTGCCATTAAAGCGGCGCCGCCTTCGGACATGATCGTGCGTACATCGGCGAAGTCGAGGTTGATCAGGCCGGGCACGGTGATCAGCTCAGAGATGCCCTGGATGCCCTGGCGCAGCACATCGTCCGCCACCTTGAATGCATCCTGCAGGGAAGAGCGCTTGTCCACGATCTGCAGCAGCCGGTCGTTAGGGATCACGATCAGTGTGTCGGAAACCTTCTTAAGATTCTGAATGCCTGATTCGGCAGACTGGCTGCGCTTGGCGCCCTCAAATGTGAAGGGGCGCGTCACCACGCCGATGGTCAGCGCGTTCAGCTCGCGCCCGATCTGCGAGATGATCGGAGCCGCGCCGGTGCCTGTGCCGCCGCCCATGCCGGCGGTAACGAACACCATGTCGCTGCCTTTAAGGACAGCATAAAGCTCTTCCGCCGATTCTTCCGCGGCTTTCTTACCCATCTCGGGCTGGCCACCAGCGCCCAGTCCACGGGTGCTCTTGTCGCCGATGCGCACACGGGTCTGCGCGTTGGATTGCAGCAGGGCTTGCCCGTCCGTGTTGACCGAGATGAACTCGATGCCCTGGATGCCTTCCGCGATCATGCGGTTGACAGCGTTGCAGCCTGCGCCGCCGACGCCAACCACCTTGATGCGGGCGAACGATTCGTTCTGTGAAACTTGGTTGATATCCATTTTTTCTCCTCTCTTTCTGGTGCAATAACTATTCCAATGAATTTAGCGGACGCCAATCCCTTATAGGGAACGCTACGCTACCCCCAAGGGGGTGCTACGCTACGGCAGCAGCCGTTTGGCAAAATCCTTCACTTTTTCCCACAGGTCAGTGGGCACCGGAGGTGTCTTGGCCTTGCCGGGTTGGATGGCAGCGTCCATCAGCAGCGCCCATTCGAGCAGGCCGACGCTGGTGGAATATGCCGGTGAATATAACTGGTCAACCAGACCGACCAGGTTCTCGGGCTGCGCCACACGCACAGGCAGCCCCAATACTTCCGCACCGAGCTTCTTGATGCCGGGCAGCAGCGCGCTGCCGCCGGTCAGCACCACGCCGGCCGGCAGAAGGCCGTCGTAGCCGGAGCGTTTGATCTCCTGCAGCACAAAGCGGAAGATTTCCTCAACGCGCGCTTCGATGATGTACGCCAGGTCTCGGCGGCTCATCTGGATCGGGCTGTCCTGTCCGAAGGAGCGCACGCTGAATAAATCTTCTTCTGTCACTTCATCGCGAATCGCGTGGCCGAATTTCTTTTTCACTTCCTCCGCCTGGTTAAGC